>NZ_RBIZ01000005.1:0-646208 GCF_003634235.1 Yokenella regensburgei | reverse complement strand
TGCCGCCAGCGTTCAATCTGAGCCATGATCAAACTCTTCAATTTAAGTTTGATGCTCGTAGAATTAAACTTCGTAATGAATTACGTGTTCACTCTTTGAGACTTGGTATTCATTTTTCGTCCGAGGACGTTAAGAATCCATGTCACTTTGAGTGCCCACACAGATTGTCTGATAAATTGTTAAAGAGCAGTGCAACGCGGCTTTCGCTCACCGTTGCGAGGTCCCGTATAATACGTTTT
This sequence comes from Yokenella regensburgei, assembly GCF_003634235.1. NCBI lineage: Bacteria > Pseudomonadati > Pseudomonadota > Gammaproteobacteria > Enterobacterales > Enterobacteriaceae > Yokenella > Yokenella regensburgei. Next base: position 645,969 of record NZ_RBIZ01000005.1, on the reverse strand, counting down.
CCTCTTTCAGAGTCAACCCCATTTTTCAGAAGTTTTTCTCTTTCAACCCGGCGGCTTGTTTGCCGTTGTTCCGTGTCGATGGAGGCGCATTATAGGGAGCTTCCGAGGAATGACAAGCGGAAAAATGCATTTTTATTTCAACCGCTCATCTTTTCATCATTACGCCTGTTTTCTCAGCTTTTTGATGGCTGCAGGCAGGTCTGCAAGGCTATTAATCACCCAGTCAGCGGCATTTTCGGCTTCTTCGGTGACAGGTTTACCGGTACGAACCAGAACTTTAGTCCCTACTTCGGCTGCTGCTGCTGCCTGCATATCTTCTACTTTATCGCCCACCATATAAGAAGCGGCCATATCGATGTGCAAAAAGTCACGGGCGGAGATGAGCATACCCGGGTGCGGCTTACGGCAATCACAGACCTGACGGAATGCTTCTACACTTCCCTGCGGGTGATGCGGGCAATAATAGATACCATCAAGATCAACCCCACGGTCGGCAAGCGACCAGTCCATCCACTCGGTCAGCGTTTCAAACTGTGCTTCGGTAAATTTACCGCGCGCAATTCCGGACTGGTTGGTCACCAGCACCAGGGCAAAGCCCATCGCTTTAAGCTCACGCATGGCATCGATGACACCTTCTATAAATTCAAACTCGTCGATTTCATGGACGTAACCATGATCAACATTAATAGTGCCATCACGATCGAGAAAAACTGCGGGGACTGACATTGCCACGATATGCTCCTGAAATAAGCCTGTGCCGCTAGTATCGCATGTTTCGTGATGCAAGAAAGTGCTCATTATTGAATGTCAGATTGATTTAGACGTCTGGATGCCTTAACATCCATTTCGTTGATGCCCACGACGGCATCCAGCAGTAGAAATGCCACGGCTAACTTCTGAACGATAATAAATACCTAATGATAAAACTTTCGAATATCACCAAAGTGTTCCAACAGGGGACCCGTACCATCCAGGCACTCAACGATGTGAGCCTGCATGTCCCTGCCGGACAAATTTATGGCGTCATTGGCGCTTCCGGTGCGGGTAAAAGCACGCTTATCCGCTGCGTTAACCTACTCGAACGCCCAAGCCAGGGAAGCGTTCTGGTCGATGGTCAGGAACTGACTACCCTTTCTGAGTCTGCGCTGACAAAAGCACGTCGCCAGATTGGCATGATCTTCCAGCACTTTAACCTGCTGGCATCACGCACGGTATTTGGCAACGTCGCGCTGCCGCTTGAACTCGACAATACGCCAAAAGACGAAATTAAGCGCCGCGTGAGCGAGCTGCTGGAGCTGGTTGGGCTTAGCGATAAGCACGACAGCTACCCGGCAAACCTCTCCGGCGGGCAGAAACAGCGTGTGGCGATTGCCCGTGCGCTGGCAAGCAACCCGAAGGTACTGCTGTGCGATGAAGCCACCAGCGCCCTCGACCCGGCGACCACCCGCTCTATTCTTGAGCTGCTGAAAGACATTAACCGCCGCCTCGGCCTGACTATCCTCCTTATTACTCACGAGATGGATGTGGTGAAACGCATCTGTGACTGCGTCGCCGTGATCAGTAACGGTCAGTTGATTGAACAGGATACGGTGAGCGAGGTGTTCTCTCATCCGAAGACCCCGCTGGCTCAGCAGTTCATTCAGTCCACGCTGCATCTCGATATTCCGGAAGACTATCTGGCACGCATGAAAGATGCACCGCTTGCCGACAGCGTTCCGATGCTGCGCATGGAGTTCACCGGTCAGTCCGTTGATGCCCCGCTGCTTTCCGAAACCGCTCGCCGCTTTAACGTCAACAACAACATTATTAGCGCGCAGATGGATTACGCCGGCGGCGTGAAGTTCGGCATCATGCTGACCGAGATGCACGGTTCGCAAGAAGATACGCAAGCCGCCATTGCCTGGCTGCAGGAACACCATGTAAAAGTAGAGGTGCTGGGTTATGTCTGAGGCAATGATGTGGTTGCTGGCCCGCGGCGTCTGGGAGACGCTGGCGATGACGTTCGTTTCCGGATTTTTCGGCTTTGTTATTGGCCTGCCGGTTGGCGTGTTGTTGTACATCACCCGTCCGGGGCAAATTATTGCGAACGCGAAGCTCTATAACACCCTCTCCGCGCTGGTGAATATCTTCCGTTCTATTCCTTTCATTATCTTACTGGTGTGGATGATCCCGTTCACCCGCGTGATTGTTGGAACCTCGATTGGTCTGCAGGCAGCGATTGTACCGCTAACGGTAGGTGCTGCGCCCTTCATCGCACGCATGGTGGAGAACGCCCTGCTGGAGATCCCGACCGGGCTGATAGAGGCATCGCGCGCCATGGGCGCAACGCCGATGCAGATCATCCGCAAGGTTCTGCTGCCTGAAGCGCTGCCGGGCCTGGTCAATGCGGCCACCATTACCCTGATTACCCTCGTGGGATACTCGGCAATGGGTGGTGCAGTAGGTGCTGGCGGGCTGGGGCAAATCGGTTATCAGTACGGCTACATCGGCTATAACGCCACGGTGATGAATACGGTGCTGGTATTGTTGGTGGTTCTGGTCTATTTAATTCAGTTCAGCGGCGATCGCATCGTCCGGGCTGTCACTCACAAGTAACGTTACACACAACACATAAATAAGGAAGAGACATGACGTTCAAATTCAAAACCTTTGCGGCGGTTGGCGCCCTGATTGGTTCTCTGGCATTAGTGGGTTGCGGTCAGGACGAGAAAGATCCAAACCACATTAAAGTTGGCGTGATTGTCGGTGCTGAACAGCAGGTTGCTGAGATTGCCCAGAAAGTCGCGAAAGAGAAATATGGCCTGGACGTTGAGCTGGTAACCTTCAACGATTACGTGCTGCCGAACGAAGCGCTGAGCAAAGGCGATATCGATGCTAACGCCTTCCAGCACAAACCGTATCTGGATCAGCAGATCAAAGATCGTGGCTACAAGCTGGTACCGGTCGGCAATACCTTCGTTTACCCAATCGCAGGCTACTCCAAGAAAATCAAATCTCTGGATGAGCTGCAGCCGGGTGCCCAGATTGCTGTTCCTAACGATCCGACCAACCTCGGTCGTTCCCTGCTGCTGCTGCAGAAAGTCGGTCTTATTAAGCTGAAAGACGGTGTTGGTCTGCTGCCAACCGTACTGGATGTTGCTGAGAACCCGAAAAACCTGAAGATTGTTGAGCTGGAAGCTCCGCAGCTGCCGCGCTCTCTGGACGATGCGCAGATTGCCCTCGCGGTTATCAACACCACCTACGCCAGCCAGATTGGTCTGACTCCGGCAAAAGACGGTATCTTTGTTGAAGATAAAGACTCTCCGTACGTGAACCTGATTGTTGCCCGCGAAGATAATAAAGATGCGGAAAACGTGAAGAAATTTGTTGAGGCCTACCAGTCAGATGAAGTCTCTGAAGGCGCGAACAAAATCTTTAACGGCGGTGCTGTTAAAGGCTGGTAATCTTTTCTTGCTGTAATATCATCAGGACGGGCTATATGCCCGTCTTGTCATTTTAACCAGCAACTGCTTCAATACCTGCCTGGTTTATCATTCACCGAGGAAATATTATGCGTGCTTTACCGATCTGTTTATTGGCGCTTATGTTGAGCGGCTGCTCCATGCTAAGCAGATCTCCTGTAGAACCCGTACAAAGCACCGCAACCCCGCCAAAAGCGGAGCCTGCAAAACCCAAAGCGCCACGCCCTGTGCCGGTAAAAATCTACACCAGCGCTGAAGCATTACTGGGTAAACCTTTCCGTGAACTGGGTGATGTTTCCGGCGATTCCTGCCAGGCAACTAACCAGGATTCACCGCCAAACATTCCGACCGCACGCAAACGCATGCAGATTAACGCGTCAAAAATGAAAGCCAACGCGGTACTGCTGCACAGCTGTGAAGTCACCAGCGGAACACCGGGCTGCTATCGTCAGGCCGTGTGCACCGGCTCTGCGCTCAACGTTTCGGCGAAATGAGTGCATTTGAGTTTGAGCAGATAGGCGTTATCTGCTCACCTTATAAAGAGAAGTTTGCCGTTCCTCGCCAGCCCGGGTTAGTGAAAAGCGCCAGCGGGGAACTTCGTCTGCTCCCTCCGTATAATCAGGCTGACGCCGTTCGCGGTCTCGAAGGCTTTAGCCATTTATGGGTGCTGTTTGTCTTCCATCAGACGATGGATGGCGGCTGGCGTCCAACGGTCAGGCCTCCGCGACTGGGTGGGAATGCCCGCATGGGCGTGTTCGCTACGCGTTCAACCTTTCGTCCCAACCCGATTGGTATGTCACTGGTTGAGCTGAAGGGCATTCGCTGCGAGAAGGATCAGGTGATCCTGCAGCTCGGTAGTCTGGATCTGGTTGATGGCACACCGGTTGTTGATATCAAACCTTACCTGCCCTTCGCCGAAGCGCTGCCGGAGGCCACGGCGAGCTATGCTCAGCAGGCTCCACAGGCAGACGTTGCGGTCAGCTTTACCGCTGATGTAGAAACGCAACTGGCTACGCTGCGCAAGCATTACCCGCAGCTCAGAACCTTTATTCATGAAGTTCTGGCTCAGGATCCGCGCCCGGCTTATCGTAAAGAAGAAGAGAGTGGCAAAACCTACGCCGTCTGGCTGTATGATTTCAACGTTCGCTGGCGGGTAACTGACCTCGGATTTGAAGTCTTTGCGCTGGAACCGCGCTAATTTTATTGTCCTCTCTTTTGGCATCTCTGCCAGGCTGATAGACTAAACCACTTTTATTGAATCAGGCTGACCTTCAGCCTGTTCCGATCGTCCAAATGGAACCGTAACAACATGCGTACTAGCCAATATCTGCTCTCCACCCTGAAGGAGACACCTGCCGACGCCGAAGTCATCAGCCACCAGCTGATGCTGCGCGCCGGGATGATCCGCAAACTGGCCTCCGGGTTATACACCTGGCTGCCGACCGGTCTGCGCGTCCTGAAAAAAGTCGAAAACATCGTGCGTGAAGAGATGAACAACGCCGGTGCCATCGAGGTGTCTATGCCAGTGGTGCAGCCAGCCGATCTGTGGCAGGAGAGTGGTCGTTGGGAGCAGTACGGCCCGGAACTGCTGCGTTTTGTTGACCGTGGCGAGCGTCCATTCGTCCTCGGCCCAACTCATGAAGAAGTTATCACCGACCTGATTCGTAACGAGCTCAACTCTTACAAACAGCTGCCGCTGAACTTCTTCCAGATCCAGACCAAGTTCCGTGACGAAGTTCGTCCGCGCTTTGGCGTAATGCGCTCCCGTGAATTCCTGATGAAAGATGCCTACTCTTTCCATACTTCTCAGGAATCTCTGCAGGAGACCTACGATGCGATGTACGCCGCGTACAGCAAAATCTTCTCCCGTATGGGTCTGGATTTCCGCGCCGTGCAGGCTGATACCGGCTCCATCGGCGGCAGCGCGTCCCACGAGTTCCAGGTTCTGGCGCAGAGCGGCGAAGATGACGTTATCTTCTCTGACAGCTCTGATTTCGCCGCTAACATCGAATTTGCTGAAGCACTGGCTCCAACAACACCGCGCGCCGCGGCCACTCAGGAAATGACCCTGGTCGACACGCCGAACGCGAAAACCATCGCCGAGCTGGTTGAGCAGTTCAATCTGCCGATTGAGAAAACCGTTAAAACTCTGCTGGTTAAAGCGGTAGAAGACAGCAAGTCTCCGCTGGTTGCCCTGCTGGTTCGCGGCGATCACGAGCTGAACGAAGTGAAAGCTGAGAAGCTGGCGCTGGTCGCAAGCCCGCTGACCTTCGCAACTGAAGAAGAGATCCGTGCGCTGGTGAACGCTGGCCCAGGCTCTCTTGGCCCGGTTAACCTGCCGGTTCCGGTGGTTATCGACCGTACCGTTGCTGCCATGAGCGATTTCGCTGCCGGCGCTAACATCGACGGTAAGCACTACTTCGGTATCAACTGGGATCGCGACGTTGCGACTCCGGAAATCGCCGATATCCGTAACGTGGTGGCCGGCGATCCGAGCCCGGATGGCAAAGGCACACTGCTGATTAAACGCGGTATCGAAGTCGGACACATCTTCCAACTGGGTACCAAGTACTCCCAGGCGCTGAACGCCTCGGTGCAGGGCGAAGATGGTCGTAACCAGATCCTGACCATGGGCTGCTACGGTATCGGGGTCACTCGTGTGGTGGCTGCCGCCATTGAGCAGAACTACGACGATCGCGGTATCGTATGGCCAGAAGCCATCGCTCCGTTCCAGGTTGCAATCCTGCCGATGAACATGCACAAATCCTATCGTGTACAGGAACTGGCTGAGAAACTGTATGCTGAACTGCGCGCACAGGGTATTGAAGTGCTGATGGACGATCGTAAAGAGCGTCCGGGCGTGATGTTTGCCGATATGGAGCTCATCGGTATTCCGCACACCATCGTGATCGGCGACCGTAACCTCGACAACGACGATATCGAATATAAATACCGTCGTAACGGTGAGAAAGAACTGATTAAGACCGGCGACATTCTCAACTACCTGGTCAAAGCCATTAAAGGCTAAGCCCATAAAAAAAGCCTCGCATCGCGAGGCTTTTTCTTTTCATTCGCTTTATTCGTCGCAGTCTTTGCCGGGAATAAATTTGCTCTGCTTGCCCGCCATCAGCGTTTTTACCATCGCCCCGGTGTCCGGATTCGGCTCAAGCGTGAAGTGACCTTCAACCACCAGCAGAATTGGCTTGGTTTCTGTCCCGCGCGCTGCCGCATAGTCGCGCTCCAGCTGAGCATTGCTTGCTACCGCCACACGCTGCCCGGTTGCACAGTCGGTAAAGATAGCCGCATCAGCCATGTAGAAATACATGCCGCGCATCGCCATTGGCGTGGTTGGCAGGCTCGCTTTTACTGGTTCCAGCGTGTAGTTAAGCGAGGACTCGATCGGATTACCTTCACGATCCAGCATCACCAGCTTATCGCCCTTCGCCCGGTAGTAGGATTTCTCACCTTTGCTGTCCGTCAGCACCAGCTTATCTGCGGTACGCGCCCAACGGCCATAAGAAGCAAAGGAAGAGGGCTCGTGACTCACGCCCTGATAGCGCTCATTCATTACCCAGGTACCATCTTTTTCCAGGAACAGCGAGGTCTCAATGCCTTCACAGTCGGCGCACGGCAACACGCCGCGCCAGCTTTGTTGCATCGGTTTTAACTCTTCCGATGCAGCAGGCTTGATGGTATCTACTTCAGACCGGTTGTTGCAGCCAATGAGCGTAAATAGCGTACACGCCACCGCTACTGACAATATCGCTTTATTCACCTTGAGTTCCTTATTCTCAAATATGCCATTCGTCATTCGCTAGTCATGACGAACTTTCCCACGCAGCGCTTTAACCGACGATTTTTGTGACTTTGATGTCAACCGGCGCTCTTTTGAGGCACGAGTTGGTCGGGTCGCTTTACGACTTTTCTGCACTGCGGTTAATTCCTGAATCATGCTCACCAGCCGGGCAATCGCCGCTTCGCGATTCATCTCCTGACTGCGGTATTCCTGCGCCTTTATAATAATCACTCCGTCATCGGAAATAAGATGATGACGGGCTTCGAGCAGACGCTCCTTATAATACTCTGGCAGGCTTGAGGCCCGAATGTCAAAGCGCAGATGCACTGCCGTTGAGGCTTTGTTCACATGCTGCCCGCCCGCACCCTGTGCGCGGATCGCTGTCATCACGACCTCTTCGTCAGGAATAGAAACGGTTCGCGAGATGACAATCATGCAGGTTGTTGCCAGGCAGTGAAGTTAATTTCCAGATTATTCTTATCATCCGACAGCCAGATAATGCCGTCCTGTACGGTCGCCTGAAGGTTCATCGTCCGGGCGGCAAACGTACACAGCTGCGCCAGTTGGGTATCATCCAGATACCAGATGCTCAGGTTCTTGAAGGCAGCCAGCTTCGACTGGTTCTGCTGCCACCAGATTTCTGCCGCGCGACTGTTATAAGTAAACAGAGCCACATCCTGCGCTCGTGAACAGGCTTTTTTGATGCGCCGCTCATCCGGCAGCCCCAGCTCAATCCACAGGTCGATAGCCAGGTGGTCGTTCAGCAGCCACGCCTCCGGCTCGTCTTCAGCGCTCAGGCCACGGGTGAACTGCAGGCGTTCATCGGCATACTTCAGCCACGCCAGCAGGCGCAGCATCATCCGCTCTTCCGTTTCTGATGGATGACGGGCCAGCGTCAGGTTTGCGTCCAGAAACTGGTTGCGATCCATATCGGCTACGTTAACCGTTGCTTTGTAAATTGTCGCTTTCAGCGCCATGACTTAACTCCTGCGAAAAATGGCGTACATTGTAGCGAAATCAGCGACAAAAGGCTGTTAGCATTTACGGTTGCACTCATTCATCCTGCTGATAATGCTTAAATGAGTGTGGTATAGTCACCTTGCTAAACAGAGTTAATCTTCGTAGGCTTAAACTTGCATCCCACGGTTGAGTCAGAACGCTGACAGGAGGGCATGTGGAAAAATATTGTGAGTTAATACGCAAACGTTATGCGGAAATTGCCAGCGGAGACTTAGGGTATATCCCGGATGCGCTGGGTTGTGTGCTGAAAGCAATGAATGAGATTGCCTCTGATAGTTCGCTTTCAGAATCGGTCAGAGAAAAAGCAGCCTATGCCGCTGCAAACTTACTGGTGAGCGATTATGTCAATGAATGATACTTATCAACCCATCAATTGCGATGATTATGACAATCTCGAGCTCGCCTGCCAGCATCACCTGGTTTTGACGCTGTTGCTAAAAGACGGCGAAGAGTTGCAAGCGAAGGCAAACGACTTAATTACGCGTAAAAACGTCGAATACCTGATCGTCGATCACAAGGGTGCAGAACGCGAACTGCGTCTCGACAAAATTACCAGCTTCAGCCACCCGGAAATCGGCACGGTGGTGGTTAGCGAGTCATAACATATTCAACGGGCAGATGATTACTGCCCGTTCTTTCTCCACGTCAGCGCTAAGCCTTGCCCTTCATCAGCCAGCCCTTCACGCGTAACAAATACTCCAGCCGCGGCTATCAGGGTCTCACCATAAAACAGCAGCGGCGTGGTATCCCGGCGCCACGGCGCCACCCCCAGCTCCTGCCAGATCTTTTTAAGCTTGCGTCCCCCCTGACGGCCCACGATGTGCAGCACGCCGGAAGCCTTAAAGCGAATAGTGACAACCTCATCATGGGCTGGCGCACGCAGCGTACCGCCAGGCTCAAGAGCCAATGCGCCCATGGCAGATGGCAGAATAAGTGGTTCGCTAATGTCACCCCAGGGGAAAATGGCTTCGGCGTAACGCTGCTGCAGCGGCAGCCACCACAGCTGTTGCTGATAGCGGCGAATTTCAAAATCACCGAGCCGTAGACAAGGGGCCGCATCCTCACGCGCCTGTGCGACTTCTTGCCAGATTCGCCCGAGCATCTCCCGCGAAGGCATCTGTCGCGTGTGCATGCTAAGCCACCGGCGCAGCAGCGCGGCGCGTTTCACCGCACTCATGCTTTCCAGCGGTGCCAGCAGCAGCGTCCCCTCATCGGTGACCAATGCACTGAGCTCAGCCGCCAGCAGTTCATCCAGCAATTGCTCCTGTTCACCGCACAGCGCCGCGCTTCGAGCTACAGCCTGGGCAAAATGCGGCCAGCGGCGAGTAAGCACAGGTACAACCCGCAAGCGCAGAAAATTACGGTCGTAGGCATCATCCTGATTAGATTCGTCTTCTATCCATGAGAGGTTGTGCTGCTGCGCCCACGTCAGTAACTCGTCGCGAGAACAATTCAGCAACGGGCGCAGCAGTTCACTACCGGCAAAATCTGCGACCGTCGGCATTGCCGATAGCCCTGCCGGGCCGCTACCGCGTTTAAGCGCGAGCAGGAAAGTCTCACACTGGTCGTTCTGATGTTGTGCCGTCACCAGCGCTTCACCCTCCCGCAGGGAGATGCGAAACGCCGCATAGCGCGCCTCACGGGCATGAGCCTCAATTCCCTTCCCTTCATCCACCAGCGTCACGCGCACCACCTCTAGCGGGATATCCCACTGCTGGCATAGCTGTTGGCAGTGTATGACCCAATCATCAGCATTGGCGCTAAGGCCATGATGGATGTGGATAGCGCGGAGCTGAATAGCCGGGTTTTGCTGGCGCCAGCACATCAGTTGATGGAGCAACACGGTGGAGTCGAGGCCGCCGCTGAACGCCACTAAAAAACGTTGGCGGGGGGCAAGTGAGTGAGCGATTTCCGGGGTTTTCATGATGGTATGGTGTTAAAGAAACCTAACCCGGCACGTTACCGGGCTACGTTTACGATGACAAGCGTTATTGCTGATACAGCTCCAGCGGCAGGCCGTCAGGATCGTTGAAAAAGGTAAAACGCTTATCGGTATAGGGATCGATACGCACGGCTTCACAGGCAACACCGTGGGCCTCCAGGTGCTTCACCGCGCGATCAATGTCGTCCACGCTGAATGCCAGATGGCGCAGCCCGCACGCCTCCGGGCGTGATGGGCGCTTCGGAGGAAACGGGAACGAAAACAGCTCAATCACATACTGCCCGTTCAGCGCCAGGTCACCTTTCCAGGAATCACGCGCTTCACGATACACTTCACTCTGCAGAGTAAACCCGAGAATATCGCAGTAGAACGCTTTGCTCTTCACATAGTCAGACGCGATGATGGCAATATGGTGAACCTGTTTTAACCCCAGCATGGATTTCCTCCTTAACGTTTTGAAAACACGTTACTCGCCACTGACCCGACTGCGCAAGTCCTCAGTGATTTTTTAAGACCCGTACCCGATAAACGCCATCCTCACCGCGACGGGCACCGTGGATATCGGTTTCGAAACCAGGGTAATGTTGCCCCACCGAGCATAGCATCAGCAGAAAATCGAGTACTGCCCGACTCTCTTCGGTAATCATCTCGCCCGGCATCAGCAAAGGCACACCCGGTGGGTATGGCAAAATCATATTGGCTGATACTCTGCCTACCAGATTTTGCAGCTCAATCGTTTCTACCTCGCCTCTAATCTGTCGTTGCCAGGCCTGATGCGGCGTCATTTTCATCTCCGGCAACACGTCGAACGCCTGCAGCATCAGGCGCGAAAGCTGATGCTTACGAATCAGTTGGTGGATCCCCTGAGCCAGATCCTGAATCCGCATATTGCGATAGAAATCCGGATCTTCGGCATACAGATCCGGCAGCATATTCTTCACCCGCAGGTTGAGATCGTAGGCACGTTTAAATTCGGTAAGGCCACGCAGCAGGCTCATCGCCCGGGTTTTATCAATACCGATACTGAACAGGAACAGCAGGTTGTAAGGCCCGGTCTTCTCCACGACCACGCCGCGCTCATCGAGGAATTTCGCCACCAGCGCGGCCGGGATACCCTCCTCGCTCATGGTACCCTGCTCATCCATGCCAGGCGTGAGGATCGTGACCTTCACCGGATCGAGAAACATATGATCGGCGTCGGCGTCACTAAAGCCGTGCCAGCTCTCGCCGGGAGAAACTGGCCAGCACTCCGCGCTCTCTACTTCCTGCGGCTGCCAGATATCAAAAAACCACCCGTCGGACTCTTCGCGCAGGCGCTGAACCTCGCGGCGAAAGTGCAGCGCACGCTCAACGGAACGGTGAATAAGACGTCTTCCAGGGTTACCCCGCAGCATTGCTGCCGCAGTCTCCACCGAGGCAACAATCGGGTAGCTTGGCGATGTCGAGGTGTGCATCATGAAGGACTCATTAAACGTCTCTTCGTCATAATCACCTTTGATATGGATTAGCGAAGCCTGCGATAGCGCCGCCAGCATTTTGTGAGTCGACTGCGTTTCAAAAATGACTTTGCCCGCTTCGCGTTCACCGCTCATACCGCTTTTCCCCTGATAGATGGGGTGAAAATGCGTGTACGGCACCCAGGCAGAATCAAAATGGATAGAGGGCACATCGAGCGTCTTTTTTATCCAGGTGGTGTTGTACAGCAGGCCGTCGTAGGTGGAGTTGGTGATAACGGCATGCACCGGCCACTGCGCCTGCTGCGTGGCGGCTACCTTCTGCGTAATGCTTTCACGGGTAAATTCCCGCCGGGGAATGCCCCCCAGGATCCCGAGCGCGTTGCGGGTGGGTTTTAACCACAGCGGTACGACGTCGCTCATCATCAGCAAATGAGCGAGCGATTTATGGCAGTTTCTGTCGATAAGCAGCGTGCTGCCGGTGGGCGCGGCGTACATCCCGACAATCTTGTTCGAGGTAGAGGTCCCGTTGGTCACGATATAGCTTTGCTCGGCCCCAAAAGTACGGGCAATGTACTCTTCCGCCTCGAGGTGTGGTCCGCTGTGGTCGAGCAGTGAGCCAAGTTCCGTAACCGAGATAGAAACATCCGCTTTCAGGGTGTTACCGCCAAAGAAATCGTAAAACAGGCAACCTACGGGGCTTTTCTGATACGCGGTACCGCCCATATGGCCCGGCGTACAGAAGGTATATTTGCCCTCTTTCACGTAGGTGAACAGCGCTTTGGTAAACGGCGGTGTGATGTTGTCGAGGTATTCGCCAATATACTGACGAACGCGGTCAGCTATCTCTTCCGACTGCTCCAGTGCATATTCGAAGAACCACAGCGCCATGCGCAGATCCTGGACCGTCACGTCCATTGTCGAATGGGTATCGATAAAGGCAAACAGCGGAAGATGCTCGTTCAGATGGTTAATCTCACTACATAGTGAAACACCGTATTCGTCCCAGTCGAAAATCACCCCGCAGATGCGTGGGTTGTGTTCAATCAGCTTGATAAGATCCGCACTGTTCTGCGGCCAGATGGCCCTGAACCCACGCCGGGTAAGCGCCGCTTCCAGTTCTTTGATCGGTTCGTCTTTATGCCAGGCTCCGTGCGGCCCCATGATAGCGATAATATTCACATGTTCCTCCTGAAAACGTTTTATTAATCATAGCCTGGCGCTTCTTCGGGCATAAAAAAAGCCGCAACAATGTGCGGCTTTTCAGAAGGATCCGGCAATTACGCGTAGCCGTAACCCATCAGACGCTGGTAGCGACGATTGGTCAGCTCTTCTTTGCTCATGGTGTCGAGCTCAGCCAGGTCAGAAATCAGCTGCGCTTTCAGGCTCGCGGCCATCGCTTCCGGGTTGCGGTGTGCGCCACCCAGCGGCTCTGGAACGATAGAATCAATAAGCTTCAGCTCTTTCAGACGCGGCGCGATGATACCCATGGCTTCGGCAGCCAGCGGAGCTTTGTCGGCGCTTTTCCACAGAATGGAAGCACAGCCTTCCGGAGAGATAACGGAATAGGTGCTGTACTGCAGCATATTCACTTTATCGCCCACGCCAATCGCCAGCGCGCCGCCGGAACCACCTTCACCAATAACGGTGCAGATAACCGGTACGCTCAGACGTGACATTTCACGCAGGTTACGGGCGATCGCTTCGGACTGACCACGCTCTTCCGCGCCCACGCCCGGGTATGCCCCTGGGGTGTCGATGAAGGTGATGATCGGCATGTTGAAACGTTCTGCCATTTCCATCAGGCGCAGCGCTTTGCGGTAGCCTTCCGGTGCCGGCATACCAAAGTTACGACGGATCTTCTCTTTGGTTTCACGGCCTTTCTGATGACCAATGATCATCACCGGACGTCCGTCGAGACGCGCAATCCCGCCGACAATCGCTTTGTCGTCGGCATAGGCACGGTCACCTGCCAGCTCGTCAAACTCGTCGAAGGCCAGGCGGACGTAATCCAGGGTATATGGACGTTGCGGATGGCGTGCCAGCTGGGCAACCTGCCATGCGCCAAGATCGGCGAAGATTTTACGCGTCAGTTCTACGCTTTTTTCACGCAGACGATGCACTTCTTCGTCGATGTTAATATCCAGTTTTTCATCCTGGCGGCTCACTGCCGTCAGGGAATCGATTTTCGCTTCCAGCTCGGCAATCGGCTGTTCGAAATCAAGGAAATTCAGACTCATAGTATTCCTGTATTAGTCAAACTCCAGTTCCACCTGCTCCGTGCCGATAAGGCTACGCAGATCGTTGAGTAAACGATCGCTCGGAGAGACACGCCATGTCGCGCCAAAACGCAACCGTGCGCGTGCATCAGCCCTCTGATAATAGAGGTGTACTGGAATGGTCCCCGAGCGGTGGGGTTCCAGAGACTGACGGAGACGGTTTAAAAGCTGGTCATCAATTTGCCTGTCCGTCAGCGAGATAGCAAGCCCGCGCGCGTATTTTTCGCGAGCTTCGTCAATGTCCATGACTTCGCGGGCGGTCATTTTAAGCCCCCCACTGAAGTCATCAAAGCTGACCTGTCCGCTGACGATAAGTATGCGGTCATTTTCCAGCAGGTGCTGATATTTATCCAGAGCATCCGTGAATAACATCACTTCAAGGCGTCCGGAACGGTCATCCAGCGTACAGATGCCGATACGATTGCCGCGTTTGGTGACCATAACCCTCGAGGCAATCACGAGCCCCGCCGCCGTGGTGACTTTACCACGATCGGTCGGATGCATGTCTTTCAGCCTACAGCCTCCGACATAGCGCTCAATTTCTTTCAGATACTGGGTAATCGGGTGCCCGGTCAAATACAGCCCCAGCGTTTCCCTTTCACCATCCAGTACCGTTTGTTCTGGCCACGGCTGACAGCTGGCATAGGATTGTTCAATCTGCTCCGGCTCTTCCGCCAGAACGCCGAACATATCTGCCTGCCCTATCGCCTCGGCTTTGGCGTGCTGATCCGCTGCCTTTAAAGCATCGTTCAGCGAGTTCATCAGTGCTGCACGGTGCGGCCCAAGGCGGTCAAACGCCCCGGACATAATCAGTTTTTCCAGCACCCGACGGTTCAGCTTTTTAATGTCGGTCCGCGCGCACAGGTCAAACAGCTCGCGGAAATAGCCGCCATTATTGCGAGCCTCGATGATAGCTTCAATCGGCCCTTCACCGACGCCTTTGATCGCGCCGATACCGTAAACAATTTCACCGTCGTCGTTAACGTGGAAATGATACAGCCCGGAGTTGATATCTGGCGGCAGAATTTTAAGCCCCATGCGCCAGCATTCATCCACCAGGCCAACCACCTTCTCGGTGTTATCCATATCGGCAGTCATTACCGCCGCCATAAACTCGGCCGGATAGTGCGCCTTCAGCCACAGCGTCTGGTAGGAGACCAGCGCATAGGCTGCGGAGTGCGATTTGTTAAACCCGTACCCGGCGAATTTTTCCACCAGATCGAAGATTTTCATCGCCAGTTCGCCGTCAACGCCGTTCTTTTTCGCCCCTTCCTCGAAGGTGCCGCGCTGCTTGGCCATCTCTTCCGGCTTTTTCTTACCCATCGCACGACGCAGCATATCCGCGCCGCCGAGCGTATAGCCAGAGAGCTCCTGGGCAATCTGCATAACCTGTTCCTGGTACAGGATAATGCCGTAGGTCGGCTCCAGTACCGGTTTCAGACACTCATGCTGCCACTGTACGTCCGGGTAGGAAATCTCTTCGCGGCCGTGCTTACGGTCGATAAAGTTATCTACCATCCCCGACTGCAGCGGCCCCGGACGGAACAGGGCCACCAGGGCTATCATATCTTCGAAGCAGTCAGGCTGCAGACGTTTAATGAGGTCTTTCATGCCACGCGATTCAAGCTGGAATACCGCGGTGGTTTCCGAGCGCTGCAGCATGTCGAAGCTTTTCTTATCGTCGAGCGGGATCGCCGCAATGTCGAGAGGCGGTTCACCCTGCTTCTCACGACGGGCGTTAATCATCTCAAGCGCCCAGTTGATGATGGTGAGCGTACGCAAGCCGAGGAAGTCGAACTTCACCAGCCCCGCGTATTCCACGTCGTTTTTATCAAACTGGGTAACCGGGTGCATCCCCGCTTCGTCGCAGTACAACGGCGCAAAATCGGTGATTTTGGTCGGGGCGATAACCACCCCACCGGCGTGCTTACCGGCGTTACGCGTGACGCCTTCGAGCTTACGCGCCATATCGATCAGGGCTTTAACCTCTTCATCGGCGGCGTAAATTTCTGGCAGCTGTGGCTCCGCTTCAAACGCTTTCGCCAGCGTCATACCCGGGTCAGGCGGCACCAGCTTAGAGATGCGGTCAACGAAGCCATACGGGTGACCCAGCACGCGGCCTACGTCGCGGATAACCGCTTTCGCTGCCATGGTACCAAAGGTGATAATCTGCGATACCGCATCACGGCCGTACATGTCCGCCACGTGTTCAATCACCTGGTCACGTTTCTCCATGCAGAAGTCAACGTCGAAGTCAGGCATCGAGACACGTTCCGGGTTAAGGAAACGTTCGAACAGCAGGTCAAATTCCAGCGGATCGAGGTCGGTGATTTTGAGCGCGTAGGCGACAAGCGAGCCCGCACCGGAGCCACGCCCCGGCCCTACCGGCACGCCGTTGTCCTTCGACCACTGGATAAATTCCATGACGATGAGGAAGTAGCCCGGGAACCCCATCTGGTTTATCACCTTCAGTTCGATATCCAGGCGCTCGTCGTATTCCGGCCGACGTTCCGCCCGCACCTGTGGATCCGGGAACAGGAACTCAAGGCGCTCCTCCAGCCCCTCTTTTGACTTCATGACGAGGAAGTCTTCGGTGCTCATTTCACCGGTCGGGAACTGCGGCAGGAAGTATTCGCCAAGGCGCACGGTGACGTTACAACGCTTGGCTATCTCAACGCTGTTTTCCAGCGCCTCAGGGAGGTCGGCAAACAGCTCGCACATCTCGTCTTCGCTGCGCATATATTGTTGCGGCGAATAGTTACGCGGGCGCTTAGGGTCGTCGAGCGTAAATCCATCGTGGATAGCAACGCGGATCTCATGCGCGTCGAAGTCACCTGAATCAATAAAACGAACGTCGTTCGTGGCCACCACCGGCAGACCGCGCGCCTGTGCCAGGTCGACAGCAGCATGCAGATAGCTCTCTTCATCGGCACGACCGGTACGGATAAGTTCAAGATAGTAGCGGTCAGGGAAATGTGTCTCATAGAACGAGACGAGCTGCTCTACCAGCGGCATATTGCCACGCAGCAGCGCTTTACCGACGTCGCCCATGCGGGCCCCAGACAACAGGATCAGTCCTTCCTGAAGCTCTACCAGCCAGTCGCGGTCAATCCACGGTCCAGAAGCACCATAACCGCGCTGGTAAGCGCGGGAAATCAGCAGCGTCAGGTTCTGATAGCCGACGTTATTGGCAGCAAGCACCGTCAGTTGAGAAAACTCATCACCCAGCAGATCGCACTGCACGTGGAAGTCAGCGCCAACGATGGGTTTAAGACCAGCACCGTGTCCCGCTCCGTAGAACTTCACCAGACCGCACAGGTTGGTGAAATCGGTGATCGCCAGCGCAGGCATACCGAGTGCGGCCGCCTTTTTTACCAGCGGCCCGGTTTTCGCCAGCCCATCAATCATGGAGTAGTCACTGTGCACCCGCAGGTGTACGAAACGTGGTTCAGCCATCTTAAATTTCCGCGTTGCTTAATAATGCCCGGTTCAGGACACGAGACCCAGTACGCGTTTTACCGGAGCAAAACTGCGACGATGATGCTCAGTCGCACCGTGCAGAGCCAGCTTTTCCAGATGGAAAGCGGTAGGATACCCCTTATGCTGAGCAAAGCCATACTGGGGAAAAGTGAGATCCAGCTCGGCCATCTCCGCATCACGGGTAACCTTCGCCAGAATCGATGCGGCGCTGATTTCAGCCACCCGGCTGTCGCCTTTAACGACCGCCATCGACGGCACCGGCAGCGCCGGGCAACGGTTGCCGTCTATCAGCACATATTCAGGTGGAATATGTAAGCCAGCCACGGCGCGCTGCATCGCCAGCATCGTGGCGTGCAAAATATTCAGTTCGTCGATCTCGTGCGGCTCCGCGCGGCCAAGGCTCCAGCTCAGTGCCTTTTCTTTGATTTCGTCAAATAACGCGAGACGACGCTTTTCAGATAATTTTTTGGAATCGTTGAGGCCAACGATGGGCTGGGCCGGATCGAGGATCACCGCAGCGGTGACCACGGCGCCAACCAGCGGGCCACGCCCCACTTCATCCACACCCGCGACCAGGTGGGTATGCGGATAGATAAATTCAATCATTGTGCTAACTCCAGAACCGCATCGGCGGCTTGCTCATCCGCGTTACAGCGGATTTGCTGATGCAGCGCCCGGAAGGTGTCGTGCATATCGTGGCTGGTTTTACCGTCCGCCAACAGTGGCAGAAGCGCCTCGGCAAGCCGCTGTGGCTCGCACTCATCCTGCAGCAGCTCTTTTACCAGCTCCCGGCCAGCGAGCAGATTTGGCAGGGAAACGTAATCGGTTTTCACCAGCCGCTTTGCCAGCCAGAAAGTAAATGGCTTCATCCGATAACCCACCACCATCGGGCACTTGGCCAGCATGCACTCGAGCGCCGCCGTACCGGAAGCCAGCAGCGCGGCATCGCTCGCCACCATCGCTTCACGGCCTTTACCATCAAGTAAATGCACATGCAGGTCTGGCGCCACTTCAGCTTTAATTCGTTCAAACTGTTCACGTCGTTTGGCGTTCACCAGCGGCACCACGACTTCAAGATTCGGGTAGTGCTCCCGCAGGATCTGCGCCGTCTTCAGGAAGTCGGCGCTCAACATCTCGACTTCAGCCCCGCGGCTCCCGGGCAGCAATGCCAGGCAGTGAGCGTCGTGCGCAATACCCAGTACGTCACGAGCGGCATTTTTATCCGGGTCGAGCGGCATCGCATCCGCCATGGTATGACCGATGAAACGGCACGGCACGTTGAAACGATCGTAAAACGCTTTTTCGAAAGGCAGGAAGGCCAGCACCAGATTGGTGGACCTGCCGATTTTGAAAACGCGTTTTTGTCGCCAGGCCCACACGGACGGGCTGACGTAATGAATGGTTTTGATCCCCTGCTTTTTAAGATTTCCCTCAAGGGTAATATTAAAATCAGGCGCATCAATACCGACGAAAACGTCGGGTTTCAGCTCGGTAAGACGTTGAGTCAGGGAGGCACGAATGTGCAACAGACGACGCAGACGACCCAGGACTTCAACAATCCCCATCACCGCCAGTTCTTCCATTTCGTACCAGGCTTCACAGCCTTCCGCCTGCATCAGCGGACCGGCAACCCCAACAAAGCGTGCATTGGGTACGCGAGCCTTCAGGGCGCGAATAAGACCTGCGCCAAGGATGTCGCCGGAGGTTTCTCCGGCGACCAGGGCAATCGTCAGGGGACGCTGTTCTGCCATTAACGAATCAGACCGCGCGTCGAGCGTTCGAAGAACTCAGTGAACGCTTTGACTTCCGGGTGCTGTTCAGCCAGAGCTTCAATCTCTGGTTTGGCTTCTTCCAGCGTTTTACCGCTGCGGTACAATTGCTTGTACGCGTTACGGATAGCCGTAATCGCTTCGCGGCTAAAGCCACGACGCTTCAGGCCTTCGATATTCACGCCAAACGGCGTGGCATGGTTGCCCTGCGCAATCACATACGGAGGTACGTCCTGAGCAACGCCAGAACAGCCGCCGACCATCACGTGTGCACCAATGATGCAGAACTGATGAACTGCAGTCATACCGCCAATGATAGCGAAATCACCAATAGATACGTGCCCGCCCAACGTCGCGTTGTTTGCGAGGATGCAACGATTACCCACGACGCAATCATGCGCGATGTGCGCATTGATCATCAGCAGGTTATCGTTGCCTACCTTCGTCAATCCACCGTCCTGCACTGTACCGCGGTGAATAGTGACGCTCTCGCGAATGCGGTTGCGATCACCCACTTCCACGCGAGTCGGCTCGCCTGCGTACTTCAGATCCTGGTTAACTTCACCGATGGACACGAACTGATAGATCTCATTGTCACGACCGATGGTCGTGTGGCCGTTAACTACCACGTGAGATTTCAGTACGGTGCCTTCTCCGATTTCGACATTCGGGCCAACAAGACAAAACGGGCCAATGTGGACGTTAGCGCCGATAACAGCACCTTCTTCCACAATAGCGGTAGGATGAATAAAGGCAGTTTTATCAATCACGTATCAGGCCTCCCGGCTACGCGCACACATCATTGTCGCTTCGCAAACCACTTTACCGTCAACCAGCGCTACACCTTTAAAACGGGTCAGGCCACGACGGGTTTTCTCAAAGGTCACTTCCATGATCATCTGATCGCCTGGCACGACCGGACGCTTGAAGCGCGCTTCGTCGATACCCGCAAAGTAGTACAGCTCGCCCGGTTCCAGTTTACCAACGCTTTTAAACGCCAGAATACCGGTAGCCTGCGCCATCGCCTCGAGGATCAGAACGCCTGGGAAAATCGGCTTACCAGGGAAATGCCCCTGGAAAAACGGTTCGTTCACGGAAACATTTTTCACTGCGCGCAGAAAACGACCTTCTTCAAAATCCAGCACGCGGTCAACCAGCAAGAACGGGAAACGGTGCGGCAGAAGTTCTAAAATCTCTTCAATGTGCAGAGTATGAGTGTCAGTAGTCAAAATACTCTTCCTGTCAAAAATATACTGAATAGCAATAATAACACGGCCTGCCGCAATCGTATGAATGCCGCAGGCCGGGAAATGCAGGCGTCAGAATGATGAATTCTTAGTCTTGCTGATTGACCTTGCGCTCAATGCTCTTGAGACGCTTATTCATATCATCAATATTCATCACCAGGGCTGCGGTTTTACGCCACACTTTATTGGCTTGTAGCGGAATACCGGAGGAGTATACGCCAGGTTCGGTTATCGGGCGCATTACCATGCCCATCCCGGTGACCGTCACCTTGTCGCAAATTTCCATGTGCCCGTTAATCACGCTGGCGCCGCCAATCATGCAATAACGACCAATTTTCAGGCTGCCCGCC
Source organism: Yokenella regensburgei (assembly GCF_003634235.1). NCBI lineage: Bacteria > Pseudomonadati > Pseudomonadota > Gammaproteobacteria > Enterobacterales > Enterobacteriaceae > Yokenella > Yokenella regensburgei. Next base: position 625,171 of record NZ_RBIZ01000005.1, on the reverse strand, counting down.
ATGATGACGCCGCCTGCAACCGCGGTATTGTCGCCAATTACCACGTTATGTGCAATCTGGCACTGGTTATCAATGATAACACCGTTGCCGATCACCGTGTCGTCAAGTGCGCCACGGTCGATGGTGGTACAGGCACCGATCTCTACACGATCGCCAATAATGACGCGACCAAGCTGCGGGATCTTCACCCAGTTACCACGATCGTTGGCATACCCGAAACCATCAGCACCGATCACGGTACTGGACTGGATCAGGCAATTTTCGCCGATTTCAATCTCGTGGTAAACGGTAACGTTGGCCCACAAGCGGGAGCCGGCACCGATTTTGGTTTTTTTACCAACGAAGCACCCCGCGCCAATCACTACGTTGTCGCCCAGTACCACGCCAGATTCAATCACGGCATTAGCACCGACAGACACGTTGTTACCGAGCGTTGCCGTCGCATCAATCACCGCGCTTGGGGCGATATCCTGCGCCGGCTGCGGCGTGCTATCAAGAATTTGAGCCATGCGAGCGTAGGTCAGGTAAGGATTTTTCACCACCAGAGCTGCACTTTTAGCAAAAGGCAAATCATCCTGCGTCATGACGACAGCAGAAGCCTGGCAAAGGGCCAGGTGTTCACGGTACTTAGGATTTACCATGAACGTAATTTGGCCTGCTTTAGCGGATTGCATGGACGCAACGCCGGTGATGACGATATCGCCATCACCGTGTAATTCTGCATCCAACTGCTGTGCTAAATCAGCCAGTCGAATTGAAGGCATTACTTATTTAACCTGTTTCAGCACATCAGCGGTGATATCTTTGATATCGCTGCTGTTGTAAGCAACGGTGTTCGCGTCAACAACCAGATCGATGCTCTGGCTGGATGCCACACTTTTCACTGCGGTCTGGATACGAGTCACCAGCTTGCCGCGCTCTTCGTTAGAGCGACGAGCACGATCCTGCTCAAACTGCTGTGCTTTCTGAGAGAAAGCCTGGCGCTGAGACATGATGTCTTTTTCCAGCTTGCTACGATCCGCCGCTTTCATGGTGGAGCCATCACGCTGCAGACGCTGCATTTTGGACTGAAGGTCAGATTCCTGACGCTGCAGCTCGGATGCACGGCCTTTGAATTCGTTTTCCAGCGTAGCGGAAACACCTGTTTTCTGTGCAACCTGTTGGAACAGGCTACCCATGTTAACAATTGCAATTTTATCTGCTGCCTGAGCAGATGCCGCCATTGCTAAACCCAAACCTGCAGCTACTAACCACTTTTTCACAGTTAACTCCTTACCATCCCATTCGTACCCGGAGGTACCGTTTTTTGCGTGGCCTGGTGACCACCGAAGTGTTCACCTGAGTCATCGCTACACTGCACATACATTCCTTTGCGCTGAACAATTACCAGGTTTTACCAATGTTAAACTGGAATTGTTCGGCTTTGTCCCCTTCGTATTTCTTGAACGGCTGGGCGTAGGAGAAGACCAACGGCCCCAGAGGAGACATCCATTGTAATGCGATACCTGCAGACATGCGGATATTGCTCGGATCACTATAGTCCGGAATTCCCGCCTGTTGCATTTGCGCGGTATTATCCCAGTGAGTATCCCAGACGGTACCCGTATCCCAGAAGAAGGAGGTACGGACAGAGTTAGCATACTTATCACTGATAAACGGCGTCGGCACAATCAGCTCAAGGCTCGCCACCGCCATGGCGTTACCGCCCACCGCATCGTTAGACTTACATACAGTGCCGCTTGCCTGATTACATTCATTCAGCCCCGGAGCGCCGTAATACACCGCTTTCGGACCAATGTTGTTAGACTGGAAGCCACGCACGGTGCTGGAACCACCGGCATAGAAGTTCTCATAGAACGGCATTTCTTTGCCGCCCAGACCATCGCCGTAGCCCCAACGTGTACGACCTAACACGACCCACTTGTGATCGTTATCGATTGGGAAGTAAGACGCGGTATCCAGCGTGACCTTGTAGAACTCGTTGTCAGAGCCAGGTACGGTGACTTTACCGCTAAGGTTGACGCGGTTACCGTCGGTCGGGAAGAATCCGCGATCGAGGTTGTTATACGTCCAACCGTAGTTGAAGGTGAAGTCATCAGCGGAGAAGCCGTTGTTATCCGTTGTCGTACTGGCACTCTGACCAATGGAGTTCAGGTAACGGTTCATCGCCACCTGCGGCTGCATGTTAGACAGGTCGTTGTGGACGTAGCCTAAACCTGCACGCAGGGTGTTGTACTCGTTGATCGGGAAGCCCAGCGTCCCATCCACACCATAGCTTTTGTTGGTGTAGGAGGAGAGGTCAGCGTCATCTGCTTTAAAGTCATTGTAGAAGACACGTCCGCCGAGGCTAACGCCATCCACCGTAAAGTACGGGTTAGTGACAGAGAACTCGGAATACGTCTGGTAGTCGTTTTTGGTGCCGTTGATACCCACAGAGTAACCGGTACCTAACCAGTTATCCTGCTGAACACCCACCTGGAAGCTCACGCCACTTTCCGTACCGTAACCGATACCGAAGTTGAAGCTACCGGTGTTACGCTCTTTCACCTTGTAGACCAGATCAACCTGATCCGGGCTGCCCGGTACGCGCTGAGTATCCACATCAACCGTTTCGAAATAACCCAGACGGTTCAGACGCTCTTTACCCTGATCGACCAGATCGCTACCCAGCCACGCCCCTTCCATCTGGCGCATTTCGCGACGCAGTACGGAATCTTTGGAAGTGTCGTTGCCTTCAAAACGGATCTTACGTACGTAGTAACGGTTACCGGCATCAACGTTCACGTGCAGCTTAACGGTTTTATCCGCATCGTTGATTTCTGGCTGCGACTGAACACGCGGATAGGCGTAGCCATAGCGACCGAGAAGTTTCTTAATGTTATCTTCCATTTTGGTCACTTTGGTGCCGTTATACAGCTCGCCCGGCTCGACTTTAGTCAAGCTTTCGATTTCTGCAGAATGGCCCGCCAGATTACCGCTCACCTCAACACCAGACAGCTTGTACTGATCGCCTTCGGTGATGTTAACGGTGATATAGATACCTTTCTTGTCCGGCGTCAGGCTAACCTGAGTCGAATCAATGTTGAAGCGTGCGTAGCCGCGGTCCAGATAGTAGCTGCGCAGGGTCTCGAGGTCGCCCGCCAGTTTCTGTTTCTGATACTTGCGATCGCCCACCACGTTCCACCACGGCACTTCATCGCGCAGCTGGAAGTTGGAGATCAGCTCATCAGTACTGAACGCGTGGTTACCCACGATGTTGATCTGTTGGATTTTGGCGGAAACGCCTTCCTGGAAGACCAGCTTGAGGTCAACGCGGTTACGCGGCAACGGTGTGACCACCGCTTTCACGCTAGCGCTGTATTTACCGACGCTGTAGTAAAAGTCTTCCAGTCCCTTCTCAATGTCAGAGAGGGTGGTACGGTCAAGAGATTCGCCCACACGAACGCCGGATGCTTCCAGGTTCTGCTTCAGCATGTCATCCTTCACCGATTTGTTACCGGAGAACGTGATGCTCGCGATAGTCGGACGCTCTTTTACCTGAACCAGCAGCGTATCGCCATCACGCAGGACGCGAACGTCCTCGAAGTTCCCTGTAGCAAACAGAGCACGAATGGTGTTACTGATATCATCATCAGTTACCGTATCGCCTGGGCGCACGGGCATACTAAGAAGGGCCGCACCAACAGCGACTCGCTGCAAGCCTTCGAAATGAATATCCTTCACTACGAACCCGTCAGCACCGTATACGGTCGCGCTGCTAAACAGCAGCGACGCTATGAGCAACTTTTTCATCGCCATCGTTATTATGCGTTCTTCCTAACTATCTCTCTTACAACCGAGAGAAATCATTGAAAAGTGCAAGCCCCATTAACAGCACCAGCAAGATAGAGCCAATGCGATAACTAAAGTCTTGAACTCGCTCGGATACCGGCCCGCCTTTTAGCTTTTCAATCGCCAAAAAGAGCAGATGACCCCCATCAAGAACGGGAAGCGGGAACAGGTTGATAATGCCAAGATTCACACTGATGAGCGCAAGAAACATCAGATAGTAAATCAACCCAAACTCCGCAGACATCCCAGCCCCCTGAGCGATAGAGATCGGCCCACTGAGGTTGTTCAGTTTTACGTCACCGGTTATCAATTTTCCTAGCATCTGCACCGTCAGCTTCATCAGTTGCCAGGTTTTATCCGTGGCCTGAACAATAGCGTCAAACGGTCCATACTGCCGTACTGTCTTGTACTCATCGGGCAGCGGAATGATTTTCGGGACCACGCCCGCAAACCCTTCCGTCGCATTGCTACCGCGTTTTGTATCCGGTATCAATGTCAAAGACAAGAGGCTTCCCTGTCTTTCGATTTCTAGCGCCAATGGTTTACCCGGATTATCACGCACCAGGGTGACAAACGTCATCCAGCTTGTCAGCGGCTGACCATTGACTTTAACGATCCTGTCGCCGGCTTGCAAACCCGCTTTATTGGCTGCGGAATTTGCCTGTACTTCGGCAAGGGTCGTTTCAATTTGTGCACCGCGCGGACGAATCCCCAGTGACGTAACAGGATCTTCTTTGTCCGGCGCAAAAGCCCAATGTCGCAAGTTGAGGATTTTATCCTGGCGTTGCGTACTTCCGAAAGGGGCAACCGTCAGCGTTGTTTGCTCATCACCAATTTTGGCGACCAGCGCTAAGCGAACCGCATCCCAATCAGGCGTTTCGATACCGTCAACGGCTTTAAGTTCCGTGCCTGGTGCAATTTGTGCTTCTGCTGCGATGGAATTGGGCGTTATTTCACCAATCACCGGTTTCACACCGGGAACTCCGATGATGAAAACCAGCCAGTAGGCGAAAACAGCAAAGATGAAGTTTGCCACCGGTCCGGCAGCGATGACAGCGGCGCGTTGCCCCACTGTTTTATTATTGAAGGCGTAATGGCGCATTTCCGGTGCAACCGGCTCAACGCGCTCATCCAGCATTTTGACGTACCCACCCAGTGGGATCAGGGCAATGACGAACTCCGTGCCACGCTTATCGACGCGGCGCCACAGCGCCTTGCCAAAGCCAATCGAAAAACGTTCGACACGGATACCACAACGGCGGGCGACCCAGAAATGGCCAAATTCATGCACGGTGATAAGTACACCCAGCGCAATAATAAACGCAGCCAAATTCCAGAGAATGCTCAGCATAACACCGTCCGTTAAATCGTCCTGAAAACTAACAGCAACAGGCAGGCGAAGACCGGGACCGCAGCCGTCAGGCTGTCAATTCGGTCCAGAATACCGCCGTGTCCAGGAATCAAATGACCACTGTCTTTAATTCCCGCTTCCCGCTTAAACATACTTTCGGTCAAATCACCCAGTACTGAAGCCAGCGTTGCCACAATGGAACAGATCAGTAAGGTGACCGGGGCAACATCCAGATTGACCCATAAACCATAAGCCCACGAAATTACCGCTGCGGTAAACAGGCCGCCGATGAATCCTTGCCAGGTTTTCCCCGGAGAAACTTTCGGCGCCAGCTTGTGCTTGCCGAACAGTTTACCAAAGACATAGGCGCCGGAGTCAGCCCCCCACACCAGAATCATCACATACAGGAGCCACAGTGCACCGCTGTAGTGGTTATCGTCATAATGCCATGCTCGCAGTGCCACCATGCCCCAGAAGAACGGCACGATAGTCAGCAGACCAAAGAGCAGACGCAGCGTCTTTGAGGAGCGCCATACCGAAGCAGAACCCGGATAGGTCAACACCATCAGCAACGCAACAATCCACCAGCCGAGCGAGGCCCACAGAGAGCCCTGAACCAAAGGCAGCTGGACATTATGATGATACTCAGGCATCAGCAAGAGCATCAGCGCCAACAGCAGGCCACAAAACAGGGCCAGCCAGACGCGCTGTGTGCGGGATGTGAACCCGCTAAGCTGACCCCACTCCCATGCGGCCAGCATACAAATCACCAGAGTCAGAATGGCAAAGCCACCCGGCGGCAGTAAAAAGAGTGCCGCAATGACTACGGGTACTAAAACGAGAGCGGAAATAAGGCGATACTTTAGCAAAAGCTACCCCCATCAGGTATTTTCACCAGCAGGCTCAGTGCCGCCGAAACGACGCTCACGATTGGCAAAAGCATGCAGCGCACCTTCAAAGTCTTGTTCATCGAAATCGGGCCAAAGAACATCTGTAAAGTAAAGTTCGGCATAGGCAATTTGCCACAGCAAAAAGTTACTGATGCGATGTTCTCCCCCTGTCCTAATCACTAAATCTACAGGAGCCAGTTCATGCATGCAGATTTGCTCACCCAATAAATCTTCAGTGATTTCATCGGGGCTCATCGTGCCGTTTTGTACCTGTTCCGCCAGATGGCGGACTCCCTGAATAATATCCCAACGTCCACCGTAGTTCGCTGCAATATTGAGCGTTAATCCGGTATTATTTTGCGTCAGTGTTTCCGCCTTGCGAATTCTTTCGCGCAGACGAGCATTGAAGCGACTGGTATCACCAATGATACACAGGCGGACGTTGTGACGGTGCAGGCTTTTAACCTCACTATCGAGGGCCCACACAAACAACTCCATTAGCGCCGTAACTTCCTGGGCAGGACGGTTCCAGTTTTCACTACTGAACGCATAAAGCGTTAAGGCATCAATCCCGTTATTTGCTGCAAAAGAGACAGCACGACGTACGGATTTCGCACCGGCCTTATGACCAAAAGCACGAATTTTCCCCTGCCGCTTCGCCCAGCGCCCATTGCCATCCATGATGATAGCCACATGACGGCAGCCATGCGCAGGCAATTTTTCGCTGATTGGTTGATTAGCAGACAACATAACGCGTTAATAATCCATGAAAAGGAATTAGCAGTATTCTGGAATACCCGCCCCTGACTACACCGTGCACAACCAGTGCTAAATTCACGGCGAATGAGTGGCGCAGACTATATCATCGAAGCCCAGCGCTAACAAATGCCACGACTCATCATAGGCGGAGAATCATCAGCTTGCGATGCGCTTCACCTGTTTTTGCGCAATCTCTCTCGCACAGGCATCTACCGCCAGAACCTCATCGATACTTTGTGGCTCTGCAACACTTATCGCTTCAAGAACGGACAGGTTCAACGCCGCAATATCAGTGAATCGAATCTTCGACGCCAGGAATGCTGCCACGGTGATTTCGTTGGCGGCATTCAGCGCGGTCGTCGCGGCCTGCCCTTGTCCGAAAGCGTCCATCGCCAGCTTCAGGCATGGATAGCGACCGTAATCGGGTTCCATGAAGGTCAGCGATCCAAGACGGCAGAAATCAAGAGGTTTTACGCCAGAGTTCACACGTGCGGGCCACCCCATTGTATGAGCGATAGGCGTGCGCATATCCGGTTCACCGAGCTGTGCCAGCACGCTGCCATCCTGATAGCGCACCATAGAATGGATGACCGATTGCGGATGAATCAACACTTCCATCTGCGCCGCAGACGCATTAAACAGCCAGCGGGCTTCAATGTATTCCAGACCCTTGTTCATCATGGTGGCAGAGTCGACGGAGATTTTACGCCCCATTGACCAGTTCGGGTGTTTGCAGGCCTGATCCGGCGTCATTGCCGCCAGTGCAGAAACTGCTGTCTCCCGGAACGGGCCACCAGACCCGGTAAGCAAAATTGACGATACGCCATTCTGCTCAAGGTCAGCGTACCCCAGGTTCTGCTGAATTGTTTCCGGCAAACTCTGAAATATCGCATTGTGTTCGCTGTCGACCGGCAGCAGCTGCGCACCGCTGTGTTTTACCGCGTCCATAAACAGACGCCCGCAGGTGACCAGCGCCTCTTTGTTAGCGAGCAGTACTTTTTTCCCGGCGTGAATAGCCGCAAGCGTCGGCACCAGCCCCGCCGCACCAACGATGGCAGCCATCACCTGATCAACCTCTTCCAGCGCCGCCACTTCGCTTGCAGCCTGCGCTCCGCTCATGACCTCGACCCGGCTACCGTGCAGCTGTAAAGCGGCCTTCAATGCTTTAGCGCTGGCCTCGTTTTCCATCACGGCGAATCGTGGAGCGAACTCCAGACACTGTTCAACCATACGGTCAACATTTTTGCCTGCCACCAGGGCTGTGATGGCGAAACGGTCAGGGTTATGCCGCACCACATCCAGCGTGCTGCAGCCAATAGACCCGGTGGAGCCAAGAATGGTTAATTGCTTCATGAAGCGTCCAGAAGATTGTAAAACGGGTAAAAGCAAAACGCCGCCAGCAAAGCCATCACTGGCTTTCTGTACGGCGTTTAATCATATAAGCCGCAGAGATGATTAGAACTGCATCAGTTCTGCTTCTTTCTCTGACAGCGCCGCATCAATTTTCTTGATAGCAACGTCGGTCAGCTTCTGTACGTCATCCTGTGAACGACGATCGTCATCTTCACTGATCTCTTTGTCTTTCAGCAGTGCTTTCACTTTGTCGTTCGCGTCACGGCGAACGTTACGCACGGCAACACGGCCCTGCTCTGCTTCACCACGCACGACTTTGATCAGGTCTTTACGACGTTCTTCAGTCAGCGGCGGCAGCGGAACACGGATGTCGGTGCCCGCAGAGCTTGGGTTCAGACCAAGGTCAGACGCCATGATCGCTTTCTCAACGGCCGGGCCCATAGAGCGGTCGAACACGTTGATTTTCAGCGTACGGGTGTCTTCAACGGTGACGCTTGCCAGTTGGCGCAGCGGAGTCGGCGTGCCGTAGTATTCAACGACAATGCCATCCAGCAGGCTTGGGGAAGCACGACCGGTGCGAATTTTGCTGATTTGGTTTTTGAATGCTTCTACGCATTTGTCCATGCGTACTTCAGCATCTTTTCTGATATCGCTAATCACGTTACGAATCCTTGAAAACTTGTCTCGGTCAGACCAGGCACAGCCAATAAGGTGTGCTAAGTATAGTCTCGTTTAAATCATGCCAGGGTAAGTTACCCGCGAAGATAAAGCGGAATCTTACCCGTATTTGACCCTGACGGAAATTATTCCGTGATCAAAGTGCCTTCTTTTTCGCCCATGACAACACGACGCAGTGCGCCTGGCTTGTTCATATTGAATACGCGAATCGGCAGTTTGTGGTCACGAGCCAGCGTGAACGCCGCAAGATCCATCACTTTCAGCTCTTTATCCAGCACTTCCGCGTAGGTCAGTTGCTCGTACATCGTCGCTGATGGATCTTTTGCCGGGTCGGCGGTAAACACGCCATCCACTTTGGTCGCTTTCAACACGACGTCGGCTTCAATTTCGATACCGCGCAGGCACGCTGCGGAATCGGTAGTAAAGAACGGGTTACCCGTACCGGCGGAGAGGATCACCACGCGGTTGTTACGCAGCAGGCTGATAGCTTCGGCCCAGCTGTAATTATCACACACGCCATTCAGCGGAATCGCGGACATCAGACGAGCATTCACATAGGCGCGATGCAATGCGTCACGCATTGCCAGGCCGTTCATGACGGTTGCCAGCATGCCCATGTGGTCGCCCACCACGCGGTTCATTCCCGCTTTTGCCAGACCCGCACCACGGAACAGGTTACCACCACCAATTACCACACCAACCTGAATACCCAGTTCGACCAGTTCTTTGATTTCCTGAGCCATACGATCCAGTATGCTTGCGTCAATACCGAAGCCTTCCGAACCCTGCAGAGCTTCGCCACTTAACTTAAGCAGAATACGTTTGTAGACGGGTTTTGCATTGGTAGCCATGTTTCTTTCCTGAGACTGTCAACGAGTGAGATGAGTTAAAACAGGCGACATTGTACGTCGCTTTCCAGCGCAGCCACTATAGCGGTTGGCTGATTTTTCCAGATGGGCGCAAAAAGAAGCCGCCCTCAGGCGGCTGCTTTAAAAAAATTAAGACTGCTTGGACATGGCAGCAACTTCTGCTGCGAAGTCAGTCTCAACTTTCTCGATGCCTTCGCCCACTTCAAAGCGGATGAAGCCAGTTACGTCAGCGTTGTGCTCTTTCAGCAGCTGAGCAACAGATTTGCTCGGGTCCATAACGAACGGCTGACCGGTCAGAGAAACTTCGCCGGTGAATTTCTTCATGCGGCCTTCAACCATTTTCTCTGCGATTTCTTTCGGCTTGCCAGACTGCATGGCGATGTCCAGCTGAACCTGGTACTCTTTTTCTACCACTTCAGCAGACACGTCTTCCGGCTTAACGAATTCTGGCTTGCTTGCAGCGATGTGCATTGCCAGCTGCTTAACCAGTTCTTCGTCAGCGCCTTTAGCCGCAACCAGTACACCGATACGCGCGCCGTGCTGGTAAGAACCCAGAACTTCGCCTTCCAGAGCGGAAACGCGACGGATGTTGATGTTCTCACCGATTTTAGCAACCAGGGCAACACGTTCTTCTTCGAACTGTGCTTTCAGAACTTCAACGTCAGTGATTTTGCCAGCAACTGCTGCATCCAGAACTTTGTTAGCGAAAGCCTGGAAACCGCCATCTTTAGCAACGAAGTCAGTCTGGCAGTTAACTTCCAGAATGATGCCGTAGGTGCCGTCGATTTTGGTGATGATCACGCCGTCAGCGGCTACGTTACCTGCTTTTTTCGCCGCTTTGATTGCGCCGGATTTACGCATGTTTTCGATTGCCAGCTCGATGTCGCCGTTAGCTTCAGTCAGCGCTTTTTTGCAATCCATCATGCCTGCGCCAGTACGCTCGCGCAGCTCTTTTACCAGGGATGCGGTAATTTCAGCCATTCTTAAATCCTCGGGAGGTGTGACCTGCCCGGCGATAAGCCAGACAGATATAAAAGTGAAAAAGGGGCCATAAAGAGGCCCCTAACCAAACTCAGTACTACCTGGTTAAATAAGGGGTTGAACCTTATTATTCAGCTTCTACGAAGCTTTCTTCCGCCTGAGAAGCCAGATCCTGAGAACGGCCTTCACGAACGGTAGTAGCTACTGCACCCAGGTACAGGCTGACAGCACGGATAGCATCGTCGTTACCCGGGATAACGAAATCAACGCCGTCCGGATCGGAGTTAGTATCAACGATGGCAAATACCGGGATACCCAGGTTGTTTGCTTCTTTGATAGCGATGTGCTCGTGGTCAGCGTCGATAACGAACAGTGCGTCCGGCAGGCCGCCCATGTCTTTGATACCGCCCAGGCTGTTTTCCAGCTTGTCCAGCTCACGAGTGCGCATCAGCGCTTCTTTCTTGGTCAGCTTGTCGAAAGTACCGTCCTGAGACTGAGTTTCCAGGTCTTTCAGACGTTTGATGGACTGACGAACGGTTTTCCAGTTAGTCAGCATACCGCCCAGCCAGCGATGGTTCACGAAGAACTGGTCGCAGCTGTTAGCAGCGTCTTTTACCGCTTCGCTTGCAGCGCGCTTAGTACCAACGAACAGAATCTTACCTTTACGGGAAGCGATTTTGTTCAGCTCAGCCAGAGCTTCGTTGAACATCGGTACAGTTTTCTCAAGGTTGATGATGTGAACTTTGTTACGCGCACCGAAGATGAAAGGCTTCATTTTCGGGTTCCAGTAACGGGTCTGGTGACCGAAGTGAACACCAGCCTTGAGCATGTCGCGCATGGAAACAGTTGCCATGTTTAAAACCTCTATATAAAAGTTGGGGTTATGCCTCCACGTATCCCATATTACCGACCCCAAAGGGCACCCCGGAATATGTGCCGATACGTGTGTGTTGTTACACAAAGTGAGATTTGTCGCTTACGTTCCATCATGTGTATACGAAATGGAACGGAAGTCCGGCGCGCTTTATACCACAAATCACGGGCAGAAACCAATATTTGTTGGCGCTGCGTGCTGTTAATGATTCTCAGTTTGGCAGGAAGTATGCCGTCCTGATACCATTGGCAGCACTTAGACTCAAATTGCCGATAAAATCGGCCCTGATGGACAGAATTCATGGCTATCTCAATTAAGACCCCTGAAGAAATCGCAAAAATGCGCGTTGCCGGTCGTCTGGCCGCTGAAGTGCTGGAGATGATCGAGCCGTTCGTTAAACCGGGCGTCAGCACCGGCGAACTGGATCGCATCTGCAACGACTATATCGTGAATGAGCAGCAGGCTATCTCCGCCTGCCTCGGCTACCACGGCTTCCCGAAATCCGTCTGTATCTCGATTAACGAGGTGGTGTGCCACGGAATTCCTGACGACCAGAAGCTGCTGAAAGACGGCGATGTGGTCAACATCGATGTCACCGTCATTAAAGATGAGTACCACGGTGACACCTCGAAGATGTTCATCGTCGGTAAACCGACCATTCTGGGCGAACGTCTGTGCCGTATCACTCAGGAAAGCCTGTATCTGGCGCTGAAAATGGTGAAACCAGGCATTCGCCTGCGCACCCTTGGCGCGGCTATCCAGAAATTCGTTGAAGCAGAAGGTTTCTCAGTGGTTCGCGAATACTGTGGTCACGGTATTGGCCGTGGTTTCCACGAAGAGCCGCAGGTACTGCACTATGATGCCGACGACGGCGGCGTGGTGCTGCAACCGGGTATGACCTTCACGATTGAACCGATGGTCAACGCCGGCGATTACCGCATCCGTACGATGAAAGACGGCTGGACGGTAAAAACCAAAGACCGGAGCTTGTCTGCACAGTATGAGCATACTATTGTGGTGACAGATAACGGCTGCGAGATATTGACTCTCCGTAAGGATGACACCATCCCGGCGATAATTTCGCACAACGACTAACGAAAAAGCCGGCGTAAGCCGGCTTTTCTTATGGTGGCGCTATGAGCACTTCTTTACCGGACACCACACTTCCTGTTCTGCCCGATCAGCCCGTCAACCCGGTTTCATGGCCGGAAAGCGATCTGAACTGTGCCACCATCAAAGCTCATCTGGATACCTTCCAGCGCTGGCTCGGTACGGCGTTCGACAGCGGCGTTTCTGCCGAACAGCTCATTACCGCCCGCACCGTGTTTATCGATCAGCTCCTGCAACATCTGTGGATCCACTACGGTTTCGCCGAGCGGAGCGACGTTGCTCTGGTCGCCGTCGGCGGTTATGGCCGCGGAGAGCTACACCCGCTCTCCGATATCGACCTGCTTATACTGAGCCGCAAAAAGCTGCCGGATGAAGAGGCGCTTAAAATCGGTGAGCTGCTGACCCTGCTGTGGGACGTGAAGCTCGAGGTCGGCCACAGCGTTCGCACGCTGGAAGAGTGTCTGCTGGAAGGGCTTTCCGACCTCACGGTTGCCACCAACCTGATTGAGTCGCGCCTGCTGATTGGTGACGTTGCGCTTTTCCTCGAACTGCAAAAGCATATTTTCAGCGATGGCTTCTGGCCCTCGGAGAAGTTTTTTGCCGCCAAAGTGCAGGAGCAGGCGGATCGCCACAAACGTTACCACGGTACCAGCTACAACCTGGAGCCGGATATCAAAAGCAGTCCCGGTGGTCTGCGCGATATTCACACCCTGCAGTGGGTTGCCCGCCGCCATTTTGGCGCCACCTCGCTTGACGAAATGGTCGGTTTTGGCTTTCTGACCGAGGCTGAACGCATTGAGCTAAACGAATGTCTGCACCTGCTGTGGCGCATTCGCTTTGCCCTGCACCTCGAGGTCAATCGCTACGATAACCGTCTATTGTTCGACCGCCAGTTCAGCGTTGCCCAGCGCCTGAGCTATACCGGAGAAGGCAACGAACCGGTCGAGCACATGATGAAAGACTTCTACCGCGTGACTCGCCGCGTGGGTGAACTGAATCAGATGCTGCTGCAGCTGTTCGATGAAGCCATTCTGGCGCTGACCGCCGACGAAAAACCTCGTCCGCTGGATGATGACTTCCAGCTGCGCGGTACGCTTATCGACCTGCGTGACGATACGCTGTTCATTCGCGAGCCGCAGGCCATCTTACGTATGTTCTACATGATGGTGCGTAACAGCAGCATCAGCGGAATTTACTCTACCACCCTGCGGCATTTGCGCCACGCTCGTCGCCACCTGGTGCAGCCCCTGTGTTACATCCCGGAAGCGCGCTCAATTTTTCTCAGCATGCTGCGCCACCCCGGTGCTGTCAGCCGCGGCCTGCTGCCAATGCATCGTCACAGCGTGCTGTGGGCCTATATGCCACAGTGGTCGCATATCGTCGGCCAGATGCAGTTTGACCTGTTCCACGCCTATACCGTCGATGAACATACGATCCGCGTCCTGCTGAAGCTCGAAAGCTTCGCCAAAGAGGAAACCCGCGCGCGCCATCCGCTGTGCGTGGAACTCTGGCCAAGGTTGAACCATCCGGAACTGATTCTGATCGCCGCCCTGTTTCACGATATCGCCAAAGGGCGCGGCGGCGACCACTCGATCCTCGGCGCGCAGGACATCCTGAAATTTGCCGAACTGCACGGCCTGAACTCGCGGGAAACCCAGCTAGTCGCCTGGCTGGTGCGCCACCATCTGCTGATGTCGGTCACCGCCCAGCGGCGCGATATTCAGGATCCTGAAGTCATCAAGCAGTTTGCCGAAGAGGTGCAAAGCGAAAACCGCCTGCGCTATCTGGTGTGCCTGACGGTCGCCGATATTTGTGCCACCAACGAAACGCTATGGAATAGCTGGAAGCAAAGCCTGCTGCGCGAGCTCTACTTTGCCACCGAAAAACAGCTGCGCCGCGGGATCCAGAGCATGCCGGACATGCGCGATCGCGTGCGTCACCACCAGCTTCAGGCGCTCGCGCTGCTGCGGATGGACAACATCGATGAAGAGGCACTGCATCAGATTTGGGCGCGCTGTCGGGCCAACTATTTTGTACGTCACACGCCAAACCAGCTCGCCTGGCATGCCCGGCATTTGCTCCAGCACGACCTCACCCAGCCGCTTATCCTGCTCAGCCCGCAGGCGACGCGCGGGGGCACGGAAATCTTTATCTGGAGCCCGGACCGTCCGTACCTGTTTGCCGCAGTCTGCGGCGAACTCGACCGGCGTAACCTCAGCGTACATGACGCGCAGATCTTCACGACCCGCGACGGCATGGCGATGGATACCTTCATCGTGCTGGAGCCGGACGGCAGCCCGCTTTCCTCCGACCGCCACGAGGTTATCCGCCACGGGCTGATTCAGACCATCACCCAGCGCGCATGGCAGCCCCCTGCCCCACGTCGTCAGGCGGCAAAATTGCGCCACTTTACCGTCGATACAGAGGTTAATTTCCTGCCGACCCATACGGACAGGAAATCTTATCTTGAGCTAATCGCACTCGATCAGCCAGGTTTGTTAGCCCGCGTTGGTCAGGTGTTCGCTGACCTCAATATTTCGCTCCACGGGGCCAGAATCACCACAATTGGTGAACGAGTAGAAGATTTATTTATAATCGCGACCGCCGACCGGCGTGCCCTTAATAATGACCTGCAGCTGGAAGTGCAACAGCGGTTGACAGCAGCCCTTAATCCAGACAATAAAGGGTAGTGTGTTTTTTTATATGGAAAGAGTTTAACAATGCAGCAGTTACAGAACGTTATTGAAACCGCTTTTGAGCGTCGCGCCGAGATCACTCCGGCTAACGTAGATACCGTGACCCGTGAAGCGGTAAACCAGGTCATTTCTCTGCTCGATTCCGGCGTGCTGCGTGTCGCTGAGAAGATTGAGGGACAGTGGGTGACCCACCAATGGCTGAAGAAAGCGGTCCTGCTCTCTTTCCGTATTAACGATAATCAGGTTATCGATGGTGCGGAAAGCCGCTACTTCGATAAAGTGCCGATGAAATTCGCCAACTACGACGAAGCTCGCTTCCAGAAAGAAGGCTTCCGCGTCGTGCCGCCAGCCGCCGTGCGTCAGGGTGCATACATTGCACGCAACACCGTGCTGATGCCGTCCTACGTTAACATCGGCGCCTACGTTGATGAAGGCACGATGGTCGACACCTGGGCAACCGTAGGTTCCTGCGCGCAGATCGGTAAAAACGTTCACCTGTCCGGCGGCGTCGGCATCGGTGGCGTCCTTGAGCCGCTGCAGGCAAACCCGACTATCATCGAAGACAACTGCTTCATCGGCGCGCGTTCCGAAGTCGTTGAAGGCGTTATCGTCGAAGAGGGTTCCGTTATTTCGATGGGCGTTTATCTCGGCCAGAGCACCAAAATCTACGATCGCGAAACCGGCTCAGTGACCTACGGTCGCGTACCGGCGGGCTCAGTTGTGGTCTCCGGTAACCTGCCGTCAAAAGATGGCTCTTACAGCCTCTACTGTGCGGTTATCGTGAAGAAGGTCGATGCCAAAACCCGCGGCAAGGTGGGCATCAACGAACTGCTGCGCACTATCGACTAAGCGCAGATTCAAAAAGCGGGGGCCACCCCGCTTTTTTTATATCCGGAGCTGGCGGAAATAGTTTATTTCATTAATTATTCAATAGTTATATTGAGATCAAGGGTACCGCTATGTACGACAATCTGAAAAGTTTGGGCATTACCAATCCTGAAGAAATCGATCGTTACAGCCTCCGGCAGGAAGCCAACAACGATATCCTGAAAATCTATTTTCAAAAGGATAAAGGCGAGTTCTTCGCAAAAAGCGTGAAGTTTAAATATCCGCGCCAGCGCAAGACCGTGGTGGCAGACGGCGTAGGTCAGGGCTACAAAGAAGTACAGGAAATCAGCCCGAATCTTCGCTACGTCATTGATGAGCTGGATCAGATTTGCCAGCGCGATCGTACTGAAGTCGATCTGAAGCGTAAGATCCTTGACGACCTGCGTCATCTGGAAAGCGTGGTGGCAAATAAGATCAGCGAAATTGAATCCGATCTGGAAAAGCTCACTCGCAATAAATAATCCGGGTTAAAAAAAAGCCCCCTCCTGCCGGAGGGGGCTTTTACTTTTCTGCCGTGAGATTACTGCATCAACAGATAGATTGTGCTGTCGCCACGCTGAATATTCAGCGCCAGAACGGAAGGCTTGCTCTCAAGGATCTTCCGCAGGTCAGCGATGTTTTTCACCGGCTGCTGGTTGATACCGACGATGATGTCACCTTTTTTCAGGCCAATCGCCGCCGCAGGGGTGTTCCCTTTCACGCTGCTGACCACCACACCTTTATCCTGACCCTTGTTGCTCATCTCTGCACCTTCAATACCGTTGAAGATGGAGCTGGAGTCAACCTGAGTCTGGCTGCTCTGCTGCAGTTCCAGCGTCACGGTAACCGGTTTGCCATCACGCAGCAGGCCGAGGCTCACTTTGCTGCCGACCGGCATTGACCCTACCTGCGCACGTAGTGCTGCAAAGCTGCTGATAGGCTTACCGTCAAGGGTGGTTATCACATCACCCGCCTTGATACCGGCTTTCGCGGCTGAAGAGTTCGGCATAACCTGGCTTACAAACGCGCCACGCTGTGCATCAACCTTCATGGCTTTCGCGAGATCGGAGCTCAGCTCGGTGCCCAGAATACCCAGCTCACCGCGTTTCACCTGGCCGAACTTCACCATCTGGTCGGTCAGGTTTTTCACCATGTTGCTCGGGATAGCAAAACCGATACCGATGTTGCCGCCGTCCGGCGCCAGAATAGCGGTGTTAATACCGATAAGTTCGCCGTTGAGGTTCACCAGCGCACCGCCGGAGTTACCGCGGTTAATCGCCGCATCGGTCTGGATAAAGTTCTCGTAGTTTTCCACGTTCAGGCCGCTACGACCCAGCGCAGAAACGATACCGGAGGTCACCGTTTCTCCCAGACCGAACGGGTTACCGATAGCCACGGTGTAGTCACCCACGCGCAGCGCATCGGAATCAGCAAGCTTAATCGCGGTCAGGTTTTTCGGATCCTGAATCTGGATCAGTGCGATATCGGAACGCGGATCTTTGCCCACGACTTTGGCATCAAACTTACGCCCGTCGCTTAACTGAATTTTAATCGTCGTCGCGTTGTCCACGACGTGGTTGTTCGTTACCACATAGCCTTTTGCGGCATCAATAATTACGCCTGAACCCAGCGCCATAAATTTCTGCTGCTGGCCGCCGCCGTTACCACCCGCTCCGGCACCCGGTCCGCCCTGGCAGAACGGTGAGCCCTGGAACGGAGAACCGTCCTGACAGAACGGTGAATCATCACCAAAGAACTGCTGGAAGTTACGCGGCATCCGCGGCGTATTAACGCTGGTGCTACCCTCAACGTTAATGCTAACCACTGATGGCATCACTTTTTCAAGCATCGGCGCGAGGCTCGGCATCTGCTGCGCAGTCGTTGCCGAGGATGCCGTTTCAGCTGCCGTCGCCAGCGGCGACAAAGCCAGACTTAAACTCAAAGCCAGTGCACTCATTGCTAACGTGGTTTTTTTCATGTGTCTCAATCTCAATATCTGATTACGCAAAATTGCTGTGTTCGTGATTGTCAGATTCATTTTATAGCGGGAAGTTCCGGGATTAAGTTTATGGAAAAAGTAAATATTTATTGGCCATCTTTACAAAACTCAGGCTTATTCCACAGCCATCAACCGGCGATACTCATCCCAGGCATACAAATCTGTCATGCCGCTGATATAATCCTGAATCAACCGACAACGGTAATAGTATTCCATCAGCGGAAATTCAACTGACTGACGCGAAATTTTATTCACCGCTTCTATATAAGCCAGCCGATGGCGCGTTGAGAGCTTCTGAAACAGACGTGATTCAATAGGTAAATGACGCAGCCGTTCATTTTCCACCAGCGAACAAAAATCCGCCGTTGAAAGTTGCAGTAGCGGTTTATAGATCTCCAGCAAGCCGCTGATAACACGGTATCCTTGTAATTCAAGCTGCTCTACGTCCGGATGGCTGAACACTTGCTTCATTGCCACCGTTTTATATAAATCAAGCAGTTGACTAAAGTCGCTGTCATCCTCCAGCAGGGCATGATTAAAATCCCCCGTGTATATCTGCTCAATATTCTCAATAAAACGCTGGGCAGCATAGGGCACCAGCTTATTCAACGTATTGACCCGTAAATACATAAAGAACTGATCTTCAGTACTCCGGCTTAGGCTATTTGAGCGTGATTTCTCCCAGGCGTTTTCAACCACCTGAGAGAATAGCGAGCCTTTTACATGGTGTCCCCACGCGTCATGCAAATGCTGATACAGCTGTTCAACGCTGAATATCCGTTTTTCCACCGCGTCTTCCAGGTCGGCGACGCAATAAGAGATATCGTCGGCAGCCTCCATTATCCAGGTCAGCGGGAAGCGGCTGTAAGGTGCGAGAGAAAGCTCTTTACGCAGCCTTTCAATATAGGCTTCTTCTGCGAGGTAAAAACCCGGTTTTTTCATCAGGTAGCTGTGGCTTTCCGGCGTCGGCCCTGTCCACCACGCCGGGCGGGTATACTTCAGAATACAACCCACCTGCGCCCAGGTCAGGTTCATTCGCATCAGGGTATGCACCAGACGGATCCCCTGCGCATTGCCCTCAAAGTGGCACAGATCCTGACGCACCTTGCGCCGCAGCACGTTGAGGCTCTCCTCCCCTTCGCGCAGGCGTAATGCCGCCACCGTGCAGCGGTCATCGCTTTGCGGCTGGCTTGCGGCATCTGAAGGGAACAGGCGCTGGCGGAACCAGTCGTTGATCGCCGCTTCACCAAAATGGCCAAACGGCGGATTGCCAATATCGTGCATCAAACAGGCCATTTCGACGATGCTTTCAAACGGCCCGGTGAGTTCGTCCAGCCCGTAGGCTGCAAGCCGTTTTTGTTCTTTAAGACGGCTCAGCACTTCTTTTGCGATATAGCGCCCCACCTGCTGAACTTCCAGAGAATGGGTCAGGCGCGTGCGCACCGCAGCGTTGCGCTCCAGCGGAAACACCTGAGTTTTCTGCTGTAAGCGACGAATGGCCGGAGAGTTCACAATCCGCCCGCGATCGCTTTCAAAAATCCGCAGGATCTCATGTTCCGTCTTCGCGCCCTGCGGTGAACGAAACCGCCGACGCCAGTTAATCTTGTTGCGAAAATTAATGTCAGACATAGCCTCTCCCGGTCCGGATATGCGCATCCTCTGGGCGCATGATAAACTATGCCTTTAAACCTGACATATCGCGAGTAAATCTATGAAAATTGGCATTATTGGTGCAATGGAAGAAGAAGTTACGCTGCTGCGTGACAAAATCGAGAACCGTCAGACGCTGTCTATTGGCGGAAGCGAGATTTACACCGGTACGCTGAATGGCACAGAAGTCGCGTTACTCAAATCCGGTATCGGTAAAGTGGCTGCCGCCATGGGCGCAACCCTGCTGCTGGAGCACTGCAAGCCGGACGTAATCATCAACACCGGTTCCGCCGGTGGCCTGGCGCCGACGCTGAAAGTGGGTGATATCGTGGTCTCCGACGAAGCCCGTTATCATGACGCCGACGTTACCGCGTTCGGTTACGAGTATGGCCAGCTTCCGGGCTGCCCGGCCGGTTTTAAAGCCGACGACAAACTGATTACCGCCGCAGAAAGCTGCATCAGCGCGCTGAATCTGAACTCTGTTCGCGGCCTTATTGTCAGCGGTGATGCTTTCATTAACGGCTCTGTTGGCCTTGCCAAAATTCGCCATAACTTCCCGCAGGCGATTGCCGTTGAGATGGAAGCGACTGCGATTGCCCATGTCTGCCACAACTTTAAGGTGCCTTTCGTGGTCGTTCGCGCCATTTCCGACGTTGCGGATCAGCAATCTCACCTCAGCTTTGACGAGTTCCTGGCGGTTGCCGCCAGGCAGTCTACCCTGATGGTGGAAGCTCTGGTGCAGAAGCTGGCGCGTGGCTAAGTCGCGCTTCAGGGCCATTGTTGCCCTGCTTCTGCTTACCCCGGCGTGGCTTTTCGCCGCGCCCCGGGTAGTTTCCCTCTCCCCGTCCAATACTGAACTCGCCTTTGCCGCTGGCATCACGCCGGTCGGTGTCAGCAGCTATTCAGACTATCCGCCTGAAGCGGAAAAAATTGAGCAAATCGCCAGCTGGCAAGGCATTAATCTTGAGCGCATCGTCGCCCTGAAGCCTGACCTGGTGCTGGCCTGGCGCGAGGGCAATGCCGAGCGTCAGGTGAATCAGCTCAGTTCACTCGGCATTAAAGTCCTGTGGGTCGATACCACTTCGGTTGCCCATATCGCCCAGTCGCTACGCGAACTGGCCGCCTGGAGCCCGCAGCCCAAAAAGGCTCAGCAGGCCGCGCAAACATTGATGCACGACTACACTCAATTGAAAGCCCAGTACGGCAGCCATGCGAAAAAACGTGTGTTTCTACAGTTTGGTGCCAACCCGCTGTTCACAACCGGGAAAAACTCGATTCAAAACGAGATCCTTGAGCTGTGCGGTGGAGAAAACATCTTTGCCGGTAGCCGTGTTCCCTGGCCGCAGGTAAGCCGAGAGCAGGTGCTGGCACGTTCCCCGCAGGCCATCGTAGTGACCGGCGATGAGCGTGAAGTCGCGAAAATAGAGGGTTACTGGCGTACCCAGCTCAACGTTCCGATTATTGCGCTCAATAGTGACTGGTTTGAACGCGCAAGCCCGCGTATTATCCTCGCCGCAAAACAACTCTGTACTGCGCTTGCGCAGGTGGATCAGGCAGGAAACTAACCATGCTCGTGTATTGGCTGGATATTGTTGGTACCGCGGTATTTGCTATTTCCGGCGTTCTGCTGGCCGGAAAGCTGCGCATGGATCCGTTCGGCGTACTGGTGCTGGGCGTTGTCACCGCCGTAGGTGGTGGAACCATCAGGGACATGGCGCTGGCAAACGGCCCGGTCTTTTGGGTAAAAGATCCCACCGATCTGGTGGTAGCGATGATAACCAGCATGCTCACCATTTTGCTGGTGCGCCAACCGCGCCGCCTGCCGAAATGGATCCTGCCGGTTCTCGATGCCGTCGGGCTTGCGGTGTTCGTCGGTATAGGGGTAAACAAAGCCTTTATCGCCGGAACCGGTCCGCTGGTAGCGATTTGTATGGGTGTTATTACCGGCGTCGGCGGCGGGATTATCCGCGACGTGCTGGCGCGCGAAATCCCGATGATTCTGCGCACCGAAATCTACGCCACTGCCTGTATTGTTGGCGGTATTGTTCACGCCACGGCGCATTATACGTTTGCGATGTCGCTGGAAACGTCGGCGATGCTTGGGATGCAGGTGACGCTGGTTATCCGACTTGCCGCTATTCGCTGGCACCTGAAGCTGCCAACCTTTACGCTGGATGATAACGGACGTCAGGGGAAGTAAAGAAGGATGCCGGGTAAGGCGAAGCCGCCCGGCACGCTACGCTTGCCGGGCCTGCATGATAGCCGTCAGACGCTGAACGAAGAACCACACCCGCAGGTGCTGGTAGCGTTCGGGTTAGAGACGATAAAGCGGGAACCTTCCAGACCTTCGGTGTAATCCACAGAACCACCGACCAGATACTGCAGGCTCATCGGGTCGACCACCAGGCCAACACCCTGCTTCTCGATAGTCATATCACCATCGTTCACCTGATCGTCAAAGGTGAAACCATACTGGAAACCGCTGCACCCACCGCCGGTGATGTATACACGCAGCTTCAGGTTAGGATTGTTTTCGTCGGCAATCAGGGCTTTTACTTTGTTAGCTGCGGCGTCGGTAAACTGCAGCGGCAGCGCTGCTACGTCATCACTCATTTTTTACTCCCGTTAATACAGGCCAAATAATAACCCGACCTTTTGAGCCATTATCTAATACCCGAGTAAATCGTTCAAGTATTCTCCCCACCGACCGGCGGTGCATTACGCGCCTGTTCTGCCTGTTGCTTCGCAAGCGTTCGGGCCAGGATCGTGGAGTATAGCGGTTTGCCACCTAAAAATTGTGCCAGTAGTGTTGCGCCAAGACAGGTAATAATCATTGGCAAAATGAGCTGATAGTTGTCCGTCATCTCCAGCACCAGCACAATCCCGGTGAGCGGTGCCCGTACGGACGCCGCCAGCAGCGCCCCCATGCCGGCGATGGCAAAGGTTCCGGCCTGTAGGTGATACTGCGGGAAGTAGACCATTGCCGCCATACCGAACGCGGTACCAAGCAGGGTTCCTAACGCCAGCATCGGGGCAAAAATACCGCCCGGCGCGCCGGACGAGAAGCACAGGAGCGTGGTCACTACTCGCGCGATAAATATAAACAGCAGCAATCCAATGGTGTAGTTCCCTGCCGCCGCGAAGGGGATCAGGTTAAAGCCGCCGCCGGAGGCCGCAGGCTCAATCAGTCCCAGCACCCCACACAGTCCGCCAATCACCCCACCGACCAGCACCCATTTTTTAATTTCACCACCGTGAATACGCTGGAACATATCCTGGGTACGCAGCACGAGGTTATTGAACAACGGGCCCACGCAGCCAAAAACCATCCCGAGGATCAGATACAGCCACAGGGTATTTACCGGCGCATTTGATAAATGCCCCACGTCGATGAGTGGCGCTTCGCCGTTGAAAATACGGAATACGATGCTCGACATGATCACGCCGGTAAAGACGGCTTTTATCGAGATCAGGTTATAGCGAAACTGCGGGCGCATCTCTTCGATGATAAACAGGATCCCGGCGAGCGGTGCGTTAAACGCCGCCGAGAGACCGGCCGCCGCGCCGGTTGCCAGCAACGTATGCCGCGCCTCCGGGCTTCGTGAGCGGAACAAATCGAGGATCATTCGCCCGATATTGCCGCCAATCTGCACCGTTGGCCCTTCACGTCCGAGCACCATTCCCGCGCCGAGAGTACCCATCCCACCGAAAAATTTTACCGGTAATACGCGCCACCAGCGTACCGGACGCAGTTCTTCCAGCGCCCCTTCGATCTCCGGGATGCCTGAGCCACCGGCTTCAGGTGCAAAACGGCGGACGAGAAAATACCCGACCATCGCCAATAGCGCCGAGAGAATAAACGCCAGCGGCCAGACCAGAATATCGTGGTCAGCGGCGCGCGTCAGGTGCCCCAGTCGCCAGTTCTGCACCCAGGAGACGGCCTTTTCAAACGCGACCCCAACCAATCCGGTCACCGTGCCAACGACCGCTGCCATCAATAAAATAGCGAGCGGCGTTTTGTCACGATTGAGTATCCGCCGGATCACATCGCGACGGCGTCTGCGAAGAACTTGTTGTGCTTCAAAAGAGGGAGATTCTGCTTTCATGCGATTATCATTAATAAGTAATACAAATGCCCGGCGTATTGTAATCATCCCGCCACCGCGCTGTCGCCTGGAAAATCCCTTTGGTTACTGTTGTTTTCATTTGAGCAAAACTTTCATAACGTCTACGGAATAACTTAGAATAGACGCCAATTCTCATACCCGAACCAGGAACAGGCAATGAGCAAATCAGAAAACCTCTACAGCGCCGCGCGCGAACTTATCCCCGGCGGCGTGAACTCCCCGGTCCGTGCTTTTACCGGCGTCGGTGGAACTCCACTTTTTATTGAACGCGCCGACGGGGCTTATCTGTATGACGTGGATGGCAAAGCCTATGTTGATTATGTTGGCTCCTGGGGGCCGATGGTGCTTGGGCACAACCACCCGGCGATCCGTAATGCGGTGATTGAAGCGGCTCACCGTGGCCTGAGCTTTGGTGCACCGACCGAGATGGAAGTCACTATGGCTGCACTGGTCACCGAACTGGTGCCGACCATGGATATGGTTCGCATGGTGAACTCCGGGACTGAAGCCACTATGAGCGCCATTCGTCTGGCCCGTGGCTTCACCGGCCGCGATAAAATCATCAAGTTTGAAGGTTGCTACCACGGTCACGCCGACTGCCTGCTGGTGAAAGCTGGCTCCGGTGCGCTGACCCTCGGCCAGCCAAACTCCCCGGGCGTACCGGCGGACTTCGCTAAGCATACTCTGACCTGTACCTATAACGACCTGGCTTCCGTGCGTGAAGCATTCGAACAGTACCCGCAGGAAATCGCCTGCATCATCGTCGAGCCGGTCGCGGGCAACATGAACTGTATTCCGCCGCAGCCTGACTTCCTGCCGGGCCTGCGCGCCCTGTGTGATGAGTTTGGCGCGCTGTTTATCATCGATGAAGTCATGACCGGCTTCCGCGTCGCACTGGCGGGTGCACAGTCTTACTACGACGTAGAACCAGACCTCACCTGCCTTGGCAAAATCATCGGCGGCGGTATGCCGGTGGGCGCTTTCGGCGGACGCCGCGACGTGATGGACGCGCTGGCGCCAACCGGTCCGGTATATCAGGCGGGTACCCTTTCGGGTAACCCTATTGCCATGGCGGCGGG
This sequence comes from Yokenella regensburgei, assembly GCF_003634235.1. Taxonomy (NCBI): domain Bacteria; kingdom Pseudomonadati; phylum Pseudomonadota; class Gammaproteobacteria; order Enterobacterales; family Enterobacteriaceae; genus Yokenella; species Yokenella regensburgei. The sequence continues at coordinate 600,057 of NZ_RBIZ01000005.1, read as the reverse complement.
CTATGCCTGTCTGACCGAAGTGGCTCAGCCGGGCGTGCATGAGACGCTGACCGCACTGACTACTCAGCTCGCGAATGGCCTGCTGGAAGCGGCTGAGGAAACGGGTATTCCACTGGTGGTAAACCACGTGGGCGGTATGTTCGGCATTTTCTTCACCGATGCGAAAGAAGTGACCTGCTATCAGGACGTGCTGAAGTGCGACGTAGAGCGATTCAAGCGCTTCTTCCACCTGATGCTGGAAGAAGGTGTGTACCTGGCGCCTTCCGCGTTTGAAGCGGGCTTTATGTCCATCGCCCACAGCGAAGAAGATATCGATAACACCATCGATGCTGCACGTCGGGTGTTCGCGAAGCTGTAATGAAATGCAGACCCCTCTCCCTTTGGGGAGAGGGGCTGAGTGCGGGGAAATTATCGGCTCTGCTTTCTCAGCAGATAAATAAAGTACGGCGCGCCGATAAAGCTTGAGAGCAGCCCCGCCGGAACCTGATACGGGAACAGCAGCATTCGTCCGCCCCAGTCAGCCACCACCAGCAGTAATCCCCCCGTCAGGGCCGACATAACAATATGCGGCATCGTTCGACGGAATCCCATCATCCTCGCGATATGCGGTGCCATCAGCCCAATAAAGCTGAGCGGGCCAATAATCAGCGTCGCCGCAGCGGTCAGGCTGGCGGCCAGCAACAGTAACCCTACACGTGATGGCGTTAGCGCGATCCCCACCGCGCGGGCAGTATCTCCCCCTAACGGCAGGATAGTCATCCAGCGGCGGCACAACGGCACCAGAGCTAACAGTACCAGCATCATCAGCCCCGTCCGCGTAACCTGCAGCCAGTTAGCGTTGTAGGTCGAACCGGAGATCCACGTCAAAATTTGCGCCATCCGCGGGTCACCGCTTGCCTGCAGCATCATCAGCAGCATGGTGAAGGCGGTGCTGAGCGCCATCCCCGCCAGCAGCATGCGGTGTGGCGAAAAACCACCGCGCCCGGCGGCAATCAGGATAATCAGCAGCGTTGCCGCCGCCCCCATGCTGCCGGCCGGCAGCAACCACTCAAAGGCGTTGCCCGGCACAAAGAACAGCATCAGCACTACGCCAAACGCCGCACCGGAGGAAATACCTAACACCTCCGGGCTCGCCATTGGGTTACCCGTCAGACGCTGGATGATACAGCCCGCCACTGCCAGCATGACACCGGCGATTAACGCCGCCATAATGCGCGGTGCGCGCCACGGCATCAGCCTCTCGAGCAGTTCGCCATACGCCCACTGCCAGCCCTGGGAATCACGCCCCAGCGACAGCGCCGCCAGCATCACCAACAGCAGCACGGCAGCGCCAATAAGGGAGTACAGCAACACATTCTGCCGTTCTGCCGCCACCCGGTCACCGGCGTTCATAGCCGGTGCACTGATGCTGCGCAGGCGCGGCAGCAGCCACAGGAGCAGCGGAGCACCAATCAGCGCGGTCACCGAACCGGTAGAGACCTCCATCCAGACTCGTGAGAGCCAGAGGATCATTTGATCGGAAAGCCAGAGGATCAGCGCGCCAATCAGTGTCGCCAGGATCAGGCGAGAAAGCAGTCGTCGTGCGCCGAGCATTTTTGCCAGCAGCGGGGCAAACAGGCCGATAAAACCAATAATCCCAACCGCATTCACCAGCAGGGCACTGATAATAATCGCCAGCGTCAACGTTGCCAGCCGCGCCAGCGACAGCGCCAGCCCAAGGTTGCGCGCCACGCCGTCATCCAGCCCCATCAGGGTTAGCGGTCGCAGCAGAAGCAGCGTGAGCATCACGCCCCCCAACAGCTGTGGCCACAGCTGTTGCACTACGCTCCAGTCGGTTTGCGTCAGCGAGCCGGTGCTCCATAAAAACATGCTCTGCAGCTGATCGTGGTGGAAAATCACCAGCAGCTGGTTCACGGCACCGCAGTACATGCTCACAACCAGACCCGCGAGGATAAGCGTCACCGGCGACAGGCGTTTTCCCCAGGAGACGCCGAATACCAGCGCGCCAACAATACAGGCGCCAGCCAGCGCCGCAAACTGCGCGGTCAGCACACCGGGCAGCGCCCAGAGAGTGGTGATGGTTATCCCAAGCTGTGCGCCGGTTGCAACGCCCAGCGTGGTCGGCTCCGCCAGTGGGTTACGCAGCACCTGCTGGAACAGCACGCCGACCAGTCCGAGGCCAGCCCCCACCAGCAGCGATACCGCGACACGCGGCAGCAGGCTGAAGTGAAACAGCATCTGGGCAATACTGTCGACGCTCGGCTGCCAGAGTGCTTCACCCCACTGCGCACGCGGCAGCGCGGCATTGAAGTTCACCCAGCTGAGCCACAGGGCGGCGATAAACAGCACCAGTAACAGTAACGCCGGGAAGAGTGAGATGCGCGACCTCATGCTTGTCCTCCCAGCGTATTATCCAGAATTGTGACGAAGTTCATCGCCGAAAGCGTCGCACCGTAGAACCACACCGCCGGGGCCGTCCGGAAACGTTGCTGACGCACAAACGGCATCGCCTGCCACAGCGGCGTGGCCTGCAGTTTTTGCATCGCCAGGGTGTTACCGTGTTCAAAGCAGATGACGTCAACATCCTTGAATTCGCCCAGCCTGTCGATCCCCACCACCTGGCTACCCCAGAAGTTGGTTTTCCCCTGCCAGGCATTCACAATTCCATAGTCATCGAGGATCGGCTGAAACAGGCTATTCGGGCCAAACACCAGCATATGGCGGGCATCGAGCTGGCTCAGCATCAGCAGCGGACGGCCGCCGCGCCTGGCAAAGCGTGGTTTGTGCCGGGCAATAAAGTGGTCGTATTCGTCGAGATGACGGCGCCCTGCCGCTTCCAGCCCCAGCAGCTGCGACATCTCAACCAGCGATTTTCGCGCCATCGCCAACGGGCTTTTTCCATCGCTGAAAGTAAAGCCGCGCCCCGGTGCAATCTTCATGAGCTTCTCCGGCGACGGGCCGTAGCCTGACGACCACACCATGTAAGAAGGCTTCATTTCGGTGAGCAGTTCAAGGTTCGGCTCGGTACGCAGACCGACATCAATCACCGTGTCTGGCAAAACAGGCTCGTTAACCCAGCGCTGATAGTTGGGAATATCCGCCACGCCGTAAGGCGTGACGCCCAGTGCCAGCAGCAGTTCCGTCGGCAGCCACTCGAGCGCGACAATGCGTCGAGGGTCAATAGTCGCCGCCTGTGCCGGAGCCATTTTCAGCAGCAGCGGCGACAGCGCCATCGCCGTCAGCAGACGCCGGCGGCTAATCATCAGAGAATTATTCATCAGTAGACAAAACTTACCGGTGCAGCCCCTGCCGGATGCGGCAGGATCCCCATCGGAATACCGTAGATTTGCTCCAGCGTTTCGCCACGCATCAGCGTTTCCGGGGTTCCCTGTGCAATCATTTCACCACCGCGCAGCGCCACCAGATAATCGCAGTAGCGAGCCGCCATATTGATATCGTGCAGCACCGCGATAACCGTCAGGCCACGCTGCTGGCTCAGGCGATGCACCAGCGCCAGTACATCCACCTGATGGGCGATATCGAGCGCGGAGGTCGGTTCATCCAGCAGCAGGCAGCGAGTATCCTGGGCGACCAGCATGGCAATCCATGCGCGCTGACGTTCGCCACCGGAGAGGCTGTCGACCAGGCGATGCGCCAGAGGCTTCAAACCAACCAGGCTAATCGCCTCTTCCACTTTCTCACGGTCGGCGGCACCAAAGCGCCCCAGCGCACCGTGCCACGGATAGCGCCCAATCGCCACCAGTTCGCGCACCGTCATCCCTTCCGCCATCGGCAACTGCTGCGGCAGGTAGGCGACCTTGCGAGCGAAGGACTTGTTGTTCCAGCTCTCCAGCGGCTGCCCGTCGAGCAGAATATCGCCCTGCGACGGCGGCTGATGGCGGCCAAGCATTTTAAGCAGTGTGGATTTACCGGAACCGTTATGACCGATAAGCCCGGTCACTTTGCCCGCAGGAAAAGTCAGAGAGAGAGGATGCAGCAGCGTCCGGCCAGGGACATGAAAAGCGACGTTGCTAAGCGAAAAGGTAGTATCGGATTGCGTGATGTTTTCCTGCATAGCGACCAACGTGTAAAAAAGGCGCAGCAAGCCGCGCCTGAAAATGGTTTAGAAGCGGAAGGTTGCTGTCGCAACGACCTGACGTTCTGCGCCCCAGTAGCATGCATACTCGCTGTAGCAGCTGGAAACGTATTCGCGGTTAAACAGGTTATTGACGTTCACACCCACCGATGAACCAGGCAGTCCGAAGCGTGCCAGATCATATTTCACCGTCGCATCAACAACCGCATAGCTGGCAACGTTGAAGGACTGATTTTTCTTCACTGGATCATTTTGGTAATAGCTTACCGTCGAGCCAATATAACGCGCTCCTGCCCCGAGCGTTAAACCGCTCAACGCCGTTTCGTGGAAGGTGTAGTCAGCCCACAGAGAGGCCATGTTGCGCGGCACTTCCGCCGGGCGCTTACCTTCAAATACCGTGTCGTTGGTATATTTAGCATCGGTAAACGTATAGGCCGCCGTCAGGTTGATATTGGCGTTTACTGCCGCCTTGGCTTCCAGTTCAAATCCGCGAGAACGAATTTCCCCGGTCTGGATACTGAAGCCCGGATTGTTCGGGTCAGCCGTCAGGTTTTTATCTTTGGTCAGCTGGTAGACCGCTGCGGTAACCACCACAGGCATGTCTTTCGGTACGTATTTCACGCCCGTTTCATACTGTTCGCCATGGGAAGGATCGAACGGTTTACCGCCCGCACTCGAACCAGAAACCGGCTCAAACGACTGGCTGTAGCTGAAGTAAGGTGAAACACCGTTATCGAACACATAGTTCAGACCGCCACGCCAGGTGAACTGCTGATCGTGGTTTTCTGCCATCGAGTTCGAAGAGCGGGTCAGCGTAGAGGTGGTGGCGTAATCGTAACGACCGCCTAATGTCAGCACCCATTTGTCCCATTCAGCCTGATCCTGAGCATACAGACCAGTCTGCTCCATACGGTTCAGCACCGCATACGGGAACGTGACGTTAATGTTCGGATTATTGTATTGCGGGTTCTGCATGGAGATAGGATCAGCAGAGCCGTATTCCGCGTTTATGTCATTACGCATACGCGAGTAATCAACCCCGGTCAGCAGGGTATGATCGACCGGACCCGTCGCAAACCTGGACTGCAGTTGAGTATCAACGGTAAACGTATTGAGGTTTTCATCAGAACGTACGTACTGACGATTAATCATTCCCGGGGCCTGATAACCGTATCCATAAACGGAGCGATAGAGCGTGTGAACCTGAGCGTAACGCAGGTTCTGGCGCACGGTGAAGGTGTCATCAAACTGGTGGGCAAAGCTGTAGCCAACCATCTGCTGGCGGCGGGACATTTTGTTATCCGGATCGCCTTCGTTGAAGTCGGTCGGCAGTTTGTGCTGATTACCGTTAGCATCCGTGTATGGCACGACGGTCCCTTCACGCGGCAGCCAGCCGTAGTAGCCCGCATCCGGATCGCTCTGGAAGTTGCTCAGGAAGGTAAAGTCGGTTTTATCATCCGGGCGCCAGCTGAAAGAGGGTGCAATCGCGTAGCGTGTAGATTTCGCCATCTGCTGCTGGGCATCCTGGCTGCTACCTAACCCGGTCAGGCGGTAGGACCACACACCGGCATCATCAATCGCATCACTGAAGTCAAAACCCGTTTGCCACAGGTTATTGGTGCCCATTTTGAACTGCACTTCTTTCAGCGGTTCGGTGGTCGGGCGTTTGCTGACCATCGAAACAATCCCACCCGGGTTGCTGTTGCCGTACAGTACCGATACCGGTCCACGCATCACTTCGACGCGCTCGAGGAAGTAAGGATCCATCGACACTTCAGAGTAGTTATTACCCTGCAGTTTCATACCATCAAGATACTGGTTGGTGTTTACGGTTGAAGAGGTCGTAAAACCACGAATGGTGACCACATCATAGGTGGTGGAGCTACCGCGCGTTGAGAATACGCCCGGTGTATAAGCGATCGCCTCTTTCACCGTCGTTGGCTGCTTCATATCCATCTCTTCCCGCGTGACGACGGAAACAGACTGCGGTGTTTTTTCGATTGGGGTATCGGTTTTTGTCGCGGTAGCGGTGCGTTTCGCGGCGATGGTTGGGGATGGACCCCAGGCACTTTCCTGTGCGGCCGGTGCGGCGGTGACGGTGATGGTTTCTTCTTTCGGTTTGTCAGCCGCCTGCGCATAGACAGACATGCCGCTAACCGCTGTAGCTACAACGACTGCGATTTTACGCAGCGCAATGTTGCCTGGCTGAGCAGTTTTAGGACGCGCCATTTCAGTTCTCTGATGTAATAGTGAATGATAACGTAAACGATAATTATTATTATGACCGCAGCATAATAGGCGAAACGCCGAAGGCATAGCAAGCGGAATGCGCCCCTACCAAATCTAAGGGCATAAAAAATAACCGGAGTGTTGTTATGGAGTTAGAGGAAGGTTAAGAAGAGGATCTCTCGCCCCGAAGGGCGAGAGGAGTGACTGCGGAATATGCAGACTTAGTTACTGCCGAACATATCCTTGATCCAGCCCGCTACGCCATCGCTTTTATCCTGCTGCTGAGGCTGCTGCTGCGGCTGCTGCTGTTGTTGCGGCTGAGAGGACGGCTCAAACGGGTTGCCGTTCTGCGGCTGCGGTTGGCTTTGCTGGCAAAGCTGGTCCGGATCCGTGGTCCAGACCGGCAGCATACGAGTGCCGCCACCGCCGCAAACAAAGTTGCCGTTATCGTCAACGCCCATGCTGGCAATATCTTCCGGCGGCGTCAGATCCAGCGGGATCGGTGACTCGTTGGACAGATAGCGCTGGTAGATAGACATCGCACCGCTGGCACCGTAGAGCTTCGTCGGCTGGTTGTTGTCACGACCAACCCAGGTGATCACCACTTCACGGCCGTCGATACCGGCAAACCAGGTGTCGACGTTGTTGTTGGTGGTCCCGGTTTTCCCTGCCAGATGCAGGTTCGGGTACTTAGCGCCAAGCTGACGCCCGGTACCGCGCTGAACCACCTGCTGCATGGTCCACAGCGTCATATACGCCGCCTGCGCAGGCACCGCACGCTCCGCCTGCGGATAGCTCTGGTACAGCACCGTACCATCTTCGCCAATCACCGAACGCAGGGCAGAAAGCGTTGCGCGGTTACCGCCGCTGGCAATGGTCTGGAACGCCTGCGCCACTTCAATCGGCGTCAGGTTAAGTGCCCCCAGCAGCATAGCCGGCACGGCATTAAGCTGATCTTTCGGCGCCCCCAGTTTCAACCAGGTATCGGTAACCGCCGGGAGACCCAGCGCCATCCCGAGGTTAACGGTTGGCACGTTCATCGAACGGGTCAGCGCGTCCACCAGCATCACCTGACCGGTAAAGCGACGGTTATCGTTCTGTGGAGACCAGGTCTGACCGTTAGGCAGGCGAATATCCACCGGCGCATCGGCGATCCAGGTATTCAGACGATAGCGGTTCGGCTGGCTTAGCGCGGTAAGATAGGTCGCCGGTTTTGCCAGAGAACCAATCGAACGACGCGCCTGCATGGCACGGTTGTAACCCGCAAACTGCGGTTCCGCACCACCAACCATCGCCCGAACCTCACCGCTAAAGCGGTCGACGACCACCATCGCCGTCTCGAGATCGCTCAACTTACGCTGTTTTTTAAGCTCCGGAATGCCGTCGGTTGCCGCTTTTTCTGCCGCATCCTGCGCGACCGAGTCGAAGGTGGTGAAGATCTTCACGCCGGAGAGATCTTTCACTTTATCGCCAAGCTTCGCCTGCAGCTCCTGGCGAACCATCTGCATAAAGGCTGGCTGTGGTGAGATAACCCCACCGCGCGGCTGCACGCCAAGCGGGCGGGCGCTGAGCATGTCGTACAGCTCCTGGTCAATCACCTTCTGCTGCTGCAGCAGGCGCAGTACCAGGTTACGACGTTCGAGCGCCAGCTTCGGATTACGCCACGGGTTGTAAATTGATGCCCCTTTCACCATGCCCACCAGCAGCGCCTGCTGATCGAGGCTCAGCTCTTCCACCGGACGACCAAAGTAGTACAGGCTCGCCAGCGGGAAGCCGCGGATCTCGTTATCGCCGCTCTGACCGAGGTACACCTCGTTCATATACAGCTCAAGGATCCGGTCTTTGCTGTAGCGGGCATCCATGATAACCGCCATGTACGCTTCGTTGGCCTTACGCCAGTAGGAGCGTTCACTGGAGAGGAACAGGTTTTTCACCAGCTGCTGCGTCAGGGTACTCGCCCCTTGCACCGTGCGTCCTGCGGTCACGTTCGCCAGCACCGCACGCCCGATGGAGTACAGGCTGATACCGTCGTGCTCATAGAAATGACGGTCTTCGGTGGCGATAAGCGTATCGACCAGCAGGTCCGGGAACCCGCTGCGCGGCACGAACAGGCGCTGCTCGCCGTTCGGCGAGGACATCATGGTTATCAATCGCGGATCGAGTCGGAAGAACCCGAACTGGCGGTTGTTATCCATGTTGGTGATACTTTCCAGATGATCGCTATCGAAGTCCAGACGCGCACGCACCTGCCCTTCTTTACTGTCCGGGAAGTCAAACGGACGGCGGATCATCTCAATGCTGTTAGCCTGCACCGTAAACTCGCCCGGGCGCGTCATCGCGCTCACCTGGCGGTACTGGGAGGCCGTCAACAGACGCACCATCTCGTTTTTACTGACCGGCATATCCGGCTCGAGGTTAACCATGCGGCCATATACGGCGGCAGGTAACTGCCACACTTTACCGTCAATACGGCTACGAATTTTCTGGTCGAGGTAAACACCGTAAATGGCGATAAGCACCGCAAAGACGATACCAAGCTTCACCAGGAACCAGAACCATCCGCGCTTACCACGAGGCTTACGCCCTTTGCCTTTCCCCTTACGCGGCATCGGCTCTTCATCCTCATCGTCATCATCGTACTCGTCGTCATACTCTTCATCTCTGAGCCGACGACGGCTTATCTTTTGTTTCGCCGGACGTGAAGGTTTTCCTTTCCGTCCAATCGGCTCGCGGTCATTCCCCGCCATGCTTTTTCTCCGCATTTTCCAGGCATAACCGCCTGATTCTCATCTCTTTCATTTCGGCGAACCAGAAGAAATCTCTCAATTTTTCGCCTATGAATATTTCTTTGTGCGCCGGGTGGGCGCAGTATTTGCAGGATCGTCGGGCCATACATGCTTCGGGTAACGACCTTTCATCTCTTTCTGAACGTCGCGATAAGACCCTTTCCAGAACGCGCTGAGATCGCGGGTGACCTGCAGCGGACGCTGTGCCGGCGATAACAGCTCAAGCACCAGCGCCACACGCCCCTCGGCTATCGTTGGGGTCGTGGCTTCACCAAACATTTCCTGCATGCGCACCGCCAGAGCCGGAGGATTATCCTCATGATAACGTATTACGATTCGGCTTCCGGTGGGCACAGTGTAATGCGTGGGAAGCGAAGTCACCAGCCGCTGACGTAAAGACCATGGCAGCAGATTATGTAACGCTTCATGAATATTCACCGCCTTAAGCGCCCGCAGCGAGTGAACCCCGGTCAGCTGCGGCAGAAGCCAGCGCTCAAGCGAAGCCAGTAACGACGCGTCGTCAACCGCAGGCCACTCCTCTTCCGGCAGCCATTTTGCCGCGTTCATCAAACGCAGACGGAATTGCTCTGCCTCCGGCGTCCAGTTCAGTACCGAGAGCCCTTTGTCACGGATGCCGTTAAGCATCGCCTGGTGCAGCTCCTCTTCCGAAGGTTTTGCCAGCGCCTGAGTCTTCACGGTTAACTCACCAATTCGCAGGCGGCGCCAGGCTCTTAACGTACCGCGCTCGTCGTCCCACTCAACGGTATCAGACTGGCTTAACAGCCACGGACAACGTGCGATCAGCACATCAACTTCTACCGGTAGCGCCTGCAGAATACGGGCGTCCGCCGACTGGCTGCCCTGCAGCAGCAGTGGCGCAATCAACCATTCATGGCGGCCCAGCGCGTCGTCGGCGTCGAGCATTGCCCCCATACCGTTGGCAAGCTGGTAACGACCTTCCTGCCCCCGACGACGGGCAATACGGTCGGGAAACGCCCGCGCCAGCAGTGCCGGAAGCAGGTCAATATCCGCCTCGCCCGGCGATCCACCGCGCCGTTTCGCAAGCTGCCGGGCGCGCTGCTGCCAGTTAGGCTGGTTGCGGGAAAAGGCATGAGCAAGATCCGTGCTGGCGTTTCGCGGCGGTTCTTCGAGGATCGCCACCGCCTTCGCCGCCGTGGCGATTTCATCGGCTCCCTCTGCCGCTACCAGCATCGCCGCCAGACGCGGATCGTTACCCTGCTCGGCCATCTTTCGGCCTTTCGCAGACAGACGTTCGCCTTCCAGCGCCTGTAGCTGCGCCAGCAGTCGGCGCGCCGCCGCAAGGTTGAGCGCCGGAGGAAGATCGAGCCAGCTGAGCTGTGACGGTTCCTGACAGCCCCACTGTAAAAGCTCCAGCAGCAGCCCGGAGAGATCGCTTTGCAGGATCTCCGGCTCGCTTTGCGCCGCCGCCCGCTCGGCCTGCTCTTTGGCTATCAGGTGCAGACAAACACCCGGCTCCAGACGCCCGGCACGCCCGGCGCGCTGGGTCATCGAAGCCTGGCTGATGCGCTGCGTGACCAGCCGCGTCAGCCCGGTGCGCACATCAAAACGAGCCACCCGTTCCTGCGCACTGTCGACAATCAGGCGAATACCTTCAATCGTCAGGCTGGTTTCCGCAATGTTGGTCGCCAGCACCACTTTACGCTTACCGGCAGGTGCAGGCAGAATCGCTTTCCGCTGCTCGCTGAGCGGCAAAGCACCGTACAGCGGGCACAGTAATGTATCGTCGGCAATGCGTGAGGCGAGCTGCTCCTGCACGCGCAGAATTTCCCCTACTCCCGGTAAAAACAGCAGCAGAGATCCGGATTCATGACGTAATAGTTCGGCCGTGGCGATAGCAATCGCCTCGTCGGCGCGCTGATGCGCCGCCAGTGGTTGATAGCGGCGATCCACCGGGTAGCTTCGCCCCTCGGAGATAATGGTCGGCGCCTCTGGCAGCAGCTGCTGCAGACGATCGTTATCGAGCGTCGCCGACATGATGAGCAGCTTAAGCGAGTCCCGCAGCCCCTGCTGAACGTCGAGCAGCAGCGCCAGCGCGAGATCTGCCTGCAGGCTACGCTCGTGGAACTCATCGAGGATCACAAGCCCCACGCCGTTCAGCTCTGGATCGTGCTGCAACATGCGCGTCAGGATCCCCTCCGTTACCACTTCAAGGCGGGTATCCGGGCCAGTGCAGTTCTCGGCACGCATCCGGTAGCCGATGGTTTGTCCGGTTTTTTCACCGAGCTGCTCTGCCAGCCGCTCCGCGACGTTACGCGCCGCCAGCCGACGTGGCTCAAGGAGGATAATTTTACCTTGAATGTTGCCCTGAGCCAGAATTTGCAGCGGCAGCCACGTCGATTTCCCCGCGCCGGTGGGCGCGTTGAGCAAGACCTGCGGCGCATGACTCAGCGCCTGAAGAAGTTCGGGAAGGACTGTAGCAACCGGTAACAGGGACACAAAACGCTCCGAAGAGTTAACATTCAGGGTCATGCATTGTAGCATCGCCATAAATGATTACCGAGAAACCGAGATGTCAGAGCCAAAACGGCTATTCTTTGCCGTTGAAATACCGGGCAATATTCAACGACAGATTGTCCGCTGGCGCGCCGGGCAGTTTCCGCCCGAAGCCGGCCGCCCGGTCGCGGCGGCAAATCTGCACATCACGCTGGCCTTTTTAGGTGAAGTGAGCGCGGAAAAGCAGCAGGCGCTCGCCGCAATGGCCGGACGTATTCACCAGCCCGGGTTTACCCTGCATCTTGACGATGCCGGACAGTGGCTACGATCCCGCGTGGTGTGGCTTGGCACCTGCCAGCCGCCCCGGGGATTGCTGCAGCTTGCCAGTATGCTTCGCGCCCAGGCGGCCCGCAGCGGTTGCTACCAAAGCCCGCAGCCATTTCACCCGCACCTTACTCTGCTGCGTGATGCAGGCCACGCGGTAAGCATTCCACCGCCGGGCTTTCACTGGCAGGTGCCGGTGAACGAGTTTGTGCTGTATGAATCGTCGTATTCACAAGGACGCACCCGTTACACCCCGCTTCAGCGCTGGACATTAACCGAATAACAGGACACGTGATGCAATTTTCGCCCCCATTACAATCCGCTACGCTCATCAAACGCTATAAACGCTTTCTTGCCGACGTGATGACGCCAGCGGGCGAAACCCTCACCCTGCACTGCCCCAATACCGGTGCAATGACCGGTTGCGCTACGCCGGGAGATACCGTCTGGTATTCCACATCGGATAATCCTAAACGCAAATATGCGCATACATGGGAAATAACGCAGACCCAGCAAGGCGCCTTTATTTGTGTTAATACTTTACGCGCCAATATGTTAGTGAAAGAAGCATTACAGAATGATGTCATTGCTCCGCTCACAGGATATAGCGTGCTGAAAAGCGAAGTAAAATATGGCGAAGAACGAAGTCGAATTGATTTTTTGCTACAGGCAGATGACGGTCGTAACTGCTATATTGAAGTGAAATCGGTAACGTTGGCGGAAAATGAGTACGGTTATTTCCCGGACGCGGTGACTGAAAGGGGTCAAAAGCATCTTCGGGAGCTCATGAGCGTGGTAGCCGCAGGCGATCGCGCTGTGGTTTTTTTTGCAGTGCTTCACTCGGCCATTACCTGTTTTTCACCTGCGCGCCACATCGATGCGAAATACGCGCAATTGTTGAATGAGGCAAAAAACAAAGGGGTTGAAATTCTGGCATTTAAAGCGGAACTTTCTGCCGATATGATGACTCTCAATGAGCCTATACCCGTCGTGTTATAACGACGAACAATAAGTGTGCTGGTCGCGTGCGCAAATACGCTTTTCCTCACAGGGTTGTCAAGTGTAACGTTTAGATAATTGCTATCCGGAAAAGCATCTGCTATTTATAGCGGCCTGATTTTTCCCCCACCTGGGGATCGATAGTGCGTGTTAAGGAGAAGCAACATGCAAGAAGGGCAAAACCGTAAAACATCGTCCCTGAGTATTCTCGCCATCGCTGGGGTGGAGCCGTATCAAGAGAAACCGGGCGAAGAGTATATGAACGAAGCCCAGCTGGCGCACTTCAGACGTATTCTTGAAGCATGGCGTAATCAACTCAGGGATGAAGTCGATCGCACCGTTACTCATATGCAGGATGAAGCTGCTAACTTCCCGGATCCGGTGGACCGTGCCGCACAGGAAGAAGAGTTCAGCCTCGAACTGCGTAACCGTGACCGCGAGCGCAAACTGATCAAAAAGATTGAAAAAACGCTGAAGAAAGTCGAAGACGAAGATTTCGGCTACTGCGAATCCTGCGGTGTTGAAATCGGGATCCGCCGTCTGGAAGCGCGTCCGACAGCCGATCTGTGCATCGACTGCAAAACGCTGGCTGAAATCCGCGAAAAACAGATGGCCGGTTAATTCCAGCCCTGTAGACCATCTAAAGGCGGGAGTCTCTCCCGCCTTGTAACCACGACTATGTCTGAATCACACTATATTGGGCGCTTTGCGCCATCCCCCTCCGGTGAATTACACTTCGGCTCTTTAATTGCCGCGCTTGGCAGCTACCTGCAGGCCCGCGCGAATCACGGTACCTGGCTGGTACGTATCGAAGATATCGATCCTCCACGTGAAGTTCCCGGTGCGGCAGAGTCCATCCTGCGTCAGCTGGAACATTACGGTCTTCACTGGGATGGTGACGTCCTCTGGCAATCCCAGCGACACGACGCCTACCGCGACGCGCTTGCCTGGCTTGCTGAGCAAGGGCTTAGCTATTACTGCGCCTGCACGCGTGCCCGAATTCAGAGCCTCGGCGGCATCTACGACGGTCACTGCCGTGATTTAGGGTTAGGCCCTGAAAATGCAGCGCTACGCCTGCGTCAGCAGCAACCCGTGCTACGCTTTGACGATAAGCTACGCGGTGAAATTACTGCCGACGCCGCCCTCGCACGCGAAGATTTTATTATTCATCGCCGCGACGGTTTATTTGCCTATAACCTGGCGGTAGTGGTCGACGACCATTTCCAGGGGGTGACGGAAATTGTGCGCGGCGCCGATCTTATCGAACCGACCGTGCGACAGATTTCGCTCTATCACCATTTTGGCTGGCAGGCTCCCGATTATATTCACCTGCCGCTGGCGCTGAATCACGATGGCAATAAGCTATCGAAACAGAACCATGCCCCGGCGCTGCCGAATGGCGATCCGCGTCCCGAGCTGATTAAGGCACTGGCGTTTCTACAGCAGGATATTATTGAAGAGTGGCGGGATATGAGCGTTGAAGCGCTGCTTAAAAATGCGGTGGCTAACTGGGATCTTTCGGCGGTACCGGAAATCCATCATTCTCAAACGCGTTTTGCTGAGCTATGATTAGCCGCTATTTTTTGTCCGAATCCCGACTGCGTCCCGCCATTGGTCTCGCACAATGACGGGACGCAGCCTGTATACAACTACCGAGGTGTAACATTTTTACCCGAGTCGCTAATTTTTGCCGCAAGGTGCTAAGCCGTGAGGAGAGCGAGGCTGAACTCGTCGTCGCCAGACCCAGGATGACTATCATCCCGCGTGAGCAGCATGCTATTTCCCGCAAAGATATCAGTGAAAATGCCCTCAAGGTTCTCTACCGCCTGAACAAGGCAGGCTATGAAGCTTACCTTGTAGGTGGTGGTGTGCGTGATTTACTGCTGGGCAAAAAACCAAAAGATTTCGATGTGACAACCAGCGCAACGCCAGACCAGGTGCGTAAACTATTCCGCAACTGCCGTCTTGTTGGCCGTCGCTTCCGCCTGGCTCACGTCATGTTCGGCCCTGAAATTATCGAAGTGGCGACGTTCCGTGGCCACCACGATGGCTCGCCTGACGATCGCGCTACCTCCCAGCGCGGCCAGAACGGCATGCTGCTGCGCGATAATATCTTCGGATCCATTGAGGAAGATGCGCAGCGCCGCGATTTCACCATCAACAGTCTCTACTACAGCGTGGCGGATTTCACCGTTCGCGATTACGTCGGTGGTATGCAGGATCTGCAGGACGGCATCATCCGTCTGATTGGCAATCCGGAAACCCGCTATCGTGAAGACCCGGTGCGTATGCTGCGTGCCGTGCGTTTTGCCGCCAAGCTGAACATGCGGATCAGCCCGGAAACCGCCGAGCCTATTCCACGCCTGGCAACGCTGATGAACGACGTGCCGCCGGCTCGTCTGTTTGAAGAGTCGCTGAAGCTGCTGCAGGCGGGTTACGGTTTTGAAACCTACCGCGGACTTCGCGAATGCAATCTGTTCCAGCCGCTGTTCCCGACCATCTCGCGTTATTTCACCGAGAATGGCGACAGCCCGATGGAACGCATCATTGCCCAGGTGCTGAAAAACACTGATAACCGCATTCACAACGATATGCGCGTTAACCCGGCGTTCCTGTTTGCGGCAATGTTCTGGTATCCGCTGCTGGAAATGGCGCAGAAGATTGCCCAGGAGAGCGGCCTCGCTTACTACGATGCCTTCGCCCTGGCCGCAAACGATGTGCTGGACGAAGCCTGTCGCTCAATTGCGATCCCGAAACGCATTACTACGCTGGTTCGTGATATCTGGCAGCTGCAGCTGCGCATGTCTCGCCGTCAGGGTAAACGCGCCTGGAAGCTGATGGAGCATCCGAAATTCCGTGCCGCCTACGATCTGCTGGCACTGCGCGCCGAAGCCGAGAGCAACGCCGAACTGCAGCGCCTGGCGCAGTGGTGGGGTGAGTTCCAGGTCTCCGCGCCACCGACGCAGAAAGATATGCTGGACGATTTGGGCGATGAGCCCGCCGCTCGCCGCCGTCATCGCCGCCCACGTAAACGCGCACCGCGTCAGGGCAGCGCGTGAGTCTGGTTTATATCGCACTCGGCAGCAATCTGGCCTCACCGCTGGACCAGGTTAACGCTGCCATTGCCGCACTGGGCGAAATCCCGGAGAGCCGCGTCGTTGCGCTCTCCTCGTTTTATCGTACACCGCCGCTGGGGCCGCAGGATCAACCCGATTACCTGAACGCCGCCGTGGCGCTGGAAACCGCCCTGTCCCCAGAAGCGCTGCTGGATAACACGCAGCGCATTGAGCTGCAGCAGGGTCGCGTTCGTAAAGCCGAACGCTGGGGGCCACGCACCCTCGATCTCGATATCATGCTCTTTGGCCAGCAGGTTCTGGACACCCCGCGCCTGACCGTGCCGCATTACGACATGAAAAACCGTGGCTTTATGCTCTGGCCGCTGTTTGAAATCGCGCCTGAACTCACCTTCCCGGACGGCACAACCCTTGCCGCCATCCTGAAACAGCTGAATAGCGCACAACCTGCCCACTGGTAAACTTGTCCCCCCGGGAGTTGCTGATACAATGCCGCAAGATTCGGCCTTAGTAATCAGGAACTCCTATGAAACCAACCACGATTTCCCTGTTGCAGAAATACAAACAGGAAAAGAAACGCTTCGCGACCATTACCGCTTACGACTACAGCTTCGCCAAACTGTTCGCTGACGAAGGTCTGAACGTGATGCTGGTCGGTGATTCTCTTGGGATGACGGTCCAGGGACACGACACCACCCTGCCGGTCACGGTAGAAGACATTGCTTATCATACTCGCGCCGTACGTCGCGGTGCGCCGTACTGCCTGCTGCTCGCTGACCTGCCGTTTATGGCCTACGCAACCCCGCAAGAGGCGTTCACCAATGCCGCCGCGGTAATGCGTGCCGGTGCCAATATGGTCAAGATTGAAGGCGGCGCATGGCTGGTCGAGACCGTTAAAATGCTCACCGAGCGCGCGGTGCCGGTGTGCGGTCACCTTGGCCTCACCCCGCAGTCGGTCAACATCTTCGGCGGCTACAAGGTACAGGGGCGCGGTGATGCAGCGCAGACGCTGCTGGATGATGCGCTGGCGCTGGAAGCCGCCGGGGCACAGCTGCTGGTGCTGGAGTGCGTGCCGGTAGAACTGGCTAAACGCGTCACCGAAGCGCTGCGTATTCCGGTGATTGGCATCGGCGCGGGTAACGTCACCGACGGACAGATCCTGGTGATGCATGACGCCTTCGGCATCACCGGCGGGCATATCCCGAAATTTGCGAAGAATTTCCTCGAACAAACGGGCGACATGCGCGCCGCGGTGCGGCAGTATATGACTGACGTCGAGTCCGGTGCGTATCCGGGCGAAGAACACAGTTTCCATTAAGGAGTCTTGTTGTGTTGATTATCGAAACCCTTCCGCTGCTGCGTCAGCATATCCGTCGTCTGCGCCAGGAAGGTAAACGTATTGCGCTGGTTCCCACCATGGGCAACCTTCACGATGGCCATATGAAGCTTGTCGATGAGGCAAAAGCCTGTGCTGATGTGGTGGTGGTGAGCATTTTCGTGAACCCGATGCAGTTCGACCGACCAGAAGATCTGGCGCGCTACCCGCGCACCCTGCAGGAAGACAGCGAGAAGCTCAACAAGCGTAAAGTGGATTTTATTTTCGCGCCTGCTCCGGCCGATATTTATCCGCTGGGTACCGATACGCAAACCTACGTCGATGTTCCAGGTCTTTCTACCATGCTGGAGGGCGCGAGCCGTCCGGGCCATTTCCGCGGCGTGTCGACTATTGTCAGCAAGCTCTTTAACCTGGTGCAGCCAGACGTTGCCTGCTTTGGCGAAAAAGATTTCCAGCAGCTGGCGCTTATTCGCAAGATGGTGGCGGATATGGGCTACGACATCGAGATTATCGGCGTGCCGATTGTCCGCGCCAAAGATGGTCTGGCCCTGAGCTCACGCAACGGTTATCTCACCGCGGCCGAGCGTAAAATCGCGCCGGGCATCAGCAAGGTGATGAACGGTATTGCCGAAAAACTGCAGGCCGGCGAGCGTGATTTTGACGAGCTGATCGCACTTGGAGAACAGGAACTGAACGATAAGGGCTTTCGCAGCGATGAAGTGCAAATTCGCGATGCCGATACGCTGCTGGAGGTTTCTGACACCAGCAAACGTGCGGTTATCCTCGTTGCCGCCTGGCTTGGTCAGGCTCGCCTGATTGATAATAAAGTGGTTGAGCTCGGCCAGTAGACACCGACTAAAAATCGGGCAATACTGCGCGCATACAGGCTCCGGGAATATATCCCTTCACCCGACCCTCTCCTGCGGAGAGGGTAATGCATGATGATTAAAGGTAGACGTAATGATTCGCAAAATGCTGCAAGGTAAGCTTCACCGTGTGACAGTGACTCAGGCCGACCTGCACTACGAAGGTTCCTGTGCCATTGACCAGGATTTTCTCGATGCGGCAGGAATTCTTGAAAACGAAGCGATTGATATCTGGAACGTGAACAACGGCAAACGCTTCTCCACCTATGCCATTGCGGCAGAGCGCGGTTCTAAAATTATCTCCGTGAACGGTGCGGCAGCGCACTGTGCCGACGTGGGCGATATTGTGATTATCGCAAGCTTCGTCATGATGTCAGACGAAGAGGCCCGCCGCTGGCAGCCGAAAGTCGCCTACTTTGAAGGCGAAAACGAGATGAAGCGCACCGCCAAAGCGATTCCGGTTCAGGTCGCGTAACTCTACCCCTGCGGCTGATTGCTGATCAGCCGCGACATGGTCTCCAGTGAATCGGTTCTCAGAATATACAGGCGCTTCAGTAAGAACAGATTATCCCCCGGTTTTACCTTCCCTTTCACCGTCGTCACCGCCATGTGGAAACCGGCATCATTCGCCGCTTTCAGCGCATTATCGTCGTAGCCGCCAAACGGATAAGAGAGATACAGCACGTGAGGGTTGAACTGCCCCAGCGCACGGCGTGAGCGTTCAAAATCAAACAGAATGTTGTGGTAGCTACGGCTCAACAGAATCGGACGATGCTGGTTGTCCACCCGATGCAGAAAATGGGTGTGCGACTGGATATCAAACACGTTCTGAATGCTTCGTAGCTCAGAAATGCTCATAAACTGCAGCGATTTTGGATCCCATTTTTGTGGGTGGATTTTAATCCGCGACGAAATAATAAACGCAGTCGCCTTAAAACCATACTCCTCGAGAATCGGCCAGGCGTAGCGGTTGACCGACTTCAGACCATCGTCAAAGGTAATCACCACCGAGCGGGCAGGAATATTGAGTTTATTACGCAAATAACCTTCCAGCTGATACATGGTCAGCGTGGTGTAGCCCTGATCGCGAAGCCAGGTCATCTGGTTACTAAACGCACGTACCGAGGTGGTGGTAGAAGTATGGCGAAAGCGCGTATTCTCTTCATCACGCAGAATATGGTGATAAGTGAGGATCGGCACACCGTTGTCCTGCTGTGCATCCAGGCTACTGACCCACGCCAGGCGATCGCCAATACGGATCTGATACCAGGTCTGGTTCAGGCGGTCTTTTAGTTTGCTGATAATGGGGTAGCGCAGATTGTCTGCCAGTACGCCAAACGGAACGCTGGTATTTCGCGGCTCGTTATAAACAGGGGTATCACGCCAGGTCAGCAGGTTCTGATTGCTGAGCGGCTTGTTCAGGTCACCGAGGTTATCCTGTACCCGCAGGCCGCCCTGCACCGGCTCCAGATGCCCTTTATCGATATAGCCGGTACCAAAACCGAAGCTGAATTCATAGTAATCCGCGTTCGTGGTTTTTACTGCCAGGATCTGCCCGCCGCGCACGTTACCCACCGTGACGACCCGATTGCCGATTTTCGCCCAGATAGTGGCATCTTCCGTCGTTTGCATATAACGAGCGGACAGCTCAGGCTGGTTGAGAAGAGTGGCACTGGCGCTGCCAGAAACCACCAGCAGCAGGACAAAGACAAGACGAGTTAACATACACGATTGACCGGGCAGCGAAAACTGCCGCTATTGTAGCAAAAGCGCTATCAATACCAATGGTTAATCAGCGTACAAATCATGAAGTAACACGAAGGGTGGATTTTTCTGCTGCTGATGCCACAGACTGCTGACCTCGGGCGCCCCACTGGCAACAATCGCATCGCGAAAGGCTTCGCTGGATAAGGTCTCCCGCTGCGAATACATTCGCTCCAACAATGAATAATAGACACCGGAGATCACTTCGCAATGGCTGTGCTTGTGGCTCATCAACGATGCTACACGGTACGGTGCCGCCCCGGGAATATCAGTGAGAAAAATCACCCCATCGCCTGAATCTGTGTGGTGCAGTGCATCGCACATCATCCGACTCAGCATGTTAGCGCTAAGCCCACGCCAGTAATTCACCGCCCGACATTGCGTCAGCGGCCCAAACTTTTTTTCGAGGCGATCCATGATTTCCTGTGCGCGGTCGTCATGACAGGCAATAACCCAACCTAGCATACAAGTCTCCTTAGCAGACATGTAGTTTAGCCGGGTGAATATTCGGATGGGGTGATAAAAGTCAAACTTCGGCGGAGTGTTGCCCGGCAGCGACGAGCCGCCGGGCGAAGGGTCTAGCTGCGCAGACCGCGTCCTTTCTGGATGAGATACCAGCAGAGCAGGTAAAACGCGGCGATAAAGACCACCAGAACCCCCACGGTGGTTGCCAGCGGCACATCGCTAATACCGAGGAAGCCGAAGCGGAAACCACTGATCATGTAGACAATCGGGTTCAGGTGCGACAGCGCCTGCCAGAACGGTGGCAGCAGCGTCAGCGAGTAAAATACCCCGCCAAGATAGGTCAGCGGCGTCAGTACGAACGTCGGGATAAGGCTGATATCGTCGAAGGTTTTAGCAAACACCGCATTCAACAACCCCGCCAGAGAGAACAGCACCGCCGTCAGCAGCAGCGTCAGTCCGACGAACAGCCAGGAGTGAACCTGGAACGGCACGAAGAACAGCGAAATTGCCGTCACCAGAATGCCAACGCACAGGCCGCGCGCCACGCCGCCGCCGACGTACCCGGCAATGATGACATGGGTTGGCACCGGAGCCACCAGCAGTTCTTCAATGTTACGCTGGAATTTCGCGCTGAAAAACGACGAAGCTACGTTGGCATAGGCGTTGGTGATCACCGCCATCATGATAAGCCCCGGCACGATGAACTGCATGTAGGTAAAACCATGCATCTCGCCAATTCGTGAACCAATCAGATTACCGAAGATGATGAAATAGAGCGTCATGGTGATAACCGGCGGCACCAACGTCTGGATCCAGATACGCATAAAGCGCTGGATCTCTTTCGCCCAGATACTTTTCAGGGCGACCCAATAAAGCTGCATCATGCCTGCTCTCCTTGTTTCACATTCACCAGCGACACAAACAGCTCTTCCAGACGGTTGGCTTTGTTACGCATACTTAATACCTGAACACCCTGCGCGCTGAGCTGGCTAAAGACGCTGTTAATGCCCTGCTCGCGCAACACTTCCACTTCAAGCGTGGAAGTATCGACCAGCCGGTACTGATAGCCGTCGAGCTTCGGCAGCGGGCTTTTCGGGGCCAGATCGAGGATGAAGGTCTCCGATTTAAGCTTTGAGAGCAGATTTTTCATCGAGGTATTTTCCACTAACTCTCCGTGCTGAATGATGCCGATGTTACGGCACAGCATTTCAGCCTCTTCCAGGTAGTGGGTGGTTAAAATGATGGTGGTGCCCTTGTCGTTGAGATCCTTCAGGAACCCCCACATAGAGCGACGCAGTTCGATATCCACCCCGGCGGTCGGTTCGTCGAGGATCAGCAGTTTTGGCTCATGCATCAGCGCACGAGCAATCATCAGGCGCCGCTTCATCCCACCGGAAAGCATACGTGCACGTTCACCACGCTTTTCCCACAGATCGAGCTGTTTTAGGTATTTTTCGCTACGTTCGACGGCTTCTTTTCGCTCAACGCCGTAGTAACCCGCCTGGTTCACCACGATCTGCTGAACGGTCTCGAACGGGTTGAAGTTAAACTCCTGCGGCACCAGCCCCAGCTGGCGTTTGGCGTTGACCACGTCCTTGCCCAGATCGTAGCCAAATACGCTCACGCTGCCGGAAGTTTTGTTCACCAGCGAACTGATGATGCCGATGGTGGTTGATTTGCCTGCGCCGTTCGGCCCAAGCAGCGCGTAAAAGTCACCAGCTTCAACACTAAGATCGATACCACGCAGCGCCTGAACGCCGCCCGGATAGGTCTTTTTAAGCTGTTTTAGTTCCAGAGCAATGGTCATTAAATGTCTCTTATCGTGTTGTGACACTCGATGTGTGGTTTTAAAAATGATGGAGTTGACCTATATTAGCGCAACGCACTTACTTGGTTACAGGTCGTTAACCTCCATGAAAGATATAGATACACTCATCAGCAATAATGCACTATGGTCAAAAATGCTGGTGGAAGAGGATCCCGGTTTTTTTGAGAAACTGGCACAAGCGCAGAAACCACGCTTTCTATGGATTGGATGTTCCGACAGCCGCGTTCCCGCTGAACGCCTTACGGGTCTGGAGCCGGGTGAACTCTTTGTTCACCGTAACGTCGCCAACCTCGTCATTCACACTGACCTGAACTGCCTCTCCGTGGTGCAGTACGCGGTTGATGTGCTGGAAGTCGAGCACATCATCATCTGTGGCCACTATGGCTGCGGTGGCGTACAGGCGGCTGTAGAGAATCCGGAACTCGGCCTCATCGACAACTGGCTGCTGCACATCCGTGATATCTGGTTCAAACACAGCTCACTGCTGGGCGAAATGCCTCAGGAACGTCGTCTCGACACCCTGTGCGAGCTGAACGTGATGGAGCAGGTTTATAACCTGGGCCACTCCACCATTATGCAATCAGCCTGGAAACGCGGCCAGAAGGTCACGGTTCACGGCTGGGCTTACGGCATTCACGATGGCCTGTTACGCGATCTCGACGTGACCGCCACCAGCCGCGCTACCCTGGAGCAGCGTTACCGCCACGGGATTTCCAACCTGAAGCTTAAGCATGTAAATCATAAATAACAAAAAAGGCCCCGCGGGGCCTTTTTTTATTCGTCCAGCAGGACCACTTTGCCGACGTACGGCAGGTGGCGGTATCGCTGAGCGTAGTCGATACCATAGCCAACGACAAACTCATCCGGAATAGCAAAGCCGACATATTCCACGGTCACATCCACTTCACGGCGGGACGGTTTGTCCAGCAGAGTACAGATGGCAAGGGATTTTGGCTCACGCAGGCTCAGGATTTCGCGCACTTTCGACAGAGTATTACCAGAATCGATAATATCTTCGACGATCAGCACGTCTTTACCACGGATATCCTCGTCGAGATCTTTGAGGATTTTTACATCACGGGTGGTGGACATGCCGCTGCCATAGCTCGACGCCGTCATAAAATCGACTTCATGTGATACCTGTACTTCGCGGCACAGGTCAGCCATGAACATAAATGAACCGCGCAGCAGCCCAACCAGCACCATATCACTGCCGCTATCTTTATAGTGTTCAGTAATCTGACGACCTAATTCGGCGATACGCGCTTTGATCTCCGCTTCCGGGATCATCACTTCAACAGTATGTTTCATTAAACTAACCATCTGATTTAAAGAGTAAATCACTCAATATCACCGCCAGTGGCAGCAGTATTGATCAGCAAGCGGCACAGTATACCAGCAAAACCATTTATACGGTGCATGCGATCATAAAGCTCGATTTGTGATTCCGATCACACTTGTTAAATCCTATAATTAATTGCTACTAAAAAATTAACTATTTGGTGGGTGTCTTTCTATGGCAGAAACAAAACCTCAACAATCACGAATTCTCGTGACGCTAACGGCCCTCTTTGCAGCATTCTGCGGGCTATATCTTTTAATCGGAGGGGTATGGCTGGCCGCGATTGGCGGTTCCTGGTACTACCCCGTAGCAGGTCTGGTGATGCTTGCCGTCACCGTCATGCTGTTTCGCGGTAAGCGCTGTGCGCTATGGCTGTACGCCGCTCTGCTGCTCGCCACGATGGTCTGGGGCGTGTGGGAGGTCGGTTTCGACTTCTGGGCGCTGACGCCGCGCAGCGATATTCTGGTGTTCTTCGGCATTTGGCTGATTCTGCCCTTTGTCTGGCGTCGTCTGCACATCCCTTCCGGCGGTGCCGTATGTGCGCTGGTGGTGGCGCTGCTGATAAGCGGTGGCATCCTGACCTGGGCCGGCTTCCACGATCCGCAGGAAATCAACGGCACGCTGAGCACCGATGTGACGCCAGCGGCGCCGATTTCTACCGTTGCTGATCAGGACTGGCCCGCTTATGGTCGTAATCAGGAGGGGCAGCGCTACTCCCCGCTGAAGCAAATTAACGCGGACAACGTTCACCAGCTGAAAGAGGCCTGGGTATTCCGTACCGGCGATCTGAAGCAGCCTAACGATCCGGGTGAAATCACTAACGAAGTGACGCCGATTAAAGTCGGTAACATGCTCTATCTGTGCACCGCGCACCAGCGTCTGTTCGCGCTGGATGCCAAAACCGGGCAGGAGAAATGGCACTTCGATCCGCAGCTCAACACTGACCCATCCTTCCAGCACGTCACCTGTCGTGGTGTCTCTTACCACGAGGCCACGCCAGCAAACGCCCCTGCGGATGTGGTGGCTGACTGTCCGCGCCGCATTCTGCTGCCGGTGAACGATGGTCGTCTGTTTGCGCTCAATGCGGATACCGGTAAGCTGTGTGAAACCTTTGCAAACAAAGGGATCCTCAACCTGCAAACCAACCAGCCGGTGACCACGCCGGGGATGTATGAACCCACTTCCCCACCGATCGTGACCGACAAAACCATCGTTATTGCAGGTGCTGTCACCGATAACTTCTCAACCCGCGAGCCGTCCGGCGTTATCCGTGGTTTTGACGTTAACAGCGGTAAGCTGCTGTGGGCCTTCGATCCGGGTGCAAAAGATCCGAACGCGATCCCGGAAGACGAACACCACTACACCCTGAACTCGCCGAACTCCTGGGCACCTGCGGCCTACGATGCGAAGCTTGATCTGGTGTACCTCCCGATGGGCGTTACCACGCCGGATATCTGGGGCGGTTACCGCACGCCGGAGCAGGAACGCTATGCGAGCGCGATTCTGGCGCTGAACGCGACCACCGGTAAACTGGCCTGGAGCTACCAGACCGTCCACCACGATCTGTGGGATATGGACATGCCTTCCCAGCCTACGCTGGCTGACATCACCGTGAAAGGCGAAACCGTTCCGGTGATTTATGCCCCAGCGAAAACCGGGAACATTTTTGTTCTCGATCGTCGTGACGGTAAGCTGGTCGTCCCGGCGCCGGAAAAACCGGTTCCGCAGGGTGCTGCGAAAGGTGATCACGTCTCCGCAACCCAGCCGTTCTCCGATCTCAGCTTCCGACCGAAGAAAGATCTGACCGATGCGGACATGTGGGGCGCCACCATGTTCGACCAGCTGGTGTGCCGTGTGATGTTCCACAAACTGCGCTACGAAGGGATCTTTACCCCGCCGTCTGAGCAGGGCACGCTGGTATTCCCGGGTAACCTGGGGATGTTCGAATGGGGTGGGATTTCCGTTGATCCTGACCGTCAGGTGGCGATTGCCAACCCGATGGCGCTGCCGTTTGTCTCACGTCTGATCCCACGCGGGCCGGGCAACCCGATAGAGCCGCCGAAGGACGCGAAAGCCAGCGGTACCGAATCCGGTATCCAGCCGCAGTATGGCGTTCCGTTTGGCGTGACCCTGAATCCGTTCCTTTCACCGTTCGGTCTGCCGTGTAAACAGCCGGCGTGGGGTTATATCTCCGCCCTGGATCTGAAAACCAACCAGATCGCGTGGAAAAAACGTATTGGTACCCCGCAGGACAGCATGCCGTTCCCGATGCCGGTTCCGGTGCCGTTCAACATGGGGATGCCAATGCTGGGTGGCCCAATCTCTACCGCGGGTAACGTGTTGTTTATCGCGGCGACCGCAGACAACTATCTGCGCGCATACAACATGACCAACGGGGAGAAACTGTGGCAGGCGCGTCTGCCAGCGGGCGGACAAGCAACGCCGATGACCTATGAAGTGGATGGCAAGCAGTATGTTGTTATCTCTGCGGGCGGTCATGGTTCATTCGGAACGAAGATGGGTGACTATATTGTCGCTTACGCATTGCCGGATGATGTGAAGTAAATCTTTACCCTCACCCTGACCCTCTCCCTAAGGGAGAGGGGATTGTTTGGTGACTCCCTGCCGGGGTGAGGGCTTCAAACCGCAGCAGACTACACCGTAAACCCAAGCATCATCCCGGTGTCTTCATGCTCTAACAGATGGCAGTGCGCCATGTACATCTGCTCTTTCGGCGCATCATTCTCGAATTTCACCAGCACTTCGCTGACGCCCCCCTCGACACGAACCGTATCTTTCCAGCCAGCGCGATGCGCGGCAGGAGCATGACCGTTCTCTGAGAGAATGCGGAACTGGGTGCCGTGGATATGGAACGGGTGCAGCATCATGTCGCCTTTACCAGAGATCTGCCAGCGCTCGTACTTCCCTTTTTCTGCCGCGAACATGGGCTTATTCATATCAAAAGCCACGCCGTTGATGCGGTTCGCATTATGGAAATCAAAGCCTTTATCGCCGTGGTTCATCTGGCCCATATTGCCATGACCCATCATGCTGCCATGGTCCATCTTACCCATCATATCGCCATGATCCATATTGCCCATCATGCCGCCATGACCCATATTACCCATCGCCTGACTGCCATATTTTTGCATCAGCGCCTGCATACCCATCATATCGAGCATCGGGTCCATAGAGAGCTGCAGAGTGCGCTGGGTCAGCCCTTCCAACGCTGGCAGCGCCGGGATTGAGCTCAGCGTATCCGGTAGAGTACCGGAGGCAGGGATCGCCAGCGGCTGAACGTGCAATACCGGATGCGCCTTGTCGAATGGCGTAATCGCCATCCCCATCTGGCTCACTGGCAGGGTAACGATATCGAAAGCTTTGCCATCGCTGGTATCCACCAGCACTTCAAAACGCTCGCCCATCAACATTGGCAGCTCGGTGACTTTTACCGGTTCGGCCAACAGGCCGCCGTCGCTTGCGATAACGTACAGCGGGCGGTTGTCACTGGTGGCAAAGTTAAGGGAACGCGCATTGCAGCCGTTGAGCAACCGCAGACGCAGCCAGCCTTTCGGCGCCGAATGCTGGGGATACATCACGCCGTTGGTGAGGAGCGTATCGCCAAACCAGCCCACGGCGGCGCTCATGATGTCGAGCTGGTAATCAATCTGGCCGTCAGCGGTAAATTTTTTATCCTGGACGATGACCGGCACGTCGTCGATGCCCCACTGTTTTGGCAACAGCAGAGAGCGGATGGCATTGTCTTCAATCAGTACCAGACCCGCCAGCCCCATCGCAACCTGGCGGCCAGTTTTACCGTGTTGATGGGGATGGAACCAGCAGGTTGCCGCCTGCTGAGTTGGCGTAAACGTGACGCTTCTTGATGCGCCCGGCTGAATGATACCTTGCGGACCGCCGTCAACCTCACCCGGGATTTCCAGTCCGTGCCAGTGAACGGTCGTCTCTTGTGGAAGCTGGTTATGAATATCAACGGTAATCGCTTTGCCCTGACGCAATTGCAGGGCCGGGCCCAGCAGATTTCCGTTATAGCCCCAGGTGGTGGCAGAATGCGCACCGAACTGCGTTTTACCGGCCTGAATGGTCAGCGTAACGCGGCCTGCCGCATCGGGGCTCAATAATTCTGGGATCGGAAGCGCCGGGTATTGCGCGGCGAAAGCATAACGGCTCCATGCCGGTAATGCGCTGGCAACGCCAATCGCGGCAGTGAGTTTGATAAATTCACGACGATGCATTCTGACTTCCTTATTCTTCTGCTGGCGAATGTTTGAGCTTAAACCCTCCCCTTGCGGCAAGGTCAAGCAGAAAGATAATAATAAAGATCGGCGGCTAAATATGAAGTGTGCTAACGTTGAGCATCCGCGATGTAAGGTAGAAGAAATGACGACGTTTTTCAGAACATTGGTGCTCGGCAGTTTGCTCGCGTTCTCCTGCAGCAGCTACGCGTTAAGCGAGTCCGAGGCAGAAGATATGGCTGACCTGACCGCCGTATTTGTCTTTCTGAAAAACGACTGTGGCTACCAGAATTTACCCAACGGGCAAATCCGTCGCGCACTGGTCTTTTTTGCTCAGCAAAACCAGTGGGATCTCAGTAACTACGACACCTTCAACATGAAGGCGCTTGGCGAAGATAGCTATCGCGACCTGAGCGGGATCCGTATTCCCACTGCAAAAAAATGCAAAGCGCTGGCCCGCGACTCCCTGAGCCTCCTCGCCTACGTCAAGTAACTTCCTGTCGATAGTTTGACCGTGCATCCACGGTCGCCGTCGGCTAT
The DNA here is from genome assembly GCF_003634235.1 of Yokenella regensburgei. Taxonomy (NCBI): domain Bacteria; kingdom Pseudomonadati; phylum Pseudomonadota; class Gammaproteobacteria; order Enterobacterales; family Enterobacteriaceae; genus Yokenella; species Yokenella regensburgei. Next base: position 571,680 of record NZ_RBIZ01000005.1, on the reverse strand, counting down.
GATGTTGCGCCCATTTTGAAGGGGTGTTAACAAAGGAGGTATCCGCTATGGCCGACAATCCGTTGTGGCACGAAACGCTGCACAACAACTTTGGTCAGTACTTTACCGTTGATAACGTGCTGTACCATGAAAAGACCGATCATCAGGATCTTATCATCTTCGAGAACGCGGCATTTGGCCGGGTAATGGCGCTGGATGGCGTTGTGCAAACCACCGAACGTGATGAATTTATCTATCACGAAATGATGACCCATGTTCCGCTGCTGGCTCACGGCCATGCAAAGCACGTGCTTATCATCGGCGGCGGCGACGGCGCAATGCTGCGCGAAGTCTCCCGCCACACCGCGCTCGAAAGCATCACCATGGTAGAAATCGACGCAGGCGTGGTCTCTTTCTGCCGCCAGTACCTGCCAAACCATAATGCCGGAAGCTACGACGATCCGCGCTTTAACCTTGTGATCGACGACGGGGTTAACTTCGTCAACCAAACGTCACAAACGTTTGATGTCATCATCTCTGACTGTACCGACCCTATTGGTCCTGGTGAGAGCCTGTTTACCTCAGCGTTTTATGAAGGCTGCAAGCGTTGCCTGAATCCGGGTGGGATTTTTGTTGCCCAGAACGGTGTTTGTTTCCTGCAACAGGATGAAGCCATCGACAGCCACCGCAAACTGAGCCATTACTTCACTGATGTGGGGTTCTATCAGGCGGCGATCCCGACCTACTACGGCGGCATCATGACCTTTGCATGGGCGACCGATAACGAAGCGCTGCGCCATCTTTCCCCGGAAATTATCCAGGCGCGTTTTCGTAGCGCAGGCCTGAAGTGCCGTTATTACAACCCGGCTATCCACACGGCTGCCTTCGCGCTGCCACAGTATTTACAAGATGCACTGTCTTCACAGTCATCCTAAGGAGATGATAATAAATTGAAAAAGCTGAAACTACATGGCTTTAACAACCTGACCAAAAGCCTGAGTTTTTGTATTTACGATATCTGCTACGCCAAAACAGCGGAAGAGCGAGATGGTTATATCGCCTATATCGACGAACTCTATAACGCCAACCGTCTGACCGAAATTCTGTCAGAAACCTGCTCTATTATCGGGGCAAATATCCTGAACGTTGCCCGTCAGGACTACGAACCACAGGGCGCGAGCGTCACCATCCTGGTGAGCGAAGAACCCATTGATCCTACGCTTATCGACAAAACCGAACACCCGGGCCCGCTGCCTGAGGCCGTTGTGGCCCATCTCGATAAGAGCCATATTTGCGTCCATACCTATCCGGAGAGCCATCCGGAGGGCGGTCTTTGCACCTTCCGCGCGGATATTGAAGTCTCTACCTGCGGCGTGATTTCGCCACTGAAAGCACTGAATTACCTTATCCACCAGCTTGAATCGGATATCGTGACCATCGATTATCGCGTGCGCGGTTTTACCCGCGACGTGAACGGCATGAAGCACTTTATCGATCACGAGATTAATTCGATTCAGAACTTTATGTCTGATGACATGAAGGCGCTGTACGACATGGTAGATGTGAACGTCTATCAGGAAAATATTTTCCATACCAAGATGCTGCTTAAAGAGTTCGACCTTAAGCACTACATGTTCCACACCAAGCCGGAAGATTTGACGGAAGAAGAACGGAAGGTGATTACGGACCTGTTGTGGAAGGAAATGCGCGAAATCTACTACGCCAGGAATATCCCGGCGGTGTAAAACCCGTGCGGAGCAGGGACGCTCCGCGATGGTTATTTCTGTTTAATGAATACCCGATAAGCCTCGATCACCTGTAGAAAGTCTTCAACGCCGCACATCGACAGGCTCTCTTCGTCGTAATAGCTCATCCCTTCTTCTATCTCGTCGCCGGAAAACTCAAGCTGATTGGCGCGTACCATCACCTCTTCGCCATCCATCCACACGGTGTACTCGTGTCCGGCACACTGCCATGAACGTTCGGTACCTTTGAGCGCCTGCGCAGCCTGCTCCACTTCCTCCAGTAGGGCGAGGTTGTCTTTAACCTCTTCGTTGAACCAGTGGCCTACGGCCTCGTGGCCCATCGACATCCGCACCTTCACCCCACCGGTAAGATCGCGCAGAAATTCGTAATCCATAGCGTTTTCCTCTGCAAAGCCATTACGTTAATTATCGCAGCAGAGAGGAAGAAAAAAAGCGGAACGAGTGGAAGGAATGAAAATAAAAAGGTGAGGACAAGACCCTGCGGTCTGGTGCCCTCACCCCAGCCCCTCTCCCGCAGGAGAGGGAAGCATTTGTTATACTGCGGTCTGGAAGATAACCCCGTCAGCTTTCTCGGTGTACTGAGAGAGCTGATCGAAGTTCAGATAGCGATAGGTATCTACCGCGGTCTTATCTACCTGGGCAACAAAGGTCTGGTACTCTTCCGGTGTTGGCAGTTTACCAATGAGCGCCGCGACGGCCGCCAGCTCAGCAGACGCCAGGAAGACGTTCGCGCCGGTACCAAGACGGTTCGGGAAGTTACGGGTTGAGGTAGAAACTACCGTCGCACCGTCAGCCACACGCGCCTGGTTACCCATGCACAGTGAACAGCCCGGGATTTCAATACGCGCCCCGCTCTTACCAAACACGCTGTAGTAGCCTTCTTCAGTCAGCTGAGCCGCATCCATACGGGTTGGCGGAGCCACCCACAGACGCGTCGGCAGTTGACCTTTGTGGTTATCCAGCAGTTTACCGGCGGCACGGAAGTGACCGATGTTGGTCATGCAGGAGCCGATGAACACTTCGTCGATTTTCTCGCCCTGCACGTCAGACAGCAGACGCGCATCGTCCGGATCGTTCGGCGCGCACAGAATAGGTTCTTTGATATCCGCCAGATCGATGTCGATCACTGCCGCGTACTCCGCGTCAGCATCGGCTTCAAGCAGCTGCGGATCCGCCAGCCATTTTTCCATGCCCTGAACACGACGCTCCAGCGTACGACGATCGCCGTAGCCTTCTGCGATCATCCACTTCAGCAGTACGATGTTAGAGTTCAGATACTCAACGATCGGCGCTTTGTTCAGCTTGATGGTACAGCCCGCAGCAGAACGTTCAGCGGAGGCATCGGTCAGCTCAAACGCCTGCTCTACTTTCAGATCCGGCAGACCTTCAATCTCAAGGATGCGACCAGAGAAGATGTTTTTCTTACCTTTCTTCTCTACGGTCAGCAGGCCCTGCTTGATAGCGTACAGCGGGATCGCATGTACCAGATCGCGCAGAGTGATGCCCGGCTGCATTTTGCCTTTGAAGCGCACCAGCACTGATTCCGGCATATCGAGCGGCATGACGCCGGTCGCGGCAGCAAATGCCACCAGGCCAGAACCCGCCGGGAAGGAGATGCCGATCGGGAAACGGGTATGGGAGTCACCACCGGTACCGACGGTATCCGGCAACAGCATACGGTTCAGCCAGGAGTGGATAACACCATCGCCCGGACGCAGCGACACGCCGCCACGGTTCATGATGAAGTCTGGCAGTGTGTGGTGGGTGGTTACGTCGACCGGCTTCGGATAAGCCGCAGTGTGGCAGAAGGACTGCATCACCAGGTCAGAAGAGAAGCCCAGGCACGCCAGGTCTTTCAGTTCATCACGGGTCATTGGACCGGTGGTGTCCTGAGAGCCGACAGAGGTCATCTTCGGTTCGCAATAAGCGCCCGGACGGACACCGGCAACGCCGCAGGCACGACCAACCATTTTCTGTGCCAGAGAGAAGCCACGGTTGCTTTCCGCCACGTCTTTCGCTTTGCGGAACACCTCGCTGTGCGGCAGACCCAGCGCTTCACGCGCTTTGGTGGTCAGGCCACGGCCGATGATCAGCGGAATACGGCCACCGGCGCGCACTTCGTCAACCAGCACGTCGGTTTTAAGCTCGAAGTTTGCCAGCAGTTCGTTGGTTTCGTGGTTACGCACTTCACCTTTAAACGGGTATACGTCGATAACGTCGCCCATGTTCAGGTTGTTTACATCGACTTCAATTGGCAGCGCACCGGCATCTTCCATAGTGTTGAAGAAGATTGGCGCAATTTTACCGCCAAGGCACAGACCGCCGCCGCGCTTGTTCGGCACGTGCGGAATGTCGTCGCCCATGAACCACAGTACGGAGTTGGTGGCCGACTTACGGGAAGAGCCCGTACCGACAACATCACCGACGTAGGCCAGCGGGAAACCTTTTTTCGCTAAGGCTTCGATCTGTTTGATAGGGCCGACAGCACCTGGCTGATCCGGCTCAATGCCTTCACGGGCGTTTTTCAGCATCGCCAGTGCGTGCAGCGGGATATCCGGACGAGACCAGGCATCCGGCGCCGGAGACAGGTCGTCGGTGTTGGTTTCACCGGTCACTTTGAAGACGGTGACGGTAATTTTGTCGGCCAGCTGCGGGCGGTTCAGGAACCACTCGGCATCGGCCCAGGACTGCATAACCTGCTTCGCAAACGGGTTACCGGCTTTTGCTTTTTCTTCTACATCGTAGAAGTTATCAAACATCAGCAGAGTGTGGGACAGCGCTTTGGCGGCAATCGGTGCCAGCTTTTCGTTATCCAGCGCGTCGATCAGCGGATGAATGTTGTAACCACCCTGCATTGTGCCGAGCAGTTCAATCGCTTTTTCAGGGGTAACCAGTGGGGAGGTCGCTTCGCCTTTGGCTACAGCGGCAAGGAATCCAGCTTTAACATAGGCGGCTTCGTCAACGCCCGGCGGTACACGGTTAATCAGCAGGTCTAACAGGAATTCTTCTTCGCCAGCAGGCGGATTCTTCAGCAGCTCAACCAGGCCGGCCATTTGGGTTGCATCTAAGGGTTTTGCAACAATCCCAACGGCTGCACGCTCAGCTACGTGCTCACGGTATTCTTTTAGCACGACGGTTCTCCTCGCTCTCATTGTCATATGCGGCAGGCGATTCTCTTCACGCTCCTGTGAGACAGCAGTTTGTAGGGTAAATGCCGGATACCGCGTCGGGCAGCATAGCAGGATTTTGGTAGAGTGTTAATCCGTTTACAAAAAAGCAACATTAAATACTTGCTGAATCGTTAAGGATAAATGTTGCAAGCGAAACCGGGGGGCTAAAGAAGACAAAATGCTTTTATGACCAAGGCTTACCGGCATAACCATGCAGCTTAGCGAATGACATTTATAATTCGAGTAATAAATACACACACTCTTTGTCGAATCTGGACTCAAATTCCCTCTTTGAGTCAAAAACGCGGCAAAGGGGTGAATATACTCGTGGCTTTATGAACGCCTGTCGGCGCTACTTTGTCGGAGTCATACTATGACGTTGTCCTTTAAACCTCAGGCCCTCGTTCTGCTGTGCAGTGCCGGGCTGCTCGCCGCTTCTGGTGTGCTATATGTGAAGAGCCGGGCCCCGGAAACCATCACCCAGCCTGCCGCACAAACGGCGGCTCAACCTGCACCTCCGGCACCTGCCCCTGCTCCGGCGGCCACCGCACCAGCCGCCGCGCCGGTGACCACCACCTACACCACTGCGCAAATCGATCAGTGGGTCGCCCCCGTGGCGCTCTACCCGGATAACCTGCTGTCGCAGGTGTTGATGGCAGCCACCTACCCGACAAACGTGATGCAGGCGGTGGAGTGGTCACACGATAACCCGAGCATGCAGGGCGATCCCGCCGTGCAGGCCGTGGCGAACCAACCGTGGGATCCTAGCGTGAAATCGCTGGTGGCATTTCCAGCCCTGCTGACGCTGATGGGTGAAAACCCACAGTGGGTTCAGGACCTGGGTAACGCCTTCCTCGCCCAACCGCAGGACGTGATGAACTCGGTACAAAAACTACGCGCCCTGGCGCAGCAAACCGGCGCGCTCAAGTCCACTCCACAGCAAAAAGTGACGGTCACGGCAGCCCCGGCGAATAGTAGCTCAACCACCACCACGACCCAGAGCGCACCGGCCACAACTCAGGTGATTAAAATTGAATCCGCGGATCCTCAGGTGGTCTACGTGCCCACCTACAATCCGTCGACGGTCTATGGCACCTGGCCTAACACCGCCTATCCCCCGGTTTACTTACCGCCACCTCCCGGGGAGCAGTTTGGTAACAGCTTTATGAACGGTCTCGGCTTCAGTCTTGGGGTCGCTACCACCTACGCACTGTTCAGTAATATCGACTGGGATGACGACGATCATTACCACGGCAATGGCAACTGGAACGGCAATGGCTACAACCACAACGGCGATAACATCAACATTGACGTGAATAACTTCAACCGTATATCCGGGGAACATTTGAACGGTAAAAATGTTAACTGGCAGCACAACCCGACGTACCGCAACAACACGCCATACCCTAACAACTCGCTGAACCAACAGTTCCATCGAACCAACGTGGCGGGAGGACTTAGCGCCACTCAGAACACAACGGTCAACCGCGACAGCCAGCGTCAGGCCGCGATGAACCAGTTCGAGAAGAAAACGGGTACTTCAGCGCGCCCGGCGGCGGGCACGAAAGATGCCCAACGTAAGGCAGCGTCACAGCAGATGCGCCAGACGGCAAAACGCAATGATTATCGTGGGTACGACAACCAGCCGGTGAATCGGGCGAAGAACCAACGCCAGCAGCCGTCGGCGCAGCAACAGCAGCAGCGTCGTGAAAGAGCACAACAGCAGCAGCGCACTGCGTCCAACGCCGCACAACGCCCGCAGCGCGTACAGAATAACCGGGCTAATGCGTTGAGCGGAAACGATAGCCGCTCGCCGTCCTGGGAGGCACAGCGTCAGCGGGGTATGGAGAGCAGAAACACCTCCGCCCGCAACAATCAGGCTCGTGAAGGCCGTGGTCAATCTCGTGAAATGCGTCGTCGCTAAGGAAAAAGTCATGAAAAAAACAGTGATTGCTGGCGTACTGACGCTATTCGCTCTGCCGGTATTTGCTCAAAAGGCGTTCACCACGCCAGAAAAGGCCGCAACCGCTCTGGTCGAGGCAATAACCACCCACAATGAAGCGAAGATGAGCGCTCTGCTGGGCGATGACTGGCGCCGCTATCTGCCGCCTGAAGGTGCGGATCCTGAAGCGGTAGCTCGTTTCCTGCGCGACTGGAAAGAGAGCCACAAAATCGTCACCGAAGGCGATACCGCGTATATCAACGTCGGCAGTGAAAACTGGCAGCTACCGATCCCCATGACCCGTCATACGGAAGGCTGGCAGTTTAATATGGCCCAGGCGGCGGAAGAGATCGAAACGCGTGAAATCGGGCGCAATGAGCTTTCTGCCATTCAGGCGATGCACGCCTTTGTTGATGCGCAGCAGGAGTATTACCAGCTCACCAACTCATGGGCGAAGAAACTCATCAGCAGCGAAGGGAAAAAGGATGGTCTTTACTGGCCCATCAAGCCTGGCGAAGCCCCAAGCCCCCTCGGCCCTGCCTACAGCCCCGCCGTGCCTGGGATGGGGTACCACGGTTATCATTTCAGGATAATTAATGACCACGACGCTTCAGGCGTGGCGCTGATTGCCTGGCCTGTGGTCTGGGGACAAACCGGAGTGATGAGCTTTATGGTCAATCTGAACGACGAAGTGTATCAGGCCGATCTCGGTGAGCAGTCTGCAGAGAAGGCTAAAACTGTCACCCACTTCTCGACAGAAGCCCCCTGGCAGAAAGTCGAACAATAAAAACGACAAAGCCTGGCAATCGCCAGGCTTTTTTTCTCAGCCAACCATTAACCCTGATGCGGCATCAGACCCTGATGACCAATCACCGCCGGTTTTGAGCTGGTGAGTGCGGCTTCGTCGGCACCAATACTGCCAGAGTTCGCGGCCCACACCCCTTCCTGAGTTTTAGTCACAGCCTGATGCTGCGCATTCAGATCCTGTCCGACGCCAGCAATGTGCGTGCTTTCAGTATCACCGCTGTTGACTGCCCACGGAATAACGGGGTCGGCGGCAAATGCCAGACCTGAAAATAGTGTTGCGGCTAATGCTGCTGTAGTCAGTAACCTTTTCATCTTGCACCTCGAAAATAATTAGCACTCTATAAGTTTACTCTGAAATTAGTTTCAAAAGGACTTCAAGATGTAGAGAGGTATTACGCGAGAAATGATTACTAACACTTTGACGAAGCGGGAGAAATAAAAAAAGCGGCTGACTCAGCCGCTTTTTATTATCTTCGCAGAAGACTTACTTCTTCTTCGCTTTCGCGTTTGGCAGGTCGGTGATGCTACCTTCAAACACTTCAGCGGCCAGACCCACAGATTCGTGCAGGGTCGGGTGCGCGTGGATGGTCAGCGCGATATCTTCGGCGTCGCAACCCATTTCGATAGCCAGACCGATTTCACCCAGCAGTTCGCCGCCGTTGGTACCGACAATCGCACCACCGATAACGCGGTGAGTTTCTTTGTCGAAAATCAGTTTGGTCATACCGTCTGCGCAGTCGGAAGCGATAGCACGGCCAGAAGCAGCCCACGGGAAGGTGGCGGTTTCGTAGCTGATGCCTTTCTCTTTCGCTTCTTTCTCAGTCAGACCGACCCATGCCACTTCTGGCTCAGTGTAGGCGATTGACGGGATAACTTTCGGATCGAAGTAGTGCTTCATGCCGGCGATAACTTCAGCGGCAACGTGACCTTCGTGAACACCTTTGTGCGCCAGCATCGGCTGACCGACGATATCGCCGATAGCAAAGATGTGCGGCACGTTGGTGCGCAGCTGCTTGTCAACGCGGATGAAGCCACGGTCGTCCACTTCCACGCCAGCTTTGCCCGCGTCGAGGTTTTTACCGTTCGGTACACGACCGATAGCCACCAGCACCGCGTCGTAACGCTGCGGTTCGCTCGGGGCTTTTTTGCCTTCCATGGAAACGTAGATACCGTCTTCTTTCGCTTCAACGGCGGTCACTTTGGTTTCCAGCATCAGATTGAATTTCTTGCTGATGCGCTTGGTGAAGACTTTAACGATGTCTTTGTCGGCAGCCGGGATAACCTGGTCGAACATTTCAACCACGTCGATATCTGAACCCAGTGCGTGGTATACGGTGCCCATTTCCAGACCGATGATACCGCCACCCATAACCAGCAGGCGTTTAGGTACAGTTTTCAGTTCCAGCGCATCGGTGGAATCCCACACGCGCGGATCTTCATGCGGAATGAACGGCAGTTCGATCGGACGGGAACCCGCCGCGATGATAGCGTTGTCGAAGTTGATAACGGTTTTGCCGTTCTCGCCTTCCACTTCCAGGGTGTTAGCCCCGGTGAATTTACCCAGACCGTTAACCACTTTAACTTTACGGCCTTTGGCCATACCAGCCAGACCACCGGTCAGCTGAGTGATTACTTTCTCTTTCCAGGTACGAATTTTGTCGATATCGGTTTTCGGTTCGCCGAAGACGATACCGTGTTCAGCCAGCGCTTTGGCTTCTTCGATAACTTTCGCAACGTGCAGCAGTGCTTTAGAAGGGATACAGCCAACGTTCAGACAAACACCACCGAGGGTGCTGTAACGTTCTACGATTACGGTTTCCAGACCTAAATCAGCGCAACGGAAGGCAGCGGAATACCCTGCCGGACCTGCCCCAAGTACCACGACCTGAGTTTTGATTTCAGTACTCATCATGACCTCTTAATTTATTTCCGGCGGTCCCTGGTCTTGTCGCCCATCATCCACCGGGTCGTTCTATCCGCCCGTATTTTACAAAATTGTTAACAATTTTGAAACAACAAAACGGCAACGATTTATCTTTGGCACGAATAACCTCATATAACATCATGAGATTACCAGAAAAAAGCCGGCCGATTGGCCGGCTTTTTCTCTTACATCACCAGGCGGCGAATGTCGCTCAGCATGTTGTTGATGATGGTAATGAAGCGCGCACCATCAGCACCGTCGATAACACGGTGGTCGAAGGACAGGGAGATCGGCATCATCAGACGCGGTACGAACTCTTTGCCATTCCACACCGGCTCCATCGCAGACTTGGAGACACCGAGGATAGCCACTTCCGGCGCGTTCACGATCGGCGCGAAGTGAGTGGTGCCCAGGCCACCGATGCTGGAGATGGTGAAGCAACCGCCCTGCATTTCGCCAGCGGTCAGTTTGCCATCACGTGCCTTTTTGGAGATCACGGTCAGTTCACGAGACAGCTCGGTGATGCTCTTCTTGTTCACGTCTTTAAAGACCGGAACCACCAGGCCGTTCGGAGTATCAACCGCTACACCGATGTTGATGTATTTCTTCAGCGTCAGGCGCTGCGCATCTTCGGACAGAGAGCTGTTGAAGCGCGGCATCTGTTCCAGAGCGGCGGCAACGGCTTTCATGATGAAGACCACTGGGGTAAATTTCACGTCCAGTTTACGCTTCTCAGCTTCGGCGTTCTGCTGCTTACGGAACGCTTCCAGATCGGTGATATCGGTTTTGTCGAAGTGCGTAACGTGCGGGATCATCACCCAGTTACGGCTCAGGTTAGCACCAGAGATTTTCTGGATACGACCCAGTTCCACTTCTTCAATTTCACCAAACTTGCTGAAATCAACTTTCGGCCACGGCAGCATGCCCGGCAGACCGCCGCCAGCCGCTGCAGCCGGAGCCGCTTCAGCGCGTTTAACCGCATCTTTCACGTAAGCCTGAACGTCTTCGCGCAGGATACGGCCTTTACGACCGGAGCCTTTCACTTTCGCCAGGTTAACGCCGAATTCGCGCGCCAGGCGGCGGATCAGCGGAGTCGCGTGAACGTAAGCGTCGTTTTCAGCAAACTCAGATTTGCCTTCAGCTTTTGCAGCCGGAGCCGCTTTAGCCGTCGGAGCCGGAGCTGCCGCAGCAGGTGCCGGTGCCGCAGCCGGTGCTGCCGCAGGGGCCGCGCCTTCGACTTCGAAGACCATAATCAGAGAGCCGGTAGACACTTTGTCGCCGGTGCTGATTTTGATTTCTTTCACGGTACCCGCGAACGGCGCCGGAACTTCCATAGAGGCTTTGTCGCCTTCTACGGTGATAAGAGACTGCTCAGCGGTCACTTTGTCACCGACCTTCACCATCACTTCGGTCACTTCGACTTCATCACCACCGATATCCGGTACGTGAACGTCTTTCGCGCCCGCGGCCGCTGCCGGAGCGCTTGCCGCCGGTGCTGCTGCTTGTGCCGGAGCCGCTGCCGGAGCTGCGCCCGCGACTTCGAAGACCATGATGAGAGAACCGGTGGAAACTTTGTCGCCGGTAGTCACTTTGATTTCTTTCACAGTGCCTGCGAACGGTGCCGGAACTTCCATAGAGGCTTTGTCGCCTTCTACGGTGATCAGGGACTGCTCAGCGGTCACGGTGTCGCCAACTTTCACCAGGATCTCGGTGACTTCAACTTCGTCGCCGCCGATGTCCGGTACGTGAACGTCTTTCGCTGCCGCGGCAGCTGCTGGTGCAGCGGCCGGAGCGGCTTTCTTCTCTTCCTGCGCAGGTGCAGCTGCTGCTGCACCGTCGGCGGAATCGAATATCATGATAAGTGCGCCAGTCTCGGTTTTATCGCCGACAGAGACTTTAATCTCTTTAACGATGCCAGCCTGCGGAGACGGGACTTCCATAGAGGCTTTGTCACCTTCTACGGTGATCAGCGACTGTTCTACTTCAACTTTGTCGCCCACTTTGACCAGGATCTCGGTGATTTCAACTTCATCAGCCCCGATGTCCGGTACATTGATTTCGATAGCCATTATCTCTTTACCTCTTACGCCAGACGCGGGTTAACTTTTTCTGCATCGATATTGAATTTGATGATTGCGTCAGCAACCACTTTCTTATCGATTTCGCCACGTTTAGCCAGTTCGCCCAGTGCCGCTACGACTACGTAAGACGCGTCCACTTCGAAGTGGTGACGCAGATTCTCACGGCTGTCAGAGCGACCGAAGCCGTCAGTACCCAGTACGCGGTAATCATCAGCCGGTACATAAGTACGAACCTGCTCAGCAAACAGTTTCATATAGTCGGTGGAAGCCACTGCCGGTGCATCGTTCATCACCTGAGCGATGTACGGAACGCGCGGGGTTTCCATCGGGTGCAGCATGTTCCAGCGCTCACAATCCTGGCCATCACGCGCCAGTTCAGTGAAGGAGGTGACGCTGTACACGTCAGAGCCCACGCCGTAGTCTTTCGCCAGGATCTCTGCTGCTTCACGAACGTGACGCAGGATAGAACCGGAGCCCAGCAGCTGAACTTTACCTTTGCTACCTTCGAGGGTTTCGAGTTTGTAGATACCTTTACGGATACCTTCCTCGGCACCTGCTGGCATTGCCGGCATGTGGTAGTTTTCGTTCAGAGTGGTGATGTAGTAGTAAACGTTCTCTTGCTTCTCACCATACATACGCTCCAGACCGTCATGCATGATGACAGCAACTTCGTACGCGTAAGAAGGATCGTAGGAGATACAGTTCGGGATAGTCAGAGACTGAATATGGCTGTGACCATCTTCGTGCTGCAGACCTTCACCGTTCAGGGTCGTACGACCAGAAGTACCACCTACCAGGAAGCCGCGAGCCTGCTGGTCGCCTGCCTGCCAGCACAGGTCACCGATACGCTGGAACCCGAACATGGAGTAGTAAATGTAGAACGGGATCATCGGCAGATCGTTGGTGCTGTAAGATGTCGCAGCAGCCAGCCAGGATGCGCCTGCGCCCAGCTCGTTGATACCTTCCTGCAGGATCTGACCTTTTTCGTCTTCTTTGTAGTAAGCAACCTGCTCACGGTCCTGCGGGGTGTACTGCTGGCCGTTCGGGCTGTAGATACCAATCTGACGGAACAGACCTTCCATACCGAAGGTACGCGCTTCGTCGGCGATGATCGGAACCAGACGGTCTTTAATAGACTTGTTCTTCAGCATCACGTTCAGGGCACGAACGAAAGCGATAGTGGTAGAGATCTCTTTGTTCTGTTCTTCCAGCAGCTGAGAGAAGTCTTCCAGCGCCGGCAGTTCCAGTTTCTCGGTGAAGTTCGGCTGACGAGCTGGCAGGTAGCCTTTCAGCGCCTGACGACGTTCGTGCAGGTACTTGTGCTCTTCAGAACCTTCCGGGAAGGTGATGTAAGACAGGTTTTCTACCTGCTCATCGCTCACTGGAACGTTGAAACGGTCGCGGATATGACGCACGCCGTCCATGTTCATTTTCTTCACCTGGTGAGCGATGTTTTTACCTTCTGCGGTATCACCCATGCCGTAACCTTTGATGGTATGGGCCAGGATTACAGTCGCTTTACCTTTGGTGTCCTGCGCTTTTTTCAGTGCAGCGTAGACTTTCTTCGGATCGTGACCACCACGGTTCAGGGCCCAGATCTGCTCGTCAGTCCAGTCAGCAACCAGAGCGGCGGTTTCCGGGTATTTACCGAAGAAGTGCTCACGAACGTAGGCGCCGTCTTTGGATTTGAAGGTCTGGTAGTCACCGTCAACGGTTTCGTTCATCAGCTGGATCAGTTTACCGCTGGTGTCTTTACGCAGCAGCTCATCCCAACGACCGCCCCACATGACCTTGATGACGTTCCAGCCAGCACCCGCGAAGATGCCTTCCAGTTCGTTGATGATCTTGCCGTTACCGGTTACCGGACCATCCAGACGCTGCAGGTTACAGTTGATGATGAAGCACAGGTTGTCCAGTTTCTCACGAGTTGCGATAGTGATCGCACCTTTGGATTCCGGCTCATCCATCTCACCGTCGCCCAGGAAGGCGTAAACGGTTTGCTCAGAGGTATCTTTCAGACCACGGTGTTCCAGATACTTCAGGAATTTAGCCTGGTAGATTGCACCAATCGGACCCAGACCCATAGATACGGTCGGGAACTGCCAGAATTCCGGCATCAGTTTCGGGTGCGGGTAAGAGGACAGACCTTTACCGTGAACTTCCTGACGGAAGTTGTTCATCTGCTCTTCGGTCAGGCGACCTTCGAGGAATGCACGTGCGTAGATGCCCGGGGAGATGTGACCCTGGAAGTACACCAGATCGCCGCCGTCTTTTTCATTACGAGCGCGGAAGAAGTGGTTAAAGCACACTTCGTATACGGTCGCAGAAGACTGGAAGGAAGCCATGTGGCCGCCCAGCTCCAGATCTTTCTTGGACGCGCGCAGAACGGTCATGATGGCGTTCCAGCGGATAGCAGAACGAATACGACGTTCCAGATCCAGATTGCCCGGGTATTCCGGTTCATCTTCAACGGCAATGGTGTTTACGTAGTTGCTAGCCCCTGCACCAGCTGCAACCTTCACGCCGCCTTTACGGGCCTCGGAAAGGAGCTGATCAATCAGATACTGAGCGCGCTCAACACCTTCTTCACGGATGACCGATTCGATCGCCTGTAGCCAGTCGCGAGTTTCGATCGGATCCACGTCATTTGGGAAACGTTCTGACATGGGGGGTATTCCTTATATCTAATACGTTGATTTGTCTGGAACCTGTCCCATTGCGCTTTCGTGAAAACGCAATAAGACAGGTTCTGCGTTTAGTTGCCGCGCTCTAAAAAATTGGCGCTTAATCCTTTCGTTGCTGTAAGCGGCGTAGTGAGCGTTCGCGTCGCGACTGTTCACGGCTGCGGTCCAGCAATATTTCCTCAATAAAAGCCAGATGTCGGTGCGAGGCTTCACGCGCCTGCTCCGGCTCTCTGGCCATAATCGCCTCGAAAATTCGGGTGCGATGATTGCTGACCATCGGGAGCATTTCCCGACGGGCGTATAACAATTCGAAGTTTTGCCGTACGTTTTGCGCCAGCATCGGCTCCATGCAGCGTAGCAGATGGAGCAAAACCACATTATGTGCGGCTTCGGTGACGGCAATTTGATACTGGACAACGGCGCTGGATTCGGCGTCAAGATCGCCTGAAAGCTGTGCCCGTTCGATGGCCTGATGAAGTTCGCGAATACGCTCGTGATCTTCATCGGTGCTGCGCAATGCGGCGTAATAGGCCGCGATACCTTCAAGCGCGTGACGGGTTTCCAGCAGATCAAACTGGGATTCAGGGTGGTCGGTCAGTAGCTCTACCAGCGGATCGCTGAAGCTCTGCCAGAGGCTACTCTGCACAAACGTACCGCCGCCCTGGCGACGAAGCAGCAGACCCTTAGCTTCGAGGCGTTGGATGGCCTCACGCAGCGAAGGACGGGAGACGTCGAACTGTTTGGCCAGCTCGCGTTCAGGCGGAAGTTTTTCGCCGGGGCGCAGTGTCCCCTCAAGAATCAAAAACTCCAGCTGCTGTTCAATCACATCAGAAAGTTTTGGTTGGCGGATTTTGCTGTAGGCCATTATTCCCTGTCTCTGCCATTAGCCCGGAGTCAATTGGTCTTACCAATTTCAAGTTCGTAGCGCTAAAGTAACAAAGTATTCACCTTCTGTCCATACAGGTTTTGATTGAAATCAGGAAACCATGCACATTTTAACAACCTTACAGAAAGCACGTTTCAGAAATGTAACTTTGGATAAAAGAGTTGATTACCACTAAAGAGGCACAATTAACCTTAGTGAAACGAGGGATTTGGCAATCTGAAGCGATTCAACAACGCAAATAATGAAATTTTGCCCACTTATTGGGCATTTTTATTCTATGCCTGGAGGTAGGACGTTAAATCGGGCTGATTTACAAATGCTTTCTTTTTATCCAACTCGTCATCATCCCTTCATAAAGCAGGTGCATTCAAATGCGCTTACCACTATTCTTGCGCTTACGGAAGACATCAGCGATTTTTTCAGTCAGCTTAACCGTAAAGATATAAATACATAAAATGGACTTTATTGATTACACAACATAACAACCACACACGAACGAGGTTTTCATGATGGAAGGTGAACAGCACGGCGGTCAGCTGAAGCGCGGCCTAAAAAACCGCCATATTCAGCTCATTGCGCTGGGCGGGGCTATCGGGACCGGCCTGTTTCTGGGCAGCGCCTCCGTAATACAGTCCGCAGGACCGGGGATTATTCTCGGCTATGCTATCGCAGGTTTTATTGCCTTCCTGATCATGCGTCAGTTGGGTGAAATGGTGGTTGAAGAGCCGGTAGCCGGGTCTTTTAGTCACTTTGCCTATAAATACTGGGGCTCCTTTGCCGGCTTCGCTTCCGGCTGGAACTACTGGGTGCTCTACGTGCTGGTTGCCATGGCCGAACTGACGGCGGTAGGGAAATACATCCAGTTCTGGTGGCCTGAGATCCCAACCTGGGTCTCTGCCGCCGTGTTCTTCGTTGCCATTAACGCCGTCAACCTCACCAACGTGAAGGTGTTCGGTGAGATGGAGTTCTGGTTCGCGATTATCAAAGTGGTCGCCGTTGTGGCGATGATCCTGTTCGGCGCATGGCTGCTGTTCAGCGGCAGCGGCGGTCCGCAGGCAACCGTACGCAACCTGTGGGATCAGGGCGGTTTCCTGCCGCACGGCTTTACCGGGCTTGTCATGATGATGGCTATCATCATGTTCTCTTTCGGCGGGCTTGAGCTGGTGGGTATCACCGCCGCTGAAGCGGATAACCCGGAGCAGAGCATTCCGAAAGCCACCAACCAGGTTATCTACCGTATCCTGATTTTCTATATCGGTTCTCTGGCGGTGCTGCTGTCACTGCTGCCGTGGACCCGCGTCACCGCGGATACCAGCCCGTTCGTACTTATCTTCCATGAGCTGGGCGATACCTTCGTGGCTAACGCACTGAACATCGTAGTACTGACAGCAGCGCTGTCGGTATACAACAGCTGCGTATACTGCAACAGCCGTATGCTGTTCGGTCTGGCAAAACAGGGCAACGCACCAAAAGCACTGGCGAAAGTCGACAAGCGCGGCGTGCCGGTCAATACCATCCTGACCTCCGCGCTGTTCACCGCACTTTGCGTATTGATTAACTACTTTGCCCCCGAGTCAGCGTTCGGTCTGCTGATGGCTCTGGTGGTTTCAGCCCTGGTCATCAACTGGGCGATGATTAGCCTTGCACACATGAAGTTCCGCCGCGCGAAGGCGCAGGAAGGCGTGACTCCGCGCTTCCCTGCTCTGTTCTACCCGCTCGGTAACTGGCTGTGCCTGTTGTTCATGGCGGCGGTGCTGGTCATCATGCTAATCACCCCAGGCATGGCGATTTCCGTTTACCTGATCCCGGTATGGATTGCCATTCTCGGTGTCGGCTACGTATGTAAACAAAAAAGCGCCAGCGCGGTGAAAGCCCACTAAGCACTTCCTTAACGCTGCGCCCATCCCGGGCGCAGCGTCCTGTTATCTCCCTCACACTTTCCTGCTGATAGCCATTTCATCCATATCGTCGCCCCTATACTGCAACGCATTTGGCGAACCGAAGACCAATAATTCTCTCCATATCACATCGGGGAGCGCTTTCCATGAGCAACAACGCACTGTCAGTCAGAGAAAAGATCGGCTACGGCATGGGTGATGCGGGATGTAACATCATCTTTGGCGCCATTATGTTGTTTGTTAACTACTTTTATACCGATATCTTTGGTCTTGCCCCGGCGCTGGTCGGCGTCCTTCTATTATCGGTTCGCGTTATAGATGCCGTTACTGACCCTATCATGGGGGCACTCGCCGACCGCACGCGCAGCAAGTATGGTCGATTTCGTCCATGGCTTTTGTGGATTGCCTTCCCCTACGCTCTCTTCAGCGTCCTGATGTTCACCACGCCAGAGTGGAGCTATAACAGCAAAGTTATCTATGCGTTCGTCACCTATTTCCTGCTCTCTATCACCTACACGGCAATCAACATCCCGTACTGCTCGCTGGGAAGCGTCATCACCAACGACCCGAAAGAGCGCGTCGCCTGTCAGTCTTATCGTTTTGTCCTGGTGGGCATTGCTACCCTGCTGCTATCGCTCACTCTGTTGCCAATGGTCGACTGGTTCGGTGGCGGTAATAAAGCCAGGGGTTACCAGATGGCCATGACCGTGCTGGCGTTTATCGGCATGTGTATGTTTCTGTTCTGCTTTGCGACCGTTCGTGAGCGTATCCGCCCGGCGGTACAAACTAACGATGAACTAAAGCAAGATCTCAAAGACGTGTGGAAGAATGACCAGTGGGTGCGCATTCTGCTGCTGACGCTGTGCAACGTCTGTCCGGGCTTTATTCGCATGGCTGCGACCATGTATTACGTCACCTGGGTGATGCAGCAGAGCACCCATTTCGCCACCCTGTTTATCAGCCTGGGCGTGGTCGGCATGATGATTGGCAGTATGCTGGCGAAGGTATTAACGGATCGCTGGTGCAAACTGCAGGTCTTTTTCTGGACCAATATCGCGCTGGCTATCTTCTCCTGCGCGTTTTATTTCTTCGACCCGCACGCCACCGTGATGATTCTGGTGCTCTATTTCCTGCTCAACATCCTGCATCAGATCCCTTCCCCGCTGCACTGGTCGCTGATGGCCGATGTCGACGACTATGGTGAATGGAAAACCGGTAAGCGCATCACCGGCATCAGCTTCTCGGGCAACCTGTTCTTCCTGAAGGTCGGTCTGGCGGTCGCCGGAGCGATGGTCGGATTTCTGCTCTCGTGGTATGGCTATGACGCCGGGGCAAAGCAGCAAAGCGCCGCCGCGATCAACGGGATCGTGATGCTGTTTTCGGTGATTCCGGGCGCTGGCTATCTCATTACCGCCGGGGTCGTTCGCCTGCTGAAGGTCGATCGTGGGTTTATGCTGCAGATTCAGTCCGATCTGGAAAAGCGCCGCGCTAACTACCGCGAGCTGAGCGACTATCAGGAACAGAAAATAGCTGAACAGGAAAGGAAAGCATAATGAATCAGTGGCCAAATCCATTTATTGAACAGCGCGCGGACCCTTTCATTCTGCGGCACGGAGGAGAGTACTACTTCATCGCCTCAGTACCTGAATATGACAGGCTGGAGATCCGCCGCGCCACAACGCTTGCAGGGCTGCGTGACGCTATGCCAGTGGTGGTGTGGCGTAAACCCGAACAGGGGCCGATGAGCGAGCTTATCTGGGCACCGGAGTTGCACAACATCGATGGCACCTGGGTTATCTGGTTTGCCGCAGCCACAACGCAAACGCTTGATACGCTTGACATGTTCCAGCACCGCATGTTCGCCCTCACCTGTGACAACCCGGATCCGCTGGCAGGCCGTTGGGTAGAACGCGGGCAGGTAAAAACACCGTTTGATACCTTTGCCCTTGATGCGACGACCTTTAGTCACCAGGGAAAACACTGGTACCTGTGGGCACAGAAGGCACCAGACATCGCCGGAAACTCGAATCTTTATCTGGCAGAACTGGAAAACCCGTGGTCGATTAAAGGCGAGCCGGTGATGCTGAGCCGGCCAGAATTTGACTGGGAATGCCGGGGGTTTCTGGTGAATGAAGGCCCGGCGGTTATCACTCACGGAACGCGTTTATTTGTCAGCTATTCCGCCAGCGCCACCGATGAAAATTACTGCATGGGGCTACTGTGGATTAACCTCGAGGATGACCCGCTGCAGGCGGCAAACTGGCACAAATCTCCCCAACCGGTTTTCACAACAAGTTATGAAAACCGCCAGTACGGGCCCGGGCACAACAGCTTTACGCAAACGGAAGAGGGGGAGGATGTGCTGGTGTATCACGCGCGCAATTACACCGAGATTGAGGGCGATCCGCTGTATGACCCGAACCGCCACACGCGGCTGAAGCTGATTCGCTGGAATGAAAACGGGATGCCTGATTTTGGCACCCCGCCTGCGGATACGCTTACACTAACGTCCCATAAATCGTCAGTAATGCCATGATAACCACCGTCACATACGAGGTTTTCTTAGCCAGCGACACTGCTGCTTTTGGTGTTTCGACTTTATCGATATGAGGCTCACGCGCCAGCGAAAATTGGGCAAGCTGCGTTAATACCTGGTACTGCGGCGTGTGCCTGTCTCCGAGCGAAGCAAACCACGCGGGGAGCGCCTTCTCCCCGTGCCCCAGCAGAGCGTAGACTACGCCAACCAGACGTACTGGCAGCCAGTCCAGCACGTGCAAAATTGCATCAATACCTGACTGTAAACGGTGATGAGGCGTCTGATAGCGAGCAAGCCACGTCTGCCAGGCGCGGAGAAACGCATAGCCCACCAGGGTTACCGGGCCAAGCGGCCCGCCCACCACAAACCAGAACAGCGGCGCGAGATAAAAACGGTAGTTGATCCACAGCAGCGCATTTTGCAACTCGCGCAAATACTCACGCTCATCGCAGCCTGGCGGTACACCGTGGATAAGGGTCAATTCGCTGGCCATGGAGTCACGCGCGTGGTTGTCGCCGTGCGAAGCCGCTTTCAGATAGGCATGATAATGCATACGCACTTTGCCCGCGCCGATACACAAAAGCCCGATCGGGATCCAGAACACCAACAGCGGAACGTTAAACAGTAATCCACCCAGCGCCCGCTGGATGAGGAACACTACCGCCATCGCCACAATGGTCATCAGCAATGTGCCGATCATAGACCAGCGCTTAATGCGTCGGAACAGCACTTCCAGCCGGTGATCCAACTGCCAGTGTTCACCCAGCTTAAATAAGCGCTCGGCAATCAGCACCAGCAGCGTCGTAAACAGCGTCATGTCATCTCCTTATCTGACGAAGGGGTGACCAGCGCACGAAACTTTTTCCAGTCAAATGAAGAACCGGGATCCGTTTTGCGACCTGGCGCAATATCACTATGGCCGGTGATGTGGTTGCTCATCGCCGGATAAACCTGCATTAACAGCTGCGTGACCGCTGCCAGCTGTCGATACTGAGCGTCGGTGTAGGGCTCGATGTCCGTTCCCTCAAGCTCAATACCTATCGAAAAATCATTACACTTTTCCCGCCCCTGATAGCACGAAACCCCAGCGTGCCATGCTCGCTTATCGAAGGGGACATATTGCACAATTTCGCCATCACGGCGAATCAGACAATGGGCAGAAACCCGCAGGTGCGCGATCCCGGCAAAATAGGGGTGCGCTGTAGGATCGATTGTCCCGGTAAATAACGCGTCGATCCACGGACCGCCAAATTCACCGGGCGGCAGGCTAATGTTGTGTACCACCAGCAACGAAGGAACTTCATCATCCGGACGGCAATCATGGTGCGGCGAGGGCACGCGACGTGCGCCTTCCAGCCATCCCCCGTTTAACTGCATGCGGGCTCTCCTAATCTATGGTACTGATAACGGCTTCAGAGTAGCATGTTTCAATCTTATGATTGATGACCATTTTGGAGTTTTATCATGCCGCCTCGCCGCTACAACCCCGACCACCGACGTGACGCGCTGCTTGAACGCATCAACCTCGATATTCCCAACGTTGTCGCGCATGCGCTGCGTGAAGACTTAGGTGGAGACGTTGATGCCAACAACGATATTACGGCTCAATTATTGCCAGAGTCCTCCCATTCCCATGCCGTCATTATCACTCGTGAAGACGGTATCTTCTGTGGTAAACGCTGGGTAGAAGAGGTGTTTCTGCAACTGGCGGGCAGTGATGTGCAGATTACGTGGCACGTTGCCGATGGCGATACCGTCAAAACCAACCAGCCGCTGTTCGAACTGGAGGGCCCGTCGCGGGTTCTGCTGACGGGTGAACGTACCGCGCTAAACTTTGTTCAGACGCTCTCCGGAGTGGCCAGCGAAGTTCGCCGCTATGTCACCCTGCTGGAAGGAACGCGTACTCAATTGCTCGATACGCGTAAAACCCTGCCAGGGCTTCGCACCGCTTTGAAATACGCCGTCCTGTGCGGTGGCGGGACCAACCACCGTCTGGGCTTATCTGACGCTTTCCTGATTAAAGAGAACCACATTATCGCCTCGGGATCGGTTCGTCAGGCGGTGGAAAAAGCGTTCTGGCTGCATCCGGATGTACCGGTAGAAGTGGAAGTTGAAACCCTCGATGAGCTTAGCGAGGCGCTAAAAGCGGGTGCGGACATTATCATGCTCGACAACTTCACCACCGCATTGATGCGCCAGGCCGTTGCCATGACTAACGGACAAGCGCAGCTGGAGGTCTCTGGCAACGTCACCTTCGACACCATTCGCGAGTTTGCCGAGACCGGGGTCGATTTTATCTCCGTCGGCGCGCTCACCAAGCACATTCGCGCGATGGATCTGTCGATGCGCTTTAAGTAACACTGACGAAGGGGGCGAATTACGCGCCCTCTTCCACTTTCTCTGCACGCTCCGTGCAACTGCAAAAAATCCCCTGAAACAGCCTTCACAAACTAACTTTCTCTCCTCGCCGCTCCTGGTTTGCTCTGCCACTGTGCTCCCGTCATTCAAGGAGTCACAAATGAACAAACAGTATGGATTTACCCTGATAGAACTCATGGTGGTGATTGGCATCATTGCGATTCTGAGCGCCATTGGCATTCCGGCTTACCAGAATTACCTGCGCAAGGCGGCACTAACCGATATGTTGCAAACCTTCATGCCTTACCGCACCGCGATTGAGCTGTGCGCCCTCGACCACGGCGGCACCTCAGGATGCAGCGCCAGCAGCAACGGTATTCCCTCCCCCTCAACGACCCGCTACGTCTCAGCAATGAGCGTCTCACAGGGGACGGTGACGATGACCGGGCAGGAAAGCCTCAACGGGTTAACCGTCGTCATGACCCCACGGTGGGACAACGCCAACGGTATTACCGGTTGGCAGCGCGTCTGCAACGTACAAAACGATGGTGCACTGCAACAAGCCTGCGAAGACGTTTTCCGCTTTGATGGCACGCAGGAGGTAACGCAATGAAACTCGAACAGCTTGATGTACTATGCAAACGCCATCAGGCCCTGCTGTTGCACAGCAACGAGGCGATGCTGTGCATTGCGGTGGTGGGGACCCCCTCGCCTGAACTACTGGAAGCGCTACGCTTTGCCACCCAGAAACGTGTTGATATCGAATGCTGGGAGGCCGCCCGCATGGAGCAGCACCTGAGAGTGGAGGCCCACTCTCATCTTCCTGCCATCGCAGACGAGCAGGAAAATGCCGTCGCATTGCTCAATCGCATGTTTGAACAGGCGTTGGCCCAGCGAGCCTCCGATATTCATATTGAGCCCGACGAGCAGTGTCTGCGCATTCGTCTACGGGTGGACGGCGTGCTTCACACGCAGCCTCTGGTCGGCGCATCGCTCGCTCCTACTCTCACCGCCCGGCTCAAGGTGCTGGGTAATCTGGATATTGCCGAACGGCGCTTACCCCAGGATGGACAGTTCACCATCACGATCGCCAATGAGCCAGTGTCGTTTCGCATCGCCACACTCCCGTGTCGTCATGGAGAAAAAGTGGTTCTGCGCTTACTTCACCGTCAGGAACAGGCGCTGGAGCTGAGCGCCGCCGGCATGTCGCCGTTGCAGCTTGCTCAGTTCACTCACGCGCTGCTCCAGCCCCAGGGGCTAATTCTGGTTACCGGCCCGACCGGTAGTGGTAAAACGGTCACCCTGTACCGCGCCCTGCAACGGCGAAATACCCCCGAGGTTAACCTTTGCAGCGTGGAGGATCCGGTTGAAATTCCCCTGGCGGGCATCAACCAGACGCAGGTTAACCCACGTGCTGGTCTCACCTTTCAAAGCATCCTGCGCGCCCTGCTGCGCCAGGATCCGGATATTGTGATGGTAGGGGAAATCCGTGATACCGAAACAGCCGAAATTGCCATCAAGGCGGCGCAAACCGGGCATCTGGTGCTGTCGACCCTGCACACCAACTCCACCAGCGAAACCCTGACCCGCCTGCAACAAATGGGGGTAGCGAGCTGGATGGTGTCTTCCGCTCTGTTACTGGTGGTCGCGCAGCGTCTGGTACGAAAACTTTGTCCCCACTGCCAGCAGAGTGCCAGCGAGGACATTGTTCTTCCGCTCTCGCTGTGGCCACGCCCCCTGGCCCATCGGCAGGCTACTGGCTGCAAACGCTGCTACCACGGCTATTACGGGCGAGTCGCACTGTTTGAATTACTCCCGATTGGCAACGATATTCGCCACGGCATCACCACCGCTATGAGTGCTCGTGAAATAGAACACCTGGCACGTCAGGCGGGGATGACAACGCTGTTTGAAAGCGGCTGCGATGCGGTAGAAAAAGGGCTGACCAGTTGGGAGGAGATAGTCCGGGTGCTGGGGATACCGAATGTCCAGTAAACCTCTATGGCACTGGCGCGGCCTGACGCCGCAGGGTGAATATATCAGCGGAACCCTGTGGAGTCCTCACCGTGTGGCTGTCGTCAACACGCTGGAAGAGAGGCATATTTCAGCGCTCAGGATCCGCCGCTGTCGCGTTCACTCATCGCACTGGCACCCACAACGCAGCGGCGAAATGGTGGGACAGCTGGCAACGCTACTTCAGGCGGGGCTGACGCTATCCGATGGCCTCGAGCTGTTGGCAGCACAGCACCCGAGCGCGCAGTGGCAGGCCCTGTTGTACCAGTTAGCACGCGAATTACAGCAGGGCATCGCTTTTTCTGTTGCCCTGGAGGCATGGCCCGAAGCCTTCCCTCCTCTTTTTATCGCGATGATCCGCACCGGTGAGCTCACCGGAGAGCTCGAACTCTGCTGCCAGCACTTAGCCCGCCAGCAGGAAAGCCAGCATCGGCTAAACCTGAAAGTAAAAAAGGCGCTGCGTTATCCGCTGATTGTGTTGAGCGTTGCCCTGATAGTGGTGGTTGCGATGCTCGGATTTGTACTGCCAGAGTTCACGGCTATCTATCAGACGTTCAATACCCCGCTTCCTGCGCTGACGCGGGGTGTAATCGTAGCGGCAGCCCTGTTCCACGACAGTTTGATACCGCTTCTTGCCGTTATACTGTCTGGTGCGTTGGTCGCAAAACGTTTCCATCGCCATCCCGGCTGGCAGCTCTATCGCCAGGCACTGTTACTCCGCCTTCCGTTAGCAGGCCCGTTAGTTCTCGGACAAAAGCTAAGCCAGATTTTTACCGTTCTCTCACTTACGCAGAATGCAGGTATCGCCTTCTTACAGGGGCTCGGGAGCGTAGAAGTCACATTACAAAATCGCTGGTGGCAGAAAGTGATTCATCAGGTTCATGAGGAGGTCTCACAGGGTAGCGCCATCTGGCAGGCGCTGGCAAAACACCCGGTGTTTCCATCGTTGAGCCTGCAGCTCATCAGAACCGGCGAAGCTTCAGGTGCGCTGGACCGCATGCTTAATAATCTTGCGCAGCACTATCAGGTGCAGACTGAACAATTGGCAGATGAGCTGGCCACGCTACTGGAGCCACTGATGCTGCTGGTGACAGGCATTATCATCGGCACGCTGGTCGTCGCCATGTATTTACCGGTCTTCCATCTGGGGGATGCTATCGGGGGGATGGGAGGATGACGCTGGCGCAGCAAATGCGCCAGCGAATTCGCTTACAGGCTGTTGAACACGCGGTTCTCTTGTTCCTGCACGCGGATAAAGGTCGTACGCTTGGTCAGCTCTTTCAGGCGCGATGCACCAACATAGGTACATGCAGAACGCAGGCCGCCAAGAATGTCGCGTGCGGTATTCTCTACCGGGCCACGCAGCGGCAGCTTCACGGTCTTACCTTCTGCGGCACGGTAGCCCGCAACACCACCGACGTGACGGTTCATGGCAGATTCAGAGCTCATGCCGTAGAACAGCATGAATTTCTCACCATTTTCTTCGACAACTTTACCACCGCTCTCTTCGTGCCCTGCCAGCATACCGCCCAGCATCACAAAATCTGCACCGCCGCCAAAGGCTTTCGCCACGTCGCCCGGCATAGTACAACCACCGTCGCTGACAATCATGCCGCCCAGACCGTGTGCCGCATCCGCGCACTCAATCACGGCGGAAAGCTGCGGATAACCCACACCGGTTTTCACACGAGTAGTGCAAACGGAACCCGGGCCAATGCCTACTTTCACGATATCAGCACCGGAGAGGATCAGTTCTTCACACATCTCACCCGTTACCACGTTACCGGCAATAATGGTTTTATCCGGCCAGGCCGCACGTGCTTTTGCAACAAACTGAACAAAGTGCTCGGAGTAGCCGTTCGCCACGTCGATGCACACAAAATTCAGCTGTGGGTTTTGAATCAGGATCTGTTTGGTTTTTTCGAAATCGGCATCAGAAGTACCGGTCGACACCATGACGTGTTTCAGCACGTCAGCAGAAGCGCCCTGCACGAATGCCTGCCAGTTTTCGATGGTGTAGTGCTTATGCACAGCGGTAAGAATATCAAAAGCCGCCAGTGCGGTCGCCATTTCAAAGGTACCAACAGAGTCCATGTTGGCCGCGATGATTGGAACACCAGACCAGGTATGACCGGAATGCTTAAAGGTGAATTCGCGTTCCAGTTCTACTTCGGAACGGCTTTTGAGGGTAGAGCGCTTAGGGCGGATAAGGACGTCTTTAAAGCCTAACTTCAGATCTTCTTCAATACGCATGTGCGGATTCCTGGGGTATGTGGAAAATAAGTTCAAAGCACAACTCCAGTGACGTTATCATACGCAGTAATCAGGGCTTCGCAAGACTGCGATTTTCACTTTTTTTACGCTACAATCCTATAAATTTACCTGGTGAAAGGCGAAGTTAACACTCAGCACCAGGTATGTTGGTTGTTCTCTTTTCAACCGATTGATTTATCTCGTCTATTAAAATCCAGGAACGAGCCTTATGAAGTTTACGGTAGCGTTGACCGGCGGCATCGGGAGTGGCAAAAGCACCGTTGCAGAGGCATTTTCTCGCCTTGGGGTTAACGTCATTGATGCAGATGTGATCGCGCGCAAAGTTGTTGAGCCTGGAACACCGGCTCTAAATGCCATTGCCGCACATTTTGGCCCACAGATGCTGACCACGGAAGGCGACCTGAACCGACGTTCGTTACGCGAGCGAGTTTTTGCACACCCTGAAGATAAAGCCTGGCTCAATGCGCTCCTGCATCCGCTCATCCAGCAGGAGACCCACCGCCAGATGCGCGAGGCCACCTCGCCTTATGTCCTCTGGGTGGTTCCACTGTTTGTTGAAAATCAGCTATTTGCCCAGGCAGATCGTGTTCTCGTGGTCGATGTTCCCCGCGAAACACAAATTTTCCGCACCATGCAACGCGACAACGTGTCGCGAGAGCATGCGGAGCATATTCTTGCCGCCCAGGCGACGCGTGAAGCGCGACTTGCCGCCGCGGACGACATTATTGATAACAACGGCGCACCAGATGCTATCGTATCGGATGTTGCTCGCCTGCACGCGCAGTATTTGCAGTTTGCCGCGCAGGCTGTTTCACAGGAAAAATCGTAATGCACACCCACATCCTTTTTGAGCACCCGCTTAACGAAAAAATGCGTACCTGGCTGCGTATTGAATTTTTAATCCAGCAGCTCAGCGCCCGATTGCCCATCAGCGATCATGCCAGCGCCCTGCATTTCTTCCGCAATATCGGCGACTTAATGGATGTGTTCGAGCGCGGCGAAGTGCGCACCGAGCTGCTCAAAGAACTGGAGCGTCAACAGCGTAAACTGCAGGCGTGGATGGAGGTCCCGGGCGTGGATCAGAGCCGCATTGACTCACTGCGCCAACAGTTGAAAAGCAGCGGTAGCATCCTGATGTCTGCACCACGCATTGGGCAGGTACTGCGTGAAGATCGCCTGATTGGCCTGGTGCGCCAGCGCCTGAGTATTCCGGGCGGCTGCTGCAGTTTTGATTTGCCGACCCTGCATATCTGGTTACATGCGCCTCAGGATCAGCGTGACGCCCAAATTCAGGAGTGGATCGACAGCCTCTATCCGCTTAATCAGGCCCTGGTCCTGATCCTTGATTTAATTCGTAACTCCGCGCCATTCCGTAAACAAACCAGCCTTAATGGCTTCTTCCAGGACAACGGTGACGATGCCGATCTCCTGCGTTTACAGCTGGCGCTGGATGAACAGCTTTATCCGCAAATCTCCGGCCATAAGAGCCGCTTTGCCATCCGTTTTATGCCACTCGATAGCGAAAACGGTATTGTGCCTGAACGTCTGGATTTTGAACTGGCTTGTTGTTAAGGAGTGAACATGTCTGAAGAGACAACGGTGAATTGCCCGACCTGCGGGAAAGTGGTTATCTGGAATGAACAGAGCGTGTTCCGCCCCTTCTGTTGTAAACGCTGCCAGCTCATAGATTTAGGCGAATGGGCTGCAGAAGAGAAAAGGATCCCCAGCAACGGGGATCTTTCTGATAGCGATGACTGGAGCGAAGAGCCGCTTTAAGCTTCAGCGATAAGCTTCGCGATCACCGGTTCGTTGGCAGGCGGAAATGCGTCTGCCAACAGATCCTTCTGCGCAATCCAGCGCCCCGGCTGGCCCTCTTTGCCCCACGGTTCCCCTTCCCAGCTTTCGACCAGCCAGAACCACAGCGTGACGTGTCTGTCAGGGAACTGGTATTCCAGTTTGTCGAACAACGTCGCGCTATGGGCAGTAATACCGACTTCTTCCTGCAGTTCGCGCACCATCGCCTGTTCCGGAGTCTCACTCTCTTCAATCTTGCCGCCCGGAAACTCAAGCTTATTCGCCATATGAGCATCAGCTGCGCGCTGGGTGATAAAGATCTCGCCCTGCGAATTGCGAATGATCCCGACCGCGATATTCAGTATTTTCATTATCTTACTCCCATAAAAAAGGCGCAGATTTCTGCGCCTTTTGAAGTTTCTCAGAACCTTAGCTCAGACGGCCGTGGCACTGTTTGTATTTTTTACCCGAACCGCAAGGGCAGGGATCGTTACGACCCACTTTGCGCTCACCGGTCTGGGCAGCCAGCGATTCTGCGGCAGCGCTGTCATCGCTCTGATGGCTCAGTTGCTGCATCTGTGCAAGACGCTCGGCTTCTTCACGACGCTGTTGCTCCATCGCTTCAACCTCTTCCGGCATGCGAACCTGAACCTTGCTCAGGGTGCTGATGACTTCGTACTTCAGAGACTCAAGCATGGAAGCAAACATCGAGAACGACTCACGCTTGTACTCCTGCTTCGGATCTTTCTGCGCATAACCACGCAGGTGGATACCCTGACGCAGGTAGTCCATCGCTGCCAGGTGCTCTTTCCACAGGGAATCCAGCGTCTGCAGCATCACGCCTTTTTCGAAGTGACGCATCATCTCTGCACCAACGACTTCTTCTTTACGCTGATAGGTATCTACCGCGCTCTGCAGAATACGTTCACGCAGGGTTTCTTCGTGCAGCTCCGGCTCTTTATCCAGCCATTCAGAGATTGGCAGATCGAGGTCGAAATCATTTTTCAGGCGTTCCTGCAGGCCCGGGACATCCCACATTTCTTCCAGAGACTGCGGCGGAATATGCGCATCAATGGTCACTTTAAACACGTCTTCGCGGATGCTATTGATGGTTTCGCTTACGTCAGACACGTCCAGCAGTTCGTTACGCTGGGAGTAAATCGCGCGACGCTGATCGTTAGCGACATCATCATATTCCAGCAGCTGCTTACGGATATCGAAGTTACGGCTTTCCACTTTGCGCTGGGCGTTAGCGATGGCTTTAGTCACCCACGGGTGCTCGATGGCCTCGCCCGGCTTCATCCCCAGTTTACGCATCATGCCAGACACACGGTCAGAGGCGAAGATACGCATCAGGGCATCTTCCATCGACAGATAGAAGCGTGAAGAACCGGCATCACCCTGACGACCGGAACGGCCGCGCAGCTGGTTATCGATACGACGTGATTCGTGGCGTTCAGTACCGATGATGTGCAGACCGCCCGCCGCCAGCACCGCTTCATGACGAACCTGCCAGTCAGCTTTAATCTGAGCTATCTGTTCCGGAGTTGGGTCTTCCAGCTGAGCAACTTCTGCCTGCCAGCTACCGCCCAGCACGATGTCGGTACCACGACCAGCCATGTTAGTCGCGATGGTCACCGTAGACGGGTAACCCGCCTGAGCAACGATATCCGCTTCACTGGCGTGGAACTTGGCGTTCAGTACGTTGTGCTTAATGCCCGCTTTAGTCAGTTCGTGAGACACCACTTCTGATTTTTCAATGGAGATAGTACCCACCAGCACCGGCTGGCCTTTTGCGGTACGCTCTTTGATGTCTTCGATGATAGCCTGGATTTTTTCCGCTTCGGTCATGTAGACCAGATCCGCCATATCTTTACGGATCATCGGACGGTTGGTCGGTACAACGACGGTATCGAGCTTATAGATGGAGCTGAATTCAAACGCTTCGGTATCTGCGGTACCGGTCATCCCCGCCAGCTTCTCGTACAGACGGAAGTAGTTCTGGAAGGTGATAGAGGCCAGCGTCTGGTTTTCGTTCTGAATATCCACGCCTTCTTTGGCTTCAACCGCCTGGTGCAGACCGTCGGACCAGCGACGACCCTGCATGGTACGACCGGTGTGCTCATCAACGATGATAACTTCACCGTCCTTGACGATGTAGTCAACGTCACGGGTGAACAGCGCGTGGGCGCGCAGCGCGGCTGTCACGTGGTGCATCAGCATAATGTTAGTCGGGGAATACAGCGACTCACCCTCTTCCATAATGCCCTGGTTCACCAGCAGCTCTTCGATCAGCACCAGACCACGCTCGGTCAGGTTAACCTGACGGGATTTCTCATCAACGGAGAAGTGGCCTTCACCCTGGAAGGTTTCTGAGTCTTCTTTCTCCTGACGGACCAGGTGCGGAATGATTTTGTTGACCTTGCGGTACAGCTCGGAGCTGTCTTCCGCCGGGCCGGAAATAATTAGCGGAGTACGGGCTTCATCGATAAGGATGGAGTCAACCTCATCCACCAGCGCGTAGTGCAGTTTACGCTGAACGCGCTCTTCCGGGCTGAACGCCATGTTGTCACGCAGGTAGTCAAAACCGTATTCGTTGTTGGTACCGTAGGTGATATCAGCGTTGTAAGCTTCGCGTTTAGCCGGAGCCGGCAGGCCGGACATGTTGATACCCACGGTCATACCGAGGAATTCAAACAGCGGGCGGTTGTTTTCGGCGTCACGCTGGGCCAGATAGTCGTTGACCGTGACCACGTGAACCCCTTTACCGGACAGGGCGTTCAGGTATGCCGGAAGCGTTGCGGTCAGGGTTTTACCTTCACCGGTACGCATTTCCGCGATACAGCGGTCGTTCAGCACCATACCGCCCAGCAGCTGGACGTCAAAGTGACGCATACCAAAGACGCGCTTACTGGCTTCACGAACCACGGCAAAGGCTTCCGGGATCAGGCTTTCAATGCTTTCGCCTTTTTCAAGACGCGCGCGAAACTCAGCAGTTTTCGCCTTCAGTTCTTCATCAGAGAGCTTTTCCAGCTCAGGTTCCATGGCATTGATCTGAGCAACGGTCTTGCGCATACGGCGCAGAGTACGATCGTTACGGCTACCGAAAACTTTAGTTAACAATTTGATTAGCATAATAAAATCTCAAACGCCCCGCTTAGCGGAGTCAAAAATTAGTTGAAGGT
The DNA here is from genome assembly GCF_003634235.1 of Yokenella regensburgei. Lineage (NCBI taxonomy): Bacteria > Pseudomonadati > Pseudomonadota > Gammaproteobacteria > Enterobacterales > Enterobacteriaceae > Yokenella > Yokenella regensburgei. Next base: position 540,383 of record NZ_RBIZ01000005.1, on the reverse strand, counting down.
GGTATTTTTCAGCTAAGGCGTTGAGGGCCGGCGCGGATCCCCTGCACCTGGCTCAGCCAGGCGGAGATGCTAAACGCGGCATGCGGAATAAATTCGTGGTAAGCGGTCTGTTTGACCAGAACCGGTGGCTGACTTTCGAGGGTCAGCAAAGCACTCAGCGTATCAATTAACGCCAGATGCTGGGCCTGCTGCAGCGGAGAGGTTTCTTCGGCAACCGGCAGAACCTGTGGCGCCATCGCGAAAGAGAGATGGCGAATAACCGTGCGAATGGCATGCTGATGCCAGTAGTCTACGGTGAAATTAGGACGGCGATTAGCCTCCAGCAGAGCAAGTTGGGTGAAATTGACCCGGGCTGTGGTCGCGTGATTAGTGGTCGTCGTTTTCGGCGGCGCAACGGTTTCTGCATTCGCGCAGATTGCGGGCAGACCAAAGCTCGCCGCGACCATCCCCAACAGGAGATGCGGCCAGAAGTACCGTCTACCAAACTGTCGCCAACGCGTCAGTATTCCGTTCACGTAATTCGCTACCCTTGGGTTAATTAGCGTCGTTTATTTTTCAGCGCACAAATCTTATCACTAATAGCATCGTACAGCAGCAGGAATGACGACCCGAGTCGCATAAAAACGGTGAATAAATCAGCGATCGCGTTCGTTCAGGAAGTGATAAAAGAAGAAAGGTGAGAGAGTGACTGAAACGTCAAAAATAAAAACGACTGGTTCCCTGACCGGAGAGAGTGCCAGGTTGCCAGTCGAATTTTAGTTCAATGTCAGGCTTACGCCAGAACCATTGAAGGTGCTTTGAATGCCAGCGGCATTTCAGCTTCGTCTTCGAAGGTCACATACTCCCAGGCTTCCTGTTTTGCGAGGACTGCCTGCAGCAGTTTATTGTTCAGTGCGTGACCTGATTTGTACGCCGTAAATGCACCGATGATATTGTGACCACACATAAACAGGTCGCCAATCGCATCAAGCATTTTGTGACGAACAAACTCATCTTCAAAACGTAAGCCGTCTTCGTTCAGTACGCGATAATCGTCAACAACGATGGCACAATCGAAGCTACCGCCCAGGGCCAGGCCACGGGACTGCAGATATTCGATATCACGCATGAAACCGAAGGTACGCGCTCGGCTAATCTGACGCATGAACGCATCGGCAGAGAAGTTCATTTTGTAGCGCTGGTTGCTGGCATCAATCGCCGGATGGTTAAAGTCGATGGTAAAGTCCAACGAAAAACCATTAAACGGTTTGAATTCAGCCCATTTGTCGCCATCTTCAACGCGAACGGTCTCTTTAATGCGTACAAATTTCTTGGCGCAGTTCAGCTCATCAATGCCGGCATCCAGCAGCAGATAAACGAACGGTGCAGCACTGCCGTCCATAATCGGGATTTCTGGCGCATCGACTTCAATCATAATGTTGTCGATACCCAGACCCGCCAGCGCGGCGTTCAGGTGCTCTACCGTAGAAATCCGTACGTCATGCTCATTAACCAGGCAAGTACAGAGCATGGTATCACGCACAGATTTGGCATCGGCCGGAAAATCTACCGGTGGATTCAAGTCGGTGCGACGATAGATGACCCCGGTATTTGCCGGCGCAGGGCGCAGCGTCAGTGTGACCTTTTTGCCGGTATGTAAACCGACGCCAGTCGCCTGAACGATACGTTTAAGTGTCCTTTGTTTGATCATCGTATAATCTCGCCAAATTACCTATCCAACCGAAGTGTACTATACATTCGGTGGGCCAGTTTAGCACAAAGAGCGCAGTTTCCCAAATTCCAGCTAATTCTTAATCAGCCTGCTTACGCAGGAAGGCTGGGATATCCAGGTAGTCAGGCTCTTTTGCCGTCTGCGGCGTATTGTCGTTAACCACTTTCGCGGCAGGTTTCTGCTCTTGCGTCAGCGGAGCCATACCGTGCTGCTGATAACGATCCATCACCGGCTGCTGTGACTGCTTGTTGGTCACCAGGGTAATTTCAGGACGTTTGTCCATGCCAATACCGGTAGCCACTACGGTCACGCGCAGTTCGTCGTTCATATCCGGGTCCAGAGAGGTACCGATAACCACGGTCGCGTTATCCGATGCGAAGGCACGGATGGTGTTACCCACGGTTTCAAACTCGTCCAGACGCAGGTCGAAGCCCGCCGTAATGTTGACCAGCACGCCGCGAGCGCCAGAAAGATCGATATCTTCCAGCAGCGGAGAAGAGATAGCCATTTCAGCGGCTTCTTCTGCACGGTCTTCACCACTGGCCACGCCAGAGCCCATCATCGCATAGCCCATTTCGGACATCACGGTGCGCACGTCAGCAAAGTCGACGTTCATCAGACCCGGACGGGTAATCAGCTCGGCGATACCCTGCACCGCGCCTTTCAGTACGTCGTTCGCCGCGCCAAACGCGTCGAGCAGGGAGATGCCGCGACCCAGCACTTTCAGCAGCTTGTCGTTTGGAATGGTGATGAGGGAGTCCACGTGCTTGGACAGCTCAGTGATACCCTGCTCCGCGAATGCCATACGCTTCTTGCCTTCGAAATTGAAAGGCTTAGTCACGACAGCAACGGTCAGGATACCTAAATCTTTTGCGACTTCAGCAACAACCGGCGCAGCACCTGTACCAGTACCACCGCCCATACCGGCTGCGATGAATACCATGTCAGCGCCGTCCAGTGCTGCACGCAGCGCTTCACGGTCTTCTTCAGCCGCATTGCGACCCACTTCCGGGTTAGCACCCGCGCCCAGACCTTTGGTGATACCGCCACCAATCTGAATCGTCTGGCCGACCGCTGTTTTACGCAGCGCCTGAGCGTCGGTATTAACAGCGAAGAATTCAACGCCTTCGATGCGCTCGCGCACCATGTGCTCAACGGCATTACCGCCGCCGCCACCGACGCCGATGACTTTAATCACCGCGTCGTTGGTCAGTTCCATAGGTTCAAACATAGTTTCTCTCTCCGTTGTGCCTGTCGCCTGAGACCGCTAATTCTCTCCGGTCTCTTTAAAAAATTAAAACTCTTTTCGCAGCCACGTGTTCAGTCGCTTGATCCACGACCCAACCGTTACGCGTTTCTCTACTTCTGCTTCACCACTCAGATGAGACTCTTTTCCGTAGTGCAGCAGGCCCACCGCCGTTGAATAATACGGCTCCTGGGCATAATCCGTTAATCCGGTGATATTCAGCGGCGCGCCAATACGCACCTGGGTGTGGAACACCCGCTGAGCGCAGGCAGCCAGACCTTCAATCTGTGCCGCACCACCGGTCAGAACAATCCCCGCCGCCAGGTGGTGTTTAACCCCCTGCTGACGCAGCTGTTCCTGCAACTGCAAAATCTCTTCGTTCACCAGGTTCAACAACTCGGTATAACGAGGTTCAATCACTTCGGCCAGCGTCTGACGCTGCAGGCTGCGCGGCGGGCGTCCACCAACGCTCGGGACTTCAACGCTTTCGTCTTTCCCGACAATCGAACCTAACGCACAGCCATGACGAACTTTGATGGCTTCGGCATCGCTCGGTGGCGTACCGAAGGCATAAGCGATATCGCTGGTCACCACGTTCCCCGCGTAAGGGATAACTTTGGTGTGGCGCAGCGCGCCGCCAGTATATACGGCGATGTCCATTGTACCACCGCCAACATCGACCACACAGACACCCAGCTCACGTTCATCTTCCGTCAGTACGGAGTAGCTGGAAGCCAGACCGGCGAAAATAAGTTGGTCAACTTTCAGACCACAACGTTCCACGGCTTTCACAATGTTTTTCGCCATATCATTGTGACATGTGATCAGGTGCACTTTTGCCTGCATACGTACGCCAGATAAGCCCACCGGGTTTTTAATCCCTTCCTGGTAATCAATGGCGTATTCCTGCGGGATAACGTGAAGGACACGATGCTCATCACGCACACGCACCGATTTGGCGGTATGCACGACGTTCTCAACGTCTTCCTGCGTCACCTCTTCTTCTGAAATCGGTACCATGCCGATTTCATTCTGACAGCTAATATGTTTCCCCGAAAGCGCCAGATATACCGAAGAGATCTGGCAGTCAGCCATCAGCTCGGCCTGGTCGATGGCGCGCTGTACGCATTTCACCACCGACTCTAAGTCATTCACACCGCCTTTATCCATCCCGCGAGAGGGGCAGCTTCCCACGCCAATGATATTGACCATACCGTCGGGCAGAACTTCCCCTACTAAAGCGGCAACTTTTGCGGTGCCAATCTCCAGTCCAACTACCAGTTTTCTGTCCGTCGCCTTGATCATTGTTGTTTTGCCTGTGCCTGATTCTGTTGTTGATTAGTGTCCTCAACGGGAGCAGGTTCCCAACCCACCGCCGCGCCGGAGTCATAGCGCAAATCAACGTAGCTTATCCGTTTCCCATCGGTCTGCGCCTGCTGTTGTAACACCGGATACAGTTCCATAAAGCGCTGAAGGCGTTTCATCGTGTCGCCACGACCAAGGTTGAGCTTAATATCGTTATTCAGCGTCAACTGCCAGGACCGACGCGCCGTCATTGCGGCAACTTTCAGCGTGAACTTATCCTTAGCCAGCACTTGCCCCATATCGCGGTAACCCTGCAGTACTTCATTTTCACTGCCTTCCGGGCCATACAGCATGGGCAAGAGTTGTTTGCTGGTACGATCGGTCGGAACGCTAAAGGCATTGCCCTGCGCATCCACCATGTGTTGATCATTCCAGCGTGCAATAGGCACATATTCAACCAGATGAATCTTCAATTCGTCCGGCCACTGCTTTCTGACGCTCGCCTGCTTAATCCACGGCAGACGTTCAATCTGGTTCTGGATGATATTGACATCCTGGGTCATAAAGGTTCCAGGAGACCCCAGCGCCAGAATAGACTGACGAATATCATCATTTCGCGTGTAATGACGCTCACCGGTCACGACCAGCTTCGACAGCGGCAGACGCTGCGCATCCTGCATCCAGCCAAGCACCATCCAGCCTGAGGCCAGAATGGTACACAGCACCGCCAGCAGGAAAATAATCCCTGCCAGACGCGCTCCGTTATTGCGTCGGGAAGAGACGTAGGTCTCTTCTTCTTCGCGGTTTCGCGTATTCAGCGCAGCCTGCGACATATCAACCCGCCAGGTCCAGAATGCGTACTACCAGCTGCGAGAAGCTCATCCCCGCCTGACGCGCCGCCATCGGCACCAGGCTATGGCTCGTCATCCCAGGCGAAGTGTTCGCTTCCAGCAAGTAAAACTGGCCATCATCGTCCAGCATCACGTCAATGCGTCCCCATCCGCGACAGCCAAGAACTTGCCAGGCTTTTGCGACCAGTGACTGCATTTCTGCTTCACGTGCAGGATCTTCCAGGCCAGGGCAGAAATATTGCGTCTCATCAGAGAGATACTTCGCCTCATAATCATAGAAGGTTCCAGCCACCTGGATACGAATTGACGGTAAAATTTCTTCGCCAAGCACCGCCACGGTAAATTCCGGACCGCTTAGCCATTTCTCAATTAAAACTTCGTCATCATGCTGAAAAGCCAACGCTAAAGATTCAGCAAGTTCCGCGCTTTCCAGCACTTTAGACATACCGACGCTGGAACCTTCCCGGCTCGGCTTAACAATCAGTGGCAGGCCGAGTGCTGCAATACGCTGCTTAGTTTCTGCCGAAAGCCCGGCGTTAAACTCGTTGCGGGTTAATGCCACCCACGGCGCGACCGGTAGACCAGCGCCTGACCACAGGAGCTTACTACGCACTTTATCCATTGAAATCGCGGACGCCATCACGCCGCTGCCGGTGTAAGGCATGCCAATAAGTTCCAGCAATCCTTGCAACGTGCCATCTTCACCGCCACGGCCGTGAAGTGCAATAAACACTTTCTGAAAGCCCATGCCTGACAGCTGGGTAACATCCACTTCACTGGGATCTACCGGGTGCGCATCGACACCCGCTTCACGCAGGCCGGCTAAAACCGCTGCCCCTGAATTGAGCGAAACATCGCGTTCAGCAGAAGTGCCGCCAAGCAGGACGGCGATTTTATCAGCCATGTCGCTCATCCTCGCTCTGCGGTTTCAGTTTGATTTCGGCCAGATTACGCGCGATTTTGCCGATATTACCGGCGCCCTGCACCAGAATCAGGTCATTGCCGGTGAGAACCGGGGCGAGCATCTCAGCCACCTGGGCGGCATCAGAAACCAGAATCGGGTCTACTTTGCCGCGGCCACGAATGGTGCGGCACAGCGAACGGCTGTCAGCCCCCGGGATCGGCGCTTCACCGGCGGCATAAACATCCAGCATCAGCAGCGAATCGACCTGGGTCAGCACGTTAGCAAAGTCATCGTACAGGTCACGGGTACGGGTAAAGCGGTGCGGCTGGAACAGCATGACCAGATTTTTGTCCGGCCAGCCTGCGCGGGCCGCTTTAATCGTGGCATCCACTTCCGTAGGGTGATGGCCGTAATCGTCCACCAGCATCGCGGTACCGCTCTTGCCGTTCACTTCCTGCAGCGGGAATTCACCCAGGAAGTCGAAGCGACGACCGGTACCCTGGAAGCTCGCCAGCGCGCGCAGAATCGCCTCGTCATCGATACCTTCTTCAGTGGCAACAGCCACTGCCGCCGCCGCGTTTAAGGCGTTATGACGGCCAGGTGCGTTCAGCATCACGCGCAGCGCGTCTCTCTCGTGACGCACGAGGGTGAAGTGCACCTGCGCGCCAATCTGCTGATAATCTTCAACGCGCACGTCGGCGTCGTCGCTGAAACCATAGGTAGTCACCTGACGACCAACGCGCGGCTGCAGTTCGCGGATAACAGGATCATCGATACACATCACCGCACGGCCATAGAACGGCAGGTTGTGCAGGAAGTTAATAAAGGTCTGCTTCAGATTCTCGAAGTCGCCCTGGTAGGTATCCATGTGATCGGCTTCGATGTTGGTCACGATAGCGACCATCGGCTGCAGATGCAGGAAAGACGCATCGCTCTCGTCGGCTTCTGCAATCAGATACCGGCTGCTGCCAAGGCGCGCGTGCACGCCTGCGGCTTTTACCAGGCCACCGTTAACGAAGGTTGGGTCGAGGCCCGCTTCGGCATAAATGCTCGATACCATCGCCGTGGTCGTGGTTTTACCATGAGTACCGGCAATCGCAATGCCATGACGGAAGCGCATCAGCTCAGCCAGCATCTCCGCACGGCGGATAACCGGAATACGCGCTTCGTGTGCCGCCACAATCTCCGGATTGTCGACAGAAATAGCCGTAGAAACCACAACAACGCTCGCATCACGCACGTTTTCCGGGCGATGGTTGAAATAGATGGTCGCACCCAGCGCAGTCAGTTGCTGCGTGACCGGGTTTGGCGCCAAATCGGAACCGCTAATCTGATACCCTTCGTTCGCCAGCACTTCGGCAATACCACCCATGCCAGCACCACCGATGCCAACAAAGTGAATGTGCCGGACGCGACGCATCTCGGGTACGATAGAACGCAGTTTCGCCAGTTGTTGTGTATTCATTCTTTAAACGCCATCAACTACTTAAAAATTCGTGCAACGCAAAACGCGCTGCGAGGGTTAAGCCTTTGCAATCAGGCTCACTTCATTTGCTACCCGCTCGGTAGCGTCCGGGATAGCTGCCGCGCGAGCGCGTTCAGCCATCTCCAGCAGTGTGGTTCTGTTCCAGCCCGCCAGAGTGTCGGCCACGGACTGCGCCGTAAACTGCGGCTGTTCGAAAATCTTCGCGGCACCCGCTTTCTCAAGCGGCAGTGCGTTCCAGTACTGCTGACGGTCTTTGTGCTGGAAAGGCACAAACAGCGCCGGTAAACCGGCAGCGGCGATTTCACTCACCGTCAGCGCGCCGGAGCGGCACACCACCACGTCCGCCCAGGCGTACGCGGCAGCCATATCGTCAATAAATTCAGTGACCTTGTGCTGCGGCTGCCCGGCGTCGGCATAAGCCTGTTCCACCGACGGCTTCGCACCTTTGCCGCTTTGATGCCAGATGGTCACGCTGTCACCCAGCAGCGCCGCAACCTGCGGCATAGTCTGGTTCAGTACACGAGCGCCCTGGGAACCGCCGACCACCAGCACACGCGTCGGGCCTTCACGGCCAGCCAGTCGCTGTTCCGGCAGCGGAAGCGCCAGTACGTCAACGCGAACCGGGTTACCCACCACTTCGGCATTCGGGAAAGCCCCCGGAAAAGCCTGCATCACTTTGCTGGCAATCTTCGCCAGCCACTTGTTGGTGAGGCCCGCGATACCGTTTTGCTCGTGCAGCACAACCGGAATGCCAAGCGACCAGGCCGCCAGACCACCAGGTCCGGAAACATAGCCGCCCATTCCCAGCACCACATCGGGCTGATAACGCTTCATGATCGCCCGCGCCTGTCGCCAGGCGTTGAAAATACGTACCGGCGCCAGCAGCAAGGCTTTTACGCCTTTGCCCCGCAGCCCGGAGATGCGAATAAAATCAATCTCAATGCCGTGTTTTGGCACGAGGTCGGCTTCCATACGGTCAGCGGTACCCAGCCAGCGAACCTGCCAGCCCTGGTCCATTAAATGGTGCGCGACCGCCAGCCCCGGGAACACGTGTCCACCGGTACCGCCTGCCATCACCATTAACCGCTTTGCCTGACCACTCATCGCACACCCCGCGTAAACGCCTGGGCTTTCTCCAGACGCGTCTCATAATCAATGCGCAGCAAGAACATGATTGCTGTCGACATAATCAACAAACTTGAACCACCGTAACTGATAAGCGGCAGCGTCAGACCTTTAGTCGGCAGCATCCCCGCTGCGGCGCCAACGTTTACCAGTGCCTGGAAACTGAACCAGATACCGATGGAACAGGCGAGAAAACCGGCAAAACGCTGGTTGATCTCGAGTGCTTTACGCCCAATCGACATGGCGCGAAAAGCGACGAAGAATACCATTAAAAGTGCCAGTACCACACCGATATAACCTAATTCCTCACCAATAATGGCGAAGATGAAGTCAGTATGTGCTTCCGGCAGATACTCCAGTTTTTGGACTGAGTTTCCGAGTCCCTGGCCCCACATTTCACCGCGCCCGAAGGCCATCAGTGACTGGGTCAGCTGGTATCCGCTGCCGAAAGGATCTTCCCACGGGTTCCAGAAAGACGTTACACGGCGAATACGGTACGGTTCGGCAAGGATCAGCAGCACCACCGCCGATATGCCCATGCCGATGATGGCGATGAACTGCCAGAGCTTGGCACCGGCCAGGAACAACATCGCAAGCGTCGTCACAAACAGCACAACCACCGTCCCGAGATCCGGCTGCGCCAGCAGCAGGATAGCCAGCACGAAAATAACGCCCATCGGCTTTAAGAAGCCGCGCAGGTTATTTCGAACTTCGTCACCCTTGCGTACCAGGTAGTTGGAGATGTAGCAGAACAGCGAAAGCTTCGTGAACTCCGCCGGCTGAATACGCAGCGGCCCGAGTGCAATCCAGCGCGATGCCCCGTTAACCGAGCTACCCACGACCAGTACGATCAGCAGCATGACGATGGAAATAATCAGCATTGCCGTACTGTGCTTCTGCCAGAAGTCCATCGGCAGACGCAGCGTAATTAACCCCAGACAGAAGGCCAGAATGATGTACAGGCCATCACGCTTGGCAAACAGGAACGGATCGTTTGCCAGACGCTGGCCCACCGGCATTGACGCCGAGGTCACCATGATGAAGCCGATTGCCGCAAGACCCATCGTCAGCCACAGCAGCGTTCGGTCATACATCACCAGGCTGTCGGAATCTTTCTCCCGCGAGCCCATCACCCAGCCTTTCAGCGCGTTGAACAGCCAGACCATAATTCCCGATCCAGGCAGTCGCGGCACTCGCAGGCGAGGGAGAGATAAACGCATCAGCCTAACTCCCTTGCCAGGCGGGCGAACTGATCGCCACGCTGTTCGAAATTCTTAAACTGATCGAGGCTGGCACAGGCGGGTGACAACAGCACCATATCGCCCTTGCGCACGTTCGGTGCCAGCAGGCGCATCGCCTGTTCCATCGTTTCAGTCTGCGTCGCCACTTCCGGGCGCAGTGCGGCAAGCTCGGCACCATCGCGACCAAAGCAGTACAGGCGCACGTTATCGCCCATCAGATAACGCTTGAGCGAGCTGAAATCGGCAGATTTACCGTCACCACCCAGCAGCAAATGCAGGGTACCGTCAACGTGCAGGCCATTCAGCGCAGCTTCAGTACTGCCGACGTTGGTGGCTTTTGAATCGTTGATCCAGCGTACGCCGTTATGCTCAAGCACCAGCTGGAAGCGATGCGCAAGGCCGGTGAACGTGGTCAGCGCCTTCAGGCTGCTGGCACGCGGTAGACCGACGGCATCCGCCAGCGCCAGCGCGGCCAGGGCGTTGCTGTAGTTATGCTGTCCGGAAAGCTTCATTTCGCGCACGTTGAGGATCTTCTCCCCTTTCACGCGCAGCCAGGTTTCGCCCTGCTGACGGTTCAGGTGATAGTCGCCAATGTTGACGCCAAAACTAATGCAGCGGTCATCTGCCCCGCGCACCGGCATTGTCAGCGCATCATCGGCGTTCACCACGCAGACTTTGGCATTTTCGTAGACCCGCAGTTTGGCCGCACGGTACTGCTGCAGACCAAACGGATACCGGTCCATATGATCTTCAGTGACGTTGAGGATCGTCGCCGCGGCGGCATGCAGGCTGGAGGTGGTTTCCAGCTGGAAGCTTGAAAGCTCCAGTACGTACAGCTCGCGAGAGACATCCAGCAGCATCAGCGCCGGAAGGCCGATATTGCCACCCACGCCGACGTTCACGCCCGCCGCTTTCGCCATCTCGCCTACAAGCGTGGTCACGGTGCTTTTACCGTTCGAACCGGTGATCGCCACAATCGGTGCCTGCGCTTCGCGACAGAAGAGCTCAATATCACCGACGATTTCCACGCCCTTCTCGGCGGCGGTAACCAGTGAAGGATGCGCCAGCGCAATACCCGGGCTCGCCACAATCAGATCCGCCGCCTGCAGCCATTCATCATTCAGACTGCCGGTATGGTGCTCGACGTTCTCGGGCAGCTTATCCAGACCAGGCGGCGTCATACGCGTATCCATCACGCGCGGCGTCACGCCGCGTGCGAGGAAGAAATCGACGCAGGAAAGTCCGGTCAATCCAAGACCAATAATGACGACTTTTTTGCCCTGGTAATCTGCCATGATTAACGTACCTTAAGCGTTGCCAGGCCAATCAGCACCAGCATCAGCGAAATAATCCAGAAGCGCACGATAACGCGCGGCTCCGGCCAACCCTTCAGTTCATAGTGGTGGTGAATCGGTGCCATTCGGAAGATACGCTGACCGCGCAGCTTGAAGGACCCCACCTGCAGGATGACCGACAGTGTCTCCACCACGAATACCCCACCCATGATCACCAGCAGGAACTCCTGACGCAGCAGCACCGCAATAATGCCCAGCGCCCCGCCCAGAGCCAGTGAACCCACATCGCCCATGAATACCTGAGCCGGGTAGGTGTTAAACCACAGGAACCCTAAACCCGCACCTACAATCGCCGTACAGACGATAACCAGTTCACCTGCGTGACGCAGATAAGGAATGTGCAGATAGTTCGCAAAATTCATGTTGCCGGTTGCCCAGGCGACCAGCGCAAAACCCGCTGCCACGAAGACCGTTGGCATGATCGCCAGACCATCGAGGCCATCGGTCAGGTTCACGGCGTTGCCGGTACCGACGATAACGAAGTACGCCAGCACGATGTAGAACAGACCCAACTGCGGCATCACGTCTTTGAAGAACGGCACGACCAGTTCAGTTGCAGGCGTTCCTTTCCCGGCGATATACAGCGCAAAGGCCACGCCCAGCGCAATCACCGACATCCAGAAGTACTTCCAGCGGGCAATCAGACCCTTAGTGTCTTTACGCACCACTTTGCGGTAATCGTCAACAAATCCGATGATGCCGTAGCCCACCAGAACGACCAGCACGCACCAGACGTACGGGTTCCACGGGTAGGCCCACAGCAGCACAGACACCACGATCGCGGTGAGGATCATAATCCCACCCATCGTCGGGGTACCGCGTTTACTGAAGTGCGATTCCGGACCGTCATTACGAACGACCTGACCGAAAGAGAGTTTTTGCAGGCGAGCGATCATCCGCGGGCCCATCCATAAAGAGATGAACAGCGCGGTCAGCAGGCTGACGATGGCGCGAAACGTCAGATAGGAAAAGACGTTAAAGCCGGAATAATATTTGACCAAGTGCTCGGCCAGCCAAACTAGCATGTTCCATTCTCCTGTAATGCGCGTACTACCTCTTCCATGGCGGCACTACGTGAACCCTTCACTAAAACGGTAATGATCGATTTTTCTTCGACTAACGCACGAAGATGAGCAATTAAGGAGGCCTTATCGGCAAAATGCTCCCCTGCCCCACTCGCGCTGCTGATAACTTTGCTCAGTACGCCAACGCTCAGTACACGGTCAATCCCTGCGTCTTTTGCAGCCTCTCCCACCTGACGGTGGCAGGCTTCACTTTCTTCGCCCAGCTCAGCCATATCGCCGACTACCAGCACGCGGTAGCCCGGCATATCAGCCAGAACCTGTACCGCAGCCGTCATCGAACCCACGTTGGCATTGTAGGAGTCGTCCAGCAGCAGCTTGTTCTCAGCAAGCGTAATCGGGAACAGGCGTCCCGGAACGGCTTCGAGCGTTGCCAGCCCCTGCTTTATCGCCTGCAGGTCAGCGCCAACCGCCATCGCCAGGGACGTTGCCGCCAGCGCGTTAGCAATATTGTGACGACCCGGCAGCGGCAGCAGCACGTCAACGTTCCCCTGCGGAGTCTGCAGCGTGAACTCGGTACCGTGGCTGGTAACATGAATGTTGGTGGCCGTAAAATCGCTGTTCGCGGCGTTCGGTGAGAAACGCCATACTTTGCGATTGCCAATGATGTTCTGCCAGTTCAGCCAGTCGTTGTTATCCGCATTCAGAATGGCGATGCCGTCCTGCGCCAGGCCGGTATAAATCTCCCCTTTCGCCTTCGCAACACCCGCCAGGGAACCAAAGCCCTCAAGGTGCGCCGCGGCCAGGTTATTCACCAGCGCCGCTTCCGGACGCGTCAGGTCGACGGTCCAGGCGATTTCGCCCTGATGGTTGGCGCCTAACTCAATCACCGCAAACTGATGCGCTTTCGTCAGACGCAGCAACGTCATCGGCACGCCGACATCGTTATTCAGGTTGCCTGCGGTATACAGCGTAGTGCCGCACTGGCTCAGGATAGAAGCGGTCATTTCTTTGACCGAGGTCTTGCCGGAGGAGCCGGTCAGCGCCACTACGCGAGCCGGAACCTGCTGGCGGACCCACGCCGCCAGCTCACCGAAAGCGAGGCGAGTATCTTTCACCACCACCTGCGGCAGTGCGCAATCAAGCTTACGGCTCACCAGCAGCGCACCCGCACCGGCTTCTTTAGCCTGCTGCGCGAAATCATGCGCATCGAAACGCTCGCCTTTCAGCGCCACAAACAGACAACCCGCCGTAATTTTACGGGTGTCAGTGGTGACGGCGTCGATGGTCAGGGAGTCACCGTGCAGTTCGCCATGGGTGATACTGGCAAGTTGGCTCAGCGTTACGCTAATCATGCCACCACTCCCAGCAGGCGGGCTGCGGTTACGCGGTCGGAATAGTCGAGACGGCGATGTCCGACTACCTGATAATCTTCATGGCCTTTACCGGCCAGCAGAACGACGTCGTTCTCTTTCGCCTGCATAATCGCGTTGGTCACCGCTTCCGCACGGCCTTCTTTGACGATGGCGTGTCCGGCATCAACCATGCCAGCCAGAATGTCATTGATGATGGCGCGAGGCTCTTCGGTGCGCGGATTATCATCCGTCACCACCGCGATGTCGGCGAACTCTTCGGCAATGGCGCCCATCAGCGGTCGTTTGCCTTTGTCGCGATCGCCACCGCAACCAAAGACGCACCACAGTTTGCCAGTACAGTGCAGACGCGCAGCCTGCAGCGCTTTCTCCAGCGCATCCGGCGTGTGGGCGTAATCGACCACAACCGTAGGCTTACCTGGCGCACTGAAGACTTCCATGCGCCCGCATACCGGCTGCAGACGCGCAGCGGTGCTCAGCAGACGGTCAAGCGGGTAATCCAACACCAGCAGCGTTGCCAGTGCCAGCAGCAGATTGTTGACGTTGAACGCACCCATCAGGCGGCTTTCAATTTCACCGTCGCCCCAGCTTGAGGAGAACTGAATGGTCGCCCCGCTGTCGTGGTAGTTCACCGCGGTGGCTTTCAGCCAGCGGCCACGGCAGTTCGGATTGATGTGGTCTTCCATGGAAACCGCAACCGCATCCGGTAATTTTTCCAGCCAGCGGCGGCCCACTTCGTCATCGGCGTTAATCACCGCCTGACCGCAGTGGTGTGTAGAGTAGAGCAGCCATTTTGCGGCTTCGTAGTGCTCCATATCACCGTGATAGTCCAGGTGATCGCGACTCAGGTTGGTGAACACCGACGCGGCGAATTTCAGCGCGGAAACGCGGTGCTGTACCAGACCATGGGAAGAGACTTCCATCGCTGCGAAGGTTGCCCCTTCAGCCGCCAGTCCCGAAAGCACATGCTGTACGTCCACCGCGGAGCCGGTGGTGTTTTCCGTCGGTACCACTTTATCCAGCAGGCCGTTGCCGACGGTCCCCATCACCGCACTGGTTTCGCCGAGCAGCTGTGCCCATTGTGCCAGTAGCTGAGTCGTCGTGGTTTTACCGTTGGTTCCGGTGACGCCCACCAGACGCAGTTGTTCAGATGGCTCACCGTAGAAACGTCCGGCAAGCGCCGACAGGCGCTCATTCAGTTGGCTTAAATAGATAACCGGGACGCCGTGCATCTCGCGGATCTCGCCGTCATTGGCCTCATCTTTGGCCTCAGCAATAATGGCAGCAACACCTTGCGCTATCGCCTGCGGGATATATCGACGCCCGTCCGCCTGATGACCTAATACCGCAATGAAAAGATCGCCCGAAGCAGCCACACGGCTGTCGAGCGTCATCTCCCGCAGTTCTCGCGCAGGTGCATTCGGCACCCACGGAGCAAGAAGGTCGCGCAAATTACGATCTGCCACCTGTTCCCTCGCCTTGATTAATCACAAATTCACTTTTCTCGCCTGTCGCCAGCGCATCCGGTTCGATGTTCATGGTGCGCAGAACGCCGCCCATGATGGCACCAAACACCGGCGCGGAAACGGCGCCACCGTAGTATTTACCTGCCTGTGGATCGTTGATAACCACGACCAGCGCAAAGCGCGGCTGGCTCGCTGGCGCAACGCCCGCGGTGTAAGCAATATATTTGTTGATGTAGCGGCCATCCGGCCCTACTTTTTTCGCCGTACCGGTTTTAATCGCAATGCGGTAGCCTTTGATTGCGGCCTTCACGCCACCGCCGCCCGGCAGTGCAACGCTTTCCATCATGTGAACGACGGTACGAACGAGTGGTTCCGGGAAGATACGTTCGCCCGGAACCGGCGGATCAACCTTGGTAATCGACAGCGGACGATAAACGCCATAGCTACCGATGGTTGCGTAGACTCGCGCTAACTGTAACGGGGTTACCATTAGCCCATAGCCGAAAGAGAAGGTGGCCCTCTCTATGTCAGACCACCGTTGTTTTTGAGGATATAAGCCACTGCGTTCTCCGACCAACCCCAAATTGGTCGCTTTTCCGAGCCCAAAACGTGAGTAAGTATCTACTAACGCTGAGGACGGCATCGCTAACGCTAGCTTGGAGACGCCAACGTTACTCGACTTCTGTAGTACCCCGGTCAGGGTCAATTCGCTGTAGCGTGCCACGTCTTTGATTTCGTGGCCGTTAATTCGATATGGAATCGTATTCAGGACGCTGTTTTCATTGACAATGCCGCGCTGCAGCGCCGTCATGACCACCATCGGTTTAACCGTTGAACCAGGCTCGAACACGTCGGTGATGGCGCGGTTACGCATCGCGTCTTTTGCAGTGCCGGTGAAGTTGTTCGGGTTGTAGGAAGGACTGTTCGCCATCGCCAGCACTTCGCCGGTGGAAACGTCTACCAGCACCGCGGTCCCTGACTCGGCCTTGTTAAAGGCCACGGCGTTGTTCAGTTCGCGGTACACCAGCGCCTGCAGACGTTCGTCGATGCTGAGCGCGAGGTTGTGTGCAGCCTGACTGTCGGTGGAAGAGATATCTTCAATGACGCGGCCATAGCGATCTTTACGCACGATACGCTCGCCCGGCTGGCCGGTTAGCCATTTATCAAAGCTTTTTTCAACGCCTTCAATGCCTTCGCTATCGACGTTGGTGAATCCGATGAGGTGAGCGGTAACTTCGCCGGAAGGATAGTAGCGGCGCGACTCTTCACGCAGGTAAATACCCGGCAGTTTAAGTTTCTTGATGTAATCGGCCATGTCAGGGTTAACCTGACGGGCGAGGTAGATGAAGCGGCCTTTCGGGTTAGCGTTGATGCGCGACGCCATCTGATCGAGCGGCATTTTCAGGGCGTCTGCCAGCGCTTTCCAGCGGTTATCAAGGGTTATCCCCCCCGCATCATGCAGCGCTTTCGGGTCGGCCCAGATAGCTTTCACCGGCACACTCACCGCCAGCGGGCGACCAGAGCGGTCGGTTATCATGCCGCGCGACGTTGAGACTTCCTGAACGCGCAGTGAGCGCATATCGCCCTGACGCACCAGCATATCCGGGCTCACAATCTGTAGCCAGGCCACGCGGCCTAACAGGAAACCCAGCGCCAGCAGAATACAGCCGCACAGCAACGCAAAACGCCAACTGACAAAGTTGGCCTGTTCTTCCTGACGTTTTGCTTTCTGCGTTTTTGCCGCTGCTTTCATGCGTCGCAATAATCCTTATTTCTGTACAACGATGTTTTCCTGTGAAGGATCGACATGCTGCATCTGCAGCTTTTCCGTCGCGATCCGTTCCACCCGGCTATGGTCGCCGAGCGCGTTTTCTTCGAGGATCAGGTTGCGCCACTCAATATCGAGTGCATCACGCTCCAGAACCATCTGTTCACGTTGTGCGGTCAAAAGGCGCGTATGGTGCGCCGTAGTGACGACGGTCACCGCCGTCACGATAATGCATATGAACAAGCAGAGTGGCAGCTTCCCAAACCGCAAAAGATCGTCACCGATAACGCCAGGCAAGGCATGACGTTCGTTGCTTCCAATCGATCCTTTTACTTTGCTTAGGGCCTCTGTCACTCTGCTGATCATGCGTTCGTCCTTTCTGCGATACGCAGCACTGAACTACGAGCGCGTGGATTCTCTGCCACTTCATCTTCGCCCGGCATCAACTTGCCTAGTGCTCGCAAATGACGGCCACCCAGTTTCCTGAGTTGCTCCTCCGTCATCGGGATCCCCGCCGGGACTTGTGGACCGCGGCTTTGCTCACGCATGAAGCGTTTCACAATACGGTCTTCCAGCGAGTGGAAACTGATGATGGAAAGCCGCCCACCCGGGGCAAGCACGTCGAGCGAGCTTTTTAGCGCCTGCTCTATCTCCTCCAGTTCACTGTTCACCCAGATGCGCACCGCCTGGAAGGTACGGGTCGCGGGATGTTTGTACTTGTCTTTCACCGGTGTTGCTGCTGCAACCACCTCTGCCAGCTCTTTCGTGCGGGTCATCGGCTGTTCGCGGTTACGCTCAACAATGGCGCGGGCAATACGTTTGCCGAAGCGCTCTTCACCAAAGGTTTTGATGACCCAGGCGATGTCGGCTTCTTCCGCCGTTTGCAGCCACTCAGCTGCCGATTGTCCGCGGGTTGGGTCCATACGCATGTCCAGCGGACCATCGCGCATAAAGGAGAAACCGCGTTCCGCATCGTCAAGCTGCGGTGAAGAGACACCAAGATCGAGGAGGATCCCGTCAATCTTGCCGGTAAGTTCGCGCTCGGCAACGTAATCGCCCAGCGCGGAAAAAGGTCCATGCACGATGGAAAAGCGAGGATCATCGATGGTTTGCGCAACGGCGATCGCTTGTGGATCCCGGTCAATAGCCAACAGACGTCCTTCCGCCCCAAGCTGCGAAAGAATCAGACGCGAGTGGCCACCACGGCCAAAAGTGCCATCAATGTAAATACCATCCGGACGAATGTTCAGACCGTTGACGGCCTCGTCCAGTAGTACCGTTGTATGTTTAAAGTTTTCCATCATTTTATAAGGACAAATCCTGCAATCGTTCCGACAGCTCGCCGGTATCCGACTGCTCAGCGTCAATATCTTCCCTGACCCGTTGATACCAGGTCGTTTCATCCCACAGTTCAAACTTATTGAACTGCCCGACCAGCATCACTTCTTTGGTCAGTCCGGCGTGTTGCCGTAAAACCGGCGCTATCAGCAAGCGGCCCGCATTATCCATCTGACATTCGCTCGCATGTCCTAACAACAAACGCTGTACGCGGCGTTCGGCGGGATTCATGCTCGACAGTCGCGACAATTTTTGCTCAATAATTTCCCATTCCGGGAGCGGGTAAAGCAGCAGGCACGGGTGATGAATGTCAATGGTGCACACCATTAGACCGGAAGCGTCTTCGACTAGCCTGTCGCGGTACCGTGTTGGCACGGCTAAACGACCTTTGCTGTCGAGATTGACTAACGTTGCCCCTCGGAACATGCCAGCCTCACCCCTTTTCACCACTTTCACCCACAAATTCCCACATAAAGGAGTTTACGGAGCAGAGGAAAACCTTGTCAAGCCAGCACTGAGGCCAGAGGAGTTAAAAATCCCATTAATGACGGCAGATATTCGCCCTGTTTATTTTTTCATCAACCAACGAGGCAAATTAAGGCTATGAATATTTGTAAGAAAAAAAACAAATCCATTCATGCTCGTTAAAAGAAACTCAATATCATCGAGGGAAAATATAAAGTGTCAGTTTGCGACGTGCGCGGCATTTTAGGACATTCTGCTGGTGGTTAACAGTCCCTGATGCTCGGCCCTGCCACCATTTTTCCGCCGCGCCACGACGGGTACGGCGCCGTTAGTGGGAGAAGTGTTTGTTAATTGGGCAAATCGACTGAGGATGTAACAAAATAATTCAAATGTAATGAATGGTTACTGCAATTTCTGGGGTAAAAGCAAGAATTGACCTGATTAAAATACGAATTTAATTAACGTCCTGGATAAATTAAAGAATTGTCTGAATATCAGCATAACCTTAATTTCCCAGGGGGAAAAAGTAATGAAGGTAGCCGGGGCTACCTCCATTTTTCAACTTAGTGGCGGCTCAAACTACCACGACGGTAGAGGTTACGTCGGATACGGCTGAGGCCTGGCTTTGGCTTACGTGGTTCATCGAGGCTCGCGAGCACGATTTCCAGCACGCGCTCGGCGACATCACGGTGACGCTGCGCAACGGCCAGCACCGGGCACTGCAGAAAATCGAGCAGCTCGTGATCGCCAAAGGTGGCAATCGCCAGCTCAGACGGCAGCTTGCCTTCACGGCGCAGCGTTACGTCCATGACGCCCTGCAGTAATGCAAAGGAAGTGGTGAACAACGCCTCCGGCATGGCGTGCGTCTCCAGCCATTTTTCAAACAGCGCGCCCGCCGCTTCACGCTCATAGCTGTTGGCATAGAGGAAGTCGACCGTGCGCGGATCATCTTTCCAGGCGGTACGGAAGCCCTGCTCACGCAGGAAGCTTACGGAAAGCTCTGGTAAAGCACCGAGGTACAACACGCTTTCAGCCGGGAATTTACGCAGTTCCGCCGCCAGCATCTCCGCATCATCCTGATCCGCCCCCACGACGCTGGTAAAATGTTCGCGGTCGAGGGCACGATCCAGCGCCACAATCGGGAACGAGTCATTAGCCCAGCGCTGATAGAAAGGGTGCTCTGGCGGCAGAGAGGTGGAAACGATAATCGCATCCACCTGGCGTTGCAGCAGATGCTCAATACAGCGCATTTCGTTGTCAGGCTGATCTTCAGAGCAGGCAATCAGCAGCTGATAGCCACGCTGACGCGCCTGGCGCTCCAGGTAGTTGGCGATCCGGGTATAGCTGGTGTTTTCCAGATCGGGGATCACTAATCCTATTGAGCGTGTGCGTCCTGCACGCAGACCCGCGGCAACCGCATTGGGGTGGTAGTTATGCTCACGCACAACGGCCATCACTTTTTCGACGGTTTTATCGCTAACGCGGTACTGCTTCGCTTTACCGTTAATCACATAGCTCGCGGTAGTCCGGGAAACACCGGCGAGCCGGGCGATTTCATCCAGTTTCACAATTGCCCCTTGCGTAAAATGTACAAACTATAACCACTGTTAAAATATGGGATAAATGCTACATCATCTAAACGCAGAATGCTGGCTGCGGCAACCGCTTTTGTCGACACTTATCACGGGTTTTGCAAAAAAAAGCCCGACTGATGACCGTCGGGCTGAAGTTTTTCAGCAAAACCTTTAGCGCATGATCTTATCACCGCGCGATAAACCGACCACGCCGGAGCGCGCCACCTCGACAATCCGCGCCACATCTCGCAGTGACGCGAGAAACGCATCCAGCTTGTCGCTGGTGCCAGCTAGCTGAACAGTGTAAATCGAGGGAGTAACGTCGATAATCTGCCCGCGGAAGATTTCGGTGTTTCGCTTCACTTCTTCGCGTCCGTACCCGCTGGCCTGTACTTTCACCAGCATGATTTCACGCTCGACATGTGCCCCCTGCCCCAGCTCGCTGACGCGCAACACATCCACCAGCTTGTGTAGCTGCTTCTCTATCTGCTCAAGCACTTTCTCATCGCCAACGGTCTGGATTGTCATGCGTGAAAGCGTTGGATCGTCAGTCGGCGCTACGGTCAGGCTTTCAATGTTGTAGCCACGCTGGGAAAAAAGCCCAATGACGCGCGATAACGCGCCCGATTCGTTCTCGAGTAATACCGATAGTATCCGGCGCATAATCAGGTTCTCTCCGTTTTACTGAGCCACATATCACCCATTGTGCCACCGCGAATTTGCATGGGGTAAACGTGCTCGCTGCCGTCGACGGTAACATCAACAAACACCAGTCGGTTTTGCCGAACGGCTTCCAGCGCCTCCTTCAGCTTGCCTTCCAGCTCTTCCGGCTTATCAATGCGAATACCAACGTGACCATAGGCCTCCGCCAGGCGGACGAAATCGGGCAGCGATTCCATATAAGATTGCGAGTGGCGACCGGAATAAATCATGTCCTGCCACTGTTTCACCATTCCGAGATAGCGGTTGTTGAGATTCAGCACCAGCACCGGCAGCTCGTACTGAAGCGCAGTAGAAAGCTCCTGAATGTTCATCTGGATACTGCCATCACCGGTGACGCAAATTACCGTTTCACCCGGTAGCGCCATTTTCACCCCCAGCGCGGCAGGAAGGCCGAAGCCCATGGTGCCCAGGCCACCGGAGTTTATCCAGCGACGGGGTTTATCAAAGGGGTAGTAGAGCGCGGCAAACATCTGGTGCTGACCAACGTCGGAAGTCACGTAGGCGTCGCCGTTCGTTAACCGCCAGATAGTTTCAATCACCGCCTGTGGTTTAATCGCCGGGCTTTGGGTGTCGTACTTCAGGCACTGGCGCGCGCGCCATTGCTCAATCTGTTGCCACCAGTCGCGGATCTCATCCAGCGGTTGAGCTGCCGCCTCCTGATCGACAAGCTCCAGCATTTGATCCAGCACCTGACCCGCATCGCCAACGATGGGAATATCTGCGGCTACCGTTTTAGAAATAGAGGTGGGGTCGATGTCGATGTGCAACACCGTGGCATCCGGGCAGTATTTCGCCAGATTATTGGTCGTGCGATCATCAAAGCGAACGCCGACGGCAAAAATGACGTCAGAATGATGCATCGTCATGTTGGCTTCGTATGTGCCATGCATCCCCAGCATCCCCAACGCCTGGCGATGCGTTGCCGGGAATCCGCCAAGCCCCATCAGTGAAGAAGCCACCGGCAGGTTGAGCTTTTCAATCAACGTACGCAGCTGCGCATGGCACTGCGAATTTATCACTCCGCCACCGACGTAAACCACCGGCTTTTTTGCCGCAATCAGGGTCTGCAGCGCGCGTTTGATCTGCCCTTTGTGACCCGTCGTGGTGGGATTATAGGAGCGCATACTGACCGACTCCGGCCAGGAGTACGGCAGCTTATTTGCCGGGCTCAGGATATCTTTCGGCAGATCGACCACCACCGGGCCAGGGCGTCCACTGGCGGCAAGCCAGAAGGCTTTTTTCAGCACACCCGGGATATCTTCGGTTTGCTTCACCAGGAAACTGTGCTTCACCACCGGGCGCGAAATCCCCACCATGTCGCACTCCTGAAAGGCGTCATAGCCGATGAGCGACGTCGCTACCTGACCTGAGAGGATAACCAGCGGAATAGAATCCATATAAGCCGTCGCGATCCCAGTGATGGCGTTGGTCGCTCCCGGTCCGGAAGTCACCAGCACCACACCCACTTCTCCCGTAGCCCGTGCCAGACCGTCGGCCATGTGAACAGCGGCCTGCTCGTGGCGGACCAGCACATGATCAATGCCGCCAACGGTATGCAAAGCATCATAAATATCGAGGACAGCGCCCCCAGGATAGCCGAACACCTGCTTTACGCCCTGATCGATTAACGATCGGACTACCATCTCGGCTCCAGACAACATCTCCATGGTTCGCCTCCCGGCATGAACATAAACGCGCGTTTTCTCACATTCACTTAACATAACCGCTCGTTACCAGGCAGGCAATCACCCCCTAACCGGCTTCAAGCGCCTGAAAAAGCAGAAAAGAAAGCCATTAAACAAAAATATGGTGAATTACTTCAGAGATGGGAAAAGGAGATACTGATTACTCGGGATAATCGTTAAAGAACAGGAATTGATCCATTTTGTACGGAAAAAAGTAAGATAACCAAAACAACAAACAGAACGATATGCTGGATTATTTTATAATAACAAAACAAACAGGACGCCAAAGCGCCCGGGTTGTTTTGGGATTCACTAACGCTGACAAATAGCCGCCAGCAGTTCTTCCATCCACTGGTGACCTTTATCGCGACCCGCAGCCTCATGCCAGGAGAGATAACAGGTACGGCTGTTTAATTTCAGCGGCAAAGGTAATATCTGCAGATCGAGTTTATCAGCGAACTCTTCCGCCAGACCGCGTGGCGCAATAGCAACCATTTGCGTTTGGGCTACCACATTCAGAACGCTAATTAGCGCCATCCCCTGGTAAGCAACGCAGGATTGTTTATCTATCGTGTCATACCAGGGTTGACTGAATGAGGCATATCGCTCCAGCGAAACTACGGCATGTTGTTCCTGATAAATATCACTTTCTTTTAATGGACCGCTCAGGCGAGGATGCTTACGGCTGGCGACCAGAACCATTTCATCTTTAAATACAGGAATACATGAGAACTCCGGACGACGGAACTCCTCATAGCCCAGAACAAATTCAATTTCCTGATAGCGTAGCTGGTGTTCTGTATTTTGATTTAAGGATGACTTAAATACCAGGCTAATATTCGGTGCTATTTCTTTCACTCGATTAAAAATGAGTGATGTTAAATAGTTATCGAGCGGACTGCAGACACAGAGATGGAACACGCGTTCGCTGCTAAGCGGATCAAACTCGGATCCCGGCAGCTCATTTTGCACCAACTGCAGCGCCTGACGTACTGAAGCGAACAGCTGAAAAGCCCTGGCCGTAGGCTGGATCCCCCGCCCATAACGCACGAAAAGCTCATCATTAAACATCAGTTTCAGGCGGGCTACCGCGTTACTGACAGCAGGTTGCGACATCCCCAGAGTCTGTGCGGCACGCGTGATGTTCTGCTCCTGCATCACCGCATCAAACACGGTCAATAAATTTAAATCCACCATTCTGAGCTGTGGTTTAACCACAAACGACGGCTCAGCCTGGCGCTCAATTCTATCCACGGGCATTTCTAACTCCACTGTCACGATAAGCTCCCTTTGCATTAATGCAATAATAAATTCTGACAATATGATTTATCATGCATATAAAATCAGCAAAAGAGAAAAATATAAAAATAGGAAAATATAAAGACAGCCGGTGTCCACACGCGAAGATTCGGGTAAAAACGGTATTCGAATTCACCAAATCATAACTGGCCTTAATGAAACAAATGTAATCATAAACCAGAACAATAAGCAACGCTTGCGCTTAGCATAGATAATTGTAGTAAAAATAAATTGTATATTTAGTGACAATTAAACGATTAACAATTATTTTTCAAAAGAAACACGAATTTATTATTAAATTTATTTTCCAAATGAATAACATTAGACGAATCATACAGATAACTTTATCACATCAAAGATAAGCTGAAATAACCAGCTGCAAGCAAATTTAATAAAATGATTCAAAACATGTAAAACATGAACCGCCGTCGGAAGAATCATCGCCGCGGCGCAGCTAGCATCAGCACGATAAGCTAATTCACCCTACCATAATCGTTAAAGAAAACGTGTTTTTCCGGACACAGGGGTTGACTTCAAATGGTGTATCCAGTACCACTAAAAGCATATCGAATTGAACTGGAGTTGGACAACATGATTCGCACGTCACATTTCACCAGCCTACTACTACTAAACGCCTCATTTGTGCGCGGTAGTCTGGCGGGCGACGTTCAGCGATAAGTCCTCCTCCAGAAACAAAGACAACCCGCGCCATTGCGCGGGTTTTTTTATGCTCGTAGCAAGGCGCCCAGAACCATCAAGGACCTAAACCATGAGCCAGCAAGTCGTTATTTTTGATACCACTTTACGTGACGGTGAACAGGCATTACAGGCAAGTCTGAGCGTAAAAGAGAAGTTGCAGATTGCTTTTGCCCTGGAGCGTATGGGCGTCGACGTGATGGAAGTCGGGTTTCCGGTCTCTTCCCCGGGCGATTTTGAATCCGTACAAACCATCGCCCGGCAGATCAAAAACAGCCGCGTTTGCGCTCTGGCACGCTGCGTGGAGAAAGATATCGACGTCGCCGCAGAGTCATTGAAAGTCGCGGAAGCCTTCCGCATTCATACTTTTATCGCCACCTCACCGATGCACATCGCCACCAAGCTGCGAAGCACCCTGGACGAGGTTATCGAACGCGCCGTCTATATGGTCAAGCGCGCACGTAATTATACCGACGACGTTGAGTTCTCCTGTGAAGACGCAGGTCGTACCCCGATTGCCGATCTGGCTCGCGTAGTGGAAGCGGCAATAAGCGCCGGTGCTACGACGATCAACATTCCTGACACCGTCGGCTACACCATGCCGTTTGAGTTCTCCAATATCATTACGGGTCTGTACGAGCGCGTCCCCAACATCGATAAAGCCATTATCTCTGTGCATACCCATGACGATTTAGGTCTGGCCGTTGGCAACGCCATTGCGGCAGTTCACGCGGGTGCCCGTCAGGTAGAAGGCGCAATGAACGGTATCGGCGAACGTGCCGGTAACTGCTCGCTGGAAGAAGTGATCATGGCCATTAAGGTGCGCAAAGACATCATGAATCTGCACACCAGGATCAATCACCATGAGATCTGGCGCACCAGCCAGACCGTCAGCCAGATCTGCAATATGCCGGTCCCGGCGAACAAAGCGATTGTTGGCACCGGTGCCTTCGCACACTCCTCCGGGATCCACCAGGACGGCGTGATTAAAAACCGCGAAAACTACGAAATCATGACCCCGGAATCCATTGGCCTGAACCAGGTGCAGCTGAACCTGACCTCACGCTCCGGCCGTGCGGCGGTGAAGCACCGTATGGAAGAGATGGGTTATCAGGAAGCCGACTACAACATGGACCATCTGTACGATGCCTTCCTGAAGCTGGCGGATAAAAAAGGCCAGGTCTTTGACTACGATCTGGAAGCTTTGGCCTTCATTAATAAACAACAGGAAGAGCCAGAACACTTCCGTCTGGATTATTTCAGCGTGCAGTCCGGCTCAAGTGATATCGCTACTGCGTCAGTCAAACTGGCCTGCGGTGAGGAAATCAAAGCCGAAGCCGCTAACGGCAACGGCCCGGTCGATGCGGTGTATCAGGCCATTAACCGTATTACCAACTACAACATCGAGCTGGTGAAGTACGGCCTGAGCGCCAAAGGCCAGGGTAAAGATGCGCTGGGCCAGGTAGATATCGTGGCTAATTACAACGGCCGCCGCTTCCACGGCGTGGGCCTGGCGACCGATATCGTTGAGTCCTCCGCGAAAGCGATGGTTCACGTGCTGAACAATATCTGGCGCGCCGCCGAAGTCGAAAAAGAGCTGCAACGTAAAGCGCAGAATAATGAAAATAAAAAGGAAACCGTGTGATGTCGAAGAATTACCATATTGCCGTATTGCCGGGTGACGGCATTGGCCCGGAAGTCATGAGCCAGGCCCTGAAAGTACTGGAAGCTGTGCGCCAGCGTTTTGCGATTCGTATCTCCACCAGCCACTATGACGTGGGCGGGATTGCGATTGATAACCACGGAACACCGTTGCCGCAGGCGACGGTAGAAGGCTGCGAAAACGCCGATGCAGTACTGTTTGGCTCCGTTGGTGGTCCGAAATGGGAACATCTGCCACCCGCTGAACAGCCTGAGCGCGGTGCACTGCTGCCGCTGCGTAAACACTTTAAATTATTCAGCAACCTGCGTCCGGCAAAACTGTACCAGGGTCTGGAAGCGTTCTGCCCGCTGCGCGCCGACATCGCCGCTAACGGTTTCGATATTCTGTGCGTTCGCGAGTTAACTGGCGGCATTTACTTTGGTCAGCCAAAGGGCCGTGAAGGCAGCGGTCAGCATGAAAAAGCGTTCGATACCGAGGTGTATCACCGTTTTGAGATCGAACGTATCGCGCGTATTGCTTTTGAATCAGCGCGCAAGCGTCGCCATAAAGTCACCTCAATCGATAAAGCGAACGTCCTGCAGTCTTCCGTACTGTGGCGCGAAGTGGTCAACGAAATCGCCCGCGACTACCCGGACGTTGAGCTGGCGCACATGTACATCGACAACGCCACCATGCAGTTGATTAAAGATCCGTCGCAGTTCGACGTTCTGCTGTGTTCAAACCTGTTTGGCGACATCCTCTCTGACGAGTGCGCGATGATAACCGGTTCGATGGGGATGCTGCCTTCCGCCAGTCTGAACGAGCAGGGTTTTGGTCTGTATGAACCGGCAGGCGGCTCCGCGCCAGACATCGCCGGGAAAAACATCGCTAACCCGATTGCCCAGATCTTGTCTCTGGCGCTGCTGTTGCGCTACAGCCTGGACGCCGGAGAAGCCGCAAACGCTATTGAACGCGCGATCAATAAAGCATTAGAGAACGGCGTGCGTACGGGGGATTTATCCCGCGACGGCGCAGCGGTCAGCACCGATGAAATGGGCGATATTATTGCCCGCTATGTCGCTGAAGGGGTGTAATCATGGCGAAGACGTTATACGAAAAGTTATTTGATGCGCATGTGGTACACGAAGCGCCGAACGAAACCCCGCTGTTGTACATCGACCGCCATCTGGTGCATGAAGTCACCTCACCGCAGGCGTTTGATGGCCTGCGCGCCCACCATCGTCCGGTTCGTCAGCCTGGCAAAACCTTTGCCACAATGGATCATAACGTCTCTACCCAAACGAAAGATATCAATGCCTCCGGCGAGATGGCCCGCATCCAGATGCAGGAGCTGATTAAAAACTGTAATGAGTTTGGCGTCGAGTTGTATGACCTGAACCACCCTTATCAGGGTATCGTCCACGTCATGGGCCCGGAACAGGGTATCACTCTGCCAGGTATGACCATCGTCTGTGGTGACTCCCACACTGCCACCCACGGAGCCTTTGGCGCGCTGGCATTTGGTATCGGTACTTCTGAGGTTGAGCACGTGCTGGCCACGCAGACCCTGAAACAGGGTCGTGCCAAAACCATGAAGATTGAAGTGAAAGGCAAAGCGGCACCAGGCATCACCGCGAAAGATATCGTGCTGGCGATTATCGGTAAAACCGGTAGCGCAGGTGGCACCGGCCACGTCGTGGAGTTTTGTGGCCAGGCTATCCGTGACCTGAGCATGGAAGGCCGCATGACCCTGTGCAACATGGCGATTGAAATGGGCGCTAAAGCGGGTCTGGTTGCTCCGGATGAAACCACGTTTAACTACGTGCAGGGCCGTCTGCATGCCCCGAAAGGCCAGGATTTTGCCGACGCCGTCGCCTACTGGAAAACCCTGAAGACCGACGAAGGCGCAGCTTTTGACACCATTGTCACCCTGCAGGCGGAAGAAATTGCCCCGCAGGTCACCTGGGGTACCAACCCGGGTCAGGTCATCTCCGTCACCGACGCAATCCCCGATCCGGCGTCGTTCAGCGACCCGGTGGAGCGCGCTTCGGCTGAAAAAGCGCTGGCCTATATGGGCCTGAAACCCGGCATTCCGCTGACCGAAGTCGCTATCGATAAAGTCTTCATCGGCTCCTGTACCAACTCGCGAATTGAAGATTTACGCGCCGCCGCAGAAATCGCCAAAGGCCGTAAAGTCGCGCCAGGCGTGCAAGCGTTAGTGGTACCGGGTTCCGGCCCGGTCAAAGCGCAGGCAGAAGCAGAAGGTCTGGACAAAATCTTCATCGAAGCCGGTTTTGAATGGCGTCTGCCGGGCTGCTCGATGTGCCTCGCGATGAACAACGATCGTCTGAACCCTGGCGAACGCTGCGCGTCTACCAGCAACCGTAACTTTGAAGGCCGTCAGGGCCGCGGTGGTCGTACCCACCTGGTCAGCCCTGCAATGGCGGCAGCCGCAGCGGTCACCGGTCATTTTGCCGATATTCGCGGTATTAAATAAGGAGCACATCATGGCAGAGAAATTTACCCAACACACGGGCCTGGTGGTTCCTTTAGATGCCGCCAACGTCGATACCGACGCGATTATTCCCAAGCAGTTTTTGCAGAAAGTCACCCGCACCGGGTTTGGCGCGCACCTGTTTAACGACTGGCGTTTTCTCGATGACAAGGGCGAGCAGCCGAATCCGGAGTTCGTGCTCAACTTCCCGGTGTATAAAGGCGCCTCTATCCTGCTGGCGCGGGAAAACTTTGGCTGTGGCTCTTCACGTGAGCATGCCCCCTGGGCGCTGACCGACTACGGCTTTAAGGTCGTTATTGCCCCGAGCTTCGCCGACATCTTTTATGGCAACAGCTTTAACAACCAACTGCTGCCGGTAACGCTGAGCGAAGCGGAAGTGGATGAACTGTTTGCGCTGGTGCAGGCAAATCCGGGAATAACCTTTGAGGTGGATCTGGAAGCCGAAGTAGTGACAGCCGGTGATAAGACATACCGCTTCAGCATTGACGCATTCCGCCGTCACTGCATGTTGAACGGCCTCGACAGCATCGGGCTGACGCTGCAGCATGAAGACGCGATTGCCGCGTATGAGACCAAACAGCCCGCATTTATGCACTAAGGCTGATGCCGGATGCGGCTTCGCCTTACCTGGCCTACTCTATTGACGCCGTTGATGTAGGCCGGATAAGCGTAGCGCATCCGGCGTTTTTATCCCCTACACGTCCTTCACCCGCCAGGTCATCGCCAGTGCCACCAGAGAAATGGCTGCAATCACCCAGTAGACGCTGAAGTGTCCGTAACTTTGCGCCAGCGCCCCCTGTATCACTCCCGCCAGGATAACCCCGGTAGAAATACTGTTAGTGAACAGCGTAGTCGCCGATCCGGCGCGCCCCGGCATCAGATCCTGGAACCACAGCATGCCGATCCCCGCCACAATACCGATAAACACCGCGTTGAAGAACTGCAATAACAACAGCGCAGTACGGCTATGGAACATAATCAATCCGACGTAAAACAGCACACCGGCGGCTACCGCCGTCAACATCATCCGCCGTTTCCCAAAGCGCTTCACCACGTAGCCCGCGAGGATCATCGCCGGGATCTCAAGCCCCGCGGCGGTTCCCATCAGGACGCCCGCGAGACTGTCCGGCAGCCCAAGATCGGCGCTTATCCACAGCGGCATATCGATGATATACATGGTGTTGCAGGTCCACATCAGCGTGGAGGCGATGAACAGCATTCTGACGTTCTTATCTCCCCACCCCGCAACGTCGGTCACGGCAACGGCGGCGGGCTGCTCCACCCGAGCCACCGTCGGCAACGCCAGCGCTATCAGCAGCAAGCTCACCACGAAGATCCCGGCGGCGATAGTGAACATGGTGGTAAAGCCGTAATTAAGCGCCAGCATGAACGCCAGCGTGGGCCAATCACCCAGGCAAGCGACAACTGAGCACGCATGACCGAGCTGAACATCACCACTTCTCGCGCCGAACTGTCGGCATATTCACGCGCCAGGGCAAACAGCTGAGGCATGGCAGTATTGGCAAGCGATGCCAACAGCACGCCGCAGGTGATAAGCGTCAGGTAATGGCGGTTAAACGCGAACAACAACGCGTTACCCACCGCCATCAGACAGCACAGCATGATGAGCTTACGCCGATCGCCCCGGCTGTCGGACCGTTTCGCCAGCCACAGGCTGACAAGGATCCCGGCAATGGCGTTAACGGTATAAAACAGCCCGACCCAGAAAGGTTCCGCCCCCACTTCGCGGCTCAAAAACAAACTGAGCGTCGGAGCCTGCAGCGCACCGGCCACGCCCATCATGAAAGCCACCAGCATAAAAGCCGCGTAGACGCCGTTGAGCCGCCGTCCCATCGTCACCAACCAGAGCATGAATCATCCTTAACGCAAACAGGAAACGAAAAAAGCCAGCAGAAATTTTCTGCTGGCGGGTGATTACACCAATACTCAGTCACACATGATTCGGGCTGGCCGAGGAGCACATTAACGGGATGTAACTTCCAGGTGCATCATCGACTCGCTTCATCGAGAGCCATTATTGGCCTAATATAGGGATTAATAAATTGCTGAGTTTTTGTCGGGAGTTCCTCTTTTATGTCGTCTGCTCGCCTGCAACAACAGTTCATCCGCTTATGGCAGTGCTGTGAGGGGAAAACGCAAGAAACGACCCTGAATGAGCTGGCAGAGTTACTGAGCTGCTCGCGCCGCCATATGCGCACCTTGCTCAACACCATGGAATCGCGCGGTTGGTTGACGTGGGAAGCCGAAGCCGGACGCGGCAAACGCTCACGCCTGACCTTCCTCTACACCGGCCTTGCCCTGCAGCAGCAGCGCGCCGAAGACCTGCTGGAGCAGGACCGCATCGATCAGCTGGTGCAACTGGTTGGCGATAAGGCGACCGTGCGGCAAATGCTGGTATCGCACCTTGGTCGTAGCTTCCGCCAGGGGCGGCATATCCTGCGCGTGCTGTACTATCGCCCGATGCGCAACCTGCTTCCCGGTACGCCGCTTCGCCGCTCTGAAACCCATATCGCCCGGCAAATCTTCAGCTCGCTGACGCGTATAAATGAGGAAAATGGGGAACTGGAAGCCGATATTGCTCACCACTGGCAGCAAATTTCCCCTTTGCACTGGCGCTTTTTCTTGCGTCCTGGTATTCACTTCCACAATGGCCGTGAACTGGAAATGGCGGATGTGATCGTTTCTTTGAAGCGGGCCAGCGCGCTGCCGTTATATGGCCATATCACGCAGGTCGCTTCTCCTACCGCCTGGACGCTGGACGTGCACCTTTCGCAGCCAGATCAGTGGCTGCCGTGGCTACTCGGGCATGTCCCTGCGATGATCCTGCCGCAGGAGTGGGCCTCAATGCCGCATTTCTCCCGCTTGCCGGTAGGCACGGGTCCCTACGCCGTTGCGCGGAATAATGAAAACCAGCTCAAGATCCACGCCTTTGAAGAGTATTTTGGCTACCGGGCGCTTATCGACGAAGTGAACGTCTGGGTACTTCCGGAAATCAGCGAAGAGGTTAGCTGCGGGCTGACGCTGGAAGGCCCGACAACCGGAGAAAAAGCGGTAGAGAGCCGTCTCGAAGAGGGTTGTTACTACATGCTGTACGATGCCCGCTCGCACAAGGGTGCCTGCCAGGATGTACGCCAGTGGGTAAGCCAGGTGCTCTCTCCGGCGAGCCTGCTGTATCACGCCGACCAACAGTATCAGGGATACTGGTTCCCGGCCTACGGTCTGCTACCGCGCTGGCACCATGCCCGCCCGGGCCAGGGTGAGAAGCCTGCCGGACTGGAATCCCTGACGCTGACCTACTATCGTGAACACGTTGAACATCACAACATCGCGCAAATCATGGCTCGGTTGCTCGCCGAACACGGGGTACAGCTCGAGATTCAGGAGCTGGACTACGACGAATGGCACCGTGGCGAAGTGGTGAGCGATATGTGGCTGAACAGCGCCAACTTCACCCTGCCGCTCGATTTCTCTATTTTTGCCCAGCTGTATGAAGTACCGCTTATTCAACACTGCATTCCTGTCGACTGGGAAAAAGAGGCTGCCCGCTGGCATGCCGGAGAGATGAATCTGGCGAACTGGTGCCAGCAGCTCATCAACCAGCGCGCTATTGTGCCGCTGATCCACCACTGGTTGATGATTCAGGGACAGCGCAGTATGCGCGGCTTGCGTATGAACACGCTCGGCTGGTTTGACTTTAAGTCAGCCTGGTTCGCGCCACCGGAGCCCTGATACTTTCGTAACCGAGGCAAAATCATTACACTAGGCCGTTCTCAACGGGGTGCTGCGCCTGCGCGGCTGAGAAAATACCCGTCGAACCTGATCCGGATAACGCCGGCGAAGGGATTTGAGGCTGACTCAAAATCCTTTGCCACCTGGTTAACTTGAGGTGCAAAGTGTTAAAAAAACTCCTGCCGTTACTGACATTGGCCGCGCTTCCTGCGTTCGCTAAACCCGTTCTTACCGTTTACACCTACGACTCTTTCTCCGCCGACTGGGGTCCGGGGCCGGTGGTGAAAAAAGCCTTTGAAGCCGACTGCGACTGCGAGCTTAAGTTTGTGGCGCTGGAAGACGGCGTTTCTCTGCTTAACCGTCTGCGGATGGAAGGCAAGAACAGCAAAGCCGACGTGGTGCTGGGCCTTGATAACAACCTGCTCGAGGCTGCAACTCAGACCGGTTTGTTCGCCAAAAGCGGCGTTCCGACTGAGAGCGTAAAAGTACCGGGCGGCTGGAAAAACGACACCTTTGTGCCATACGACTACGGCTACTTCGCCTTCGTGTATGACAAAAACAAGCTGAAGAACCCGCCGAAGAGCCTGAAAGAACTGGTGGAAAGCGACCAGAAGTGGCGCGTGATTTACGAGGATCCGCGCACCAGTACGCCGGGTCTCGGCCTGCTGCTGTGGATGCAAAAAGTCTATGGTGACAAAGCCCCTGACGCCTGGCAGAAGCTGGCGAAAAAAACCGTCACAGTGACCAAAGGCTGGAGCGAAGCCTACGGCCTGTTCCTCAAAGGGGAAAGTGACCTGGTGCTGAGCTATACCACCTCTCCGGCCTACCACATTATTGAAGAGAAGAAAGATCAGTACGCCGCCGCCGACTTCAGCGAAGGCCACTACCTGCAGGTGGAAGTTGCCGCCCGGACTGCCGCCAGCAAGCAGCCGCAGTTAGCAGAAAAATTCCTGAAATTTATGGTTTCTCCGGGCTTCCAGCAGGCGATCCCAACCGGCAACTGGATGTATCCGGTGACCGACGCTGCACTTCCTGCCGGATTTGAAAAATTGGTCAAACCGTCAACCACGCTGGAGTTCACCCCGCAGCAGGTGGCATCTGAGCGCCAGAACTGGACCCGGGCATGGCAACGCGCCGTCAGCCAGTAATCCCTGGCTGGCTCATTCCCGGTCTGACGGCGTCCACGTTGATGGTCGCCGTCGCACTGGCGGCCTTTTTTGCCCTGTGGTTTAACGCCCCCGCCGGATCGTGGGGTGATTTGCTGCAGGACAGCTACCTGTGGCACGTGGTGCGCTTCTCGTTCTGGCAGGCGTTTCTCTCCGCGCTGCTCTCCGTGGTACCGGCTATTTTTCTCGCCCGCGCGCTCTACAGACGCCGTTTCCCCGGCCGCAACGCTCTGCTACGCCTGTGCGCCATGACCTTAATTCTGCCGGTGCTGGTGGCGGTATTTGGCATTCTTAGCGTGTATGGTCGCCAGGGCTGGCTGTCCACCCTGTTTCAGGCGCTGGGCTGGGAGTGGACGTTCTCGCCCTACGGTCTGCAGGGCATTCTGCTGGCACACGTCTTCTTTAACATGCCGATGGCAACGCGCCTGCTATTGCAGGCGCTGGAGCAAATCCCCGGCGAACAGCGCCAGCTTGCCGCCCAGCTTGGCATGCGTGGGCTCGACTTCTTCCGTCTGGTGGAGTGGCCGTGGCTGCGCCGTCAGATCCTGCCGGTATCCGCACTGATTTTTATGCTCTGCTTCGCAAGCTTCGCTACCGTGCTATCCCTCGGCGGCGGGCCGCAGGCCACCACCATTGAGCTTGCGATCTATCAGGCGCTGAACTTTGATTATGACCCGGCGCGGGCGGCGATGCTGGCGGTTATCCAGATGGTCTGCTGCCTGGGGCTGGTGTTGACCAGCCAGCGTCTGAGCAAAGCCATTGCGCCTGGCACAACCCGGATGAACGGCTGGCGCGATCCCGACGACCGGGTCTGGAGCCGAATTGCTGACACATTGCTCATTGGCCTTTCGCTGCTACTGCTACTCCCCCCGCTGCTGGCGGTGATTGTCGATGGCCTCAACTGCCAGCTCCCACAGGTGCTGATGCAGTCGGTGCTATGGCAGGCACTGTGGACCTCTCTGCGCATTGCGCTGGCGGCAGGCATACTGAGCGTTGTCCTGACCATGATGCTGCTGTGGAGCAGCCGGGAGCTACGCGCCCGCCGTCGTCCACTGGCCGGCCAGGCGATGGAGCTCAGCGGTATGCTGATTCTGGCGATGCCTGGCATCGTGCTGGCTACCGGCTTTTTCCTGCTACTGAACAACACCGTGGGATTGCCGGAATCAGCGGATGGTATCGTCATCTTCACCAACGCATTGATGGCAATCCCTTATGCTCTGAAGGTGCTGGAGACGCCGATGCGCGATGTCAGTACCCGTTACGGCACCCTGTGCCAGTCGCTGGGGATGCAGGGCTTCAATCGCTTACGCATTGTGGAACTGCGGGCGCTGCGTCGCCCCATAGCGCAGGCGCTGGCGTTTGCCTGCGTGTTGTCGATTGGAGATTTTGGCGTGGTGGCGCTGTTTGGCAACGACAACTTCCGTACGCTACCGTTTTATCTGTTCCAGCAGATTGGCTCATATCGCGGCAACGATGGCGCTGTCACCGCACTCCTGCTGTTGCTGCTGTGCTTTATTCTTTTCACCGCGATTGAAAAACTTCCGGGACGCGATGCTAAAACTCAATGATGTCACCTGGCTGTATCAGCATCTGCCGATGCGCTTTACCCTCTCTGTACGCCAGGGAGAGCAAATAGCCGTACTCGGCCCCAGCGGGGCGGGAAAAAGCACACTATTAAATCTAATCGCCGGTTTTCTCACCCCGGCAAGCGGCACTATCC
Source organism: Yokenella regensburgei (assembly GCF_003634235.1). Classification (NCBI taxonomy): domain Bacteria; kingdom Pseudomonadati; phylum Pseudomonadota; class Gammaproteobacteria; order Enterobacterales; family Enterobacteriaceae; genus Yokenella; species Yokenella regensburgei. The sequence continues at coordinate 504,957 of NZ_RBIZ01000005.1, read as the reverse complement.
TGATAGAAAATCAGCCCCATACCCATACCCCGCCGTCGCATCGCCCGGTCTCCATGCTGTTTCAGGAGAATAATCTCTTCAGCCATCTGACGGTTCGCCAGAACATAGGGCTGGGTCTGGATCCGGGCCTGCGCCTCAGCGAGGCGCAGCAGCATAAGCTGGAAGTGATTGCCGAACAGATGGGGATCTCCTCGATGCTCAGCCGTTTGCCCGGTGAGCTTTCCGGTGGGCAACGTCAACGTGCGGCGCTGGCGCGCTGCCTGGTGCGAGAACAGCCGATATTGCTGCTGGATGAGCCATTTTCAGCGCTGGATCCGGCACTGCGTCAGGAGATGCTGCTGCTGGTAAACGATGTCTGTCGCCGCCAGCACTTAACATTGCTGATGGTGTCTCATAGTGTGGAAGATGCCGCCCGTATCGCCGAGCGCGCGCTGGTGGTAGCGGAAGGCCGAATCGCCTGGGATGGGTTAACCGGGGAGTTACTCAGCGGCGAAGCCAGTGCCTCACCGCTGCTCGGGATTACACGCCGTTAGCGGCTGACCACTTTCGCCAGAATATCGAGGTATACCGGCATCAGCGGGTGGCGGAACACGGCCACCAGCGCCACCACTGCAACGCCAAGCAGTAACGGTGCCAGCCACAGCAGACGACTACGCGGCAAATATCGCGTCAGCCGGTCGCGGCTCGCCTTGCCACTGCGCCACAGACGCCAGCACAGATAGGCGGCAACCCATAACAGCAGCGCAGCCAGCAGCAATAACCATTTAAACCCACTGCTTTGCATGTCGGCAGGAATATCGATTGCCGCCCCTGCGAGGATCCCCGGCAGGAAATAGACCGGCGGCCACAGCAGGCAGCCGATGATATTCGGCAGCGCAAATTTGGCAACCGACAGATCCAGCATTCCTGCCACCATCGGCACCAGCGGACGGGTCGGCCCGACAAAGCGTCCTACCAGGATAGTAAACATGCTGTGCTGATGCAAAGCGTGTTCGGTCTTATCCAGTAGCGATTTGTTTTTCTTCATGAACGACCAGCGGTGCAGCGGCTTTTTGAAGCGCCAGCCAAGCCAGAAGGAGATCCAGTCGCCCAGCAGACAGCCGATAATGCCCGCCAGCCACGCCTGCCAGAAACTTATCTCGCCACCGCCAATGAGCGCACCAAGCCCGGCCATCATCACCGTTCCCGGCAGAATAAGCCCAACCAGCGCCAGTGACTCAAGAAACGCCACCAGTGCGACAGCAATCAGCGAATACATCGCCGACTGCGTAATGAAGTGTTCCAGCATTGCCTGCATAGCGCGTCCGGTCAGGAAAAAGAGTCAGGGATTCTCAAAGGGTCCCGGCGAGGAGTCAAGCAAAGTCGTTACTTTCCTGTAACAAAACAATACCACATAACGCAGGTTTTTTGCGGTAAGGCGACGCTTAAGGATATACTCGAAAAGCCAGCAGCAGACGCAGCTTTCCCAGTGAAATCACTGGCGGAGCGGCGAGTCGCCGTTCTGTATTTATTTCTGCGACATTGACCCTAAGGTGTTCCGGAGTACGACAGCACACTACGTGTGCGCGCTTCGCGAAGGTACACCTTCACACCTTACGGAATCATTTTGTGGTGCGCTGCTGCTGGCACCTCGATAAGGAGCATCGTTCGTATGAATGCCGCACAGCTTAGCCTGGTTTCGCTTGAACTTACCGGTCACCCGTACTGGAGCCCGCACAAACAGCTCCGCTGCCTGTACGCGCTCAGCAATCACAGCGAGCGTCATTACCGCACGCTTTCATTACCCAAGCGCAGCGGCGGCATGCGCAACATTCAGGTTCCCGACCCTCTTCTCAGGCAGGTTCAACGGCATATTCTGCGCCACGTGTTGTCGCTACTGCCGCTCTCACCCTTCGCCACGGCCTGGCGCCCCGAGTACTCGTTGCGGCACAATGTTCTGCCGCATCTTGGAAAAAAACAGGTGCTGAAGCTCGATATTGAGAACTTCTTCCCTGGCATTATCTTTCCGCAGGTTCAGCAGTTAGCCTTCGCTAAAACCTGCCTGCCCTATGCCGCGACGACGCTTTTAAGTCACCTCTGCTGCTACCGGGACCGTCTGCCGCAGGGAGCCCCAACGTCACCGATGCTGACAAACCTGGTGATGCGCCCTTTTGATGATTACATCGGTGACTGGTGCCAGCAGCAGGAGATCGCCTACACCCGCTACGGCGACGATATGACCTTTTCCGGTGATTTCGACGCCCGACGGGTGCAAAATAAAGTGGCCGGTTTTCTTGGCGAAATGGGTATGGTGCTCAACGAGGGTAAAACCCGGGTGATGAGGCGCGGTCAGCAGCAAATAGTCACCGGCATTATTGTTAACGAATCCACGCCCCGAGCCCCGCGCGAGATGCGCAGGGCGCTACGACAGGCGCTCTATTATTATGGAAAATATGGCGCTTCAGCCGTTCCCGAAGGCTTTGACGAGCAACAGTGGCTACAGTCGCTGCACGGCAAAATCACCTTCATCCTGCAGATCCACCCGGAAGATGCTGCCCTGCAGCATGCCCGCGGCATACTACAACGGCAACTGAAGGCTATTCGCAGCCAGCCCTGAACTCACTGGGGCTCGCCCCGGTGCATTTCTTAAAGACCCGTGAAAAATAGAGCTGATCTTCGAACCCCACGTTACGTCCCACGCTTGAAACCGGCATTCGCGTCGTACTGAGCAGCAGTTTGGCCTGGCTGATACGCTGGTCTTCACGCCAGCTAAGCACGCTGACGCCCAGCTGCTGCCGGAAAAGATGCGACAGCCGCGACGGTGACAGGCACACGTGTTGCGCCACCCTTGCTATCTCAAAATGCGGGTCGGCCAGGTGATCGCTGATGTACTGGCAGGCATCGCGTACCCGATTGTCCATCGGCGGATGCAGCGACTCGTTGATGGCTTCCATTCGGCGTAGCAGTAACTGCTCCAGCAGGTTTATCGCCAGCAGTTCAGAGTAGCGTCCGGCACCCTGCCCGGCCTCGATGATTTGCCCGAATAACCCGGCAAAGCAGGCCAGATGCGCATCATCCGGGCGGTAAAAGCCGGTCTGACCGAAGAGGGTCGGCCAGCTCAGCCATTCGTGCCAGTAGGCGCGTGGGCGGAAGTAAACCCACTGGTGATACCACTCTTCTGCATCCGGATGGCGGCCATAGTGGTGAATTTCACCGGGAGGAAACAGAACGATATCACCCGGACGGCAAACAAACTGCCGCCCATGGTTGTTAATGATCCCTTCTCCACGAACCGTCAGGTTAAGGATATAGCCCTTCATACCTGCCGGACGGTCGATAAAAAAATCGAGATACCCTTCGGCCTCAATAGGCGTTAATCCCGCCACCAGATGGGCATTAAACGAATAGCCAGGTAACAGAGGATCGTTCTGCGTTTCAGCCATTTTCTTCAGTACTCCCGGAGTTAATCAAGGAAACCAATTGTCCATATTGATATTTCTGTCCCTGGTACTGTTCTTCACGCCCGAAAGCCCAGAACTTTATCGCTACAGCCCGCTTAGCTCAGGAAAGCGACTGCGAATAACGGTATCTGACGGGTAACGAAAGTGTCTATAAAGACGGCTGAAATGTCCACATTGATTCTTTGCACGACATCACACTTTGCTACGCCATAGCCATTTAGTCCATAAGATTAGCGGTTCCAGCCTGACCCTTTTTAACAGCGATATCTACTGTTTCCCCATGACCTTTCTTGCATGGAGTAACACGATGGCAATAGCAATTGGCCTCGATTTTGGCAGCGATTCTGTCCGCGCACTGGCGGTGGATTGCGCCGATGGCCGCGAAATCGCCACCAGCGTCGAATGGTATCCGCGCTGGCTGGAAGGACGCTTTTGCGACGCGCCGCACAACCAGTTTCGCCACCACCCGCTTGATTACATCGAAGCGATGGAAAGCGCGTTAAAAAGCGTGCTGGCGGAGCTTGGCGAAGCGCGGTGTGCGCAGGTGGTAGGGATTGGTGTAGACAGCACCGGTTCAACGCCCGCCCCGATTGACGCGCAGGGCAACGTTTTGGCTCTGCGCCCGGAATTCGCTGATAACCCCAATGCCATGTTCGTGTTGTGGAAAGATCACACCGCGGTGGAAGAAGCCGAAGCCATCACCCACCTGTGCCATCAGCCGGGCAATATCGATTACTCGCGCTATATCGGCGGAGTCTACTCCAGCGAATGGTTCTGGGCCAAGATCCTTCATGTTACTCGTGAAGACCGACGTGTGGCGCAGGCCGCCGCCTCGTGGGTGGAGCTGTGCGACTGGGTTCCGGCTCTGCTTTCCGGCACGACCGCCCCGGCATCACTTCGCCGGGGTCGCTGCAGCGCGGGGCATAAGTCGCTGTGGCACGAAAGCTGGGGAGGACTGCCGCCTGCCAGCTTCTTCGACGCGCTGGATCCGATTCTGAATCAGCACCTTGAATACCCGCTTTTTACCGATACTTTTACCGCCGACCTTCCGGTAGGGACGCTGTGCGCCGAGTGGGCCAGTCGCCTGGGGCTTGCACAGAGCGTAGTGATTTCCGGCGGCGCATTTGACTGCCACATGGGTGCCGTTGGCGCGGGCGCAAAGCCGAATACTCTGGTGAAAGTCATTGGCACTTCTACCTGCGATATTCTGATTGCCGACCAACAGAGCGTGGGCGATCGCGCGGTGAAAGGGATTTGCGGCCAGGTCGACGGCAGCGTCGTCCCGGATTTCATTGGAATGGAAGCCGGGCAATCTGCCTTCGGTGATATCTACGCCTGGTTTGGCCGTATTCTCGGTTGGCCGCTTGAACAACTGGCACAACAGCACCCGGAACTCAAAGACCAGCTCCAGACGGCCCAGAAACAGCTGCTTTCAAACCTCACCGACGCCTGGGCGAAAAACCCGTCGCTGGAGCATCTGCCGGTGATCCTCGACTGGTTTAATGGCCGCCGAACGCCGGACGCCAACCAGCGTCTGAAAGGCGTCATTACCGATCTGAATCTGGCGACGGACGCCCCGGCGCTGTTCGGTGGGCTGATTGCCGCCACCGCCTTTGGTGCTCGTGCCATTATGGAGTGTTTCACCACCCAGGGGATCCCGGTCAACAACGTCATGGCCCTCGGCGGCATCGCGCGCAAAAACCCGGTGGTGATGCAGGTGTGCTGCGACGTTTTAAATCGCCCGCTGCAGATAATCGCCTCTGACCAGTGCTGCGCGCTGGGCGCCGCTATCTTCGCCGCCACCGCTGCGGGCGAATTCACCGATATTCCTGCTGCACAGCAGCGGATGGCGAGCAATGTCGAAGTGACGTTGCATCCGCGAGCGCAGCAGGCTCAACGCTTCGAGCAACTGTATCAACGCTATCGCCAGTGGGCCACCAGTGCGGAACAGCACTATCTCGCGAAACCCACAGTTTCTCAGCCAGCTCTGACTCATTAAGGACACCAGAATGAAGATTTTTAATCAGTATGAAGTGTGGTTTGTCATCGGCAGCCAGCATCTGTACGGCAGCGAAACGCTACGTCAGGTGACTCAGCACGCCGAGCACGTGGTCAATGCACTGAATGCCGAAGCCGGGCTCCCTTGCCGTCTGGTGCTGAAACCACTCGGCACCACGCCGGATGAAATCACTCGTATCTGCCGCGATGCCAACTACGACGACAAATGCGCCGGGCTGGTGGTGTGGTTGCACACCTTCTCTCCGGCCAAAATGTGGATTAACGGCCTGACCATACTGAATAAACCGCTACTCCAGTTCCATACCCAGTTCAATGCCGCGCTGCCGTGGGACAGCATTGATATGGACTTCATGAACCTGAACCAGACCGCACACGGTGGCCGCGAGTTTGGCTTTATCGGCGCCCGCATGCGCCAGAACCACAGCGTGGTTACCGGGCACTGGCAGGATAAGCACGCGCACCAGCGTATCGGATCATGGATGCGCCAGGCCGTCTCAAAGCAGGATACCCGCCAGCTGAAAGTGGTTCGCTTCGGCGACAACATGCGTGAAGTGGCGGTGACCGACGGCGATAAAGTGGCTGCGCAGATCAAGTTTGGTTTTAGCGTGAATACCTGGGCGGTCGGCGATTTAGTGCAGGTAGTGAACGCGGTCAGCGACGGAGATATCAGTGCGCTGGTTGATGAATATGAAAGCTGCTATCGGCTGACCCCTGTCGCACAGGTGAACGGCGACAAACGCCAGAACGTCCTTGATGCCGCCCGCATTGAGCTTGGCATGAAGCAGTTTCTTGAGCAGGGCGGGTTTCATGCTTTCACCACCACCTTCGAAGACTTACATGGTCTGAAGCAGTTGCCGGGTCTTGCGGTTCAGCGCCTGATGCAACAGGGCTACGGCTTCGCCGGTGAAGGCGACTGGAAAACCGCCGCGCTGCTGCGCATCATGAAGGTCATGAGTACCGGTCTTAGCGGCGGAACCTCTTTTATGGAGGATTACACCTATCACTTCGACAATGGCAACGATCTGGTGCTGGGTTCACACATGCTGGAGGTCTGTCCAGGCATCGCAACCGATGAAAAACCAATTCTCGATGTTCAGCCACTCGGCATTGGCGGCAAAGCCGATCCTGCCCGCCTTATTTTCAACACCCGTACCGGCCCGGCGATTGTCGCGAGCCTTATCGATCTCGGCGATCGTTTCCGCCTGCTGGTGAACACCATTGAAACCGTGAACACGCCGCACGATCTGCCGAAACTGCCGGTGGCCAACGCGCTGTGGAAAGCACAACCGGATCTGCAGACCGCCTCAGAAGCGTGGATCATCGCCGGTGGCGCACACCATACCGTGTTCAGCCATGCGTTGACGCTTGACGACATGCGCCAGTTCTCCGAGCTGCACGGCATCGAGCTGACGGTCATTGATAACGACACCCGCCTGCCAGCGTTCAAAGACGCGCTGCGCTGGAACGAAGTGTATTACGGCCGTCAGCGTTAACCGTCTTGCCCGGTGCGCTTCGCTTACCGGGCCTACATTGTGGCGTAGGCCGGATAAGCAACGCGCATCCGGCATAAGGGAGAGCACTATGCTCAATACACTCAAACAGCAGGTACTGGACGCCAATCTGGCCCTGCCGCGGCACCATCTGGTCACTCTGACCTGGGGCAACGTCAGCGCGGTCGATCGCGAGCATGGCGTGCTGGTGATAAAACCGTCCGGTGTCGACTACAGCGTGATGACACCTGCCGATATGGTGGTGGTCAGCCTTGAAACCGGTGAGGTGATTGAAGGGAATAAAAAGCCGTCGTCAGACATGCCGACCCACCGTTTACTGTATCAGGCGTTTCCATCGATTGGCGGGATCGTGCATACCCATTCCCGGCACGCTACCATCTGGGCGCAGGCGGGGCAGGCGATCCCGGCAACCGGTACCACGCATGCCGACTATTTTTATGGTGCGATCCCCTGCACGCGAAAAATGAGTGAGCAGGAGATTAACGGCGAATACGAATGGGAGACCGGCCGGGTAATCGTCGAAACCTTCCGACAGCAGCACCTCGACGCACAGCAAATGCCCGGCGTGCTGGTGCACTCTCACGGCCCCTTCACGTGGGGCAAAAACGCCGAAGAGGCGGTGCACAACGCCATCGTGCTGGAAGAGATCGCCTACATGGGCATTTTCTGCCGCCAGCTGGCGCCGAAATTACCCGATATGCAGCAAACTCTGCTGGATAAACACTACCTGCGTAAACACGGGGCGAAAGCGTACTACGGGCAGTAATTACTGTACAAAACCTCAGTAAACGAACTAAAACCAGGCTATACTAACGCCTGGTTTTATTTTGTGAGAATGCAGCGTGGTGCAGGCGCAAGAAGGCTTTTTACTCACCCGTCACTGGCGGGATACTCCTCAGGGCACGGAGGTCTCCTTTTGGCTGGCGACTGACGCTGGTCCGCTGCACGTCACCCTACCTCCGCAGGAATCCGTCGCCTTTATCCCAGCGCAATTTATCGATACCGTTACCACGCTCCTCAAACGTGAAAACGGCTGGCGACTGACGCCGCTTGCCCTAAAGGATTTCCATCGCCAGCCCGTCCAGGGGCTTTACTGCCGATCGCACCGCCAGCTGATGCGGCTGGAAAAGATGCTGCGGGAAAACGGCGTCACGGTCTACGAGGCCGATATCCGCCCCCCCGAGCGCTTCCTGATGGAGCGTTTTATTACCGCCCCGGTATGGGTTGAAGGCACTTCTCAGGGCAATGCGCTGGTTAACGCACGCATGAAAGCGAGCCCACACTATCGCCCTGCGCTCAAATGGGTGTCTCTCGATATCGAAACCACCCGACATGGTGAGCTGTATTGTATTGGTCTTGAGGGCTGCGGCCAGCGCATTGTCTATATGCTTGGTCCGGAAAACGGCGACGCCACCGGACTCGATTTTCAGCTTGAGTACGTCAACAGTCGCCCGCAGCTGCTGGAAAAACTGAACGACTGGTTTGCCGAGCACGATCCGGATGTAGTCATCGGCTGGAACCTGGTGCAGTTTGATTTGCGAGTGTTACAAAAACACGCCGAGCGCTATCGTATTCCGCTGATGCTTGGGCGCGGCAACCGCGAGATCGAGTGGCGCGAGCACGGCTTTAAAAACGGTGTGTTCTTCGCCCAGGCTGACGGACGGCTTATCATCGACGGCATTGAGGCACTAAAATCCGCATTCTGGAGCTTCAGTTCCTTTTCGCTCGAAGCCGTCTCACAGGAGCTGCTCGGCGAAGGAAAGTCTATTGATAATCCCTGGGATCGGATGGACGAAATTGACCGTCGGTTCGCAGAAGATAAGCCCGCACTTGCCACCTATAACCTCAAAGACTGCGAACTGGTAACGCGCATTTTCCATAAAACGGAAATCATGCCATTTCTGCTGGAGCGCGCCACCGTCAACGGCCTGCCAGCCGACCGCCACGGCGGCTCCGTGGCCTCTTTCAGCCATCTCTATTTCCCACGAATGCACCGGCTGGGTTATGTTGCTCCCAACCTCGGAGAAGTGCCTCCGCAGGCAAGCCCCGGCGGCTATGTGATGGATTCGCAGCCCGGTCTGTATGACTCGGTACTGGTGCTGGACTACAAAAGCCTGTACCCCTCGATCATTCGTACCTTCCTGATCGATCCGGTAGGCCTGGTGGAGGGAATGGCGCAGCCTGAAGCGGAACACAGTACCCCGGGGTTTCTCGGAGCGTGGTTCTCACGCGAAAAGCACTGTCTACCGGAGATCGTAAGCCAGATCTGGCACGGTCGCGACGAAGCCAAAGCGCACAAAAACAAGCCGCTATCGCAGGCGCTGAAGATCATCATGAACGCCTTTTATGGTGTACTCGGTACCAGCGCCTGCCGCTTTTTCGATCCCCGTCTCGCGTCTTCGATAACGATGCGAGGCCACGCGATCATGCGCCAGACCAAAGCGCTTATCGAAGCGCAAGGCTATGACGTTATCTATGGCGATACCGACTCCACCTTCGTCTGGCTCAAGCGGGCGCACAGCGAAGAGGAGGCGGCGCAGATTGGCGCGCAACTGGTGCAGCACGTCAACGCCTGGTGGGCGGAAACCCTGCAAGCGGAAAACCTCAGCAGCGCGCTGGAGCTCGAGTATGAAACCCATTTCTGTCGTTTTCTGATGCCAACCATTCGCGGAATGGAAACCGGCAGCAAAAAGCGCTACGCCGGCATGATTCAGGAGGGCACCAGCCAGAGGATGGTATTTAAAGGTCTGGAGACGGTGCGCACCGACTGGACGCCGCTGGCGCAGCAGTTTCAGCAATCACTGTATCTGCGTATTTTTCGTCACGAGCCGTACCGTGAGTACATTCTGGAAACTATTGATAAACTGATGGCCGGCGAGCTGGATGAACAACTGGTATACCGCAAGCAGCTACGGCGTCCGCTGGAAGAGTATCAGCGGAACGTGCCGCCGCACGTGCGCGCCGCGAGACTTGCCGACGAGCATAACGCCCGGCTGGGACGCCCGCTACAGTACCAACGCCGCGGCAGTATCAAATACATCTGGACCACCGGCGGCCCCGAGCCTCTGGCCTATCAGCAATCTCCGCTCGACTACGAACACTATCTGGAAAAACAACTGGCTCCGGTAGCCGATGGAATTCTCCCCTTCGTTGATGACGATTTTGCTACAATACTGACAGGGCAAATGGGGCTATTTTGATACGTGACGAATAACGCGGCTTCCAGTACCATAGCGCCCTTTCCATTCCTGGACCCAATTTTGACTCACCGCCACACTCGCTGGTGGTGATGAATTATTGCCTGCAATTTATAGAGACAGAGCCGAACAACTATGCCTTTTACACTTGGTCAACGCTGGATCAGCGATACAGAGAGCGAACTGGGATTAGGAACCGTGGTAGCGCTTGATGCGCGTATGGTTACCCTACTTTTCCCGGCGACAGGTGAGAACCGTCTGTACGCACGCAACGACTCCCCAATCACCCGCGTGATGTTTAATCCGGGCGACACCGTCACCAGCCACGACGGCTGGCAGCTCCGCGTTGATGAAGTCCTTGAAGAAAATGGCCTGTTTGCCTATACCGGCACCCGTCTGGACACCGAAGAAGAAAACGTCACCCTGCGTGAAGTACTGCTCGACAGCAAGCTGGTGTTCAGCAAGCCGCAGGACCGTCTGTTCGCCGGGCAGATTGACCGTATGGACCGCTTTGCACTGCGCTATCGCGCACGTAAGTACCAGAGTGAGCAGTACCGCATGCTGTGGAGCGGCCTGCGCGGCCAGCGTACCTCTCTTATTCCGCACCAGCTGCATATTGCGCACGACGTAGGCCGTCGCCACGCCCCGCGCGTACTGTTGGCGGATGAAGTTGGCCTCGGGAAAACCATCGAAGCCGGGATGATCCTGCACCAGCAGTTATTGTCCGGCGCCGCCGAGCGCGTACTGATCATCGTTCCGGAAACGCTGCAGCACCAGTGGCTGGTAGAAATGCTGCGCCGCTTCAACCTGCGCTTTGCGCTGTTCGATGATGAACGTTACGCCGAAGCCCAGCACGACGCCTATAACCCGTTCGAAACCGAACAACTGGTACTGTGCTCACTGGATTTCGTGCGCCGCAATAAAGAGCGCCTGACACACCTGTGCGATGCTGAATGGGATCTGATGGTCGTCGATGAAGCCCATCACCTGGTCTGGAGCGAGGACGCCCCTAGCCGCGAATACATGGCTATCGAACAGCTCGCCGAGCGCGTACCCGGCGTTCTGCTGCTGACGGCAACGCCGGAACAGCTGGGCATGGAGAGCCATTTTGCCCGTCTGCGTTTGCTGGATCCGAACCGCTTCCATGATTTCGAGCAGTTTGTTGAAGAGCAGCAAAACTACCGCCCGGTTGCCGACGCTGTCGCCCTGCTGCTGGCCGGTACCCGTCTGGGGAACGAACAGCTCAATACCCTTGGTGAGCTGATTGGCGAGCAGGATATTGAACCGCTGCTGCAGGCGGCAAACAGCGATAGCGACGATGCTGAAGCGGCGCGTCAGGAGCTTATTGCCATGCTGATGGACCGCCACGGCACCAGCCGTGTGCTGTTCCGTAACACCCGTAACGGCGTGAAAGGCTTCCCGAAACGCGAACTGCACACCATCAAACTGCCTCTGCCGACTCAGTATCAAACCGCCATTAAGGTTTCCGGTATTATGGGGGCGCGTAAGAGCGCCGAAGAACGTGCTCGCGATATGCTCTACCCGGAGCAAATTTATCAGGAATTTGAAGGCGAAACGGGTACCTGGTGGAACTTCGATCCGCGCGTGGAATGGCTGATGGGCTATCTGACCAGCCACCGTTCGCAAAAAGTACTGGTTATCTGTGCAAAAGCAACCACTGCGCTGCAGCTGGAGCAGGTTCTGCGCGAACGTGAAGGTATTCGTGCCGCCGTGTTCCATGAAGGCATGTCTATCATCGAGCGTGACCGCGCTGCTGCCTGGTTCGGTGAAGAAGATACCGGTGCTCAGGTGCTGCTGTGTTCTGAAATCGGTTCTGAAGGCCGTAACTTCCAGTTTGCCAGCCATCTGGTGATGTTCGATCTGCCGTTCAACCCGGACCTGCTGGAGCAGCGCATCGGGCGACTGGACCGTATTGGTCAGGCGCACGACATTCAGATCCACGTACCGTATCTGGAAAAAACGGCGCAGTCGGTGCTGGTACGCTGGTATCACGAAGGTCTCGATGCCTTTGAGCACACCTGCCCGACCGGGCGCACCATTTACGACAGCGTCTATAGCCAACTGATTAACTACCTTGCCGCGCCGGAAACCACCGAAGGATTTGATGAGCTCATCAAATCCTGCCGCGAACAGCACGATGCGCTGAAAGCTCAGCTTGAGCAGGGTCGTGACCGTCTGCTGGAAATCCACTCCAACGGTGGCGAAAAAGCGCAGGCGCTTGCACAAACCATCGAAGAGCAGGATGACGAGACCAGTCTTATCGCGTTTGCGATGAACTTGTTCGATATCGTTGGTATTAACCAGGACGATCGCGGGGAAAACCTGATTGTGCTGACGCCGTCCGATCACATGCTGGTTCCGGATTTCCCAGGGCTGCCAGAAGACGGTTGTACCATCACCTTTGAGCGTGATGTGGCGCTTTCTCGCGAAGACGCCCAGTTCATTACCTGGGAACATCCGCTTATTCGTAACGGACTCGACCTGATCCTCTCCGGCGATACCGGCAGCAGTACAATTTCTCTGTTGAAAAACAAAGCGCTGCCGGTAGGCACCCTGCTGCTGGAACTGATTTATGTCGTCGAAGCCCAGGCGCCGAAACAGCTGCAGCTTAACCGCTTCCTGCCGGCGACTCCGGTACGTATGCTGCTCGACAAAAACGGTAACAACCTCGCAGGCCAGGTAGAGTTTGAGAGCTTCAACCGTCAGCTGAGTGCCGTGAACCGCCACACCGGAAGTAAGCTGGTGAACGCGGTCCAGCAGGATGTTCACGCCATTCTCCAGTTGGGTGAAGCTCAGGTAGAGAAAGCGGCGCAGGCGCTTATTGAGGCTGCTCGTCGTGAAGCTGACGATAAGCTCAGCGCAGAGCTGTCACGCCTGGAAGCGCTGAAAGCCGTCAACCCGAACATTCGTGATGACGAACTGGCAGCTATTGAAAGCAACCGTCAGCAGGTAATGGAAAGCCTGGCAGAGGCGGGATGGCGTCTGGATGCACTGCGTCTTATCGTCGTCACTCACCAGTAACAGGAGTCCCTGATGGGAATGGAAAACTACCATCCGCCGCAGGATCCGTGGTTGGTTGTCCTCTACCAGGACGAGCATATTATGGTGGTCAACAAGCCGAGCGGCTTGTTGTCCGTGCCTGGTCGCCAGCCCGAGCACAAAGACAGCATCATGACCCGCATCCAGCGTGATTTTCCGCAGGCGGAGTCGGTGCATCGTCTGGATATGGCGACCAGCGGTGTGATTGTAGTGGCCCTGAATAAGGCGGCTGAGCGCGAGCTTAAGCGCCAGTTTCGCGAGCGCGAGCCGAAAAAACAGTACGTGGCACGCATCTGGGGACATCCGGAAAAAGCACAAGGAATGGTGGATTTGCCGCTGATTTGCGACTGGCCGAACCGGCCAAAGCAGAAAGTTTGCTATGAAACCGGAAAAGCGGCGCAGACCGAATATGAAGTGGTTGAGTTTGCGGAAGATAACACCGCCCGGGTGGTGTTAAAACCGATCACCGGGCGTTCTCATCAGCTGCGTGTTCATATGCTGGCGTTAGGCCATCCGATTCTGGGGGATCGCTTTTATGCTTCCCCGGAAGCGCTGGCGATGGCTCCGCGCCTGCTACTGCATGCTGAAATGCTAACGATTACTCATCCGGTCTACGGCAACAGCATGACGTTTAAAGCACCGGTCGATTTTTAAATCGTGCGCACGATGCCGGATAAGCAAAGCGTATCCGGCAACAAGCTAAAAAAATTATTTAAATCCTTTCTGCTCTTTAATCAGCTCGTAAGCTTTCTGAATTTCCTGCGCTTTTTGCTTCGCCATCTCCATCATTTCCGGCGGCAAACCTTTCGCGACCAGCTTATCCGGATGGTGCTCCGCCATCAGCTTACGATAGGCGCGCTTGATGGTGGTGCTGTCATCTGACGATTTCACACCCAGTACGTTACAGGCATCTTCGAGCGTTGGCCCACGCTGAGCCTGTTGCCATCCGCCGCCCTGAGACTGCTGCTGATAGCCACCGCCAAACTGTGCGCCACCCTGCATCATGCGCAGGAACATTTCAAACTGCTGACGCGAAATACCCAGCTCATCGGCAATAACAAACAGCACTTCACGTTCATTAGGATGCAAACTACCGTCGGCAAAGGCCGCCTGAATCTGAATTTCCAGAAACATCCGAATTAAATCAAAGCGTCCAAAACAGACGCTACGCAGCTGACGCATTTTTTCGCGCAGCGGATAGTTGTCGGATTTGCCTACACGAAACGCCTCTTGCGCGGCGGCGCGGGAATCGCCATGCAGATTCATGCGATCCATCAGCTGAGTCGCAATATGGATATCTGCTTCAGTGACGCGGCCTTTTGATTTGGTTAAATGCCCCATCACTTCGAAGGTGGTCGCGAAAAACAGCGACTGTCGCTGCTGTTGATTCACAAAGCCATGCAGCCTGCGCGCGCGAGCCTGATCGAACAAATGACCAACGATAAGCCCCAGCACAACGCCCCAAAAGCCACCGCCCATCATCAGCGCAATAGCGACACCAATCACTTTACCCCAATACTGCATATACTCCCCAAATCGTCCAATTCGTCATGCCAGCGGCTAAAATATGCATTATCATACTCGTCATTCTGCACCGTGCCTAACACCACTGGTGCTAAACGGGAATATACTCGAATGATTCGAGCGGCAATGACGAGGATTAAGACTAGCGTGTTGATGTTGAGTACGTTAGTCTCTGACCGTTTGCCAGCAATGCTTGCCATAGATGACGGAACAACAAATACAACGTATGAAAAAACGTATCCCCACCCTCCTGGCCACGATGATAGCCAGCGCCCTGTACAGCCAGCAAAGCCTGGCCGCCGATCTTGCATCGCAATGTATGCTGGGCGTTCCGAGCTATAACCGTCCTCTGGTGCAGGGCGACACGAATAACCTGCCAGTCACTATTAATGCCGATCATGCGAAAGGGGACTACCCGGATAACGCTATTTTCACCGGCAATGTGGATATTAATCAGGCGAACAGCCGACTGCAGGCCGATGAAGTGCAACTGCATCAGAAACAGGCTGAAGGACAGGTGGAGCCCGTACGTACGGTCGATGCGCTCGGCAATGTACACTACGATGACGAGCAGGTAATCCTGAAAGGTCCGAAAGGCTGGTCGAATTTAAATACCAAAGATACCAACGTCTGGAAAGGGGATTACCAGATGGTGGGACGTCAGGGCCGCGGTACGGCGGATCTGATGAAACAGCGTGGTGAGAACCGCTACACCATTCTGGATAACGGTACCTTTACTTCCTGTCTGCCGGGTTCGAATACCTGGAGCGTTGTCGGCAGCGAAGTCATTCATGACCGTGAAGAACAGGTGGCAGAAATCTGGAACGCCCGCTTTAAGCTCGGCCCGGTGCCCGTGTTCTACAGCCCGTATTTGCAGTTGCCGGTGGGCGATAAGCGCCGCTCCGGTTTCCTTATTCCGAACGCGAAGTACAGCACCACTAACTATTTCGAATTCTACCTGCCGTACTACTGGAACATCGCACCGAACTTCGATGCCACCATTACCCCGCACTACATGCATAAGCGTGGCGGCGTGATGTGGGAGAACGAATTCCGCTACCTGACCAAAGCAGGAATGGGTACCGTTGAATTCGACTATCTGCCTACCGATCAGGTCTATAAAGACGAAAATCCGAATGTAGATAACAGCCGCCGCTGGTTGTTCTACTGGAACCATAACGGCGTGGTCGATCAGGTCTGGCGTTTCAACGCCGACTACACAAAAGTCAGCGACCCTAACTACTTCAACGATTTCAGCTCTAAATACGGTTCCAGTACCGATGGCTACGCCACGCAGAAATTCAGCGTCGGCTATTTCGTCGATAACTTTGACGCCACGCTTTCCACCAAGCAGTTCCAGGTGTTTAACACCAACGGCAACAACTCTTATGCCGCCGAACCGCAGCTGGACATGAACTTCTATCAAAATGACGTCGGTCCGTTTGATACCCGCGTTTATGCGCAGGCGGTGAAGTTTGTCGGTACCAACAGCACCGCGCCGGAAGCGACGCGACTGCATATTGAGCCAACCATCAACCTGCCGTTATCTAACGGCTGGGGCAGCATCAATACCGAAGCCAAGCTGATGGCCACCCATTATCAGCAGACTAATCTCGACAGCTATAACGCCGCCAACCCAAATGCGCAGCTGGATGATACCGTTAACCGCTTCCTGCCGCAGTTCAAAGTCGACGGTAAGATGGTCTTCGAACGCAATGTCGACTGGTATGAGGGTTACACCCAGACGCTGGAACCGCGCGTACAGTACCTCTACGTCCCGTACAAGGACCAGAGCAACATCAACATGTACGACTCAACGTTGCTGCAGTCTGACTACAGCGGCCTGTTCCGCGATCGCGCCTACGGCGGTCTGGACCGTATCGCTTCCGCAAACCAGGTGACCACCGGTGTCACCACGCGTATTTATGATGAAAACGCCACGGAACGTTTTAACGTTTCTGTGGGTCAAATCTACTACTTCACCCAAGCGCGCACCGGAGATAACAATACCTTTAACGATAACGACCAGACCGGTTCCGTTGTCTGGGCAGGCGACACCTACTGGCGCATCTCCGATCGCTGGGGTCTGCGCAGCGGTGTGCAGTACGACACCCGCCTGGATAATATCGCTAACAGTACTTCCAGCATCGAGTACCGCCGCGACGCGGATCGGATGATCCAGTTGAGCTACCGTTACGCCAGCCCGGAGTATATTCAGGCGACGTTGCCGAACAATACGTCTTCCGAGGATTACTGGAAATCTCCGCAGTTTAAAAACGGGATTTCGCAGGTCGGGATGGCGGCAAGCTGGCCTATCGTTGATCGCTGGTCCATCGTCGGTGCCTACTACTTCGACACCAACGAGAACAAACCTGCCGACCAGATGCTCGGTCTGCAGTACAACTCCTGTTGTTATGCGCTGCGCGTCGGCTACGAACGCAAGCTCAACGGCTGGGATTCGCAGAACAACCAGGGCAAGTACGACAACGTGATTGGTTTCAACGTCGAACTGCGCGGTCTGAGTTCCAACTACGGACTCGGCACCCAGCAGATGCTGCGTTCGAACATTCTGCCGTATCAAAGCTCTTTGTAACGTAACAGACTTGAACCCGCCGGACTGGCGGATAATTGAAATGGAAAAAGTATGAAGAACTGGAAAACGCTGCTTCTCGGTCTCGCCATGATTGCGAATACCAGCTTCGCGGCCCCGCAGGTTGTCGATAAGGTAGCAGCCGTCGTTAATAACGGCGTTGTTCTGCAAAGTGACGTCGATGGTCTGATGCAGTCAGTTAAACTGAACGCAGGCCAGGCCGGGCAACAGCTGCCCGATGACGCCACGCTGCGTCATCAGATCCTTGAGCGTCTGATCATGGATCAAATCGTTCTGCAGATGGGTCAGAAAATGGGTGTGAAGGTCACTGACGAGCAGCTCGATCAGGCCATTGCCAATATTGCCAAGCAGAACAACATGAGCATGGATCAGATGCGCAGCCGTCTGGCCTACGATGGGCTCAATTACAACACCTATCGTAACCAGATCCGCAAAGAGATGATCATCTCAGAAGTACGTAACAATGAAGTGCGCCGCCGCGTTACCGTTCTGCCACAGGAAGTCGACGCTTTGGCAAAACAGATTGGCAACCAGAATGATGCCAGCACCGAATTGAATCTGAGCCACATCCTGATCCCACTGCCGGAAAACCCAACGTCCGATCAGGTGAGCGAAGCTGAGAGCCAGGCGCGCAGCATTGTTGACCAGGCGAACAAAGGTGCCGACTTTGGCAAGCTGGCTATCTCCTACTCTGCTGACCAGCAGGCGCTGAAAGGCGGACAGATGGGCTGGGGACGTATTCAGGAACTGCCTTCTATTTTCGCTCAGGCATTAAGCACTGCGAAGAAAGGCGATGTGGTTGGCCCTATCCGTTCCGGTGTCGGTTTCCATATTCTGAAAGTGAACGATATGCGTGGCCAGTCACAGGGCGTGAAGGTGACCGAGGTTCATGCTCGTCATATTCTGCTGAAGCCATCGCCTATCATGAGCGACGATCAAGCCCGCGCGAAGCTTGAACAGATCGCGGCAGACATCAAGAGCGGCAAAACCACCTTTGAGAAAGCAGCCAAAGAGTTTTCTCAGGATCCAGGTAATGCTAACCAGGGTGGCGATTTAGGCTGGAACTCCCCGAGCATGTACGACCCGGCATTCGCCGATGCGCTGATGAAACTCAGCAAAGGTCAGGTTAGTGCTCCGGTTCACTCCTCCTTTGGCTGGCACCTGATCCAGATGCTGGATACGCGCAACGTTGATAAAACCGACGCCGCCCAGAAAGACCGGGCTTACCGTATGCTGATGAACCGTAAATTTGCGGAAGAAGCAGCCACCTGGATGCAAGAACAGCGCGCCAGCGCTTATGTGAAAATTCTGAGCAACTAATGACTCATCGTGTCGTTATCACTCCCGGCGAACCCGCCGGGATTGGTCCAGACCTCGTCGTCCAGCTCGCCCAGCGCGAGTGGCCGATGGAGTTGGTGATATGTGCCGACAGCGATTTACTCACAGACCGGGCGGCAACGCTCGGTTTGCCGTTAACGCTCCTGCCCTATCAACCTGACCAACCCCCGGTTCCCCAGCGCGCCGGTACTCTGACGCTGCTGCCCGTTGCTTTACACGCTCCTGCCGAACCAGGCAGACTCAATGTGCTGAACGGTCCTTATGTGGTTGAAACCTTAGCTCGCGCCTGCGACGGTTCCGTTAACGGCGAATTTGCAGCCCTCATTACTGGCCCTGTGCACAAAGGTATCATCAACGATGCCGGCATCGCCTTTACCGGCCATACCGAATTCTTTGAAGAGCGCTCGCGGGCAAGCAAAGTGGTGATGATGCTGGCAACGGAAGAGCTTCGGGTGGCGCTGGCTACAACGCATTTGCCGCTGAAAGCCATCAGCGATGCGATTACGCCCGATCTGTTGCGCGAAGTGATTACCATCCTGCACGATGATCTGCAGAACAAGTTCGGTATCAAAAACCCACACGTGCTGGTCTGCGGCCTGAATCCGCATGCCGGTGAAGGTGGGCACATGGGAACGGAAGAGATAGACACCATCATCCCGGTGCTGGAAGAGATGCGTGGAAAAGGTATGAATCTGAGCGGACCGCTGCCGGCGGATACTCTGTTCCAGCCCAAATATCTCGACCATGCCGACGCCGTGCTCGCAATGTACCACGATCAGGGTCTGCCCGTGCTAAAATACCAGGGCTTTGGCCGTGGCGTGAATATCACACTCGGTCTACCCTTTATTCGAACCTCTGTCGATCACGGAACTGCGCTCGATCTCGCAGGCACCGGAACCGCAGAGGTCGGCAGTTTTATTACGGCGCTTAATCTCGCCATCAAAATGATTGTTAACTCTAAATGAATAATCGAGTCCATCAGGGCCACTTAGCCCGTAAACGTTTCGGGCAGAACTTCCTCAACGATCAGTTTGTGATCGAAAGTATCGTCTCGGCCATCAATCCGCAAAAAGGTCAGGCTATGGTCGAAATCGGCCCTGGTCTGGCAGCACTGACGGAACCCGTTGGTGAACGCCTCGATAAACTCACCGTTATCGAGCTGGACCGCGACCTGGCGGCACGCTTACAAACCCATCCGTTCCTTGGCCCGAAGCTGACAATTTATCAGCAGGACGCCATGACCATGGACTTCGGCAAACTGTCTGAAGAGTTGGGCCAGCCGCTGCGCGTCTTCGGCAACCTGCCTTACAACATCTCTACCCCGTTGATGTTCCACCTGTTCACCTATACCAGCGCCATTGCCGACATGCATTTCATGTTGCAAAAAGAGGTGGTGAATCGTCTGGTTGCAGGACCGAATAGTAAAGCGTATGGTCGATTAAGCGTCATGGCGCAGTATTATTGCCAGATTATCCCGGTACTGGAAGTACCGCCAGGCGCATTTACGCCGCCGCCAAAAGTGGATTCTGCCGTTGTCCGCCTGGTGCCGCACGCGGTACCGCCGAACCCGGTGAAGAATATTCGTGCGCTCAGCCGCATTACCACTGAGGCATTTAACCAGCGTCGTAAAACTATTCGCAACAGCCTGGGTAACGTGTTCAGCGTCGAGGTGCTCAACGAGCTGGGTATCGATCCGGCACTGCGCGCCGAGAACATTTCTGTCGCCCAGTACTGCCAGTTGGCAAACTGGTTGACGGACAATGCGCCCCAGAAGGAGAGCTAAAGTATGATCGATTCGCCCCGTGTGTGTGTTCAGGTGCAAAGCGTCTACATCGCATCCCAATCATCCCCGGATGATGAGCGTTATGTCTTTGCGTATACCGTTACCATTCGCAACCTGGGGCGTTCGAGCGTACAGCTGCAGGGCCGTTACTGGCGTATCACTAACGGCCATGGGCGTGATACCGAAGTTCAGGGTGAAGGTGTTGTGGGTGAACAGCCACACATCGCCCCCGGCGAAGAATTCCAGTACACCAGCGGCGCGGTTATCGAGACGCCGTTGGGTACCATGCAGGGCCATTATGTGATGGTCGATTTTCATGGGGAGCAATTCTTAGTCGATATCCCCGTTTTCAGTCTGGCTGTACCTGGGCAAATTCACTAATACATGTCTACATATCTCATTGGCGACGTCCACGGTTGCTACGATGAACTGGTCGCGCTGCTCAGGCAGGTCGATTTCGCCCCTGAGCGCGACACGCTCTGGCTCACAGGCGATCTGGTTGCACGTGGCCCGGGCTCACTGGAAGTACTGCGCTTTGTAAAATCACTTGGCGACTGCGTGCGCCTGGTGCTCGGCAACCACGATTTGCACCTGCTGGCGGTCTTCGCGGGCATCAGCCGCAACAAGCCAAAAGACCGGCTGACCCCGCTTCTGGAAGCACCGGATGCCGACGAACTTATCAACTGGCTGCGCCGCCAGCCGCTGCTGCAGATTGATGAAGAGAAGAAACTGGTGATGGCGCATGCCGGCATCACGCCGCAGTGGGATCTGGCTACCGCAAAACAGTGTGCCCGCGATGTCGAAGCGGTACTGAGCAGCGACTCTTATCCGTTCTTCCTCGACGCCATGTATGGTGATATGCCGAATAACTGGTCCCTGGACCTGAGCGGACTGTCGCGTCTGAGATTTATCACCAATGCCTTCACGCGTATGCGCTACTGCTTCCCGAACGGCCAGCTGGATATGTACAGCAAAGAATCCCCGGATAGCGTCCCCGCGCCGTTAAAACCCTGGTTTGATCTGTCTGGACCGGTGACCGACGAGTATAGCGTCGCCTTTGGCCACTGGGCATCTCTGGAAGGTAAAGGCACACCGGAGGGCATTTATGCTCTGGATACCGGTTGCTGCTGGGGCGGGGTGCTGACCTGTCTGCGCTGGGAAGATAAAGCGTACTTTATTCAGCCTTCTAACCGCCATCTGGATCTGGGTGAAGAAGAAGCGGTTGCCTCCTGACAGCGCCTTCCTACTGGCGAAAAAAAAGCCCCTTCTCGGGGCTTTTTTATTAACGACGTTCTAAGATCTCGAAACAGTAGCTGTGCGAGTTCTGTCCGTCAGCATCGTGAAACTCGCTGAAGGTGGATTCCCAGTGGTCAGGATCGTAATCCGGGAAATGGGTATCACCCTCGACTTCCGCATCAATGTGCGTCAGGTACAGGCGCTGCGCTTTTGGCAGGAACTGTTCGTAAACACGACCACCGCCAATCACCATAATTTCTTCCACGTTGCCACAGGCGGCAATCGCTTCATCAACCGATTTTACCCACTGCACACGATCGTCAGTACCAGGCTGGCTGCTGATCACGATATTCTTACGCCCAGGCAACGGGCGACCGATGGATTCCCAGGTCAGACGACCCATTACCACTGGCTTATTTAACGTATTGCGTTTAAACCAGGCGAGATCGGCAGGCAGGTTCCACGGCATAGCGTTTTCCATGCCAATGACACGATCTACCGCTAACGCCGCAATCAAACTGATCATTGAATATTTCCCGGATGCAAAAAATTGTCGCCACTATACGGAAAGCGTAATCTTTCGTCGACTGGCGGTAGAGTAAAGAAAGCGAAAAATTTCCGAATTGCTGGCGAGTCCACGTCCCTGCGATGGACTGCCAGCATTACAGTGGTTATGAAACAAAACGTTAGCCGTAAAGTTTGCGTAACGTCACATTTTGTCTCAGGCGGTTGGTTTACTTTCCGGCTCATCATTGACGTCGCCGGTATGCTTACCTTCTTCCGTTCCCTGCCAGCCGTGGCGCTGGATCAAAGACAGATGATTACGGTCTTCGTTGATGATCCCGGTGAGCATGGTACTCGTCCGTTTGTATACCGCGGCAAACGAGGCATCGTCTTCTTCCGCCATATCCACCATCTCTTCCACCATCTGGATATTAAAGCGGCGGAACAGGTCGGCTCGCTCGCGCGCCTCATAGGCACCCAGACCAAGAGCCTCCAGAACCATACGCCCGGTTTTCAGCGCCCCTTCGAAGGTTTCACGCTCCGGTGCTTCAACCCCTGCCTGACGCAGCTGAATGTAATGATCGACATCGCGGGCGCGAGAAATAATGCGCAGCGACGGGAAGTGCTCTTTTACCAGCTCGGTCAACTGCATGCTGGCCTGCGGGTCGTCGATGGCGTTGATAATCACCTCCGCCTTTGCCGCTCCCGCTGACTCAAGCAGATCCACTCGTGTGGCATCGCCATAGAACACTTTCATTTCAAATTTGCGCAGGGTTTCCACATGGTCCGGATCGTGATCGAGGATAACCATTTTAACGCCGCTTGAGAGCAGCAGACGCCCGGCAATCTGCCCAAAACGTCCGAAACCGGCAATGATGACGCGCGGTTGCTCTTCGTCGATTTCATCCGCTTCGCGTTCATCGCCAGCGGTTTTCTCAAAGCGGCTTAACAGAACCAGCAGAACCGGCGTCGCCGCCATCGACAGTGCCACCGTCAGGGTCAGTGCCTTCGCCCATTCTGGATCGAGCACGTCAGCCATCTGCGCAGCACCAAATACCACAAAGGCGAACTCACTCCCCTGCCCTAACAGAGCGGCAAACCAGCGACGCTGCGCCTTAGGCACTCCCAGCGGGCGGGCAACCAGCCACAGCATGATAAGCTTGATGGCAAGGAACCCGGCCAGCAAAATCAGGATCCGCAGCGGATGCGTCATCAGGGTGCCAAAGTCCACCGACATTCCGACGCCGATGAAGAACAACCCCAGCAGCAGCCCTTTAAACGGTTCGATATCGCTTTCCAGCGCATGACGGTATTCGGAGCTCGCCAGCAATACTCCGGCGAGAAACGCCCCCATCGCCATCGACAATCCGACTTCTTCCAGCAACAGCCCAAAACCAAACACGAGGAACAGTGCCACGGCGCTGAATACTTCACGCAGCCCCGAACGCGCGACAAAACGCAGAACCGGGCGTGTCACATAGCGCCCGAGCAGCACGACCAGCACCAGTGCGCCCGCCACTTTCAAGGCCGAAAGTGCAAACGCGCCAAGCGTTGTGGAAGCACCGCTGGCCGCCAGCAGTGGGATCATCGCCACCAGCGGGATCGCGGCGATATCCTGAAACAGCAACACCGCAAATGCACTGCGCCCCATCGTGGACAGCGTTAGGTTGCGTTCATTCATTGCCTGCATGGCGATCGCCGTTGATGACAGCGCAAGCGTCATACCGATGAGCTCCGCCACCTTCCAGTCGAGCCCCAGCAGAATACAGAATCCACCGATCAGCACGCCGCAGGCCACCATTTGCAATGCCCCGCCGCCAAATACCGATGCGCGCAGCTTCCACAGCCGCTGCGGATCCAGCTCGAGGCCAATCACGAACAGCATCAGCACCACGCCGATTTCAGCGAAGTGGAGGATGGACTCAGCATCGGTCACCAGCCGTAGCCCCCACGGGCCAATAATACAGCCGGCAATCAGGTAACCGAGCACTGAGCCAAGACCAAGACGTACAGCAATCGGCACAATCAGCGCCGCAGAACCAAGGTAAATCAACGCCTGTATGAGCGTATGGCTATCCATGATGCGCCTCCTGCCACTCTATCAACCGCTGTTTATAGTGCCGCGCCTGCGCCTGCAGCGTTTCATCATCACAGATAAACGTACAATGCATCGCAAACGGCGGTAACCACTTCAGACCGCAGTAAAGCGCGGTGGCCTGCAGAGGCTGAGAAAGAACGTCAAACCCTGGGTGAGAACCGATATCGAAATGGCTTTCGCCACCGCCGGTAGTCACCGCCCACATCAGGCTTTTGCCATTCAGCGCCTTTCCGCCATGGCCATAAGCCCAGCCGTGCGACAGCACTTTATCCATCCACAGTTTGAGAAGAGGTGGGACGCTGTACCACTGCATTGGATGTTGCCAGACGATGAGGTCAGCGCGGGAGAGCGCTTCCTGCTCGGCGGCGATATCTATATTGAAATCGGGATAGAGGTGATAAAGGGAGCGGATCTCAACGTCGTCGAGTTCCCTTGCCTGCTCAATCATCCGTTTATTCGCATGCGAGTGATGCGGATACGGATGTGCATAAATAATCAAAATCATCTGTTAGCCTGCCTGCACTTCCTGTTGTTATCCGCAAAGTGTAGTCAGAATGCGGGCAGGCTAACAGTGAATCTTTGTGATCAAGCTGGTTGATAAAATTGAACTAGTTGTCCAGCTCCCCCATCGATTTCACCTGATCGCGGTTAATCTGCTCCGTTTTTCCGGTTTCCGCATTTTTGTAGGACACAAGGCCAGTATCACTATCTACCTGTGGTTTGCCGTCGGTCACGATGGTTCTACCGTCGGTGGTTTTCACCGCCTGGTTAGAAGAGCAGCCCGCAACCATAAAGAGGGATGCTGCGGCAAAGACGGAGGCTGTCAGAAGCGTGTTACGCATAGTGTTCTCCCTGTTTTCAGTGAAAATCATTATCAGTCTAACGATTTTAGGCTAACGGACTGACAGGAGATGGAGAACCAGAACACTCTGAAGTCGCTAAAAAGACGTAGGCCCGGTAAGCATATCGCCACCGGGCCTACGAGATTACGAGAGGATGAGGATTATTTGCTAATCTTCGCGTGCATCTCCTGCACCGAAGTCACCTTCTCAGTCGCATCCGCATTCAGCGCCATGGCTGTTGCGAAACCGCCGTTCAGGGTGGTGTCGTAGTGCACTTTGTACTGCAGCGCGCTGCGGCGAATCAGCTTGGAGTCTTCAATCGCCTGGCGACCTGCGGTGGTGTTGATGATGTAGGTGTACTCGCCATTCTTAATACGGTCCTGAATGTGCGGACGGCCTTCATGCACCTTGTTCACCAGGCGTGGGTTGATACCGGCTTCGCCCAGCACAATCGCGGTACCGTGGGTGGCATCCAGCTCGAAGCCCTGTTTCAGCAGCTTGGCGGCTAAATCCACCACACGTGCCTTATCGCCTTCACGTACCGACAGCAGCGCACGACCATTACGCTTCATCGTAGAGTTACTGCCGAGCTGCGCTTTGGCAAACGCTTCCGCGAAGGTGCGGCCGACGCCCATCACTTCCCCGGTAGAGCGCATTTCTGGCCCTAACAGCGGGTCAACGCCCGGGAATTTGTTGAACGGCAGCACCACTTCTTTCACCGAGTAGTACGGCGGGATAATTTCTTTGGTAACACCCTGCTGGCTCAGCGTCTGGCCGACCATCACGCGCGCGGCCACTTTTGCAAGCGGTACGCCGGTCGCTTTAGAGACAAACGGGACGGTACGTGCAGCACGCGGGTTCACTTCAATCAGGTAAACTTCGTTGTCTTTCACCGCGAACTGAACGTTCATCAGACCACGAACCTGCAGTTCGAAGGCCAGTTTCTGCACCTGCTGGCGCATCACATCCTGAATTTCCTGGCTCAGCGTATAGGCTGGCAGAGAACAAGCGGAGTCACCGGAGTGAACGCCTGCCTGCTCGATGTGCTCCATAATGCCACCAATCAGCACCATTTCGCCGTCACAGATGGCATCCACGTCCACTTCCACCGCGTCGTCGAGGAAGCGGTCGAGCAGCACTGGCGCATCGTTAGAAACGCTGACTGCAGTCTGGAAATAGCGCTTAAGGTCGGCTTCGTCATAGACGATTTCCATCGCGCGGCCACCCAGAACGTAGGACGGGCGCACTACCAGCGGGTAGCCAATCTCTTTTGCCTTCTCAACGGCCTGTTCGATAGCGGTCACAGTGGCGTTTGCTGGCTGCTTCAGCTTCAGACGGTCAACCGCATGCTGGAAGCGCTCGCGGTCTTCGGCACGGTCAATGGCGTCCGGGCTGGTACCGATAACCGGTACACCGGCCGCTTCAAGCGCACGCGCCAGCTTCAGCGGAGTCTGGCCACCGTACTGCACGATAACGCCCTTCGGCTTCTCGATGCGCACGATTTCCAGCACGTCTTCCAGCGTTACCGGCTCAAAGTACAGGCGGTCGGAGGTGTCGTAGTCGGTAGAAACGGTTTCCGGGTTACAGTTGACCATAATGGTCTCGTAACCGTCTTCACGCAGCGCCAGCGAGGCGTGAACGCAGCAGTAGTCGAACTCAATGCCCTGACCGATACGGTTCGGGCCGCCGCCGAGGACCATCACTTTATCGCGGTCAACGGACGGGTTCGCTTCACACTCATCTTCATAAGTGGAGTACATGTAGGCGGTGTCGGTAGCAAATTCAGCCGCACAGGTATCCACGCGCTTATAGACCGGGTGCAGGTTGTACTGGTCACGCAGTTTACGGATTTCTGCTTCGCGAACCCCGGCCAGTTTTGCCAGACGCGCATCGGCGAAGCCTTTACGCTTAAGCGTGCGCAGGAAATCGGCGTCGAGGCCGGTGATACCGATTTCAGCCACCTGCTCTTCCAGGCGCACCAGCTCTTCAATCTGTACCAGGAACCAGCGGTCGATGTTGGTCAGGTTAAATACGCCATCGACGGACAGGCCCGCACGGAACGCATCGGCGATATACCAGATACGCTCGGCGCCAGCGTCCTTCAGCTCGCGGCGGATTTTGGTCAGCGCTTCCGGGTCTTCAAGGCTCACTTTCGGGTCGAAACCGGTAGCACCGACTTCGAGGCCACGCAGCGCTTTCTGCATGGATTCCTGCTGGGTGCGGCCAATGGCCATCACTTCACCAACCGATTTCATCTGGGTGGTCAGACGGTCGTTAGCACCGGCAAATTTTTCGAAGTTGAAGCGTGGGATTTTAGTCACGACGTAGTCGATAGACGGTTCGAAGGAAGCCGGAGTGCGGCCGCCGGTGATGTCGTTCATCAGCTCATCAAGGGTGTAACCCACCGCCAGCTTGGCGGCGACTTTAGCAATCGGGAAGCCGGTTGCTTTCGAGGCCAGCGCCGAAGAGCGGGACACGCGCGGGTTCATTTCGATAACAATCAGTCGACCGTTTTTCGGGTTTACCGCGAACTGAACGTTAGAGCCGCCGGTTTCCACACCGATCTCACGCAGCACCGCCATCGAGGCGTTACGCATGATTTGGTATTCTTTATCGGTCAGGGTCTGCGCTGGTGCAACGGTGATGGAGTCACCGGTGTGAATGCCCATGGCGTCGAAGTTTTCGATGGAGCAGACGATGATGCAGTTGTCGTTCTTATCACGCACCACTTCCATCTCGTACTCTTTCCAGCCGATCAGCGACTCATCAATCAGCAGCTCGTTGGTGGGAGAGAGATCCAGACCGCGTTCGCAAATCTCTTCGAACTCTTCGCGGTTATAGGCAATACCGCCACCGGTGCCACCCATGGTGAAGGATGGGCGGATAATGCACGGATAACCGACATCAGCCGCAACCGCCAGGGCCTCTTCCATCGTATGAGCGATGCCAGAGCGTGCAGTGTCGAGGCCAATTTTCTTCATCGCCACGTCGAAACGGCGGCGGTCTTCGGCTTTATCGATGGCATCAGCAGTGGCGCCAATCATGGTGACGCCAAACTCAGCTAGCACCCCCTGACGCTCCAGTTCGAGCGCACAGTTCAGCGCCGTCTGGCCGCCCATAGTCGGCAGGACCGCATCCGGACGCTCTTTTTCAATAATCTTACGCACGACTTCCCAGTGAATCGGCTCGATGTAGGTCGCATCAGCCATTTCCGGGTCAGTCATGATGGTTGCCGGGTTGGAGTTCACCAGAACAACGCGGTAACCCTCTTCGCGCAGGGCTTTACACGCCTGGGCGCCGGAGTAGTCGAATTCGCAGGCCTGGCCGATAACAATCGGGCCAGCGCCGAGGATCAGGATGCTTTTAATATCTGTACGTTTTGGCATGGTCTTTTCAGCTCCTGATTATTTAGCGGTCTTACGGTAAAGCTCGATAAGTTCGATGAAGTGATCGAACAGCGGCGCGGCATCGTGCGGGCCCGGGCTCGCTTCCGGGTGTCCCTGGAAGCTGAACGCCGGTTTATCCGTACGGTGGATCCCCTGCAGGGTGCCGTCGAACAGTGATTTGTGGGTCACGCGCAGATTGGCAGGCATCGAGGCCTCATCCACCGCAAAACCGTGGTTCTGCGCGGTAATCATCACCGTATTGTTATCGATATCTTTCACCGGGTGGTTAGCACCGTGGTGACCGAACTTCATCTTGACGGTTTTCGCACCGCTCGCCAGCGCCAGCAGCTGATGGCCGAGGCAGATGCCAAATACCGGAATATCGGTTTCGAGGAATTTTTCGATAGCGGCGATAGCATAATCGCACGGCGCCGGGTCACCAGGTCCGTTGGAGAGGAAGATACCGTCCGGGTTCATCTTCAGCACGTCTTCCGCGGAGGTCTGCGCCGGAACCACCGTCAGGCGGCAGCCGCGGTCAACCAGCATGCGCAGGATATTGCGCTTGGCGCCGAAATCGTACGCCACCACGTGGAACGGCAGTTCGTCTTCTTTTTTAGCTTCCGGCAGGTCGCCTGAAAGCGTCCAGCTACCCTGAGTCCAGCTGTAGTTTTCAGCCGTGGTCACTTCCTTTGCCAGGTCCATCCCACTCAGGCCCGGGAAAGCTTTTGCTTTTTCCTGCGCCAGGGTCGCATCCAGGTTATCACCGGCGATGATGCAGCCGTTTTGTGATCCGGTCTCGCGAAGTTTTCTGGTCAGCTTACGAGTATCGATATCGGCAATCGCCACAATGTTGTGACGTTTCAGGTAAGAAGAGAGGTCTTCAGTGTTGCGGAAGTTGCTGGCAATCAGCGGCAGGTCACGAATGACGAGGCCTTGCGCATGTACCTGGGAAGATTCTTCATCGGCGGCGTTGGTGCCGACATTACCGATATGGGGATAAGTAAGAGTGACGATTTGGCGGGAGTAGGAAGGATCAGTGAGGATTTCTTGATAACCGGTCATTGAAGTATTGAAAACGACTTCCCCAACCGCCGTGCCTGTTGCCCCTATGGCCCGACCGATAAACTGGGTTCCGTCTTCCAGAACCAAAAGCGCTGACTTTATCAAAACACCCTCCAAAGAATATTCACTCACTTTATTTGCATATTAATTCACTAGATATAGAGAAGCAATGCAAATTTGTTGCCCGCGAAAATTTGGCAAACGGCGGCATTCTGGGGACTGGGTGGGTAAAAGTCAACTCAAAACGCCATTTTTAATGTTAATTTTGCGTCACTGGGAAAAATACTGCGGTTTAACAGGCAAAATGATCAACAAAGTCGTATCAGAAAACGCTTGCGCTCCTTTCAGAGTGTAAAAATAGCCCTGAACAGAGAAAAAGGTGGACCATTTGGTCAGATTTTACATTTGATAAACACAAAAACTAAAGATAAGTTGTTATTTTCAAGGCTTAGACAGTAAAAAACATCAAACATGATAAAATTAAAGGGCAATAAAATATTGCCCTATGCAATCAATCAATTATGACTGCCAATACCACATCACGATGGGTAATAAACACTATAAACTATTGAGGTTAAGCACATCTCGCATGTCATAAAGACCATCTTTCTTACCTTTAAGCCACAATGCGGAACGAACGGCACCATTTGCAAATGTCATTCGGCTGGAAGCTTTATGGGTGATCTCAATACGCTCACCGATATCCGCGAACATGGCGGTATGCTCACCGACGATATCCCCGGCGCGCACGGTCGCAAACCCAATGGTGCCCGGCACACGCTCTCCGGTGTACCCTTCCCGGCTGTAGACGGCACAATTTTTGAGGTCTTTATCCAGCGCCTGCGCGATAGCTTCGCCCATTGCCAGCGCCGTGCCCGATGGCGCATCGACTTTATGACGGTGGTGAGCTTCGATGATTTCGATATCGGTGTAGTCGCCCATCACCTTTGCAGCCTTCTCCAGCAGCTTTAGCATCACGTTAACGCCCACGCTGAAGTTCGCGGCAAAGACAATGCCGATATCGGCTGACGCCTCGCGAATAGCGGCTTTCCCGGCGTCATCAAAACCGGTCGTGCCGATGACCATCCCTTTACCATGCTGGCGGCAAAACGCCAGATGATGCAGCGTGCCCTCCGGACGGGTAAAATCGATGAACACGTCGAAATCGTCCTTCACGGCCTCCAGGCTGCTTTGCACCATAACGCCGGTTTTACCTGCTCCTGCCAGCTCGCCGGCATCGCTTCCCAGTAATGATGAGCCTTCACGCTCCAGCGCAGCACCCAGCTGCACACCCTGCAGCTGCGTCGCCGCCTGAATTAACTGACGCCCCATTCGGCCGCCCGCGCCCGCAATGGCAACGCGGATTTGTGCATCATGCATATCTATTCTCTTAAGTTAATCAGATGTAAATCGTTTTCAGAGTAACCAGCCCCCGCAGAGGCTGCCACTCAAAAACAGCGATAATTAGAATTTAACGTGAAAACGGGATTGCTATCAGTAAAAGACATAACGATCAGCGAAAACCGCATGATTCTCTGACCACCAGCGCCGGAGGCAGAATAATGCGTTTCGGCGGCTCATCGTTGCCCTGAATACGACTATAAAGCAGTTCACCCGCTTTGCGACCTATCTCTTTTGCCGCCACGGAAACCGTCGTCAGCGCCGGTTGTACCAACGCCGCTTCGGTAATATCGTCAAAACCGACCAGTGCAAAATCACGCCCCACCTCACGCCCCATTTTGCGTAGCGCCTGCATTACTCCGAGGGCGACGATATCCTGATAGCATACCGCCGCGGTGATTTGCGGAAACTGATGGAACAATGCTTCTGCCACCCGAGCGCCATCACTCTGGCTTGCCTGACTTGTTACAATCCAGCGAGGGTCTGCCGACAGCCCATTTTCCAGAAGCTTACTGGTAAAGCCACCGATACGCTGTGCCCGGGTGCCCGAACTCTGGCTTCCGCCGATAAAGGCAATATGCCGATGCCCAAGCTTCAGCAGATGCGCGGTAGCCATCTGGGTACCAAGAAAGTTGTCGGTACCGACAAAATCGAAATCGGGATCGTTGACCGGTCGTACCACCATGATGGCGGGGATATTACGCCGCTTCAGGCTGTCAAAAAATGTGCGCGGGGTTTCCCGGGCGGCACACAGCACCATCCCGCAGGCGTTATTACGCATCAGTGAATCGACAAACTTTTGCTGCCGCTCGCCGGACTCCTCACTGTTGGCCAGAAACAGCAGCATCTCATGGCGCTCCATTTCATGGCTGAGGCCAGCGGTCATTTCACCGTAAAAGGGGTTGGTAATGTCGTGTAGCAGCAGCCCGACCTGATTACTGCTGCGGTTGCGCAGGTTCGCGGCCGTCTGGTTATAGACATAGCCGGAGTCATCCAGCGCTTTCAGGACTCTTTCCCGGGTTGCCTGCGAGATCCTCCCGCGATTACGCAACACCATCGACACCGTGGCGGTCGACACGCCTGCTCGTTCAGCGACCTGCGCCAGCGTTACAGTTGTCATTGTTCCTCCTTCGTTCCCCACAGATTAATCGAATAACCTAAATTTTGCATTTTTCCCTGTGAGACGCTTCACACTCCCGGGCAGAAAAGACAATTTCCTCGTCGTTTTGTCAGGTTAATCGCGTTAACCACTCTTCCACATTTAGGTTAATCGATTAATCTTAATTTAACGATAACGGAGTGAACACATGAAACCTACCCACTATGACAAATACCCTGAAGTGTCAGTTCAGGGATTCGATACCCACGCCTGGCAAGGGTGGGAAGCGATCGTTGCTGCGCTTAACACCAGGCTTTCCGCTAACCAAAAAACCGTACTGGTCATCGACTGCTACCCGGGCGTCCGTCTTAAAGAGATCGAGCAGAAATTACTGACTCACTTTAAAGAGGCGCTCTACCTCAACGTAGAGACCGCCCGCCAGAACGAGGAAGCGCTGCACGCCCTTCTGACCCGCAACCTCACCGATGACCGCGTGTTTGGTGTCCTCTCCTGTCACCAGCTTCCGGAATTTTTCGACGCTGCTGCGTTGACCTCTCTCCAGCAGCAGGTGGCACAACATCCGGCAGGGCTTACGGTGGTATATGGCCCAGGTGCTGCGCTGGTGCATCCAGGCGACGTGCTGGTGTATGCCGATCTGCC
Organism: Yokenella regensburgei; assembly: GCF_003634235.1. NCBI lineage: Bacteria > Pseudomonadati > Pseudomonadota > Gammaproteobacteria > Enterobacterales > Enterobacteriaceae > Yokenella > Yokenella regensburgei. Next base: position 472,186 of record NZ_RBIZ01000005.1, on the reverse strand, counting down.
GCGCTGGGAAATTCAGCAGCGCATGCGCAGCGGCGAGCTGGGTAACTGGGGGGTAGAAAACCAGAGCGAAGATATTCTCCGCCGCTATAAGCGTGCCTTCTTCATCGAATGGCGGGTCTTTGACCGCCATAAAACACCGCTGCTTAAGCGCTGTGATTTCTTGCTGGATACCACCGTGGCGGATGCACCAACGCTTGTCAGCGGCGAAGCCCTGCGTGCCGGGTTACAGCAAACGGCTCAACAACCATTCCGCGTCGTACCGTTCTTCGACCCCGGCGTCTGGGGCGGTCAGTGGATGAAACAACGATTCGATCTCGATCCGGCGAAACCAAACTACGCATGGTGTTTTGACTGCGTGCCCGAGGAAAACAGCCTGCTGATGCGGTTTGGCGACGTCAGGGTCGAGATCCCCTCTCTGGATTTGGTGCTGTTGCAGCCCCACGCGCTGCTCGGTGAAAAAGTGCATGCCCGCTTTGGGGCCGAATTCCCTATCCGCTTTGATTTCCTGGATACCATCGGCGGCCAGAATCTCAGTTTCCAGGTGCATCCGCTGACAGAATATATTCAGCAGCAGTTCGGCATGCACTACACCCAGGATGAGAGCTACTACATCCTTGATGCCGAGCCGGGTGCGGTGGTCTATCTCGGTACCAAAACTGGGGTGAAGCCGGCGGAGATGCTGAGCGATTTACGCCTGGCGGCACGCGGTGAAAAGGCATTTGACGACGCGCGCTTTGTTAACCAGATTGCTGCGCGAAAGCATGACCACTTCCTGATCCCGGCGGGTACCGTACATTGCTCCGGCTCAGGCACAATGGTGCTCGAGATAAGCGCCACACCGTACATCTTCACTTTCAAACTCTGGGACTGGGGACGCCTGGGGCTCGACGGACAGCCGCGTCCGGTGCATCTCGACCACGGCGAGCAGGTCATCGACTGGCAGCGCGACACCCGGTGGGTCAATCAGCATCTGGTCAACCGCATCGAGCCCATCGATGAAGGTGACGGCTGGCGCGAAGAGCGCACCGGCCTGCACGAGCGCGAATTTATTGAGACCCGACGCCACTGGTTCACCGCGCCGGTGACCCACCACACCGACGGTGGCGTGAACGTACTCAACCTGGTCGAAGGGGATGAAGCCCGTGTGGAAAGCCCGAGCGGCGCATTTGAGCCTTTCGTGGTGCACTACGCCGAAACCTTCATCATTCCGGCTTCGGTGGGCGAATACCGCATTTCGCCGTGGGGTAAGGGAATTGGCCAGCAGCTGGCGACCGTCAAAGCCTGGGTCAGGGGATAAACGATGATTAATGTGATTGTGGCTTCACACGGCCCGATGGCAAAAGCCATGCTCGAGAGCGCCAGCATGGTCTACGGCGAGCTGCCTTACTGCTTCGCCGTGACGCTCACTGGCGAAGCCGGTATCGAAGGCTTCAGGCAGGATTTTGCCGACGTGCTGGCAATGGCGTCGAAAGATGCCGATGGGGTGCTGGTACTTTGCGATATGCAGAGCGGGACCCCGTGGAATGTCGCCTGCCAGTCAGCCTTCTCGGCAAAGACGGTTCCGCCGGTCGCGGTACTGGGCGGCATAAACTTCCCGATGCTTTTACAAACCGACGATATTCACGAATTTACCGATGTTAACGCCGCAGCCCGCCAGCTGCTGGCGCTAACCCAACCTACGCTGGTGCTGGCGGCCCCCGCCGCCAGTGAGCAATCAGACGATTTTTAAGGAGCCTGCTATGAGCATTTCTTTTGTACGCATCGACGACCGCGTCATTCATGGGCAGCTCGTCACACGTTGGGCCAAAGAGCTGCCCTGCGACGGTATCGTAGCCATCGACGATGCCGTGGCGGCCGATCCGCTTCTTTCTTCGGTGATGAAAGGCGCAGTATCCGACACCAAAGTGTGGCTGTTTGATACCGCCACCGCGATTGAAAAGCTGCCGAAGGTGATTGCCAGCGACAAACGCTACTTCGTGATAGGCAAATCTCCGCTCACGTTACAGCGTATTGAGCAGGCGGGGATCAGCCTAAAAAACAGCAACGGCAAAATCAACGTCGGCCCGATGAGCGCCCGTGCAGATACCACCACCATTGGCCCCAATCAGTCCGTTAATGCCGAAGAGATTTCTGCTTTCGACTGGCTGCACGCGCAGGGCCATGCGATTGAGTTTCGTCTGGTACCTGATGCCAGCAGCTACAGCTGGCAGGATGCGCGGCAAAAACTGAAATAAGGAGCGGATGATGATTATCGAAGCGGCATTAATTGGCGTGCTCTGTTATCTCGGCGCGCTCAGTAGTCCCTGGCTGTTGGGTCTGACCGGCGGCTGGTATCTGATTACCCGTCCGCTGGTGTCGGGCATGCTGGTCGGGTTTATTCTCGGTGATGTCAAAACCGGGATCATGATTGGCGTAGCGGTGCAGGCGGTGTATATCGCGATGGTGACGCCCGGTGGTTCTATGCCAGCGGATCTCAACTTCGTCGCCTTTCCTGCGATTGCGCTGGGTATTTTGTCGGGCAAGGGGCCAGAAGTCGCCGTGGCGCTGGCCGCGACTATCGGCATTGCCGGGACCATTCTCTTCAACACCATGATGGTACTGAACTCCTTCTGGAACCATCGCGCCGATAATGCCGTCGATCGCGGTGACGAACGCGGTATTTACCTTAACAGCGCCATCTTCCCGCAGGTCACAAACTTTGTCCTGCGCTTTGTGCCAACCTTCATCGCGGTCTATTTCGGTGCGCAGTACATCAGCGGTTTTATGGACAGCCTGCCAAAAGTCGTGCTTTCCACCATGAACGTGCTGGGGGGCATTCTGCCTGCCGTTGGTATCGCTATTCTGCTTAAGCAAATCATCAAAAACTACACCATGTTGATCTACTTCCTGGTGGGCTTTGTGTGCATCGTTTTCCTGAAGCTGAACATGGTCGCGCTGGTGATCGTCGGCGCGCTGCTGGCGCTTATCCATTACAACTACAAGCCAGAACCTCCGCAGGCCGATACCTCTGCGCGGGCGGCAGATGATGAGGATGAATTCTGATGGAAGAACGTACAATTACGCCCAAAAACCTGACCCGCAAAGATCTGCGCCGCTGCTGGCGGGCATGGATGATGCACAATCTGTCGTCGATGAGTTTTGAACGTCTGGAATCCTTCGGTTTTTGCCTGAGCATGCTACCGGTGGCGAAGAAGCTCTACCCCGATGACAAAGAACGCCAGGAAATGCTGCGCCGTCATGCGTCGTTCTACAATACAGAACCGCAGATAGGCGCCATCGTCAACGGTATGACCCTGGGCCTGGAAGAGAAAAAAGCCAATGGCGAACCTATCGACGGTGAGACGATCAACACGCTCAAAGTGGGTCTGATGGGGCCGATCGCCGGGATCGGCGACTCGATGATCCCGGGCATGCTGATCCCTATTCTGCTCAGCATCGGGATGGCGCTGGCGGCAGGCGGCAACATTCTTGGGCCGCTGTTCTACATTGTCGCCTGGCTTGCCATCATTATTCCCGGCTCGTGGTTTTTGTTCCTTAAGGGTTATCAGATGGGCTCCGGCTCCGTCGAAATGCTGGTGAGCAGTAAATCTGCTCGCCTGCGTGAAGCATTATCGCTACTGGGCGTATTCGTGATGGGCGGCGTGGCGGCAAGCTACGTGAAGCTGGGAACCGGCCTTGAGTTCATCACCAAAGACGGCGTGAACATCCATGTACAGCAGATGCTGGACGGCATCTTCCCGCAGCTCCTGCCGCTGGTCGTAGTGCTGGGGACGTGGTATCTGATGGCAAAACGTGGCGTCTCACCGGTGAAAGCGATGATCCTGCTGCTGGTACTGGCGGCGGCCGGTGTCGCGACGGGCCTGTTTGCCGGTTAAACAGGAAGATTAACGAAGAACCGGGGCCTGGCCCCGGTTTTTTTATGGATGGAAGTTATGCCACAGCCCGGCCACTTTATCAGGGCGGGAGATAAACTGAAAACGCGCCGGATCTTCAATAAATTGCTGATACAGCGGCTCCGCCGTGATGCCAAACTCGTCGTACACTCTTGGTGTGATAGCCTGTAGTCGTCCGGGCGCATAGTGCGGATTATGCTGCCAGATAACCTGCCGATCCTGCATCAACGGATACCAGGCGAGCCCTTTATGTGCCCGCACTGCGTCATATTCGAAACCATATTCCCGGTCGCACCAGGCGCCGAAGGTCAGCGGCACGTCAGGGTTGGCTGAGATAGTGGCGTGCCCCCAGCCGGGCGGTACCAGCACCTTATCCCCGGCCTGCGCTATTACCGCAAAACAGCGGCCAGGATCGTCTTCTACCCTTTCCTGCATGTAGATAATGGCGCTGCCCTGCCAGATCTCGTACAACTCGGGCGGCGACCAGCCGCTGTGCTGGCTGATGCGGTGCACGTGCCCCTGGCTGCGAACAGGCTCATCACCAAGCTGACCGGCAGCATAAGTGACGACGCCGAATAGCAGCATCCGCTTGCGTAGCGCTTCGCGGTCCTGCATACGCGCGACATCCATGGCGATAGCGTACACCTCTTCCGGCCCTTCACAATCGGGATCCCGCAGCGAGGCGCGGATCTGATCCAGGCGGCGGATCTCCGGCATCGGGCCGGTCACATCTTCGCCATAGGAAAAGCCCAGCGGCTGATGATGAATCTGCATATCAAGCCCGTATTCAGCCATTCTGCACCTCACGGACCAGAATTTGCCGATTGGCCTCCGTTACCCGAACGGAAAACCCACTCGCCAGCGCAGTGTAATCATGCCCGGCAATAGTCGGCCATACCGCCAGCGCAGAAAGCACCTCACTGCCGGTGTTGATAAGCCGGTGAGCGGTAAACCCAGGGATGATGTGTACTGAACCTGCCGTGACCGTTTGCAGATAAGCCCTGCCGTGTTCGGGTTGTAGCAGCAACAGGCCCGTACCGCGTAAGCCATAATAAACCTCGCCCTGCTCCCGCCTGGCGTGGAAATGACCACGGGTCATGAAAAATTCGTCACCGATTTTGCCCGGCTGAAGATGCGTGACGCCGGTGTAGAGCTCGCCTTCACCTGTCGGGCTTTCGAGCATCTCTACGTCATAAACGGCGAAATCGGGATCGGTACGGTGCCATGCCGCAGTATCAGCGAAGATGCCTGCAAGATCGGCAATGCGGGTAGATTTACGCAGGGTTGCGCCGTGCGCGAACGCACCAGTGAACCAGTCCACCTGAGGCGGCTGGATAATAACAGGTTTCATATGCGTCTCCGGCCCGAGGAGAACAACATGAAGAGAATAGCAGATTAATCGATTAACCTGCTTATAAGGGCGCGATGATGCGCCCTGCATCACAAAATATCAGGGAGCCAGCGCCAGAACTTCCGCCACCCAACGGCGGAACCCGGCAACATCCAGCCTCAACGCAACCTGAGCGTTCGCTGGCTGTCCGAGCTTACCTTCAATATCCACCACGGTTGTGCCGGACGTCCAGGTTCCCTGGGTTTCCACCGCAACAAAGCAAGGCTTCAGCGTAAACAGATCCGGCCGCACCAGCCAGGCAATGGCACACAGATCATGCATACGCAGACCGCTGGTCATACTGCCGCTACGGTAATGACTGAACAGGGCATGCAGCATCTGCCCGGTACGGTTGAGAGTAGGTAAAGTCGCCAGATATTCTGCATCAAGCATCGCATCGTTGGTTACGTCGAGCCCACACATGACGATCTCCAGCCCGCTGCGGAAAACGATAGCCGCCGCTTCGGGATCGATGGCGATATTGAACTCGGCGTTCGGGGTGAAGTTGCCCCGGCCGGCCGAACCGCCCATCAGCACCAGTCGACGGATATTGAACTTGCACTCCGGATACTGGGTCAGTAACAGCGCAATGTTGGTCAACGGGCCAATGGCCACCAGAGTCACCGGTTGCGGCGCGCTCATCAGCAGGTCACGAATCGCGATAAACGCCGGTTTCGCCAGCGGCTGACGATCGTGAGCAACAAAATCGTAGCCTTCCATGCCGGATTCACCATGCACGTCTGCCGCATCGCGCAGCGGGCGGACAAGCGGTGCGGACGCACCCTGCGCCAGCGGTACATCGGCTTCCCAGAAGTGCAGAAGCTGTAGCGCATTACGCGTGGTTTTCTCCAAAGAGACATTACCCGCAACGGTGGTCATCAATGCCAGATCCAGCTCTGGTGCAAACAGCGCAGCAGCAATAGCGGCCGCATCGTCAATGCCGGGATCGGTATCAAGAATTATCGGTATACGCATGTTTCCCCCATAAAAAATGCCAGGTGATTAGCCTGGCATTTTTTCATATTTCACAGCGGATTAACTTACTCCACTTCGCGAATATCGAGTCGCAGCTCTTTCGGCACTTCGAACACGATATTTTCTTCACGCCCTTCCAGCGGCAGCGCTTCGCCACCGCCGAGTTCCTGCAGACGACGAATCACATTCTGCACCAGAATGTCCGGAGCCGATGCCCCTGCCGTAACGCCAACGCAGGCGGCGTCTTTCACCCAAAGTTCCTGAATATCCGTCGCATCATCAATAAGATACGCCGCTTTACCCATACGCTGGGCAAGCTCGGCCAGACGGTTGGAGTTAGAGGAGTTTTTCGAACCAACAACCAGCACCACATCCGCCTGCTCAGCCAGCGCCCGTACGGCTTCCTGACGATTGGTCGTGGCATAGCAGATATCATCTTTACGCGGCCCGACAATTTTCGGGAAGCGTTGACGCAACGCGTCGATAATGTCTGAAGTGTCGTCAACAGAAAGGGTCGTCTGGGTCATAAACGACAGTTTTTCTTCGTTTTTAACCTTAAGTTTCCACACGTCGTCTGGTGATTCGACAAGGTACATGCCTCCCGCCGGGTTGCTGTACTGACCCATCGTCCCTTCCACTTCCGGATGCCCGGCGTGGCCGATAAGGATGGATTCTTCACCACGACGGCTGGCGCGGGCGACTTCCATATGCACTTTAGTCACCAGCGGGCAGGTCGCATCAAAGACCGTTAAGTCACGGCTTTTGGCTTCATTACGAACGGCCTGAGAGACGCCATGCGCGGAGAAAATCAGGATGGTACCGTCCGGCACTTCACTGATTTGCTCGATAAAGATGGCACCGCGTTCACGCAGGCTATCAACCACATAGCGGTTATGGACTACCTCGTGACGCACGTAAATTGGCGCGCCATAGATTTCGAGGGCGTTTTCGACAATGCTGATAGCGCGGTCGACACCGGCGCAAAAGCCGCGCGGGTTGGCCAACAGAATCTGCATTTAAACCTCCAGTACCGGATCGATTTCCAGCACTTCAACATCAAAATGAACGGTCTGGTCCGCCAGCGGGTGGTTAAAATCAACGGTGATAGAATCGCCATTGATTTCACGGATAACCCCCGGCATTTCGCTGCCATCCATTGCAGTAAAGAGCATAATCGCGCCAACTTCCGGTTCGCCTGCGTCCATAAACTCCCGACGGGAAAAGTACTGGATGAGATCCGGGCTCGAAATACCAAATGCGGCATCCGGCTCCAGCGAGAACGCTTTCTTCTCACCCTCTTTCAGCCCCAGCAGGTGCTGCTCCAGCCCTTCAGACAGAGAGGCATCGCCAAGGCGAAACAGCGCCGGTTTGCCGTTGTTACGGGTCGACTCGGCCGTGGAGCCATCGTCGAGTTTCAGCGTGAAATGCACCAGTACGGCGCTGTTGCTCTGTACAGATTTAGACATGCAGGTTGCTCTTTAAAATTTCTGCCACCTGTTTGCCCGGCGGCGCTAGCGCTTACCGGGCCGACAAGAGAGAAACCCGGCAAGCTTTCGCCGCCGGGCATTTTATATTACGCCTTTTCTTTCTTCGCCGCGTTAGGTAAGAAACCTTCCAGCACGATTAATGCTGCGCCGATACATATAGCGGTATCGGCCAGATTAAAGGTCGCAAAGTGCCAGTCACCGACGTAGAAGTCGATCATATCGACAACAAAGCCGTGCCACAGGCGGTCAAACAGGTTCCCCAACGCCCCACCGATGATCAGCGCATAGGCGATGTTATTCAGCTTCTGGGTGGCTTTTGAGCGATACATCAGCACCGCCAGCACCACACAGATACCAATGGCAATCCCGGCGAAGAACCAGCGCTGCCATCCGCCGCTATCGGCGAGGAAGCTGAACGCCGCACCATAGTTGCGCGCATAATGCAGATTAAGCGACGGGAACAGCGGCACCGTATCCCCCAGAACGAAGTTCTGCAGGATGAGGTACTTACTCCCCAAATCGATAATCAGCACGGCGACGACCACCCACAGCCAGCGCAGCCCGGTAGAACAAACAGATTTACTCATCAGGCAAACTTACGTTGCTCGCCGTCACCGGCGACGTTGCTTACACAGCGTCCGCAGAGATCTGCGTGATCCGCCACCTGACCGATATCAGTCGTGTAATGCCAGCAACGCGGGCATTTCTCACCGTCGGCTTTGTTCAGTACGACCTTCAGACCCTTCAACAGTTCACTCTGCTGAGCCTCCGCAGGCGCCTCTGCATAGTCAGCAACCTGAGCGCTGGAGGTCAACAGGACGAATCGTAATTCGTCACCCAGTGCGGTCAGTTTCGCCGCTAGCGCTGGTTCAGCGTACAACGTCACTGCCGCTTCCAGAGAACCGCCCACTTTCTTGTCAGCACGCGCCTGCTCAATGACCTTGTTCACTTCGCCACGGACTTTCAGCAGTTCGTCCCAGAAGCCGTCGTTCATTGCTTCGCTGTCTGCCAGACCAAACAGACCGGTGTACCACTCGCCGGTGAAGACATACTTCTCACGATTGCCTGGCAGGTAGCCCCAGATTTCATCTGCGGTGAAGGACATGATCGGTGCCATCCAGCGAACCAGCGCTTCTGCAATGTGGAACAGTGCAGTCTGGCAGCTGCGACGAGCAACGCTGTCAGCCTTCGCGGTGTACTGACGGTCTTTAATGATGTCGAGGTAGAACGAGCCCATTTCGATGGAGCAGAAACGCATCAGACGCTGCACCACTTCGTGGAAGTCGTAAGACTCGTAAGCTTTCAGGATGTCTTCCTGTGCGGCCTGCGCACAGCCTACCGCCCAGCGGTCCAGCACCACCATATCTTCCGGTTTCACCATGTCTTTTACCGGATCGAAACCGTTGAGGTTCGCCAGCAGGAAGCGCGCGGTGTTACGGATACGACGATAGCTGTCGGCGGCACGTTTCAGGATCTCATCAGAAACCGCCATTTCACCGGTATAGTCGGTTGAAGCCACCCACAGGCGCAGGATGTCTGCGCCCAGTTTGTTCATCACATCCTGCGGGCTGACGGTGTTGCCGATAGATTTCGACATCTTACGGCCCTGACCATCAACGGTGAAGCCGTGGGTCAGTACCTGACGGTAAGGCGCTTTACCTTTCATCGCGGTAGAAATCATCAGAGATGACATGAACCAGCCACGGTGTTGGTCGGAACCTTCCAGATACATGTCGGCAGCGTGACCGGAAAACTCCGGGCGCACGTCAACGACGGAGGAGTGCGTTGACCCGGAGTCAAACCACACGTCCAGCGTATCCGGAACTTTCTCGTACAGGTCAGCGTCGTCACCCATGATGTCGCGCGGGTCAAGATCCCACCACGCCTGGATGCCGTCTACTTCAACGCGTTTTGCCACGGCTTCCATCAGCTCCAGGGTGCGCGGGTGCAGCTCCTGGGTCTCTTTATGGACGAACAGAGACATCGGGACGCCCCAGGTGCGCTGACGGGAGATACACCAGTCAGGGCGGTTAGCAACCATGGATTCGATACGCGCCTGGCCCCAGTCCGGGATCCACTGTACGCCTTTGATCTCTTTCAGAGACTGCGCACGCAGGCCTTTTTGATCCATGCTCACGAACCACTGCGGCGTGGCGCGGAAGATGATAGGCGTTTTGTGACGCCAGCAGCACGGATAGCTGTGCTGCATTTTTTCCACGTGCAACAGTGCGCCGCTGGTACGCAGCATCTCAACGATGATGTCGTTAGCTTTGAAGACGTTGATGCCATCCAGAGACGGATAGGTCCCCGGCAGATAAGCACCGTCCGGGCCAACCGGGTTGGCAATTTCCAGACCGTATTTCTGGCTGATGGTGTAGTCGTCCGGGCCGTGGCCACCGGCGGTGTGCACCGCACCGGTACCCGCATCCAGAGTGACGTGTTCGCCAAGGATAGCCGGTACGTCGAAGTCGAGGAACGGGTGCTTGAAGCGCATCAGTTCCAGCGCATCGCCTTTTACAGTGCCCAGAACCGTGTATTCATTGATGCCAGCGCGTTTCAGAACGCTTTCTACCAGATCTTTCGCCAGGATCAGCGCCTGACCGTCAATCTGTACCAGCGCGTATTCGAACTCGCCGGAAAGAGAAATAGCGCGGTTTGCTGGCAACGTCCACGGAGTCGTGGTCCAGATAACCAGGGAGATCGGGCCATTGACGGAACTTACGCCAAATTTCGCTTTTACCGCATCCTGAGAGACCGCGTGGAACGCGACATCGATAGACGGTGAAGTTTTGTCGTAGTACTCAACTTCTGCCTCTGCCAGCGCAGAGCGGCAGTCAACGCACCAGTGCACCGGTTTAGCACCTTTGTGCAGGTGGCCATTACCGATGATTTTACCCAGTGCACGGATGATATTAGCTTCGGTGTTGAAGTCCATGGTCAGGTACGGACGTGACCAGTCACCCAGCACACCAAGACGGATAAAGTCTTTACGCTGGCCTTCAACCTGAGTCGCGGCGTATTCACGGCATTTCGCGCGGAATTCTGCGGCGGTGAACTTCTCGCCCGGCTTACCGAACTCTTGTTCTACTTTCAGTTCGATAGGCAGACCGTGGCAGTCCCAGCCCGGAACGTACGGGGAATCAAAACCCGTCAGCCCTTTGGACTTCACGATAATGTCTTTCAGAATCTTGTTAACCGAGTGACCAATATGAATGCTGCCATTCGCATAAGGAGGGCCATCATGCAGAATGAAGGTTTTTTTGCCTTTTTTCGCTGCACGGATGATGCCGTACAGGTCATCATCGGTCCAACGCGCCAGCATTCCCGGTTCACGCTTGGCAAGATCGCCGCGCATCGGGAACCCTGTTTCCGGCAAATTCAGGGTTGATTTATAGTCACTCATCAGATTCTCGGTTCCGTATTTATCACGTAGGCATTTAAGCCGGGTTTGATAGCCCAAAGCATTCGCGGGCTGTTAATTCATCTCGCGCGATTTGCGCCTTTAATTCATCCAGCGACGCGAATCGCTGCTCGTTGCGTATTTTTTTACGCAGTATGACATCTATATGGCGACCATAGAGGTCCATTACAACGTCCAGCAGGTGGACTTCGAGCTGTTGGCGCACGCCGGACACCGTTGGTCGGGTACCGATGTTTGCCACGCCCGGCAGCAGCGTGTCGCCCAGCCCTGCCACTTCAACCGCATAGACCCCTTTAACCGGGGAAACCTGACGACGCAGCGGTAAGTTCGCCGTCGGGAAGCCGATGGTACGACCCAGCTCATCGCCGTGTACCACGCGACCAGAAATCGTAAAAGGATGCCCCAGCAGCTTTTCAGCCTGCTGCAGATCATCCGCCGCCAGCGCCTCGCGCACCGCAGTGCTACTGATGCGCATACCACCATCGCAAAACGTGTGGGTGCTGGTGACGTCGAAACCGTATTCGGCCCCGGCTTTCTGTAATAACAAGAAATCCCCCTGACGACCAGCGCCAAAGCGGAAATCATCCCCTACCGCGAGATACTGCACGCCAAGACGTTTAACCAGTAGATCGCTAATAAAGGCTTGCGCAGTCAGCGCCGCGAAGCGTCGGTCGAAACGGACACAGAGCACGTAATCCGCATGACTTTCAGCCAGATAGCGCAGTTTTTCTCGCAGGCGCGTGAGTCTTGCAGGGGCTTTATCAGCGGCAAAAAGCTCGAGCGGCTGCGGTTCGAATATCATCACGACGACAGGTAAACCACGTTTCTGGCCTTCCGCGCGCAAGCGCTGCAAAAGCGCCTGATGCCCACGATGCACGCCGTCGAAATTACCAATGGTCAACACACAGCCCTGCGGGGCCTGGCTGAGATTATGTATGCCGCGTATCAGCTTCATGTCTGGCTCAAAACAGTGAAAATCGTCCGAGTATACCTTGTACCGCAGTTCACGTTAACCCGCGATTGCACTCCGCAACAGAAAGAGATAAGGATTTCATCAACCTTGCCATTCGCGGTGAGAAAAACTGCGGTTGTTATGCGATTTTTGTGCCGGAAAAGCTGTATTCGCCAGGCGCAAGCTGTTAGAATCCTGCGCCATCACTACGTAATCAAGCGTTGTCACATTAACGGCGCTTATTTGCACAAATCCATTGACAAAAGAAGGCTAAAAGGGCATATTCCTCGGCCTTTGAATTGTCCATATAGAACATATTTGGGAGTTGGACCTTGGCTAATATCAAATCAGCTAAGAAGCGCGCCGTTCAGTCTGAAAAGGCTCGCAAACACAACGCTAGCCGTCGCTCTATGATGCGTACTTTCATCAAGAAAGTATACGCAGCTATCGAAGCTGGCGACAAAGCTGCAGCACAGAACGCATTCGATGCAATGCAACCAATCGTGGACCGTCAGGCTGCTAAAGGTCTGATCCACAAAAACAAAGCAGCTCGTCATAAGGCGAACCTGACTGCTCAGATCAACAAACTGGCTTAATCGCCCGCTTGTTATCCGCTTTGAAAAAAGCCCGCTAACGCGGGTTTTTTTATGTCTGTCGTTTAGCGTTCAGGAAGTGCAAACAGCGCAGAGTAATCCTGATTGCAGATACGCTGAACCGCCGGGTGCTGGATCATCCGCTCGGCAAAGATTGCGTGATACTCCTCCATCACCGTATCCATGCGCCCAATCTCGATGATGTTCTCATCGGCGTAGAGAGCCTGCGCATAAAGCGTTGGTGCCACAAAGATGGCATTGTGTGCCGCACCAAACGCCTTCATCAGCGCCGCATCATCAAACTCCCCCAGAATCTCAACCTTAAGCCCCTGCGAGTTAAACCAGTTCAGCAGTTTGCGCCCGAGCATAGAGCGACGGCCTGGGATCAGCAGGCGACGTTCCTCGAGGCAGGCCGGGAAAGGCTTTTCCAGCGGCGGGTTCATACACCAGAAGCTGACCCCACATTCACCAATTTTGACCGAAAACAGACCTTCCTGTTGGGTAGAATCAATCGGGCAGTCAGAGATAATAATATCCAGCTTATGCTGGCTGAGCTGTTCAAGCAGCATCTCGTGAGTGGATTCAAAGCAGCGTAGATGAATTTGCTCATCTTCAACAACCGCGGCGTCCAGTACGCCACTCACCAGGCGTTTCGACAACGCATCCGCCACGCCCACATCAAACAGCAGATTCGCTTCTTTGCGGTAGTTGACGATATCGAGCATCTCCTGGCTCAGGGTGAACATCTTATCGGCATAGCGAAACACCAGCTCACCGAGCTCGCTCGGCTCAAGCCCCCTGCCCTTACGTTTGAACAGCTTGCCCTGTAGCCTCTCCTCCAGCGCCTTGATCTGCCCGGTAATCGTTTGTGGCGTTAAGTAAAGTGCTTCTGCCGCGCCAACAACCGATCCCTCTTTATAGACGTGCCAGAAGTAGTACAGATGGTTGTAGTTCATATGAGACATGTTTTTCACTCCCTGATATGTCTTAAAAGCGCCCCGTAGGGCGCTTCGCTGTTCACTCTGTTGAATCCTGCGAACCACGCATCTGCATGCGCAGCAGGGTGTAACCGACAACGGCTGACAGGACAGAGCCAATCAGGATCCCAAGCTTTGCCCAGTTAATGAGCGCGGGATCAACGTTGCCGAATGCCAGGCTGGCAATGAATATCGACATGGTGAAGCCGATTCCACACAGTACACCCACGGCCATAATCTGCTTGCAGGTTGTCCCTTCCGGCAGATGCGCCCACTTCAGCTTCAACGCCAGCCAGCAGAACAAGCTAATCCCGAGCGGCTTACCAATGAACAGACCGGCAATGATGCCAAGCGGTAGCAGCGAAGTCAGCCCTTCAAGCGTGACGCCTCCCAAAGAAACGCCGGCATTGGCAAACGCAAACAGCGGCAGAATAAGGAACGCCACCCACGGATGCAGAACGTGCTCAAGCTGCTTCGCCGGTGATTTCCCCTCCTTCTCCTTGAGTGGGATCAGGAACCCGACGATAACACCCGCAAGCGTCGCGTGGACTCCTGATTTTAGCACCGCCGTCCACAGGATGGCTCCCACCAGAATATAGATACCCGTCCGGCGGACACCGCACAGATTCAGGCCGATCAGCACCACAATCGCAGCAGCGGCTACCCCCAGTGAGAGCAGCGACAGATCGTTGGTGTAGAACAGCGCGATAATCACGATGGCTCCCAGATCGTCGATGATCGCCAACGCCATCAGGAAGATTTTTAACGCTGCGGGAATACGGCTACCGAGCAGTGCCAGCACACCGAGCGCAAAGGCAATGTCGGTCGCCGCTGGAATTGCCCATCCTTCGCGTGCCACTGGATCCTGGGCGTTAAACGCCAGGTAGACCAGCGCCGGAACCACCATTCCCCCCAGTGCTGCAATCACCGGGAATACCGCCTGACGGCGGCTGGCAAGCGATCCCTGAATTAGCTCGCGCTTCACTTCGAGCCCGATGAGCAGGAAGAAGATTGCCATCAGCGCGTCGTTTATCCACAACAGCATGTTTTTGTTGATTTCCAGAGCGCCCACCCGTAGCTGCACGGGGGTTTCCAGAAATGCGTGGTAAATGCCGCTGGTCGCTCCGGTATTGGCAAGCAGCATCGCCAGCGCCGCAGCAATAATGAGGATGATGCCCCCTGCGGCATCACTGCTGAAAAAACGATGTAGATTTTTCATTATCAAATCCCGATTCACTTCGATAAAACAGAATGATAGCCATATTATCGATGATATTAACTCGGGAAAAGTAGCTTATATCTGCATTTTGATTCGATAAAAACGAAAAGACGCTCTATTGAGCGTCTTTGATTTTTTTACAGATAACGATCAGATTGCACCCAGATCGTTCCACGGCTGGCCTACACCGCAGTTCAGGTCTGGCTGATCGCCAACGGTCCACCATCCTGCTTTATATTGATGACCTTTCCAGATAACCAGGTCATTTTCCATATAGGTTGCTGTAGCATCCCAGGTATCGCCTGAAGTTTCACCTTCGTCCGGAGTCGGCTCTGGCTGCGGCTCGACATCAGTATCATCAGGAGTCGGTTCCGGCTGTGGGTCGACAGGAGTTTCATCATCAGGAACCACGCCATCAATAGCAGTCATCCCAGAGAAATAGAACGGTGCCATATCGACAACCTGGGTCTGAACTTCGTAGCCCAGACCTTCACGTGCGGCGTTCAGCAGAACACCGTTATCCTGGTCGATGGTCCAGGTAAACAGGCCGCCCAGATTATGCTTAGCCGCGTACTCGCCTTTAGCCTTCACTGAACGTGGGGTATCAAGAGACATGAACAGTTTAGATTGCGGGTTATAAAGGAAATCAGCATCGGCCACGGTGTCGGTATAAACATTAAAACCGTTACGACCAGACTGGTTCTCCAGATCCAGATAGTTATAAATGGTGTCATACCATTCAGTACAGCCGGACTCGAAGGAACCGGTGGTGGTCCCCTGACCTGGGTTGTAGCTACCTTTCAGCGGTGAAACACTTTCAACTTCAGCGTTACGCGCATTACGGGTATAACCAGCATAACCAATGTTAATACGATCGGATGGGAAACCTTCCGCAATCAGATAATCAACAACGGCTTCAACGCTCCAGCTACCTTCCGCCAGCGGTGTAAGGTTAGTGTGGTGAGTCAGTTCCGCCGCCCACGGAGTACCGAAGAAGTCGTAAGTCATCACGTTGATGGCATACAAACCTGCATCCAGCAGTGCTTTGACGTTGG
Organism: Yokenella regensburgei; assembly: GCF_003634235.1. Lineage (NCBI taxonomy): Bacteria > Pseudomonadati > Pseudomonadota > Gammaproteobacteria > Enterobacterales > Enterobacteriaceae > Yokenella > Yokenella regensburgei. The sequence goes on along the minus strand of NZ_RBIZ01000005.1, from coordinate 456,224 downwards.
AATACCCGAGTACTTCCACAACAGCAGAGCTCGCGATAGAGACTTTTACATCACCACGACCTGCTGCATTGAGCTGAGTTTTCAGCTCTTTGATCAGCAGAGCATAGTTTTCACCATCTTCCACGCCGTGCGGATTCCCGTTCCCCGCGTTGTTCGGGTATTCCCAGTCGATATCGACTTCGCTAAACATAGGGAATTGTTTAAACAGTTTTACGACACCTGCTGCAAATACTTTACGAGTGGCTTCGGTTTTCGCCATCTCGTGGAAGCCATTACTCATGGTCCAGCCGCCAATGCTCATTGAAAGCGCCAGCTCATGATCCATAGATTTTGCTTTTGCCTGCAGGTCACGCAGGCCGCCCAGCAGACCATGAGTCGTAGATTCCGTTACTGTTTTCGGGTCTACATCCCAACCGCTGGTTTCCTGGTTGCAGTTAACGTAAGACTGGAAATCACCCCATGGGTCGAGGAAGGTCGGTTCGCCAGTCACTTTACCGGTCTGAGTCGCGGCATTATTGATGGTGAACAGTTTTTCACCTTGATCGCCAACGATGCCAATAAAGCCAAAAATGATTTTGTCGTATGCAGTAGGGTCGACATGAGCAAGATCATAACCACGGCCGCGGCTCTCAGGTGAGTCCTGGCCCTGCAGGCGACCGTCATATTGAGACCAGTCGGTGTAGTACCCGAATACTTTAGGCTTGTTGGCTTTACGATATTTGTTATACACCGGAGCGGCTACACGAGCAGAGGTATAGCTGTATTTTTCTGTTTCGGTAGCAGGTTTAAACCCATCGGCAGCATTGCTTTTTTCCGTCAGGCTATCGGCTTTAATCAGTTTACTGGTAGACATAATATATTTCCTCACAGGTTAATTTTTGACAGCGTTTTGCTGTGGGGAAATATTTCCATAACGAGTAAAAATAAGGTAATCATTATCCATCATAATTCATCCTTATACTTACCAAAGAGCGATCCAACATTTCATAAATTTAATCACGCTTAAATCCACCTTAAAACAAGCTAAAAACACAGAATGAGATCTTTCTCATCACAAAAACAAAACCCATAAAAATCAGATTAATAAAGAAATCGTCGAAACCAATAAAATCACTTCACCTCAAAATAAACAAAGTCGACTACAAAAGAGTCAATGTGCAAAGTTGCTATCAGCATAATGAGTGACATCAGAGTCAATCAGGAAAAACTAACATGAGCTGCTACGTAATAAACACTAACTGTATTTTCGACGAGAACAATTTAGAAATAGAAAACAAGGATAGTGCGAGAAGGATAAAGATGACACCAATGCGTGCCCGGTGCCTGAGTTTTTTTATTACCACGAGAAGTAAAAGCATTATCGACAAAACAGATATTACTACCGCGTTATGGGGAGAGCGCGGGCAATTTGTCAGCGATGCTAACTTAACGCAGCTCCTTTATCTTTTACGTAAAGACCTTCGTGAGGTGGGTATTGAGAACTTTATGATAACCATCCCTCGCCAGGGTGTTCGGATTAACGATGACATCGACATTCTTCCAGCAAACGCCAACCCATCAACATCAGAACAGAAAATCGGGGGACCTAAAAGTTCGTTCCTCTCAGCCCTGATGTGCAAACTATTCCGCTGGTAACGCGGATACTGTAAGGGCCCGGAGAGAAAAGCAGCATAAAAAAACCCGGAGGTATCACCCTCCGGGTTTTGTTTGAAGCCTGCTGAAATGATTAACGCGTCAGATCGTCAAAAAACTTCTTCACGCCGTCAAAGAAGCTCTTGGAGCGCGGGCTGTTTTTCTCACCCGTCGGGCCACCAAAGCTTTCCTGCAATTCCTTCAGCAACTGTTTTTGCTTGTCGTTCAGTCCGACAGGCGTCTCGACGACGACACGGCACAGCAGATCGCCCTGCGCACCGCCACGAACGGATTTCACGCCTTTACCGCGCATGCGGAACAGTTTACCCGTCTGGGTTTCGCCCGGCACCTTCAGGTTAACGCGGCCATCCAGCGTCGGCACTTCAATCTCACCGCCCAGCGCAGCCATAGCGAAGTTGATTGGGACTTCACAGTACAGGTTGTTGCCTTCACGCTCAAAGATAGCATGCTGCTTCACCTGAACCTGAACGTACAGATCGCCTGCCGGTGCACCATGCTCGCCCGCTTCGCCTTCACCAGACAGACGAATGCGATCGCCGGTATCCACACCCGCCGGAATTTTAACTGACAGCGTTTTAGATTTTTCCACGCGACCGTGTCCGTGGCACTTGTTGCACGGATCTTTAATCAGCGTACCGCGACCCTGACAGTGCGGACAGGTCTGCTGCACCGCGAAGAAGCCCTGACGCATCTGTACCTGGCCGGAACCGTGACAGGTTGGGCAGGTTTGCGGTTGGGTACCCGGTTTTGCGCCGTTGCCATGGCACACGTCGCACTCTTCGAGGGTCGGAATACGAATTTCTTTGGTCACGCCGCGAACGGCTTCTTCCAGCGTCAGGTCCATGTTGTAGCGCAGATCAGCGCCTCGCGCTGCACGCTGACGACCACGACCGCCACCAAAGATATCACCAAACACATCGCCGAAGATGTCGCTGAAATCAGCACCGCCACCGCCAAAGCCGCCACCGAATCCACCGCCGCCCATGCCGCCCTGTTCAAAGGCAGCGTGGCCATACTGATCGTACGCCGCACGTTTCTGAGAGTCGGTCAGGATCTCGTAGGCTTCTTTAATTTCTTTAAATTTGGCTTCGGCTTCTTTATCACCCTGGTTACGGTCCGGGTGATATTTCATGGCCAGGCGCTTGTAGGCCTTTTTGATTTCACGCTCTTCCGCTGTTTTGGAAACGCCTAAAATCTCGTAATAGTCTCTCTTAGCCATCTTTTTTCAATGCCCTTAACATGCGAGCACGGGCGGAGAGGAAACCTCTTCGCCCGTGCCAGTAATTACCCGTTCAAAGGGCGATTATTTTTTGTCTTTCACTTCTTCGAACTCTGCGTCAACAACATCGTCGTCTTTCGCATTGCTCGCGGAAGCGTCAGCCCCGCCTGCCTGCTGCTGAGCGTGCTGCTGCTGAGCGATTTCCAGCAGTTTCTGGGAAGCTTGCGCCAGCGCCTGCATTTTCGCTTCGATGTCTGCTTTGTCTTCGCCTTTCAGGGACGCTTCCAGTGCAGTCAGCGCAGACTCGATAGCCGTTTTGTCTTCAGCTGGCAGTTTGTCACCGGCTTCTTCAACCTGCTTACGAGTGCTGTGCAGCAGATGATCACCCTGGTTGCGGGTCTGAACCAGTTCTTCGAACTTACGGTCAGACTCGGCGTTAGCTTCCGCTTCGCGAACCATTTTCTGGATCTCTTCTTCGTTCAGACCAGAAGAGGCCTTGATGGTGATTTTCTGCTCTTTACCGCTGTTTTTGTCTTTCGCGGAAACGTGCAGAATACCGTCAGCATCGATATCGAAGGTGACTTCGATCTGCGGCATGCCGCGCGGTGCCGGGTTAATACCATCCAGGTTGAACTGACCCAGTGATTTGTTATCGGATGCACGTTTACGCTCACCCTGAATCACGTGGATAGTTACCGCAGACTGGTTGTCCTCAGCGGTTGAGAACACCTGGCTGTGCTTGGTCGGGATGGTGGTGTTTTTGTTGATGAGCGCCGTCATCACACCGCCCATGGTTTCAATACCCAGAGACAGCGGAGTAACGTCCAGCAACAGAACGTCTTTAACTTCACCTGTCAGTACACCACCCTGAACGGCAGCACCGATAGCCACGGCTTCGTCCGGGTTAACGTCTTTACGCGGTTCTTTACCGAAGAACTCAGCAACTTTCTTCTGCACCATCGGCATACGAGTCTGACCACCGACCAGGATAACGTCCTGGATATCGGACACGGACAGGCCAGCATCCTGCAGCGCAACTTTCAGCGGCTCGATGGAACGGTTCACCAGGTCTTCAACCAGGCTTTCCAGTTTCGCACGAGTCACTTTGATGTTCATGTGTTTCGGACCGGTCGCATCTGCAGTGATGTACGGCAGGTTAACGTCGGTCTGCTGAGCAGAAGACAGTTCAATCTTCGCTTTCTCAGCGGCTTCTTTCAGACGCTGCATCGCCAGCGGGTCATTACGCAGGTCAATGCCCTGATCTTTCTTGAACTCGTCAACGAGGTAGTTGATCAGGCGAGTATCGAAGTCTTCACCACCCAGGTGGGTATCACCGTTGGTTGCCAGTACTTCGAAGGTTTTTTCGCCGTCGACTTCGTCGATTTCGATAATAGAGATATCGAAGGTACCACCACCCAGGTCGTAAACCGCGATAGTACGGTTACCGACTTCTTTATCCAGACCGTAAGCCAGTGCTGCTGCGGTCGGTTCGTTGATGATACGCTTAACTTCCAGACCTGCGATACGGCCAGCATCTTTCGTTGCCTGACGCTGAGCATCGTTGAAGTATGCAGGTACGGTGATAACAGCTTCAGTTACCGGCTCACCCAGGTAATCTTCCGCGGTTTTCTTCATTTTCTTCAGCACTTCAGCAGAGATCTGCGGCGGTGCAGTTTTGGTGCCTTTCACATCAAGCCATGCGTCACCGTTATCAGCAGCAACGATTTTGTACGGCATGATGGAAACATCACGCTGAACTTCTTCGTCCTGGAAGCGACGGCCAATCAGGCGTTTGATTGCGAACAGCGTATTTTGCGGGTTCGTCACTGCCTGACGTTTAGCCGGCTGACCAACCAGAGTTTCACCATCCTGGGTATAAGCAATGATAGAAGGCGTGGTGCGATCGCCCTCGGCGTTCTCAAGCACGCGCGCGGTAGTGCCATCCATAATCGCTACACAAGAGTTGGTAGTACCCAGGTCGATACCAATAATTTTACCCATCTAAACGTCTCCACTATAAATTCGATCAACATGTGGTTGTGAACCTGTAATAGGGGCGAAACGTGTCGTTTCAAGCTCCCTGAATCGTTTTTTTTCAGGCTCACCACTGCGGTTGAGTACTAAATGGGGTCGCATCGCTGCGCATCAAGGGGCAAAGTAAAAAATTTTTAATTCAACCCTCTCAGATCATAGACACGCCACCAGCACCTTATTATGATGCCGCGCCCTGCTACCAGAGGATTGGCACAGGGTATTTACACTTCACCATTTAAATGATGATTTTGAGGAATTATGGGCAACACTAAGTTGGCTAATCCGGCTCCGCTGGGTCTGATGGGTTTCGGGATGACTACCATCCTGCTGAACCTGCACAACATTGGGCTTTTCCCGATGGATGGCATTATCCTGGCAATGGGCATTTTTTACGGCGGTATCGCGCAAATCTTCGCGGGACTGCTGGAATATAAAAAAGGCAATACCTTTGGTTTAACCGCCTTTACCTCTTACGGCTCTTTCTGGCTGACTCTGGTCGCTATTCTGCTGATGCCGAAAATGGGTCTGACCGAAGCGGCAAACGCGCACTTCCTGGGCGTTTATCTGGGTCTGTGGGGCGTCTTCACGCTGTTCATGTTCTTCGGCACACTGAAAGGCGCGCGTATGCTGCAGTTCGTGTTCCTGAGCCTGACCGTTCTGTTTGCTCTGCTGGCCATTGGTCACCTGGCTGACAACCCGGGCATTATCGTGGTTGCAGGCTGGATTGGCGTTATCTGTGGCGCCAGCGCAATCTACCTGGCAATGGGCGAAGTGCTGAACGAGCAGTACGGTCGTACCGTACTGCCGATCGGCGAAGCGCACTAATCTGCCGTTGTGCCCGGTGGCGTCTCACGCACCGGGCCAATTTCACCTTTCCCTTCCCACTGCAGCCAGACCCCAATCCCCAGCCCCATTAGCGAAAGCGCCAGTACATACCAGGATGGTGCCAGCGGCGACACGCCCATCATTACCGTCACGACAATCGGTGTCAGGCCGCCAAAAATGGCGTAGGAGAGATTGTAAGAAAAAGAGATTCCGCTAAAACGAACTTCCGCCGGAAAGGCCCGAACCATAACATACGGAACGGCCCCGACTACGCCGACGCACAACCCAACCAGACCGTAGAGCAACACTAACTGTTCCGGATGCATACCCACCAGATGGTAGAACGCCCAACTGGTACCTGCCAGCAATAATGAACCGACAATCAGCGTAGGGCCGGAGCCAAACCGGTCCGCCGACATTCCCGCCAGCAAACAACCGATACAAAGCATGATAGTCGCCACGCTATTCGCCTGCAGCGTCAGCGCGGGTGCCATACCATGCTGTTTTTGCAGCCACACCGGCGACATCAGGATCACCACCACAATGCCTGCCGAAAGGAGCCATGTCAGCAACATCGAAAGCACTACCGCCTGACGGTGTTTTGTCACTACCGCTTTGACCGGTAGCTCCTCTGCCAACGCTTTACGCTTTTGCATCTCGAGGAATACCGGCGTCTCCTGCAGCCAACGGCGCAGATACATCGCCAGCAGGCCAAACGCACCGCCGAGCAGGAACGGGATTCGCCATCCGCCATCGTGAATAGCCTGCGGCGTCATGCTGGTATTGATGAGAGTTGCCACAACAGAACCCAGCAGGATCCCTACCGTCAGCCCGGCGGTCAGCGTACCGCAGGCAATACCGATGCGTCTGAAAGGCACATGTTCAGCAACAAACACCCACGCTCCCGGCACTTCTCCGCCAATTGCCGCGCCCTGCAGAATACGCATCAGAAGTAGCAGCAATGGCGCAACCAGGCCCGCCGAGGCGTAGGTTGGCAGCAAGCCAATCACCAGCGTCGGGACCGCCATCAGCAAAATGCTCAGCGTGAACATCTTTTTGCGACCAACGAGATCGCCGAAGTGCGCCATGATGATGCCGCCAAGCGGTCGCGCCAGATAGCCTGCGGCGAAGATGCCGAAAGTCTGTACCTGACGTAGCCATTCAGGAATGTCAGCCGGAAAGAAGAGTTCGCCGACGACGGCCGCGAAGAAGACGAAAATGATGAAGTCGTAAAATTCCAGCGCGCCGCCGAGGGCAGCGAGCGTCAGCGTTTTATAATCCTGGCGATTCAGAGGGCGTGCGTGTTGTGACATAGCGGACCATTCGTCTATTTTGGTTTACAGTAAGTGTAAATAAAAAGTGACTATACCGTAAAACCCACAACACGCTACTGCTGGCACAGGTTATGTTACAAACACCGCTTATTCAGGATAATGTCTCACGGCGTGCGCTTTTCGGGCGAAAAGCTGCTACCACCTGCGGGTTGGTTTCTACATACGGGCCTTCAAGAAGCTGTATACAATACGGTACACTGGCAAAAATCCCCGCCACCAGCACCTTACCATCAGCATCCTTCACCCCTTCAAGGGTTTCCTGAATCGATTTCGGTTGGCCCGGCAGATTGAGAATTAGCGCCTGCTTACGAATGACCCCCACCTGACGAGAGAGGATCGCCGTTGGGACAAAGTTTAGGCTAATCTGACGCATCTGCTCACCGAAGCCCGGCATCTCACGATCGGCGATAGCCAGTGTTGCATCCGGTGTAACGTCACGACGCGCCGGTCCGGTACCGCCGGTGGTCAGCACGAGATGGCAGCTCATCTCATCTACCAGTTCACACAGCGTCTGCTCAATGATTGCCTGTTCATCAGGAATAAGCCGTGTCTGCACCTCAAACGGGGTGGTCAGCGCACTTTCCAGCCATGCTTCAAGCGCGGGGATGCCTTTGTCCTGGTAAACACCGCCAGAGGCGCGATCGGAAACAGAAACTAAGCCAATACGTAAGGTATTCATGATTTTCCTGTGCAAATAAAGACGAATACACAGAATGATACACTGCAAGGAAGGGAACAGACAGGTTTCAGAAGAGGTAGCGTGACCGGGAGCCCGGTCACGCAAGTAATGATTACAGCAGGTCGCCGATCATTTTTTCCAGTTTTTCCTGGTCGATAGCAAACTTACGGATACCGTCCGCCAGTTTGTCTACTGCCATCGGATCCTGGTTGTGCTGCCACAGGAACTGAGATTCGGTAATACGCTGCGGACGTGCTTTCACTTCGCCGGTGTAGCTCAGTTTACGCTCGATAGCGCCTTCGCTTTCTGCCAGCTCTTTCAGCAGCGCCGGAGCGATGGTCAGACGGTCACAACCGGCCAGCTCAAGGATCTCGCCGACGTTACGGAAGCTTGCGCCCATCACCACAGTTTCGTAACCGTGCTGTTTGTAGTACTGATAAATTTCAGTCACTGACACCACGCCCGGATCTTCTGCAGGTGCGTACTCTTTCTTATCGGTGTTGGATTTGTACCAGTCGAGGATACGACCAACAAACGGAGAAATCAGGAACACGCCCGCTTCCGCACAAGCACGCGCCTGGGCGAAGGAGAACAGCAGGGTCAGGTTACAGTTGATGCCTTCTTTTTCCAGCTGCTCAGCGGCACGGATGCCCTGCCAGGTGGAAGCCAGTTTGATAAGGATGCGATCGTTGCTGATACCGGCATCGTTATACAGTTTGATCAGGCGTTTGGCTTTCGCGATAGAGGCGTCGGTGTCATAAGACAGACGAGCATCGACTTCGGTAGAGATACGGCCCGGGATAAGTTTCAGGATTTCCAGACCGATGTTCACCGCCAGTTTGTCGGTCGCATCAACGACCTGCTGAGCGCGATCGCTGCTCTGCGCTTTTGCCCATGCAACCGCTTCGTCAATCAGTTTACGGTATTCAGGGATCTGCGCGGCGTTCAGAATCAGTGAAGGGTTGGTTGTAGCATCCTGCGGCTGATACAGCTTCATTGCCGCGATGTCTCCGGTGTCTGCCACCACAGTGGTGTACTGACGCAGGGAGGTCAATTTATCCGTCATGATAGTGTCTCTTTAAACAGCTGTTAAGGGGATATAACCAATGTTCACTGATGATAACACGACGTTGGGTCAGCGCAACCTGGGACCGTGCAAGAGCGCAGAGTATGATAAACTCATCGTCACCGATAATGGATTATCCTTAAAAATGGTAGCGCTTACACGGGTGTGCCAGAAAAGGCTCGAGGATGCTAAATGCCTGATTTTTTATCTTTCATAAATGAAATCCTCTGGGGCTCAGTGATGATTTATCTGCTGCTGGGTGCCGGAGTCTGGTTTACCTGGCGGACTGGCTATATTCAGTTCCGTTATATTCGTCACTTTGGTAAAAGTCTGAAAAGCAGCCTGCGCCCTCAGGAAGGAGGCTTAACTTCTTTTCAGGCGCTCTGTACCAGCCTTGCCGCGCGCGTGGGCAGCGGTAACCTGGCGGGGGTCGCGATTGCCATCACCGCAGGCGGCCCGGGTGCGGTTTTTTGGATGTGGGTTTCCGCTATCATCGGCATGGCCAGCAGTTTTGCAGAGTGTTCCCTGGCACAGCTCTATAAAGAGCGTGATGCTAGCGGGCAATTTCGCGGTGGTCCTGCATGGTATATGGCGCGGGGTCTTGGCATGCGCTGGATGGGCGTGCTGTTTTCTGTCTTCCTGCTCATCGCTTATGGCCTTATCTTCAACACCGTACAGGCAAACTCGGTCGCCAACGCCGCCCATTACGCATTTCAAATTCCTAAGCTTGCCACCGGTGTGCTTCTGGCGCTCCTGACGCTGCTGTTCATCGTGCGCGGACTGCGCGGTGTGGCGAGGCTGATGCAGTGGATCGTGCCATTTATGGCCATCCTGTGGGTGGCGACCAGCGTGATAATCAGTCTTAGCCACCTGAGCGAACTCCCGGGCATTCTGAGCGGAATTATCCGTAGCGCCTTTGGCTGGCAGGAAGCCGCAGCCGGTGCGGTGGGCTACACCATCAGCCAGGCCCTGACCAGTGGGATCCAGCGCGGCATGTTTTCAAACGAAGCCGGGATGGGTTCTACCCCAAACGCAGCAGCAGCGGCGGCGTCCTCTCCCCCGCATCCGGCGGCCCAGGGCATCGTACAGATGATAGGCGTTTTTACCGACACCATTATTATCTGCAGCGCCAGCGCGATGATTGTTTTGCTGGCAGGGCACGAAACCGCCTTTAGCGGCAGCAGCGGGATCACCCTCATCCAGCAGGCTATGGCGGCACTGACCGGCGGGTGGGGGGCGGGTTATGTCACTTTTATCGTATTATTGTTCGCCTTTACTTCGATCGTTGCCAACTACGTTTATGCGGAAAACAATCTGTTCTTTTTACGACTGCACACGCCGCGCAACGTCTGGATCTTACGCAGCGTCACACTGCTAATGGTGATAGCAGGGACCATGCTGACGATACCGCTCGTCTGGCAAATGGCGGATATCATTATGGCGTTAATGGCGATAACCAACCTGACGGCTATTCTGCTGCTTTCACCGGTGGTCAAAATCATCGCCAGCGACTACCTTCGCCAGCGCAGACTCGGTTTAAAACCGGTCTTCGACCCCGCCCGCTACCCGGAAATTGAACAGCAACTGGCACCTGAAAGCTGGGACGATGCGTCACGCCAATAGCAACCATCGAACACTTCACATCCATTTTTTGTTAAAGTCTGGGGAAAATTCCTGCAAGGACTGGATATGCTGATACTGATTTCACCTGCAAAAACGCTCGATTACCAAAGCCCGCTGGCAACACAGCGCTATACCCAACCTGAACTGCTGGATCACTCGCAAAAGCTTATCCGTGAAGCGCGTAAGCTGTCAGCGCCGCAAATCGGTAAACTGATGCACATCAGCGATAAGCTCGCCGATCTCAACGCCACCCGTTTTCACGACTGGCATCCGGACTTTACGCCGGATAATGCGCGCCAGGCGATCCTTGCGTTTAAAGGCGATGTCTATACCGGCCTGCAGGCTGAAACCTTCAGTGAGGCAGATTTCGATTTTGCCCAGCAGCATCTGCGCATGCTCTCCGGCCTGTACGGCGTACTGCGCCCGCTGGATCTGATGCAGCCATACCGCCTGGAGATGGGCATTCGTCTGGAAAACAGTCGGGGAAAAGATCTGTACCATTTCTGGGGCGATACCATCACCGACAAGCTCAACGATGCGTTGAAGGCACAGGGTGACGACGTCATCATTAACCTCGCCTCAGATGAGTATTTCAAATCCGTTAAACCGAAGAAGCTGCAGGGCCAGCTGATTAAGCCGGTGTTCCTGGATGAGAAAAACGGCACGTTCAAAGTCATCAGCTTCTATGCCAAAAAAGCGCGAGGCCTGATGAGCCGCTATATCATAGAAAATCGCCTGACGAAGCCGGAGCAGCTGACAGGATTTGACGCTGAAGGCTATTTCTTTGATGAAGAAGCCTCAGCGAAAGGTGAGCTGGTGTTTAAACGCCACGAACAGCGTTGAGTTCAGGCCCCATCCCGCAGGATGAGGCCTGAGTAAGAAGTTAGTCGCGATCGTGACCGTAAGCATGACCGTGGCCATGATCGTGATGATCGCCCTGATCGTTGTCATCGCCATGACCATGATGACGGTATTCATCATGCGGATGCCAGCGATTGTCGCGCCATTCGTAGTGTCTGCCCCACCAGTCATGATCGCGCCAGTTGCCACCATCCCAGTAGTAACCGCGATCGTCGCGATCGCCAATCTGCAGTTTCACTGCAGGCACCAGGGTGATTTCTTCTGCGTGTACGATGACCGGAGCAACTATGGTCGGAGCAACCAGCAACATGGATAGCGCAAGGAAAACAGGTTTCATAACAGACATAGGTAACGCCCTCCATCACTGCCCAATGTGGGCTGATAGATTAAGCGTATCCGAGCACTACCTATTTCGTTATTGTCCGCAATCCTAATCTTTGCGAACCCGCATTTAATGAGCATTCCTGCACGATTTCTACATAATTTCTCCCCGTTTCCCCCTCCGAAGAAGAGGAAACAGAGAAATTACGCTTTACTCATCAGCAGCTGACGCAGCGCGGCGAAATCAGCAGGCAGATTCTCTGAAAGCAGCGGTAAATCCGCACGTTCCGCCAGCGCCTGCGGTAACGGCAGCGTTTCACCAAGAATCGCTTCCACGCTCTCTTTAAACTTCGCCGGATGCGCTGTACCGAGGAACAGGCCATATTCGCCAGGATGAAGCTGGTCGCGCAGCGCGCGATACGCCACCGCCGCATGCGGTTCAGAGGTGTAGCCAATCTGCTGAAGTTCAAGCATCGTGGCTTTGGTGGTTTCGTCATCCACCGCCGCATAGCCGAGATCGCTCAGGCGCCAGATTTTACGGCGGAACAGCTCCTCTACGCGCGGCCAGTTGTTCGGCTGGCTGACATCCATCGCGTTGGAAAGCGTGGCCTGAGTTTTATTTGGCTTCCACTCCCCTGCTTTCAGGAAGCGCGGCACGGTGTCATTTACGTTGGTCGCCGCAATAAAGCGCTTCACTGGTAAACCTAATGATTTCGCCAGCAGGCCAGCGGTCAGGTCGCCGAAGTTACCGCTTGGTACCGAGATAACCAATTGGTTGCGAGCTTCCTGCGGCAGCTGCGCCACCGCCTCAAAGTAGTAGCAAATTTGCGCCAGCAGACGGCTGATATTGATTGAGTTTGCCGAATTCAGCCCCAGCGCCTTTTTGAGTTCTTCATCGTCGAAGGCCTGTTTGACCAGCGCCTGGCAGGCATCAAAATCACCATCAATTGCCACGGTTTCAATATTGCCGCCGAGAGTACAGAACAGCTTCTCCTGCAGCGGGCTGATTTTGCCACGCGGATAAAGGATCACCACGCGAACGTTTTTCAGACCATAAAACGCATGCGCCACGGCAGCACCAGTATCACCGGAGGTGGCGGTCAGAATCGTCACCGGCGTGTCACCGCTGATGTGGGTAAGCATCTGAGCCATAAAACGGCCGCCGAAGTCTTTGAACGCCAGCGTCGGACCATGGAACAGCTCCAGGCAGCCCACGTCGTCTTCAACTTTGCTCACCGGTGCCGGGAAGGCAAACGCCGCGCGGACGCGCTCTTCCATCAGCTCCTGAGGAATTTCATCACCAATGAAGGCGGAGAGAATTTTGGCACTGCGGGAGACGAAATCCTGTTTCAGCATCTCGTCAATTTCCGTCAGATTGAACTCCGGCAGGTCATGCGGGAAGAACAGCCCTTGTTGCTTACCAAGCCCTTGTGTAACGGCCTGCGCAAAGCTGACCTGCTCATTGTGATCTTTTAAATTGTAGAGTTTCATCGGTTATCCCACTACTCGAGCGCCCGCCGTATCCAGCCGGCAAATATGAACGAAACCTTCCTGATTTTGCAGATAGTGTTTACTCAGCCAGTCTGCCACGCGCTGCGCGGTTTCCGGTTTATCACACAACGCAAACATCGTCGGGCCGGAGCCAGAAATACCGCTGGCAAGAGCACCAATTTCCGCCACCGCCTGGCGCGCTTCGCCGAAGCCTGGCAACAGTTTGGTGCGATAAGGTTCAGCAATCACGTCCTTCATCAGTTTCGCCGCCAGCAGTGGCTGACGGGAATAACAGGCGTGAATGAATCCGGCCAGGTGTCGCCCGTGGGCAATACAGTCCTGGCGGCGATACTGCGCGGGTAAAATCGCCCGCGCTTCGGCCGTTGAGACTTTAATCCCCGGATACGCCAGTACCCACAGCCACTCATCAAAGCCTGGCACCTGCTGGCTGATAATGCCGCATTCCTCAATCATCAACTGCATCCCACCGAGATAGCACGGCGCGACGTTGTCATAGTGAATGCTGCCAGAGATCCGCCCTTCCAGCTCGCCCATCAGCGCCAGCATCCGGTGCTGGTTGAGCGGCTTTCCGCAGTACTCATTCATCGCCACCAGGGCCGCAACCACCGAACAGGCGCTGGAGCCAAGGCCGGAGCCGATGGGCATATTTTTTTCCAGCGTCATAGCAACCGGAACAGTTTTGCCAATCTCCTGGCAAAAACGCTCCCAGCATTGATAAACAATGTTCTCACGGGGTTCTGCCGGCAGTTTACTGGCAAAACGTCCCAGGTTTTGCAGGCTAAAGCTGCTGGCTGCCTCAACGGAGACGTTGTCGCCAAGCAACGTACCGTCAACCGGCATGACCGCCGCGCCGAGGACATCAAATCCAACGCTCATATTGGCGCTGGAGGCCGGGGCATAGACTTTCACCATCTTAGACTCCTAACTTCCATGACAGGGTGCGCAGCAGGTCGGCAAACACGCCCGCGGCCGTCACATCGTTCCCTGCACCGTAACCGCGCAGGACCAGCGGCAGCGGTTGATAATAGTGGCTGTAGAAGGCCAGGGCGTTCTCACCATTTTTCACTTTGTACAGCGGATCGTTACCGTCCACTTCGGCAATCTTCACCCGGCATACGCCATCGTCTTCGATATTGCCAACATAGCGCAGAACCCTACCTTCATCACGGGCTTTCGCCACCCGATCGGCAAACACGGCATCCAGCTCCGGCAGACGCGCCATAAAGCTCTCGGTGTCACCGGTAGCATCGAAGCTCTCAGGCAGTACCGACTCCACAACAATATCGTTAAGCTCGAGCTCACGCCCGGTTTCACGTACCAGAATCAGCAACTTACGCGCTACGTCCATTCCAGAGAGATCGTCACGCGGGTCCGGTTCGGTATAACCCATTCCCCGCGCCAGGATCGTTGCTTCTGACAGGCTCATTCCCTCATCCAGCTTCCCGAAAATAAAAGAGAGTGAACCGGAAAGAATGCCCGAGAAGCGCTGCAACTCATCCCCGGCGTTCAGCAGATTTTGCAGGTTTTCGATAACCGGCAACCCCGCGCCAACGTTGGTGTCGTAGAGGAACTTGCGTCGTGAACCTGCCGCCGCCTGGCGCAGTTCATGATAGTAGTCCATTGATGAGGTATTGGCCTTTTTGTTCGGCGTTACCACGTGGAAGCCTTCGCGCAGGAAATCGGCATACTGGTCCGCCACCGCCTGGCTTGAGGTACAGTCAACGATCACCGGGTTCAGCAAATGGTATTCTTTCACCAGGCGAATCAGACGCCCCAGGTTGAACGGCTCTTTCGCCTCCGCAAGCTCTGCCTGCCAGTTGTCGAGGTTCAGGCCATGCACGTGGGTCAGCATCGCTTTCGAGTTAGCAACGCCGCACACCCGCAGATCGATATGTTTGTTTTTCAGCCAGGACTGCTGACGTTTAAGCTGCTCCAGCAGCGCTCCGCCGACGCCACCGACCCCAATCACGAATACTTCGATAACCTGATCGGTATTGAACAGCATTTGATGAGTCACGCGCACGCCGGTTGTCGCATCGTCGTTACTCACCACCACTGAAATTGAGCGCTCGGAGGAACCCTGGGCAATCGCCACGATATTGATATTGGCACGTGCCAGGGCGGCGAAGAACTTGGCCGAAATGCCACGCAGCGTGCGCATGCCATCACCCACGACGGAGATAATCGCCAGCCGCTCCATGATGGCGAGCGGCTCCAGCAGCCCCTCTTTCAGCTCCAGATAGAACTCATCTTCCATCGCCTTCTTCGCGCGGGCACAATCGGCCTGGGCAATACAGAAGCTGATGCTGTACTCAGAAGATGACTGGGTGATCAGCACTACGGAAATCCCTGCCCGCGACATGGTGGCAAAGACGCGCGCCGCCATCCCGACCATCCCCTTCATGCCAGGACCAGAGACGTTGAACATGGCCATATTATTCAGGTTAGAGATCCCTTTCACCGGCAGACCATCTTCGTTGCTACTGGCACCAATCAGCGTACCCGGTGCCTGAGGATTACCAGTATTTTTAATCAGGCAAGGGATCTGGAACTGGGCGATGGGCGCGATGGTGCGGGGGTGCAGGACCTTGGCGCCAAAGTAGGACAGCTCCATCGCTTCCTGATAAGACATTGATTTCAGCAGACGCGCATCCGGAACCTGACGCGGGTCGCAGGTGTACACGCCGTCAACGTCAGTCCAGATTTCACAGCAGTCTGCGCGCAGACAAGCCGCCAGCACCGCGGCAGAATAGTCAGAGCCATTACGCCCCAGCACCACCAGCTCGCCCTTCTCGTTCCCTGCGGTAAAACCTGCCATCAACACCATGTGGTCAGCCGGGATCTGGCTTGCCACGATACGACGAGTAGATTCGGCGATATCGACGGTAGATTCGAGGTAATGCCCCACGGCCAGCAGTTTTTCGACCGGATCGATGACCGAAACGTTGTGACCGCGCGCTTCGAGCAGACCCGCCATAATGGCTATTGAGAGTTTTTCGCCACGGCAGATAAGCGCCGCGTTCACCGCGTCCGGGCACTGCCCGAGCAAGCTAATACCATGCAGAACATGTTTGATCTGCGCAAACTCTTGCTCAACGGTGGCCTGTAACTTTTCCAGAGGGAAAGCGGGTTGCGTGTCCGCCAGCCCCTGAAGCAGTTCGGCAAAAATACGTTCGGCATCGCTGATGTTGGGAAGCGCATCCTGACCCCCGATGGTTTTTTCAATCATCGCCACCAGATGGTTCGTAATTTTCGCAGGAGCAGACAGCACGGTTGCCACCTGCCCCTGCCTGGCGTTGCTTTCCAGAATATCGGCAACCCGCAGAAAGCGCTCTGCATTTGCCACTGATGTACCGCCGAACTTCAACACTCTCATGGTCTTACCTCGTGATTCCTGGACGAAAAAAAAGCCCGCACTGTTCAGGTGCGGGCTTTTTTCTGTGTTTCCTGTACGCGTCAGCCCGCACCATTACCTGTGGTAATTGTGGTTGTGGTAATGGTGGTAATGCTGCTGATGCGAATCATGGATGTTGTGTACTCTGTTTTTTATCTGTCTGTGCTGTATGTCTATATTGGTTAAAGTATCTGCCTTTCTATGTCAAGAAATTCCACATTCGTCACGTTTCGCAACCACTTCACGTTTCGCTGCGCCGGGCCCTGACTTTGACCACCTCAGGCGAAATGAACGCTTGAAGGCAGAACATTCCACTTAGTTTCAGAAATTTCCAGAAATATTATTTTGTAAGATTTTTTTCAATATCATGGAGCAATCGATGCAACATAACCGTATCACGCTGCCCAAGGACTCCCAGTCGCTGTTGCAACCAGTCAGACATTTTTACATCGTCAGCAACTCCCAGGCGTTGAAGCAACATCATGCTACGTGAACGTAACGCCTGGAGCTGATTCTCATCGCCAGACGTTACCGCTGCTGATGAATTGTTCACTATAGTAGTCAGTTGATAACAATAAACCATCACCGCCTGGCCGAGGTTCATTGACGGATAATCCGCCACCATCGGCGCACCGGTGAGGACATCTGCCAAAGCCAGTTCGTCGTTGGTCAGACCGGAATCCTCTCTGCCAAAGACCAGCGCAGCATGGTTCATCCACTGTGATTTCTCCTCAAGCATGGGAACCAGTTCCTGCGGAGAAGCGTAGTAATGGAAACGCGCGCGGCTGCGAGCCGTGGTCGCGATGGTAAAATCGACGTCCTGCAATGCCTCAGAAAGCGTTGTGTAACTCTTTATATTATCGAGAATATCTGTAGAGCCATGTGCCACACGCCTGGCCGCGGGCTCCAGGTGAGCGACACTGTCGACGATCCGCAGATCGGTGAACCCCATGGTTTTCATCGCTCTGGCTGCGGCGCCAATATTTTCTGCTCTTGCCGGGGAAACCAGCACAATTGATACATGCATTTTACAATCTCATCATTAAGCGCTTACACCAGCAAAGTGTGATGTGACTCAGCATTCTGCGCGGCGCGAATTTACAAATTTGCAACAACAATCACTGAAATGGCGTTTCTTAACATATAAAAAAAGCTAAACTATTATCCGGGAAAAATCCTGGGTATAATGTTAACAGAACGCTTATATCCCCATGTTTATAAATGGGATTATCAACAAAGCTTAAACGGCTCGATTGATTACGGCTCTTTAATTAGTTAATCCTTGCAACTACTTGAGTTGTAGAAAAATTGTGATAAACGCTAGCATTTAGATGCAAGAATTTCACAAGACTGTTAACGTGCTACAATTGAACTTGATATATGTCAACGAAGCGTAGTTTTATTGGGTGTCCCGTGCCTCTTAGCCTGTTATGTTGCTGTTAAAATGGTTAGGATGACAGCCGTTTTTGACACTGTCGGGTCCAGAGGGAAACTACCCACGACCAAGCTAATGATGTTGTTGACGTTGATGGAAAGTGCATCAAGAACGCAATTACGTACTTTAGTCATGTTACGCCGTTCATGTTAATTTGCGACATGTATCAGGCAGGTCAGGGACTTTTGTACTTCCTGTTTCGATTTAGTTGGCAATTTAGGTAGCAAACATGCAGACCCCGCACATTCTTATCGTTGAAGACGAGTTGGTAACACGCAACACGTTAAAAAGTATTTTCGAAGCAGAAGGCTACGATGTTTTCGAAGCGACCGATGGCGCGGAAATGCATCAGATCCTGTCTGAAAATGATGTAAATCTGGTCATCATGGATATCAACCTGCCGGGTAAAAACGGCCTGCTGTTGGCTCGTGAACTCCGTGAACAGGCGAACGTCGCACTGATGTTCCTTACCGGTCGTGATAACGAAGTCGATAAGATCCTTGGTCTTGAAATCGGCGCCGACGACTACATCACTAAACCGTTCAACCCACGTGAACTGACTATCCGTGCGCGTAACCTGCTTTCCCGTACCATGAACCTGGGTACCGTAAGCGAAGAACGCCGCAGCGTTGAAAGCTACAAGTTCAACGGCTGGGAACTGGATATCAACAGTCGCTCTCTGGTGAGCCCGAACGGCGAACAGTACAAGCTGCCGCGCAGTGAATTCCGCGCGATGCTGCACTTCTGCGAAAATCCGGGCAAGATTCAGTCTCGTGCTGAACTGCTGAAGAAAATGACGGGTCGTGAGCTTAAGCCACATGACCGTACCGTTGACGTGACCATCCGTCGGATTCGTAAGCACTTCGAGTCTACGCCGGACACTCCGGAAATCATCGCCACTATTCACGGTGAAGGTTACCGTTTCTGCGGCGATCTGCAGGAGTAATCCTGTCAGAGACGAAAAAGGCGCCCTGCGGCGCCTTTTTTTATTTCCAGACTCTGAGCTCATCTTCTGTTTCACAGCGGGCTTTTACCTTCTCTTTCGGCTGTGACAGCGAATACCAGTCGAAGTGGCGGGTCAGGAACATCACGGTACACAACGCCAGCAGCAGAACGCCGGTGCCCAGCAGCAACGCGCTGTCCTCTGAGCGCAAAAGCACCCACATCACACCATCCAGCCCCAGAAGCGCGCCGGTAAACAGCAGGCTATTGCGCCAGCCTTGCAGCACGGCGTGGAAATAGACGCCATTAATCAGCGCCCCCGTCAGGCTCGCCACCGCCCAAGCGCAAGTAAAGCCAATATGCTCAGAAAGCGCCAGCAGCACCAGGTAAAACATGACCAACGACAACCCCACCAGCAGATACTGCATAGGGTGAAGTCGAAGCCCCGTTAAGGTTTCAAAAACAAAGAACGCCATAAAGGTGAGCGTAATCAGGAGAATGGCATACTTGATGGCCCGGTCGGTGAGCTGGTACTGATCGGCGGGCGTCGCCACCGAGACGCTGAAAGCAGGAAGCGCCCGCCACTCCACTCGTTCCAGACCATCGTTAAACCGCCCTGCCATATCATTGGCAAACCAGCTGCTCTGCCAGCGGGCGCTAAAGCCTTTATCGCTAATATCGCGCGACTCAGGTAAAAAATCGCCTAAAAATCCAGGATGCGGCCAGTTGCTGGTCAAGGAGAGCGTACTGTTACGCCCGACAGGCACAACGGAAAACCCCCCGGTCCCGTTCAAATTCAGGGTCATGCTAAGCGTCAACGCGCGCGCTTTCAGGGCCGATTCCGCAAGCGGAATATGCAGCCCGGGTAAATCGCCACCCACACCGCTACCGGGTTCAACGGTTACCGCAACACCGTTCAGCGTCGGTGAACCCACCGCACCAATTCCCCGGGCATCGCCAACGGCAATGACCATGTAGGGTTCGCCGAGCGTCACGTTATCGCTTTTCATTGCCTCAAATTTACTGCGATCAAACTGCGCATCAAGCTGCAACGCGTTATGCCAGATTTGTCCGTCGTATATACCAATCTGACGGCTTTCAACCTGCTGTTTGCCGTTAATCAGTAACGACTCAGGAAGCCAGTAGAGGATAAAATTGCGCTGCCGCTTCACCTCTTTATTATCCTCGATACGGGTATACACCTCAGAGGCAGGGACAGCGATCAGCGGGCCAATCAATTTTTGTGGCCCGCTGGTGCTCTGCCGCAGACTATCCTCAACATCGTCCCGGTAGCTCGCCCGATCCGCCACCAACGAGCTGACCAGCATCAACGGCACCAGCAACAACACCATACATCCAATAAGCGTACTGACTTTCCAGAACAGGGGTGATTTCAACATAGCCTTCTCCTTTGTGTTGTGCACAGCGTAGCGAGGCTATGTGGGGGGAATTTGAAGTTATGTGAAGGGACGGTGAAGTCTCAGCGTGGCCTGCGCGCCGCCATCGGCCCGGTTTTGCAGACTGATGTGCCCATGGTGCAGACGAGCCACCTCCTGCACGAAAGCCAGCCCCAGACCGCTACTCTTCTGCCCGTTGACTCGCGGCAGAGAATAGAAGCGTTCAAAGACGCGTTCGAGCGCATAGTCGGGGATCCCGCACCCGGTATCGCTCACACGGAATACCACTTCACCCGACTGTATTCCGGCATGAAGCGTAATTTCACCGCCATCCGGCGTAAAATCAATCGCGTTATCGAGCAGGTTACCTAACGCTTGTTCCAGCAGCTCTTCATCAGCGGTAACCTCAGCGCATTCCGTTTCGCTTTGCAGCCGGAGCCGTTTGCTTTCCAGCACAACGCTGCGCGACTGCGCCAGACGAGAGAACAGCGGCGCCACCGCGACGGGCTTCAGCACCACCTCAGCACGATTCTCAAGCCTTGCCTGGGTGAGCAGCTTCTCCACCAGCGCCTGCATACGGACGTTCTGCGCCAGGATGTTGTCACTAAAGCGGATAGCCACTTCCGGTGGCGGAAGTTCACGAAGAATTTCCGCAGCCCCCCGGATCGCCGCCAGCGGGCTTTTTAGTTCATGAGTCAGCGCATAAACATACTGCTCAATGTAATTTTTACCCTCCAGCCGCAGGCGCATACTTTCCAGCGCCTGCGCCAGCTTGCGCAGTTCGCTACTGCCTACGTTGGGCAGCGGCTGGGCGTTATCCTGGGTGACCGAGTCGGCGTAGCGCGACAGTTTACCGATGGAGCGATTGATCCACCACACCATACCGCCGCCGATAAGCAGCGCAATACCGAGGAGCGCACCACCCGCCCACAGCATTCGCCGCTCACTGCGCTTAATAACCGGCGCGATGGCGCTATTGGGTTTCCCCACGGACAACACACCAATAATCTGACCTTCAGAGACAATCGGCGCCGCCACGTACATCACCGTACTGCCAGGATCGGCAGGATCCAGTGCGGTACTGCGCGCGCCATACTCTCCGCGCAGCGTCAGCCAGACATCGTTCCAGCGGGAGTAATCCGCGCCTACGGATTTTCCGGCGGAGTCGAAGACTACCGTACCGCGGGCATCAGTCATGTAGACGCGATACTCGTTGCGCACCTTCATGATGCCGCCAATATCGGCACGAATGGGCTGTTGCTGGAGAGCGCCGAACGCCTGTGCCAGCCTGCCGTGTGAAGGATCGCCGCTCAGCAGGTCATCACGCCCAACCGCGGCCAGTAGCGTGGCGGTGTCGATTAGCGTGCCTTCCGTTGCCCGACGGACGCCGGGTTTGATCTCCTGCACAAAGATAGAAAGCACGAACCATGCCGCGATCGCCACAATCAGAAAGTAACCGAGTAGCAGACGCATCCCGATACGCATCAGCCACCCGCCAGGCTGTAGCCCAGACCACGATGGGTACTGATGGGCGAAAGCAGAGGATCCACCGCGCGCAGTTTCGCCCGCAGCGTTTTGATGTGGGTATCTACAGTACGATCAAAGCTCTCCTGGTCATCCCCCCAGACTTTGTCCATCAGCTGCTGGCGAGAGAAAACACGACCTGGCGATTGCAAAAGCGTTTTCAGCAGCAGGAACTCATAGCGCGTCAGCGCTAAACGCTGCCCGCACCATGCCACCCAGGCGGCGCCTTCATTGAGTTCAAACTGACCAATCCGCACCACCGCCGGCGGGGCGGCAAACTTCTGTAACCGTCGCAAAATAGTACGCACCCGGGCACACACTTCACGCGGCGAAAAAGGCTTTGCGACATAGTCGTCAGCGCCGATCTCCAGGCCCAGCAGTTTATCCACCTCATCGCTTCGGGCGGTGAGAAACAGCACCGGTAGCCCCGGTGCCTGCGCGAGCAACCGACGGCACAGCTCAAAACCGCTGATATCCGGCAAACCAACGTCAAGGATCGCCAGATCGGGCACAGCAACGCGGGCGGCCTCCATCACCGGCAGACCGCGTTCAAACGCCTTCACCCGGAAACCTTCCTGCTGCAGCATGTAAATCAGCGTATCAGCGATACCGGGTTCATCTTCAACCAGCCAGATAAGCGGTTGTTCCATGACGATGTTCCGTTATTTTGACCACGGCATGATGGGGACAGCGCTCAGCGCGTTTTTCGGCGAGCCGTCAACCACCTTGTCGGAGTAGGTGAGATAAATTAGCGCGTTACGTTTAGCATCATAAAAACGCACGACCTGCAGCTTTTTAAACACCAGAGACGTCCGTTTCTGGAACACCACATCGCCCTGCGCCTTACCATTCTTAATCTTATCGCTAACCTCAATCGGCCCGACCTGCTGGCAGGAAATCGCAGCATCAGACGTATCTTCCGCCAGCCCTAAACCGCCCTTGATGCCACCGGTCTTCGCCCGGCTTAAATAGCAGGTCACATTCTGGACATCTGGATCGTCAAAGGCTTCCACGACGATTTTGTGATCGGGACCGATCATCTTAAAGACGGTATCCACGGAACCGATCTGTTCTGCAGACGCGATCGGAGCAACCGAAGTCAGCAGCAATGCGGCAATCAAACCTTTATATTTCATATTGTTACCATATCTGAAAATTAAGCGTAGTGACTATTCAAGATCCAGGAGGAAAATGTATACAGATCACAGTGTTACCATTTTCCTACTTGAAAGCAGTAAGAAATCGCACTTATGAACAAAAAAAACACTGAATGCTAAAACACCAAAAAATGCTATTATCCGCTACCTTATTATCAGGCACCTGCGTTTAAGGATGAGGACATTATATGGATCAGGCTGGAATTATTCGCGATCTCCTTTCCTGGCTGGAAGGCCATCTGGATCAGCCTCTGTCACTGGATAATGTGGCTGCCAAAGCAGGTTATTCCAAGTGGCATTTGCAGCGGATGTTTAAAGACGTCACAGGCCATGCGATTGGTGCCTATATTCGCGCACGACGTTTGTCCAAATCCGCGGTCGCGCTGCGTTTGACTGCACGCCCAATCCTCGACATTGCGCTGCAGTATCGTTTTGATTCACAGCAAACTTTTACTCGAGCGTTCAAGAAACAGTTCTCGTTGACGCCGGCGCTATACCGCCGCTCTCCGGACTGGAGCTCCTTTGGCATGCGTCCGCCGCTGCGCCTGGGTGAGTTCAAAATGCCGAAATACGAGTTTGTTACCCTGCCGGGCATGGAACTTGCGGGTGTAACTCAAAGCTATACCTGCAAACTGGAGGAAATTTCTGATTTCCGCCACCAGATGCGTATCCAGTTCTGGCGCGATTTCCTGAGCCATTCGCCAACGCTTCCCTCAACGCTTTACGGGCTACATGAACCGCGTCCAAGCCTTGAGAAAGACGACGAGCAGGAGGTGTTCTACACGACCGCACTGACGCCAGAAATGGCCAGCGGACACGTGCAGAATGCCCACCCGGTGTCACTGGAAGGCGGCGAATATGTGATGTTCACGTATGAAGGTCTGGGAACCGGTCTGCAGGAGTTTATCCTGACCGTGTACGGCACCTGTATGCCGATGCTGAATCTGACCCGTCGCAAGGGTCAGGACATCGAGCGCTTCTTCCCGCAGGATGAAGCACGAGACCAGGAGCCGCCTATTCAGCTGCGCTGCGAATACCTGGTCCCGATCCGTCGTTAACGCTGTAGCTCATCTAACGCAGGGACGTCGAGATGTGAGACGTCCCCTGCGGTTTCAACCACCCATCCCGATGCCAGCCATGGGCTCTGCTGATAATCCACACGTGAGATAGAGCAGTTGCGCAGACGCAGGCGACGCTCGGCGTAGGCCGGCAGCCCCAGAATCGTACTCAACAGGCAACCCAGCGCCATGCCGTGGCTGACTAAGAGCGGTCGGCTCCCCGCAGGCAGCTCAAGGCAGGAAACCAGCGCCGCGTGCATGCGGTTGCCCAGTTCCTGCATCGATTCGCCATCCGGAATACGGCCATCTTCGGTGCCGTTCACCAGTTGGCGACGCCAGCCCTCCTCTTCTGCCGACAGCGACTCAATACGGCGTTTCTCAAGCACGCCCATGTTGAGTTCGCGCAGGCGAGAATCGAACATGATGTCGCAACCGCACACTTCGGCAATGATCTCTGCCGTACGGCGGGTACGACCTAAATCACTGGAGATAATATGGGTGATGCCCAGCGTTTTGGCACGCGCGCCCACCTGCCAGGCCTGCTGCTCACCGTTGTCGGTTAGCGGACTATCGGACTGGCCCTGAATGCGTCGCTCGGCGTTCCACTGCGTTTCGCCGTGGCGAACAAGGTATACCTGTAACATGCGTTTTATCCGTTATACTGCGATGACAATTTCTTAGTAATGATGTTCTGATTATGCACCAGGTTGTCTCAGCTACCACCAATCCTGCCAAAATTCAGGCAATTCTTGCGGCATTTACCGAGATTTTCGGTGAAAGATCCTGCCATATTGACGCTATCTCCGTCGAGAGTGGCGTACCCGAACAGCCCTTTGGAAGTGAGGAAACGCGCGCTGGCGCACGGAATCGCGTGGCAAATGCCCGTGAAGCTCGCCCGGATGCGGATTTTTGGGTGGCAATTGAGGCCGGAATCGACGAAGGAAGCACCTTCAGTTGGGTGGTGATTGAAAGCCGCGATCGGCGCGGCGAAGCGCGTTCCGCTACCCTGCCACTGCCGAAAATCATCCTCGAAAAAGTCAGTGCCGGAGAGGCGCTGGGGCCGGTGATGTCACAATACACCGGCATTGATGAGATTGGTCGTAAAGAAGGGGCTATTGGCGTATTTACCGCGGGCGCACTCACCCGCAGCAGCGTTTACCATCAGGCGGTCGTGCTGGCCCTGAGCCCGTTCCACAACGCCATTTATCGCTGAGTTTGCGGCAGCGCCTGTTCGAGCCAAAGACGCAGCTCCGCAGGCGCCGATTTCAAACTGTTTGAACCACGGGTTATGGTCGCAATGCCCGCGCCCAGTTCATTCTTGAGCTCGCGCTGGCTCATTTCGCCGCGCAGCAATTCTTCGATGATTCGCACCCGGGTGCCAAGCGCTTCGCGCTCGTCCGGCGTCATCATCAGGCTTAACAGCGGAAGATGCAGATCGGCCTCATAGGCCTGACGCAGCAGCTCAACAAAGCGAAGCCACTCCTGGTGACGCTGTTCAGCCACTGCGGCTGAATAAGGGGATTGCTGGTTCATATTACGCCGCCCTGTTATGGCAGGCAGCCTGAGCTGCCCGCTTTTCGTACTCTTCAACGAGTACAAGCATAACATAAACCACGCCAATCAGTAACGCTGACGCCATTCGCCGTCGCTCATCACCTGCGCCTTTTCGCCCATGAAATAACGGTAATAAGCATCGTAGGCCAGCACGTTCTTCACGTAGCTGCGGGTTTCGGAGAATGGAATACTTTCAACAAACGCGACGGCATCGATACGCCCGGCGCTGTTCCCCTGCCAGGTGCGTACCCGGCCAGGGCCCGCGTTATAGGCCGCTGAAGCATAGATGCGGTTATCACCAAACTGCTGATAAACATACTGCAGGTAGCTGGTACCAATGTTGATGTTGGTTTCAGGATCGAGCAACTGGCCCTGGTTGCTGTAGCCCGGAATATTGAACATTTTTACCGTATGCGTCGCGGTGCCCGGCATGATTTGCATCAGGCCCGAAGCGCCCACCGGCGATCGTACCTTCGGGTTCCAGGCACTTTCCTGGCGCGCAATCGCCATGGCATAGCTCTGCGAAATGTCTTTTCCGCTGGTGTAGCGGGCAAAGAGATTTTTATAGGCCAGTGGGAAGCGCTCCTGAAGATTATCCCAAAGCTTACCGGCGATGGTGGCCTGCACGCTGAGATCCCACCAGTCACGATCGTAAGCGTAGCGCGCCAGCTGCGCCTGTTCGTTTTTACTCCGACTGGTGACCAGGTTCGCCCATTCACTGCGCGCGGTGTTATCCAGATTCCAGTACATCAGCTCACGCACACGCGCCATTTCCGGACCATCAGCAAGCGCTGCAGGGAGGCTGCCTTCTGCTTTCTGAACCTGCAGCGGATACTCTTCTCCCAGGCGCTGGGCGGCTACCATCGGGTAAAAGCCGCGCTGCTGCATAAGCGATCGCAAAATACTCTTCGCTTCATCCTCACGTCCGCGCTCCATCAGCAGGTCTGCCTGCCAGTAACGCCATTCGTCTTTCTCTTTCGCCTCCATCGGCAGACGCGCAAGCCAGGTGTTCAGGCCACGGCGATCGCCGGCTCCGAGCGCCATACGGACACGGCGCTCAACGAGTGATGTCGACTGGGAACGCATAACGGCATCATCGCGCCAGCGAGCCTGTTCATCGGTCACGTCGGTGCCCATCAGACGCCAGGCGACGATATCACGCAGCTCCTGGGTCTGCTCTTCCGTTAACTGCTGCGCCTGCACCAGTGATGGGATCATCAGGCGGGCATTCTCAGCGTCCTGACGGGCGATGCTGGCGAAAGCGACCGCCGCCATCTGACGCGTGAAATCGGTGGCGCCGGTGGTACGGGCAAAGGTCATCACGTTCTGCGGATTATCCGCAAGCGCGCTCACCGCTGAGGCGATAGTCTGGTAGTTGCCCGGCATCTGCGCGGCCAGCGTTTTCACAAGTCCGGTATTCCCGGCCTGCATGGCAAGGCGAATGCGTTCAAGATAAGCCAGCGGATCCTGGGCCCCCGACGATCGCCAGGCGCTAAATAGCGGATCGCAGGCGTTCGGCTGGCTTTTGCCGGTCAGCCACAGATCTTTGGCTCCGGCCCAGGCTTCTGCAGTTTGTCCGACGCTGTATTTGGCATAGTAGTAATTACACTGCGCTTCGGTGGCGGTAGGTTTCTCCGGGCTGAAAGCCAGCAGCCCGCGCCAGTCTTCACGGCGAGCCAGCTCATTGACGAAGCGGTTTTGCAACGTTCTTGCCGGAGGTAACGTGGGGTTAGCGCGCACAAAATTGGTGACGGTGAGCGTCGGCTCATTCATCAGGTCATCGGTAAGCTGGCGATATTCCAGGTAAGGGTACAGGGGATAGTCTTTCAGGGTCGGCATCAGTTGATCAACCACGTCCATCTGGCGGTTGTCCCAGGCCTGCTTAATCTGCGAGTAGCGGCTACGCTGTTCGTCCAGGGAGTCGGCGTAAGCAAGGTGATTGACGGTCAGCAGGCAGACGCCGGCAGCCAGCAGGCGCCACGCCGTATTTTTGGCTCTTTCCACAAGCTCTTCCTCATTATTTATTTCTGGTTCGCGGCATCATGCCACTCAATCACTTTATGCTAATCAGACATTGCCAAATGCGCCACGTTCCGGACATTTATTTACCTTTTTGTCGGCTGGGATTAGCGCGCGAAAAAGGCTACACTTCGCCCTTGAAAACTATTCATCACGATAAAAGAGGCGAAGTCCAACGTGGCTCAATTCGTTTATACCATGCATCGTGTCGGCAAAGTGGTTCCGCCGAAACGTCATATTCTGAAAAATATTTCGCTGAGCTTCTTCCCTGGCGCAAAAATCGGTGTACTCGGCCTGAACGGTGCGGGTAAATCCACCCTGCTGCGCATCATGGCCGGTATTGATACCGACATCGAAGGCGAAGCCCGCCCGCAGCCAGGCATCAAAATCGGCTACCTGCCGCAGGAACCTCAGCTAAACCCAGAGCATACCGTTCGTGAATCCGTAGAAGAAGCGGTTGCGGAAGTGGTAAGCGCGCTGAAAGGTCTGGACGAGGTTTACGCGAAGTACGCTGAGCCGGATGCTGATTTCGACAAGCTCGCTGCACAGCAAGGTAAGTTCGAAGAGATTATCCAGGCGCACGACGGTCACAACCTGAACGTACAGCTGGAGCGCGCGGCCGATGCCCTGCGTCTGCCAGAGTGGGATGCAAAGATCGCAACCCTGTCCGGTGGTGAGCGCCGCCGCGTCGCGCTGTGCCGTCTGCTGCTGGAAAAACCAGACATGCTGCTGCTCGACGAACCGACTAACCACCTGGATGCTGAATCCGTAGCGTGGCTGGAACGCTTCCTGCACGACTTCGAAGGCACCGTTGTGGCGATTACCCACGACCGTTACTTCCTCGATAACGTTGCTGGCTGGATCCTTGAACTTGACCGCGGTGAAGGTATTCCGTGGGAAGGTAACTACTCCTCCTGGCTTGAGCAGAAAGATCAGCGTCTGGCGCAGGAAGCCTCTCAGGAAGCGGCTCGCCGTAAATCCATTGAGAAAGAACTGGAGTGGGTTCGTCAGGGTGCGAAAGGCCGCCAGTCCAAAGGTAAGGCGCGTCTGGCTCGCTTTGAAGAGCTTAACAACACCGAATACCAGAAACGTAACGAAACCAACGAACTGTTTATTCCACCTGGAGCACGTCTGGGCGATAAAGTCGTTGAAGTCAGCAATCTGCGTAAGTCCTACGGCGATCGCGTCCTGATCGACGATCTCAGCTTCTCGGTTCCGAAGGGGGCGATCGTTGGGATCATCGGTGCGAACGGCGCGGGTAAATCTACCCTGTTCCGTATGATGTCCGGTCAGGAACAGCCTGACAGCGGTAGCATCACCCTGGGCGAGACCGTGAAGCTGGCTTCCGTTGACCAGTTCCGTGACAGCATGGATAACAGCAAAACCGTCTGGGAAGAAGTCTCCGGCGGGCTGGATATCATGAAGATCGGCAACACCGAAATGCCAAGCCGTGCCTACGTCGGCCGCTTTAACTTTAAAGGGGTTGATCAGGGTAAACGCGTTGGCGAACTGTCCGGCGGTGAGCGTGGTCGTCTGCATCTGGCGAAACTGCTGCAGGTGGGCGGTAACGTTCTGCTGCTCGATGAACCGACCAACGACCTGGATATCGAAACCCTGCGCGCGCTGGAAAACGCCCTGCTGGAGTTCCCGGGCTGCGCGATGGTTATCTCGCACGACCGTTGGTTCCTCGACCGTATCGCAACCCACATTCTGGACTACCAGGATGAAGGTAAAGTCGAGTTCTTCGAAGGTAACTTCACCGAATACGAAGAGTACAAGAAACGCACCCTCGGCGCCGATGCGCTGGAGCCGAAGCGCATCAAGTACAAGCGTATCGCTAAGTAAATAACACTTAATGCCGGATGGCGGCGTAACCGCCTTATCCGGCCTACGGGGTAGTGCAGAATCGTAGGCCGGATAAGCGCAGCGCCATCCGGCATGTTAGTTTTAGCCCTGCTCGCCCATCATCTCTTTCACCAGCTCCACGCAGCGCAGGAATCGTCCGTCATAATCGGGCTCTTCAACGTGCGCAAAACTAATGTTGTTCTCCTGGAGCATCTCCACCAGCAGCGTCTGAAACTCTTTGCGATCGACAGAACTTCCGAGACTGCGTAGTCCATCCGCCACCCACGGGGTGTTGTTTTCCAGAAGGATAACCAGATCGAAGCGATATTCATCGATAAGCGCCTGCACAAACGGGTGCTCACGGCCCTCGTACTTTTTACAAAACGCCTGAGTGGTAACGAAATCGGTATCGATAAACGCAACTTTGTTGGCGTACTTCACCGCAAAATCAATGTACTGCGCCTGGCCGAGGGCGATTTTGTCGTAATCAGAATACTGCAGCGCCATTTCATCCCCGCCGAGATGCGAAAAGACGTAGTCACGGCCATATTCCCAGGCACTGGTGGTGTTGAAGATATTGGCAAGCTTGTTCACCAGCGTTGATTTACCGCTCGACTCGCCGCCCAGCACGGCAACAGTTCTCACGAAAAACGGTTTCACCTCGGTTGGGATATACTCCCAGAAACGGAACGGATTCTCACGGATCTGCCCGCCGCTGATGCTCATAAAGGTGCGCTTCGGATCGATGAGTACCGTTTCAATCCCCAGATGCTCGAGATATTGCGGTGCGTCGGCCTCTTCAGAGGTGTAGATCCAGTTTGGCTCGATCCCTTTCTCCTCCAGAAACGCTTTGGTGCCGCGACTCCAGACATCCCAGCCGTGAGGATAAGGCTCCATTCCCTCTTCATTGAAGGCATGAATGCGAATGTTCTTCTGGTATTTAAACGTCTGTAGCAGCCAGCGCAGGCGGTCTGACACGGTCGGCTGCTGCGACATGGCGCTCTCTTCAAACAGCGCCCGGTCGCGGGTTTCATCATAACCCATGATGATGTGCAGCTCGTCCACCTGGCTACAGGCGCGCTGGATCAGGTAGATATGCCCGGTGTGCAGCGGATAAAACTTGCCGAACACCACGCCAACGTTCTTCTGCTGACGGGGAAACTCGAGTCCGAGGAAGCGATGCAACGCCTCCAGCTTCTGCGCGCTGGGGCTTTTGATTTTGGCATTCAGCAGCTGGCTCAGATAGCCTTTCGTCATCCCGCTGGCGTCAGCCACCTGCTGCAAAGTGCAGCCTTTCTGACGAATCGCGGTTTTCAGATAATCAAATGATGACATAGCGCTTAGTGCCTCCTGCAAAATCGAATACGTAATTATAAGTCGTCAAAGACACTTAGCGCATCCGTCAGTTTCTTCACCGGAAACACCTGCATGCCTTCCGGGACTTTTTTCGGTACGTTTGCTGCGGGAACAATCGCCCGGCGGAAACCATGTTTCGCCGCCTCAGAGATACGCTCCTGACCGCTGGGCACCGGGCGGATCTCCCCTGCCAGCCCCACTTCGCCAAAGACCACCAGATCCTGCGGCAGCGGGCGGTCACGCAGGCTCGAAACCATCGCCAGCAGCAGCGCCAGGTCAGCGCTGGTTTCTGTCACCTTCACCCCACCGACCACGTTGACGAACACGTCCTGATCCGCCATCTGCAACCCGCCGTGGCGGTGCAACACGGCAAGCAGGA
The DNA here is from genome assembly GCF_003634235.1 of Yokenella regensburgei. Taxonomy (NCBI): domain Bacteria; kingdom Pseudomonadati; phylum Pseudomonadota; class Gammaproteobacteria; order Enterobacterales; family Enterobacteriaceae; genus Yokenella; species Yokenella regensburgei. The sequence continues at coordinate 425,037 of NZ_RBIZ01000005.1, read as the reverse complement.
TGGCCAGTCGGTTTTGCTCAAGCCCCACCGCGACGCGGCGAGGATTTGCCATCATTGATTGGTCGACCAGCGCCTGAATCTCTACCAGCAGCGGTCGCGTACCTTCCCAGACCACCATCACTGAGCTACCGGAGGTGACCTCATCGCCGCGGCTAAGGAAAATCGCCGACGGGTTGCTGACTTCGCGCAGCCCCTGTTCCGTCATGGCAAATACGCCAAGTTCATTCACCGCTCCAAAACGGTTTTTATGGCTACGCAGCGTACGGAAGCGGGAATCGGCATCGCCATCGAGCAGCACCGAACAGTCGATACAGTGCTCAAGCACCTTCGGCCCCGCCAGAGAACCGTCTTTGGTTACGTGTCCCACCATCACGATGGCAACCCCACGGGTCTTCGCAAAGCGCGTCAGATAGGCCGCAGTTTCACGCACCTGGGCAACGCTGCCCGGTGAAGACTGAATATCCGCCATATGCATCACCTGGATGGAGTCGATAACCATCAGCTTAGGTTGCTCTTCTTCGGCAATCTGGCAGATTTGTTCGATGCTGGTTTCCGACAGCATATTAAGGTTTGCCGTCGGCAGCCCGAGGCGGTGCGCACGCATCGCAACCTGTTGCAGCGACTCTTCACCGGTGACGTACAGCGTTTTCATCTGCTCGGCCAGTCGGCACAGCGTCTGCAGAAGCAGTGTCGATTTCCCGGCTCCCGGGTTACCGCCGATAAGAATGGCGCTGCCGGGCACAACGCCGCCGCCCAGCACACGGTCGAACTCTTTAAACCCGGTGGAAAAACGCGGCAGATCTTCGAGGCTGATGTCAGAGAGCTTCTGCACTTTTGAGCCGCCTGCGTTCCCCGCATAGCCGCTCAGCCTTTCGTTGCGCGCCACCGTTGGCGATGCGGCAATGCGCATTTCGGTGATGGTGTTCCAGGCGTGACAGGCACTACACTGCCCCTGCCAGCGCGGATAATCCGCGCCGCATTCATTACATACAAAGGCGCGTTTAGGTGCTTTTGCCACATTAACCTCTTACTTTTGATTCATGCTGCCGCTCAGGATGCAGAACACCCCCATCAGGTCGGCATGACGGATTGTGACTTCAGTCTGTTCATTCACTTTGGGTTTGGCATGATAAGCGATGCCGAGACCGGCCACTTTGATCATCGGCAGGTCGTTAGCACCATCGCCAATCGCCACGGTTTGTGCGGCTGGAATTTCATACTTCTCCGCCAGACGCTTAAGGGTGTTAGCTTTGTATTGTGCATCGACGATATCGCCGATGACGTTCCCGGTCAGCTTGCCGTCGCGGATCTCAAGCTCGTTGGCCACCACCGTGGTCAGACGCAGCTTGTCGCGCAGATACTCAGCAAAGAAAGTAAAGCCACCGGAGGCAATTGCCACCTTCCAGCCCAGCGCGTCCAGCTTCAGCACCAGCTGCGTCAGCCCTGGCATCAGCGGTAGCTCATCGCGAACCTGACGCAAAATTCCCGCATCGGCCCCTTTCAGGGTTGCCACTCGGGAGCGCAGGCTGGCGGTGAAATCCAGTTCGCCGCGCATCGCGCGTTCGGTCACTTCAGCGACCATTTCACCCGTACCGGCGAGTTTGGCTATTTCATCAATACATTCGATCTGAATCGCTGTGGAGTCCATATCCATGACCAGCAGACCAGGGCTCTTGAGATGCGGAATTTTACCCAGCGGCGCAACGTCCATTCCGGCATCATGCGCCAGACGGGTTGCGCGCGGCGTCAGCGACCCCGCAAGGCGGATCACCTGATAATCCTCCACGCTCCAGGCGGCGACAATCACCAGCGCTGCGCCTAGCTCGCGCTGCCAGGCGGTCAGACGCGTTTTATCAAGGCCGCGGCCATACAGCAGCCACCCGCTACGGCCAGCGTGGTAATCCAGCGGCATCACTTCGTCACCGCTAAGTGAGAGCGGTAAGCCCGGCCACAAGGAAACATCTTCAGAGAGATCGCACCAGGTCAAACTGTTCGGCATCACAGCTCCACGTATCATCAAACAGGTAAGGAAAATAACGCACGAGGCTACCTTGTAACCAGCGCCTATGGCAACATTAAGCGATAAATTTTCAAAGGTGAAATATGGTTCGCGCAAAACTTAAGTTTCGATTACATCGCGCAGGGATAGTTTTGATCTGCCTCGCCCTTCTGGTGGCGCTGATGCAGGGTGCCTCCTGGTTCAGTCAGAATCACCAGCGGCAACGTAATCCGCAGCTTGAAGAGCTCGCGCGCACCCTCGCCCAGCAGGTCACGGTCAATCTCGTGCCGCTGATGCGCACCGAAACGCCGGATGAAAAACGCATTACCCAAATGCTCACCAGGCTGACTAAAGGCAGCCGGATCCTCGATGCCAGCGTTTACGATGAGCAGGGCTCCCTGATTGCCCGCGCCGGTGAGAGCGTGGCGGTGCGTGACCGGCTGGCGCTGGACGGTAAAAAAGCCGGTGGTTACTTCAACCAGCAGGTGGTTGAGCCCGTACAGGGCAAGAATGAACCGCTGGGTTATCTGCGCCTGACGCTCGATACCCATACGCTGGCAACCGAAGCCGGACAGGTGGATAACACCACCAATATTTTACGCCTGATGCTGCTTTTATCCCTCGCCATCGGGGTGGTTCTGACCCGCACCCTGCTGCAGGGCAAGCGTACGCGCTGGCAGCAGTCACCGTTCTTACTGACCGCAAACAAGTCAGTACCCGAAGAGGATGAGAACGACAAGAAGCAGGAGTGATAGACTAGCGGCATGTTGCAGAAAGGAAATCTATCATGTCGACACTTCGTTTGCTTATCTCCGATTCACACGATCCCTGGTTCAACCTGGCGGTGGAAGAGTGCATCTTCCGCCAGATGCCCGCCACGCAGCGCGTGCTGTTCCTTTGGCGTAACGCCGATACGGTCGTCATTGGCCGGGCGCAAAACCCGTGGAAAGAGTGCAATACCCGCCGTATGGAAGATGACAACGTACGCCTGGCGCGACGCAGCAGCGGCGGCGGCGCGGTGTTTCACGATTTGGGCAATACCTGCTTTACCTTCATGGCGGGCAAACCGGAGTATGACAAAACCATCTCCACCGCGATTGTACTGAATGCGCTGCAGGCGCTTGGCGTCACGGCAGAGGCCTCCGGGCGCAACGATCTGATTGTGAAAACCGCCGAGGGGGATCGTAAAGTTTCCGGTTCGGCCTATCGCGAAACCAAAGATCGCGGTTTTCATCACGGCACCTTATTGCTGAACGCCGATCTCAGCCGGCTGGCAAACTACCTCAATCCGGATAAGAAAAAGCTGCAGGCCAAAGGAATTACTTCGGTCCGTGGAAGGGTGGCGAACCTGACGGAGCTGCTGCCCGGCATCACGCATGAGCAAATTTGTGACGCCATTCGGGAGGCGTTCTTCACCCACTACGGCGAGCGCGTTGAAGCGGAAGTTATCTCACCGGATAAAGCTCCCGACTTACCGAATTTTGCCGAAACCTTTGCCCGCCAGAGCAGCTGGGAGTGGAACTTTGGCCAGGCCCCTGCCTTCTCACACCTGCTGGATGAACGCTTCACCTGGGGTGGCGTGGAGCTGCATTTTGACGTAGAGAAAGGCCACATCACCCGTATTCAGGTATTTACCGATAGTCTGAATCCGGCCCCGCTGGAAGCGCTGGCCGACCGGTTGCAGGGCAGCCTGTATCGGGCCGATATGCTGCAGCAGGCGTGTGAAGCGCTGTTAGTGGATTTTCCGGACCAGGAGAACGAGCTGCGGGAAGTTTCAGCGTGGATGGCGAGCGCGGTGCGGTAAGTGCGGTCTGATGCCCTTACCCCAACCCTCTCCCGCAGGGAGAGGGTTGGAAAACATATTACTCTTTATCGCCCAGCAGAACGGATTCCAGCGCGATTTTGATCATGTCATTGAAGGTGGTCTGACGCTCAGCGGCAGAAGTCTGCTCGTGAGTACGGATGTGGTCAGACACGGTGCAGATGGTCAGCGCTTTCGCACCGAACTCAGCCGCAACACCGTAGATACCGGCCGCTTCCATTTCCACGCCCAGGATGCCGTATTTTTCCATCACGTCAAACATCTCACCGCCGTCCGGTGCATAGAACAGATCGGCAGAGAAGAGGTTACCGACGCGAGCGTCAACGCCCAGCGCTTTGGCCGCGTCAACCGCATTACGCACCATATCGAAGTCAGCAATCGCTGCGAAATCGTGGTCTTTGAAACGCAGACGGTTTACTTTGGAATCGGTGCAGGCGCCCATGCCGATCACGACGTCACGCAGTTTAACGTCCATGCGAACCGCGCCGCAGGAACCCACGCGAATGATTTTCTTCACGCCGAAATCGGTGATCAGCTCTTTAGTGTAGATGGAGCAGGACGGGATACCCATGCCGTGGCCCATCACGGAAATCTTGCGGCCTTTATAGGTACCGGTGAAGCCCAGCATGCCGCGAACGTTGTTCACTTCACGCACGTCTTCGAGGAAAGTTTCTGCAATGTGCTTCGCACGCAGCGGGTCGCCCGGCATCAAAACAACGTCAGCGAAATCGCCCATTTCAGCATTAATGTGTGGGGTTGCCATCGTAATTTCCTTTATTTTTAATTAGATGAAGGGCGGGGTTCCTCCCGCCCAAATAATCACAGCATGTTTTTACCGTACGCCATTGGCGACGTACCGAAGTAAGTCGCCAGCGTCTGACCGATATCCGCGAAGGTTTCACGGTGGCCAAGCGAGCCCGCTTTCACTTTCGGACCGTACACCAGCACCGGAATGTGCTCACGAGTGTGGTCGGTACCGGTCCAGGTCGGGTCGCAGCCGTGGTCAGCGGTGAGGATCAGAATGTCATCTTCACCCACCAGCTTCATCAGCTCCGGCAGACGGCGGTCAAACAGCTCGAGACCGGCAGCATAGCCTGCAACGTCACGGCGATGGCCCCAGGAGGAGTCGAAGTCGACGAAGTTAGTGAAGACGATAGTCTTGTCACCGGCTTCTTTCATCTCTTTGATAGTGGCATCGAACAGCGCATCCAGACCGGTGGCTTTCACCTTTTTCGTGATACCGCAGTTCGCATAAATGTCAGCAATCTTACCGACCGAAACCACGTGACCGTCTTTTTCTTCAACCAGCTTCTGCAGCACGGTTGGCGCTGGCGGTTCAACGGCCAGATCGTGACGGTTACCGGTACGCTGGAAGTTACCCGCTTTATCACCAATAAACGGACGCGCGATGACACGGCCAATGTTGTAGCCGCCTTCGGTCAGCTCTTCACGGGCGATTTCACACAGCTCGTAGAGTTTGTCGAGGCCAAAGGTCTCTTCGTGGCAGGCAATCTGGAACACGGAGTCAGCAGAGGTGTAGAAAATCGGCTTGCCGGTTTTCATATGCTCTTCGCCGAGCTCATCCAGAATCACCGTACCGGAAGAGTGGCAGTTACCGAGGTAACCCGGCAGGTTGGCGCGTTTAACCAACTTGTCGAGCAGCTCCTGCGGGAAGCTGTTGTCATGATCGGAAAAATAGCCCCAGTCGAACAGAACCGGAACACCCGCGATTTCCCAGTGACCTGACGGGGTATCTTTACCGGAAGAGAGTTCATGCGCCCAGGCGTAAGCCCCGACCACTTCAGCGTTACCGTCCATACCGGCGGCAATTTTACCGGTAGACCCTTCGTGTGCCTTCACCAGGCCCAGACGGGTTAAATTTGGCAGGTTCAGCGGGCCTTTGCGACCGTGGTCAGCCTCACCTTTTGCACAAGCTTCTGCAATGTGGCCCATGGTATCGGAACCCACGTCACCAAAGCGATCCGCATCTTCTGTTGCACCGATGCCGAAGGAGTCCAGCACCATTATAAATGCACGTTTCATATGTTCTCCGTACCTTGTGCTTTTGTAAAAAAGCGATCAGATCAGTATACCGCTATTCGGTGATGCGACGATAGACCGTTGGTGTTTCTTTCGGTGCTTTTTCGTCAATGCTTACCGCCGCTTTCACCGCTTTCGCGGCTTCCTGCCAGCTGGTTTCATCTTTAGCATGAATGACCGCGAGTGGTCGTTGTCCATCTACGTGCTCGCCCAGGCGAGCCATTTCGGTAAAGCCAACGCTGTAGTCGATGGTGTCAGAAGCCTGACGACGACCGCCACCCATCGACACTACCGCCATGCCCAGCGCACGCGTATCCATCGTGGAAACGAAGCCTTCAGTATCAGCGTAGACGGCTTTGCTGAGCGTCGCCGTCGGCAGATAAAGGTCGTAGTTCTCAATGAAATCGGTCGGGCCTTTTTGCGCGGCTACCATACGGCCAAAGACCTCAGCGGCTTTGCCGTTGTCGAGTACCGCCTGCAGTTTCGCACGGGCTTCAGCATCGTCTTTAGCAAGCTTGCCTGAAATCAGCATCTCCACGCACAGCGCCATGGTCACGTCGAACAGACGTGGGTTGCGATAGTCGCCGGTGAGGAACTGCACCGCTTCACGGACTTCCACCGCGTTACCGGCGCTGGAAGCCAGCACCTGATTCATATCAGTCAGGAGCGCGGTAGTCCGCACGCCGGCGCCGTTGGCCACGCCAACGATAGCTTCGGCCAATGCTTCAGAGAGTTCATAGGTCGGCATAAACGCGCCGCTGCCCACTTTGACATCCATCACCAGCGCATCCAACCCTTCCGCCAGCTTTTTGGCGAGGATAGATGCGGTAATCAGCGGGATGGAATCGACCGTCGCGGTAATATCACGGGTGGCATAGAAACGCTTGTCTGCCGGAGCCAGAGAGCTGGTCTGGCCGATAATGGCCACACCAACATCTTTAATAATTTCGCGGAAGCGCTGATCGTTCGGGAAGATATCAAATCCCGGAATCGCTTCCAGTTTATCGAGCGTACCGCCGGTATGACCCAGGCCACGCCCGGAGATCATCGGAATATAGCCGCCGCATGCCGCCACCATCGGGCCAAGCATCAGCGAGGTCACATCCCCTACGCCGCCGGTGGAGTGTTTATCCACAATCGGGCCGTTCAGATTCAAACTTTTCCAGTCAAGGACGGTTCCTGAATCTCGCATCGCCATGGTCAACGAAACACGCTCAGGCATCGACATATCGTGGAAGAAAATGGTCATCGCCAGGGCGGCAATCTGCCCTTCCGAAATGGTATTGTCGCGAATGCCGTTGATAAAGAAACGGATCTCTTCATCACTTAAGGCGTGACCATCACGTTTTTTACGAATAATTTCTTGTGCGAGAAACACGGTAACCCCCGAGGACACAGGTTAAATGCGGCGGATGAACCGCCGCAGGAAAAGAATTAGTAGCTGCTTGCGCTCTTACCGTCGCCGTGACCCAGCGCCTTCAGCAGGCTTGCCAGCAGGCTGGATGCACCAAAGCGGTAGTGGCGGGAATCGGCCCAGTCAGCGCCAAACAGTTCGTCGGCGATAGCGAGGAATTGCTGCGCGTCTTCTGCAGTACGCACGCCGCCAGCCGGTTTGAAGCCAACGGTTTTCTGCACGCCCATATCACGGATAACCTCCATCATGATGCGCGCGCTTTCCGGCGTGGCGTTAACCGGAACTTTACCGGTAGAGGTCTTGATGAAGTCTGCGCCCGCTTTGATGGAAATAGCGGAAGCCTGACGAATCAGCGCCTCTTCTTTCAGTTCGCCGGTTTCGATGATCACTTTAAGCAGCACGTTTGCCGCCGCGCAGGCTTCTTTGCAGGCTTTCACCAGGTCATAACCCACCTGCTCATTGCCGGCGATCAGTGCGCGGTATGGGAATACCACGTCGACTTCGTCAGCGCCATAGGCGATGGCCGCGCGGGTTTCGGCCAGTGCGATGTCGATGTCGTCGTTACCGTGCGGGAAGTTGGTGACGGTCGCGATGCGGATGTCCGGAGTGCCCTGCTCGTTCAGAGTCTTACGTGCAATCGGAATAAAGCGCGGATAGATACAGACCGCTGCAGTGTTACCCACCGGCGTTTTTGCCTGATGGCACAGGGCGATAACTTTCGCGTCAGTGTCATCTTCATTCAGGGTAGTCAGGTCCATCAGTTTCAACGCACGCAGGCTGCTTGCAGTTAAATCAGTCATAACATTCTCCGACGGCATAATGCCGGTTTAAATTTCACCATGCGAGTCTGTGACTATTGTAACACTGACCCGCCTTCACACTTCGACACCCATCACAGTTAATGAAAACTGCATGCAATTTTGCATAACCATAATGAGACATTAATCAAATTTTCACGCTATATCGGGACAAAAACCGGCCACTCCGCGGGTCAGGATCAACATCGCGCCGTGCGACGTTTCTTACACTGCCCTCATCGCTTAGCGCCTGAGGAAAGAAAGAATGTCCACTACCGTTGATCCTTCGTTCTCACAACGTTGCCAGCAGATTGTGACCAGCGCACGTCTGTCGCCTGAACAAAAGCGTCACTTTCTGGCGCTGGAGGCTGAAAACGCACTGCCTTACCCGATGCTGCCAGCAGAGGCCCGCGCCGCGCTGGACGAGGGGATTATCTGCGATATGTTTGAAGGCCATGCGCCGTTCAAACCCCGCTACGTCCTGCCTGATTACGCGCGTTTTTTGGCTCAGGGTTCACAATGGCTGGAGCTTGCCGGGGCGGAGGATCTCGACGATGCACTATCGCTGCTGACTATCCTTTATCACCACGTACCGTCCGTAACCTCGTTACCCGTGTATCTGGGACATCTCGATAAGCTGTTGCAACCATATGTTAGAATTCTAACACAAGAAGAGATCGATATTCGAATAAAACGTTTCTGGCGCTACCTCGACAGAACCCTGCCAGATGCCTTTACGCACGTGAATATCGGGCCGGAGGATACCCCGGTCACCCGCGCCATCCTGCGGGCTGATGCAGAGCTAAAGCAGACGGCGCCGAACCTGACCTTTATCTACGACCCTGAAATCACACCGCACGATTTGCTCCTTCAGGTGGCTAAGAACATCTGTGAGTGTAGCAAACCGCACATTGCTAACGGCCCGGTAAATGATAAAATTTTCACAAAAAATCACTATGGTGTGGTGAGTTGTTACAACTCGCTGCCGCTGGCGGGCGGTGGTAGTACCCTGGTTCGTCTGAATCTGCAGCAGATTGCAGAGCGCAGTGAATCAATTGACGACTTCTTTACCCGGACGCTTCCGTACTACTGCCAGCAACAAATCGCAATTATTGATGCCCGCTGTGAATTCCTCTATCAGCAATCCAGGTTCTTTGAAAACAGCTTCCTCGTCAGCGAAGGGCTCATCGATCCGCAGCGCTTTGTGCCAATGTTTGGCATGTACGCGCTGGCTGAGGCCGTTAACCTGCTGTGCGAAAAAGCCGGTAACCATGCCCGCTATGGCAAGGATGAAGAGGCCAACGCGCTGGGTTACCGCATCAGCGAACAGCTGGCACGTTTTGTTGAATCCACTCCGGTGAAATACGGCTGGCAGCATCGCGCGCTGCTGCATGCGCAGTCAGGCATCAGTTCTGACGTGGGCACCACCCCGGGCGCACGTCTTCCTTACGGTGATGAACCCGATCCTATTACCCATCTGCGCACCGTCGCCCCACACCACGCGTTCTATCCGGCCGGGATCAGCGATATTCTGACCCTCGACGAAACGGTGAAACGCAACCCGCAGGCGGTGATGCAGCTCTGCCTGGGCGCTTTCGCCAGCGGCATGCGCGAGTTCAGCGCTAACGTCAGTGGCAACGATCTGGTGCGTGTGACCGGGTATATGGTGCGACTGTCGGATCTGGAGAAATACCGTGAAGAAGGATCGCGCAGCAACACCACCTGGCTTGGAGAAGAAGCCGCACGCAATACGCGGATCCTCGAGCGCCAACCACGAGTAATAAGCCATGAGCAGCAGATGCGCTTTAGTCAGTAAGGTTATCCCGTTCTCCTGTGTGGACGGGCCGGGCAGCCGCCTGGCGCTGTTCCTGCAGGGATGTAACCTGCGCTGTAAAAATTGCCACAACCCGTGGACGATGGGCCGCTGCAACGACTGCGGGGAGTGCGCCGTGCACTGCCCGCATGAAGCGCTGAGCTACCAGGCTGGCCGCGTTTACTGGCACGAAGGGGAGTGCCAGCAGTGTGATACCTGCCTGCACCTCTGCCCGCAGCAGGCGACACCGATGGCAAAAACGATGAGCGTGGAAGAGGTCATCAGCCAGATTGCCGCCGCCGCGCCCTTTATTGAAGGGGTAACCGTCAGCGGCGGTGAAGCAACAACCCAGCTGCCGTTCATCGAGGCGCTGTTTCGTCAACTGAAGCAGACGCCAGCCCTGCAGCACCTGACCTGCCTGATTGACAGCAACGGCGAACTGAACATCAGCGGCTGGGAGAGAGTCCGCCCGGTATGCGATGGGGTAATGGTTGATCTTAAAGCATGGGGAGGAGAGTTGCATCGCGAGCTGACCGGACGCGACAACGGCCGGATAAAAGAGAGCATCCGCTGGCTGGCCGAACACCGGATGCTGAGCGAGCTACGGCTGCTGCTGATCCCGCAGCACAGCGACTACCTTTCTGCCATCGAGCCGCTGAGCGCCTTTATTGCTGGCCTGGGCGACATACCGGTTCGCCTTAACGCCTTCCACGCCCACGGTGTCTACGGGGAGGCCGCACAGTGGCGCAGCGCCGGCCCTGACGATATCAACGCGCTTGCCGGGGCCCTTGAAGCCAGAGGCATTACTCGTCTCATCCACCCGGCGCTGTATCTGTAACGCGTTTAACGAAAGAAAAGTTGCTGCGTATTAACGAACAGGGCGTTGGCGATAACCTCTGGTGGCTCCGGGCGAAGCTCACAAAGCACCGTAAAGACATCGGCCACACGTTCAGGACGGTTGGGCTGCCCCTGATAGCCATTGAGCGGCATGTCCGGCGCATCGGTTTCCAGCAACAGACTGTCGAGCGGGAGCACGGCCATCACTTCACGCGTTTTACTTGCCCGCGGATAGGTTATGGTGCCCCCGATGCCAATCATATAACCCAACTGAATGAATCGCTCCGCCTGTTGCAGACTGCCGGCGAAACCGTGCACCACACCGGTACGCGGTAAATTATGCTTTTTCAGCTGCATCGCGAGCTTATCGTGGGTTCGTCTTGAATGCAGGATCACCGGCAAATCAAACTGTTTTGCCAGTCTGAGCTGGGCATCCAGCACCTGCTGCTGGCGGGAAAACTGTGGATCTTCCCGGTATAGATCGAGACCAATCTCGCCAACCGCCACCAGCTTCTCTGGCCGCGAAGCCAGCTGCGTTGCCAGCGCCTCAAGACAGGCTTCACTATGCTCTTCGATAAACATTGGGTGCAGGCCCAGCGCCGCATAGAGCGGAGGGAAATCAGCGGCGAGCCGCAGCACCCGGGAAAAGCGCGAGGAGCCGGTCGCCGGGACGATAATTTTCTCCACTCCGGCTGCTGCTGCCAACTGCAGACTCTGCACTTCTTTACCCGTAAAAGGGGGGAAATCAAAGTGGCAATGGGTATCAATAAAACGAAAACTCACGCCAGATCCTCTTTATCGAAACTGGCATCGTTCGCCTGTGGTGCATCCACCAGCGGAATATCGTGCACATCATTGGCTACCGGAGCGGGAGGGACGACGGGCACGACAACCCGCGAACGGTGTCGGCGCAGCGGCGGCCTGTCGGTGAGCAGTTTGCCCACCGTGGCAAGGAAGTAACGTCCGCACAGGCGTCCCGTTTTATAGTCAGCCAGTAACGCGGGCTGACGACTGCCCAGCGCCATACTCAGCAGCGGTTTTGGCGGGTAAATTTCGATAATACGCAGCTTGCCGGGCGGCTTTTCAATAAATTTCTGGATAGCGTGATAGGACGTCTCATGCTGATGCACCAGGTTCACCAACGGCTTCAGACTGCCCTCCCCAAGCCAGCGCTCCATACGCTTAAACCACTGCGGCGTATAGAAGGTCTGCGACGGTACGGTGCGGATAACCACAATCGTCTGCGCCCCATGTCGCGCGGCTTCCTGCACCGGAATGGCATCACTAACGCCGCCATCCAGATAGCTTACGCCGTCCAGCGTCGCCCCCGTTCGATAGAACCCAGGGATTGCACTGGAGGCCCGAATGACATCCAGCCAGTTATCATTGGTGGGAGAAAAATAGTTGGGCGAGTAGTCATCGCCACGGCAGGCACACATATAGAACGCCTTACCCAATGCGAACTGATCGAAGGCGTAGTCCATCGCCAGCGGCATTTTCTGCGAGGTTTCCTCAAGCAGCCAGTCAAGATCGATAAGGTTTCCTCCCCGCACGAAACGCATGGGGTCGAAAAACTGCCGCGAGGTGGTGTAGCGCGAAATCACTTTGCGGGCGTAGCCCTGCTGATTACACAGATAAGCGGAGAGGTTCTGCGCACCGGCAGAAGTACCGTAATAGAGGCTAAAGGGGTTGAACTGTGCACGCATAAATTCGTCCAGTACGCCCGCGGTGAAAATCCCACGTTGACCGCCGCCCTCACACACCAGCGCCATCGGCCCGGGCTGAAAAGGTTGAACGGTTAAAGGCGCAATGGTGCCAAGTGTCACAGGAATTCGCTGCCCCACTCTCTTATCCTTATTTTATCAGTGCTCAATTCACCATAACGCAGATTACACATTCATCAAACTAATAAAGCCAGTCACAAGGACTGGCTTTATGTTACAGCAAATGACGGTCGCTACGGACGCCGACGACCCATAAACAGACTGATCAGGAACAGGATGATACCAACGATAAAGACGATTTTCGCCGCGCCTGCGGCGGTACCGGCCAGACCACCAAAGCCCAATGCGGCGGCAATCAACGCAATAACCAGAAATATTATGCCCCAACGAAACATACGATTCTCCTTTACCATAGTTAATATCGACAGCAGTGATAATTGCTCAGGCTAGTCACCCACTATCGTCTTCTTGTGGTACATGCGCCCCAGGCGTAATGCCCGGGGAGCGCATTCTGAGAACAACGTTATTTAACCTTGAGCTCATTATTGACGCTTTTCACACCCTCAACCTTTTTGGTGAGTGCGACAGCGCTGTCAATCTGCGCCTGACTATCCACCATTCCGCTCAGCGTCACGACCTTGTCGTCCGTTTTCACGGAAATATCATTACTTTTAATGGTGTCGCTATCGACCAGCGCCGCTTTCACTTTGGCAGTGATGGAACTGTCATCCATGAAATTACCGACCTTGTTCATCGAGCTATCGATTTTGTTTCCGGTGCTATCGGCTGTGGTTTCCACTTTATCCGTCATCGATTCTGCCATGGCCGAACCGCTGACCATCACGGCACCAAACATAACGGTAAGCAGGGTTTTCGATATCGTCTGTTTTTTCATTTTCATCACTCCATTCCTGGGCTCGCCGCACGCAGAAAATACGTGGCAGAGCAAAGCGTTAACGTCTCCGTTCAGTTTCAGCGGGCGATGAAAAAATTTGATGGTTTAAGACGCTACTAAAGGCCTATTACCCAGGGGATTAAACCAACAAATCTGTCATCACCATGTTAAATATAGACAACAATGATGTAACGCGTGTGGGTTTAAGAACAATCTGCACGAGGTGGGGTGGAGAGCAAAAAGACAGAGCACGGCAGTTGCCGTGCTCTGGTAGAGGATTAGTGTTCGCGAGTCTTACGGAATTTCACTTCCGGATAGCGTTCCTGCGTCAGGTTGAGGTTCACCATCGTCGGGGCGATATACGTCAGGTTGTCACCGCCATCGAGCGCCAGCTGGATCTCGTTCTTACGCTTGAACTCTTCAAATTTCTTAACGTCATTCGACTCAACCCAGCGCGCGGTTGCTACGTTCACCGATTCGTAAATCGCCTCTACGTTATATTCGCTCTTGAGTCGTGCCACGACTACGTCAAACTGCAGGACCCCAACCGCACCCACGATAAGATCGTTGTTGGCAATCGGACGGAACACCTGCACCGCGCCCTCTTCTGAGAGCTGCACCAGTCCTTTCAGCAGCTGTTTTTGCTTCAACGGATCTTTCAGGCGAATACGGCGGAACAGTTCCGGGGCAAAGTTCGGAATACCGGTGAACTTCATCATCTCGCCCTGGGTGAAGGTATCCCCAATCTGGATGGTGCCGTGGTTGTGCAGACCGATGATATCGCCCGGGTAGGCTTCTTCCACATGGGAACGGTCGCCCGCCATAAAGGTCAGCGCGTCAGAAATGACCACGTCTTTACCAATACGCACCTGACGCAGCTTCATGCCCTTTTCATATTTCCCGGACACTACGCGCATGAACGCCACGCGGTCGCGGTGTTTCGGGTCCATATTGGCCTGAATTTTAAACACGAAACCGGTGAATTTCTCATCCTGCGCTTCTACCAGACGAGTATCGGTTTGACGCGGCATTGGCGCCGGCGCCCATTCAACGAGACCGTCCAGCATATGGTCAACACCGAAGTTGCCCAATGCAGTACCGAAGAAGACCGGCGTGATTTCGCCCGCCAGGAATAGCTCTTTATCGAATTCGTTAGAAGCACCCTGCACCAGCTCAAGCTCGTCACGCAGCTGCTGAGCCAGGTCTTCACCCACCGCCGCATCCAGATCCGGGTTGTTCAGACCTTTAACGATGCGCACTTCCTGAATGGTGTGGCCTTTACCGGTCTGATACAGATAGGTTTCATCTTTGTAGAGATGATAAACGCCCTTGAACAGCTTGCCGCAGCCAATTGGCCAGGTGATCGGCGCACAGCCAATCTTCAGCTCGCGTTCAACCTCATCCAGCACTTCCATCGGATCGCGGATGTCACGGTCAAGTTTGTTCATGAAAGTCAGGATCGGCGTATCACGTAGACGGGTTACTTCCATCAGCTTACGGGTTCGATCCTCAACGCCTTTCGCGGCGTCGATAACCATCAGACAGCAGTCAACCGCCGTCAGAGTACGGTAGGTATCTTCGGAGAAGTCTTCGTGCCCCGGGGTATCCAGCAGGTTAACCAGGCAATCGTGATACGGGAACTGCATCACGGAAGTGGTAATGGAGATACCACGCTGCTTTTCCATCTCCATCCAGTCTGATTTGGCATGCTGGCTGGAGCCACGGCCTTTTACCGTACCGGCAGTCTGAATCGCCTGTCCGAACAGCAGTACCTTTTCGGTAATCGTCGTTTTACCGGCATCCGGGTGCGAAATAATGGCAAAAGTGCGGCGTTTGGCCACCTCTTGCAGATAAGGAGACAACGTCATAATTAAAATCTTCTGTGTAAGCGCACGGCCACGGGCCGTGCACGAGAATCGAAAATGCGGCTATTTTACTCAAGTGCGGAAGACAGACAATCAATGTTTACACAGGAGCTGCTCCAGTTCATTTAATGAGTTGACGGTCCACGTCGGCTTAATATGTTCCGGCAGCACGCGTTGATGCATGTTCAGCCAGCAGGTCGCGAGCCCGGCGTTGATACCACCAAGAATATCAGACTCGGCGGTATCGCCAACCATCAGTACGCGCGAACGATCCGGGTTCCCGGCTTTCTCCAGCGCATAGTCAAAAATGCGGGAGTCCGGTTTTGCCACGCCCACCTCTTCTGAAATGATGAGCTGGTCAAAATGATCGCGAAGCCCGGTACGCTCCAGACGAATTTGCTGCAGCGAAGTAAACCCGTTGGTAATGATGCCCATTTTAACCTGGCCCTGCAGCGCATCGAGCAGCGAAACCGCCCCCGGCAGCGGCGCACAGATTTCCGCCATGGCATTCATAAAGGCGTCGTTCAGCTCGCCCGGCGGCACGCTAAGGCGCTCGGCCCAGCTGTCAAAACGGCGATGCTGTAATTGCAGCGAGGTGATGGCACCGTTCTGGTAATCGACCCACAACGGTTTATTAACAGCCTGATAGTCCTGAAAATCTTCGGCGGTAAACGTCACGCTATAGTCGAGAAACATCCGCTGCAGGCCGGTAAAAGAGTCAAACGTGAACAGCGTTTCATCGGCATCAAAGAAAATCCAGTCCCACTTCATTCGTATCACCTTCTCTGTCTTACATACTGATTGGCAGCGCCATAATAATGGCGTCTTCGCGTCCCTCTGCGCTGGGATAGTAGTTCTTGCGGATTGTCGCTTCGTTAAAACCTAAGCTTTCATACAGTGCAATGGCAGGCGCATTAGAGGCACGAACCTCCAGCCAAAGCGTCACGACGCCGCGTTTTTCCAGCTCATCAATGAGGTACTCAAGCAACGCACGTCCGAAACCGCGTCGCTGATAATCCGGGTCGACCGCAATGTTAAACAGGGTCGCTTCGTCCAGCACAATCTGGGTGATGGCAAACGCCGCCATCTCACCCTCTGCTTCAAGTTTGCAGTTGAAGTAACGCTCACCCTGATTGCTGGCAAAGGTCTTTTCACTCCACGGAAAAGCATGGGCCCGCTTCTCAATATGCCAGGCGCGGGGGAGATCAGTCGGGCTGAGGGAAGAAATCATGTTCATGTGCGCAAATTTGTTGCCATAACGCCACGCGCGCGGCGGCGCTGGCTTGTAATTCATCGTATGCAGGTGTGGTGACCTGCGCGCCCTCAAGCGGGACAGACGTCGGAGTGCCAAGCTGCCAGCTGTTCGCTTTACTGCCAGCCGGCAGCATCGCGGCTCGGTCCGGCGTCAGCTGTAGTACTTCGTCAGGTCGGAGCATTAACGCTCGCAGGATATCGCCTACCAGCGGGGCATCCAGCGCAGGCAGCGTCTCGGCAACCATGACCAGGCGCACATGCGGCGGAACGGAAATGGCGACTTCCCCCTGCAGCGCTCCGGGGCGACGCAACGACCACTGGGTAATGCCCAGTTGCTGTAATTGCCAGTCTCGTCGGGATGTCATGACGCAATTCTCCTGTCTGTCAGGCGCGGAAATATAGCAAATTCGTCGAACTTGCGCCAACAAACCACTATAATCGCCGCCGTCATTTATAAAGGAGCCAACCATGTCCGCCTATTCTCCGGCAAGTGAAGTCTTGCTGCGTCACAGTGATGATTTCGAACAAAGCCGTATTCTGTTTGCCGGCGATATGCAGGACACACTCCCTGCGAGCTTTGAATCTGCCGCCAGCCGTGCACATACCCAGCAGTTCCACCACTGGCAGGATCTGAGTCGTCAGATGGGCGATAACGTTCGCTATAGCCTGGTCGCAGAAGCCGCAGACGTCGCCGACTGCGATACGTTCATCTATTACTGGCCGAAGAACAAGCCAGAAGCGCAGTTCCAGTTAATGAATATTCTGTCGCTGCTGCCCGTTGGCACCGATGTATTTGTGGTGGGTGAAAACCGCAGCGGCGTACGCAGCGCCGAACAGATGCTGGCAGAGTACTGCCCGCTGAACAAGATTGACAGTGCCCGTCGCTGCGGGCTGTATCATGGCCGCCTCGAAAAACAGCCGACCTTTGATGCGAACGCGTACTGGGGCGAGTACACCCACGACGCCCTGACCATCAAAACGCTGCCGGGCGTCTTCAGCCGCGACGGTCTGGACGTTGGCAGCCAGCTGCTGCTCTCCACCCTGACGCCGCACACCAAAGGCAAAGTACTGGACGTGGGCTGTGGCGCGGGCGTGTTGGCAGTATCCCTTGCCAGCCACTCGCCTAAAGTACGCCTGACGCTTTGCGATGTCGGTGCCGCAGCGGTGGAAGCCAGTAAAGCCACGCTTGCCGCCAACGGCATTGAAGGTGAAGTTCTCGCCAGCAATGTGTTCTCGGAAATCAACGGTCGTTTTGACATGATTATTTCCAACCCGCCGTTCCACGACGGTCTGCAAACCAGCCTGGATGCAGCGCAGACGCTGATCCGTGGCGCAGTGCGTCATCTCAACAGCGGCGGCGAACTGCGTATTGTGGCCAACGCCTTCCTGCCATACCCGAAAGTGCTCGACGAGACTTTTGGATTCCACGAAGTCATCGCCCAGACCGGACGCTTTAAGGTTTATCGCACGATCATGACGCGCCAGGCCAAGAAATAAGCCAGAAATAAAGCCGGTGCGGTTAAACGCATCGGCCCCCGCTTTTGCACGCCCATTTTTGCAGCGATCGATAACAACCTCAGCAATTAACTATTGACGCACAGCGTAAAACCACTAGAATGCGCCTCCGTGGTAACGATTCTTTCATAGAGTCGATGGTATGCGAAGGTGGCGGAATTGGTAGACGCGCTAGCTTCAGGTGTTAGTGTCCTTACGGACGTGGGGGTTCAAGTCCCCCCCCTCGCACCATAATCCACATAGATATCGCTCGCACTGTGCGAAGGTGGCGGAATTGGTAGACGCGCTAGCTTCAGGTGTTAGTGTCCTTAGGATGTGGGGGTTCGAGTCCCCCCCCTCGCACCAACGAGGCGATATCAAAAAATAAGATGACTGTGCGAAGGTGGCGGAATTGGTAGACGCGCTAGCTTCAGGTGTTAGTGTCCTTAGGATGTGGGGGTTCGAGTCCCCCCCCTCGCACCAATTATCTTATTCACTTCCTGGCAATACTCCTGATGTACTCTTCTCATCCCATAAGTTTCAAATTCATCATCATCAGCACCATACCGCTTATCAGCGCGACGCAGGATGGCAGAAGCACGTAATGACGCAGTTGACGATGCCAAATCATCAATGCCGTCAGTAATAACCCCGCGACAATCATGCCGCGCCAGGCATCAACCGACAGGCCAGCAAACCCAAGCACGATAATGGCCACTGCCGGAAACAGCACTCCCCAACCACTTCCTAACGCGCGCTGCAACATGATCTCATCTCTTTCATTGATAATGATAACCAATATCATATGATAAATTTTATCATTTGTCAGTATACCGGGAAACGCTGATTTAACTTTACTCAGGTGGTAATGACTTGCATTCATGAAGGTGATAGATTGTGCCGCGCAAAACAATAACATTCCTGATTCTGATATTTCCGTGTCTGTCTTTGACACATGTTTTTTTCATTTTGGCGACTTGTATTCTGTAATCCTAAGATTAATAACGAATTACCATTATGACGGCACAATCCTGGCGATCGCTTCGCACAAAGAAATATCAGCTTTCATTGCAGTTATTTCTGTTCCTTAATCTATTTTCAGCGCTGTTCGCTCTGGTGAACCCGCTGTACAACGTCTCAGCCAGCATGCTACCCGTGGTGCTCATCACCCTTTGCGGGGCGGCGTTATTTTTATGGCACTGGAGATTTCCGCAAAAGAAAATAAATATCTCATTCATTTCTCTCACATTTGGTTGTTTATGGGCGTGGCATGTTGGCGTAAAAACGCTGGAACTCCATCAGGACAATAGCAGCTATGTGATCATCGCATTGTTAACGTTGCTGTTTATTGGCGCGATTGCTTTTTCTAATAATATTATTGCGTTTACCCTACATTCATTACCTATTGTTATTACTTGTCTTGTCGTTAGCCGAGGCGAACAGTGGCCGCGGATGGCTTACTGTTTCGTGCTCCCCATGATAGGGATTGCGATTCAACACCTGATCCAGAAGCGAAACGATGGTTTTGCGCAGGGGTTGATGTACCAACTGATGGAAGAGCGTGAAACGCTTAACGATCTGAGTATGCTCGATCCGCTCACCGGATTGTATAACCGCCGTGGGCTGCATAACCGGCTTGATGCGCTGTTGACCATGGAGAGCACCGGTATTTGGGTTCTGCTGCTCGATATCGATCATTTCAAAGCCTATAACGATCACTATGGTCATATGATGGGTGATAAAGCGCTAATCCAGGTCTCCGCAGCCATCCGCAATGCAGTGCGCTCTCGTGATATTGTGACCCGCTACGGCGGTGAAGAGTTTATGGTTCTGCTCACTAACAGTAACGCACAGAGCGCGCTACAGGCGGCGGAACGTATTCGTCAGCAGGTTTACGATCTCAAGATCCCACACATGTTTAATGAAAGTGTCGCCACCAATGTGACGGTCAGTATCGGCGTGGCGCCGCTCGAAGGAAACGACCTGGAAAGCGCGCTCGAAAAAGCCGATAAGGCACTGTATGAAGCCAAGCATCTTGGACGTAACAACATTCTCACCAGCGACCACCCTCTTCCCACCTGAGTCGGGTATGTGCCCCGACTCACCAACTCGCAACAAAAGGCTTGCGATTGTTTTTGTCTATAGCTAGGATTAGCAATCATTATCATTTAGATTTGTATCCAGATACGCTATGGCACTACGTTCTGCAATCATCGCTGACGACATCATCTGGCGCACACCGCTTCCGAACAAGGAAAGTGCGCTGGCTACGTCCGTGCAGAACAAGATCCAGAACCTGCGCCCACATCTGCTGGATTTTCTCCGGCTGAATGAAACGCCTCCCCATCAGGCCATGACGCTTGAGCAGTGGACTCAACCCAACGCACTGCGTTCACTTTTAGCGATTTACTCTGATCATATCTATCGCAATAATCCCACCCAGGTGCGTGAGAGCAAGCCGCTCATTTCACTCTGGGCGCAGTGGTATATTGGCCTGCTGGTGCCACCGCTGCTGTTGGCATTATTGACGGAAGACATCGCGATTGAGGTTAATCCAGAGCGTTTTCACGTCGAGTTCCATGAAACCGGGCGTGCGTCCTGCTTCTGGATAGAGGTCCGTCAGGATCGCTTTGCCACGCACCTTCCTGCCGCTGACCGTCTGGAAAGCCTGATAACCAACGCACTGATGCCGGTGGTATGCGCGCTGGAAGCTACCGGAGAAATCAATGCCAAGCTTATCTGGAACAACACCGGCTACCTGATTAACTGGTACCTCGGAGAGATGAAATCGCTGTTGGGAGATACTCTCGTAGAGACACTGCGCCAGCGCTGCTTCTTTGAACAACAGCTCTCCAACGGCCAGGACAACCCGCTATGGCGTACCGTTGTCTCGCGTGACGGCCTGCTGGTACGACGCACCTGCTGCCAGCGCTACCGTCTGCCAGACGTCAAACACTGTGGTGACTGCACGTTGAAGTAATCTGCAGCCGACTAAAATAAACCCGATGCCATGGCATCGGGTTTTTTGTTTATGCCACCTGTTCACTCTCTTCTGCAGCGCGTTCAGCTTCGGCGGCTTCCTGGGCAAGCAGCTGCTTCTCGTACACTTTAAAGAACGGGTAATAGATAATGGCGGATACGCAGGCCAGTACCACCACCAGGATAGCGGCCCGGAAATCCCAGCCCAATGCCCAGGCGGCACCAATCGGCGCCGGAGCGGTCCACGGAACAACGGAAATCACCCGACCAATCAGATCCAGCTTCATCACTCCCCAGGCAAGCACGGCGTTTACCATCGGGGCCAGCAGGAACGGAATAAAGAACACCGGATTCATGACTATCGGTGTACCGAAAATCACCGGCTCGTTGATGTTGAAAATGCTGGGAACCACGCTTAACTTGCCAATCGCGCGTAAATGCACCGAGCGACTACGCAGATAGCAAATCACCAGTCCCATGGTCGCCCCGGAGCCGCCTACGACGATGAAAAAGGTCCAGAACGCCTCCATAAAGATATGGGGTAAAGGTGCCCCTTGCGCCAGCGCAGTCTGGTTCATCCCAAGATTTGTCAGCCAGAACATCTGCAGCATGCCCGAGACAATAGCAGCCCCGTGGATCCCCGCAAACCACAGCAGGTGACCAATCAGGACCGCCAGCAGGATCGCGGGCAGCGAATCCGCCGCCGACACCAGCGGTTTAAAGATAGCCATGATCGCCTGCGGAATAAGCATGCCAAACTGGCTCTGGATAAGCAGGCTCAGCGGATAAAGCGTTAATACCACCACCAGCACCGGGATCAGCAGGTCGAAAGAGTTTTTGATCATCGGCGGCACCTGATCCGGCAGGCGAATACCGATATTTCTGACCCGCAGGAAGCGCATCATCTCCACACAGTAGAGCGCCACCAGAATGGCGGTGAAGATCCCCGTTCCACCGAGGCTATCTACCGGCAATGCGCCGCTGGTTTTCGGTGCCGCGACCAGCAGGAAGGCCATAATCGACAGCATCGCGCACATAAAGGGATCGAGCTGATGGTTCTTCTCATAGTGCTTGCCAAGGTTATAGGCAATCGCCGCACAGATATAGATAGACATAATGCCCATCGTCATATCAAACGGCGTCAGGATCCGTCCTTCATACTCCTTCGCCAGATCCAGCCATGCGCGCGCGAAGCCCCACGTCGTGTCCGGAGAAAACGGGGGATAGGCAAACACCAGTAAGAACGATCCGACAATCATGAACGGCATCGCGGAGATAAAGCCGTCGCGGATCGCCATGACGTGGCGCTGCGAGGAAATACGCCCGGCCACGGGACTGACATAGTTTTCAACAAAGCGAAAGATCAAATTAAATGCGGCATGGTTAGTAGACATAGCAGCCCTCCAGACAGGCCATACACACTTTTATTATGAATACAGAGGAAGTTACCAACGCAGTATTCATCGTCATTGCTCTGCCTGCAACCGGTTACTGTAACCGGTTGCAGTGAATGTGAAGAGGATCGAGAAATCGACATGTTATCGAATTATTAAAAGGGATATTTACAGCCCCTACCGGCTTATGACACATTGTGCCGGATGTTGATCTGGAGATAACAATGAGTCTGCAATCGGTCCGGGAGTTCTTCGCCGAACACGCTCCCGAAATAGAAATCATAGAGCTAAACCAAAGTACCGCCACCGTTGCCCTGGCAGCACAGGCTCATGGTGTAGCACCGGGACAAATTGCCAAGACATTGTCCCTCAAGGTAAAAAACCAGGTGATTCTGGTCGTGGCTAAAGGTGATGCCCGGCTGGACAACAAAAAACTCAAGACAACATTCGGCGCAAAAGCCCGCATGCTCAGCAGTGATGAAGTGGTCACGATTACGGGACATCCGGTCGGCGGCGTATGCCCGTTTGGCCTGGAGAACCCGCTGACGGTTTACTGCGATATCTCGCTTAAAGCGTATGAAGAAGTACTGCCCGCTGCTGGCGCGATCCACAGCGCGGTTCGTATCTCGCCTGAGAAAATGGCGGAGTTAACCCACGCCGCGTGGATTGACGTGTGCCTGTAGCAAAAATGCCGGGCCTGGTCCTGGCATTTTCCTTTCCTAATAAGAGCTGATCCCGCCGGGGCCTGGTCGTTCACCCCCAGCCCCCAGATGCATCAAAATATCCGCAGCAGTCAGTAAGCCTATATCAGAACTGACACCAAGCTTAGTCATCGCATTGAATTTATGCGCCCTGATAGTCTTGATATTACGTTCCAGATGGCCCGCAATATCCGTCATTGAGTAGCCGTAGGTCATATAGCGCAGGATGGCTAACTCGGTCGGGCTCAGAGTGCCGTTGGAGTTCATCATCCACTGGCTGAGTGGGTTTTGCCCGCCGTTGTCTGTCTCATTGAGCAGCGCCATCAGTTGCTGACTGAGACTGGGTACGGAATCTGCTTTATTCAAAATACCGTGCAACCGGGAAGGTGAAAGATGCTGAATCAATGAAGCTTCTCTGACGTCATTAGTTAGCACCACTCTTTTAATTGAGGGGTAAGCATGAGAGACCTTATTAAGGCACAGCAGACACTCTTGTCGCAGGTCGCGTTCCCCGCTCAGCGAATAGATCACGGCCTCAAAAGGCGCCTGTGCTAGTGCAACCTCCAGTACTCGTACATTCTGGAAGAAATGTACGTCATACCGTGAGTATTCTGCCTGCCTGAACAAATGCCACAGCCCCACCAGGGTCAGGCTACAGCGCTCTACAATGGCGACATGTCGTATTGTGGCGTTTTTTTCCATTCATTTTGCTCCCCATAAGCTGAAAACAGATTCAGCTCTTGCATCCCTTGCTCACTGTTAATCCAGGCGTACATTTCCGCATTGCCACGTAACGACAACCGACGCATCGCACTGTTCTTTTGCGCGCTGACGGTTTTGTTGCTCTTCTTCAACAGAGAAGCGATTTGATTAATACACCAGCCTTTAGCCAGCAAACGAAGTACCTGCCGCTCGGAGTACGTCAGCATCTCTTTTTCCACATCGCTATCGTTATGCCCTCCCTGCCATGGACATAGCAACGACGAGCTTATCCGCTCACTCGCTCCGCCCTTGCGAATGACATCAACCAGATGCTCAACAGGCTCTGCGTCGGAGAGCAATGTACTTTCAGGGCAGAGTAAAAACTCCACCGCAAAAGGGTAAAACGCGCGCGACACCATGAAAACCCAGTGAATATCATGATATTGCATGATCATGGAATAATACTGCTGGCAGATAGTCCTGGCCTGGCGAACATCACCGGAAAGATCGGCCACCACCAGTACAGTTCGACGCAGTTGCAGCAGCGTCAGCTCGTCAGGGGCACGACAATACGCCATCTCGTAATCAGGGAGCTGTTGATTAATAATGCCGTGAAGTCCCAATTGAATGATCGGTGACTTACTGATAATCATGCCATTTTTGCAGCATCCTGCTTGCATAAAATCTCCTTTTCTTACCAATTATGTTTAATTGAATATCTGAAATAGAGTGATAAAAAGAACTGGCCATCAATTAAGTTATGATTGCCATTTATTGAGAGTTAAATATCTCATATTGGAATGAGAAAAATAATCACATCGGGATTAGAAAATATAACTTCAAAAATTAGATAAAATTAAACCACCAGCATGACCCCCTGAACAGCGCAGCAG
Organism: Yokenella regensburgei; assembly: GCF_003634235.1. Taxonomy (NCBI): domain Bacteria; kingdom Pseudomonadati; phylum Pseudomonadota; class Gammaproteobacteria; order Enterobacterales; family Enterobacteriaceae; genus Yokenella; species Yokenella regensburgei. The sequence goes on along the minus strand of NZ_RBIZ01000005.1, from coordinate 400,414 downwards.
CAACGTGATGCAGAACCCGTTTTTTGCACTTTGTTTGATCCTGGCTGAAGCTCTCTCTCGGCGCTTCATGTACAAATAGTGTATTGAGCAGCGATTTCAGATGTTTATTGGCAGGGCGATTCATGGCAGCAGATCAGGACGTTCAGCGGAAAATTACCCGTTTGTGTATTCAGTGTGGCCTGTTTTTACTCCAACACGGCGCAGAAAGCGCGCTGGTGGAAGAGCTTTCAACGCGTCTCGGCATCGCGTTGGGCATGGACAGCGTGGAAAGCGCTATCTCATCGAATGCTATCGTACTGACCACCATCAAAGACGGTCAGTGCCTGACTTCAACACGGAAAAATGCCGATCGCGGCATCAATATGCACGTCGTGACTGAAGTGCAGCATATCGTGATCATGGCCGAGCATAAGCTTTTAGATTACAAAGACGTTGAGAAACGTTTCCAGCACATCCACCCGCTGCGTTATCCGCGCTGGCAGGTCGTGTTGATGGTTGGGCTGTCCTGCGCCTGCTTTTGTAAACTGAACAAAGGTGGCTGGGACGGCGCATTCATTACCTTTTGTGCCAGCACTATCGCGATGTACATTCGCCAGGTGTTAACGCACCGTTCGTTACATCCGCAGCTCAACTTTTGTATCACCGCCTTTGTGGCGACGACCATCTCCGGTCTGATGCTGCGTCTCCCCATGTTTGCCAGCACCTCTACCGTGGCGATGGCCGCCAGCGTCCTCCTGCTGGTACCCGGTTTTCCATTGATTAACGCCGTGGCTGATATGTTCAAAGGCCATATCAACACCGGGCTGGCCCGCTGGGCGATAGCCAGCCTGTTAACGCTCGCAACCTGTATTGGCGTCGTGATGTCATTAACCTTATGGGGGCTGCCGGGATGGGCGTAATCGATTTTATTCTGGCTCTGGGCCAGGACATTCTGCTTTCCGCCATTCCCGCCGTCGGGTTTGCCATGGTGTTTAACGTCCCACCCCGCGCGTTACCCTGGTGTGCTCTGCTGGGAGCCATCGGCCACAGCTCGCGTATGATGATGATGACCGCCGGATGCAACATCGAATGGGCCACTTTTATCTCCTCAATGCTGGTCGGCAGCATCGGGATCCAGTGGTCACGCTGGTATCTCGCGCATCCAAAAATCTTTACCGTCGCCGCGGTGATCCCGATGTTTCCTGGAATATCCGCGTATACCGCGATGGTCTCGGCGGTCAAAATCAGCCACTTCGGTTTTTCACCGGAGTTGATGGAACTGCTTATCAGTAATTTCCTTAAAGCGTCTTCTATTGTCGGGGCGCTGTCGGTGGGGCTTTCCGTGCCAGGACTCTGGCTTTACCGCAAACGTCCGCGCGTCTGATTGTCGATTCCGGACTATGCTTGAGTGTTATGACTTCAGCCACAATGACCAAAGTTAGGGTCAACTTATGATGAGGAAAATGACATGTCATTAGAAAAAGTGGTCTATACCGCTAAAGCAAAAGCTACGGGAGGTCGCGATGGCCGTGCGGTCTCTTCTGACGGCGTTCTCGACGTGAAACTCGGCGTGCCGAAAGAGATGGGCGGGATGGGCGGAGCGGTTACCAACCCGGAACAACTCTTTGCCGCTGGCTACTCCGCCTGCTTCCTGGGCGCCATGAAATTTGTCGCCAATCGCGACAAAATCGCCATCCCGAAGGACGCTTTTATTGAAGGGGAAGTCGGTATTGGTCCGCTGCCAACCGGCTTTGGGATCGAAGCCAAACTGAATATTCATCTCGAAGGAATGGACAAAGCCGAAGCGAAAAAACTGGTGGATGCCGCCCACATCGTTTGCCCCTACTCTAACGCGACCCGCGGCAATATCGACGTCACGCTGAATATCATCAGCTAACCGCTCCCCGACATCCTCTCATCGCCGAGAGGATGTCCCTTCTCCCGCTCACCCTGTGCTACTATAGGGGCATGAATACCCGCGGGCTTTCCGCGTCTTTCCTGTCGTCATTCTGTGTTGAGAAAGTGCTATGTCTTCTCGTATTTTAACTTCCGAGGTCATCGGTATTGACGCCCTGGTGGAGGATCATGCCACCATTCTGTCGCGAGCCGAAAGCGGCGCTGTGGCCGTTTTTGCCAACAATACCCCTGCGTTTTACGCACTCACGCCGGAACGTCTGGCGCAGCTGCTGGCTCTGGAAGAGAAACTCGCCCGCCCGGGCAGCGACGTCGCGCTGGATAACCAGTTTTTTGAAGAACCGACGGTTGCCACACCGGTCTCGGTGCCGATGGGGAAATTCGCAATGTATCCCGACTGGCGTCCCGATGAAGATTTTCAGCGCCTTGCCGCCCTGTGGGGCATCGCGCTCCATGCGCCGGTCACCGCCGAAGAGCTGGCCTCGTTTGTGACCTACTGGCAGGCGGAAGGGAAAGTATTCCATCACGTACAGTGGCAGCAAAAACTCGCCCGCAGCGTAATGATGGGGCGCGCCAGCCACGGTGGACAACCACCGCGCGATAACAGCATGATGTCAGAGCCCGATAAATCGATTCCCTTTGGCTTCCGAGGAGCAAAATGAAAAACGTCGGCGATCTCATGAAACGTTTGCAAAAAATGATGCCTGCAAACATTGAACCTGCGTTTAAAACGGGAGAAGAACTACTGGCCTGGCAGAAAGAACAGGGCCAGCTGCGATCTGCGGCCATCGAACGTGAAAACCGGGCGATGAAAATGCAGCGCACCTTCAACCGCTCCGGGATCCGCCCGTTACATCAGAACTGTTCCTTTGATAACTACGTAGTTGAGAGTCAGGAACAGCTCAAAGCGCTGCATCTCGCCCGTCAGTATGTTGAAGAGTTTGAAGACAGCATCTCAAGCTTTATCTTCTCCGGTAAGCCAGGCACCGGTAAAAACCACCTCGCTGCCGCTATCTGTAACGAGCTGCTGCTGCGCGGTAAGTCGGTATTGATCATTACCGTGGCCGATATCATGTCTGCCATGAAAGGAACATTCGGCAATCGTGAAATCAGCGAAGAACAGCTGCTGAGCGATCTCAGCAACGTTGATCTGCTGGTCATTGATGAGATCGGGATGCAGAACGAATCCCGCTACGAGCAGGTGATCATTAATCAGATTGTCGATCGTCGATCCTCCTCAAAGCGCCCCACCGGTATGCTGAGTAACCACAACTCCCAGGAGATGACCCGCCTGCTTGGCGAACGCGTGATGGACCGTATGCGCCTTGGCAACAGCCTGTTTGTCACCTTCGACTGGCCGAGCTTCCGCCCGCGCGTTACCGGCAAAGAGTATTAAGAACTTTCTGACGCATTGCCGGGGTATACTGTGGCGGTTTCGACCTTCACAGTTAACGGGATTGGGTCTTATGAATACAGTACAACGTCTTATCTGCAGCGCTATTGCGGGCGCTGCATTGCTCTCTTCCGGCGCGTTTGCCGCCTCCTGGCAGGATTCCCTCAACAGCGCCGCCAACGAGCTCACCAAGAGCACCGCGCAGAGTGGCACTACTTCTCAGAGTGGTATGTCGCTTTCTTCGCTGACCAGCCTGCTGAACGGCAACGGTCAGGCGCTGAGCGCCAACAACATGAACAACGCCGCGGGTATTCTGCAGTACTGCGCGAAGCAAAAACTGGCGTCAGCCACCAACGTCGACAACGTGAAAAACCAGGTGCTGGATAAACTGGGCCTGGGCGCCGCTGAACAGAAGAAAGATACCAACTATCTTGATGGTATCCAGGGTCTGCTGAACGCGCAGAACGGCCAACAGCTTGACCTGAACAGCCTCGGCAGTTCGCCGCTGGCAGAGAAAGTGAAGACCAAGGCCTGTGACATGGTTCTGAAACAGGGCGCCAGCTTCCTTTCGTAAAGTACAGAACACCGCGTTTACGCGCTCTGCGCCCTTAACGCGGTGTTCGTTCCGTTTTATCCCCTCTTACACCGCTCAAGCCCCGCCAGGCGTGATACCCGCTTGATCAAAAAATGCGTTTTTTAAACCAACTCCGAATTACTGCACATTTAAGCGACAGTACAATTGCAGTGAAGTGAACACGACATTACAGTGTGGCTTCAAAAATTGTTGCTTAATGGCCAGCGGCGGCTGGTGCTATCGAGGGTTTGCTGTGTCAGAGTTGTTATCCATCGCGCTTTTTCTGGCCTCTGTGCTGATTTACGCTTTGAAAGCAGGTCGTAACCGTTGGTGGTTTATTGCCACACTGACGGTGCTGGGCCTGTTTGTTGTTCTTAACATCACTCTCTACGCCAGCGATTATTTCACCGGTGACGGTATCAATGATGCCGTGCTCTATACCCTCACCAACAGTCTGACCGGCGCCGGTGTTAGTAAGTACCTACTTCCAGGAGCTGGCATTGCAGCCGCTCTGGTGCTGGTCTTTGGCACCCTGGGTTGGGTGCTGCGCCGCCGACGTCATCACCCGCACCATTTTGGCTACAGCCTGCTGGCGCTGGCGCTCGCGCTTGCCTCAGTCGACGCCAGCCCGGCGTTTCGCCAGATTAGTGAGCTGGTGAAATCTCAGTCACGCGAAGGCGACCCGGATTTCGCTGTCTATTACAAAGAACCGTCGAAGACGATCCCGAACCCCAAGCTTAATCTGGTGTATATCTACGGTGAGAGCCTCGAACGCACTTATTTCGATAACAATGCGTTTCCGGACCTCGCCCCGGAGTTGAACAAACTGAAAGACGACAGTCTCGATTTCAGCCATACCATGCAGCTGCCGGGTACCGACTACACCATTGCCGGAATGGTCGCCTCTCAGTGCGGCATCCCGCTATTTGCACCGTTCGAAGGTAACGCCTCGGCGTCAGTATCGAGCTTCTTCCCGCAAAACATTTGCCTCGGCGATATTCTGAAAAATTCCGGCTATGAAAACTATTTCGTGCAGGGCGCCAACCTGCGTTTTGCCGGAAAGGACGTGTTCCTGAAATCCCACGGTTTTGACTATTTGTATGGGGCCGAAGAGCTAAAAACCGTGGTAGAAGACCCAAAATACCGTAACGACTGGGGCTTCTACGACGATACGGTACTGGATGAAACCTGGAAAAAATTCGAAGAACTTTCCCGCTCGGGGAAACGTTTCTCATTGTTTGCGCTAACGGTAGATACCCATCACCCGGACGGTTTTATCTCGCGCACCTGCGAGCGCAAGCGCTACGACATTGGCGGTAAAGCCAACCAGTCCTTCAGCGCCGTCAGCTGCAGCCAGGAACATATCGCAGCGCTGATTGAAAAAATCAAAGCCTCGCCGTACTTCAAAAACACGGTGATCGTCGTCTCTTCTGACCATCTGGCGATGAAAAATACCGCCTGGGACCAGCTCAACAAGCAGGATCGCAGCAACCTGTTCTTTATTATCCGTGGCGACCAGCCGCAGCAGGAGATTTCCGGCGTGAAACGCAGCACCATGGATAACGGTGCGACGGTGCTGGATATTCTCGGCGGCGATAACTTTATCGGCCTTGGGCGCAGCAGCCTGTCGGCGGAATCCCTCTCGGAAGTGTTCCTCAACATGAAAGAGAAAGTGCTGGCGTGGAAGCCAGACGTCATTCGTCTGTGGAACTTCCCGAAAGAGATGAAGGATTTCACCGTCGATACGAACAAGGGCATGATTGCCTTCTCCGGTAGCCAGTTCCGCCTGCCGCTGCTGCTGCGGGTGTCCGATTCCCGCGTTGAACCGCTGCCGGAAAGCGAATACTCGGCACCGCTGCGCTTCCAGTTGGCTGATTTTGCTCCGCGCGATAACTTCGTCTGGATTGACCGTTGCTACAAAATGGGTCAGCTATGGGCACCCGAAGTGGCGCTTTCTACCGACTGGTGCGTTTCACAGGGGCAGCTTGGCGGTGAGCAAAAAGTGCAGCACGTCGATAAAGCGTTGTGGAAAGGCAAAACCGCCTTTAAGGACACCGTTATCGATATGACGCGCTATAAAGGTAACGTTGATACGCTGAAAATTGTTGATAACGATATTCGCTATAAGGCCGACAGCTTCCTGTTTAACGTCGCCGGTGCGCCAGAAGAAGTGAAACAGTTCAGCGGCATCTCGCGCCCGGAGCTATGGGGGCGCTGGTCAAATGCTCAGCTGAATGATGAAGTGAAGATTGAGTATAACGCGCCACTGCCGGAGAAATTCGACCTGGTGATCACTGCCAAAGCCTGGGGTCCGAATGCCAATAAGCCTATCCCCGTGCGTGTGGGAGACAGTGAGCAGTTACTAATACTTAGCAACGAACTCTCGACCACCACGCTGCATTTTGAGAATCCGGCGCGCAGCAACCTGCTGCACATCGCGCCTCCGGATCCGGAATTCACTAACGAAGGGAATATTCTTGGCCACGCGCCACGCAAGTTAGGCATCGGCATGGTCGAAATCAAAGTGGTGAAAACCGAAGGTTAAACAGAGGGGAGCCGGGCTCCCCTTTTTATTCAGACCAGCGCCGCCCGCATCTCAAACTGCTGCACCGCCATGGTCATATATCCTGCGGAAGCGAACAGCGTGGTGAGCGGTTCGGGTACTGAAACCACCGTCGCCAGCCCCGGAAACTGCTGGTTAAGCGCCCGGAGGATTTCCCGTCCTTGCCCATGATGGCGTTTCTCAGGCGCCACATAAATCATTCTTAACTGCGGTTTTTCCGTCAGCATCGATACCACGGCAAACGCCTGCTGGTGAATGAACGCCCGACACGGCAGCATCATCAGTGAAGCCGGATCCATCAGCCACGGCGTGCCCTGAGCCTGCTCTACCATCGCCCGGCGCAGCAGCGGCATCACCGCCGTCTCCTGCAGGGCGCGCTCGGTAATTTTGCCCGGCTGCATCCCCTGATAGCCGCAGAGCTTCTGGGTGATGGTAAACCCCAGCGACTGATACAGCGCCACGCCGGGATGATTATCCTGAATCACCTCCAGCCAGATCTCCTGGAACCCTTTCGCACCCAGGCTGTCCATCAACGGTGCCAGCAGTTTTCTGCCGATGCCTTTCCCCCGCCAGGCCGGGCGGATCGCGAAAGCCGCCAGCCGGGCCGATTGCCCGCGGTGGGCGATAAGCGCCACGGCGACCAGGTCATCCCCCTCCATCCACACGCACGAATCCACCAGGCTCAATCCTTCGGCGGCGAAGCGCTGGGCAAATACATCGACGGGGAGCGAGAAAGGCTGGCTGTAGCCTTCAAAGCACTTCCCTAACATAGCGGTAAGTTGTTCACTACTGAATTGGGTCGCAGGGACAGCGCGAAATGGCATAGAATTCTCCGTAAGGCTAAAAGGGACTTACACAATGAAAACTAACACCTTTGCGCACGAGGTTCTGTTTCGCCGCACGCAAAACCACGATATCAGTGCACTTCCGGCCATTGAACGCTCTGCAGGACGTGCCTTTCTGGCTCTCCCGGACCTGGCATGGATCTCCTCCGATGATGGTGTACCTGAAGCGGTTCATCGCGAGTGGGCCGAGCTTGGACACAGCTGGGTTGCAGAGCACGGGCAGCAGCTGGTTGGTTTTATGCTGGCGCAGCCGCTGGATGACGCCCTGTTCATTGCGGAGATTTCGGTACACCGGAGCTGGCAGGGGCGCGGTATTGGCCAGCAATTTCTGCAGTTTATCGCCGACTATGCGCGTGAACAGCGCTACCCGGCGTTGACGCTGACAACGTTCAAAGCAGTACCGTGGAACGCCCCATTCTATGCGCGGCAGGGTTTTATCATACTCGACGATAGCGAGCTGGAGTCGGGTCTTGCGGGCAAACGAGATAAAGAAACGGCGCAGGGGCTACCGCGAGAACTGCGGTGCGCCATGCGCCGTGAATTATAGTCCGGCGAGGGGTTAAAGACCTCGCCGGCGGTCAGTCAATCAGAAGGTTTCCCAGTTGTCGTTGCCTTCGGCAACGGCGGCTTTCTTCAGCGGTGCAGACGGGAGCGATTTCGCCGCCACGCCCATACCTTTCGCCTTCATCTGCTGTTGCTGAATGCGGAACACCGCCACAGCCTGAGTCAGACGACTCGCCTGCTCTTCCAGCGCAGCCGCCGCAGCAGCGGACTCTTCCACCAGGGAGGCGTTCTGCTGGGTCACACGATCCATCTCGGCAACCGCCAGGCCAACCTGGTCGATACCGCGGCTCTGCTCATCGGATGCCGAGGCAATTTCACCCATGATATCGGTCACACGGGTCACCGCATTAACGATTTCATCCATGGTTTCACCGGCGCTTTCCACCAGCGTAGAGCCAACGTCCACGCGGCTTACGGAGTCTTCAATCAGGCTCTTAATCTCGCGCGCCGCCTGAGCACTGCGCTGGGCCAGGTTACGAACTTCCCCTGCCACCACCGCAAAGCCACGGCCCTGCTCGCCCGCACGTGCCGCTTCGACTGCGGCGTTGAGCGCCAGAATGTTGGTCTGGAAGGCAATACCATCAATCACGCTGATGATGTCAGCAATTTTCTGCGAGCTGCCGGCAATATCGCGCATCGTCTGCACAACGTTATCAACCACTTTACCGCCTTTCTGCGCGGTTTCAGAAGCGCTGAGCGCCAGGTTGCTTGCCTGACGGGCGTTCTCGGCGTTCTGCTTAACCGTTGCCGTCAGCTGTTCCATGCTCGCCGCCGTCTCTTCCAGAGAGGCTGCCTGCTCTTCGGTGCGCGAGGAGAGATCGTTGTTACCCATCGCGATTTCGCTGGCGCCGCTGTAAATCGCATCGGCGCCGTTACGCACTTCACCGACGGTACGCACCAGCTCACCCTGCATATGACGCAGTGAATCCGCCAGCTGGCCCATTTCGTTGGTGCCTTCTACATCAATACGCTTCACCAGATCGCCACTGGCGATATGACGAATGCTACCAATGAGGCTGTTGAGCGGTGCGATAAGGGTTTTGTGGATCCCCATCCATACGCCCATGATCACCACCAGCACGGCGATCAGCACGCTGATCAGCACCCAGATAGCCTGGGAGTAGGAGCTGCTGCTGTCCTGAACCGCCAGTTCGTACAGGCGATCGTTCTGGGAAAGGTAGCTCACGTATTCTTTCTCAAAACCGTCCTGATAGCTCTGAGTCGGCTGGTCGAAGAAATCGTTGATTTTACCTGCACCCAGCAGTTGGATCAGATCGGCAAGCGCACCGTGGTAGATATCGTAGTTACGCTTAATTTCGGCAGCGGCAGAGTCACTCTGGCGCGGATCGCGCGGCAGCGCTTCATACTCGGCCCAGCGCTTTTCAGCTTCACTCAGGCTTTTGCTCGCAATCTGCATCAGATCCTGCACGGTCGCACCGCTACCGATATGGTTCTGATCCATCATGTAACGGATACCCGCACGGTTGAGGGTGTTACGGGTCTGCAGCAATGCAACCCAGCTGCCGTTCAGCGAAGACTGCTGCTGGCGGATGGTTTGCAGTACGGTGAAGTTTTCTTTGTCGTGTTTGAGGGCATTAAAGAACAGCCCGCCAGATGTCAGTTGCAAAAGGCCAAATAACATCAGCACCAACACGAGGCTGGTGACAATCCTGATTCGGTTTAACATGTTTACGCTTTCCTTTAGGCAGATAACGATGTTTTCGGCCTGAGGAGGAAAAACTTTACGGCAAATCGTGCTGAAAACGTGCAGAAAAAGGGAGAGGTCGCCTCCCTCTCCGTCCAGGAGAAAAAGGCGATCGGCGCGGGGATCAAACCGGGTATTCACTCCATGTCAGTTGGAAGTGCGGGCCGTCCTTCAGACTCTTCCAGTCACCGCCCCATTCAATGCTGTGACCCAGGCTTTTCGCTGCCTGTTTGAAGGCATTGGAAATGAGCTCGTAGTCGGCAAAATCCCAGGAGCCGGCTGGTGTCGGATAAGCAAATACATCAACCGCGTGTCCGGTCAGATGGCGGCTTTTCATGGTCTGTGATTTCCCTGTCCGCACCATCTCTTTTTGTTTATCCAGCGAACGCAGCCCTTCGGTAATACCGAAATCAATCAACGTCAGATCGAGCGCTTTTTTACAGATGGCGACTAAATCAGGATGAACTCCCTGCAAATTCCTCAGACTTCTTTCACTCAATGTAAACTGTTGCATAATAACCTCTTTAATTACCTTATTTGCGTTTCAGCAGATCAAAAATGGATGTTGTTTTTTCCGGCTTTTCGCAGAAAAACATTAATAGACGGACAGAAACCACCGCGCCGATTAAGGCACCAATGGTATCCGGAACCGACACCGTTACTTTTAAAAAATCCTTTAACACCACGTATATCACTCCCGACATAAAGTGGGCCGCGAGTACGCCGACAATAAAGGAGGCAACAAAAAGTAAAATACGCGTACGCGCATTAAAGTCTTTTGCCGTCACTGAAAAAATAATGCTCCCTGCCAGAGCCGCCATAATAATGTGCGGGCTCTGAAATGTGTGCGCCTCCGTTTGCACGACGTAGCTTTCCACCGTCGACATTGCCGACAGCACTTTGTCATCGCTAATCATAACCACCTCGAATAAGAAAAAACGCCATCAGAGAAGTTGCGTTGAGAAAATTCTAAATGAGCAATCAGAGAACCTGGAGCAAAAAACAATCACATTTGACTTTTTTCGCATCATTCTTGAAATGAGAGGTTCATGATTTCTCTGTCATAGTGAAAACTCAGAGAGTTACCAAAATTCCTCTCTGACAAAAAAACTATTCTGTCATGTTAAGAAGAAAGATTTCTGGGATTACTCACAAGTAGAACTACCGTCAGACACCCCATCTCCTGCCATCGAGAAAAGATAAAAAGAGGTAATCACCTTATTGAAGGCGATAATAAAAAGGTTTTTTTATCTTCATTTGAAAATACACAAATGACAAAAACGGGGCGGTAAAAATAAAGTGATCTTTTTCAATGAGTTACGATAAAAAACTAAAAATAACATCAAAAAACGATCATAATCAACAACTTATGCTAAAATGATGATATTTTAGAATACTTAAAAGATAGAGTTATTCATGAAATCAATCGCTGAACATTACGAAAGAGGTACGCTGAATCACGTAATAAAGGATATTATACTGATTAATAATCAGTATTTTGGCTTGTTTATGGGTACAGATGGCCATGATCTGGACAGAGATTCATTATCATTTGTTGTTAAAATGATTAACAATCAGCAGATAACCATTCCTGCCTATGATCATAACATCAACTTCACCTATTGCTTTCCTGACGGGCAAAAAAGCTTTTTGAATCCACTACTTCATTGCCTGATGATTAAGGAAAAAACTACACAAAGGAGTTGATGATCTTTTTCACCTTATTCTTCTCTGCGGTATAGTCAGACTTTAAGCAGTGATACCCTCTTATTTTAAGCCTTTTATTTTTGAGCACCGTACTCTGTACACCATCGATAGACAAAAACCGAGACAGCTTAGGTGTTATAATCGCAGAGCCTTTACCCAGGTGAACGTTATAAAAAACAGAAAGAATATCCCAGTTATGTTCAACGAACTCTACCGTTTTATTAATGTCACCCAGTAAATTACCGAAAATTTGTTTATAATAATGGGTATTCATATCCTTCCAGATAAAAAGTTTGAGTGGTTTGTTAAGATCGGCATCTTTTGGCGAGATCAGCACCAGCTCATCGCTAAACCACTCATCATGGTTAACGTTATACGATAGTGAAATATCTCGCATTGAGAAAATTACACTGTTTTTGTTATAAATCAGCTCATTAATATCTCCAGCCTCAATGATTTTTCGCTCACACTGCACTTTCGCATTTGAAGACTCCAGGGCAATCTTAATGTTTTTATATAATAATTCAGGAAAAGTAATATCGAACTTGACCAGAAGATCTTTTATCTTGCTATTATTCTGAATATCATCTTCAAGCTCAAGCAACTCGTTATAAACCGAGCGAAACTTAGCGTAATACTCCAGTGCAAGCTCAGTCGGCTCCAGTTCATTATATTTGCGTTTAAACAGCATTCCGCCAAGGTAATCCTCCATCTCGCAAATAACTTTGCTCAATGGTGAACGAGTTATGCACAATGCTTCAGCGGCTTTGGAGAAATTCCTTAACTCCATGGTTACCATAAAGTAACGCATTTTTTTTGATAATAAGTATCCCATAACTATCTCAATTTACAGTGTGTATGAATTGAATATAAGACAGCTTTCCCTATTCAACAACGCACTAAAAAAGAGACACTGCTGTGCAATTTATAGACATTTGGCAATTTCTTAAAATATATTCCAGCTTAGCGCTGTAAAATATATTCCTCTACTTTCCGTGACATAGGTCACATAAATAACCAATATCAGACTTTACTCAACCACTCAGTCATTCCAGCAACCGCTGAGCACGTTATACAACCACTCACCGTTTTTCCTTCATAAAGGAAGACACCTTTCAGGCAAGATAGCGCCAGCATCACCATCAATAACTCCCCAATAACACACATTGACCCCAACTTTCGTTTACACAACCAGGTCTTACTATGGATACGAAAAAAATATTTAAGCACGTACCCTGGGCCATCCTCGGGATTATCGGCGCTTTTTGTCTATCGGTTGTCGCGCTACGTCGCGGCGAGCACGTCAGCGCCCTGTGGATAGTCGTGGCATCCGTCTCGGTTTATCTGGTGGCTTACCGCTACTACAGCCTCTATATCGCCCAGAAGGTGATGAAGCTGGACCCCACACGCGCCACACCGGCGGTGATTAACAACGATGGCCTTAACTATGTGCCAACCAACCGCTACGTGCTGTTTGGCCACCACTTCGCGGCCATCGCGGGCGCAGGCCCACTGGTCGGCCCGGTGCTGGCAGCACAGATGGGCTACCTGCCGGGTACCCTGTGGCTGCTGGCAGGCGTTGTGCTCGCCGGTGCGGTACAGGACTTCATGGTACTGTTCATCTCCACCCGCCGTAACGGCTCGTCGCTTGGCGAGATGGTGAAGGAAGAGATGGGCCGCGTGCCGGGTTCAATTGCCCTGTTCGGCTGCTTCCTCATCATGATCATCATCCTTGCGGTGCTGGCGCTTATCGTGGTGAAAGCACTGGCAGAAAGTCCGTGGGGCGTGTTTACCGTCTGCTCCACTGTGCCGATTGCGCTGTTTATGGGCATCTACATGCGCTTCCTGCGCCCGGGCCGCGTGGGTGAAGTCTCAGTCATTGGTATCGTCCTGCTGGTCGCCTCTATCTACTTCGGCGGCGTGATTGCGCACGACCCGTACTGGGGCCCGGCGCTGACCTTTAAAGATACCACCATCACCTTCGCGCTGATTGGTTATGCCTTTATCTCCGCGCTGTTGCCGGTATGGCTGATTCTGGCACCGCGTGACTACCTCGCCACCTTCCTGAAAATTGGCGTTATCGTCGGTCTGGCGCTCGGCATCGTGATCCTCAACCCGGATCTGAAAATGCCGGCGGTCACCCAGTACATCGACGGTACCGGCCCGCTGTGGAAAGGTGCGCTGTTCCCGTTCCTGTTTATTACCATTGCCTGTGGTGCGGTTTCCGGCTTCCACGCGCTGATCTCTTCCGGCACCACGCCGAAGCTGCTGGCCAACGAAACCGACGCGCGTTTCATCGGTTACGGCGCGATGCTGATGGAATCTTTCGTTGCCATCATGGCGCTGGTTGCGGCTTCTATCATCGAGCCTGGTCTCTACTTCGCGATGAACACCCCACCGGCGGGCCTTGGCATCACCATGCCGAACCTGCACGAGATGGGCGGTGAGAACGCGGCGATGATCATGGCGCAGCTGAAAGACGTCAGCACCCAGGCGGCGGCGACCGTCAGCTCCTGGGGCTTCGTGATTTCGCCTGAGCAGATCATGCAAACGGCGAAGGACATTGGTGAACCGTCCGTGCTGAACCGCGCCGGTGGCGCACCGACGCTGGCGGTAGGTATTGCCCACGTGTTCCACAAAGTGCTGCCGATGGCCGACATGGGCTTCTGGTACCACTTCGGGATCCTGTTTGAAGCGCTGTTCATCCTGACCGCGCTGGACGCCGGTACCCGTGCTGGCCGCTTCATGCTGCAGGATCTGCTAGGTAACTTCGTCCCGTTCCTGAAGAAAACCGACTCTCTGGTGGCTGGCATCCTGGGTACAGCGGGCTGCGTTGGCCTGTGGGGCTACCTGCTGTATCAGGGCGTGGTCGATCCGCTGGGCGGTGTGAAGAGCCTGTGGCCGCTGTTCGGGATCTCTAACCAGATGCTGGCGGCAGTCGCACTGGTACTGGGTACCGTGGTCCTGGTGAAGATGAAGCGCACCAAATACATCTGGGTAACCGTGCTGCCAGCCGTATGGCTACTGATTTGCACCACCTGGGCGCTGGGTCTGAAGCTCTTCAGTACTAACCCGTCAATGGAAGGCTTCTTCTTCATGGCGAACCAGTACAAAGAGAAGCTGGCAGCCGGTGGCGGCGACCTGACCGCGCAACAGATTGCCAACATGAACCATATCGTGGTGAACAACTACACCAACGCCGGTCTCAGCATTCTGTTCCTGGTGGTGGTTTACAGCATCATCTTCTACGGCATCAAAACCTGGCTCAATGTGCGTAACAGCGACAAGCGTACGGATAAAGAAACCCCGTACGTCCCGGTACCGGAAGGCGGCGTGAAAACCTCTTCCCACCACTAATCCTTTTATCCCCCTCTCCTTAGGGTCGGGGGATAAGGGAAAACGCCCGGTGAACTCACTTCACCGGGCTTTACGCATTATCAGGATGGCAAAATGTTTGGTAACTTAGGTCAAGCTAAAAAATATCTCGGTCAGGCGGCGAAAATGCTGATTGGCATTCCGGATTACGACAACTACGTCGAGCACATGAAGACCAACCATCCGGACAAACCTTACATGACCTATAACGAATTCTTCCGCGAACGCCAGCAGGCACGCTACGGCGGCGACGGAAAAGGCGGTATGCGCTGTTGCTAAAGGAGAGAACATGACACCTGTTGCAGTCACCCTACTCACCGGCTTTCTCGGCGCCGGGAAGACCACCCTGCTGCGCCATATCCTCAATGAGCAGCATGGCTTCAAAATTGCCGTCATCGAAAATGAGTTCGGCGAAGTCTCTGTCGACGACCAGCTGATTGGCGATCGCGCCACGCAGATCAAAACCCTGACCAACGGCTGTATCTGCTGTAGCCGTTCTAACGAACTGGAAGACGCGCTGCTGGACCTGCTCGACAGCCTCGACCGTGGTGAAATCACCTTCGACCGGCTGGTGATTGAGTGCACCGGCATGGCCGATCCGGGCCCGATTATTCAGACTTTTTTCTCCCACGAAATCCTCTGCCAGCGCTACCTCCTCGACGGCGTCATTGCGCTGGTCGATGCCGCCCATGCGGATCAGCAAATGAATCAGTTCACCCTCGCCCAGTCGCAGGTGGGCTACGCGGACCGCATTCTGCTGACCAAAACCGACGTTGCAGGTGAAGCCGCCCAGCTTCGTGAACGCCTGGCGCGCATCAACGCCCGTGCGCCAATTTACACCGTCACGCACGGCGATATTGACCTCGGCCTGCTGTTTAATACCAACGGCTTTATGCTGGAAGAGAAAGTCACCACCGCGCCGCGCTTCCACTTCATGGCCGACAAACAAAACGACGTCAGCTCGATTGTCGTCGAACTGAACTACCCGGTGGATATCAGCGACGTTTCGCGAGTGATGGAGAACCTGCTGCTATCATTTGCCGAGAAGCTGCTGCGCTACAAAGGGATGCTGTGGATTGACGGCGAACCGAACCGCCTGCTGTTCCAGGGCGTTCAGCGCCTGTACAGCGCCGACTGGGACCGCCCGTGGGGCGAAGAAACACCGCACAGCACGCTGGTGTTTATCGGCGTTCAGTTGCCGGAAGAAGAGATCCGCGCAGCGTTCGCCGGATTGAAAAAATAGTACCGTAACTATCCCCTCTCCCAAAGGGAGAGGGATTCAGACCGCACTGACCATCCCCTCTCCCGGAGGGAGAGGGGATGGGTGAGGGGAGCAGACCGCACAACGCTTACATCACCGCTTCAGGCAGCGTCACCACCCACAGCTCACTCTCAGATTCGGGTTTCTCCAGCGGCTTCACGCCGATGCTCGTCGCCACAACCTTATCGTCCACCGTCAGCTCACCCTGCTCGTTCAGGCGGTAATCCTTCAGCTTTTTCCCTGCGACAGGATCTTTCAGCACCGTCTTCACGCCAAAGTCATTATCGTTGGCCACCGCCAGAGTTTTACCATCAATCAGCGCCAGCCCTTCGGCTTTCTCCTGCTGCCAGCCGAGCTTACGCAAATCCACCACCAGCGATTTTTCCGCCAGCATGACGCCGCGTTTCGCCAGTTTTTCCGCATCATCAAACTCCGGATACTTCCCGGTTTTGTCGAATGCCGCCAGATCGCTCGCCTTGCTCAAATCCACTTTGTAGATGTTATTTCGCATCGCCCCGTCTTTATCGCCACCCTGCTCAATCAGCAAAATATGCTGATTATCGAGCGCCACGATATCGCCAATTTTGGCATCGCTGTTTTTGCTGTACGCCGCCGCATCTATCGGGTAACCGTACATCGCCGTTTTCCCCGTCGCCGGGTCGAAGCTCACCAGGCGGGTAAACAGCGCCTGCTTCTTGCTTTTACCGTCGATATCGAGCGTGCTCTGTACCGCCGCAATAATCCGCCCGTCCGGCATGCGGGTCAGCCCCTCAAAGCCACGGTTTGGCTGACGCCATTTGATAACGTTCGGCAAACCATCGGCGATAGACTTCTCGCCGTTTTCGGCCTGCGGCCCGTGCATGGCGAGGATCTTTCCACTGCGGTCGACGTTCACCAGGAACGGACCATATTCATCGCAAAGCCAGTAACCGCCTTTACCATCCGGGGTAATACCTTCGGTATCCAGCCCACGGTTATCCCCTTTCAGCACCTTCATGCTGTCGCTGAGCGCCACTTCATTGGTGGAGCCAATGACGTCGCTTTCAAGCGGCAGGCCGTTGATGTTGCCCTTCGCATCGTGCAGCGGCACGGCGTTTGTCGCCTGCGCTTTACCGTTTTCCAGCCGAATAGTCATCATCTGCGGAGTAAACTCGGGCACCACGAAGATCTTCGCCTCGCGCTTGCCCACGTTCGGTGAATCGGCGTTCGGCCCGCGATCGGTCACGGTGGCAAACGTCAGGGCATCGCCCTCTTTGCCGGTAAACAGCAGCCCGGAGCCAATTCCCACCGGCAACCCGTTCAGGAAAGCGCTGGAGAATGCACCGCGATAAGGAATGTTTGAGCCTTCCGGAAAGCTCACGATATAGCGCTCGGCGTGAGGTTCCGCCGCCAGCGCAGAGAAAGAGAGAGTACAGCCGATAACCAGAGGGATTATTTTGATTTTCATGTGGTTAGTATCCTTTGCAAGAGCAGGACACTATAAAGAGAGTGGATGTCAGAAAAATGACACTCGTCGCGATATCTTTCCGATAAGTGATTCATCCAACAGTAATTCCCCTCGAAACTGGCATGCTATGCACAACATCATCGTTAAGGGAACAACGTGAAAAACTACAAAGTCATAACGCCACTTTTTCCGACTTATGCACAGGCGCAGGCCATGATGAAAGCCTCTGCAGGCTACCCCGCTAAGTCGGTACGAAATATGATCACCGCGATCCATGAGCAAACCGGCACACCGCAAAAACCCGTCGACTGGTCGGAGCCAGACAAATGGATCATTGAGCGCCTGACCGGTGAGGACGCAGAGCTCGCGCACCGCATCTGGCAAACCGATAACCACATCCTCAACCCTCGCCACAGCTACGGCTGCTATCTGTTCCTCAACAACGAGCAGTTTAAGCTGATGGAAGAGAGCAGCGACGGGCTCTGGCAGGCCACCGAGCGGGGCAATCAATTCCTCAACGCTGATGAGTCAACG
Organism: Yokenella regensburgei; assembly: GCF_003634235.1. Lineage (NCBI taxonomy): Bacteria > Pseudomonadati > Pseudomonadota > Gammaproteobacteria > Enterobacterales > Enterobacteriaceae > Yokenella > Yokenella regensburgei. Next base: position 382,553 of record NZ_RBIZ01000005.1, on the reverse strand, counting down.
TGGCGCTGGCTCGACGATCAGGAAGGCATGTTGCAGCTACTGGAGCTGCTCGCCAGCCGTGAGATGTCAAAACGCGCCGATTTATTGCCGGAATGGCAGGCCTTCCTCCACCAGCATTCAAAGTTTGCTTCCGCCAGCTCCATCAAAAGCACGCTCTACTCGCGGCTCTACAATCTTATCGACAGGCACATGGTCGATCGCGACGGCATGAGCTACAGCATTACCGATACCGGCCGTGCCTGGTTGAGTAAAGCCCTGCCAGCGCGGAAAACCGACCCGCGCAAAGAGCTGCTCGATGCGGTCAAACGCTATAACCAGCAGCAAAAAGAGCTGCTGCGTGAGCAAATCAGCACCATGAATCCGTATAAGTTTGAACACTTAGTGGGTCAGCTTCTGGAAGCAATGGGCTACGAACAAGTTGAAGTCACCAAAGCCTCCGGTGACAAGGGCGTGGACGTTGTCGGCAAGGTGCAGGTGGGCATCACCACCATCACCGAAGTAGTACAGGTGAAGCGGATGCAGAACACCGTCAACCGCCCGCTTATCGACCAGCTGCGCGGTGCGCTACCGTACCATAAGGCCATTCGCGGTACGCTCATCACCACCGGCAGATTTGCCACCAGCTGCGCCGAAGCCGCGCTGTTCCCGGGAGCCGCGCCGATCACCCTGATCGACGGCGATCGCCTGCTCGAACTGCTGATTGAAAACAACGTCGGTATTCGCCGCAGCAATGCCGTTGAGCTGCTGGACGTCGACCTGCAGCTGTTTGATGAGCTGGAGATCGAACAGTAACCCGTTAGCCGGTATTCATCCCGTTACCGGAAGGGATGAATGCCGTGCGAAGTCGGAATGACGCTGTATAATCACCCTATTTTGTAACCGCTTTTGGTAACTTTCATGACTAACACAAATTTCTCGCAAACGGCGGCCTTCATCTGGGCCGTTGCCGATCTGCTGCGCGGCGACTTCAAACAATCTCAGTACGGCCGCGTGATCCTGCCTTTCACCCTGCTGCGTCGTCTGGAATGCGTGTTGGCAGAAAGCAAAGACGCGGTAGTGGCTAAAGCACAGGAACTCAAAACCAGCCCGCTGCCGGAAGAAGCCAAAGAAAAGTTTCTGCTGCGCGCCACCAACTCCCTGTCGTTCTACAACACCTCGCCAATGGATCTCGGCAAAATGGGACAGAACGACATCAGCGCCAACCTGGAAAACTACATTCAAAGCTTTTCAAAAGATGCGCGCGAGATCTTCGAGCACTTTAAATTCAGCGAGTTTATCGGTCTGCTGGACGACGCTAACCTGCTGTATAAGGTCGTTAAAAAGTTCGCCACCACCGATCTCAGCCCGGAGGCCATTTCCAACTATGAAATGGGGCTGGTGTTTGAAGAGCTGATCCGCCGCTTCGCGGAAAGTTCTAACGAAACCGCCGGGGAGCACTTTACCCCACGCGATATTGTGCGCTTGACCACCTCTCTGGTGTTTATGGAAGATGACGATGCCCTGACCAAAGAAGGGATCATCCGTACCATTTACGACCCGACCGCGGGTACCGGCGGCTTCCTCTCCGCCGGGATGGAATACGTTCATGAACTGAACCCGAAAGCCGTGATGCGCGCGTTTGGTCAGGAGCTGAACCCGGAGTCCTACGCCATCTGTAAAGCCGACATGCTGATCAAAGGCCAGGACGTCAGCCGTATTAAGCTGGGCAACACTCTCTCTAACGATCAGCTTCCGGCTGACCAGTTCGACTACATGCTCTCTAACCCGCCGTTTGGCGTCGACTGGAAAAAGATCGAGGGTGACATTAACGATGAGCACCTGCAGAAAGGCTTTAACGGCCGTTTTGGCCCCGGCCTGCCGCGTGTTTCCGACGGTTCGCTGCTGTTCCTGCTGCACCTGATCAGCAAAATGCGCGACACCCGTGCCGCCGACGGCATGGTGAACAACGGTGGCCGCATCGGCATTATCCTTAACGGTTCGCCGCTGTTTACCGGCGGTGCAGGCAGCGGTGAAAGTGAGATCCGCCGCTATATCCTCGAAGCCGATCTGCTGGAAGGTATCGTCGCGCTGCCAACCGACATGTTCTACAACACCGGCATCGCCACCTACGTGTGGATCCTGTCAAACAAAAAGGCTCCGGAGCGCAAGGGTAAAGTCCAGCTTATCGATGGCACCAGCCTGTGCGGCAAAATGCGTAAATCGCTGGGCTCCAAGCGTAACCTGATGGGCGATGACGATATCCAGCTCATCACCCGCACCTTCGGCAATTTTGAAGTGCTGAACGCCACCTCGCTTGAGGATTTAGGCCTGGAAAAAGCCACCGAGCAAAAATCCAGCCGTGGTCGTCAGCCTGCCACCGCCAAAACCGAAGCGCCGAAAACCTTCGCCAGCAAAATCTTTAACAGCACCGATTTTGGCTATCGCCGCCTGACCATTGAGCGCCCGCTGCGTTTATCCGCTCAGGTAACGGATGAGGCTATTGCGACTCTGCGCTTTGCGCCGAAGCCGTTTAACGCGCCGATGGAACGTCTGTATGACGAGTTCGCATCCCAGTGGCAGGGGAATAACTATGGTGATTTCTCCGGGCTGGAAGCTGAAGCCCGAACTATTATCAAAGCGGACTTCACCGAGCTGAAAGAGAAGCAAATCAAAGACCTGCTCGACAGCAAACTGTGGCTGGCGCAGCGTAGTTTAATGGAAAAAGCGCAGCAGATTCAGACGGCTCTGGGTACGCAGGCGGGTGGCAAAACGCAGGTGAGCAACGACTTCAACCAGTTCCAGCTGACTCTGAAAGGGGCCATCAAAACCGCTGGCGTGAAGCTGGACGCGAAAGAGAACAAGCAGTTTATCGACGCCATCACCACCAAAAACCCGGACGCCGAGCCGGTGGTGAAAAAGGCGCTGAAAGAAGCCGCTCAGCCTCTGTACGGTGCGTTTGAGTACAAAGGCAAGGTGGTTGAGTTTGAGCAGGACGGCGAGCTGCGCGATAACGAAAACGTGCCGCTGAACCCGGCCATCTCCACCAGCGATCTGATTGAAAACTACTTCAAAGCCGAAGTATTGCCGCATGTGAGTGACGCGTGGATCAACGCCGATAAGCGCGATGCCAAAGATAACGAAGTGGGGATTGTCGGTTATGAAATACCGTTTAACCGCCATTTCTACGTCTACCAGCCGCCGCGCCCGCTGGATGAGATTGATGCCGACCTGGATGCGGTCAGCGCCGAGATTATGAAGCTGCTGCAGGAGGTGCATTCCTGATGGCGAAGTATAAGGCGTATCCGGAGTATAAGGATTCCGGGGTTGAATTTTTGGGTCGAGTACCTACTGAGTGGTCCGTTAACTCATTAAAAAATATAGCTCTGATTGTTAATGGCTCAACTCCTAAGTCAGGTGTGGAAGAATATTGGGATGGTGATATTAACTGGATAACCCCAACCGATTTAAGCCAAAAATCGGGTGTTTATTTAAATGATAGTCAGAGAAAAATCACTAATGAGGGATTGAATTCTTGTGGTACTAGCTTAGTGCCAGAAAATACAGTTATTCTGTCTACCCGAGCTCCAATCGGTTCGTTAGCCATAACAGGGGTTCAGTCTTGTACTAACCAAGGTTGCAAATCTTTGGTTGTAACAAATAAAGAAAGCAGTTTGTTTCTCTATTATTTCCTCTCAATATCAACAAGTCCGTTAAATAATTTAGGAAGAGGAAGCACCTTCCTTGAGTTATCCACTGAAGATCTCGCTTCATTTAAAGTCCCAATGCCAAATGTAGGCATTGGGACAATTGTTTCTTTTCTCGACCACGAGACTGCAAAAATCGATGCTCTAATCGAGAAGCAACGACAGCTGATTGAACTGCTGAAAGAAAAACGTCAGGCAGTGATTAGCCATGCTGTCACCAAAGGGCTAAACCCTGATGTGCCGATGAAAGATTCTGGTGTTGAGTGGTTAGGAGAAGTGCCGGAGCATTGGACCGTAACTAGGCTGGGTAACCATGCTATAAAAATAGGGAGCGGCAAAACTCCAAGAGGTGGTTCAGAAATATACCTTGATGAGGGAGTACTCTTCTTAAGAAGTCAAAATATCTACGATGATGGACTTAGAGTAGGACCTTCAGAGTGCGTTTTTATCGATATTAAAACACATAATGAAATGAAAGGAACTCATGTTCTTGAAGGTGATATATTACTTAATATTACCGGTGGTTCGATTGGTCGTAGTTGTATAGTTCCCGCGCCATTTGTTGAAGCTAATGTGAATCAGCACGTTTGCATACTTCGTTTCACTGAAAATATTCGTGACTTTATTTCATATGCTATGAAATCGTCCTCAACTAAGGAACAGATTGAAGCATGTCAGGTCGGTGGAAACAGGGAGGGACTCAATTTTGAGCAGACCTCAAAAATTAATATATGTTTACCACCAGAAGAAGAGATTGGTGCAGTTTTAGGGTATCTAAAAATTAGATTGCCACAATTAGATATTCTTGAAAAAAATGCGGAAAATATTATTCTGCTTCTCCAGGAACGCCGCACCGCCCTGATCTCCGCCGCCGTCACCGGAAAAATTGACGTCCGCGATTGGGTTGCCCCTGACGCTCAGGATATTGCGGCATCACAGGAGGCCACCGCATGAGCATGGACAGCACTAAAGAGCTGATTTTCCAGAATGAGATGATTGCTCAGATGGAAGCAAAAGGCTGGGTTTGTGGCAAAACCGACGGCTACGATCGCGAACGTGCGCTGTACTCGCAGGATGCGCTGACCTTTGTGCAAACCACCCAGCCGCAGGAGTGGGAGAAGTTTGCCAAAATTTACCCGACCGATACCGAACGTCATTTCCTCGATGCGCTGGTGGCACAGCTGAAAAAAGCGGATATCAACGCTACCGATATGCTTTCACGTACCTGGGGTACGCTCGGCGTGCTGCGTCACGGTATCAAAAGCCATAATGCGCGTTTTTCCCTGTGCCAGTTTAAGCCGGAACATAATCTTAATCCGCAAACCCTGACGCGCTACAAACACAATATCTGCCGCATCGTGCCGGAGCTGGTTTACAGCCCGCATGCGTCCAACGCCGCATTTGAAGAGACGGGCGTTAAGGCGAAGAAATGGCGTATCGACCTGGTGTTGTTCGTTAATGGCCTGCCGATTGCGACCCTCGAACTGAAGTCTGAATTTAAGCAGACGGTACAAAACGCCATCACGCAGTATAAGAAAACGCGTTTGCCGAAAGATCCTGGCACCAATAAACCCGAGCCGCTGCTGACCTTTAAGCGCGGGGCGCTGGTGCACTTTGCCGTCAGCCAGTATGAAGTGTTTATGGCGACGAAACTCGAGGGCGATAAAACCTTCTTCCTGCCGTTTAACAAAGGCACCCATGAAGGCGGCGCGGGGAACGATATCCCGGAAGATGCCAACGACTACGCCACCAGCTACCTGTGGAATGAGGTGCTGCTGCCGGACAATCTGCTGAAAATTCTCGCGAGCTTCGTGCATCTGCAAATCGTTGAAAAAGAAAATGCCGTTGGCCTGAAGTACAAAAGCGAGAGCCTGATTTTTCCGCGCTACCACCAGTGGGACGTGGTGAATAAACTGATCGTTGCTGCTACGGTGGAAGGCACCGGCAATAAATACCTGATCCAGCACAGCGCGGGGTCGGGCAAATCGAACTCTATCGCCTGGACGGCTCATCAGCTCTCCCGCCTCTACGATGAAAATGGCGAAAAACAGTTCCACTCGGTGATTGTGGTGACGGACCGCACCGTGCTGGACGATCAGCTGCAGGACACCATCTATCAGTTTGAACATCAGGACGGCGTGGTCGGGCGCATCAATAACAAAGAAGGCGACGGATCTAAATCGGAGAAGCTGGCCAGCGCGCTGGAAAACTCGCAGCCAATCATTATCGTCACCATTCAGACCTTCCCGTTTGTCCTGAAGGCGATTGAAAACAGCGTCAGCCTTAAGCAGCGCAAATATGCGGTGATTGCCGATGAAGCGCACTCCTCGCAGAGCGGCTCTACGGCGCGGCAGCTGAAAGAAGTGCTGATGACCGAAGAGGCGGACGACGACGTAGAGATGTCTTCAGAAGATATTCTGGATGCCACCGTCGCCGCACGTAAAGGCAGCAGCAACCTCAACTATTACGCCTTCACCGCCACGCCGAAAGCCAAAACCCTGGAGCTGTTTGGCCGTCGTCCTCATCCGCAGGAACCGGCGTCGAAAACGAACAAACCGGAAGCGTTCCACGTTTACTCCATGCGTCAGGCCATCGAAGAAGGCTTTATTCTTGATGTGCTGAAGAACTACACCAACTACAAGGTGGCGTACAAGCTGCTGCAGAAGCTGGACGATCCTGACCGGGAAGTGGACAGCAAAAAAGCGAAGATAAAGCTGAACCAGTGGGTCTCGCTGCACGATCATAACGTCTCGCAGAAAGTGAAGGTGATTGTTGAGCACTTCCGTAAGCATGTGATGCACCTGCTGGCCGGTCAGGCGAAAGCGATGGTGGTGACCAGTTCGCGTAAAGCGGCGGTGCGCTACAAGCTGGCGTTCGATAAATACATCGCCGAGCAAAAGTACGACAGGATAAGCGCAATGGTGGCGTTCTCCGGGGAAGTGGAATTCCATGAAGATGACCACAACAGCCTTGCGCTGCTTAACCAGAAGTTCACCGAAATCAATATGAACCCTGGCCTCAAAGGCCGGGATATGCGTAAAGCGTTTGATACCGACGACTACCAGGTGATGCTGGTCGCCAACAAATTCCAGACCGGGTTTGACCAGCCCAAGCTCTGCGCCATGTATGTGGATAAAAAGCTGGGCGGCGTGGAGTGCGTACAGACGCTGTCGCGCCTGAACCGGACCTATCCAGGGAAGGCGCAGTCAGGCACCTTTGTGCTCGATTTCTGGAACGAGCCCGACGAGATTTTGGGTGCTTTCCAGCCGTACTACCAGACCGCGGAACTGACGGATGTCAGCGATCCGCAGCTCGTCTTTGAGCTGTTTGAAAAGCTGCGTACCAGCGGCATTTTCCTGTGGAACGAAGTGGAGCAGTTCTGCGAGGCGTTCTTCAGCAAAAACAAATCCAACGCGGCCATTAGTAATATCTGCAAACCTGCGGTGGAGCGCTGGAAACATCGCTACACCTCGGCGATTGAGGCGTATGTGCTGGCCAAAGAGATGTTTGAACGCACTAAGAAGACCGGCGATGTAGTGCTGATCACCAATGCGGAAAACACCTTCAAAGAGTGTGAAAAAGAAAAAAGTAAGCTCGATATCTTCAAGAAAGATCTCGGCAGCTTTGTCCGCTTTTACGAGTTTATGTCGCAAATCGTCGATTACGATGACAAGGATCTGGAAAAGCTGAGCCTGTTTGCCCGTCATCTGCGTCCGTTGCTGCATGAGCAGCGCATCGAAGAAGATGAGATTGATTTAAGCAACGTGGAGATGAGCCATTATCGCCTGTCGAAGCTTCACGAGCAGCATCTGAGGCTGCAGGAAGATGCGGCGGAATACAAAATTACGCCGGGTAATGATGTCGGTACGGCAAAGCCGAAGGACAAGAAAGAAGAGTTTCTGTCGAATATCCTGGCCCGTCTGAATGAGCTGTTCGTCACCGATAATCTCACCGATAAAGATATGATCAATTATGCCTTCGCGGTGCGTGACAAGCTGTCAGAAAACCAGGCGGTGATGACCCAGATCGCCAACAATACGCGCGAGCAGGCGATGCTGGGCGATTTCCCGAAAGCGATTGATGACGCGGTAATGGACAGCAACGACGCGCATCAGGCGATGATGATGCAATACCTTTCCAGCCCGGAAATTGCGCGCGGATTTGCCCGGGTGGTGTTTGATATGTTGAAAGGGGCGTAATGATGTCATAAAGGGGCACGTTATTTAGCGTGCCTTTTTATTTTTATAAAAAATATATTATCAATTAATTATTCATTGTTTTTATTTTTATATTTATTTTCTGTTTTTCTATTTTCCAGATGGACTTTCCCTTCCCCGCTGGCTAAATTAACAGTGTTCTTTTATCGCGAAGTGAATGTGCGCCAACACATTCACCCCGCTAATCACAATGACTATTAAATAGGAATAGCCACCATGACTACCCCCGATTATATCGCCGAAATCACCGAACCTGTAGTGCTTCCTGCCACCCTGCGCCATTATACCGTGACCTATGTCAGTAAATATCCGACGCTGAACAAGAGTCCGGCGATTATTTTAAAAGGTGACTGGCTGGCGAAAGCCGGTTTTACCACCGGCAGTAAGATGGAGGTGCGGGTGATGGAGGGCTGCATCGTGCTCACCAGCAAAGCGCCGGAGCCGGAGCACGAGGCGCTGCACAAGCGGGTACAACGGTTATCAAAGCGCAAGCAGGCGCAGATCATGGCGTTTATCGCCATGGTTGAGAACAAAAACAGCGCGTTCCGTTGACCGCGCTTCAAGGGGATCTGGTCTTAGCGGATGGACAAATTAGCTGAACTAAAACGCGCCAGAAGGCTGGCGCTGTCGCTGCTGCTGGCAGCCGCGGCAATTTTCGTGACCACGCTGTTTCTGCCACCGGTCTGGTGGGTTGGCGCGCTGAAGGCGATGTCGGAAGCGGCGATGGTCGGTGCGCTGGCGGACTGGTTCGCGGTGGTGGCGCTGTTTCGCCGCATCCCCATTCCCTTTATCTCCCGCCATACGGCGATTATCCCGCGCAATAAAGACCGGATTGGCGACAATCTCGGGCGTTTTGTGCAGGAGAAGTTTCTCGATACCGGCTCGCTGGTGGCGCTCATTCAGCGTCACGAGCCGGCGATGCTCATCGGCAACTGGTTCAGCCAGCCGCAAAACGCAGAGCGCGTCGGGCATCATCTGATTAAAGTGATGGGCGGCTTTCTTGAGCTGACCGACGACTCGCGCATTCAGGGGCTGCTGAAGCGCGCGGTGCACAAAGCCATCGATAAGGTCGATCTTACCGGCACCAGCGCGCTGATGCTGGAGAGCATGACCAAAGACAACCGCCACCAGAAGCTGCTCGATGCCCTCATCGCCCAGCTGATCGTGCTTATCCATCGCGACGGCACCCGCAGTTTTATCGCCCGGCAGATTGTCCACTGGCTCGAAACCGAGCACCCGCTCAAAGCCAAAGTGCTGCCCACCGAGTGGCTCGGCGAGCACAGCGCAGAGCTGGTGACTGACGCGGTTAACACCCTGCTCGACGACATCACCCTCGACCGGAGCCACCAGATCCGCCACGCCTTCGATCGGGCGGTACAAAAGCTTGTCGAGGCGCTGAAAAACGATCCGCAAATGGCGGAGAAAGCCAACGGTATCAAGCAATATCTGAAAGAAGATCCCGCCTTTAACGGCTATCTCGGCGAGCTGTGGGGCGATCTGCGCCGCTGGCTGAAAGCCGATCTTGAGGCCGAAGACTCCCGCGTGCGCCAGCGTATTGCTGAAGCCGGACAGTGGTTCGGCGAAACCCTGGTAGCAGACGCCGCGCTGCGTACCTCGCTTAACGAGCATCTGGAGCAGGTCGCTCGCCGGGCGGCACCGGAGTTCGCGAGCTTCCTGACCCACCACATCAGCGATACGGTCAAAAGCTGGGATGCCCGCGATATGTCGCAGCAGATAGAGCTCAACATCGGCAAAGATCTGCAGTACATCCGCATCAACGGCACGCTGGTGGGCGGCAGCATTGGCCTCATTCTCTGGGCGCTGTCACAAATTCCGTCACTGGTTGCCGCGCACCTGGCCTGAGCGATGAATAGTCATTGATTCATTGTGGATATGATTTACACTGATGCTGCTTTTTTCTCCGCCATTCTTTCCGAGGTGCAATGTGTTGAATACCGCGCGTAATCACAACACTTTCTGACGACGCGTCAGCTGAGTGTTTACCTGCCTGAGCTTGCTCCGGCGGCGATTTTGATTACACGAAATTCAATGCATTGCAGTCCGCTTTATCTCTTTTCGCCCTGCCCCGCGCCTGTCCGTAAAGCGCCGCCATTGGATTTCGCTGTAGCGTTTTTTCTCCGTACAAGGAGTCTGTTTTTTATGCAACGGATGTTGTCTTTCTTTCGTCGTCACGCCACGTCGCTGTTCTTCCCGATGGCGCTGATTGTGTACGATTTTGCCGCTTATCTGACGACGGATCTGATCCAGCCCGGGATAATTCATGTGGTGCGTGAATTTAACGCCGATGTCAGCATGGCCCCGGCCTCCGTCAGTCTTTATCTGGCGGGAGGCATGGCGCTGCAGTGGCTGCTGGGGCCTCTGTCAGACCGCATTGGCCGCAGGCCGGTACTGATAGCGGGCACGCTTATCTTTACCCTCGCCTGCACCGCAACGCTCTTCACCACCACCATGGAGCAGTTCCTCGTTGCCCGCTTCGTGCAGGGCACCAGCATCTGCTTTATCGCCACCGTTGGCTACGTCACCATTCAGGAGGCGTTCGGCCAGACGCGGGCAATTAAGCTGATGGCGATCGTCACCTCGGTGGTGCTGATGGCTCCGGTCATCGGCCCGCTCTCCGGCGCGGCGCTGCTGCATTTTGTCCACTGGAAGGTGCTGTTCGCCATTATTGCGGTGCTGGGGCTGTTCGCCTTTCTCGGTCTGCTGTGGGCCATGCCGGAAACCGTCGTTCGCGGTAACATACCGTTAAGCGTGACGGGAGTGGTACGCGATTTTCGTAACGTATTCCGCAACCGTATCTTCCTGTTCGGCGCGGCAACCATCACCCTCAGCTATATCCCGATGATGACCTGGGTTGCGGTGTCGCCGGTTATTCTGATTGACGCCGGAGGGCTCAGCACCGCCGAGTTTGCCTGGGTGCAGGTGCCGGTATTCGGCGCGGTAATTGTAGCGAACATGGTGATGGCGCGCTTTGTGAAGGATCCGACCAGCCCGACGTATATCTGGCGGGCGGTCCCCATTCAGCTCACCGGCCTGGCGCTGCTCATCGTTGGTAACCTGCTGTGGCCGCACGTCTGGCTGTGGTCGGTGGCGGGCACCAGTCTGTACGCCTTCGGCATCGGGCTGATATTCCCGACGCTGTTCCGCTTTACGCTGTTCTCCAACGACCTGCCGAAAGGTACCGTCTCGGCATCGCTGAACATGACCATCCTCACCGGAATGGCGCTGGCTATTGAAGGCGCTCGCTGGCTGTGGTTTAACGGCGGAAGAATGCCGTTTCATCTGCTGGCAGTGGTCGCGGGCGTGGTGATGGTGGTGATGCTGGCGGGATTACTGAAACGGGTGCGCACGCATAACGCGGCAATCGCGGTGACGGAGTCCTGATGTGTTGATAGTGCCGGATGCGGGTATTGCCGCATCCGGCAACGCGTTACCAGTCAATCCCTCGCTGCGCCTTAATACCCTTATCAAAACCGTGCTTCACGGCGCGCATCTCGGTCACCGTATCAGCCAGGATCGTCAGCTTCTCATGGCAATCACGCCCGGTAAGGATCACGCTCTGATGCGCCGGACGGTTCTGCAGCGCCGCGATGATGTCGTACAGCGGAATATAGCTGTAGGTGGTCATGTAGGTTATCTCATCCATAACCACCAGGTCATACGTCGGGTCGGCCAGCATACGCCTGGCCTCTTCCCAGACCAGGTTCGCCGCCGCAATGTCCTTCTCGCGATCCTGGGTTTCCCAGGTAAACCCGGTTCCCATCATGAAGAAATCGACGTTGTGGGCTTTGAGGAAGTTGTACTCCCCGTTGTCCCACTTCCCTTTGATAAACTGCACCACCCCGGCTTTTTTGCCGTGGCCGATAGCGCGCACCACGGTGCCCATCGCCGCCGTGGTTTTGCCTTTACCGTTGCCGGTGTAGACCATCATCACACCTTTGCTGATGGTCGCGCCTTTAACGCGTTCATCCACCAGGGTTTTCAGCGTTTGCTGGTTCTTCTTGTGTTCATTTTCCTCATAGTCTGTACGCATATTCCCTCACAGATTCTTGATGCAGGCGTGGCAGGAAGGCTGGTCGACGAACTGATAAAAGTTATTCCCTTTATCATCCACCATGATAAAGGCAGGCATGTCCTTCACCTCCATCATATAGATGGCTTCCATCCCCAGCTCCGGATACTCCAGGCACTCCAGCGACATCACGTACTCTTTCGCCAGCAAGGCGGCGGCACCGCCTACGCTGCCGAGGCTAAACCCGCCGTACTTCTTACAGGCATCGGTCACCTGCTGGCTGCGGTTGCCCTTGGTGAGCATCACCAGACTACCGCCCACAGACTGGAACTCTTCGGTATAGCAGTCCATGCGCCCACCGGTTGTTGGCCCTAACGCACCGCAGATATGATTCGCCGGCGTTTTTGCAGGCCCGGCGTAATACACCACGTGATTGGTCAGATAGTTCGGCATCGGCTCGCCTTTATCCAGCTTCTCTTTGATTCTGGCGTGGGCAATATCACGGGCGACAATGATTGGCCCGGTCAGGCTCAGACGGGTCGACACCGGCAGGCGGCTCAGGGTTTCCAGCGTTTCATTAAACGGCCGGGTTAAATCAAGATGCACCACCTCGGCTCCGGCGTTCATATCGTGGCGGTTCAGCAGATAGCGCGCCGGATTACGCTCAAGCTTCTCCATCCAGATGCCATCTTTGTTGATCTTCGCTTTCACCTGGCGATCGGCGGAGCAGGAGAGCGCCATGGCGATCGGACAGGATCCCCCATGGCGCGGCAGGCGGATCACGCGAATATCATGGGCAAAGTACTTACCGCCGAACTGCGCCCCAATGCCAATCTCCTGCGCCACCTTAAGCAGCTCCGCTTCCAGCGCGTGGTCGCGGAAAGCTTGCCCATACTGATTCCCTTCCGTCGGCAGCGCATCGTAGTATTTGGTCGACGCGAGCTTGGCGGTTTTCAGAGCCTGCTCCGGCGACAGGCCGCCCACCACGAAGGCAATGTGGTACGGCGGGCACGCCGAGGAGCCGAGCGTTATCATCTTCTCCGCCAGGAAGCGCTTCAACGAGGTCGGGTTCAGTATCGATTTAGTTTCCTGGAACAGCGCGGCCTTATTCGATGAACCGCCGCCTTTGTTCATGAACATAAAGCGATACTCGTTACCCATCACCGCGCTGATATCAATCAGCGCCGGCAGGTTGGTCTGGGTATTCACCTCGGTGTACATGTCGAGCGGCGCGTTCTGCGAATAGCGCAGGTTGTTCTCCTGAAACGCGTGGAACACCCCTTCACTCAATGCTTCCCGTTCATTACCATCCACCCATACCTGCTGGCCTTTCTCCGCAATAATGGTGGATGTCCCCGTGTCCTGGCACAGCGGTAATTCTTCTTCCGCTGCAATTGCCGCGTTACGCAATAGCTGTAACGCGACATAACGATCGTTATCACTGGCCTCGGGATCGTCCAGAATACTGGCGACCTGCTGCATATGTGCCGGGCGTAAATAAAACGATGCCGCGTGAAACGCGTGACGTGCAAGCCAGGTTAAACCTTCCTTCGACACGGAAAGAATTTCCCGCTCGCCAACCTGAATGGTCGAAACAAAATCTTTGCTGACCAGTTCATATTCGGTCTCATCGGCAGACAACGGGAAATCGGGTTGATAACTGAAAACCATAGTCATAAATACTCCGTATAATGCTAAGTAAACGGATCAAAGTTCTTGTTTTGGTGTAACGAAAATATTGGCCTGAGTGGCATCGGCGATATATTTAATGGCGGCCTGCGCGCGGACGCTATTCCCGGCTTCGTCGAGCGGCGGAGAGTACACCGCAACGGAATATTTACCCGGCACCACGGCGAGAATACCGCCACCGACGCCGCTCTTCGCCGGAATACCGACCTGATACAGCCATTTACCGCTGCCGTCATACAGCCCGGCAATCGCCATTTCTGCCAGAACGTACGGCATATACTGCTGGCTTATCAGCTGCTGGCCGTTAAACGGGGATTTACCGTTATTGGCCAGTACCGCCCCCATACGCGCCAGCTGCAGGGTATTGGCATCCACCGAGCACTGACGGGTGTAAATTTCGACTGCTCCGTCAATGTCGCTGTAGAAACGGTTGAAGGATTTCGCCAGATGGGCCAGCGCTTTATTGTGCTGGTTAGTATCCATCTCAGATTTAAAGACCTCTTCGTTCACGGCTAAATTCGCGTTAGCGAAGGCATCAAGGTTGGATTTTATTTTGGTCCAGCGGTCGGCGTTGTTATCGGCGCGCACCAGGCTTACCGCGCTCATTGCGCCAATATTCACCATCGGGTTTTCCAGCGTCCCTTTACTGGCCTCAAGGCCGACGCCGGAGTTAAACGGCAGGCCGGTCGCATTCGCACCGAGCTTCTCTAAAACCGTCTCCGGGCCGCTCTGCTGCATTACCAGCCCCATAGTGAAGACTTTAGAGATAGACTGGATCGGAAACGCTTTATTCACATCACCGGCCTGGTAGATTTTGCCGTCAACGGTCGCGAGCACGATGGCAAAATTTTTCGGGTCGTAGCTTGCCAGCGCCGGAATATAATCCGCGACTTTGCCGTCGTTGAGGTTTTTGTATTTCGCGTGTGCCTGTTCAACCAACTGCGCATAATCCGGTGTGGTATCTGCCTGCGCAGGAGCGCCTGTCAGCAGGGTAAAGCTCATGACGCAGATGCCAATTAACTTCGTCTTCATTATTATTTTCCTGTGAATAGAAAAATCGGCCGACAGCGATCGGCCGATAAAAGGATTACGCGTTTTGCTCAACCGGTTTCACGGTTTCCAGCACAATGGCATTTGGCTCCGCCGGTTCACCACGGCAACCTTCACCAAAGTGTTCACCTTCCCAGCGGGAAACCAGCGCAGCACCCATCGCGTTACTCATCACGTTGGTCGCAGAACGGCCCATGTCGAGGAACGGATCGACACCCATCAGCAGGATCAGACCCGCTTCCGGAATATGGAACTGGTTCAGCGTGGCGGCGATAACCACCAGCGATGCGCGCGGCACACCGGCCATCCCTTTTGAGGTCAGCATCAGAATAAGCAGCATGGTTATCTGCTCGGTCAGATTGAGGTGGATATTGCAGGCCTGAGCGATAAAGATGGTCGCGAAGGAGCAGTAAGCCATCGAGCCGACCAGGTTGAAGGAGTAACCAATGGGCAGCACGAAGCTGGCGATTTTCGGGCTCACACCGAAGTTTTCCAGCGCTTTCAGAGTGCCGGGGAAAGCCGCTTCAGAACTCGAGGTGGTGAATGCCAGTACCGCTGGCTGACCGATACCGCGCACCAGACGTTTGATACAAGGCCCCACCAGCATCCAGGACAGACCAATGAGGATCACCCACAGCAGGCCCAGGGTGAAATAGAATTCCCCCATGAAGATCCCGGTACTGACCAGGATCCCAAGGCCTCGCTCGGCAATCATGCCGGAAATCGCCGCGAAAACGGTTAACGGAGCAAACAGCATCACGTAACCCGTCAGTTTCAGCATGGCGTGAACCAGCGCGTCTAAACCACGTACGATAGGTGCAGCCGGCTCCCCTACGGAGGCTAAAGCCACGCCGAGGAAAATCGAGAACACCACAATCTGCAGCACTTCGTTTTTCGCCATCGCATCAAAGATGCTCGATGGGAACGCATGAAGAATAAAGGATTTGAAGGTAAAGGCCTGTGCCTGAACCACTTGCTCTGTACCGGTCGCCACAAAGTTAATGCCATGACCCGGCCCGAAGATGTTAACGATAATCAGGCCAAGGGCGATAGAGATCAGCGCGGCCAGAATAAACAACGTAAGGGTTTTGGAGAAAATACGTCCCAGCGTTTTCGCATCGCCCATTTTGGCTATCCCAACGACCAGCGTGGAGATAATCAGCGGTGCGATAATCATCTTAATTAAACGTAAGAAAATTGCGGTCAGAATGTTAATATCATCCGCATAAACTTTTGCCGTCTCCGGCGCAGCCATTTCATTGATCATGACGCCGACAATACTACCCAGTATTAAGGCGATAATGATCATTGTCGTCAAGTTGAGCTTTTTTAACATATTATAATTATCCTGATGAGAAAGCAGGAGAGGGATACCCCCCCTGCTTTTTGGATTTAATCCAGATTGAATTTAATGGCTAATAGCGGTGCGTGCTGCTGTGCGCCATATACATCTGAATCGCCAACTTCCCCGGAAACAATGAGTCGTGGTAATACGACTTTGACGGCATTGGCCGGTTCAAACCAAACAATATTAAGAACATCTTCCGGCTTCATTTTATAAAGACCGGCAATTAACTCAGTGGTGAACTGTCCGGACTGTTTAACCGCCAGATAGTCTTCCCGACTTTTAAATAAAATATCGAGGACCAGCTCGTACGGCCCGGCATTCTTGGAGCGAATCACCAGCGCCACATCGGTAATCGGCGTCGTCATTGGCAGCCCTCCGGTGAAACGGTTTCCATATTGAAGGCAAAATCTAAACCTTCGACATCCATCAGGTGATACAGCGAGAACTCAAACACTTCCCCGGTCGGAATATCCGATGGCGAGAACGGGAAAGCCAGGTTGCCCGCAGTGGCAATACGATTTTCGTAGCCGTAATGCAGGAGCGTTGAGCGCACCAGCGAACAGACGCTGTTGGCCATCTCCTGCGTAGGCGCCACGATATCGAGCAAAATGCCCAACTCGTGCGGCGTCTGCTGGCTTGGTTCCTGCTTACCCATCACCGCGTTTTTACCGTAGAGATGGAAGTTGAGTTTGATGATGTCTTCCGCCACCTTCAGGTTGGTGATGGCCTGGGTTTTCACCTTCTCCAGAATGCCGTCGATGCCCGCGATCATGATGGGATCGCGCGTCCCGGCAATGGTGATGCAGCGGTAACCAACCCGACGCGCCCCTTCCAGCTTCAGCTGATACGGCGTGGCTTCAAAGCGCGAACCGGTCACGTACACTTCACCTTCGTTAACATTGGTGAATTCACAGTGCTCCAGATTCAGTACCCCGCCCGGCCCCGGCAGAATGTACGGGTTCGATTTCTCATACAGCGTATGTGCTGCCGCCGAGGTGGCGGTGAACTTACGCAGCGGGTTGAACGCCTTCAGGGTGAAGCCTTTGTCGTCGATGATGCCCATGGCGCAGTCAGACCCGCTGCCCGGCGTCGCCGCGATGGCCGCGCACTCCAGAATTTTGCCGCAGTGCATCGCCAGGCCTTCATCAAAGCCGAGCATCACCGGCAGCGCCGCGAAGCAGGCCGGATCGTAGGCACGACCCGCCAGCACCACCTGCGCACCCGCCGCCAGAGCGGCCTGGAACGGCTGCAGACCAATCTGCGCCACGATGGCGGTGGTGTCGTCAATCGCCTCGTGGGTCAGATCCGGTACACAGTCCAGGGCGTGGATCTTGCCGCTGTCCAGCGCTTCATGCACCGTGGCCTTATCGATATCGGTCGGGATGGTCGCGAGCTTAAAGGTCAGCCCCTCTTCCTGCGCGATTTCAAGAACGATATCGCGGCACCAGGAAAGGTGCGAGATAGCGCCGGAACCGCCTGCGGTACCGACAACCACCGGAATATTGTTGGTCACACCGGCACGGATCATGTAACGCAGGTCGCGTTTCACCCCTTCACGATCGGTGAACGGTTTACCAGAACCCAGGTAGTGTGGGCCCGGATCCGACGATCCGCCGTCAACCGCGATCAGATCGGGTTTTTCCAGCATCGCACGATGAAAGCTTTCTTCCGGGAAGCCGTAGCCAAGAATGGCCGTCGGCGACAGAATTTTGAACGTCTTAGGCATAAGTCTCTTCCGCCTTCAGTAACGCCATGGTGCGATGCATTTCGTTGTAAACGATGTTCATACCTTCATCGAAGCCCATGCCCGGCTTGACCAGCATACGGATCGGACGTGCCGCCATGGCGACGTGCACGCAGGTGCGGGCGCTGTTGATGGTTTCGTTGCAGGTGCCACCCTGGTAGGCTTCCATATCGTGATCGTTGCAATACAGCACGGCGTCGACCACGTTGTGGATGCTGCCGAGATCCGGGGTTTTGATCTGCACCATATGGCAGGATTTCGCTTTGGTGAAATCAACGATGTCTTCGAAGGTGTTACACCATTCATCGGCGACGATCTTCACGCCAGATTTCAGGCGCGCCAGCTCCTGGGTTATCTCGGTCAGCAGACGGATCTGATCCGGTTTGTTACCCGCATCAACCGGGCCTTCGATATACAGCGGCAGGCCCTGCGCTTCCGGCTCCAGGCTTGCAATGTACGCCGCACATTTGATCGGATCGTTGTTGAAAATAAGGCCGATGGTGCCGTACACGTCGATGTGCAGCGTCGGTTTGTAATCTTCGGAGGTCCGCAGGGTCATGATGCGGTCAGACAGCCAGCGCACATATTCACGCAGCTTCTCACCTTCACGACCGAGCTTGCTGTCAACGTGGTTGATAAGCGCGTGAGGCAGAACATCCACGCTTTTGAGTACCATTTTGTCGACCGCGTGGTAGCGATCGTCGCCAGACTGGGCAAACAGCGGAACAGCATCGGCGATCACCGGCAGATCCCACTCTTTGCAGACCACTTCCGCTTTCAGGCAGTTGTTAGCCAGCGCGGTGGCATCAAGCAGCGCCTGAGAAAGGCCATAGCGGATCGCGGTGTGCAGCGGCTTGCCGTCGATTTTGAGCTTATCGAAATACTGAGCGTTCTTGCGGAACTCGCTCACGTCGAGACCCACCAGCAGTGGTTTAATGTCGTTCACCAGCTGTGGAATAAAGTTTTTCGCGATGAACAGCGGATCGCGGCCGCCGGCGCCAGAGTATTGCACCGCGGCGCAATCGCCCACGGCTACCGCGCCATTTTCCAGAATCAGCTGAATGCACACGCACTCACCCGCCTGGCGAATCGCATTAAAACCTTCCGTGACAGGCTTTCCGGTATAGGTAAAGCCATCGTGTTCCGCGCCGTTTTTAATCGCTTGCTGATCGTCAAAATAAAAAGACGAATAACCCGGGGTAAAAATCACATTTTTAATTTTCATTGCGGACGTCCTATTAACTGGGAATCGGAAACTGCCATGATGTCGTCAACGATCATCTGGAAGCAGGGTTTACGTTTTTCAGCGGTGGCGCGCTCGGCGATGAAGTCGCGGTGCAGCGTCAGAATGTCGTCTGGCAGCGGGATATTGCCGTGTTCAAACAGGCGGATAGCGCCTTTGTTATCACGGACCGGCAGGATCTTGCCCTGGTTGTACATTGATGGGGCAAACGGGACATCCAGCACCCCGGCTTCGAAGGCCAGCACGGTACCGCGAGCCAGATCTCCTTCGCCCAGCGCGAAGACTTTATTCATGACGGCGCGAACTTCCGCTTTAATGAGGTCCACTTCACGCTGCACGTCGGCGCACTGCGGGAAGCTCTGATCGCGCACCAGATTCAGCATCTGGCGGGAAGCCTGCAGACCCTGAATGTTGGCGGCCGCGGTCGGGATCCCAAAGGCTTCGTGCGGTGACTTGGTGATCACTTTGGTTGCACCAGCAAGACCAGCAACCAGCGCACCGAAGGAGATCAGGCCAAACGCGTTTGGCTCCTGCTCCGGGAAACCGCCCATCCACTGGTGGAACACGGTGGAGAGTTCGTAATCGGAGTAGCCATACTCGGTAAAGTACTCATGGCCCAGTTCGCGCAGAGACTGAACTGCCGCCACGTCCTGCACCACGTTACCCACCTGGCCGTAGCCGAGGGTGACGGATTTCACGCCCTGCTCCAGCGCCAGCAGACCTTCAATCAGCGCAACGGCGTGAGACATGAACGGTGGGACCAGCGTGCCGGTCAGCGGGCCAAACGGTTCGCGGTTGATGGTGATACCATTTTCCTGGTAGATGCCGCACAGGCGGTCGACGTACTGCCAGTCGCGCAGAGATTTCTCGATGGTCACACGCTTGGTGTACGGCACGTTGTAGGAGATACCGCCGCCTTCAAAGGAGGTAAAACCTGAGGCCATACTGATTTCCATCAGCAGACGCGCATCCGGCGTACCGTGACGAACCTGCACCGGTTTCACCAGCGCTTCGGTTAAACGGCGGCACTCGGCCACGCCGTGGTTAACCACCGGCAGACCGTTTAATTTTGAGGTGCCCGCTTCGATGGAGTGTTTGATACCGATTGCCGCTTCTTCATAGCGGTTGTGGCGGGTATAGGCATCAATGGTGGACGGCAGTAAGTCGCAGTCTGGCTCCA
Source organism: Yokenella regensburgei (assembly GCF_003634235.1). Classification (NCBI taxonomy): domain Bacteria; kingdom Pseudomonadati; phylum Pseudomonadota; class Gammaproteobacteria; order Enterobacterales; family Enterobacteriaceae; genus Yokenella; species Yokenella regensburgei. The sequence continues at coordinate 362,369 of NZ_RBIZ01000005.1, read as the reverse complement.
GTTTTTTCAGCAGGGCAATATGCTCATCCATCAGTGCAACACCGGCACGTGGCTGGCTTAAGGTGATACCGGCCTGATCGGCTTTGAGCAGCGTTAACGCAAAGTTTTTGGAATCAGGAATGGATTTCTGATACGCCATGCCGTCTTCAATGTTCTGAACGTCTTTACCGGTTTCCCAGGTGGTCAACACGGTTTCACGTTCTTTCATAAAAGCATCGATATTTATTTTTTTATTATTAATTTCCATATTTACGGCCTCGGTTGTCAGTTAAATTTTTAATACTGGTAATTGCGGCATGCTGTGGAAACTCACGGGCAACGTTCGCCAGTAAAGGAATTAACCCCTGGCTATCCCGGTAATATTCAAATTCAGTGGGTAAGAGGATCTTTTTACCTTGCTCATCAATGTCGCGGTATTTGATCCATTGGTGAATATCGAAGGCTTGCGCGCGCGATAGCCACCCACCGGTGCCGATAATTTTGCGGACAGGCGTTAAATCTCGGCCAATTTGCAGTTCGCGGTTACCCGCCACGGTTGCCACCGTCCGTTTCGTCCCCGCGTGGCGTTCGCTGGCATACCCCACGTTCAACCCGGCAAGCACGGTGTCGAAATGCGCCTCTGTGGCGTTGACAGGAGTATGTTCCGGCTGGGCGTTGACCCGGCGCAGATAGTCATAAAACGCCGCTTTCTCGACCGGCTTATTCGCGAATACCGATTCCACCAACGCCCGCGCGCTGTCGCCCGCCGTGACGGAAGAAACACGCATGCCGAGATCGCCTTCTACCGTGCGTTTTAAGAACGGCTCATCAAGACCATGCTTGAAGGTATCCGGAGTCAGGATGTTGTCGCAGGTGGTGTACACGTCGGTCGTGGCACCGCCCATGTCGAACAGCATAAACTCGCGCCAGGCTTCAGAAGACTGACTGATATGATTCACCAGCTCATACACGGTGTACGGCGTCGGTAGCGGCTCTTTGCCAATCACATCAACAATCTTGTCCAGCCCTTTGCCCTTCACAATGCGCTTTAAAAAGACGTCACAAATCGCTTTGCGCGCAGGGCCAGGATTTGGGGTATCAAGGTCAGGCAGCACGTTATCGACAATGGTGAGATCTTTGTCGCGCAGCAACTGGCGCACGTCATCCTGAATGTCGCGGTTACCGGCAAAGATAATCGCGCAGTCGAGACTCGATTCGCCCAGCATTCGGGCATTGACCAGACCATATTTCTCTTCGCCGCCGTCGGTTCCACCGGTAAACAGCAGAATGTCGGGCGGTGAGCTTTCCAGCTCTTTAATATCGTGACGAGTCAGCTTGTAGGAGTAATAGTGAACAATCTTGGCACCCGCTGAATGCGCGGTGACCTTGGCAGACTCAAGCGTAATGCACGGCACCAGACCCAGGGCCGCCACCGCGAGCCCGCCTTTCGCCGACGAAGAGTAATTGACTGACAGCTCGCCCCGGCTCAGTAAGCCGCGCACATCTTCCTGTACGATATTCTCCACACAGTGGAAAAAGCCTTCGGCTAAGTTTTCTGTGGTCGTGGGCACCAGACCTTTATTAATTAACGTCAGCTCGTGACCTTCAACGGCAAACAGCGCCGCTTTGGTCCACGTTGAGCCAATATCAATTGATAACGTTCGCATCAGCAAACCTCGAGGGCTAATTTCTCGTTGTGAGTTTTAACGTCCTGGACGATCTGGTCGCACAGGGGCTCCAGTTCCTGATGCGGCGGCATTACGAAGTCAAAGCCCATCGCCTTGAACTTAGGCTCAACTTCGTTAAAGTCGTATTTGCCCACCACCAGGTTGCCACCGACGTACAGCAAAATATCGCCAACGCCGCGCTCGATGCAGCGGTCACGCATGCCCAGGCAGTCGGTATCGCCGTGACCGTAAATAGAGGAAACAATAATGGCGTCAGCACCCGTTTCAATCGCGGCGTCAATATATTCGTCCTGACTCACCATCACGCCCAAATTTGTGACGTGGAATCCAAATTCAGTGAAAACACGCTCCATGATTTTATTTCCAACAGAATGGCAATCTGCCCCAATTACGCCGATAACTAATGTTGGTTTCTTCATTTAACTATCCTTTATGTTGAAGGGGGTAACTCGTTTATTAATCCTTTGTGATGGTGGCAATATGCTTCGCGTATTTTATTTCTGCAATTGATAAAATTTGAAGACAACTTGACGTTGTTTGCCTGATAAACATCACATAATAAAAACCAGTTAAAACATACAGTTAAAATGAACGAATACAACCAGCACTGTTTTTTATCACTATGATAAATATCGGCATCGTAAATTTGTGATCTTGACGTAATTTTTCAATATTTTATTTAAGTAGGGGTTATGTGATACCAATCACAGCCAAATTTAAAAACTACCATTTTTTATTTTCTGGCACAGGTCTTCTGCGGCCAATAAAATTCGAGGGCCGCTACGGTTAAACCAGTCAGGATTTAAATTAATCACCGGATAACCCGTTTTTTGTTGCCAGAATTGCATCTCCTGCTCATCGCCTTCCTGATGGGTACCGGTAATCAGTAATCGTGGCTGGCGGGAGATAATTTGCTCACGACTGACCACCGGCCAGGCCACCCGGCTGTCGGCAAAAACGTTCTCCACACCGCACACCCGCAGCACGTCGTTTTGTATCGACTCACCGTTCGCCGTCATCAACGGGCTCACGCCAAAGAGCAGCGCGGCGGGGATCTTATCCTCTCTGGCGTACTGCCTGCTGAGCGCCGCCAGTTTCTGGCGAAAATCGCGGGCGTTACGAGCCCCCACTTCCGGGTTAGCGCTAAAACGCGCCAGGCGCTCAATATCCTGCGGGATCTCCGCCAGCCGGTGCGAATCGACAAACTCCACCGGGATCCCATATTTTTGCAGTTTCTCAAGCTCACGCTGCGGGTTAGTCTCGCGGGAAGCCACCACCAGGTCAGGTTTGAGCAGCAAAATACGTTCGAATTTAATGCTGTTACCGGAGGCCACGCGCTCCCGTTTTTGCGCAGCATCGGGGTAATCGGAATAGTCGCTGACGGCAACGAGAGAATCACCAAGACCGGCGGCCCAGGCCATTTCGGTGGTGTGTGGTGCCAGGCTTACCACGCGTAATGCCCAGGCGTGTGGTGAACACAGCAGGCAAACAACGATCGGTAAAAAACGCAGAGCTTGCGCGAACAGGAAAGGTTTCATGTGGGTTCCTCGGAGAACCACGCAAGCCAGAGTCCGGCTTGCGTGACAGGCAGGATGACTCAGAACTGGTAGCTGGCGCTCAGGGTGTATTCACGGCCCGGCATGTTGTAACCGTTGGCCGTCTGCCAGGTTTTGTCGAAGATATTATTCACGTTCCCGTGCAGAGTTAGCTGGCGCGTTACCGGCCAGGATAACCCCACGTCCCAGAGCGACGATCCGCCCACGTCGATGGTGGTGTAATCCTTGTTGCTGGTGTCTTTGCGCTTGCCCACGTAGTTGTACACCACGTTCCAGCCAATTGACGCCACTTCACCGCTTATTTCGTACTTCACCTGCTGCTTAGCGCGGCGCAGCAGCTGTTGCCCAGTTTCATCATTCTTCGGATCAATAAACTGCAGCGTGACGTTGTGGGCAATTGGTCCGGTCGCAAACTGCCCGGTTAACTCAATCCCCTTAATGGTGGCTTTGTTGACGTTATAGTAGACGCCGCTCATCCCCATATCACCGCCGCCCATCTGGTAGTCGATGAGGTTGGTAATCTGGTTGTAATAAGCCGAGACCTTCCAGTCGAGCGGGCCGGTCAGACCTTCAAGACCAATCTCCCACTGGCGAGATTCTTCTGGCTTCAAATTCGGGTTCGAGGCGATATTAAATCGCGTGGCGCCATACTGCTGGCCCAGAGACGGGGCCAGGAAGGCGGTGCCGTAAGAGAGCGTTGTCTGGTAGTTTTCTGCAAACTGCCATCCGGCAGCCGTTTGCCAGGTACCGTGCCAGCCAAACTGCTCATCGTGATCCTCACGTCCGGATAGTTCGAGCGTCACGTCCTGAAGCTGTTGCACGCCCACCATGTACAGCCCGGTGTTGTCCCGCGAGTAGCTCTGGCTGGAAAATACCGGGTTGAGGTCGAAGGTTTCGCCGGTAGTGGTCAGCTTTTCCCGCTTCCAGTCGACACCGGCGCTTACCATGCCGTGGCCCACCACGACGTTATGCCCCCACTGCAGATAATATTGCTCCATATCATCAAGCGTGGCGGGAGAAGCATAAGGCCCTGCGGTGTCGTTGTAGTTGTAGTCTTTGATTCGCTGGTAGCTTGCCGTCAACTGTGAAGCGTAGATACCTGAGTGGTAATGCAGCGCCCCATCCCAGGACTGGGTGTAGTTTTGCAGGTGGTTATTACCGCCGTCGTAGCCGTAATCTCCCTGAGAATAAGCTGTGTTGCCGGAGTGGCCATAGCCGCGGAAGAAGCCGTTGAGGTTATCGTTAAACTCCGTCGAGACGCTACCAAACAGGAATTTGTCGTGATGGCCTTTGTTTTCATGATCGCCCGCATAAGTGGAATCCGGCATGACCTCGTACCCTTTGGTACGCTCATAATTGCCGGCCAGCGTCAGCACCGTTTTGTCGATTTTTTTATTAATGGTGGCGCCGTATTGCTGGTAGCCATTTGAACCGATGCCGGTATCAACCTGGGTTTTATCGTCATCATGCTGAGTAATAATATTGATAACGCCGCCCATTGCGCCGGAGCCGTGCACCGCCGAGCGTGGGCCCCGAATATATTCGATGCGCTGTACCATCGCGACCGGGATCTGAGAAAAATCAGGGTTGTTAGCAATACCCGGGCGTGGCACAGGGATCCCATCAATGAGCACCAGCACGTGCCGGGCTTCGGTGCCGCGAATATAGAGCGCTGAGTTCTGCCCCATGCCGCCATTTTGCGACAGGTCGACGCCAGGTAGATGGCGAATAACGTCGGAGACTGATTTAGATTGCCACCTGTCCATATCCTCTTTGGTGACAACGTTCATCGGGGCAAGGACGGTACTGACGGGTTGCAAGAAACGGTTAGCGGTGACGGTCATGGTTTGTTCTGCCATGACGGGGAATGCAAATAACAGCGGCACTCCCCAGCAGAATCGGTGAAGTTGATCTATTCCCGCGGTAGGCATTGAAAAAATACTCCTAAGTTAATGAATACCGTAAATTGTCGGTATCGTTTTTTCCCCAATGAAATCTGGCGTCAAACAAATGATTTAGCTGATGGATCTGCATGATCTCTTTACACTGGCCACGCATGACCATCTGGCCTTTTTTAATCATCCAGACCTCATTGGCATGATGCAGGGTGTGATTTAATTCATGGGAACTGGAAATCACTAATATTCCGTGAGCGCACATCTCTTCGATAAGCCTGTCGAGCGCAATTTGCTGCACGATGTCCAGGCTGGTGGCAGGTTCGTCGAGAATAAGTAATTTTCCGGCAGGATTAAGCGTTGGCCATAGCTGTAAAAATACCGATGCCAGCCTTACCCGCTGCCACTCTCCGCCAGAAAGTTGATTAATGGGACGCGTGAGTTTGTCGCTCAGAAACAGTCTTTCACTCAACGTGTGGATGGCGGCATCAACAGCGTCTGGCAATGCGCCTTTAGGAATAAAAAAGCCCAGATAAGAAAAAACAGGTATCAGCAAATCCGGGAGATCCTGCTGGATCAAACAGGCGCGGTACATCGAGAGTTCGTGAGCGGTCATCGCCGAGAAAGGGGTCGTGCCTAAACTTATCGATCCGCCGCCGTTGATAAGCCCGGCAAGGCGCAACAGGAGTGAGCTTTTCCCCGCACCGTTAGGACCGATAAGGTGTACCAGCTGCCCAGGGTTTACGCAGGCATCGAAGGGGGCGAGCCGGCCCTTCACTGAAAGCTGGCGGATATTGAGGTTCGTCATTTCACCACTCCACCAGGTGTGCGAAGCAGCATCCAGATAAAGACGGGAGCGCCGAGGGTGGCAGTGACTACGCCGGTTGGGATTTCGGCCGAAGTGAGCGCTAGCCTGGCAAAGGTGTCGGAGGCCAGCAGCACCGACGCGCCCGCCAGCACGCAGCCGGGCAGCAAACGCTGATGGTTTGTTATCCCCCACAGCCGCAGCAAATGCGGTACCACGAAGCCGATAAACCCGATCATACCAGCCAGCGCCACGCTGACTCCCACCAGCCAGCCAATAAATATCACCAGCAGAATGCGCCAGTATTTAACGTTTACCCCTAGCTGCTTCGCAGTTAGCTCGTTCAGCGCAATAATGTTGATGGTCTGCCCCTGACAGGAGAGCCAGCCAATGGCCGGGATCAGCGCCAGCGTCAGCCAGGCTTCACTCCAGTCGATGCCGCCAAATCCCCCCAGCGTCCAGGCGATGATTTTGCGCATATCCATATTGTTGCTGAAGTAAAAGGCCCAGGTCATAAAGGCGCTACAGCCAATCCCCATCGCCATCCCAAAGAGCAGCAGCCGGGTGTTATTGACCCCCTGCTTCATCGAAAACAGAATCAGCAGCAGGGTAATTGCCATAGCACCGCAAATGGCGAATCCGCTGAGCAGGCCCAAATGCAGGCCGTTGCCAGCCAAAAATAGCGCCATCACCACCGCGACGCCTGCGCCGTTAGAGACGCCAAGCAGCCCCGGGTCTGCGAGCGAATTGTTAAATAATGCCTGCATCACCGCCCCACTCAGCGCCAGTGCCGCGCCAACACCGATAACGCTCAACACGCGGGGAAACCGTAGATTCCAGACAAAAAGCTCAGCCTCAGGGCTAAACCATTGCGCGGGCGTTAACCAAATATCACCAGCACATAAACTAAAAATTAACATTAATGCTAAAAAAATAGCCATTATAATTAACTTAAAATTATCTATCGCTTTTTCATTAGTATTAAGCTGAATAAAAGATGCATATTTTCCGCCTTCAGCTTGAATCTGTGACATATATCTCATCTCTTATTTTTTTAATTGTGAATTAATCTTACAAGCGCAGAATATATATATGTTGAGCAACATGATAAGGCAATTGAAAAAAAATGAAGACAACTTGAAATTCGCGCCGGAACTCATTTTATTAACTGTACATTTAAGTTTTATTGCTAGCATTAGCAATTAATTAACTTAAATAAAGCGGATAACATGGTGATTTTGTTGTAATAAATGCGCGATTGTAGGAATTTTATGAAAAAGAAGATCCCGAAATCAGAGTTATTAGTGACATTCGAAGTTGTTGCCAGGCATCAAAGTTTTGCCCGGGCGGCAGAAGAGTTGTCATTAACACAAGGTGCGCTTTTCCGACAAATAGCAACGCTTGAGGAGTTCCTCCAGGTACCGCTATTTTCACGCTGCAAGAAGAAGCTGTTTTTGAGCGACGCCGGGCGCCATTACTTACCACTGGTACGTGACGTGCTGGTCAAACTGGAAAATGACACTCATCACATTCGCCGCTTCCATCAAAAGAAGCAATCGCTGGAAATTGCGACAACTCCCACACTGAGCACAGAATGGTTAATTCCCAACCTGCAGGCGTTTTCCGCACTGAACGATAACATTGTGGTGAATATCACCGCGCTTTCCTGCGTCAATGATTTTCTGCATTGTAAAAGTGATATTGCGATCATGCGCGAAAACTTTTGCACTCCGTGGGCTTTTGTTGAGCCTCTTTTTGAGGAAGAGCTACTTCCGGTTTGCAGCAATACCTTTTTAAAAGACAACAGTAAAAAAATAAGCGTCTATCAATTACTTTCGGAATTCACATTATTGCACCAGAACTCTCGTCCTGAAGGTTGGCAGGAGTGGTTTGGACAATTTAATATCACCAATCCAGATGTGAACAAAGGTCCAAGTTTCGATTTATTATCAATGCTAATTACCGCCGTACGTTCCAATTTAGGTGTTGCTTTATTACCCAAATTTGCCATCAAAGAAGATCTATTACAGGGCAACCTCATTATCCCTTGCGAAGCACCCTTTTTTACCGGGAATAAATATATAATGACGTGGAAGCAGGAGTCGATGAACTCCATGAAAGTAAAGTTGTTCCGGGACTGGGCGAAGAACCTGGTGGAGTAAGAGAATGTCTGAGATAACCCTAAGCCACGAACAGCGAGAGCTGCTGCGTCGTAAGCTTGAGAAGTACTGTGAAGAGCATTTTGAGCTGGAACTGGAGCAGTTCGATGCCGAGTTCTTCGTCGATTTTATTGCCGAACAGATAGGCCCCACCTTCTACAACGCTGGAATCGACGAAGCCATTCGTACCCACATGGCATGGAGCGACCGCATTCAGGAAGAGATGGACGTGAAGAAGATTTACTAAGTATCCCGGCTGACATACGCAAAAAGTCGCTGAAATCAGCGGCTTTTTTGTTTTCTACCCCTGCGTCATTTTACGGCCCAGATCAACATAACCACATATTTATAGTGGCTATAATGCCGACATCGTTCATTGTCTCCCGTGTTACGGGGAAGGAAAACGCATGTCCCTCATCACCGAATTACCCAGCCTGTTCAGTCAATTCTCCGAAGCGCGTCAGAAAGGTTTTCTCACCGTCATGGAACTCAAAGAGCGCGGTGTGCCGTTGGTCGGTACCTACTGCACGTTTATGCCGCAGGAGATCCCAATGGCCGCCGGTGCCGTGGTGGTATCGCTCTGTTCCACCTCTGATGAAACCATCGAAGAGGCGGAAAAAGACCTGCCCCGCAACCTTTGTCCGCTGATTAAAAGCAGCTACGGCTTCGGCAAAACCGATAAATGCCCCTACTTTTACTTTTCCGATCTGGTGGTGGGCGAAACCACCTGCGACGGTAAGAAAAAAATGTACGAGTACATGGCGGAGTTCAAACCGGTTCACGTCATGCAGTTGCCCAACAGCACCACCGACGATGCCTCCCGTGCGCTGTGGAAAGCGGAAATGCAGCGTCTGAAAGAGGCGGTTGAAGCGCGCTTTGGTGCCACCATTGATGAAACCGCGCTGCGCGAGGCGATTGCCTTGAGAAACCGCGAACGTAAGGCGCTGGCGGATTTCTACCATCTTGGCCAGCTCAACCCACCGGCGCTGAGCGGAACCAACCTACTGAAAGTGGTGTACGGTGCGACGTTCCGCTTTGATAAAGAAGCGCTTATCGCCGAACTGGAGGCGATGACCGCCACGGTCAAAGCGGGCTGGCTCACCGGTCAACGCCTCGACCCGCGCCCGCGCATCCTGATAACCGGCTGTCCTATCGGCGGCGCCGCTGAAAAAGTGGTACGGGCGATTGAAGAAAACGGCGGCTGGGTGGTTGGCTATGAAAACTGCACCGGGGCGAAGGCCACCGAGCACAACGTCGCGGAAACCGGCGACGTATGGGAGGCGCTGGCGGATAAATACCTCGCCATCGGTTGTTCCTGCGTCTCGCCCAACACCCAGCGGCTGAAGCTGCTCAGCGAGATGGTCGAGGAGTACCAGGCCGACGGGGTGATTGATGTGATCCTGCAGGCCTGCCACACCTACGCCGTCGAGTCGCTGGCCATCAAACGCCACGTCCGACAGCAGCACGACATTCCGTATATGGCTATCGAAACCGACTACTCAACTTCCGACATCGGCCAGCTCAGCACCCGCGTGGCGGCGTTTATCGAAATGTTCCAGGAGTAAGGATGGCGCTAACCATAGGGATTGATTCCGGCTCCACGGCGACGAAGGGCGTGCTGCTTGATGGCAGCACCCTGCTGCGCCGTTTCCTCTGCCCCACGCCGTTTCGCCCGGCCGAGGCCATCGAGCAGGCATGGCATGAGCTACGCGACGGACTGACGGAGGTCCCCTTCCTCACCCTCACCGGCTACGGTCGCCAGCTGGTGGATTTTGCCGACAAGCAGGTGACCGAGATCTCCTGCCATGGTCTTGGCGCAAGGCTGCTGATGGCACACACCCGCACCATCATCGATATCGGCGGCCAGGACAGCAAAGTGATTAAGCTCGATGAAGAGGGAAACCTGAACGATTTTCTGATGAACGACAAGTGCGCAGCGGGCACCGGGCGTTTTCTTGACGTCATCTCCCGCACCCTGGGAGCCAGCGTGGAGCAGTTAGATAGCATCGTCGCGGGCGTGGAGCCGCACGCGATCACCAGCATGTGCACGGTGTTTGCCGAATCAGAGGTCATCAGCCTGCGCTCGGCGGGCGTCGCGCCGGAGGCGATCCTCGCCGGGGTGATTAACGCCATGGCCCGGCGCAGCGCGCATTTCATCTCACGCCTGACCACCGAAGGCCCGGTGCTGTTTACCGGCGGCGTCAGCCACTGCCAGACCTTCTCGCAGATGCTTTCCAGTCATCTCGGCGCACCGGTGCTGACGCATCCCGATGCCCAGTTTGCCGGGGCCATCGGCGCGGCGCTCATCGGCCAGCGGCAACGGAGGCGATAGTGGCGCACTACATCTTGCTGTTTCACTCGACGCTTGGCGTGGTACAAACCCGCCGGACGCTGCAGGCGGCGGGCGAACCGTTCACGGTTGCCGATATCCCACGCGCGCTGCGCGGCGGCTGTGGGTTGTGTATTCATCTGGAGTGCGAGCGCCCGGAACGCTGGGTGCTGCCGGGGCTGACGGAAAGTATTTACCGCGTTGATGTCGATGGCTATCAGCCGGTCGCCCGCTACCCGGCGGGCTAGTCGGTATCCGCATCGCCACGGCTGGCGATATGGCGATTGCCCAGCACAATAAACTCTTCCAGCAGCGCTGTCAGCTGCTGCATTTTCTCAGGCGTAAACTCAACCTCAATCTGCCGGTATGCCTCTTCCACCTGCGCCTGTGCGTGCTCGTAGAGCGCGACACCGGCGGGCGTTAGCGAGACATAGAGTTTACGCTGGTCGCTAATCGGCTTTAGCCGCAGCACCAGGCCGTCGCGCTCCATGCGGGTCAGGATCCCGGTCAGGCTTGGGCGCAAAATGCAGGTACGAAACGCCAGGTCATGAAAATCCATCGACGGGTTATCTGCCAGCACTCGGACTATTCGCCACTGCTGCTCCGTCAGGTTGTGTCGTTTCACGATCGGCCGAAAATAGCCCATCGCCGCTTCCCGCGCCTGTAACAGCGCGATGGTTAACGAATCATGCATTGCTGCCCTTCCCGTACATCCTGCCAATCATTAATAAGTGAATAATTTAACATTGATGAATTATTCAGCAACCGGTTTCTGCGGCATAAATTCTAACAGAGTTAACATCAAACCATTAACACATTGATAATCAATAAATATTTTAAATAAATGTAAAATTATCGTTAATTAGATCACAAATCATTCACCAAAATTTGCCAAACATCCCCCAGCAGCATAAAAGATGATCATTAACATATTAATGAAATCCCACAGCGGATCTGAGGAGTGGTGAATGAAAGGCACTGTTTTCGCCGTTGCGCTCAACCATCGCAGCCAAATCGACGCCTGGCACCAGGCATTCCAGCAAGCCCCCTACAACACACCACCGAAAACGGCGGTGTGGTTTATTAAGCCGCGCAACACCGTGATCCGTGACGGTGAGGCCATCCCTCACCCGGAAGAAGAAACGCTACTGAGCGGGGCTACGGTGGCGCTTGTCGTGGGTAAAACCGCAAGCCGCGTCAGCGTGGCGGAAGCCGCAGACTATATCGCCGGTTTTGCACTGGCAAACGAGGTCAGTCTGCCGGAAGAGAGCTTTTATCGCCCGGCTATCAAAGCCAAGTGCCGCGATGGCTTCTGCCCGTTGGGGGAGCTGGTTCCGCTCAGCCACGTCGATAATCTGACTATCATCACCGACATCAACGGCCGCGAGGCAGACCGCTGGAGCACCGCCGATTTACAACGTAGCGCCGCCGAACTGCTCTGCGCGTTGAGTGAATTCGCTACGCTGCAGCCCGGCGACGTCATTCTGCTGGGTACGCCACAGCAGCGGGTCACGCTTCAGCCAGGAGACCACGTCCGCGTTCTCGCTGAAGGTTTTCCGCCACTTGAAAACCACGTGGTCGCCGAGCGCGATATCACTGAAACTCGCACCTTTTCGCCGCAGCCACACCCGCACGGCACGCTGTTCGCGCTGGGTCTCAACTATGCCGATCACGCCAGTGAACTGGACTTTAAGCCGCCGGAAGAGCCACTGGTATTCATCAAAGCGGCCAACTCGTTCACCGGCGATAAGCAAACGTCGGTGCGCCCGGACAACGTCGAGTACATGCACTACGAAGCCGAGCTGGTGGTGGTGATTGGCAAAACCGCCCGCAAGGTGAGCCGTGAAACGGCGATGGACTACGTGGCGGGCTACACCCTCTGCAACGACTATGCCATTCGCGACTATCTCGAGAACTACTACCGCCCAAATCTGCGGGTCAAAAGCCGCGACACCCTGACCCCGATAGCCCCATGGATTGTTGATAAGTCCGCTATTCCCGATCCGCACAACCTGACGCTGCGCACCTGGGTTAACGGCGAGCTACGCCAGCAGGGCACCACCGCCGACCTGATTTTCGACGTGCCGTTTCTTATCGAATATCTGAGCAGTTTCATGACGTTGCACCCCGGCGACATGATTGCGACCGGTACGCCAAAAGGATTATCGGACGTGGTTCCGGGCGATGAAGTGGTGGTGGAAGTGGAAGGGGTGGGCCGCCTGGTTAACCGCATTGTCAGTCAGCAGGAGCATGAGGAGATGCTGAAATGAAAAAGATAAATCACTGGATTAACGGTAAAAACGTCGCCGGCAACGACTATTTCCACACCACCAACCCGGCAACCGGGGAAGTTCTGGCGGAAGTGGCCTCCGGCACCGAAGCGGAGGTGCAGCAGGCGGTGGCGGCCGCGAAAGAGGCGTTCCCGAAGTGGGCCAACCTGCCGATGAAAGAGCGCGCGCGCCTGATGCGCCGCCTTGGCGACCTGATTGACCAGAACGTGCCGGAAATCGCCGCGATGGAAACTGCCGATACCGGCCTGCCCATCCACCAGACCAAAAACGTGCTGATCCCGCGCGCCTCGCACAACTTCGAGTTCTTCGCCGAAGTGTGCCAGCAGATGAACGGCAAAACCTACCCGGTCGACGACAAAATGCTCAACTACACCCTGGTGCAGCCGGTCGGGGTGTGCGCGCTGGTGTCGCCGTGGAACGTGCCGTTTATGACCGCCACGTGGAAAGTCGCGCCGTGCCTGGCGCTGGGCAACACCGCCGTGCTGAAGATGTCAGAGCTTTCCCCACTGACCGCCGACCGCCTGGGCGAGCTGGCGCTGGAAGCCGGTATTCCTGCGGGCGTGCTCAACGTGGTACAGGGTTACGGCTCTACCGCGGGCGATGCGCTGGTGCGTCATCACGACGTGCGCGCCGTGTCGTTCACCGGCGGCACCGCCACCGGGCGCAACATCATGAAAAACGCCGGGCTGAAGAAGTACTCGATGGAGCTTGGCGGTAAGTCACCGGTGCTGATTTTTGAAGATGCCGATATCGAACGCGCCCTTGATGCCGCACTGTTCACCATCTTCTCTATCAACGGTGAGCGCTGTACCGCCGGTTCCCGCATCTTCATTCAGCAGAGCATTTATCCGGAGTTTGTTAAACGATTTGCCGAGCGCGCCAACCGCCTGCGTGTCGGCGATCCGACCGACCCAAACACCCAGGTCGGCGCACTCATCAGCCTTCAGCACTGGGAAAAAGTCTCCGGCTATATCCGCCTCGGCATTGAAGAAGGAGCCACCCTGCTGGCGGGCGGCCCGGATAAACCTTCCGACCTGCCTGCACACCTGAGAAACGGCAACTTCCTGCGCCCGACGGTACTCGCCGACGTCGATAACCGTATGCGCGTGGCGCAGGAGGAGATCTTCGGACCAGTAGCCTGCCTGCTGCCGTTCAAGGACGAAGCGGAAGGTCTGCGGCTTGCCAACGACGTTGAGTACGGCCTTGCCTCTTACATCTGGACCCAGGACGTCAGCAAAGTCCTGCGTCTGGCGCGCAACATCGAGGCGGGCATGGTGTTTGTCAACACCCAGAACGTACGCGACCTGCGCCAGCCGTTCGGCGGCGTGAAGGCCTCCGGTACCGGCCGTGAAGGCGGCGAGTACAGCTTTGAAGTGTTCGCGGAAATGAAGAACGTCTGCATTTCCATGGGCGACCATCCGATCCCGAAATGGGGAGTCTGATATGGGCAAGTTAGCGTTAGCGGCAAAAATCACCCACGTTCCATCGATGTATCTGTCTGAGCTGCCGGGGAAAAACCACGGCTGCCGCCAGTCCGCCATCGACGGGCATAAAGAAATTGGCAAGCGCTGCCGCGAGATGGGCGTCGATACCATTATCGTGTTCGACACCCACTGGCTGGTGAACAGCGCCTACCACATCAACTGTGCGGACCATTTTGCTGGCGTCTACACCAGCAACGAGCTGCCGCATTTTATTCGCGATATGACCTACGAATACGACGGTAACCCGGCGCTCGGTCAGCTGATTGCCGACGAAGCGGTGAAGCTTGGGGTGCGCGCCAAGGCGCACAACATCCCGAGCCTGAAGCTGGAGTACGGCACGCTGGTACCAATGCGCTACATGAACAGTGACCGACACTTCAAGGTGATCTCTATTTCGGCGTTCTGCACCGTTCACGACTTCGCCGACAGCCGCAAGCTTGGTCAGGCGATCCTGAAGGCGATTGCCGCCTACGACGGCACCGTCGCGGTACTCGCCAGCGGCTCGCTCTCCCACCGCTTCATTGACGATCAGCGAGCGGAAGAAGGTATGAACAGCTACACCCGCGAGTTCGACCGCCAGATGGATGAGCGGGTGGTGAAGCTGTGGCGTGAAGGCCAGTTCAAAGAGTTTTGCAACATGCTGCCGGAGTACGCCGACTACTGCTACGGCGAAGGCAATATGCACGACACCGTGATGCTGCTCGGGATGCTCGGCTGGGATAAATACGACGGCAAGGTGGAGTTCATCACCGACCTGTTCCCAAGCTCCGGCACCGGCCAGGTGAACGCCGTGTTCCCGCTGCCCGCGTAAGGAAAAATCATGCCGCATTTTATTGCTGAATGTACCGACAACATCCGCGAGCAGGCCGACTTACCGGGCCTGTTCGCTAAGGTTAACGCGGAGCTTGCCGCCACCGGCATCTTCCCCATCGGCGGCATCCGTAGCCGGGCGCTATGGCTGGACACCTGGCAGATGGCCGACGGTCAGCACGACTACGCCTTCGTTCATATGACGCTGAAAATTGGCGCCGGGCGCAGCCTGGAGAGTCGGGAAGCCGTGGGTGAAGCGCTGTTTGCGCTGATTAAACACCATTTCGCCGCCCTGATGGAAAGCCGCTATCTGGCGCTCTCTTTCGAAATAGAAGAGCTGCACCCGACGCTGAACTTCAAACAAAACAACGTGCACGCGTTATTTCGCTAAGGCCACCCGCTATGCTCGATAAATCAACCCATACCCTGATTGCTCATCGTCTGCATCAGGCGGAACAGACCCGCGAGCAGATCCGGCAGATCTCGCTCGACTACCCGACGATCGCCATTGAAGACGCCTACGCCATTCAACGCGAATGGGTGAGTCTGAAAATCGCCGAAGGCCGCGTGCTGAAAGGGCACAAGATTGGCCTCACCTCAAAGGCGATGCAGGCCAGCTCGCAGATTAGTGAGCCCGACTACGGCGCGCTGCTGGACGATATGTTTTTCCATGATGGCAGCGATATCCCAACCGATCGCTTCATCGTTCCACGTATTGAAGTCGAGCTGGCCTTCGTGCTGGCAAAACCGCTACGCGGCCCGAACTGTACGCTGTTCGACGTCTACAACGCCACCGACTATGTGATCCCGGCGCTGGAGCTTATCGATGCCCGCTGCCACAACAACGATCCCGAGACCCAGCGTCCGCGCAAAGTGTTCGACACCATTTCCGATAACGCCGCCAACGCGGGGGTGATCCTCGGCGGCCGCCCGATCAAGCCCGACGAGCTGGATCTGCGCTGGATCTCCGCCCTGCTCTATCGCAACGGGGTAATTGAAGAGACCGGCGTCGCGGCAGGCGTGCTAAATCATCCGGCAAACGGCGTGGCGTGGCTGGCGAATAAGCTCGCCCCGTACGATGTACAGCTGGAAGCGGGGCAGATAATCCTCGGCGGTTCGTTCACTCGCCCGGTGGCGGCGCGCAAGGGCGACACCTTCCACGTTGACTACGGCAATATGGGCGCCATCAGCTGCCGCTTTGTGTAAGGAGAAGACGATGCAAAACGTATTCAAAGAGGCGCTGAAAGCGGGTAAACCGCAGATTGGCCTGTGGCTGGGATTATGCAGCAGCTACAGCGCCGAACTGCTGGCCAACAGTGGTTTTGACTGGCTGCTGATAGACGGCGAGCACGCGCCGAACAACGTTCAGACGGTGCTGACCCAGCTACAGGCAATTGCGCCGTATCGTAGCCAGCCGGTAGTTCGCCCGTCGTGGAACGACCCCGTGCAAATCAAACAGTTGCTGGATATCGGTGCGCAAACCCTGCTGGTGCCGATGGTACAGAACGCCGATGAAGCCCGGCTGGCGGTGAAAGCCACCCGCTATCCGCCGCAGGGCATTCGCGGCGTCGGTAGCGCCCTGGCCCGCGCCTCACGCTGGAACCGCATCCCGGATTACCTGCAACAGGCCAACGACGCCATGTGCGTGCTGGTGCAAATCGAGACCCGTGAGGCGCTGAAAAACCTGCCGCACATTCTCGAAGTGGAAGGCGTCGACGGCGTATTCATTGGCCCAGCGGACCTGAGCGCCGACATGGGTTTCGCCGGAAACCCGCAGCACCCCGAGGTCCAGGCCGCTATTGAACAGGCCATCACGCAAATCCGCGAAGCCGGAAAAGCGCCGGGCATTTTGATGGCGAATGAAGATCTCGCCAGACGTTATCTCGAACGTGGCGCGCTGTTCGTCGCCGTCGGGGTGGACACCACCCTGCTCGCCCGCGCCGCCGACGCATTAGCGGCACGTTTTATCGATTCACCGGTTCCGTCAGTCAATAACAATAAATCCGTCTACTAACCGTAAGATGTGGAGCGCAACATGACGACCTCTACCCTGCAACCTGATGATAATAAAGCTGTTGAACATCGCGTGATCCAAAAGCTGTTCCGTCGTTTGATCGTGTTTCTCTTTATCCTGTTTGTCTTTTCGTTTCTCGACAGAATCAACATCGGCTTTGCCGGACTGACGATGGGCAAAGATCTGGGCCTGACGTCTACCATGTTTGGCCTCGCCGCCACGCTGTTTTACGTCACCTACGTGCTGTGCGGGATCCCCAGCAACATCATGCTGGCAAAAGTTGGCGCACGCCGCTGGATTGCCGGGATTATGGTGGTGTGGGGCATTGCCTCTACCTGCACAATGTTCGCCACCAGCCCCGAAACGCTGTACGTATTGCGCATGCTGGTGGGTATCGCCGAGGCCGGATTCCTGCCGGGCATTCTGGTGTACCTCACCTGGTGGTTCCCGGCGTACTACCGCGCCCGCGCCAATGCGCTGTTTATGATTGCCATGCCGGTCACGATGATGCTGGGCTCGATCCTCTCGGGCTATATCCTGGCGCTCGACGGCCTGTGGAACCTGAAAGGCTGGCAGTGGCTGTTCTTGCTGGAAGGGCTGCCCTCTGTGGTGCTGGGTGTGGTGACCTGGTTTTTCCTGAACGACACTCCGGATCAGGCGACCTGGCTTAGCGACGAAGAGAAGCAGACGCTGAAGACGATGATCGCCCGCGAGCAGGAGGCGGTTTCTCCACGCGCCTCAGCAGCACGATCCACTCTGCGCGAAGTGCTGACGCCCGCCGTACTGCTCTATACGCTGGCCTATTTCTGCCTGACCAATACGCTTAGCGCTATCAATATCTGGACGCCGCAGATCCTGCAAAGCTTTAACACCGGCAGCAGCAACATTGTGATTGGCCTGCTGGCGGCTATTCCGCAGTTTTGCACCATCCTCGGGATGATCTGGTGGAGCCGCCGCTCTGACCGGTTAAAAGAGCGAAAAAAGCACACCATCCTGCCGTATCTGTTTGCGGCGGCGGGATGGCTGCTGGCATCGGCAACCGATCACAGCCTGATCCAGCTCTTTGGCATCATCATGGCCTCAACCGGATCGTTTACCGCTATGGCCATCTTCTGGACCACGCCGGATCAGGTTATCAGCCTGCGATCCCGCGCGGTGGCGCTGGCGGTGATCAACGCCATTGGTAACGTCGGATCCGCCGTCAGCCCGTTGCTGATTGGGATCCTGCGCGATGCCACCGGCAGCTTCAGTTCGGGGCTGTGGTTTGTCGCGGGGCTGCTGTTCGTTGGCGCACTGGTGCTGACGCGAATTCCCATGACCCAGCGGGAACACCGCGAAAACGCCGCCGGCATGGCGCCGCAAAAGATCCACTAAGGAGCGGGTATGTGTCAGCCGGGTATTGCCAATATCGATATCAGCAAAGAGTACGATGAAACGCTGGGCAGTGAAGACGTGCATTATCAGTCGTTTGCACGAATGGCCGCGTTTTTTGGCCGCGACATGCAGGCACATCGCCACGACCAGTTTTTTCAGATGCACTTTCTTGATACCGGGCAAATCGAGCTCCAGCTCGACGATCATCGCTACTCGGTGCAGGCACCGCTGTTCGTCCTGACGCCGCCCTCGGTGCCGCACGCGTTTATCACCGAGTCCGACAGCGACGGCCACGTGCTGACGGTCCGCGAGGATCTGGTCTGGCCGCTGCTGGAGGTGCTCTACCCCGGCACGCGGGAGACCTTCGGCCTGCCGGGCATCTGCCTGTCGCTTGCCGACAAGCCGGAGGAGCTTGCGGCGCTGACGCATTACTGGCAATTGATTAAGCGGGAGTCCATCGCCGGGCTACCCGGGCGCGAGCATACGCTGGTGCTGCTGGCGCAGGCGGTGTTTACCCTGCTACTGCGAAATGCGAAGCTCGACGATCATGCTGCCAGCGGTATACGCGGCGAGCTTCGCCTGTTCCAGCGCTTCACCCAACTTATCGACAGCCACTACCATCTGCACTGGACGGTGCCGGAATACGCCAACGAACTGCATCTCACCGAGTCACGCCTGACCGACATCTGCCGCCGCTTTGCCAACCGCTCGCCGAAGCGCTTGATTTTCGATCGGCAAATGCGTGAAGCCAAACGCCTGCTGCTGTTTTCTGACAGCGCGGTGAATGAGATTGCCTGGCAGCTCGGGTTTAAAGATCCCGCCTATTTCGCCCGCTTTTTTAACCGCTTAGTGGGCTGTTCTCCGAGCGCGTATCGCGCCAGGAAAGTACCGGTGTCATAAACTTTATCGCCTGTCCGAAAAGTACCTGCTGTTGTCCCAAACGTCCCTTCACCTTCGCCGCACTTAACGCTTCAATTAAACAACAAAAACAAAACATAAATTTAACAACACAATTCCGAATACGAGTGAAGAGGTGAACATGAAACCTGAAGCATTCCGCGCTGACGCAAAGCGTCCGTTAACCGGCGAAGAGTACCTGAAGAGCCTGCAGGACGGGCGTGAAATCTACATTTACGGCGAGCGCGTGAAAGATGTCACCACGCATCCGGCATTCCGTAACGCTGCGGCATCCGTTGCTCAGCTGTACGATGCACTGCACAAACCAGAGCTTCAGGACACTCTGTGCTGGAACACCGACACCGGCAGCGGCGGCTATACCCACAAATTCTTCCGAGTGGCGAAAAGTGCCGACGACCTGCGCCAGCAGCGCGATGCCATCGCCGAGTGGTCACGCCTGAGCTACGGCTGGATGGGGCGCACCCCGGATTACAAAGCCGCCTTCGGCTGCGCGCTCGGCGCTAACCCGGCGTTCTACGGCCAGTTCGAGCAGAACGCCCGCAACTGGTACACCCGCATTCAGGAAACCGGCCTGTACTTCAACCACGCCATCGTCAACCCACCTATCGACCGCCACAAACCGGCGGACGAAGTGAAAGACGTTTACATCAAGCTTGAGAAAGAGACCGACGCCGGGATTATCGTCAGCGGCGCGAAGGTGGTGGCCACCAACTCAGCGCTGACCCACTACAACATGATTGGCTTTGGCTCGGCTCAGGTGATGGGCGAAAACCCGGACTTTGCGCTGATGTTCGTCGCGCCGATGGATGCCGACGGCGTGAAGCTTATCTCCCGCGCGTCTTACGAGATGGTCGCCGGGGCGACCGGTTCACCGTACGACTACCCGCTCAGCAGCCGCTTCGATGAAAACGACGCCATTCTGGTGATGGATAACGTGCTGATCCCGTGGGAAAACGTGCTGATTTATCGCGATTTTGACCGCTGCCGCCGCTGGACAATGGAAGGCGGTTTCGCCCGCATGTATCCGCTGCAGGCCTGCGTGCGCCTGGCGGTGAAGCTCGATTTCATCACCGCGCTGCTGAAAAAATCACTGGAGTGTACCGGCACCCTCGAATTCCGCGGCGTGCAGGCAGATCTCGGCGAAGTGGTGGCATGGCGCAATATGTTCTGGGCGCTGAGCGATTCGATGTGTGCCGAAGCCACTCCGTGGGTTAACGGTGCCTGGCTGCCGGATCACGCCGCGCTGCAAACCTACCGCGTGATGGCACCGATGGCTTACGCGAAAATCAAAAACATCATCGAGCGCAACGTGACGTCCGGGCTAATCTACCTGCCGTCCAGCGCGCGCGACCTGAACAATCCGCAGATTGACCAGTATCTGGCGAAATACGTGCGCGGCTCAAACGGCATGGATCACGTGGAACGCATCAAGATCCTGAAGCTGATGTGGGACGCCATCGGTAGCGAGTTCGGCGGCCGCCATGAGCTGTACGAAATCAACTACTCAGGCAGCCAGGATGAGATTCGCCTGCAGTGTCTGCGCCAGGCGCAAAGCTCCGGCAATATGGACAAAATGATGGCCATGGTTGACCGCTGCCTGTCTGAATACGACCAGAACGGCTGGACGGTGCCGCATCTGCACAACAACACCGATATCAACATGCTGGATAAGCTGCTGAAGTAACAGCAGCGGGAGAAACAACATGCAACCTGATGAACAACGCCTGCGCTTTCGCGATGCTATGGCCAGCCTGTCGGCGGCGGTGAATATCATCACTACCGAAGGTGAAGCCGGACGCTGTGGTATTACCGCAACCGCCGTCTGTTCGGTAACCGACACCCCACCGTCGCTGATGGTGTGCATCAACGCCAACAGCGCGATGAATCCGGTCTTTCAGGGCAATGGTCGGCTATGTGTGAACGTGCTGAATCACGAGCATGAGCTGATGGCCCGCCACTTTGCCGGGATGACCGGCATGGCGATGGAAGAGCGCTTCACCCTCTCCTGCTGGCAGAAAGGTGTGCTGGGGCAGCCGGTACTCAAAGGTTCGCTTGCCAGTCTCGAAGGGGAAATCAGCCAGGTGCAGACCATCGGCACGCATCTGGTCTATCTGGTCGAGATTAAAAACATCATCCTGAGCCAGGACGGCCACGGTCTTATCTACTTCAAACGCCGTTTTCATCCGGTGATGATGGAGCTCGAAGCCATCGCCTGAACCCCAGGGAGCCCGGCACGCCGGGCTCTTTCAGGCATTCGGGTTATTCACCACAAAACGGGTGGCGGCAAAGCAGTTGAGGATGCGGTGCAGCAGAAAAATAAGCGTCAGGGTGACCAACAGCGAGACCGTGACCGAGGTAATGCGGTACAAATCACTGAATACCAGATCCTGACTCGGACGCATATTTTGCCCGAACATGATGCCAATGGTGGTAATGCTGGCAAAACCGACTCCAGCCCCAACCTTTTCCATTACATGCAGCCGTGCGCTAAAGGCAAGTCCCAGGGCTATCAGCGGCATCATCAGAAGCATATGGCTGCTGTGATCGTAGAGCAGCAGCTGGATAAGCAGAATATACAGACACGCCAGCACCACGCCGACCACGCGCCACAGCGAGCTCAGCACCGCGCCGCGATAGTGCATCGGAAACAGGATCAGGATCCCCGCCATTAGCGCCGACAGCGAATCGCTGAGGTCACTTATCTGAAAGACGACGAAGATTATCGTCGCGACGGTACCGGAAAGCAGCGATTCATGGCGAACCCGGGCGGCGTTTTTCTCAATCAGCGGCGGCGGTTTTCGCGGTTCAACATCCGGGATGAGATGGTTCATCAGCGCGCTCAGCGCCACCGCCAGTACGCTCGCCTCCATATTGGAGAACAGCAGCGTGTGCCAGTTAGTGCTCGGATAGCTCATAAAGTTGAGCATCACGCTCTGGCATACCACGCCCATCGAACCGAACAAAAACAACGGCCCTTTGCTCATAAAGCGAAAACGCATCACGTACAGGCCAAAAACGACCAGCGTCATGATGGCCGGCCACTGCGCCAGAAAACCGACGATAATCACCATTTCGACGCAGTTCAGTGCCGCACTGAACACAAACTGCTTTGCCACGTGACGGTTAAACACCGGCACCAGCGAGAGCAGCATGATCGGGTAGACCACATAGAAAACGCCGTACTGCACGTTGTAGAACGTCGAAATACTCAGCGCCAGCATGCCGGCAATCACGATGCGCAACGTCTGGCGAAAGTCATTCCCGGTATAAACGATGTTGTCGTGGGGCGTGAATACCCGCGCCAGAGTGTTAATAGACATAATGCAGCAGGCTGACGAGGTGGATTTGCAGCCCCGAGAAGAAGCGGGCGAACGGACCGTCGCTGTTATACAACTGCACGGTGGCGCGAGCGCCGGTTGGCAGCTGATTTTCCAGCGGCTCGTCGAGGGCGACGTGAATACGCATCCGCTGTGCGTCACGCACCCAGCGGTTAGACTGCTCCGGTTGCGACAGCTGACCGTTTACCGCCTGCTGCCCGGCGAGGATCCCGGCATCGCTGCTGGTAACGTGGGCGCTGAACACTTTCCCCGGCAGGGCATCAAACACCACCGCCGCATCGGTGCCTTCGCGGGTGTGGCGCAGGCTTTTCTCACGGAAGTCTGCCACGATGTCGGTATTGTGACTGACCAGCGCCAGCACCGCCGAACCCGCCGTGGCATACAGCCCTGGCGACAGCTGAAGATTACTTACCGTGCCGCTCGCTTCGGCGCGTACGGTGGTCCAGCCCAGCTCCAGCTCGGCCTGTTCCAGCGCATTCTGGTACTTCTGCAGCGTCACGTTGCCGCGCTCATTGCGGTCGCCGCGCTGAATTTGCAGGTTGTGAATACTGGCATTGAGCGCGCTGACCGACTGCTCGCTGGTCTGCCATGCGGTACGCACTTTATCGAGATCCTGCTGTGAAACGTTCTGCAGCGCACTCAGACGCTGATAGCGATCGAAGGTGACCTTATCGTTGCGGGCGGTGAGCTGGGCGGTTTTCAGGTTCGCCTGGGTCGCAGCAATTTGCGCATCAAGCTGCTGGTTGCCAAGCCTGGCCTGCGCCAGCGCGATGTGCGCGGCTTCCACTTTATTGCGAAACGGCGTCGGATCCAGTTCGTACAGCACATCTCCCTGCTTCACCTGGCTGTTGTTGTGCACATAGACCTGTGCCACGTAGCCCGACACCCGCGATGACACAGGCGTCACCACGCGCATCACCGTGGAGTCCGGTGTAAGCGGGATCCAGATATCGGCAAAGATAAAGTAGACAAACATCAGCAGGAAAGAGGCAATACTCACCCTTACCCAGCGGGCAAATTTTTGTTCTGGCGTCATCATGATTTTTTTAGATCTTATTTTCTTCTTCGCGGATAGTCCGCAGGTTGCAGGCGATTTGATTGAGGGTGTCGCTGAACTGCGCCATCTGGTCGGCAGGAATGTCCTGTGAAACCCGCTGCTGATAAGTTTCTATCACGCAGGTGAGCTTCTCCAGCACCGCCTGGCCTTCCGGGGTCAGCGTCAGCAGGCGAATACGCTTGTCGTACGGTGAGGTAACGCGCAGCAGGTATCCCTGTTTCTCCAGCTGCGATAGCGTGCGCATCAGCGGCGGTAATTCAATACCGTGCACTTCTGCCAGTTCGCTCACAGAGACATGATGGCCGAGCTGATGAAGCTGCATCAGCACCGTCCAGCTGGACTGCGTCAGGCCGGTGTCGGTAATGGCCTGATCGATAACCGCACGCCACAGGCGCACGACCATTGCCAGCCGCATGCCCATCGGTCTGCGGGTAAACAGCGCGTCTTCGCTCATGATTCCCCTCTCTTCAATACCCGATCACGATAATAGTTATCAGGGTAAGTATCAAGAAACAAAAAGGAGAACCGCAGGAAATGCGAAAAGGAAAATGGCGGGGAAAAGCGTTGCCGCCCGGCAGCCTGAGCGCCGCCGGGCGCAGTCCTTAACAAACATCATGCCGTGAAATGCCGATGTCTTTTAACTGCTCGTCGCTAAGACGGCTGAGCGCCCGGCGGGTTCTCCCCACTCGCCACCAGCGGGCGATGGCTCTGCCCAGCAACGTAAAGCCCATCCACGGCGCCCGGGCCCGGTTTTCGTGAAATTCCATGCTGCACCTCTGCTCTGTGAGTGAGGTTTTATCATCACGGAAATCGGGGTAAACAATACAGATTCAGAATCTACTTTTCTTTAACATACAGATCGTCTAAAACAATATCTGAACGGTGATTTCCTCCGCAATCTGTACTGGTTTACTTATCTGTATGGCAAAAATAAGGATACAGCATGACCCGTTACCAACATCTGGCGAATCTGCTCGCCGAGCGCATTGAGCAAGGGCTGTATCGCCATGGAGAAAAGCTGCCTTCGGTACGCGCGCTAAGCCAGGAGCACGGCGTTAGCATCAGTACCGTCCAGCAGGCCTATCAGACGCTGGAGACACTGCAACTCATTACACCCCAGCCGCGCTCCGGCTACTTTGTTGCCCCACGTAAAGCACAGCCGCCGGTCCCGGCAATGTCGCGCCCGGTGCAGCGCCCGGTCGAAGTGACCCAGTGGGAACAGGTTTTAACGCTTCTGGATACCCGCAACGATAAGCAGGTGACCGCCTTCGGCGGCGGCTCTCCGGACGTCACCCAGCCCAGCCTTAAGCCGCTGTGGCGGGAGATGAGCCGCATCGTGCAGCACAACCCCAGCGATATTCTCAGCTACGACGAACTCCCCGGCCGGCGTGAACTGCGCGAGCAGATTGCCCGGCTGGCGCTGGACGGCGGCACCGTTGTGACCGCTGACGACATTGTGGTGACGCACGGCTGCCACGCGGCGCTCTCTATCGCGCTGTTCTCAGTATGTAAGCCCGGCGATATCGTTGCGGTGGAATCACCGTCGTTCTACGGCACCATGCAACTGCTGCGCGGTTTCAACATCAAAGCGATTGAAATTCCGACCGATCCACAAACCGGGATCAGCATTGAAGCGCTGGAGCTGGCGCTTGAGCAGTGGCCGATTAAGGGCGTTATCCTGGTCCCCAACTGCAATAATCCGCTCGGTTTTATCATGCCGGATGAGCGTAAGCGCGCCATTCTCTCCCTCGCCCAACGCCATGACATTGCCATCTTCGAAGACGATATCTACGGCGAGCTGGCGAACGACTACCCGCGCCCGCGCACCATCAAATCCTGGGACATCGACGGCCGCGTGCTGCTGTGTAGTTCGTTTACCAAAACCCTTGCCCCTGGCCTGCGGGTGGGCTGGATTGCCCCCGGACGCTATCTCGACCGGGTACTGCACATGAAGTACGCCACCAGCGGTACCAACGTCCCTACCACGCAGCTGGCGGTCGCCTCGTTTATCCGCGAAGGGCACTATCATCGCCACGTGCGGCGGATGCGGCAGATTTATCAGAGCAACATGGAAACCTACACCTGTTGGGTGCGGCAGTATTTTCCCTGCGGGATCTGCGTGACGCGTCCGCAGGGCGGGTTTTTGCTGTGGATTGAGCTGCCGGAGCACGTTGATATGGTCTGCGTCGCAAACCAGCTGTGTCGGCTGAAAATTCAAATTGCCCCCGGCTCGCTGTTCTCTGCCTCGGGTAAATACCGCAACTGCGTGCGGCTGAACTGCGCGCTGCCGCCGACGGAGCATCACCAGGAGGTGGTAAAACAGCTTGGTGAAGCCATCCAGATAGCGATGGAATAGCGCGTAACGGGCGCTTCGTCTCACAACTACGCACCGGGTCGCGTTCTCCGGCGGATATATAGTGTATGTTCTGCCTTAATGAGAATGACAAGTGGTAGAGCGATGAGACGTATAGAAGTAGTACTTCGCGAACTGGAGCGGCTGACCCGAACGCTGAGCCAGGAGGATTTACGTAAGGCTCTGCCTTTCACCGCCGAGAGCATGGGATTCAACCTCGGTCTGGCGCGTAATTCGGTCAGCAAAGACCTTAACCAGCTGTGCTCCGACGGATTAGCCATCAAAAGCCGCGGACGACCGGTCTTTTTCGTCCACCGTGAGGCAATAGAAGCGCTGATTGGCCGTCGCCTGCCCGAGCACGAACGGGAAGTCCAGTCGCTCGCCGATCTGCTGCCTCCGCAGGTGGAAACCCAGGGCGATCCCTTCACGGCACTCATCGGTCACGACCGCAGCCTGCGTGATGCGGTAGAGAAAGGCAAAGCGGCGGTGCTCTACCCCCATGGCCTGCACGTACTGCTGACCGGCCCTTCCGGCGTCGGGAAAACCTTTTTTGCCGAGCTGATGCACCGCTATGCCTGCAAGCACGCCGCGGCCCAGAACCCGCCGCTGGTGTACTTCAACTGTGCCGAATACGCCAATAACCCCGAACTGCTCTCTTCGCATCTTTTCGGTCACCGTCAGGGGGCGTTTACCGGCGCCACCAGCGACAAAACCGGTCTGGTCGAGCAGGCCGACGGCGGTTTCTTACTGCTTGATGAAGTGCATCGTCTGCCTTATGAAGGTCAGGAGAAGCTCTTTTCTCTGCTCGATAAGGGGGAATACCGCCCGCTCGGATCCAGCGCCAGCGCGCGGCGGATCGCCGTACGGCTCATCTGCGCCACGACCGAATCACCGGGATCGGCGCTGCTGCGCACCTTCCAGCGCCGGATCCAGGTCAGTATCGATCTTCCGGGGATCCGCAGTCGCTCCATCGAGGAGCAGATCGAGCTGATCGTCGGTTTTCTGCAGCGTGAAAGCCGCAAGATTGAGCGCACCGTCAGCATCGATAAAACCCTGCTGCTGTGGCTGCTGAACAAGCCGCTGGAAGGCAACATCGGTCAGCTCAAAAGCGATATTCAGTTCCTTTGCGCCCAGGCGTGGGCTTCGGGAATGACCAGCCACAGCGATTCCCTGTGGCTCGACAAAAAGCTGGTCGAAGCCCCCTTCCATGCCACGCCCGAGCAGCGCCTGCGGGTCGATGCCCTGTTTAATGGCCAGACCCAGCTCGACGTTGACGCCCGCACCCTGCCGCAGTTGAAGACCTCGCTTGCCGCCGACGTTGATCCACAGGAGAGCGACCTGTTTTACAGCTTCCTGACCCGCGAATACGTCAACCTGCGTAACAGTAACGTGCCTCCGGCCGAGACGCTCGCCATCCTCAAAAACAAGCTCAGCTCGATTTTTGAGTATGGCCTCTACAGCCGCGACAACAGCGGCCATCCGCCGCGCTACGCCTCTCAGCTTGAAGAACGCGTGACGCTACTGATGGCAAGCGTTGAGCAGGTGCTGGGCTTCCCGCTGCCGGAAAACCTGGTCAACCCGCTGCGTAAGCACTTCCTGGCGCTCATCGGCTACGTCCAGCGCGGGCTTATCCCCCAGCTTTACTCCTCAAGCCTGATCCTCGATCGCTGTAAAGACGAGTACGAGAACGCCACCCTGCTGTGCCGCAAAATCAACGAGCTGCTGCACATTCAGTGCCCGGCAACGGAAGTGGTGTGGCTGTGCCTGTTCCTCAAAGAGTGCCGCCATTACCGACAGCGTATTACCACCAGCCCGGACTGTGGCGCGATCCTGATTGCCCACGGCGCCACGACCGCCACCAGCATGGCGCAGTACGTTAACCGGGTACTGGAGCGCGATATTTTTCATGCCATCGACATGCCCTTCGAGCAGTCGGTGCACGACACGCTGGAGCGGCTCACGCAGACCATTGAAAGCCACGGCTGGCAGCGGCTTATCCTGATGGTCGATATCGGCTCGTTGGTGCATTTCGGCAGCACTATCAGCAAGCTGTTCCAGATAGACGTTCTGCTCATGCCCAACATCAACCTCACCAGTCTGCTGGAGACGGGGCTGGATTTGAATTATGAAACCAGCGATTTACCCGCGCTTGCCGAGCTGATGCAGACCAAGGGGATCCCCTGCCAGCTGTGTACGCCGCAGCAGGATAGTGCCGGAAAAGTGCTGGTCGTCTCCTGCATCACCGGAATGGGCACCGCCGAGAAAATCAAAAAGGTGCTGGAAGAGAGCTTTGGCGAACTGATGGCTAACGACACCCGCATGCTTATTCTCGACTACAACGACGTGCGCAGCCCGGAGCGCGTGCAACAGGCGCTGAATCCGCATGAGCGTGTGGTGGGAATCGTCGGAACCTTCCAGCCAGGCCTGCCGGATATTCCGTTTATCTCGCTGGAAGAGCTTTTCTCTGAGCAAGGTCCCGAGCTGGTGCTGAGCCTGCTGACGCCGGACCTCTCAAGCGCAGAACGGCGGCTGGAGATGGAGCGCAGCGCCTCGCGCTTTATCAGCGCGCTGACCATGGAAAGCATCATCAACCATATTTCGGTGCTCAACCCGCAGCGCATTCTTACCGAAATGGAGGGCGTGCTGGGCCATCTTCGCACCACGCTTGGTCTCTCTCCCAGCCGTCAGGTGACACTACGCTTTCTTATCCACTGCTGCTGCATGGTTGAGCGTATCGTTATCAACCGTAAACCGTTACAGATGGCGCTGGAGATGAAGCCAGAAATGGACTCCCGCGCCTTTAGTGTCATCAAATCGGCGTTTGGACCGGTGGAAGAGGCTTATGCCATCCGTCTTTCCGATGCCGAATACATTTATATTTACGAACTCCTGTACGGTTAAACCCCTGTCTGGCCGCCGGGTTGCGCCTTCGCTACCCGGCCTCACCCCCGCGTCCCACCTGGCGTGACACTAATTCTGGCACAGCGCTTGCTCTATCTAACGCGTAACCAGAACCGTGCCAGGAGGCCATTTTGACATCGACTGTATCCACTTCAACGCAACCCTGCATTCTGCTGCTGACCCATGGCGGCTGGGGCGAGCATCTTTGCAACAGCCTGCGCATGGTGATGGGTGAAATCGACGACGTGCAGGAAATTGCGCTGATGCCGGTTGATACCCTCGGGGAGTTTTACCAGCGCGTTGAAGCGGTGGTGAAAACCCTGCCGGAAGGATCGCTCATCCTGACGGATTTTATTGGCGGCACAACGTCTAACGTCGCCGCCCGACTGAGCGCAGATTACCCGGTGGCGGTGATTTCAGGCCTTAACGCCTCGCTGCTGCTGGAAGCGCTCGACAAGCGTGAGCAGGGTCTTTTGACCGACTGCGTTAGCGAACTGGTGGAAGCCGGACGCAGCAGCTGCCGCGACGTTGTCGCCCACGTTCGTCAATTACAACAACCACAATAAGGAATAAATATCATGGCAAACATCGTCTTATGCCGCATCGACAGCCGCCTCATTCACGGTCAGGTCGTTACTAAGTGGGTAGGCCAGTCGCAGGCAAACCGCATTGTGGTGGTCAGCGATGAACTGGACGCCGATCCGTTCATGAAAAACATCTATCTGATGGCCGCGCCGCCGAGCATCAAAGTGGACTGCTACGGCAACGAAAGCTTCGCCGCAGCGTGGAAGGAAAATCAGCTCGGCGATGGCAAAGTGCTGGTGCTGTTCCCCTCCCTCGCCGCCATTCAGCAGGCCGTTGAGCTTGGTTTTGAGATTAACAACATCCAGGTTGGCGGACTCGGTGGCGGTCCAAACCGCAAAGCGGTGT
The DNA here is from genome assembly GCF_003634235.1 of Yokenella regensburgei. Lineage (NCBI taxonomy): Bacteria > Pseudomonadati > Pseudomonadota > Gammaproteobacteria > Enterobacterales > Enterobacteriaceae > Yokenella > Yokenella regensburgei. Next base: position 332,488 of record NZ_RBIZ01000005.1, on the reverse strand, counting down.
TCCAGAACATCACCCTTGATGACAAAGACGTGGGCATTCTTAACGCACTGAAAGACCGTGGTATTCAGGTATTTTTCCAGACCATCCCGGAAGACAAACCGCAGTCTCTGGACGATATCCTGAAAAAATTCTAACTCTCTGAGAACAAGGAATAAAACATGGATACCTTACTTTTTGCGAGCCTGATGGGGTTGTATTACTGGTTCGCGCGCTTACGCCTGGGCTACACCTTCTCCGCCATGCTGTTACAGCCAGTGGTGATCGCCGTCTTCGTTGGCCTGCTGCTTGGCAACATGCAAACAGCGATGATCATCGGTGCCGGGATGCAGCTGGTGTACCTCGGCGTAACCTCCACCCCCGGCGGTAACGTGCCGTCCGACCCGGCGCTGGCCGCCTGTATCGCCATTCCAATTGCGGTGAAAGCCGGGATGGAGCCAAGCCTCGCTATCGCCCTCGCCATTCCGTTCGGCGTTATCGGGGTGTTCCTCGATCAGCTGCGCCGTACGCTGAATGCCGCGTGGGTACACATGGCCGATAAGCATGCGGAAACCGCCAATATGGCCGGGATCATGCGCTGCGCCTTTATCTACCCGGCGCTGCTCGGGCTGGCGCTGCGTTTCCCGGTGGTGTTTGCCGCCAACTACTTCGGCCAGGGCGTGGTGGAAACCTTCCTCAAGCTGATGCCGCACTGGCTGACGCACTCGTTCGAAATTATGGGCGGGATCCTGCCGGCGCTGGGCTTTGCCATCACCATCATGGTTATCGGTAAAAAGAGCCTGCTGCCGTGGTTTATCGGCGGATTCTTTGCGGTGCTGTACCTGAAAGTCGACATCATGGCGATGGCCATCTTCGGCACCTGCGTGGCCTTCCTGATTAAAGGGCTGGCGAAAAATGAAGGAGCAGCATCATGAGTAGCGATGTTATGCAAAACGAACTGGTGGAACGGGCGCGCGAAAGCCGTACGCTCAGCAAAGCCGATATCACCAAAGCCTGGTTCATTTACTGGCTGGGGGCGGAAGTATCCAGCTCCTACGAGCGTCTGCAAAGCCTGATTTTCTGTGCCTCCATGACGCCGATTATCAAAAAGCTGTACCCGCAGAAAGAGGAACAGGCTGAAGCCCTCAAGCGTCACCTGAACTTCTTTAACTCCGAGCAGACGTTTGGCGCGGTGATCCAGGGGATCGCTATCGCCATGGAAGAACAAAAGACGCGCGGTGAACCTATCGGCGACGCCTCGATAACCGGGATCAAAACCGGCCTGATGGGGCCGCTTGCAGGCATGGGCGACTCCATCATCTGGGCGGCGGTCATGCCGCTACTTATCGCTATCTTCATCCCGTTCGCCGCCAGCGGCAGCGCGTTCGGCGGCATTGCCCCGCTGATCCTCTACCCGGCTATCACCATGGTCATCAGCTATGGGCTGGTCCACAAAGGTTACACCCTGGGGCGTGACTCCATCGTAGGGCTGCTGCAGGGTGGGAGGATAAAAGAGCTTATCTACGGCGCGAACGTGCTCGGCCTCATCATGATGGGCGCGCTGTCAGCAAGCTACGTCAAGATCACCACCCCGCTCAAGATCAGCGCCCTGAAAGGTTCGGAAGTGGTGGTACAGCAGATCCTCGACTCTATCGCGCCGGGCCTGCTGCCGCTGGCGGCGGTGTTCGCTATCTACTTCTATCTGGTGAAAAAAGGGCCGCGCTACACCACCATTTTGCTGTCGATTGTGGCAATCAGCGTGGTGTGTTCGCTGCTGGGAGTGCTGTAAGTCATGGAACAGAATATCTATCAGCGCCTGGGGCTTAAGCGGGTCATTAACGCCTGCGGCAAGATGACCATTCTGGGCGTTTCAAGCGTAGCTCCCGAGGTGATGCAAGCGACCACCGAGGCGGCGAGCGCCTTCGTCGAAATCGACAAACTGGTGGATCGGGCGGGGGAACTGGTCTCCCGCCACACCGGCGGTGAAGACAGTTATATCACCTCCTGCGCTTCTGCCGGGATCGCCATTGCCGTGGCCGCCGCCATCACGCGCGGCAGGCCGGAGCAGGTCGCGATGATGCCGGACAGCAGCGGGCTTGCCAACGAAGTGCTGATGCTGCGTGGGCACAACATCGACTACGGTGCGCCGATTACCAGCGCTATTCGTCTTGGCGGCGGCAAAGTGGTGGAAGTAGGCTCCAGCAACCTGGCCGCCCGCTGGCAGCTGGAACGTGCCGTCAGCGAGCGCACCGCCGCGCTGCTGTATGTGAAATCACATCACTGTGTACAAAAAGGCATGCTGAGCATTGCTGATTTTGTGCAGGTAGCGCGGGCGCACAGCCTGCCGCTCATCGTTGATGCCGCCGCCGAAGAGGATCTGCGCCAGTGGGTAGCTCAGGGCGCAGATATGGTGGTCTACAGCGGTGCCAAAGCGTTCAACGCGCCAACCTCCGGGTTAATCACCGGTAAACGCAGCTGGCTCGCCGCCTGTAAAGCACAGCACTACGGTATTGCGCGGGCGATGAAAATTGGCAAAGAAAACATGGTTGGGCTGATCGTGTCTCTCGACCGCTACGAAGATGCCCGGCAAGCACCTGATGCCGATGCCTTACGTCCGGCAGTGGCCGCCATCTCTGCGCTACGTGGCCTGCATGCCGACATTGAGCAGGACGAAGCCGGGCGCGCTATCTGGCGAATTCGCGTCCACGTCGACGCCGATGCGCTTGGCCTTGATGCCCGGGAGGTGGAAGCCCAGCTGCGCGAAGGCGACATCGCCATCTACGCCCGTCGCTATTTTCTGCACGAAGGCGTTTTCAGCCTCGACCCGCGCACGCTGGGCGAAGGTGACATGGCGCTCATCGTCGCGCGACTTAAGGAAATTACACAACATGCAGCAGATTAATTTTTACCGTCAGCGGGTGGCCATTAACGTGCTGGCAAAAGATATCGCCAACGCCCGGGAGATTTACGATGCAGCCGAAGGCCACGCGGCAATCGGCGTGCTTTCCGCACAATTCGCAAGCGTTGATGAAGGCGTTGCCGAAGTTGAACGCTGGATAGCGGCAGTGCCGTCGATTTCCGTCGGTTTAGGCGCCGGTGATCCGGCGCAGTTTTACAAAGCGGCGATGATTGCCGCGCGCGTTCACCCGGCGCACGTTAACCAGACCTTTACCGGCAGCGGCTTTGCCGCCGGGGCACTGGCTGCCACCGGCGGGATATCGACACGTATCAACGCCCTGGTCAGCCCCACCGGCGTGCCGGGAGAAGTGCTGATTTCTACCGGCGTTCTCAGCGCCAAGGGGACAGCCGCACGGATTTCCGTAGATGCCGCCGTACGGATGATGTGTGATATGGGCGCCCATGCCGCCAAATTTTTCCCGATGGGCGGCACCGCCTCGCTGGAAGAGCTTCGTGCGCTGGCTCTCGCCGCCGCGCAGAACGGCATGACGTTGATTGAACCGACCGGCGGGATTGACCTCGATAACTTCGGCATGATCCTGCAAAGCTGTCTGGAAGCGGGTGTGCAGCAGGTGATGCCACACGTTTACAGCTCCATCATCGACCCGCAAACTGGCCTTACCCGTCCGGAAGATGTGGTGAAATTGATGGACATCGTGAAGGCGGTGGTCTGACGGTTGCCATTATCACGAGTGGCCCGTTGATACGGGCCATGCTCTCTCGCGCCGCCGTATCACAATGATTGTTTTTAGCTCAATTTGATACGCATCATCACCGCTTATCTCCCTGTTTTTCCGCCAAAATAGTCGATAATTTTTAACGGCATCACACTTCTACTGTACCCCTGACCACTTTTCCGCTTCTGGCGTAAATCTTGCCTTATTACTGGTTTACACGCTCACTACGGTCTAACTATCAGGGGGAAGATATGGATGAGCTGGAAGCGGCAGTCACTGGGGAATCTTGCATGCGCGTTGACGCCATCGCAAAAGTCACCGGCCGCGCGCGCTACACCGACGACTACGTCATGGCAGGGATGTGCTACGCGAAATATGTTCGCAGCCCAATAGCCCACGGCTATGCACAGACTATCGACAGCACCGCAGCACGGGCGTTACCCGGGGTGCTTGCCGTGTTCACCTGGGAAGATGTCCCGGACACACCTTTTGCCACCGCCGGCCACGCCTGGTCGTTAGATCCCAATAAACGTGATCTCGCCGATCGCCTTCTGCTTCACCGTCATGTTCGCCATCACGGCGACGCGGTGGCGATTGTGGTCGCCCGCGACGAACTGACGGCCGAGAAGGCCGCGCACCTGGTTCACGTCGAGTGGCAATCGCTTCCCGTCATCACCTCTCCCGAAGCCGCGCTGGCTGAAGACGCCATTGCGCTGCACGAAGACGGTAACCTGCTCAAAAGCAGTGAAATCATGGCGAACGATCCGCTGGGAGCCATCTCTGGCGCGGATCACCAGTTCAGTAGCCACTTTCAGACCGCAGTGGTTCAGCATTGCCATATGGAAGGTGTCACCAGCTTCGCATGGATGGAAGAAGATAAGCGCATCACTATCGTTTCCAGTACCCAGATCCCGCACATTGTCCGCCGGATCACCGCCCAGGCGCTGGGAATGTCATGGTCTTCAATTCGCGTCATCAAACCTTACATTGGCGGCGGCTTTGGCAATAAACAGGACGTCCTCGAGGAGCCAATGGCGGCGTTTTTAACCTCGCGGCTCGGCGGTATTCCGGTAAAGGTGTCCCTCAGCCGGGAAGAGTGCTTTATGGCAAGCCGCACCCGCCACGCGTTCACCATTGACGCACAGCTGGGGATGGATAAGGACGGCACCCTGAAGGGCTATCATCTAGATGTGCTGTCTAATACCGGTGCTTATGCCTCGCATGGTCATTCGATTGCTGCGGCAGGCGGTAACAAAATCAGTTATCTCTACCCGCGCAGCGCCTTTGGCTACCACGCCCGCACCTGCTACACCAACTTCCCATCCGCCGGAGCGATGCGCGGCTACGGGGCGCCGCAGGTGATATTCCCACTCGAATCACTCATGGACGATGCCGCCGCGGCGCTTAATCTTGACCCGGTGGACGTACGTCTGCGCAACGTCGCCCAGGAAGGTGACGTAAACCCGGTGAACCATAAAACGATTTACAGCGCCGGTTTACCGGAGTGCCTGCGCAAAGGTCGGGAGCTGTTTGAGTGGGACAAACGTCGCGCCGAATACGCCAGTGACCAGGGCAACCTTCGGCGCGGTGTTGGGGTGGCCTGCTTCAGCTACGGCTCTAACACCTGGCCGGTGGGCGTGGAGATTTCCGGTGCCAGAGCGTTGCTCAATCAGGATGGCTGTATTCACGTGCAGTGCGGTGCCACAGAAATCGGCCAGGGTGCTGATACGGTATTTACCCAGATGGTGGCCGAAACCATCGGTATGCCGGTCAACATGGTACACGTGATTTCAACCCAGGATACCGACGTAACGCCGTTCGATCCCGGTGCTTTTGGCTCGCGCCAGAGCTATGTCGCCGCCCCGGCGCTAAGAGAGGCAGCACAACAGCTTCGCGAGAAAATCATTCTGCACGCCGCTGAAATGCTGCATCAGTCGGCGATGAATCTCACTATCCGCCACGGGATGGTGGAAATGACCACCCGTCCGGGACTGACAATGGTATCCGTCGCCGATGTGGCAATGGATGCCTTCTATCATCCGGATCGCGGTAACCAGCTTTCAGCAGAGGCCTCGGTGAAAACCCGCACCAACCCACCCACCTTTGGCTGTTCATTTGTCGATCTCACCGTCGATATCGCATTGTGCAAAATCACCATCAACCGGATCCTCAACGTGCAGGATTCCGGGCGGATCCTCAATCCACAGCTGGCAGCAGGCCAGATGCACGGCGGAATGGGGATGGGGATCGGCAGCGCCATTTTCGAGGAGATGATCATCGATGAAACCAGCGGGCTTATCCGTAACCCGAACCTGCTGGATTACAAAATGCCAACCATGATGGATCTTCCGGATCTGGAGTGCGCCTTTGTCGAAAGCCGCGAGCCGCAGTCAGCCTACGGCCACAAGTCGCTTGGCGAACCGCCGTTAATCCCGATAGCACCCGCCATTCGTAATGCCGTCCGTATGGCCACCGGTGTGGGGATTAACACGCTGCCGCTAACGCCAAAGCGCCTGTTCATTGAATTCCGTCGGGCCGGACTGATTAAAGGATAATCGCCATGTTTGATATTGAAACTTATCATCGTGCCTGCAGCCTGAATGAAGCCCTCTCTCTTGCGGCGGCGCATCCTGAAGCGCGGCTTATCGCGGGCGGCACCGACGTGCTGATCCAGCTTCATCATCTCAATGCTAACTATCGGCATATCGTCGATATTCATGGGCTTGCGGAACTGCGCGGCATCAGCATTGACGCTCAGGGTAACATCCGGATTGGCTCCGGAACGACCTTCACTGAAATCATCGAGAGCCCGGTTGTACAGCAACATCTGCCTGCGCTGGCGGCGGCTGCGGCCTCAATTGCCGGACCGCAAATCCGTAACGTTGCCACCTATGGCGGCAACATCTGCAACGGGGCCACCAGCGCCGACTCCGCCACACCTTCGCTCATCTACGAAGCCAGGCTTGAGATTGCCTCTGCAGAGGGGACTCGGGTTATTCCGGTACTCGGTTTCCACACCGGTCCCGGAAAGGTCGCGCTGCAGCCGGGTGAAATCGCTGTCGCGTTCCATTTCCCGCCGCAGGCGCAGGCGAATACCGGCAGCGCGCACTTCAAGTATGCGATGCGCGATGCCATGGATATCGCCACCATCGGCAGTGCCGCCTGGTGCCGTCTTGAGAACGGCCACTTCCGTGAGCTGCGGTTAGCTTTTGGCGTTGCCGCCCCCACCCCCATCCGCTGCGTTCATGCAGAACAGACAGCACAAGGTGCGCCAGTGAGTGAACAAACGCTTACCGCCATCTGCGAAGCGCTGTTGCAGGACGTCTCTCCGCGATCGTCCTGGCGGGCAGAAAAAGATTTTCGTTTACACCTGATTCAGACCATGGCGCAGCGCGTGATCCGCGAAGCTGTCGCCCATGCCGGAGGCACACTATGAATCACGAATCCTGGGTAACCGTCGCCTGTACGATTAACGGCTCCGCGCAGCAGTTTACGCTGTCACCGGCAACGCCGCTCTCCACCCTACTACGTTCTCACGGGTTGCTCAGCATCAAGCAGGGTTGCAGCGTGGGCGAATGTGGGGCCTGCACCGTGCTGATTGACGGCGTGGCGATAGACAGCTGCCTGTATCTTGCCAGCTGGGTAGATGGCAAAAGCATCAGCACGCTGGAAGGAGAATCGGTCGGGGGCGAGATCTCAAAGATCCAGCAGGCCTACGCGAAATCAGGATCGGTGCAGTGCGGGTTCTGTACGCCTGGACTGGTCATGGCGACCAAAGCGCTACTGGCAAAACCGCATCAGAAACCCTTTACGGTGCAGGAGATCCGCCGTGGTCTCGCCGGAAATCTGTGCCGCTGTACGGGATATCAGATGATTGTCGATACGGTTCGCGCCTGCGAACAGGAGTAAAGTCGCTCATCGTTCAGGCTGCCGTTATGCTGCAGCCTGAACGAAGACAGTGATTTCCGTCAGGCGGACATCAGTTCGTACTTCTTTATTTTGCGATACAGCGTGGCGATGCCAATCCCCAACTCATCGGCGGCTTGTTTCTTGTTGCTGTAACGCGACAGCGCTTCACGGATCATCTGCCGCTCCATCTCTTCGAGGCCGGTCACGCCCTCTTCCTCAATTGCAGTGTGCATCACCGAGGTGCTGGCTGGCTCCCGCTCCGGCTGTTTGCCGCTGTGGATAAGGTTTGGCGGCAACAGCGAACTATCGACCACTTCGCCGGAAGGCACCACGTTGACCAGGTACTCAATCAGGTTGCTCAGTTCACGCAGGTTGCCCGGCCAACGATACTGTTTCAGCAGGGCGATCACATCCGGAGCGACGCCCGGGTAAACCAGGGAGAGGCGTCGGGTATGCAGATGCAGGAAATAGTGAATAAGTAGCTCAATATCATCCTGACGCTCGCGCAGCGGCGGCAGACGCAGCGGAATGACGTTCAGCCGGTAGTAGAGATCCTCACGGAATTTACCGTCAGCGATAAACTGATCGAGATTCTGGTTGGTGGCGGAGATAATACGGATATTGACCGACACCGGATTGCTGGCGCCGACGGGCTGGATCTCGCGTGACTCAATAGCTCGCAGCAGTTTTGCCTGCAGCGTCAGCGGCATATCACCGATTTCATCCAGGAACAGCGTCCCGTGGTTGGCTGCCTGAATCAGCCCGGTTTTACCGTTAGCGGAAGCGCCGGTAAACGCCCCTTTGACGTAGCCAAACAGTTCGCTCTCCAGCAACTGTTCCGGAATGGCCGCGCAGTTGATAGCGATAAATGGTTTTGCTTTGCGATCGCTCAGCTTGTGGATAGCCCGGGCAACCACTTCTTTACCAGTACCGCTTTCACCAACGATAAGCACGCTGGACGGGCTTGGGGCAATACGACTAATCAGTTTTTTCAGCTGACGCATCGGCCGACATTCACCCACCAGATGTTCAATCTGTGGCTCATCCTGGGAAGGTGCCGTCGCAGACGAAGAGTGTGACTGATGAAACGCCATTAAAAAGAGCTGCTGATCCTGGATGGTATGTAACTGACCTATTATCAGTTCGCTTTTATCATCAAACGACACCACATGCTGCATATGGCCGCTGGTAAAATTACGTTCAAAGGTGAGCGGGCGAAAATGAATACTCTGGCCAATCATATTTCCCTGCGTCGCCCCGAGCACTTTTAACGCCGTCTGGTTAGCAAACTTCACGCGATTATCACCGCTCACCACCAGCACACCCTGATCCATATTTTCAATCATGGTTGAAAATATCTTCTGGATATTATCGGCACCATTCTGATCGTCCAGCAATTTGGCAACAAATATAGAGGAAACATGACGGACATAATCTGAAAATTCATGCAGATTATCATTTATGTGTTCCTGCTGCTCGTGGGTTACGGCAATCAGGCTGATAACGCCGACGCACCGATCCTGGTAGATAACCGGGGTGCCGAGAAAGGCTTTTTCTTTACAGTTGTCTTTACTGGTACATCCTTCACAGAGGGGGTCGAATCGTGAGTGAGTAACCACTTTTTCTTGCTTTGTTTCAAGAACATAGCGAAGCAATCTGGAATCCGCATTCAGCTTGCGACCAAGAGAGCGGCCGTAGGCACCCGTACCTGCAACACGACAAAGCTCTTCATCAACAATTTCAACATCCAGCTGCAGCACGCTTGAGAGCATGCGTGCAAAGCGCTGAATAGTAGGCTGTATTTGCATCAAAACTGATAATGTGTTTGAGGGTATCATAACGTAACCTTTGAATATCATAACTGGCTGATATCTATAGAGGTGTAAGAATTCTTATTGTTATAGAGCCATGATACTAACTTAGCGCCCACCAATATTGATAAAGATACGCTTTCTTTATCATTACTTGATAAAAATATGGAAGAAGCATCACATTTTCATATCAATATGAGAATCCTTAGGGTGGTTTTATCAAATTGGCGGATTTTCTAAGTTCCTCTCACGTTATTTCCCCTGCCGTACAAAAATTGACAAATTCATCCTTAAAAGCCAAACGTTTTCGTTTTTTAAAATAAGCCTCTCAACTGACTTTTTTCGTGACTTGAATCACATAATCCCTGCCATTTTTACGCCAAAACGGCCCTTTCAAACGAACTGGCACACTTATTGTTAAGTCATGAATATCGCTGTCAGTCACAGCCGACACGACAGCACATTCGTCATAAACGCCAGTCATTCACTACCAGGACTCAAAAATGAAAACTGTTAACGAGCTGATTAAGGACATCAATACGCTGAACTCCCATCTGCATGAGAAAGATTTTCTGCTGACGTGGGAACAGTCACCCGACGAACTGAAGCAGGTACTGGATGTTGCGGCGGCACTGAAAGCGCTGCGGGCCGAGAACGTTGCCACTAACGTCTTCAACAATGGCCTTGGCATCTCCGTCTTCCGTGATAATTCCACTCGTACCCGTTTCTCTTATGCTTCAGCGCTGAACCTGCTGGGACTGGCGCAACAGGATCTGGACGAAGGTAAATCTCAGATTGCGCACGGCGAAACCGTTCGTGAAACCGCCAACATGATCTCCTTCTGCGCCGACGCTATCGGTATCCGTGATGACATGTACCTCGGCGCGGGCAACGCCTATATGCGTGAAGTGGGTGCCGCACTCGACGACGGCCACAAACAGGGCGTACTGCCGCAGCGTCCGGCGCTTATCAACCTGCAGTGCGACATCGACCACCCGACTCAGTCCATGGCTGACCTCGCCTGGCTGCGCGAGCATTTCGGCTCTCTGGAAAATCTGAAAGGTAAGAAAATTGCCATGACCTGGGCTTACTCCCCGAGCTACGGCAAGCCGCTGTCAGTGCCGCAGGGCATCATCGGCCTGATGACTCGTTTTGGTATGGACGTCACCCTGGCGCACCCGGAAGGGTATGACCTGATCCCAGACGTCATCGAAGTGGCAAAAAACAACGCCAAAGCCTCTGGTGGTAGCTTCCGTCAGGTGACCGACATGGAAGAAGCGTTCAAAGATGCCGACATCGTGTATCCGAAGTCCTGGGCGCCTTACAAAGTCATGGAAAAACGTACCGAGCTGCTGCGTGCCGACGACCACGACGGCCTGAAAGCGCTGGAAAAAGCCTGTCTGGAACAGAACGCCAATCACAAAGACTGGCACTGCACCGAAGAGATGATGAAGCTGACCAAAAAAGGCGAAGCGCTGTATATGCACTGCCTGCCAGCGGACATCACCGGTGTGTCCTGTAAAGAAGGTGAAGTCACCGACGGCGTCTTCGAAAAATACCGTATCGCAACCTACAAAGAAGCAAGCTGGAAGCCGTACATCATCGCCGCGATGATCCTGTCCCGCAAATATGCAAAACCAGGTCTTCTGCTGGAACAGCTGCTCAAAGAAGCAAAACCACGCGTCAAATAATACCCCTGGCCGGCCCCGTCGGGTCGGCTTCAACACCTCTGTAATGAAGGATAAGGACAGAATATGTCTGCTTTCTCACTGAAGATGGATATTGCCGACAACCGTTTTTTTAATGGTGAAACCTCACCGCTATTTTCGCGCCAGCAGGCGCAGCAAGCGCGTCACTTCCACCAGAAAATTACCGGCTACCAACCGACACCGCTGCATTCCCTGAACCAGCTGGCTGGCCTGTTCGGCGTAAACAAAATCCTCGTGAAAGACGAGTCACAACGTTTTGGCCTCAACGCATTCAAGATGCTGGGCGGCGCCTATGCTATCGCGCAGCTGTTATGTGAAAAATACCATTTAGATATCAACGCGTTTTCCTTCGACACCATCAAGTCGAGCATCAAGGAAAAAATGACCTTTGCCACTACCACCGACGGCAACCATGGCCGCGGCGTGGCGTGGGCGGCAAAACAGCTTGGACAGAACGCGGTGGTGTACATGCCGAAAGGCTCCGCCAGGGAGCGTGTAGATGCGATTTTACGTCTCGGCGCTGAGTGCATCGTCACCGACATGAACTACGACGACACCGTGCGCCTGACCATGAAAAAAGCGCAGGAAAACGGCTGGGAAGTGGTGCAGGACACCGCCTGGGAAGGCTACACCAAAATTCCAACCTGGATAATGCAGGGCTACGCCACGCTCGCTGACGAAGCAGTAGAACAGATTGCTGCAATGGGCATTGCTCGCCCGACTCACGTTTTCTTACAGGCAGGCGTCGGCGCAATGGCTGGCGGCGTGCTGGGTTATCTGGCTGATGTTTATGGCCCGAAACAGCTGCACTCCGTCATCGTTGAACCCGAGCTTGCGGACTGCGTGTACCGCTCCGGCGTGAAAGGTCAGATTGTCAACGTCGGTGGCGATATGGCGACCATCATGGCTGGCCTCGCCTGCGGCGAACCGAACCCGCTGGGCTGGGAAGTACTGCGCAACTGCGCCACCCAGTTCATTTCATGCCAGGACGCCGTCGCGGCACTCGGCATGCGCGTGCTGGGCAACCCGCTCGGTAACGACCCACGCGTCATTTCCGGTGAATCCGGCGCCGTTGGCCTGGGCATTCTTGCCGCCGTTCACTACCACCCGCAGCGCGAAGCCCTGATGCAGAAACTGGGCCTCGACAAAGACTCCGTCGTACTGGTCATCAGCACCGAAGGCGACACCGACGTGAAACATTACCGGGAAGTGGTTTGGGAAGGCAAACACCCGGTAGCACAGTAACCAAATTTTAAATTTAGTTTCCCGCGATGAGCGGGGAACAAGACAAGAACTGGAGAAATTACGATGGCTAAGCACATCCCATTCAAACTGATTCTGGAAAAAGCAAATCACTATCAGGCAGACATGACCCGTTTCTTACGCGACATGATTGCCATCCCGAGCGAAAGCTGCGACGAAAAACGCGTGGTACATCGCATCAAAGAAGAGATGGAAAAAGTCGGCTTCGATAAAGTCGAAATCGATCCGATGGGTAACGTGCTGGGCTACGTTGGCCACGGCCCTCGCCTGGTGGCGATGGATGCGCATATCGACACCGTGGGCATCGGCAACATCAAAAACTGGAACTTCGATCCGTATGAAGGCATGGAAACCGATGAGCTGATCGGCGGGCGCGGCGCGTCTGACCAGGAAGGCGGCATGGCTTCTATGGTTTACGCCGGTAAGATAATCAAAGATCTTGGTCTGGAAGATGAGTACACCCTGCTGGTCACCGGTACCGTTCAGGAAGAAGACTGCGACGGCCTGTGCTGGCAGTACATCATCGAGCAGTCCGGTATTCGTCCGGAGTTCGTGGTGAGTACTGAACCGACCGACTGCCAGATCTATCGCGGCCAGCGCGGACGCATGGAAATTCGTATCGACGTGCAGGGCGTGAGCTGCCACGGCTCAGCGCCAGAGCGTGGCGATAACGCCATCTTCAAAATGGGCCCGATCCTGGGCGAACTGCAGGAACTGTCCGGCCGTCTCGGCAACGATGAATTCCTTGGCAAAGGTACGCTCACCGTTTCTGAAGTCTTCTTCACCTCTCCGAGCCGCTGCGCCGTTGCAGACAGCTGCGCGGTCTCTATTGACCGTCGTCTGACCTGGGGCGAAACCTGGGAAGGTGCACTGGACGAAATCCGCGCCCTGCCAGCGGTACAGAAAGCAAACGCCGTAGTCTCTATGTACAACTACGACCGTCCGTCCTGGACCGGCCTGGTGTACCCGACCGAGTGCTACTTCCCGACCTGGAAAGTAGAAGAAAACCACTTCACCGTGAAAGCCCTGAGCAACGCCTATGAAGGCCTGTTCGGTAAAGCACCGGTCGTCGACAAGTGGACCTTCTCTACCAACGGCGTATCCATCATGGGTCGTCACGGCATTCCGGTAATCGGTTTTGGCCCGGGCAAAGAGCCAGAAGCTCACGCGCCGAACGAGAAAACCTGGAAAGCGCATCTGGTGACCTGTGCCGCCATGTATGCCGCTATCCCGCTGAGCTGGTTAGCAACAGAGTAATCATCCCCTGTCATTCCCCCGCCACCGTGCTGGCGGGGGCTGGAGACCAAAATGCGCGTACTGATTAAAAACGGCACCGTCGTCAATGCCGATGGTATGGCGAAACAGGATCTGCTCATTCAGAGCGGTATCATTCGCGAAATTGCCGACCATATCACCCCGGAACTGCCCTGCGAAATAATTGATGCGGAAGGCTGCTACGTCATGCCAGGCGGCGTCGACGTTCATACTCATTTCAATATCGACACCGGAATGGCGCGCAGCTGTGATGATTTTTTTACCGGTACCCGCGCCGCTGCGTGTGGCGGTACAACAACCATTATCGACCATATGGGTTTCGGCCCGGCAGGCTGCAAACTGCATCACCAGCTTGAGGTGTACCACGGCTACGCCGCCCACAAAGCGGTTATCGACTACAGCTTCCACGGCGTGATTCAGCACATCAACCACGCTATCCTCGATGAAATTCCGATGATGGTTGATGCCGGGATCAGCAGCTTCAAGCTCTATCTCACCTACCAGTACAAACTGAACGATGACGAAGTACTGCAGGCGCTGCAGCACCTGCATCGTGCCGGGGCGCTCACCACCGTTCACCCGGAAAACGATGCGGCGATTGCCAGAAAGCGCATCGAGTTTCTCGCCGCGGGCAAAACGGCCCCGAAATATCACGCCTTAAGCCGGCCGGCAGAATGCGAAGCGGAAGCGGTTTCGCGGATGATTAATCTGGCAGCACTGTCGGGTAACGCTCCGCTGTATATCGTCCACCTGTCCAACGAACTGGGGCTGGATTTTCTGCGGCTGGCAAAATCACGCCAGCAGCCGGTATGGATAGAAACCTGCCCGCAGTATCTGCTGCTGGATGACCGCTGCTACGAGCAGGAGGACGGGCTGAAGTACATCATGAGCCCACCGCTGCGTAACGCGCACAACAAAGACGCGCTGTGGTGCGGCATCAGCGATGGCGCCATCGACGTCGTCGCCACCGACCACTGCGCCTTCTCTATGGCCCAGCGTCAGCAGCTTTCCGGCGGTAATTTCAGCCGTTGCCCGGGCGGACTGCCCGGGGTGGAAAATCGTCTGCTGCTGCTGTTCTCCGAAGGCGTTCTCGGTGGACGTATCACCCCGGAGCGTTTTGTGGCGCTCACCAGCGCTAATCCGGCGAAGCTTTTCGGCCTGTGGCCGCAGAAAGGCCTGCTGGCCCCGGGCGCCGACGGCGACGTGGTCGTTATCGACCCGCGCGCCACCACCACCATTCGTCATGCCGACCTGCACGACAACGCCGACTACTCCCCCTGGGAAGGCTTTGTCTGCCAGGGTGCCATCCGGCACACGCTATCGCATGGCCGGGTCATCTTTAGCGACGGCGTCTTCTCAGGCATCGCCGGGCAGGGGCGCTTCCTGCGCCGTAAACCCTTTTCTACTCTAAATAATTCGAGTTCCAGGAAGGCGGCAAGCTCGCGAATTCCAGGAGCATAGACAGCTATGTGACTGGGGCGAGTAAGCGCAGCCAACGCACATGTAATTCGAAGAATGACGAGTAGCCATGACTACCGCAGCGGGGACTCTCCCGCAGGGTCAATAACAACGAAGTGAGGAATAGATGAGTAAGAAAATTGTTCTCGCCCTCGGCGGGAATGCCTTAGGTGATGACCTTGCCGGGCAGATGCAGGCGGTAAAACTGACCGCGCAGGCGATCGTCGATCTGATTGCCCAGGGTCACCAGGTTGTGGTTACCCACGGTAACGGTCCACAGGTAGGCATGATCAACCTGGCCTTTGAAGCAGCGGCAAAAACCGAAGCCCACACACCAATGCTGCCGATGTCGGTCTGCGTGGCGCTGAGCCAGGGCTACATCGGTTACGATCTGCAAAACGCGCTGCGCGAAGAGCTGCTTTCCCGCAACATGCAGGTGCCGGTAGCAACGTTGATTACGCAGGTTGAAGTTGATGCGGGCGATCCAGCGTTCAAAAACCCGACCAAGCCTATCGGCTCGTTCTTCAACAAAGAAGAAGCCGACCAGCTCTCCCTCCAGGGCTACACCATGGTAGAAGACGCCGGTCGTGGCTACCGCCGCGTAGTGGCTTCGCCGAAGCCGGTCGACATCATAGAAAAAGAAAGCGTGAAAGCGATGATGGAAGCGGGCCAGGTCGTGATCACCGTCGGTGGCGGCGGTATCCCGGTAACGCGTGAAGGTAACCACCTGCGCGGCGCCAGCGCGGTTATTGATAAAGACTGGGCCAGCGCAACGCTTGCGGCAATGATCGACGCGGACATGCTGATTATCCTTACCGCCGTGGAGAAAGTGGCGATCAACTTCGGCAAGCCGAACGAACAGTGGCTCGACCGCCTGTCGTTGAGTGACGCAGAACGTTTCATCGAAGAAGGTCACTTTGCTAAAGGCTCAATGCTGCCGAAAGTGGAAGCTGCGGCATCGTTTGCCCGCTCCCGCCCGGGCCGCGAGGCGCTGATCACCGTGCTGAGCAAAGCCAAAGAAGGGATCGAAGGGAAAACCGGCACCGTTATCTGTCAGTAAGGGGATATTCGGGGCAACAAAAAACCGGAGCAACGTGCTCCGGTTTTTTATAACGTTAAATCAGGCGACCGTCAGCACCTGCTGGGTAGACTTTACGCCCTTGTGCATCAGCATCATCAGCGCTTCCAGAACGCCGCCACCAATCGCCCGGGCCTTGTCAGAAACGCTGGTATAGTCAGCTCCCTCGCCGCGAGGATCGATATCACCGATTTTGAAGCCACTGTTCACCACCAGCCCATCGCTGAGCAAGCCGCGAACCATACCGGAAAGGGGCGCCAGAATTTCGGTTTCCCCGATGCTGGCAATCACATCGCCTTCATTCACGATGTCGCCCAGCTGCACCCTGGCGCACATAATTCCCGCCATCGGTGCGCGGATCACCCGGCGCGAGGTGTGCCCCTGAATATTACCCGGGATCCCGGTGTTTTCCTGAGCGCTGCCCTGATAAATCACCTGTCCCAGCCAGTGACCGCGATTCGTTTCGATCACGGCATTGCAGTCCTTCCCGGCGCAGAAGCCTGGGCCAAGGGCGATGGTTATCGGTGCCAGCCCGCAGTGGGTACCCATATTCTCTTTCGCCAGAATTGCATCAACCACGCATCCTGGTTTGAGCAGATGCAGCGATTCGCACAGCGGATCGATAAGGATCGGAATAACGCCACTTTCAGCCACCCGAATGGCCTCTTCGGCAGAATTCACCTTGCGCGCCGTGACGCCCTCAACCTGCATTTCTTCCTGGAAAATCGCCTGTGCAAACGCCACGCTGCGGCGGATAACCGTGGGTTTATCCACCTCCAGCATGATGACTTTAAAGCCCGCATGATACAGACGCAGCGCCACGCCGGTGGCAATATCCCCGGCGCCGCGGATAACCACGCGCTGGTGCTGTGACGGATGTGTCGCCGCCATCATCAGCCCACCTGGAGCCTGATTTTTTATCTGCAGGATTTCCGCCAGCACGCTGATGGCGATTTCATTCGGTGTTTCTGCACCAATGTTGTAGCCCACCGGTGCATGCAGACGCTGAATCAACGCCTCGTCTACGCCGCTCTCGCGCATCTGACGTAAAAAGACCTGCACCTTGCGACGGCTGGCCAGCAGCCCAAGCCACGCGGCAGGCTGTGCAATAAGCTTATCCAGCGCTTCCCGATCTTTGTTATTGGTGGCAATCAGCACGAAGTTGTCTGGCGTTATCGCCAGTTTGTCGACCGCCTCAGAAAACGACTCGGCGTGGATCAGCTGTGCTGAAGGGGGAAAATGCTGCGGGTTGAGGCTTTCAAGATAAATGTCGGCGACCGAGATTTCGAACCCCAGCAGCGCGGCTCCCTGGGCAATAGCCCGATTGACGTGCCCGGCACCAATCAGCACCAGGCGAGGCCGAAGCCCGTGTACGCTGATATAAACCGACATTGCCCCACCGCAGTCCGAACCGACGGCGTCGCTACCGTTGCGCGCCATCCGGCCATGAAACAGGCGTGGTTCTTTGCAGCGCAGTGCGTCCAGCGCTTCATCAATCACCTTGCGCTCGACCATGCCGCCACCGATGGTGCCGACTATCGTTCCGTCTTCGCGAATCAACATTTGGGCGGAATGGCGCGGCGTTGATCCCCGGCTATCAACAATCTGTGCCAGCGCAAATGGACGGTTTTGTTCTTCAAGTTTTGCAGCTTCTGAGAAAATATTCATAAAAACCTCAATGGATATCCTTTCTGATGATCCGGTCGCCCGGACCTGCTATCTCACAAATCTGCGTGTTATTGCCGGGATTTCCTGCACGGCCCCGATCCAGATGGCCTCCACATCGCTGCATTCCAGTAGCGGCGTTAACATGTCTCCGGCAATATTCTCATTTTGAGAATATTGATTAATCAGCCAGATGCGGCGGCAGCCCTCCGGTACGTTTTTAAACGCGCCCAGCGGGTGCTGAACTAGGCGGATCAGCGCAGCCACATCCAGCGTCTCGCCAGCTTCAACACCGGTTAAGCGGCTAAAACCAGGCCAACGATGCACGTTGGACGGTCCCACTTTTTGTCCGAGCATTTTTCCCCCGGTCACGGCAATCACACAGCAGCTACACTGTGGGATGCAAGGTTCATGCTCATTTGGCGCCTTAAGTGCAAAACCGTGAGCGCCGTCAGCTTCTACCAGAATCACGTCGACATCGGCGCGTGCCGCCAGCACATCAATCTGCTCAGGAGAAAACCCACGTACCTTGCCCACGGCAGGAAGCCAGGTAGAGAAGCAGCCCAGCAGCGGCTGCTGGAAAGCCGGGGCAGGAAGTGTGGAAGGATCGCGGCACAGCAGTACCGGGCAGGCATCGGGGACAAACATATGCGTGGTAGTGGTCAGCAGCACCCGTCTTCCCGCCTGCTGCAAAAGCGTCGCCAGCCAGAAAAGCAGGCTGGTTTTCCCCCCGGCGCCCACCGCAGA
Source organism: Yokenella regensburgei (assembly GCF_003634235.1). NCBI lineage: Bacteria > Pseudomonadati > Pseudomonadota > Gammaproteobacteria > Enterobacterales > Enterobacteriaceae > Yokenella > Yokenella regensburgei. The sequence continues at coordinate 313,962 of NZ_RBIZ01000005.1, read as the reverse complement.
GATAACCAGTGGTCGCGAAGAAGCGTTTAAATCAAAAAAGAGATCGTCGGTCTGCGGTATATTTTTCATTCGCCAATTTATACAGAGAGTGTTATGCAACAGGTCGATTGTATTATTACCGCCGCGGGACTTTCGTCACGAATGGGGCAATGGAAAATGATGTTACCCTGGCGAGATGGGACAATTCTTGATGCAAGTATTAAAAATGCGCTGCAATTCTGCTCACGAATTATATTAGTGACGGGACATCGTAGTGATGAACTTCACGAAAAATATGCCGGGCGAGGGAATATTAGTCTGGTGTATAACGCCGATTATGCGACCGGGCTTTTTTCCTCAGTCAAAGCCGGGGCCACAATCGTCAATACGGATTACTGTTTCATCACCCTGGGTGATGTCCCCTGTCTGCCGCAATCCGTCTTCCATACCCTGTGGTCGCTGCGTGGCGCAGAAGCGCTGCTGCCGGAGCACGGCGGCACGCCAGGGCACCCTATTTTGCTAAGCCGCGAACGGCTCCAGCACACCGTCAGCCAAACGTCGTATAGCTCAATGCGTAAAGCACTCCTCGCGTCACCGCATCGGCGAATTGACGTCGGCGATCGCGGTATCATTTTTGATATTGATACCCCGAACGATTTTATCAACCTGCAAACGATTTATCGCGACTGAATTAAAAAGTCAATCGTTTGCGCGGGCGGAAATAAACTCTTCGCAGGCTTTATTATCATTCTGATAGGGTAAAATAGATTTTGAGAAATAATAAACCACGACAGTAATGAGTGAGTTTAATTCTCATTTACCCCACGTGAGACATTTCACAAAAAAGGATTAACTTTCGAAGTAGTTCACAAATTTAAACATATCCAACTTCGCAACAGAATAACTGGTGCGATTGTTGCTCCATTAACCCTCAATCTATCGGTATTCCCGTGATGCCGAATGTTGATTCCACCTGATACACCACTGTGTATGAAAAAAAAGGAGAGGGTTATGGGTGATATCATGCGTCCCGTCCCATTTGAGGAACTTTTGACGCGCATTTTTGATGAGTACCACGATCACCGCTCAATTTTCGGTATTCCTGAGCAGCAATTCTATTCACCAGCCAAACAACATGATACCCGGGTTTTTGGTGAAAGCTGCGCCACGCCAATCGGCCCGGCCGCCGGTCCACACACCCAACTCGCACAGAACATCATCACCTCCTGGCTGACCGGTGGGCGCTTTATTGAGCTAAAAACCGTCCAGATCCTCGACCGCCTGGAGCTGGAAAAACCGTGTATTGATGCCGAAGATGAGTGCTTCAACACCGAGTGGTCCACGGAGTTCACCCTGCTGAAAGCCTGGGACGAATATCTGAAGGCCTGGTTTGTGCTGCACCTGCTGGAAGAAGTGTTCCCGCTGACGCCGTCATCATCCGGAAAATCCTTTATTTTCAACATGAGCGTGGGCTACAACCTCGACGGCATCAAGCAACCGCCGATGCAGCAGTTCATCGACAACATGATGGATGCCTCGGCGCATCCGAAGTTCGCCATGTACCGCGACACGTTGCAGCGCTGGCTGAACAATGAAGCCTTCCTTGACCGCCACCAGCTCAACGACATTCGCCCGCAGTTAAGCACCCTTTGCGAGCGTATTCCGGCATCCATGGTCCATGGCGTAACGCTCTCTACCATGCACGGCTGCCCGCCAGATGAAATTGAAGCCATCTGTCGCTACATGCTCGAAGAAAAATCACTCAATACCTTTGTGAAGCTGAACCCGACGCTGCTCGGCTACGCCCGTGTGCGCGAAATCCTCGATACCTGCGGCTTCGACTACGTTGGCCTGAAAGAAGAATCCTTCGATCACGACCTGAAAATCGGCCAGGCGCTCGAAATGCTGGAACGCCTGATGTCGCTTGCCAAAGACAAGCACCTCGGCTTCGGCGTTAAGCTCACCAACACCCTGGGCACCATCAACCACAAAGGGGCGCTGCCGGGTGAAGAGATGTACATGTCCGGGCGTGCGCTGTTCCCGTTGTCTATCAACGTAGCCGCCATGCTGTCCCGCGCCTTCAACGGCAAGCTGCCTATCTCCTACTCCGGCGGCGCCAGCCAGCTGACCGTACGCGATATCTTTGAAACCGGTATTCGCCCGATAACCATGGCAACCGATCTGTTGAAACCGGGCGGTTATCTGCGCCTGAGCGAGTGTATGCGCGAGCTGGAGCAGGCCGATGGCTGGGATATGACCACCATCGACGTCGCTCGTCTGGATGCGCTGGCAGAGCGCGCGGTCAGCATGGAGTACACCCAGAAACACTGGAAGCCAGAAGACCGTATTGAAGTCTCGGAAAAACTGCCGCTCACCGATTGCTACGTGGCACCGTGCGTCACCGCCTGCGCCATCAAACAGGATATTCCTGAGTACATTCGCCTGATGGGTGAGCAGCGCTACGTTGAAGCGCTGGAGCTCATCTATCAGCGCAACGCCCTGCCGGCAATCACCGGCCATATCTGCGATCACCAGTGCCAGTACAACTGTACTCGTCTGGATTACGACAGCTCCCTCAACATCCGCGAGCTTAAGAAAATCGCGCTGGAAAAAGGCTGGGAAGGCTACCAGGAACGCTGGCACAAGCCGGCTGGCTCTGGCTCACTGAACCCGGTAGCGGTGATCGGCGCAGGCCCGGCGGGTCTGGCAGCGGGTTACTTCCTTGCCCGCGCTGGCCACCCGGTCACACTGTTTGAGCGCGAAGCCAACGCTGGTGGCGTGGTCAGAAACGTCATTCCCCAGTTCCGTATCCCGGGTGAGCTCATCCAGCAGGATATCGATTTTGTCGTCGCCCACGGCGTTAACATCGTCTACGGCTGCGAGCCGGATCTGACGGTCGAAAAACTGCAGGAAGACGGCTTCAAATACGTGCTGGTCGGTGTCGGCACCGACAAAAACAGCGGTATCAAACTGCGCGGCGATAACGCTAACGTGCTGAAGTCACTGCCGTTCCTGCGTGAATACAATCGTGGCGTGGAAATGCATCTGGGTAAACACGTGGTGGTTATCGGTGCCGGTAACACCGCGATGGACTGCGCGCGGACTGCGCTGCGGATGCCAGGGGTTGAGAAAGCCACCATCGTTTACCGCCGCTCGCTGCAGGAAATGCCAGCCTGGCGTGAAGAGTACGAAGAAGCGGTACATGATGGCGTTGAATTCATGTTCCTCAGCAACCCGGAACAGTTCGATGCCGACGGCACCCTGACCGTACGCGTCATGCGTTTAGGCGAGCCGGATGAAAAAGGCCGTCGCCGCCCGGTTGAAACAGACGAAACCCGCACCATGCACGTGACCACGGTGATCACCTCGATTGGCGAGCAGCAGGACTGCGACGCGCTGGAAGCAATGGGCATTCCGATGGATGCCAGCGGCTGGCCGGAAGTTAACGCTGAGGGCGAAACACGGAAAAATGGCGTATTCCTGATTGGCGACGTCCAGCGTGGACCGTCTTCCATTGTCTCGGCGATTGGTAACGCTCGCCGCGCGTCCGACGCCATCCTTGCGCGAGAAAACATCCGTTCACACCACAGTGACAAGCACTGGAACAACGTCGACCCGGCGGAGATCTATCGCCGTAAAGGGGCGATTGTTATCGAAAACGTTGGCAAAGACGATCGCGACGCCTTCGTGGCACAGGAAGCCTCACGCTGCCTCGAATGTAACTACGTCTGCAGTAAATGCGTCGACGTCTGCCCGAATCGCGCCAACGTCTCCATTGCCGTACCAGGCTTCCAGAACCGCTTCCAGACGCTGCACCTTGATGCCTACTGCAACGAGTGCGGTAACTGCGCCCAGTTCTGCCCATGGCAGGGTAAACCGTACAAAGACAAGCTCACCGTGTTCAGCCTGCCGCAGGATTTCACCAACAGCACTAACCCTGGCTTCTTTGTGGAAGACGACCGGGTACACGTGCGCCAGGGCAGCGAAACCTGGGTTCTGAATATCGATGAGGGTGGCGAGTTTGAACAGATCCCGCCACAGCTGGAAGACATGTGCCGCATCATCAGCCAGGTACATCAACATCACCACTACCTGTTGGGAGGCGTCGAAGTATGAGTATGTTAATCCTGAAAAATGCCACCGCCGTGCAGCTTTATCCGGCGAGCGTGCAGGAAAACGTCGATATCGCGATTGAAGGGGATGTGATCCGCGAAGTAGGGAGTGCGCTGAGCCAGCGCTACCCCGATGCGCGCGTTAAAGAGATGCACGGCAAGATTGTGATGCCGGGGATCGTCTGCTCGCACAACCACTTCTACTCTGGCTTGTCACGTGGGGTTCAGGCCAACATCGCCCCGTGCCCGGATTTCATCTCTACGCTGAAAAACCTGTGGTGGAGGCTCGACCGCGCGCTCGACGAAGAGTCTCTCTATTACAGCGGCCTTATCTGCTCGATGGAGGCTATCCGCAGCGGCTGTACTTCGGTTATCGACCACCACGCGTCGCCAAACTACATTGCTGGCTCCCTGAGCCAGCTGCGAAACGCCTTCCTGAAAGTGGGTCTGCGTGGCATGACCTGCTTCGAAACCACCAACCGTAACGGCGGGCAGAAAGAGCAGCAGGACAGCGTGGAAGAGAATATCCGCTTCGCTCGCGAAATTGACGCCGCCCGTACCAAAGGCCAGGAACCTTACCTGGTGGAAGCGCACATCGGCGCCCACGCGCCGTTTACCCTCTCCGACGAGGGGCTGTCGATGCTGCGCGAAGCCACTATCGCTACCGGTCGCGGTCTGCACATCCACGCGGCTGAGGATAAATACGACGTTTCTCACAGCCATCATCACTACGGTAAAGACCTGCTGGAAAGACTGGCGGAGTATGACCTGATTAACAGCAAAACGCTGATCGCGCATGGCCTGTATCTTTCCGACAACGATATTCGTTTGCTGAATGAAAATGACGGTTTCCTGGTGCATAACTCGCGTTCAAACATGAACAACCAGGTGGGCTATAACCATCGCCTGACCGAGTACCGCAACCTGGCACTCGGCACCGACGGTATCGGCTCCGACATGTTCGAGGAGCTGAAGTTTGCCTTCTTCAAACATCGCGATGCCGGTGGCCCGCTGTGGCCAGACAGCTTTGCCCGCGCGCTGACTAACGGCAACACGCTGTTAAGCCGCAACTTCAACGCCAAATTTGGGCGTCTGGAAGCCGGATACAAAGCCGATCTGACCATTTGCGATTATGCCTCGCCGACGCCGCTTATTGCCGAGAACATCGCCGGTCATCTAGCGTTTGGCATTAGCGCGAATAACGTGAACAGCGTGATGGTGAATGGCGCGATGATTTACGAAGATCGCGAATTTGCCTTCGACTATGAGCCTATCTTCGCCGAAGCGAGAAAAGCTGCTGCGAAACTATGGCAGCGCATGGATGCACTGAACTAAACCCGTGACCTCCCCGCCGCTGCGGGGAGGTGCCGATGAGGATGAATTCATGATTGAGCAATTTTTCAGACCAGACTCCATCGAACAAGCGCTGGAGTTAAAAAGCCACTACAAGGAGCAAGCCGTCTGGTTTGCAGGCGGCAGTAAGCTCAATGCCATGCCCGGACGCACCGATAAGCGTATCGCCATCTCGCTGGAAGACCTGTCCCTGGACTGGGCCGACTGGGATAACGGCTGCCTGCGCATCGGGTTGATGTCCAGACTGCAGACGCTCCGGGAACTCAACTTCATCCCCGACGCCCTGTATGACGCGCTGGGGTTCATTGATTCTCGTCACCTGCGTAATCAGTCGACTCTCGGTGGTGAAATTGCCGCCTGTCAGGAAGAGTCGGTGCTCATTCCGGTACTACTGGCACTGGATGCGCTGCTGGTATTTGCCAACGGTGACACGCTGCCGCTCGAAGCCTGGCTCGCCTCCCGAGACGATCAGCTGTTAACCGAAATTGTTATCCATGATCCCTTCCGTGCCTGCGCAACCCGGCGCATCAGCCGTTCCCATGCAGGGCTCTCGGTGGTGACTGCCGCCGTTGCCGTCACCAACAAAGGAGAAACGCGCATCGCCATTGACGGTGTTGCAGACATTCCTGTTCGTCTGCGTGACGTCGAAGCACAGCAGCTGGAAGGTGAAGCACTTGAGCACGCCGTGCGTGAGGCCGTCTTCCCGCGTGCGGATATTCGCGGCAGTGCCGATTATAAACGTTATATCGCAGGAGTGGCGGTAGCGGACCTGTTCGCTGACTGCCAGCAAATGGGAGAGGAATTAGCATGATCATCCATTTCAATCTGAATGACAGCGTGCGCGAGCTGAAAGTCGCACCTGGCGAAAACGTTCAACGGCTACTGTTTAACTTAGGGATGCACTCCGTACGTAACAGCGACGACGGCTTCGGCTTCGCCGGTACTGATGCCATTCTGTTCAACGGTCGCATCGTCAACGCCTCGTTACTGATTGCCGCACAGCTCGATAAAGCCATCGTGCGTACCGCTGAATCTCTGGGGAGCTGGAATCAGCTGAGCCTTGTGCAGCAGGCCATGGTCGACGTTGGCGTGGTGCAGTCGGGTTACAGCGATCCGGCCACCGCACTCATCATCAGCGATCTGCTGGACCGTATTGCCGAGCCAACTCGCGACGAGATTGACGATGCCCTGTCCGGCATTTTCAGTCGCGATGCCGGGTATCAGCAGTTCTACCAGGTTATCGAGCTGGCGATTGCCCGCAAAACCAATCCGCAGCTGGCCTCTGAATACGCCCCCACCTTCCGCGACGATCTCGCGGTTATCGGCAAGATCCACCCGAAATCAGACGCCGCGAAAATGGTGCAGGCCAAACCATGCTACGTGGAGGACCGCATCACCGCAGATGCCTGCGTCGTTAAGATGCTGCGCAGCCCGCATCCGCATGCGCTCATCACCCACCTCGACGTCAGCAAAGCAGAAGCGCTGCCCGGGGTTGTCCACGTGATCACCCACCTGAACTGCCCGGATATTTACTACACGCCGGGTGGCCAGAGCGCCCCAGAGCCCTCGCCGCTCGACCGCCGTATGTTTGGCAAAAAACTGCGTCACGTTGGCGATCGCGTTGCCGCCATTGTTGCAGAGAGCGAAGAGATTGCCATGGCGGCAATGGCGCTGATTGAGGTGGAGTACGAGGTCCTCAAACCGGTGATGTCTATCGACGAGGCGATGGCGGAAGATGCTCCGGTTATCCACGACGAACCGGTCGTGTATGGTGTCGGCGCGCCGGATACGCTGGAAGAAGATAACCATCACGCTGTCGATCGCGGCGAGCATATGATCGTTAACTTCCCAATCGGCGCCCGTCCGCGTAAAAACATCGCCGCTGGCGTTCACGGCCATATCGGTGACGTAGCGCGCGGTTTTGCCGATGCGGATGTCATCATCGAGCGTACCTACCGTTCCACTCAGGCGCAGCAGTGCCCGACGGAAACACACATCTGCTTTACCCGTATGGACGGCGATCGCCTGGTGATCCACGCCTCTACCCAGGTACCGTGGCACGTGCGCCGCCAGGTTGCGCGTATCGTCGGCATGAAGCAAAACAAGGTTCACGTCGTGAAAGAGCGCGTGGGCGGCGGCTTCGGTTCTAAGCAGGACATCCTGCTGGAGGAGGTTTGCGCCTGGGCGACCTGCGTGACCGGGCGTCCGGTCTATTTCCGCTACACCCGTGAAGAAGAGTTTATCGCGAATACCAGCCGCCACGTGGCGAAAGTCACCGTGAAACTCGGGGCGAAAAAAGATGGTCGCCTGACGGCTATCGACATGGATTTCCGTGCCAATACCGGCCCTTACGGCAACCACGCGCTGACGGTGCCGTCTAACGGCCCGGCGCTCTCGCTGCCGCTGTACCCGTGCGACAACGTGAATTTCACCGTCACCACCTACTACAGCAACATCTGTCCGGCCGGAGCCTACCAGGGCTACGGCGCGCCAAAAGGCAACTTCGCCCTCACCATGGCGCTGGCAGAGCTGGCAGAACAGCTGAAGATCGATCAGCTCGACATCATTGAACGCAACCGCGTTCACGAAGGCCAGGAGCTGAAGATCCTTGGCGCTATTGGCGAAGGGAAAGCGCCGACGTCGGTGCCAACCGCCGCCAGCTGCGCGCTGGAAGAGATCCTGCGCCAGGGTCGTGAAATGATCCAGTGGGATTCTCCGAAACCGCAGAACGGCGACTGGCGCACCGGGCGTGGTGTGGCGATCATCATGCAAAAATCCGGGATCCCGGATATCGACCAGGCCAACTGTATGGTTAAGCTGGAGTCGGACGGCACGTTCATTGTGCATTCCGGCGGTGCGGATATCGGGACCGGTCTTGATACCGTGGTCGCCAAGCTGACCGCCGAGGTGCTGCACTGCCCGCTTGAGGATGTGCACGTGATTTCCGGCGACACCGACCACGCGCTGTTTGATAAAGGCGCCTACGCCTCTTCCGGCACCTGCTTCTCCGGCAACGCGGCGCGTATGGCGGCGGAGAACCTGCTGGCGAAAATCCGCTTCCACGGTGCTGCACTTCTGGGTGAACCGGAGGAAGACGTCGAGCTGGTGGCACCGGGCGTCGTGCGCGGTAAGAAGGGCGAGATAAGCTATGCCAAAATCGCCCACGAGGCCGAGACCGGCACCGGCTTTGGCGTGCTGGTTGCGACAGCCTGCTATACCTCTCCGGACTTCGCCTTCCCGTATGGGGCTAACTTCGCGGAAGTGGCGGTGAACGTGCGCAGCGGTGAGATACGGCTTGAGAAGTTCTATGCCCTGCTTGACTGCGGCACCCCGGTGAACCCGGACCTGGCGCTGGGGCAAATCTACGGGGCTTCCCTGCGTGCTATCGGCCACAGCCTGATGGAAGAGATTATCTACGATCGTGAAGGTCACCCGATCAACCGCGATCTGCGCAGCTATGGCGCACCAAAAATTGGCGACATACCGCGCGACTTCCGTGCGGTACTGGTGCCAAGCGACGACAAAGTGGGTCCGTTTGGCGCGAAGTCGATCTCTGAGATCGGCGTTAACGGCGCGGCCCCGTCTATTGCCACCGCGATTCACGATGCCTGTGGTGTGTGGCTACGTGAATGGCACTTCACACCGGAGAAAATACTCACCGCACTAGGCAAACTGTAAGCATCGTCATTGAACGGGGCTGCCCCGCAGCCCCACACAGGTTTTACCGCATCTGCTGATCATCACTATATGAGAGACATTCTCAGGGATAGCTGTACCTGACGTTCCAGTTTGACGATTAAGCGGATGGTAAGCAGTCGTTTCAGATGATCAAATTTACTTTGAAGGAGTGAAGGGATGTCTGATATTACCCAGTCCGAATCCGATCTTATTTATAAGCTGGAAGATAAACCACCGATGAGACAGGGCCTGCTTGGCGCCATTACTCATCTGCTCGCCATTTTTGTTCCGATGGTCACCCCCGCACTGATCGTCGGTGCCTCACTAAAGCTCTCCACCGAAACCACCGCCTATCTGGTCTCTATGGCGATGATCGCCTCCGGCGTAGGCACCTGGTTACAGGTTAACCGCTACGGACGAGTCGGCTCTGGCCTGCTCTCCATTCAGTCCGTTAACTTCTCGTTCGTGACCGCAATGATCGCCATCGGGACCAGTATGCGCAGCGACGGCATTCACGAAGAGCTGATTATGTCTTCCCTGCTGGGCGTGTCGTTTGTCGGCGCCTTTCTGGTCGTTGGCTCCTCTTTCGTGCTCCCTTATCTGCGGCGTGTCATTACCCCAACCGTCAGCGGCGTTGTGGTACTGATGATTGGTCTGAGCCTGATTAAGGTCGGTATTATCGATTTTGGCGGCGGTCTGGCCGCCAAAAACAGCGGCACTTTCGGGGATTATCAGAATATCGGTCTCGGCCTTCTGGTGCTGCTGGTGGTTATCGGTTTCAACTGCATGCGCAGCCCGTTAATGCGCATGTGTGGGATAGCCGTCGGGCTGATGGTGGGGTATCTCGTCGCGCTGTGCCTCGGCATGGTTGATTTTAGCGTGATGCGTAACCTGCCGCTCATCACCATCCCGCAGCCGTTCAAGTACGGCTTCTCCTTCGATTTTCATCAGTTTCTGGTCGTCGGCATCATCTACCTGCTGAGCGTGCTGGAAGCAGTCGGCTCCATCACCGCCACCGCCATTGTATCTCAGCAGCCGGTCGAGGGAGATGAATACCAGCAGCGGCTGAAGGGCGGCGTGCTGGCAGACGGCCTGGTGTCGGTGATTGCCTCGGCGCTCGGTTCGCTGCCGCTCACTACCTTTGCGCAGAATAATGGCGTTATCCAGATGACCGGCGTGGCGTCGCGCTATGTCGGCAAAATCATCGCCGTGCTGCTGGTTATCCTCGGCCTGTTCCCGGTTATCGGCCGCTTCTTTACCACTTTTCCGGCTCCGGTGCTCGGCGGTGCGATGACGCTGATGTTCTCGATGATCGCCATTGCCGGGATCCGCATCATCATCACCAACGGCCTGAAGCGCCGTGAAACGCTGATTGTGGCCACGTCCCTCGGGCTCGGCCTTGGCGTCTCTTACGATCCAGCTCTGTTCCAGGCGCTGCCCGCGTCTATCTACGTGCTGGTCGAAAACCCTATCTGCGCCGGGGGCTTAACCGCCATCATCCTTAACTTGCTCATTCCTCTACGCCGCGAAGAACCGGTTATCGCCACCGACGCTACCGTTAACGAACTGGAATAAAAAGGAAATCAGTATGTCAGGAGAACACAACTTAAAAGCCGTACGTGGCAGCTTCCTTGACGTCACTCGTACCGTTGAGCATCCGGAAGAAATTGAATCGGCGCTGCGCTTTACCGAAGACGGTCTGATGCTTATCCGCGAAGGGAAAGTCGAGTGGATTGGCGAATGGGAAACGGGTAAAGAGATGGTCCCGCCCTGCGTTCGCGTGCGCGACTATCGCGGCAAGCTGGTGGTTCCCGGCTTTGTCGATACGCATATCCACTACCCGCAGAGCGAAATGGTCGGTGCCTACGGCGAACAGCTGCTGGAGTGGCTGAACAAACATACGTTCCCGACTGAACGTCGCTACGCCGATCTCGAATATGCCCGTGAGATGTCGTCGTTCTTTTTAAAACAGCTGCTGCGCAACGGCACCACCACCGCGCTGGTGTTTGGCACCGTACATCCGGAATCCGTAGACGCGCTGTTCGAGGCCGCAAGCCACATCAATATGCGGATGATCGCCGGTAAGGTGATGATGGACAGGAACGCCCCGGACTATCTCCTCGATACGGTGGAGAGCAGTTATCAGCAAAGCAAAGCGCTCATTGAGCGCTGGCACAACCATGGCCGCCTGCAGTATGCCATTACGCCGCGCTTTGCGCCGACCTCCACGCCGGAGCAGCTGGCCGTCGCCCACCGTTTGCGCGAAGAGTATCCCGATACCTGGGTACATACGCATCTGTGTGAAAACGTGGATGAAATCGCCTGGGTTAAGGCGTTGTTTCCGGAGCACGACGGCTACCTCGACGTCTATCACCAGTTTGGGCTGACCGGCAGAAAATCGGTCTTCGCCCACTGCGTACATCTGGAAGAAAAAGAGTGGGATTGCCTGCGCGACACCCGTTCCTCTATCGCCTTCTGCCCGACCTCCAACCTGTATCTCGGCAGCGGGTTATTCAACCTGCAAAAGGCCTGGCACAAAAAGGTGGCGGTCGGGATGGGGACCGACATTGGCGCCGGAACCACCTTCAACATGCTGCAAACCCTGAACGAGGCCTACAAGGTGATGCAGCTGCAGGGGGCCAGACTCTCGGCTTTCGAGGCCTTTTACCTCGCGACGCTTGGTGGCGCGCACTCGCTGGATCTCGACCACTGTATTGGCAACTTCAATATTGGCAAAGAGGCTGACTTTGTGGTGCTGGAACCTACCGCCACCCCGCTTCAGCAGCTGCGCTACGACAACTCGGTGTCACTCATCGACAAGCTGTTCGTCATGATGACTCTGGGCGATGACCGTTCCATTTATCGTACTTATGTTGATGGCCGTCTGGTTTATGAACGTACCTGACGCTATTTCCACTATCAAGCAGGGGAATGACAATGGCAGACGATTCGCTTAACACACCGGGTACCGCGCAACCGCGCAGCGCCCTCGACAACTACTTTAAAATCACCGAACGCGGCAGCTCAACCCGCCAGGAGATACTCGCCGGTTTAACCACCTTTCTGGCGATGGTGTACTCGGTCATTGTGGTGCCGGGCATGCTGGGCAAGGCCGGGTTTTCACCGGGTGCCGTTTTCGTTGCCACCTGCCTGGTGGCCGGGTTCGGCTCGCTGTTAATGGGGCTGTGGGCTAACCTGCCGATGGCTATCGGCTGTGCGATTTCACTCACCGCCTTTACCGCCTTCAGCCTGGTGCTGGGGCAGCATATTCCCATCCCCGTCGCGCTGGGAGCGGTGTTCCTGATGGGGGTTATCTTCACCGCCATCTCGGTAACCGGGGTGCGAACCTGGATCCTGCGCAATCTGCCGATGGGGATAGCGCACGGCACCGGGATCGGCATTGGGCTGTTTCTGCTGCTAATCGCCGCAAACGGCGTCGGTCTGGTGATTAAGAACCCGCTCGACGGGATGCCGGTGGCGCTGGGGGCGTTCACCTCGTTCCCGGTCGCCATGGCGCTGCTCGGCCTTGCCGCTATCTTTGGTCTGGAGAAGAGCAAAGTGCCCGGTGGGATCCTGCTGGTTATCATCGCAATCTCTATTATCGGGCTGATATTCGACCCGGCGGTGAAGTACCACGGCCTGGTCGCGATGCCGAAGATGCAGGATGAGGCGGGAAATTCGCTGATGTTCACCCTCGACATCATGGGTGCCCTGCAGCCGTACGTGCTGCCGAGCGTGCTGGCGCTGGTGATGACTGCGGTGTTTGATGCCACCGGCACCATCCGCGCGGTGGCCGGCCAGGGGAATTTACTCGATGAAAACAATCAGATAATCAACGGCGGAAAGGCATTAACCAGCGACTCGGTGAGCTCTATCTTCTCGGGCCTGGTGGGTGCGGCTCCGGCTGCGGTGTATATCGAGTCCGCCGCCGGAACGGCTGCAGGTGGGAAAACGGGCCTTACCGCCGTGGTGGTTGGCCTGCTGTTCCTGCTGGTGCTGTTCCTGTCACCGCTGGCGTACCTTATCCCCGGCTATGCCACGGCACCGGCGCTGATGTATGTGGGCCTGTTGATGCTGAGTAACGTCACCAAACTCGACTTCAACGACTTTATCGACGCCATGTCGGGGCTGGTTTGCGCGGTATTTATCGTTCTGACCTGTAACATCGTAACCGGCATCATGCTGGGCTTTGTCACCCTGGTGGTCGGCAGGGTCTTTTCCGGCGAGTGGCGCAAGCTGAACGTCGGTACCGTGGCGATTGCCCTCATTCTGGTGGTGTTCTACGCGGGAGGCTGGGCTATCTAAACTAAAAAGCCGGGTTAGCATGATGCTACCCGGCTTTTTTACGCACTGCGGTTAACGGATGTGGTTAACAGGAGTAGAGACCCGCGCTGGCAACCACTCTCTGTCTTTGCAACGCCACCAGCATTTCATCGGTCATGACGCTCAGAGCAAACGTCGGACAAACCTCGACGCAGGCGGGCCCCTGCTCACGGTGACCACAGAGATCGCACTTCACAATCGCTGGCGGCTGCTTCGCTGCCACTTCAATGGTAATTGCGCCAAACGGACAGGCCACAGCGCAGCTCTGGCAGCCGATACAGCGCGAAGGATCCGCTTCTACCGCCTCTTTACCCATCCGCAGTGCCGCCACCGGACAAGCGGCAACACAGGGAGCGTTTTCACACTGATGGCACATCACCGGCACGCTGAGATGGTCAAGGCGCAGCACCTTGAGCCGTGGGGCAAAAGGCGCTGACGGCGAAACGTGCTCCAGCGCGCAGGCCACCTCACAGGTTCTACAACCAATGCATGCTTCAGGACTGGCAACGATAAAACTGGTCATGTAGCCTCCTCGTCAAACATGGTCAGCATTTCGCGGGCTGCCTGTCGACCGGCGACCATCGCCGTCACCACCAGATCGGCGCCGTGCACGGCGTCACCGCCCGCAAAAATCTTCCGGTTACTGGTTTGCGTGGTACCGCAACCTTTCCCGCCGGTGCGAATTTGCCCCCAGCGGTCAAGCGCCACGCCCTGCCCGCGCAGCCACGGCATCTCGTGGGCCTGGAATCCAAAGGCCATGATCAGCACGTCGGCGGCTAACTCGAATTCCGAACCGGGGATCGGGCGCGGACGGCGACGACCATCCGGCCCCGGCTCGCCCATCTCGGTACGGATAAGGCCGATGGCGGTCACCTGACCTTTACGCCCCCGCGAGATGTACTGCGGCTGAACGTTAAACAGAAACTCCACGCCCTCTTCCCGGGCATTAACCACTTCTTTTTTCGAGCCCGGCATGCTCAGCTCATCGCGTCGGTAGGCGCAGGTCACGCTGGCGGCACCGCGACGAATCGAGGTTCGCAGGCAGTCCATGGCGGTATCCCCCCCGCCCAGCACCACCACGTTTTTCCCCTGGATTTCGGTTAACGGATACTCGCTGCTCTCTTCAAGCGACATCACTTCGCGGGTGCTGGCAATCAGGAACGGCAGCGCCTGGATAACCCCCGGTGCATCTTCCCCTTCCAGCCCCGCCGCCATCAGCCCGTAGGTGCCAACGCCGAGGAATACCGCATCGTAATCGTTCATCAGGCTGTCGAACTCGACGTCGCGACCCACCTCCTGATTGAGGTGGAACTGGATCCCCATGTTGCTGAAGATCTCACGACGCATGCTGAGCACGGTTTTATCAAGCTTGAACGGCGGGATCCCGAAGGTCAGCAGACCGCCGATTTCCGGGTGCCTGTCAAAGACGTCGACCTTCACGCCAGCGCGCGCGAGAATATCGGCGCAGCCCAACCCAGCCGGACCCGCGCCGATAATGGCAACGCGTTCGGCGCGTGGCTGCACGGCGCTAAGATCTGGCCGCCAGCCCATCGCCAGCGCGGTATCGGTGATGTAGCGCTCGAGGTTACCAATGGCCACCGCACCGTTGCGGCTCTTCAGCGTACAGGCGCCTTCACACAGGCGGTCCTGCGGACACACGCGGCCGCAGATTTCCGGCAGGGTACTGCTGTCATGGCACAGCTCGGCGGCCCCGATGATGTCGCCCTCATTGACCAGACGGATAAAATCAGGAATGTGGTTGTGCAGCGGGCAGGTCCAGTTACACCACGCCTTCTGCGCACAGTAGAGGCAACGGGTGCTTTCATACTCCGCTTCACGGGCATCAAGCCCTTGATAAATCTCTTTGAAATGGGTTTTTCGCTCCTGCGCCGGAACCTTGCTCGCACCTTTACGATCGGTCTTGTCGAGCAGGATTTCCTTACGGGAAGGCGTTTTCGCCTGCGCCGACTGACCCTGCGCGGCGCGCACCCGGCGGCTGTTGCGCAGCTGGTTCAGCCCGTCTTCATCCATCAGCCGCAGCGCCTGCGTCGGGCAGTTCGCCACACAGGCTGGCTTACCCGAAGGATGCTGCTGGCAAAGATCGCATTTGTGCGCCAGCAGCGGCGCCTCTTCGTTAGCCGCAACCATGTCGATCGCGCCAAACGGGCAGGCGATCACACAATTTTTGCAGCCGATACAGCGGGATTGATCGAGCTGAACGCTACGGTTTTCTACCCGCAGGGCATCCGTTGGACAAGAGGTGACACAGGGGGCATCGTTACAGTGGCGGCAGGTTGTCGTGCTGCTTGAGGTTTCTTTGGCAAAAACGTGGATCCGGGGCAAAAACTCGCTGCGATGCTGTGGCCAGCCATCCTGATGGTGTGCCGTGACGCAGGCTACTTCACAGGCATGGCAACCAATGCACTCAGACGCATCGGCGACAATAAATTTATTCATGCGCTACCCTTTTATTGTTTTAACTTCAACAGAAGGTCGCGATGCAAAAACCGGGCTTATTTTCTTCGCAGGGTCAGTCTTAATCCGTTTTTGCGAGGCACTTCAAAAAAAGCCGCGAATGCGACCAGCGAAAAATAATCACGCTGCGGATCTCTCTCAGCCAGAATCATCTTGCGATTCAGAATGATTAATTTTCTCTCAATTTGAGAAAAGAACGTCGCGCTATTCTTTCACTTTTCTCCTCTCCAGACCGCACCAGACGGCCTTTCTGTGATTGTCGCCGCATTTCAAATACTTTCCTCCTTTCGAACGAAAAACTGGCACTCGATAAGCATGTACTCAGCGGTGTTACTTTTCATCATTCTGTACTCTCCCACAGCCGGGCCAGGAGCGCCGGAAAGACGGGTAAACAAGGAGAAAAAGTTATGAGCGCCATAGATTCTCAGCCACCATCGGTCTCTGGCAGCCCCCACGAAATTGATGAGGTGGATCGGATACTATCCCCAGGAAAGCTTATCATTTTGGGCTTGCAACACGTTTTGGTTATGTACGCTGGCGCTGTCGCCGTGCCCCTTATGGTGGGCGACAGGCTGGGCCTTAGTAAAGAAACCATCGCTCTGTTAATCAGTTCAGATCTCTTCTGCTGCGGTATCGTCACGCTGCTGCAGTGTATTGGGATCGGGCGATTCATGGGGATACGTCTACCGGTGATTATGTCCGTCACCTTTGCGGCCGTGACACCAATGCTGGCAATCGGTCTTAACCCTGATATTGGGCTGATGGGGATCTTCGGCGCCACTATCGGTGCCGGGATCATCACGACGCTGCTCGCGCCCCTGATTGGCCGCCTGATGCCGCTGTTCCCGCCGTTGGTCACCGGGATTGTCATCACCTCCATCGGCCTAAGCATTATTCAGGTGGGCATTGACTGGGCCGCCGGCGGCAAAGGCAACCCGGAGTACGGTAGCCCTATCTATCTGGGGATTTCGTTTGCCGTTCTGCTGTTTATTTTGTTGATTACCCGTTTTGCCAAAGGCTTTTTGTCGAACGTGGCGGTACTGCTGGGGATAGTCTTCGGCTTTGTGCTGTCGCTAATGATGAATGAAGTTAACCTCGCCGGACTGGGGGAAGCGAAATGGTTCGCCATCGTCACCCCGATGGCGTTAGGCACCCCGGTGTTCGACCCAATCTCGATTCTGACCATGACCGCCGTGATGATCATTGTCTTTATCGAGTCGATGGGGATGTTCCTCGCCCTGGGCGAGATAGTCGGTCGTAAGCTCACCTCGCAGGATATCATTCGCGGCCTGCGCGTTGATGGCGTCGGCACCCTGTTTGGCGGCATCTTCAACAGCTTCCCGCACACCTCATTCTCCCAGAACATCGGGCTGGTGAGCGTTACCGGGGTATACAGCCGTTGGGTGTGTATCGCCTCCGGTGCCATTCTGCTGATTTTCGGTATGGTGCCGAAAATGGGAATACTGGTTGCCTCAATTCCGCAGTTTGTCCTGGGCGGTGCGGGGCTGGTGATGTTCGGAATGGTGCTAGCAACCGGGATCCGCATCCTGGCGCGCTGCAACTACAAGACGAATCGCTACAACCTGTACATCGTCGCCATCAGCCTGGGGGTCGGCATGACGCCCACCTTATCGCAGAACTTTTTCTCTAAATTTCCTGCCGATCTGCAGCCGCTGCTGCACAGCGGGATCATGCTTGCCACCATTGCGGCGGTAACCCTGAATCTGTTCTTCAACGGTTACAAGCACAATACCGGGCTTGCAGAGGAAGATCCTAACGCGCCGAAGCGGTCACCACGTACCGTGCGCATGTGGTTGTTAATGCGAAAAGTGAAGAAGAGTCAAGACGATGAGTGACAAAATGGCTTTTGCGCTGCGCTGTCTGCTGGGGACGCTGCTGCTCATGCTAATCTCGATCCCAGTGGTGTCAGATTGTGTTGCCATTGCCATTGAAAGCCGTTTTCATTATTTAATGCTGATGATGTAACACACCGACCAGCCCGAACCACATGCGTTCGCCGCTGGACAAGCACTAAAGAAAACCCCGCCATATGGCGGGGTTTTTGACTTGCGGGATTTACTCGTCGAAGTACCAGTAACCCTGGTTCACCAGCGCCGTCAGTTCGGCAATGAAGGTCGGGTTCTGCAACGCGTCGCCCAGCTCTTCCTGCCCGAGCAGGGTGTAACGGCACAGCGCATCGGCGGCGGTCGCATCGCTCACGTCTAACGGCTCGCTGTTCACGAAGCAGCTACCGCCCACGTTCAGCACCCGCAGCCCGCTCAGGCGAGACAGCACTTCGCCACCGAGCAGCGCATCCTGCAGCTCATCCGGCGTGTACGGCGGCTCTGCCGGGGCAATGTCCAGCTCGTGGCGCGGCGTAGTGACAAAGCTGCCGAACCACTGAGTGAAGTCTTCCGGCTTGCTTATCATGTCGAACATCATCTGGCGAAGACGCGCCATCTCATACTCTTCCACCCGGCCCGGGTGCTCGCGGCAGGTGAAATCCGGATCGCTGTAGTGTTCACCGCCAAGATCGTTTTCCAGCGCGTAGTCGGCAAAGCTGCTGATGAGGTCGCGACCGTTCGGCCCACGGAAACCCACGGAGTAGTTCAGCGCGGTTTCATGGGTGAAGCCGTCATGCGGGAATCCCGGCGGAATATAAAGAATATCGCCCGGCTCGAGATCTTCATCGATGATCGGCTCAAACGGATCGACGTGCAGCAGCGCCGGGTGCGGGCAGAACTGACGCATCGGCAGCTTGTCGCCCACGCGCCAGCGGCGGCTTCCCATGCCCTGGATGATGAACACATCATACTGATCGATGTGCGGGCCAACGCCACCGCCCGGCACCGAGAAGGAGATCATCAGGTCGTCTAACCGCCAGTCCGGCAGAACGCGGAACGGACGCACCAGCTCAGCGGCAGGCGCATGCCAGTGGTTCACCGCCTGCGCCAGCAGCGACCAGCCGGTTTCGCCTAAGCCATCGAAATCTTCGAAGGGGCCGTTGCTGGCCTGCCATTTACCGTTGAAATGGCTGACCAGGCGGCTGTCGACTTCCGGCTCCATTGCCAGCCCCGCCAGTTCGTCTGGCGTGATGGGGTCAACGAAGTTCGGAAAAGCATTTTTCAGAACAACAGGTTTTTTTTGCCAGTATTTCTCTAAAAATTCCGGCCAGTTCAGATTCAGTTGATACGCCATAGGTCACACCAGTGAGAGGACAAACGGGCCTGATTATAAAAAAGCTCAGGCCGCATTTGCCTTGTCAGCGGTCAACCTTTCGGCACCTAAGGTGACGTTTGTTTTATCACCTTGTTAACGTCGTTGCTGTTCACCTCCGGCGCGCCGTTGCCCCAGCTCTCTCTGAGGTAGTTGGTGACGTCGCGAATATCGTCGTCGCTCATCACGTCGCCATAGGCAGGCATACGGAACGAGACGCTGCCTTTGGTGTTCGGGGTTTCAGCCCCCTGCGCTATCACCCGGATGAGCGGCGTAGGGTCCGCCACCTGCAGCATCGGGTTACCGCTGAGCGCCGGCACGTTATCATCGGTACCCTGCCCTGACGGGCCGTGACAGGTAGAACAGTAGCGCATATAAAGCGTTTTACCGTCCAGATTCGAGGGTACATCCGCCAGCGGCGGCATCGGCGACGGTGCTGAGCTGCTGCGGTTGAGGCTCAGCAGGTAGTGGACGATGGCGTTGGCGTCGTTGTCGGTCAGGTACTGAGTACTCTGCTCAACCACTTCGACCATCGAGCCAGAAATCGCCGCATGTTTACTGCGCCCGGTAAGCAGCAACGCCTTCAGCTCTTCCGGCGGCATGTTAATGGTGCGCAGCGACGGCGCATACCAGCCGTCAATCATCGCCCCGCTGAGGTACGCCGGATCGCTGTCGCCGTAGGCTTCTTCGTTCATTGCCGCGCCGCGCGGAGTATGGCAGGCCCCGCAGTGCCCGGCGCCCTGTACAAGGTACGCCCCACGTTTCACCAGATCGCCGTCGTCGTCAGCCGCCTTCACGTCGGCGGGCGAGTCGGCATACAGTGCATTCCAGATATGCAGCGGCCAGCGGGCGGAGAGCGGCCACGGGATCTCGCTTTCACGGTTAGCGGTGGCGGAAGGCGGTACGTCATGCATGAAATAGTCATACAGCGCCTTCACGTCTTTATCCGACATTCTGGCGTACGACGGATACGGCATCGCCGGGTACAGCGGGTGCCCGTCTTTCGCTATCCCCTGACGAACGGCTTTTTCGAAATCTTCATAGCTGTAGTTACCGATACCATGGGTTTTGTCCGGCGTAATGTTAGTGGAGAAAATGTCCCCTACCGGCGTGGGAAACCTTTTGCCACCGGCGTTGGCATCCCCGCCCTCGGCGGTGTGGCAGGCCATACAGTCGGCAACGCGGGCAACGTACTCCCCTTGTGGAAGTGCGGCGTGGCTTGCCGCCGAGAACAGCAGGCCGGCAAGAATCAGTCCAGTACGCATGATGTCACCCCATAGCCTTAAGTTCGTTAACCGCGCGCCAGGCCTGATCGATTGCCGCGTGGGCATAGGCGCTCCAGTCGGAATCCGAGTTGGCGATGGCGATACGCCCGACGGGTTTTCGCGCCCGTTCGACGATTTCGGCCTGTTTGTCCATATCGTCAAACAGCGCGTTGGCGTAATAAGCATAGCCGTGCGCCCAGCGGTTGACGGTAATGGCGGCGATATCACGCTCGTGGTCAAATCCGGCGCTGCCGAGCATCTCCTGCAGCTGATCGCGGATCATCTTTTCGTGAGCATCAAAAGAGGTTCCCAGCAGGAACGCACGCCCTTTGCGGAACTGCTCGCGGGCGCTCATGTTGCTGCCGGGGTAGGTCGGCACGTACACCATATGCAGCACCATCGGTTCGTCCGGCGACTGCGGATGCTGATAGCTCCCGAGGCTTACCGGATAGTCCAGCTTCACGCGGCTGTACGGGGCCGCAGGAGAATAAAATTCGTGGATCCCCAGCTTCATAAACGGCTGCCAGTTTTTCACCACCACGTTGGTGTACACCAGCGGCGCTTTCACGTTGAGACGCAGATCGTCTTTCTGCTCTTCCGGGGTTTCCGGCACCAGGTATGGCACCATCATGTTGTAGCCCGCCATCACCGCGTTACGTCCGCGCACGCGGTGCGGCTTGCCGTCGTTCAGGTAGGTGACGACCACGCCGTCGTCGGTATTGGCGGCGTTAACCACCACGCTATTCAGGCGAATACGCGCCGGGTTTTGCGGCTTGTCGAGGGTCGAGTAGTCGAGGCGCGAAGTGATGGAGTCTTCCATCGTGCTTCCAGGCAGCGCCTGCGGGATCAGATGGCGGATCATCAGGCGCGTCAGCCCGGCGTTACCGTCCGGGAAGTGGTACACGTAGGGCTCTTCGAGATCGGCCAGCGCTTCACCGTCGAGCGGTGGCAGGCCCATGCCCTCCATCCCCGGCAGGGCGCAGGCGCGGGCGTCAGCGCAGGAGATCCCCTCGATGCCGATAGCGAAAAAGTCATTCGAACGCTGCTGGAAATAGAGCAGCGCCATCTTGCTTAAACCCACTTTCTCACTGAGGAACTCGTGATAACTGTGGCCATCGAGCCAGGCGCTTTTCTCTTCGACCGTCATCCCCGGCAGGTAGTCGGAGGGATTCACGTGCAGCGTAATCAGCGCCTTGCGATCTTCCTCACTCAGCGGGAAGTCGTTGATGAATGCCTCGATGGGGCGACCGTTCAGGCGGTCGTGCGGGATATCGTCCGACACCGCGCGCCCCGGGTCACCGCTGACAATTTTCGTCTCGCCGAAGTGCTTCTTATCAAAAAACACGCCGCGGCTGAGCTGATGGTCCGGATAGAAATTGACGTCAAAACCGGCTTTCATGCGGCTGACGCTGATGCCGAGATCCGCCATCAGCTTGTTCACCACCGGGCTGAAATTATTGGCTGGCGACTGAAACGCCTCGCTGCCTCCGTAGCCGATAAGGGTTTTACCCTCAACGGTGAATTCGTTGCGCTTGGCGTGACCACCAAAATCGTCGTGGTTATCCAGCACCAGGATTTTGCTCTCTTTTCCTGCCAGCTGCTGCCAGAAGCAGGCGGCGGCGAGGCCGCTGATGCCGCCGCCGACGATAACCAGATCGTACTCTTCCTCGATGGGCAGACCATCAAGAGCAAAGTTTTCATGCTCCCGACCCAGCGCATGCGCCATTTCAAAGGAGCCGGGGTGGTTGCCACGCAGGCCGGTCAACGCGGGCGGATAATATTCGCCATGAATCACCGCGCCCGCTTTGCCTGCCGCCCGAACCAGATCGAGCGGGGTTAACCCCGCCGCGATGGTAATGGCCACACCGTTAAGGAAGTCGCGTCTGGTAATCGCCATGAGTGTCCTTGTTATTCGTTGATATCACACATGATATGTTTCACTCGAGTATACTCATCAAGTGAATAAGATGAGAGATCTTTGCCATAACCGGACTTCTTGAAGCCCCCGTGCGGCATCTCGGCGCACAGCGGGATATGGTTGTTGATCCACACGGTGCCGAAATCGAGCCCGATGCTGAAACGCTGGGCGCGGCCATGGTTGCTGGTCCAGACGCTGGCGGCAAGGCCATACTCCACGTCGTTGGCTTTGTGCAACGCCTCCTCCTCGGTGGTGAACGCCTGAATGGTCATCACCGGGCCAAACACCTCATGCTGAATCGCCTCGTCGTGCTGCTGCAGGCCGGAGATAATCGTCGGCTCAAAATAGAAGCCCGGGCCTGACCCCGGACGACCGCCGGTTTCAATACGGGCGTGCGCCGGCAGGCGATCGATAAAGCCTTTAACCTGCTCCAGCTGATTGCGACTGTTCAGCGCGCCGTACAGCGCATCGCGGTTGTCCGGTGTGCCGAAGGTGATGGTTTTGGTTTTTTGCACCAGCTTTTCGAGGAATGCCGGATATGCAGACTCCTCCACCAGCAGGCGTGTGGCCGCGGTGCAGTCCTGACCGGCGTTGAAGAACCCGGCGGTAGTGATGAACTCCACCGCGCGCTCCAAATCCGCATCAGCAAAAACCACCACCGGCGCTTTCCCCCCCAGCTCTAAATGCGCTTTGGTCAGGTTAGCTGCCGCAGAGGCCGCCACCTGCAGACCCGCGCGCACCGAACCGGTGATGGAAACCAACGACGCCTTCGGGCTTGAGACTATCAGCGAGCCGGTTCCGGCCTTGCCCAGCACCACGTTGAACGCCCCCTGCGGGAACAGCGGCGCCGCCAGCTCAGCCAGCATCAGTGTGCTGATGGGCGTGGTGTCACTCGGCTTCAGCACCACGGTGTTCCCTGCCGCCAGCGCCGGGGCAATTTTCCACACCGCCATCATGAACGGATAGTTCCACGGCGTGACCTGGCCGACGATCCCCAGCGGCTCGCGGCGAATGGTTGAGGTAAAACCGTGGGCGTACTCCCCGGAGGCTTTCCCCTCCAGGCAGCGGGCGGCACCGGCGAAAAAGCGAATGGCATCGCAGGAGGCCGCAATCTCTTCTTTTTCAATAAAATGACGCAGCTGCCCGGTTTCCTGGCTCTGGGCCAGCGCCAGACGCTCGACGTTGCGCTCGATTTCATCGGCAAGCTTCAGCAGCGCTTTCTGCCGCTCTGAGGGGGTTGAGGTTTTCCAGACCGCAAACGCCGACTTCGCCGCCGCATAGGCCTGCTCCACCTCCTGCTCGCCGCCGTCCGGAGACAGCGCATAGGTTTCGCCATCCACCGGGCTTACCAGCGCAAACAGATTGTCCTGCCGACCTTCTACATACTGCCCGTTAATGAAATGCTTCAGGGTTCTCATCACTGTCTCCAGTCGTTAAATCATAAAGTATCTTAGTTAATATATTTAGAATAATTGGCTTTCAATCATGTAACATTGACAACATGAAGCACATCGCATTTTTAACTTAATTTTCACATATCATTAACGGGAACGCACCTTCCCGGGACGAGGATCGCGCCGCCATTCTCCCCTCGCCTGCATAGCGGGCATATGTTAAGAATGGGGCTGTTTCAGGGAGATATTCACAAAAAAATTATGATTACTCATGCCGTCATCTTTGCGCCAATCGGACAGGTCAGCCGTTCCGATCAGATAGTCCAGCGACTGTCTAACGCCATTATTACCGGCCTGCTTGAGCCGCATGAACAGCTGCCCAACGAGGCCGATCTGGCAAAAATGATGGGCGTTTCCCACATCACCATCCGGGAAGCGCTGAATACGCTGAGGGCGAACAACCTCATCCACACGGTGCGTGGCCGCAACGGCGGCAGCTTTGTGTGTGAGAAGCGCGCCGCCGCGAACGGCGACCTGCACCCGTTTCGCACCATCAGCACCGACTATCTCTCCGACCTTGGCGAGATGCACTGCGCGGTTATCAGCCACAGCGCCCGCCTGGCGTCGCGACGGATGACGGAAACCGACATGGCGCGGCTGCAGGAGTTTGTCGGGGTACTGAAAGCGGCGAACACGCCGGAGCTGAAAACCCAGGCCGACATGCGCTGCCTGCTGACGATTGCCGCCAACTCGCACTCCGCGCGGCTGGCAAGCCAGGAGCTGCAGCTACAGGCCGAGTGGGCCTCTCTGGTGGCGGTGCTGTACCGCTCCGACGAGATCCACCAGCAGGTGGTCAGTTTGTATGAATCGCTGAGCGCGGCGCTCTCTCGCCACGACGAAGCCGGTTCCGTGCAGGCGGCCACCCAGCTGATTGACACTTTTACGTTCCATCTTATTGAAAACAAAATTAAATATAACGAAAACTGAAGAGCAATGAGCGAAGGCAGGAATGACGATGCGCTTACCCGACGCCCTCAGGGCGATGACCGACAAGATTGAGGACATTACCCGTTCCACCGTGGAGGCCACCGTCGCTCTGGCGCGGGAGATCCAGCACTCCGTCGCCGAACAGCCCGGCAGCTCTACGGACATGTTTTTGCTGCCGTCGGTGAAAACCGTTCTCCAGCAGCACATCAAAACCTCGCTCAGCCAGACGCCCTACTGCTCTGGCGCCGGGTTCGCCAGCCATATCGCCAGCACACCCGCCAGCCAGGAGTTCTGGGTACTGGAGTGGTGGTACAAACGCGCCGACGGCGTGGAGCAGGTTAACCTGGAGCTTGACCAGGCCACCCAACAGCGCCTTGATTTCCGCACCTTCGAGTGGTTTCGCCACTCGCCGCCGGACGGCCAGGCCTATATTCACGGGCCGTACGTCGACTATATCTGCAACACCTCCTACACCCTCACCTCGGCGGTGCCGGTGTACAGCAAAGGGCAGTTTATGGGCGTTGCCGCCATCGACATGCTGGTGAGCCGCATTGAAGACGAACTGCTCCCCTACGCCCGCCAGCAGCGGGTCGTGCTGACCAACCTCGATAAGCGGATTTTCTTCTCAACCTGGCCCCGTTACCGGGTGGGGGATTTGTTGGATACCGGCGAGTTGCAGCAGTGCTATCAGAGCGATTATTTTCGTTTGTATCAGCTCTAGAAGTGGAGTTGTCGGGCGCGCTACGCTTATCCGACCTACATTCACGTAGGACTGATAAGCGCAGCGCATCAGGCAAAACTAAAACTACACTTCTGCGTTGAGCTGCTTCGCATAGGCAATCGCATCATTTTCCGGCGCATTCGAACGCCCAAACGGGCGGGCCAGCGCCATATACAGCAGCCCTGTCAGCACGACGATCGCAAGCCCTACCAGCACCGTCCAGCGGTCGATAAAGCTGCTGCTCTCCGCCGGCTGCGCCAGCAGCCAGATCCCGCAGACGCCATAGGCCAGCGCCAGCACGTTCACCAGCATGCCCCACGCACCCACGGTCCACTCTCCGGCCGGTTTCCAGCCCTTCAGACGCTGACGCAACGCCGCCAGCACCACCATCTGGAAGGAGATATAGATCCCGATAACCGCGAAGGCGGTGATGCGCGACAGATTATCCGGCTGGAAGTAGACCCACACGCAGATAAGCACCGGCAGCAGGCAACTGACGATCATCGCGTTATCCGGCACGCTGTTTTTCGACAGCGTCGACATCCACTTGCTGCCCGGTAACATCTGGTCGCGCGAGAAGGAGAAGATCAAACGGCTCAGCGCCGCCTGCAGCGACAGGATGCACGACAGCATGGCGACGATCGCCACGACGATAAACACCGTTGCCCCGGTCGGCCCCAGCGCTTCGTTAAGGATAACCGGGATAGGATCGGCGGTTTTGCCGTTGACGATATTCACCAGATTCGGCGAAGAGAGCAGATAGCCCAGCACCGAGATGATCGCCGAGATCGCGCCAAACACGATGCTCAGGATCATCGCCACCGGGATCTTCTTGCCGGGATTTTTCACCTCTTCCGCCACGTTGCCGCAGGCCTCGAAGCCGAAGAACATGAACAGACCCATCAGCGCGGCGGACATAAACGCTGTCTGGTAGCTGCCGTCTTTTGCCAGCACGCCCATGGAATCAAACACCACCGAGAACGGCTGCGAGCGGTGGAAGATCAGCAGATAGATACCCAACGCGATGACGCTGACGATTTCGCACCAGAAGCCGATTTTCGCCACCCGGGCGAGGTTTTTGGTGCCCGACATGTTCACCGCCATCATCACCAGCAGCAGCACGACCGAGGTCATCAGCATGTTGCCCGGCGAAGTAGCAAAGTGGAACAGCGAGGCGACAAACGTGGAGGTGTATTCGGCAATGGAAGTAACGGTGACGACCAGCGCCCACAGGTAGATCCACGCGGCGATCCACGCGTATTTTTTGCCCCACAGACGGCGCGCCCACGGGTACAGACCACCGGTTATCGGGTACTGCGAGGCCACTTCGCCAAACACCAGCGCCACGAGGAGCTGCCCGCAGGCGACGATCAGGATCCACCATACCGCCGGTGGGCCCGCCAGCGTGACCGCCAGCGCAAACAGGGAGTACACCGCAGTGAGCGGCGAAAGGTAGGTGAACCCCAACGCAAAGTTAGAGATGAGGCCGATGGAGCGATTGAACTGCGGTTTATTATCGTTATGAATTACATCGTTTTTCTTGCCAGATGTCTGTTCCATATGTCTTTCTCTGTTGTGGTTGCTTCGCAGGTGAAACAGAGAAATTTATAAAAGATAATATGTTATATGTATAGAATGTTTGTCACATTTTTGTTAAAAAATAGATCTACTTCGCACGTCGATCGCCAGACGATCCGTCTCCCGGCACTTCAATCCTGGTGAGCGAGAAGGCCCCGGTCATCTCCAGACCCTTCCCGGAATAAGAACAGGTTATTGAGTTAGTTTCTGTTCCAGAACTGACGCTGTAGATCGACTATTTCCGTCATGATTTCAGGAACCGGACCAAGCACTTTTACCGCCTTTTGCCCGTGGGCAAAAACATATCGGGAAGGAATACTCATGGTCGGGTTCTCTTTATTATCACCGGTTAATTCCAGCAGCTGTTCTTCCGTCATGCCATACACTACCCGGCCAATATTGGCCCAGTAAATTGTTCCGGCGCACATACAGCATGGCTCCACCGAGGTATATAAGGTGCAGCCCCAGAGAAACTCCGGCGTATAGTTTCCGGCAGCCATCCGCGCAAGCGTGGCTTCAGCGTGAAGCACCGACCCCTGATTTCCCTGGGTAAGTAAAATGGTGTGCTGATCCGGCCCTACCAGCACCGCGCCGAACGGGTGATGCCCCAGCGCCATCGAGCGTTTGCCCACGTTGTTAGCCGCGCGCAGGAAATCAACCGATTGCTGATGAGTGGGTTCCAGCCCCTGCGCAGGAAAGCCCTGCGCGCTTCCTTCCAGCATGGCATTCGGCATATTCAGATTAACTTTTAGCACTTTTCCACTCTCCGCCCTCGCCTGTGGCACCAGCACCGCAGCGGCCGCTAACGCCCCTGCCCCTTTTAAAAAACGACGGCGAGGTTTTATTTCATCGTTATTATCTGCTTGTACGTTCATGTATTCTCCGTCAAAGATTGATGATTGAAAACATGCTTAAAAACGGGAGTAGCGTAACGCGTTTTTGTATTAAGTGCGTTGGTGAGAGTGGATATTCTGGATGGGGATCGGAAAATAATATAATGAAATGAAATTTCGGAAAAATACGGTATTAGCTATTAATTACAGACAGATGTTGAGAGCATCCTTAAAGTCTAGAATCGGCTATTACGGGGTTAGCTGACCAGAGCCATGATTTTCGCTCTGGTATCACTATCTAACTGATTCCAGCTCAGTACTACCTGTGCAAGTTGATCATCGGCAACATAGAAATAGGCGGAAGGCACATCCAGCGCTAAAGCCAACTGATGAACCACCTCGGTACCCGCCTGATGCACGCCCTTTTCATAGCGATTGATACGCGTACTCGCGACGAACTCATCCAGCCCGGCCAGAATGCCAAGTTTCTTCTGAGAAAGTCCTTTCGCCAGCCGCGCAGATTTCAGGCGCTCGCAAAAGATACTTTGATAATTAACGGTATCGTTCATGGCTACGATAGTCGTAGCTTTTTAGTGTTTCCGATACTACGAGAAACGTAGTCACATACAGTTACTTTCTGAAAAACTCCAGTTTCATGCACCTTGCAGCGATATCACACCTCGCTCGCAAAACTACGATAAACGTAGTTTTTATCTTGAATACTGAACTACGAATTACGTAGCATGATGTTGTTAGGTTAAATTTTAACGTTACACCGTCAGGAGGGAATCATGACAACAGACTGGCACCCGGCAGACATCATCGCGGGTTTACACAAGAAAGGAACCTCACTCGCCGCTCTGTCGCGTTCGGCAGGGCTCAGCTCATCAACACTGGCGAACGCGCTGACGCGCCCCTGGCCGAAGGGCGAGTATTTGATAGCAGAAGCGCTGGGGTTACACCCCTCAGTGCTATGGCCGAGCAGGTATTTTAAGGATGGGGAGATGGTGGAGAGGAAAGAGCTGATGAGAAAACCGTCAAATGAGAATGCCTGAGTTACGTAAAAAATCTCGTAAGTTCCAATAAAGAACTTTTCACAAAAGGTCATATTACGTAAAATAAAACGTAATGTGACCAGCTCAGCCAGGACTTATCAATGACCCAATTCGATTCCAACTACTGGTACTCCTTCCCGG
The DNA here is from genome assembly GCF_003634235.1 of Yokenella regensburgei. NCBI lineage: Bacteria > Pseudomonadati > Pseudomonadota > Gammaproteobacteria > Enterobacterales > Enterobacteriaceae > Yokenella > Yokenella regensburgei. The sequence continues at coordinate 284,934 of NZ_RBIZ01000005.1, read as the reverse complement.
CAGTCAGAGGCATTCAGGCGGGACGCCCCTTTTACATTGCCACTTGCCCTATGCGCATCATTCCAAAGATTTTTAGTTTTGATGAGACAGATGTCCCACCAGAGCTTCGCGCACAGCGCATTTTGAACAAGTCTCGTATTCCTGAAATGGTTCGCTATCTCCTGGAGAATCCAAAAGATTATGTTTTTTCTGCATTAACTGCTTCTATTGCCGTTGATGTCCAGTTTGACGAGTTTCAGAATTCAAACAATCTGGGGACACTACGAGTACCAATGGATGCGCAGATACTTATTAACGATGGCCAACACCGTCGTAAAGCCATCGAGGACGCATTAGCTGAACGGCCTGAACTTGGTCAGGACAACATTCCAGTGCTGTTTTTCGTAGATGAAGGATTAAGGCGCAGCCAGCAAATGTTTGCGGATCTGAACAAATACGCCATCCGCCCTAGCCCGTCGCTATCAGCACTCTACGATCATCGCGATGTCAGTTCAAACCTGGCACGTTACTTAGCTATGTCTATTGAACCCTTTGTTGGTCTAACTGAGCTCGAGAAATCCAGTATTAGTCTGCTTTCCAACAAATTATTCACCCTAAGCAGTATTAAACAAGCCACCAGAGCCCTTTTAGGTAAAGACCCTAAAGCAGGGAACATCGAAGACAATACAAGCATTGCTGCACTATACTGGCAGACTGTATTTAAAGTGATGCCAGATTGGCAACTAGCTGCACGTAAGGAGGTCTCTCCAGCGCAGCTAAGGCAGGACTATGTTCATGCTCACGGTATTGGTCTGCAAGCTCTAGGACTATTAGGTCGTGCTCTTATGGCTGAAGAGCCTGAACACTGGCAAGAAAAAATCACCAAACTGAAGACTTTTGACTGGCGTAAAAGCAACCCTGAAATGGTTAAGCGCGCGATGCAACATGGTAAGTTGAGCAAAACCAGCACGGCTATTCAACTCACTTGCAACGCCTTGAAAATAGCGCTATCTCTCCCTCTTTCCCCCGAAGAACAAGAGCTTGAAGCTCAGATGGTTGTATCATGAGTACATTAACTCAGGCCTATGATCTGGCCGATTATGAAGATTTTATTAATGATGAGCAATTCGCTGGCCGTACGCTTGCCGAATTTGTTGCTGAAGTACAGCGCGTATATTGTGCGGATAAGCGCCCGTGGGTAATTGGTTACAGTGGTGGTAAAGACTCCTCTGCTGTGATTACCCTGGTGTATCTGGCATTGATGGGCCTTCCGCCTGAAATGCGGACAAAGGATGTGTTTGTTGTTTCATCCGATACATTGGTAGAAACGCCTGTTGTAGTGGATCTCATTAAAAAGACCATGCTTCAAATAGAAGCCGGGGCTAAACGTGATAGTTTGCCAATCACACAGCATGCTGTTACGCCGAAAACTAACGAAACATTTTGGGTGAACTTACTGGGTAAGGGTTACCCCGCGCCAACTCGTAGTTTCCGTTGGTGTACCGAACGTATGAAGATCAATCCGGTGAGCGACTTTATAAAAGATAAAGTCAGCCAGTTTGATGAAGTCATCGTTGTTTTGGGTTCTCGCAGTAGTGAGAGTGCATCACGTGCGCAAGTTATTGCAAAACATAAAATCGACGGTTCACGTCTGGCACGCCACACTACTCTTTCCAACGCTTTTATTTACACCCCAATTGATACTTGGGATGTAGAAGATGTATGGAAATTACTCCGTGGAGCCTTCAGATACGCGCCTGATGATTTTGATGAGTGGGAAAGCCCATGGGGCGGGAACAACCGTCCACTCTGGACGCTTTATATGGATTCTTCCGCACAAGGCGAGTGCCCGCTTGTTATTGATGACAGCACCCCTTCATGCGGAAACTCTCGCTTTGGTTGTTGGACATGTACCGTCGTAACCAAAGATAAAGCGATGGAGAGCCTGATCCAAAATGGTGAAGAGTGGATGTCCCCGCTGCTGAAGTACCGTGATCTTTTGGCTTTCACGACCGATCCAGTTAACAAAGATACTTATCGCAACTATAAGCGTCGTACTGGAAAGGTGAGCTATCAATATGCAAAAGATGGTGAGGAGCTTACTGCTGAGCGCAAACACGTTCCAGGTCCATACTGGCTTAAATATCGTCAGCAATGGTTAAGAGATCTGCTGACAATTGAACGTGATATGAACGCACAGGGTCACTCGATTACCCTAATCACTCAGCCTGAGCTTCATGCCATCCGGCAGGAATGGTTAAAAGATCCGAATGAGCCTGACTGGTATGACACGCTTCCTGGTATTTATCGTGAGGTTTACGGCCAAGATCTGGACTGGGTAATTGATGACCAATCTCGTTTCGATGCCAGCGATGCCGATCTTCTTGAGCAGATTGCCCAGGGATTTGACGTTGTTCCAGAGATGGTTATGAAACTGATCGAGCTTGAAGTATCAATGGAAGGTCTCAGCCGTCGGCAGGGTATTTTCGAAAAACTGGGTACTATCCTCAAGCAAGACTGGGGAAGCCTGGAAGACATAAAGCAGCAGCAGGAAACATTGCAGAAACGCAATGAACGAGATGTTCATCAGGAAGAAGTAGCCAAATTGGAAGCTGAATTACAGATGCTGCAGCGCAGAATTACCGATGTGAGCGAGCCAAACCTGCTTACCAGTGAGGACAAAGAACGTGTTAATTAAACAACTGGTACTGCGAAATTACCGCGTTTTTAGTGGTACCCATACCATTGATCTAGCACCTAAAAAACGGGCGAATAATGATAATCCGCGCCCGATCGTACTGTTCGGCGGGTTAAACGGCGCGGGAAAAACATCAATTCTGTCAGCAATCCGCCTTGCGTTATATGGCAGATTGACATTTGGCTCGGCCACCCAGCAACAAGAATATATAGAAGAACTGAGTGCGCTGATCCATAAAGGCCACTCATTATCTGAGCAACCTGACGAAGCATCAATCGAGCTCTGCTTTACCTACAATAAAGGTGGCCAGGAAGCTGAGTTTATTGTCACTCGCACATGGCAAAAAGGTAAACGAGATAAACTTTCGCTTCAGCAAGATGGCAAGGTTATTCAAGGCCTGGGTTACGACCAGTGCCAGGGATTCCTGAATGAGTTGATTCCACATGGGATCGCCGACCTATTTTTCTTTGATGGCGAGAAAATTGCTGAACTTGCTGAGGATGAATCTGGCAATATTTTGCGTACCGCGGTACGCCGTTTGTTAGGTTTAGATCTCATCGAAAAACTGCGAAATGACTTAATGATCTTTGTTAAGCGGCAACAATCTGGTCAGTTGGCAGAGTCTCAACAACAGAAGCTAGCCCTGCTGGAAAAACAGATAAAAGAGCTTTCCTTCAAGACAGAACAAATTCTCGAAAAGGCAGATTTTGCAAAGCAACGTATTGATTTAATTTCGAAGGAAATCGTACAGCATGAGGCTCTTCTGAACGCTCAAGGCGGTGCTTTTGCGCAGACTAAAGCCCAGGAGAAGCAGAAAGTTGAAACGCTTTTAAAAGATAAAGAACGCCTGGAAAAAGCACTTCGCCATGAGTGCGAGAGCTCTTTACCTTATGCTCTTGCACCGAAAACGCTAAGTCGTTTGCTTGAACAAATTAGTGCTGAAATGCAAATAAAGCAGGCGATAAGTTTTGAGAAAGAACTAAATCATTTCCTGACGCAGCTAAAAAATGACATTTCCTTCCGTTCCGGTAGTACAGGGAAAATTGCAGCCGAAGCGATAGAGGATAACCTGCAAGAATATCTTGCTGGTAAGCCCAAAGGTGAACTGTTGTTTGATATCTCGGAGCGTGAAGCTGGGATGATTCAGCATTCTATCGAACAGGATAGCAAGAAATCCTGGCAACGCTTCGAGCTGTACCGTAATCAGTTAGCACAAGTTGAAGAACAGCTGGAACAAGCCGCAGCGAACATTGCCCGCGCACCTGAAGATGACCAGCTGATGGGTATCTTTGAAAAACTCCGCGAGCTAGATCGTAAACGCGAAGCTAAACGTCAGGAATACCGATCTTTGCTTGAAGAAGCAAAGCAAGCAAAGCAAGTGCAATTAGATTGCGCTCGTCAGATACAAAAAGCACATGATGCAGCTCGTAACCAACATAACCACAGTAGTGCATTAAATAACGCTCACGAAACCATCAATTTGCTTGATCGTTATAGTGAGCTGCTGACTCAGGCCAGAGTAAAGACTCTTTCAACTAATTTTGAAGCAGCTTACCACAAACTTGCCCGCAAAGAAGATTTACAGTTGAATGCCCATATCAACCCTGAGACTTTTGATGTAGAACTGGTGGATGAAAATAATATTGTTATTAATCGTAAGTTACTTTCCGCTGGGGAAAAGCAAATTTATGCAATAGCGATTCTTGAAGCTCTGGCTAAAACTTCTGGTCGAGACCTGCCAGTGATTATTGATACACCACTTGGGCGTTTAGACTCTCAGCATCGAGATAAGCTGATTAATCATTACTTCCCATTTGCTAGCCATCAGGTTGTACTGTTGTCGACTGATACTGAAGTGGATGAGAGATATTTTGTGGATCAACTTCGCGATGACATATCCCATGCTTATGAGATTGTGTTTAACGCGCGAACAAAGTCATCTGTACTTAAGTCAGGTTATTTCTGGGAATTAACTAAGGAGGCAGTTTAATGCTCCCGAATAGAATGCAACTTAGTCGCCAGACTGAAGAACAACTTAAAAAACTAAAAAGTCATACTGGAATAACACCTAATATTTCAGCACGCTTGGCTTTTTTCCGTTCAATAGAAACTGAGTTTCGATATTCTACAGAATATAATAATAAAAAGCTTGACGGTTCATTAGTATTGGACAAAATCACATGGTTGGGAGAGACTCTACAAGTGACAGAGTTAATACTCAAAATGCTATATCCACAAATTGAACAAAAAGATATTCTAAAAGCATGGGCAGCACATGTTGAAGATGGTATATCAAGTTTAAGAAACCATAAGAGTCTTAATTCTATAATAGAAAAAATATGACATCATTTCTTTAAATACATTACCAATAGGGACACATAAAGATGTGTCCCTATTATTTATACAATGTCTTCAATATATTCTAAGCTGTAGTTAACAATCTCACGAAAGTTACCCCCTAAAGGGTCGTTAAGCAAAGCACTGGCATTAACTAGATTTATAATTCTATGCCTATCAAAAATTAATGATGCTGTGATTTCTCCTCTTTGGCAAAACAATCGCTGATAATTACGAAAATCATAAGGAACAAAAAGAACATTTTGAGCACTATATGGTAAATCAATTATATAATTTCTAGCACGGTCAACACTCCCTTGCTTATTAGTCCAATTCTTCCCTGCAGCGCTTTGTCCTAAAAAAACCATTTTCCGTTCTAGATTTGGATCATCTTTAAATGGTACCCATGCGACAATATCTACCCCACCATCACCATTATCGCCAACACGAAATGCGTCTTCATGCTGTGCTATGGTTAATCCGAGATCATCAGCTAGAAGTCTATATTTTTCTTCCAAACTTCCAATATATCGATCATTATCACCAGCTGAAACTCCGAAAACATATACTTTTGAGTATGATGGAAGGAAACTTTTCATTGCATAATAACTAACCTTCTCAAATAAAGAAGTTAGCATATGATAGCCATTTACATAACTCAAAGATGAGCATAAAAGCAAAAGTAAATAGAGGTATTGCTCATCGGAAATATTTTCCTTACGCTTTACTCGGCTATCCGTCAACATAAAAGGGTACTGATTTCCATAATGACTGTTTCTTGCATTTATTTCCTCAAACCAATTACCAATTCTTCCTTCCCATTCCTGATTCGTTTCGCCAGAGTGTTCGGAACCAATGTTTGGGATTTTTTCATCTTCCAAAAACCTATCATAGACCTCACTAATACTTATACCATCATCTCCATTTATTAAAGATAATAGTTCTATATAATCGCAGAAATAATGCGAATTTCCTAGCGTTTCGCTTGGAGTTCTGCTAAATGATTTAAAATTAATCATCCCACTTATCTTCCGACATATTAATGATGATGGCATTCATGTTTTTTGCAATGGTAAAGATTTCTTTTAACTTTAAACGTGTTGAATCCAAATGTTTATCAACATTATGAATTGTACTATTTGCGCGTCTTAAACCAGCAAGTGACTGTTCAATCTCTTGATTAAATGAGTCGGCATCCACAGCAATCAGATTGAACGCTTCGGTAATTGTTCCCATTCCCGTCCTAAAGTACTCTTCAGCTCTTGTATCCCCAAGAACCTTATCTAGCATTTTAAGATTTGCGCTATCTCCTAATACTCTACTTCTGCTATTTTCATTCTTCTCAAAAAACCATTTTGTTAGCAACTCGAGTTGTACAATACTTACATCAGCAGTAGGATTGTTTAATTTAAGATCAACCCTTATATAATCTCTAATATTCTCTTTACCGAGAGAGTCGGAGAGATAATTGAAATGAAGCGTTGTTTCATCTAGTCCTTTTATCTTAAAAAAACCTTCATCTTCTATTATCAAATACAATTGAAATGCAGTTAATAAACTCTTAACATAATCACTGCGACTCCCAATTGACTTAGCTAGCTTTCTGCATTTTGAGTTAAAATCATCATCCTCAAGATCTTTTGCCAACTCATTCAAATACCTAGCCTTTGGAAGCAACCCCCATGATTTAACTCCTGTAATGTGTCTATAACCAAGATATTTATTAATTTTATCTCGATTATCAAATATTATACAAGGTATTTCACTCGGTCTCTCATCTGTTTCCTGAAGTACTTTTTCAATTTTTAATTTTTGTGATTTAGCTATTCCAGGCTCGTTTAATAAAATAACAGATGTCAAGCGCCTGTTACCCTCAACAACAATATAGTGCCCACTCTTTTTTGGGTCTGGAACGACTAAAAGCGCTTCCCCGATGAAAAAACCAGCCTGCCCTATTGCAAGCATCAGCTCTATAATTGATGCATCATTAAGCATCCAATTTACAATATCCTCTTTTTTAGGTTTGTTTTTTTTCATAGAGGAAGGTAGACGTGGGTTTTCAATATCTAGATGAATATTATCCAGCCCAATAAACTCGATATTCTGGTTAGACATTTTGTAGCTCTTATTTGGTAAGTGAACGTTTAAAATCAACCTATGGCAATAACCATGAAAAGACTATATGAAAACGATGATGAAAAATCAATAAGTTGCGATGAGCTACGAGTATCCTGCACAACAATCATCTGAAAAATTACATAAAGAAATGCAGTTAGATAGCAATCAGAACACAAAAAAAGCCGCCCTTGGGCGACTTGATTGCATCGTATGGTGCCGAAGGCCGGACTCGAACCGGCACGTATTTCTACGGTTGATTTTGAATCAACTGCGTCTACCGATTTCGCCACTCCGGCACGGAAGGGGATGCGGAAACGTCATGGATTATACCTGTCATGCTGCACCATGCAAGCGGCGTTGCGGGTGGTGTGCGCTAAGTGCTGAAAAATTCATCGGCTCAGTAGGTTAGTCACATTTATCACCCTAACCCTCTCCCTCAAGGGAGAGGGGATCACTCCCGAACCCTCAAAGGAGAGGGAACTGTCTGGTGCGGTGTTCACCGCCTTCCCACCACCTTCTGCGAAGCACCCCACAACCCCATGCTCTACACTTCCAGTTCAACACCAACAACGGGAAAGCATCATGTCGAAAATAAAAAGCTACGCCGCAAAAGAAGCGGGCGCCGAACTGGAGGTCTGGGAGTACGATGCAGGTGAACTGCTGCCGGACGATGTCGAAGTGGAGGTGGATTACTGTGGTATCTGCCATTCCGATTTATCGATGATCGACAACGAGTGGGGGATCTCCCAGTACCCGCTGGTCGCCGGTCATGAGGTGATTGGCCGCGTGGCCGCGCTCGGCAGCGCGGCGCAAAGCAAGGGGCTGAAAATCGGCCAGCGCGTGGGCGTGGGCTGGACGGCGCGCAGCTGCGGGCATTGCGATGCCTGCATCAGCGGCAACCAAATCAACTGCCTCGAAGGCTCTACCGCCACCATCATGAACCGCGGTGGCTTTGCCAATAAGCTGCGGGCCGACTGGCAATGGGTCATCCCGCTGCCGGACAGCATCGATATCGAAAGCGCAGGCCCGATGCTCTGCGGCGGTATCACCGTCTTCAAACCGCTGCTGACGCACCATATCACCGCCACCAGCCGCGTCGGGGTTATCGGCATTGGCGGCCTTGGGCACATCGCCATTAAGCTGCTGCGGGCGATGGGTGCCGAAGTCACTGCCTTCAGCTCTAACCCGGCGAAAGAGCAGGAAGTGCGTGCCATGGGGGCGGATAAGGTAGTCAACAGCCGTGACCCAGAGGCGCTGAAGGCGCTGGCGGGGCAGTACGATCTCATCATCAACACCGTGAACGTCAGCCTCGACTGGCAGCCGTATTTTGAAGCGCTGGCCTATGGCGGCAACTTCCACACCGTCGGCGCGGTGCTGAAGCCGCTGTCGGTTCCGGCGTTCACTTTGATTCAGGGCGACCGCAGCGTCTCCGGCTCGGCTACCGGTAATCCGTCTGAGCTGCGCACGCTGATGAAATTCGCCGGGCGCAGCAGGGTGGCTCCCACCACCGAGCTGTTCCCGATGTCGAAAATCAACGAGGCGTTACAGCACGTGCGGGAAGGTAAAGCCCGCTACCGCGTGGTGCTGAAGGCTGATTTCTAAGCCATAAGCCCTCTCCCCGGAGAGGGCTGTTATCAGGCCCGGAGGGCTTTAAACACTTCGGCAATCGCCACCGCGCCCGGGTCCATCACGCCGTCGAGGTTCTCTTTATTCACGTAGGAAGAGCGCCCGGCTCCGGCTTTGCTCATCGTCGCGGTGCGCTCTGCCCCCTGCTGCGCAGCGCTTGCCGCGGCCTGCAGGTCTCCACCACTACGCAGCGTTTCCAGCGCCGGCTGTAGCGCGTCGATAAGCGTCCGGTCGCCGAGGTCGGCACCGCCGTACTGCTTCATCTGCTTCAGTCCATCCAGCAGCGCTTCTGCCACGCCTTTGCCGTTCTGCACCGACTGCCCGGCAGCGGTGAAGAAGATTGACATCAGCACGCCGCTGGAGCCGCCCATCACCGTGGCAAGGCTGTCGCCCACCACCTGCAGCAGCTTCGCCGTGTCGTTGAGCGGCAGCTGTCCCTGCGCGAGCAGGCGGGCCACTTCCCGTGCGCCTTCGGCAAAGGTCGAGCCGGTATCACCGTCGCCAACTTTTGCATCCAGTGCGTTCAGCTGGTTCTCAAGGCCGATAAGCGTGCTGGTTACCGCTGCTACCGCCGCCCTCACCTGTGGGTTATCCGAAGGGGTGAAGTCAATGCGGTCGTGAATTTTAGCGTGTTTCACCGTTCTCACCGGAGCGAACGCCACCGGCTTCTGCCAGCCCACGGTGTCAACGTCTTCCCGCAGGGCGGCTTCAAAAGTGCTGTTAAGCTTCAGCAGCGAAAGCGAGAAGCCTTTCATGTCGAGAGCGCTCACCAGCGGCGCCGGGCCAATCAGCCAGGCAATCTGGTCTTTCAGCGCGGAATGCGCCAGCTCTTTGGTCAGCAGCGCCATCTCCAGCGCCGATACGCCGCCGAGGTTGTTGATCAGCACCGCCACCCGCGCATCGCCCACCTGAGCCTTCAGCGGTGCGACCAGCGTGTCGATGATGGCTTTGCTGTTGTGGCTATCGACAATCGATGCCCCCGGTTCACCGTGAATACCCAGCCCCAGCTCCACCTGGCCGTGCCTGATACGCCCTTCATCTTCTTCGCTGCCCGGCAGGTTGCAGCTCTCCATCGCCACGCCAAGGCTGAACACGCTGTTGCAGGCGTCCTGCGCGATGTCGCGCACTTCGCACAGCGATTTGCCCTGCTCCGCCGCGTGCCCGGCAATTTTGTGCACCAGCGCCGTGCCGGCGATACCGCGCGGCTGTTTGTTGTCCGGCAGCGCGATATCGTCGGCGACGATCACCATCTCCACCTTCAGGCCGTAGCGTTTGGCTTTCTCGGCGGCGAGGCCAAAGTTGAGGCGGTCGCCGGTATAGTTTTTGACGATAAGCAGGCAGCCGCGATCGCCGGTCACGGCCACAATGGCGTTAAGCACCGCGTCGACGCTCGGCGAGGCGAACAGATCGCCGCACACCGCCGCCGTAAGCATGCCTTTACCGACAAACCCGGCATGCGCCGGTTCGTGGCCGGAGCCGCCGCCGGAGATCACCGCGACGCGGCTTTTATCCCAGTCGCCACGTACCACCACGCGGATGGCCGGGTCGATATCCAGGCGCACCAGGTTGCCGTGCGGCGCCGATAACACTAAGCCTTCGATGGCATCGTTGACCAGCTGTTTGCGGTCATTAAAAAAGAATCTGGACATAATCTTCCAAAAAAAAGTAAACGGTATGCAAAGCATAGTGCGCCCTGGAAAGCGCATCGCAAAGAACAGAATTTACTGAATCACTTTATCTTCAGGTTGCCTATACTGCTCGCAGGACTAATGGAGGAAGAAACATGAGCGCACCCTTGCTGATAGCTCGCACTATTGAAGAAGAGCTGTTTTTATTGCCAGGCATGGCGAACCGTCACGGTTTAATCACCGGTGCCACCGGGACGGGGAAAACCGTCACCCTGCAGAAGATGGCAGAATCGTTCTCTGAGATCGGCGTACCGGTATTCATGGCCGACGTAAAAGGCGATTTGACCGGGGTGGCCAAAGAGGGGCAAGCCTCCGAGAAGCTGCTGGAGCGGCTGAAAAAGATTGGTATTACCGACTGGGAACCGCACGCGAACCCGGTAGTGCTGTGGGATATTTTTGGTGAGAAGGGTCACCCGGTACGCGCAACGGTGTCCGATCTCGGCCCACTGCTGCTCGCCCGTCTGCTGAACCTCAACGAGATCCAGTCCGGGGTGCTGAACATTATCTTCCGCATCGCCGACGATCAGGGTCTGCTGCTGCTCGATTTTAAAGATCTGCGCGCCATCACCCAGTACATCGGCGATAACGCGAAGTCGTTCCAGAACCAGTACGGCAACATCAGCACGGCTTCCGTCGGGGCTATTCAGCGCGGCCTGCTGACCCTTGAGCAACAGGGCGCAGAGCACTTCTTTGGCGAACCGATGCTCGATATCAAAGACTGGATGCGCACCGACAGCAATGGCAAAGGCATTATCAATATCCTGAGCGCCGAGAAGCTCTATCAGATGCCGAAGCTGTACGCCGCCAGCCTCTTGTGGATGCTCTCCGAGCTTTATGAACAGCTGCCGGAAGCGGGCGATCTCGAGAAACCGAAGCTGGTGTTCTTCTTCGACGAAGCGCACCTGCTGTTCAGCGATGCGCCGCAGGTGCTGCTGGATAAAATCGAGCAGGTTATTCGCCTTATCCGCTCCAAAGGGGTCGGCGTTTACTTCGTGTCGCAGAATCCTTCCGATATTCCGGACAACGTGCTTGGCCAGCTCGGTAACCGTGTGCAGCACGCGCTGCGCGCCTTCACGCCGAAGGATCAGAAAGCGGTGAAAACCGCCGCGCAGACCATGCGCGCCAACCCGGCGTTTGATACCGAGAAAACCATTCAGGAGCTGGGCACCGGCGAGGGGCTTATCTCCTTCCTCGACGAGAAAGGCAGCCCGTCCGTAGTGGAGCGTGCGATGGTTATCGCGCCCTGCTCGCGCATGGGACCGGTCACCGACGACGAGCGCAACGGGCTTATCAACAACTCGCCGCTGTACGGCAAGTATGAAGACGTTATCGACCGCGAGTCGGCGTTTGAAATTTTGCAAAAAGGCGTGCAGGTTGCCACCGACAAACAGGAGGCCCCCCCGGCCAAAGGGCAGAACGTTGCCGTTGACGACGGAATACTCGGTGGGCTGAAGGATATTCTTTTTGGCTCTACCGGCCCGCGCGGCGGCCAGCGTGACGGCGTGGTGCAGACCATGGCGAAAAGCGCGGCGCGTCAGGTGACGAACCAGATTGTGCGTGGGATGTTAGGAAGTTTACTGGGCGGAAGAAAGCGTTAAGCACCGCTCTGGAGATACCCTCTCCCCACCGGGGAGAGGGTTAGCGCGAGGGGTAAAATCTACGCCTTGCGCATCATCAGCCAGAGGCTTATCAGGAAGAAGCTCGCACTTGGCAGCAGAGCACCCACCACCGGCGGAATGCCGTACACCAGCGTCAGCGGGCCGAAAATCTGATCCAGCACGTAGAATACGAAGCCGAAGCTAATCCCGGTCACCACGCGCACGCCCATCGGTACGCTACGCAGCGGGCCAAAGATAAACGACAGCGCCATCAGCATCATCACCGCCACCGAGAGCGGCTGGAAGATTTTGCTCCACATATTGAGCTGATAACGCCCGGAGTCCTGGCCGCTGGACTTCAGGTACTTCACGTAGTTGTGCAGGCCGCTGATTGACAGCGCATCCGGATCCAGCGCTACTACGCCGAGCTTGTCTGGCGTGAGGTTGGTTTTCCAGGTGCCGGTCACCGTCTGGCTGCCGGTAATCTGTTTCGGGTCGGTCAGGTCAGATTCATCAACCTGCGACAAACGCCACAGCTTGTTGTCCGTATCAAACTTCGCGGTAGCGGCATAGCGCACCGACTGCAGACGACGGTTGTCGTTGAAGGAGTAAATACTCACGCCGCCCAGCTCGTCGTTGCTTCTCACGCGCTCGATGTAAACAAAGCTGTGCCCGTCTTTCGCCCACAGCCCCTGCTGGGTGGAAAGCAGCGAACCGCCGTACATCTGCTGCGCACGATAGTTACGTGCCATCTGCTCGCCCTGCGGAGCCACCCATTCGCCGATTGCCATGGTCAGCAGCACCAGCGGGATCGCGGTTTTCATCACCGCGAGCGCTACCTGCATGCGCGTAAAGCCGGAGGCCTGCATCACCACCAGTTCACTACGCTGCGCCAGCATCCCCAGGCCTAACAGTGCGCCAAGCAGCGCCGCCATCGGGAAGAAGATCTGGATATCTTTCGGTACGCTGAGCAGGGTATACATCCCGGCGCCCAGCGCGGTGTAGGTACCCTCGCCCGATTTTTTCAGCTGGTCGACAAACTTGATGATGCCCGAGAGCGACACCAGCATGAACAACGTCATCATGATGGTGTTGAAGATAGTTTTACCGATATAGCGGTCAAGTACGCCAAATGCCTGCATTATACGGCTCCTTTACCGGCAAAACGGGCGCGCAACCGGCGTACCGGCAACGTATCCCACAGGTTCAGCGCCACCGCGAGCGCCAGATACAAGAGGTTTACGCCCCACATCCAGATCATCGGATCCAGCTTCCCTTTGCTGGCGCTGGAGCGCAGCGAGGTCTGCAGCAGGAAGAACACCAGATACAGGAGCATCGCAGGCAGCATCGACAGTACGCGGCCCTGACGCGGGTTCACCACGCTCAGCGGAACCACCATCAGCGCCATCACAAACACGGCAAACACCAGCGTGAAGCGCCAGTGCAGTTCGGCGCGCGCGGTGTCGGTATCCGTGTTCCAGAGCGTTGGGGTGTTCATCTGCTCGGTATTGGTCGGATCCATCGCCACCGCCTGGTAGCCAATAATCGCCTGGTAATCTTTAAAGTCGGTGATGCGGAAGTCACGCAGCATCGCGGTGCCTTCAAAACGCGTCCCCTGGTTCAGGGTAACCACCTGCGAACCATCTTTATGCTGAGAAAGATGGCCGGAATCGGCAACCACCACCGACGGACGCGCGTTACCTTTTGGCCGCAGCTGCGCCAGGAACACGTCTTTAAAGCTGCTGCCATCAACGCTTTCGATAAACAGCACCGCATCGCCGTTGGTGGCCTGCTGGAACTGGCCCTGGGCCAGTGCAGCCATGCCGGGGTTGGCTTTCGCTTCTGCCAGCACTTCATCCTGATGGCGAGCCGACCACGGGCCTGCCCACATCACGTTCACTGCCGCCACGGCGCCGGTTAACAGCGCCAGCAGCATTGCCGCTTTAATCAGCACCGCCTTGCTCAGACCGCAGGCATGCATGACCGTAATTTCACTTTCGGTATACAGTTTGCCGAGCGTCATCAGGAGCCCCAGGAACAGGCTCAGCGGCAAAATGAGTTGCGCCATCTCCGGGACCCCAAGTCCAAGCAGAGAAAGCACGAGATTCGTCGGGATTTCACCATCGACCGCTGCGCCCAGGATCCGCACCAGCTTCTGACAGAAAAAGATCAGCAGCAGGATGAAAAGGATGGCAAGCTGGCTTTTCAGCGTCTCCCGCATCAAATATCTTATGATTATCACTATAAATACGCCCGTAAAAACCCGTCTTGTTGCAGGAAAATAGCTTGTTTCATGGCTTAAACGTCATTTATTCTCTTGAGTCGTCGAAAACATCGCTAAGATTAAACTACTCGGCGGTTATCCGTTCTCGAACGTGTTCAAACCGTAAACACAGTAAGAATATCATGAAGTCACCGCAACAGCGGACATGAGTTACGAAAGGTTTCAATTCTATCCGTAGCCACTGCTGTTGTCTTTAAGATTCAGGAGCGTAGTGCATGGAGTTCAGTGTAAAAAGCGGTAGCCCGGAAAAACAGCGGAGTGCCTGCATCGTTGTCGGTGTCTTTGAGCCGCGTCGCCTCTCCCCGGTCGCCGAACAACTCGATAAGATAAGCGACGGCTACATCAGTGCGTTGCTGCGTCGTGGTGAGCTGGAAGGTAAGCCGGGCCAGACCCTGCTGCTTCATCACGTACCGAACGTGCTGTCAGAGCGTATCCTGCTTATCGGTTGTGGCAAAGAACGCGAGCTGGATGAGCGCCAGTACAAGCAGGTTATCCAGAAAACCATCAACACCCTGAACGACACCGGTTCAATGGAAGCGGTCTGCTTCCTGACCGAGCTGCACGTGAAGGGCCGTAACAACTACTGGAAAGTGCGTCAGGCGGTGGAAACCGCGAAAGAGACGCTCTACAGCTTCGATCAGCTGAAGACCAACAAGAGCGAGCCGCGTCGCCCGCTGCGTAAAATGGTCTTCAATGTGCCGACTCGTCGCGAACTGACCAGCGGCGAGCGCGCCATTCAGCACGGTCTGGCGATTGCTGCCGGTATCAAGGCCGCGAAAGATCTCGGCAATATGCCGCCGAACATCTGTAACGCCGCGTACCTGGCTTCCCAGGCGCGTCAGCTGGCCGATGCTTACAGCAAAAACGTCGTCACCCGCGTGATTGGCGAGCAGCAGATGAAAGAACTGGGTATGCACTCTTATCTGGCGGTAGGGAACGGTTCGCAGAACGAATCCCTGATGTCGGTGATTGAGTACAAAGGTAACCCGGCGGAAGACGCACGTCCTGTCGTGCTGGTAGGTAAAGGCCTGACCTTCGACTCCGGCGGTATCTCCATCAAGCCTGCCGAAGGCATGGACGAGATGAAGTACGACATGTGCGGCGCGGCGGCGGTCTACGGCGTGATGCGGATGGTGGCAGAGCTTCAGCTGCCTATCAACGTCATCGGCGTGCTGGCGGGCTGTGAGAACATGCCTGGCGGTCGTGCGTATCGTCCGGGCGACGTGCTGACCACCATGTCCGGCCAGACGGTAGAAGTGCTGAACACCGATGCCGAAGGCCGCCTGGTGCTGTGCGATGTGCTGACCTACGTTGAGCGCTTCGAGCCAGAAGCCGTCATCGACGTGGCCACCCTGACCGGCGCCTGCGTGATTGCACTGGGCCACCACATCACCGGCCTGATGTCGAACCACAATCCGCTGGCGCATGAGCTGATCGGGGCTTCCGAGCAGTCCGGCGACCGCGCATGGCGTCTGCCGCTCGGCGATGAGTTCCAGGAACAACTGGAATCCAACTTTGCCGATATGGCAAACATCGGCGGTCGTCCTGGCGGAGCTATCACCGCAGCCTGCTTCCTGTCGCGCTTCACCCGCAAGTACAACTGGGCGCACCTGGATATCGCCGGTACCGCGTGGCGCTCCGGTAAAGCCAAGGGTGCAACCGGTCGTCCGGTAGCCATGCTGTCGCAGTTCCTGCTCAATCGCGCTGGGTTTAACGGCGAAGAGTAATGTTAAATGCCGGGTGGCGGCGACGCCTTACCCGGCCTACAAACGGCAGCACACTGTAGGCCCGGTAAGCGCAGCGCCACCGGGCAACATGCTTTAAATCCATCACAAGAAGCCCCATATATGAAGAATGCGACGTTCTATCTTCTGGACAACGACAACACCGCCGACGGCCTGAGCGCCGTGGAGCAACTGGTGTGTGAACTTGCCGCAGAACGTTGGCGCAGCGGTAAACGTGTCCTGATTGCCTGTGAAGACGAAGCGCAGGCCATTCGCCTCGACGAAGCGCTGTGGACGCGGCCGCCGGAAAGCTTTGTGCCGCATAACCTGTCGGGTGAAGGCCCGCGTGGCGGAGCCCCGGTGGAGATAGCCTGGCCGCAGAAGCGCAACAGCAGCCCACGGGATCTGTTGATTAGTTTACGCACCGGCTTTGCAGATTTTGCCACCGCTTTCACAGAAGTGATAGACTTCGTTCCTCATGAAGATTCTTTAAAACAACTGGCGCGCGATCGCTATAAAGCTTATCGCCTCGCCGGTTTTAACCTGACCACGGCAACCTGGAAATAATGGAAAAGACATACAACCCACAAGATATCGAACAGCCGCTTTACGAGCACTGGGAAAAGCAGGGCTATTTCAAACCAAATGGTGATGAAAGCCAGGAAAGTTTCTGCATCATGATCCCGCCGCCGAACGTCACCGGCAGTTTGCATATGGGTCACGCTTTCCAGCAAACCATCATGGATACCATGATCCGCTATCAGCGTATGCAGGGTAAAAACACCCTGTGGCAGGTCGGTACCGACCACGCCGGGATCGCGACCCAGATGGTGGTTGAGCGCAAGATTGCGGCCGAAGAAGGCAAAACCCGTCACGACTACGGTCGCGATGCCTTCATCGACAAAATCTGGCAGTGGAAGGCGGAGTCTGGCGGTACCATTACCAACCAGATGCGTCGTCTGGGCAACTCCGTGGACTGGGAGCGTGAGCGCTTCACCATGGACGAAGGCCTTTCCAATGCCGTGAAAGAAGTGTTTGTCCGTCTGCACAAAGAAGATCTGATTTACCGTGGCAAGCGCCTGGTCAACTGGGATCCGAAACTGCGCACCGCGATTTCTGACCTCGAAGTCGAAAACCGCGAATCCAAAGGCTCCATGTGGCACATCCGCTACCCGCTGGCCGATGGCGCAAAAACCGCAGACGGTAAAGATTATCTGGTGGTTGCCACCACCCGTCCGGAAACCCTGTTGGGTGATACCGGCGTGGCCGTTAACCCGGAAGATCCGCGTTACAAAGACTTAATCGGTAAATTCGTGGTGCTGCCGCTGGTTAACCGCCGTATTCCGATTGTGGGCGACGAACACGCCGACATGGAAAAAGGCACCGGCTGTGTGAAGATCACCCCGGCACACGACTTTAACGACTATGAAGTAGGCAAACGTCACGCCCTGCCGATGATCAACATCCTGACCTTCGACGGCGACATCCGCGAAAGCGCGCAGGTATATGACACCAACGGCGTTGAAACGACCGTCTACTCCAGTGATATCCCGGTAGAGTTCCAGAAAATGGAGCGTTTTGCTGCGCGTAAAGCGATGGTTGCCGCCGTTGACGCCCTGGGTCTGCTGGAAGAGATCAAACCGCACGACCTGACCGTACCTTACGGCGACCGTGGCGGCGTGGTTATCGAACCGATGCTGACCGACCAGTGGTACGTGCGCGTTGCGCCGCTGGCGAAACCGGCGATTGAAGCGGTGGAAAACGGTGACATCCAGTTCGTACCGAAGCAGTACGAAAACATGTACTTCTCCTGGATGCGAGATATTCAGGACTGGTGTATCTCTCGTCAGCTGTGGTGGGGTCACCGCATCCCGGCATGGTACGACGAGCAGGGTAACGTCTACGTTGGCCGCAGTGAAGAAGAAGTACGTCAGGAAAACAACCTCGGTGCCGACATCCAGCTTCGCCAGGACGAGGACGTGCTGGACACCTGGTTCTCCTCAGCGCTGTGGACCTTCTCTACCCTCGGCTGGCCGGAAAACACCGACGCCCTGCGTCAGTTCCACCCGACGAGCGTGATGGTTTCCGGCTTCGACATCATCTTCTTCTGGATTGCCCGCATGATCATGATGACCATGCACTTCATCAAAGATGAAGACGGCAAGCCGCAGGTGCCGTTCAAGACCGTCTACATGACCGGTCTGATTCGTGACGATGAAGGCCAGAAGATGTCCAAATCCAAGGGCAACGTGATTGACCCGCTGGATATGGTTGACGGTATCTCCCTGGCTGACCTGCTGGAAAAACGCACCGGTAACATGATGCAGCCACAGCTGGCTGAGAAGATCGGTAAGCGTACTTCCAAACAGTTCCCGGACGGCATTGAGCCGCACGGCACCGACGCCCTGCGTTTCACCCTAGCGGCACTGGCCTCTACCGGCCGTGACATCAACTGGGACATGAAACGTCTGGAAGGTTACCGTAACTTCTGTAACAAGCTGTGGAACGCCAGCCGTTTCGTGCTGATGAACACCGAAGACCAGGACTGTGGCTTCAACGGCGGCGAGAAAGTACTGTCGCTGGCTGATCGCTGGATCCTGGCTGAATTCAACCAGACCGTGAAAGCGTATCGCGAAGCGCTGGACAACTATCGCTTCGACATCGCCGCGGGCATCCTGTACGAATTCACCTGGAACCAGTTCTGTGACTGGTACCTCGAGCTCACCAAGCCGGTGATGAACGGTGGTACAGAAGCAGAGCTGCGCGGTACCCGCCATACGCTGGTGACCGTGCTGGAAGGTCTGCTGCGCCTGGCGCACCCGATTATCCCGTTCATCACTGAAACCATCTGGCAGCGTGTGAAGGTCATCTGCGGTATCACCGCTGACACCATCATGCTGCAACCGTTCCCGGTATACGATGCAGCCCAGGTTGATGAAGCCGCGGCTTCGGACACCGAATGGCTGAAGCAGGCCATCATCGCCGTACGTAACATCCGTGCGGAAATGAACATTGCTCCGGGCAAACCGCTGGAGCTGCTGCTGCGCGGTTGCAGCACCGACGCCGTGCGTCGCGTGAACGAGAACCAGAGCTTCCTGCAGACCCTGGCGCGTCTGGAAAGCATCACCGTGCTGCCTGCCGATGACAAAGGTCCGGTTTCCGTGACCAAAATCATCGACGGCGCCGAGCTGCTGATCCCGATGGCTGGCCTCATCAACAAAGAAGATGAGCTGGCTCGCCTGGCGAAAGAAGTGGCCAAAATCGAAGCGGAAATCGGTCGCATTGAAGGCAAACTGAGCAACGAAGGCTTCGTGGCGCGCGCGCCGGAAGCGGTCATCGCTAAAGAGCGTGAAAAGCTGAACGGTTATGCTGAAGCGAAAGCGAAGCTGATTGAGCAGCAAGCGGTTATTGCGGCTCTGTAATCTTGATGCTAAAACGCCGAAGACTCTCTTCGGCGTTTTTTATAACGCATTTTTTATTCTCACTAGCTTCCCGTCCGACATGGTGATCCAGTAATAGTCCTGGCTATCGAAATAAAATTTCTCATAACCTCCCGCATCAAATTCCACACTTAGAAAAATATTTTTTTCAATACAATTTTTATTGGTATTCTTTTGGGGCGTAAAACAGAAAAGATCGCCATCGCCGGATTTATCACCGTTGATAAAACCTCCGCCAATATCCCAAAATACAATACGATAGGAATGACTCAGTGGTATCCGATATTTTTTCTTCAGTTCATTTTTATGCTCCAGATACCAGTGGATACGTCCCCACTCGGTTAATGCCAAATGGTCAACAGCAATATCATAGGCTTCAAAGTCGATAAACCCACGCAGACTGCTGGCATAAAGCCCATGAAAATGCTTGGGCTCATATTCAAATCGTTCTCCTGCCCGAATGATAGTCACCGGCCGTTGAGCCCAGAGCAGGTAACCGCAGATCAATAGTAACAGGCTACCACTAATTAAATTACGCCTCCAGTGCTCAGGTTTCATGCACCGCCCCAAATGTGTACATTGGCACTACAATTTGTCAAAAAAGGTTTGTATGCATAATCACGATGGCGCTGCAGAAAAAACCAGAGTCGGAAAAAACGAAATTTATTATAGAGTTTGTCAGTAATATCCTCTTTGCCTAATCCAAAATGGTCTTGCCCTTTAAAATAAAGAAGACCATCCCATGACATGGCATAACGTTGGAAACGAATAAGGCTTATTTTTTGCGCATAAAAATCGTGTACGCTGATTCCCAACCCATTAAACCTGTCTTTAAAACGGTTGAATTTTGGCAACCGGAATCTATTCAAATCAGCTTGAAGACCAAAAATAAATTCAGAATCCAGTCCTGCCTTTGGTTTCGAACGCAAACGCTCACTTATTGCCCTCTGAATTTTCATCAACACATCATTTGTGCCAATCCCCCGAATGACTTCATCATAAGCCTGGTCAAGAAGCTGACCGGACCAGGGTTGCCCGCTGCCAAAATGAAAATAGTCAATCAACTCGCCAATAAGCGGCGCATACTGCCCACTGGCAAACTGTCTGGATAACGCTTTCATCTCATCAAACATAATATCAGCACACCGCTGACGGCTAATCGACCTCCCTTTCGGCTGCTTAAAATTGAAATCAGGGGCATGGGTACTAAAAGAAGTCAGCGGATCAAATTCCAGACACCTGAAGGGATCGACGCGAGCAGAAATATCCGCTAATCCCAGCCTTTTAAAATCCTCATCATGCAAATCACCGAACTGCATATCATCGACATAATGATCGTCAAAACGATGGGCAGTTGAAAAAATCTCATATGGCAGAGATATTGATAAAAGCATATTTGTATTCATGGATTCATCATCCTGATAAATAATATGTTCGTGCTTTACGGCCATAATGAAAATAAAGTAAAATTAAAGAATAAAACTTGAGCAACACGACATAAACAATAGGCTAATGATGAAAATTTTCTTCAGTTATTATCTCAGTCTTGCATGAATGAATATAGAGTGGTATCAAATATAACTATGATGAATTTTTGATTGAGTAACAAAATGAATTCCACGCTATTCCCCCCCACGCTGCGCCGGATAACCGCCACGGATAACCCGGCCATTGCCGGCGTTATCCGCCAGGTGTCAGCGGAGTACGGTCTTACGGCCGACAAAGGCTACACCGTGGCGGATCCTAATCTTGATGAGCTGTTCGAGCTGTACAGCCAGCCGGGTCATGCCTATTGGGTGGTGGAACAGGACGGGAAAGTCGTTGGCGGCGGCGGCGTTGCGCCGCTATCGTGCAGTGAGCCGGGTATCTGTGAACTGCAGAAGATGTACTTTCTCGCTTCCGTGCGCGGTCAGGGTCTGGCGAAGAAGCTGGCCCTGATGGCGCTCGACTTCGCGCGCGAGCAGGGATTCAAACAGTGCTACCTTGAGACCACCGCATTTCTGACCGAGGCAATTCGTCTGTACGAACACCTTGGCTTTGAGCATATCGCCGAGCCGCTGGGCTGTACCGGACACGTCGATTGCGAAGTGCGGATGTTGAAAGGGTTATAAGTCCTGCCAGATTTTCCGGGCTATACCGGAACCCCACTATGAAAGCGGAACTCCTCATCCGGCGTGTTGATGAGCGCCGCTTCCACTTCCCCGAAGAATTTTACCCTTGATGTAATATCCTCTTTCGCAACCTGCTGGGCCAGCGCCAGATAATCCTGATAATGGCGAGCCTCCGAGCGCAATAGCGACAAATAAAACTTCTGCAGGTCGGCGTCCAGATGCGGTGCCAGCGCGGCAAAACGTTCACAGGAGCGCGCCTCAATGTATGCCCCGCAGATGAGCTTATCGATAAGGGTAAGCGGCTCGTGGGTGCGTACCTCTTTCAGCATCCCCTTCGCATAGCGGCTGGCGGTGATTTTGACGTAAGGAATACCGCGCGCCACCATCATCTCGCGCACCTGCCAGAAGTGGTGCAGCTCCTCTTTGATAAGCAGCACCATGCTGTCGATAAGCGCCTGTCCCCAAGGGTCATCGGTCTTCGGCATAATGCTTTTGCCAATCTGCTTATGCAGCGCGGCGAAATCCGGCTCCGGCCCTTCGCGGAAGGTGAAGGCTTCATAGGGGTGCAGCCATGCCAGCAGCGCCTCCGCACCCTGCTTGTCAGCAATGTACTTACGCACCAACAGCATGGCGGTTTGCGCGGCCTTAAGCTCGCACACCATGTGATCGGTGAGCAACAGCGGAAGTCTTTCGGGTTTACGGGCTTCTTCCACCCACGCGGCGGGGGTCGGGCAGTGCAGGAACTGTAATACGGGAGCGAGTATTTGCGGGTAATCCATACCTGAATCCTGCTGTGCGGCGAGGAGCCCCGCCGCACAGATTATTACTTAGTGGCGAATGCCGTTGTCGTCTTCGTCGACGTAATCTTCGTCGTCGCCGTCTTCGCCTTCTTCACCGTTCGGGTCTTCGTAGTAGGTACCCCAACCGTCGTATTCCACGCCATGTTTTTCTGCCAGGTTCATCAGCTGTTCTACCTGCGCATCGATAAGTTCCGCTTTCAGCGCGCACTCGCTCAGGATATCGCAGCAGATAACCACATCACCCTCTTCCACTTCCAGCTCTTCCGGCTCGGTGACTTCGTAGCCCATCTTGAAGGCTTCTACCGCCACTTTCTCCAGCGTTTCAAAGTCGTCGGCGGAAAGGTGGTGCTCGATGGTGTACAGCGCATCCGGATCGCTGCCGTCTTCCAGTAGTTCTTCAATGATCAGACGCGTTTCGTCGCGTTGCTCTTCCAGGTGTTCCGGGTTTGCCATGGCTCGTTCCTCATAATGTGCGGCAGATACTCTTATTGTCACATACCACTGACGTTGCCTCCACCTTTGTGCAAAAGATTTGTGAACCGGGGTTGCAAGTGAATATTAATACATATAAAGTGAATTTTAATTCAACAAGTGGCTTGAGCCATGAGAGGCAAACATGACAACGTTACACCATAAGCACTTCTTAAAATTACTCGACTTTACCCCTGCCGAAATCACCCATCTGCTGCAGCTTTCTTCCAGTCTGAAAGCTGATAAAAAACAAGGTACTGAGAAGCAAAAACTGATCGGTAAAAACATCGCGCTCATCTTCGAAAAAGACTCGACCCGTACCCGATGCTCTTTCGAAGTTGCCGCTTACGATCAGGGTGCCCGCGTGACATATCTCGGCCCTAACGGCAGCCAGATTGGGCATAAAGAATCAATTAAAGACACCGCCCGCGTGCTGGGCCGGATGTACGACGGTATTCAGTATCGCGGTCACGGCCAGGAAATCGTGGAAACCCTGGCGGAATTTTCCGGCGTGCCGGTGTGGAATGGCCTGACCAACGAGTTTCACCCGACCCAGCTGCTGGCAGATCTGTTAACCATGCAGGAACACCTGCCGGGTAAATCGTTCAACGAGATGACGCTGGTCTACGCCGGGGATGCCCGTAACAACATGGGCAACTCGATGCTTGAGGCCGCCGCGCTGACCGGGCTGGATCTGCGTCTGGTCGCTCCGAAAGCCTGCTGGCCAGAGGCGAGCCTCGTGACCGAATGCACGGCGCTGGCGCAGAAAAACGGCGGTAACGTGACGCTGACGGAAAATATTGCCGAAGGGGTGAAAGGTGCCGACTTCATCTATACCGACGTCTGGGTGTCGATGGGCGAACCAAAAGAGAAGTGGGCAGAACGAATTGCGCTGCTGCGCGACTACCAGGTCAACAGCAAGATGATGCAGCTCAGCGGAAATCCGCAGGTGAAGTTCCTCCACTGCCTGCCGGCTTTCCATGACGACCAAACCCTCGTCGGCAAGAAAATGGCGGAAGAGTTTGGCCTGCACGGCGGCATGGAGGTCAGCAACGAGGTGTTTGAATCCGCGGCGAGCATTGTGTTCGACCAGGCCGAAAACCGGATGCACACCATCAAAGCGGTGATGGTTGCCACCCTCGGCGAGTAAATCCCAGCCCCCTCTCCCGCACGGGAGAGGGGTTAACGCTTATTCCACCCGAATTTTCACGACGGCCTTACGCACCTTCGCCGGTTTCCCGACCGCGCACAGCGGCTTGTGCACTTCTCCCGGATAAAACACCACAAAATCCCCTTCATTAAGGATGACGGTTTTCTCCTGCGCCCCCTCCGGTAAAAATGCGATGTCCTTGTCAGCCAGCCAGTCGATCGCGGGCTGACCCGCCGGTAGCGTACTGAAGGTCATGCCTTCCTGCCCCTGCAGTACGATCTGGATATCGAGATAACGCGCGTGATACTCCGCCCGACGGTCGGCGAAGGGCTCGGTCATGTCTTCCGACACCAGGTAAAACTGCCGGCTGCCGTCGATATCGTGCTTGCCGGGCGGAGTCGCCGCGGTGACGTTCGCCTTGATAAATTCAATCGCCTGACGCAGCTCCGTCGGGAGCCAGGACTGCAGATGGTGGATGTTGCCAACAATCATGATTTACACCTCAATCAAAACATCGTTTCATTTTTTGTTGTTATACTCCCGCCGATCGCCGTCTGCTACCGCTTTATGATGGAGATTTGCGCCAACGCATGTTTATTGCCGGGATTGTTAATTAATGGTTAATCCACATCCGAATATTATTCATGAATTATGCATAACCGTTTTTCTTCCCTTCCACCGGCCTCTCTTAACCTGCTGATCGCTGGTGTGTTATTTAAAAACCTCACCCGGCCTCACAGTTTATTCATCCTGATTTATTTCATCTTCATGCAATAATTATTTTCAGATTTAACTAAAGAGAAAAATAAAGGAACAAGAAAAATGAATAACCATGCCTGTAACTAAATAAAACCATATAAAATCAACAAATTAACAATCATAAATAGATATTAAATATCTACATCACATTAACAGCGAGAAATAATCACCCTTCCTGATGCTTAGCCATTCACTTAATACACCAAAGTTTATATATAATATATGACCCCTATCATGTAATAAGCACTTGCTTTTAATTACCCTGCCAGCTGTGATTTAAGTCACAATCTTAAATATCAAAAAACTCAACTATAACCGCGAAGTCATTCACTCAAAACGACTACGAATTCATTTTCGCAGCCACCCTTTTTATTCTAAAAAATGGTTAAAGGAATAATTATGGAAAAGCATTATGTCGGTTCTGAAATTGGTCAATTACGCAGTGTTATGCTCCATCGCCCTAATTTAAGTCTTAAAAGGCTGACCCCGTCTAATTGCCAGGATCTCCTTTTTGATGATGTACTTTCGGTTGAGCGCGCGGGGGAAGAGCACGATATTTTCGCCAACACGCTACGCCAGCAGGGCATTGAAGTACTGCTGCTGACCGACCTGCTAACGCAAACGCTGGAGGTCACCGAAGCCCGCGACTGGCTGCTGTCTACCCAGGTTTCCGACTATCGTCTGGGACCAACGTTTGCCGCCGATGTACGCGCCTGGCTTGCCGACCTGCCGCGCCGCGAACTGGCGCGCCATTTAAGCGGCGGCGTCACCTACGGTGAAATTCCGGCATCAATTAAGAATATGGTGGTGGATACCCACGACGTTAATGACTTTATTATGAAGCCATTACCTAACCATTTATTTACCCGCGACACCTCGTGCTGGATTTATAACGGCGTCTCCATCAACCCAATGGCTAAAGCGGCCCGTCAGCGCGAAACCAATAACCTGCGCGCGATATATCGCTGGCATCCTCAGTTTGCCGATGGCGATTTTATTAAATACTTCGGCGACGAAAATATTAATTACGACCACGCCACCCTCGAGGGCGGTGATGTACTGGTCATTGGCCGCGGCGCCGTATTAATCGGGATGTCGGAACGTACTACACCGCAGGGGGTGGAATTCCTTGCCAACGCCCTGTTCAAACATCGTCAGGCAGAAAAAGTCATTGCCGTCGAATTGCCGAAACATCGCTCCTGCATGCACCTCGACACCGTCATGACCCATATCGACGTCGACACCTTCTCGGTCTATCCGGAAGTGGTTCGCAAAGACGCCCAGTGCTGGACGCTGACTCCGGATGGCCGTGGTGGGCTCAAACGCACCCAGGAAACGGACCTGCTGCACGCCATCGAAAAAGCGCTCGGTATTACCCAGGTACGGCTTATCACCACCGGTGGCGACGCCTTTGAAGCCGAGCGCGAACAGTGGAACGACGCCAACAACGTCCTGACGCTGCGCCCGGGCGTGGTGGTTGGCTACGAGCGTAACACCTGGACCAACGAGAAATACGACAAAGCCGGGATCACCGTGCTGCCCATTCCGGGCGATGAACTCGGACGTGGCCGCGGCGGTGCGCGCTGCATGAGCTGCCCGCTGGAACGTGACGGGATCTGAGGAGATGACTATGACGAAACCCACTCTGGTCGTCGCCCTCGGCGGCAACGCCTTGCTCAAACGCGGCGAGCCGCTGGAAGCCGATATCCAGCGCCGCAACATTGAACTGGCGGCGAAAACCATCGCCGGGCTCACCCAGCAGTGGCGGGTGGTGCTGGTTCACGGTAACGGCCCGCAGGTTGGCCTGCTGGCGCTGCAAAACAGCGCGTACAGCAAGGTCGCCCCCTACCCGCTGGATATCCTGGGCGCAGAGAGCCAGGGGATGATTGGCTACATGCTGCAGCAGGCGCTGAAAAACCAGCTGCCGCAGCGTGAAGTCAGCGTCCTGCTGACGCAGGTGGAAGTCGACCCTGCCGATCCGGCCTTCCGTAACCCCACCAAGTACATCGGCCCGGTGTACGACCAGGCGCAGGCCCGCGAGCTGGAAGCGGAAAAAGGCTGGGTATTTAAAGCCGATGGTCCGTACTTCCGTCGGGTGGTGCCTTCTCCGCAGCCGCAGCAGATCGTGGAGCGTGATGCCATCAGCGCACTGATCGCCCGCGATCACCTGGTTATCTGCAACGGCGGCGGCGGCGTGCCGGTGGTTGAACAGGCCGACGGCTATCACGGCATTGAGGCGGTGATCGACAAAGATCTCTCCGCCGCGTTACTTGCCCGACAAATCCGCGCCGATGCGCTGCTGATCCTCACCGACGCAGACGCCGTGTATCTCGACTGGGGCAAACCGACTCAGCGCCCGCTGGCGCAGGTCACCCCGGAACAACTGAACGAACTGACTTTTGACGCCGGATCGATGGGGCCGAAAGTCGCCGCCTGTAGCCACTTCGTTGAGCGTTGCCACGGCATCGCCGGAATTGGCGCACTTGCCGACGGGCCAGAAATCCTCGCCGGAGAAAAAGGCACTCTCATTCGCCCCGAAAACAGCCCGGCTCATCCGGCTTACTGATGTAAATAAGGATTTAGCGATGACTATCAATCTGAAAAACCGCAACTTTCTGAAACTGCTGGACTATACCCCGGCAGAGATCCAGTACCTGATCGATCTCGCCATCACCCTGAAAGCCGACAAAAAAGCCGGGCGCGAGAAACAGACGCTGGTCGGGAAAAACATTGCCCTGATCTTTGAAAAAACCTCCACCCGCACCCGCTGTGCGTTTGAAGTCGGTGCCTTCGACCAGGGCGCGCAGGTGACCTATCTCGGGCCAAGCGGTTCGCAGATTGGCCATAAAGAGTCGATGAAGGATACCGCCCGAGTGCTCGGACGCATGTACGACGGCATTGAATATCGCGGTTACGGCCAGCCTATCGTCGAAGAGCTTGGCGAGTTTGCCGGTGTGCCGGTGTGGAACGGGCTGACCGATGAATTCCACCCGACGCAGATCCTCGCTGACCTGATGACCATGCTTGAGCACGCGCCGGGCAAAACCCTGCCGCAGCTGCGTTTTGCCTATCTCGGCGATGCCCGTAACAACATGGGTAACTCGCTGATGGTCGGTGCCGCAAAAATGGGCATGGACATTCGCCTGGTCGCACCGCGCGCCTTCTGGCCGGATGAAAAGCTGGTGAAACAGTGTCTCGCCATCGGGGAAGAAACCGGTGCCCGCATCCTGCTGACCGAAAGCGTCGAAGAGGGCGTGCACGGGGTCGACTTCCTCTATACCGACGTCTGGGTGTCGATGGGCGAGCCAAAAGAGGCGTGGGCTGAGCGCGTCAACGTGATGACGCCGTATCAGATTAACGCCAGCGTCATCAAGGCGACCGGCAACCCGAACGTCAAATTCATGCACTGCCTGCCCGCCTTCCATAACGAGCACACCAAAGTGGGACGCGAAATTGAAGCCGCCTATGGCCTGAAAGGGCTGGAAGTGACCGACGAGGTGTTTGAGTCGGCGAATTCCATCGTCTTCGACGAAGCGGAAAACCGCATGCACACCATCAAAGCGGTCATGGTCGCCACCCTTGGCGAGTGACCCCTGAATGCGGATGCCGCCCGGTGCGGCATCCTGACAGGAGAATAACAATGTCTGATTTAGCAAAGGATGACGGCGCCGTCGCGGCTGGCAGCGGGGAGAAAAAGCTGGGGCTGAGCGCGCTGGTTGCGCTGGTCATCGGCTCCATGATCGGCGGCGGGGTGTTCAGCCTGCCGCAGAACTTCGCTCTCGTGGCTTCTCCCGGCGCATTGATTGTTGGCTGGGTCATCACCGGCATCGGCATGCTGTGCCTGGCTTTTATTTATCAAAACCTCAGCGCGCGCTGCCCGCATCTTGAAGGCGGGATCTACAGCTACGCCCGTGCCGGCTTCGGCGATTTCATCGGCTTCCAGGCGGCCTGGGGCTACTGGTTTTCCGCCTGGCTTGGTAACGTTTCCTATGCCGTCTTGCTGTTCAGCGCGGTGAGCTTTTTCTTCCCGGTATTTGGTGATGGCAACAACTTAGCCTCGATAATCGGTGCTTCTATCGTGCTATGGCTGGTACATACGCTGGTGCTGCGCGGGGTGCGCGAAGCGGCGTGGATCAACACCATCCTGACCGTTATCAAAGTGTTAGTGTTGATTATCTTCATCATTGCGGTGTTTATTGCCTTCCGTCTTGGTGTGCTGACCGCCGATTTCTGGGGTCGCATGATGCAGGTCGACGGCACCCATCCGGATCTGTTCAACCAGGTGAAAAGCACCATGCTGGTCACCACCTGGGTATTTATCGGAATTGAAGGAGCGACGGTGGTCTCGGCCCGCGCCGCAAACCGTCGCGATATCGGCAAGGCCACGGTGGTCGGTCTGCTTGGAGCACTGGCTATCTACGTGCTGGTGAGCGTGCTGTCGATGGGGATCCTCGATCAGGCAACGCTTGCCGGGTTAAAAAACCCGTCCATGGCGGGCGTGCTGGAAAGCGTGGTTGGTCCATGGGGCGCCAAATTTGTCGCCGGCGGCGTGGTGCTGTCCGTTGCCGGGGCTCTGCTGGCGTGGACGCTGTTTGCCTCTGAGCTGCCCAAAGTCGCGGCGCAGGACGGCGTGTTCCCGGAAATTTTTGCCCATGAAAACCACCGCCAGTCGCCGTCGGTATCGCTGTGGATTACCAACGGTCTGGTGCAGTTGTTCCTGCTGCTGGCGCTGTTTTACCAGGCGGGGTATCAGGTGCTGTTCTCCATCGCCACGGCGGCCATTTTGCCTCCTTACCTGTTCAGCGCCGCCTACGGCCTGAAGCTGGTGTGGACGCGTGAACACTACAAGCCAGGAGAGAAACTGGCCCGCGATTGGGTGATCAGTATTATCGCCACGGTGTACGGTTTCTGGCTCTGCTTTGCGGCAGGGAACTCAATGCTGCTCAGTTCACTACTGTTTATTCCGGGAGCGATTGTGTACGTCTGGAAGAAAAAACACAGTCAGCAGCGCTGCTTCAACGGGATGGAAGCCTGCGTGCTCATCGCGCTAATTCTTGTGGCGGTTTACACCCTGGTGCAGATCTTTGCCGGCGCCATCTCTATTACTTGAAAATGGTTTACGCCCCGTTTGGGGCGTTTTTTCTGGGTAAACAAAGGATTAGCCATAAAATCGGAAAGCAAGTCATTGATGATTGCATCACGTATGTTTTATCAACCAGGACATCCGATAATGAAATTTGAACAGCCCACCAGCGACAAAGAGCAGCTGCAGCTTTCCGTCTGTCAGCGACTGATTGCCGAGAAGAGCTATCTGTCGCAGGAAGAACTTCGCAGCGATCTGCAGCGCCATGGCTTTAGCAGCATCAGCCAGTCTACCGTGTCGCGGTTGCTAAAATTGCTCGGCGTCATAAAAATCAGAAATGCCAAGGGACAAAAGATTTATTCCGTGAATCCACAGTTGCGCCCGGCACCCAACGCCGCGCGATCGATTGCTGAAATGGTGGTCAGCGTTGAGCACAATAGCGAATTTATCCTTATCCATACCGCCGCGGGATACGGCCGCGCGGTGGCGCGGATCCTTGATTATCACGCGTTACCGGAAATCCTGGGGGTCGTTGCGGGTAGCAGTATTGTCTGGGTCGCTCCGCGCAGCGTGAAGCGCACCGCCCTGGTACAGAAGCAGATTAATTACTTACTCATGATGAATTAATATTCACATATAAGCGTTTGCCGTGGTTAAATCGTGCATTAATCGCTTGATCCGAAAAATGAGCTGCGTATAATGCCGGGCAATTTGCCGGGAGGAAGCATGGTCCAGTGTGTACGACATTTCGTCTTACCGCGTCTGAAAAAGGACGCTGGCCTGCCGTTTTTCTTTCCGTTGCTCACCTATTCGAAGCCCCTTATTTAAGGGGCTTTTTTTTTGCCCAGCGATCAGGAGATAACCATGGCCAACCCGCTATATCAAAAACATATCATTTCCATAAACGATCTCGGTCGCGAAGACCTCGAACTGGTGCTGGCGACCGCAGCGAAACTGAAAGCACATCCGCAACCGGAACTGCTGAAACATAAAGTGATCGCCAGCTGTTTCTTTGAGGCTTCGACCCGTACCCGTTTATCGTTCGAAACGTCAATGCACCGCCTCGGGGCGAGCGTGGTCGGTTTCTCTGACAGCAGCAATACGTCGCTTGGCAAAAAAGGCGAGACCCTGGCCGACACCATTTCGGTTATCAGCACCTACGTTGACGCCATCGTGATGCGCCACCCGCAGGAAGGCGCGGCGCGTCTGGCGATCGAGTTCTCCGGCAACGTGCCAATCCTCAACGCCGGTGACGGTGCCAACCAGCACCCAACGCAAACCCTGCTGGATCTCTTCACCATTCAGGAAACCCAGGGCCGCCTCGAGAACCTCAACGTGGCGATGGTCGGTGACCTGAAGTATGGCCGCACCGTACACTCGCTGACCCAGGCGCTGGCGAAATTCAACGGCAACCGCTTCTACTTTATCGCGCCGGATGCGCTGGCCATGCCGCAGTACATTCTCGACATGCTGGATGAGAAAGGTATCTCCTGGAGCCTGCACAACGCCATCGATGAAGTGATGGCAGAAGTGGACATTCTGTATATGACCCGCGTGCAGAAAGAGCGTCTGGATCCGTCGGAATACGCCAACGTGAAGGCGCAGTTTATTCTGCGCGCCAGCGACCTCGAAGGCGCCCGTAACAACATGAAGGTGCTGCACCCGCTGCCGCGCATCGATGAAATCACCACCGACGTCGACAAAACGCCGCATGCCTGGTACTTCCAGCAGGCCGGTAACGGCATCTTCGCACGCCAGGCACTGCTGGCGCTGGTACTGAATCGCGATTTGGAACTGTAAGGGGAATGAACATGACACACGATAACAAACTGCAGGTAGAAGCCATCAAATGTGGCACCGTAATCGACCATATCCCTGCACAGATTGGTTTTACGCTGCTGACGCTGTTCAAACTGACCAAAACCGATCAGCGCATTACTATCGGCCTCAACCTGCCGTCCGGTGAAATGGGTCGTAAAGACCTGATTAAAATTGAAAACACCTTCCTGACCGACGAGCAGGTAAACCAGCTGGCGCTGTACGCACCGGATGCCACCGTTAACCGCATCGACGATTATGAAGTCGTCGGAAAATCACGTCCGAGCCTGCCGGGGCGCATCGACAGCGTGCTGGTTTGCCCGAACAGCAACTGCATCAGCCATGCCGAACCGGTCTCTTCCAGCTTCACAGTGAAAAAGCGCGCAAACGACATCGGTCTCAAATGCAAATACTGCGAAAAAGAGTTTTCTCATAATGTGGTGCTGGCTAACTAATTGCGGTTGGTATCGTGTCCCGCTCTCCCTATAATGGGCGGGACCCTTTTACCGCTGTATTCAGGAGATATCATGAGTAAAATTATCGCGACGGAAAGTGCACCTGCAGCCATCGGCCCATACGTACAGGGCGTTGATCTGGGTAGCATGGTAATCACTTCTGGCCAGATCCCGGTAGACCCGAAAACCGGCGCCGTGGCAGAAGATGTCGCAGCGCAGGCGCGTCAGTCCCTGGAAAACGTTCAGGCGATCATTGAAGCTGCGGGCCTGAAAGTAGGTGACATTGTTAAAACGACCGTTTTCGTGAAAGATTTGAACGATTTCGCCACCGTTAACGCCACTTACGAAGCTTTCTTCACTGAGCACAAAGCCGTATTCCCGGCGCGTTCCTGCGTCGAAGTGGCTCGCCTGCCGAAAGACGTGAAGATTGAAATCGAAGCGATCGCGGTACGTCGCTAATCGCTCCCCCCTCACCTTCCACAGGCGAGGGGGAATTGCTATCACTCGTTGCGCGTCGCGCGCAGCAGTTTCTCCAGCGGATACACCGCCGCAATCACCACTTCGTCCTGCGTTTTTGCTGCTTCATCAAGCTGTGCCTGAATCGCCGCGATCTCTTTGTCATCAAGCGTTCCCTGACGCACCACCAGATCCGTTAAGCGCAGCCCGATAGCCGCCAGCTTGTCTACGTTCTGGATAACCGGTTTCATCGCCTTCAACTGATATTGTCCGTCACTGAGCGCCAGGGCGTCAGCGGTATTGTTCTGCCAGCGGGTGAAGAGATGGCGCAGCGCATCAGCGCTTTCATTGTCCTCAGCGTCGCTAATCAGGCGTTCAACCCAGCGGTCCATCTGGCGCACGCTGGTGCTCTCAGCCGGTATCGCATCGGCAAAGCGGTTCAGCGGTTCGAACTGATGATAGTTTCCGGCCTGGAACTTCAGATGCTGGCGGGTGTAGTAGTGGGCAGGCTCCACCGCCTGAGCGAGGATCTGCAGCGGGAGCGTGTTGCTGCTGTTAGCCAGACGGGTGAACTGCGCAATCTGCTGGGCGTGCTGCTCAAGCCCGACCGATACCGTCGACCAGCTGTCCATCGCCTGCAGGCGCTGGTACATGTTGTCGATATCCTTCACATCTTCGGCGGACCACAGGCGTTCTGCCACCGCGAAGGCTCGCGGCCACAGGCGAATGTCGAGCACCGGCGCCACCACGTTTTCCGCCCACAGCGCCGCCTCGCCGCCGAGCAGGTTCTTCTGCTGTTCCGCATCCGGCACTACCGGCTGAATGCCCTTCGGCACTTCCTCAAGGCGTTTGCCTGCGATCGGGTAGCGGGTGTTGCCTATCAGGAAATAGCCGCTGAGCGTGTCGTCATTCACCGTGACAACCGGGCGCGTTTCCCCCATCCAGGTATCCACGGTAAAGGTCAGCTGGTCGTCAGAAATCCACTCGATATCGTGGACTTCACGGCGAGATTTGCCGTTAAAATCAATAAACCCACGCCAGCCATCGCTATTTTTCACCAGCGTAAAGCTGCCCTCAACCGCACTGCCCTTCAGCCGTGGCATGGAGAATGCCCAGCTCTGAGCACTGTCGGCATCGGTGAGGGTATCGACCCCGTTCAGCCCTTGTGGATAGATCTCGTTGCGGTAGTGATAGGCGGTGTACTGCGGCTGATCGAGATAGAAGCCGGTGGAGAGAATGCCCTTATAGCCGTGCTTCGCCACTTCTCCCAGCGCGTCCTGTCCCTGCCATGACTGGATCAGGATGCTTTTCGGCAGATCTGGGTGATAAATCTCATCCCAGCCCACCATCTGACGCTTGTACTTCTCAAGAATGGTTTCCAGTTTACGGTTGAAATAGGCCTGCAGAGCGTGACTGTCGGCGAGCTTGTTCTGCTGCATAAATTTCTGAATAGCCGGATTGGCTTTCCACTGGCTGTCGTCCACCTCATCACCGCCGATATGCAGGTAAGGATCGGGGAAGATAGCCGTCAGTTCGCCGATCATCGCGTCGGCGAAGGTATAGGTTGCCTCTTTGGTGGGATCCAGCACCGGCTTCAGCACGCCCCAGTGGCGCTCCATCTCATAGGGTCCTGGCGCACTCATCAGCTCCGGGTAGGCCACTGCAATAGCGGAAGCGTGGCCCGGCATGTCGATTTCCGGTACCACCCGGATACCCCGCGCGGCGGCATAGCGCACAATCTCTTTCATCTGTGCCGGAGTGTAATAGAGTCCGTCGCTGGCCTTTTGCTGCAGCTTAGGATAGCGCGTGGAGGCAAAGCGCCAGCCCTGGTCGTCGGTCAGGTGCCAGTGCAGTACGTTCAGCTTTGCGGCCGCCATCCCGTCGATTTGTCGCTTGATGTCGTCCAGCGGCACAAAATGACGGGCGGAATCGAGCAGCAGCCCGCGCCACGGGAAGCGCGGCGCATCGTTAATTGCCACAAACGGCACGCTGGTTTTCTCCGGGCCGTTCTGAATGAGCTGCAGCAGGGTCTCCATGCCATGCAGCGCGCCAAATCGGGTATTGGCATTAAGCGTGATCCCGTTAGCATCCACGTTCAGCTTGTAGCTTTCGTCGCTGTCCGGTCGTGGGATGGGGGAAACTTTGCGGGCGACATTGATGGTGATGGTTGGGGTTTTGGCGGGCGAGCTTTGCGCCGCCAGCGTCCAGCCGGTCTGGCGGGAAATCCGCTCGCGCAGGCGCGTTACCGCTTCATCCATATCGTCGCCGTTAACGTTAATCGTCAGGCGATAATCCAGCGCCAGCGCGCCGTCGGTAGCCGGTTTGCTGACCTGCGCCGGCCACGGCATCAGCGGCAAATCCCCGGCAGGCGCGGCGAAAGCGCCAAAAGCTATCATCATCCCTGCGGCCAGCAGGCTGTAAGGCATTGTTTTTCTCATGGGTTTTCCTTCACGACGGGCCAAATAAGCAAAACATTGAGTTAACATGCAGGCAAAAAGCCGTCAAGGACGAGAGCAGGAAGTTGCGAGGAAGCCCCCTCCGGAAAGAAGGGGGCGGCAGAGCAAAGCAGCGGTTACTGCCAGCCGTAGCGACGGCTGTAGAAGCCTTTCACCAGTTGGGTCAGGGTCATGTAACCCGCAAGGATGGCCACCAGCCACGGGAAGTAAGAGAGCGGCAGCGCCTGCAGCTGCAGATAGGACGCCAGCGGTGAGAACGGCAGCGCCAGACCCACGATCATCACCACCACCGTCATCATAATCAGCGGCCAGGCGGCGCGGCTTTGGATGAACGGAATGCGACGTGTACGGATCATATGCACAATCAGCGTCTGCGACAGCAGCCCTACGACGAACCAGCCTGACTGGAACAGGGTCTGGTGTTCTGGCGTATTGGCGTGGAACACAAACCACATCAGGCAGAAAGTCAGGATGTCGAAGATGGAGCTTATCGGGCCGAAGAACAGCATGAAGCGCCCAAGATCGGCCGGATTCCAGCGCTGTGGCTTCTTGATTTGCTCATCGTCAACGTTATCAAACGGAATAGCGACCTGGGATACATCGTACAGCAGGTTCTGAATCAACAGGTGTAACGGCAGCATTGGCAGGAACGGCAGGAAGGCGCTCGCGACCAGCACGCTGAACACGTTACCGAAGTTAGAGCTGGCGGTCATTTTGATGTACTTCAGCATGTTAGCAAAGGTACGACGCCCTTCGATAACGCCCTCTTCCAGCACCATCAGGCTCTTTTCCAGCAGGATGATATCCGCCGCTTCACGGGCGATATCTACCGCGCCGTCCACGGAAATACCGATATCCGCCGCACGCAGCGCCGGGGCATCGTTGATGCCATCGCCCATAAAGCCTACGACGTGCCCTTCACGCTTGAGAAGCGTCACGATACGTTCTTTGTGCATCGGCGTCAGGCGGGCAAACAGCGTGGTGCGACGTGCCAGCAGCGCCAGCTCGTCATCACCCATATTTTCAATATCACTGCCCACCACCACATGACCCGGGTCGAGGCCCACGTCGTTACACACCTTCGCCGCCACCAGCTCGCTGTCGCCGGTCAGGATTTTCACGGTGATGCCGCTGGCTTTCAGCGCCTTCAGCGCAGGTTCGGTCGTCTCTTTCGGCGGATCGAGGAAGGCGATGTAACCTTCAAGGATCAAGTCTGATTCATCCGCACGCTGGTAATCGCCTTCGCGGGCAGCGAGGTATTTGGTCGCCACGGCGACCACCCGCAGTCCCTGACGGTTCTGGGTTTCGGTCACGCGCGCGATGCGGCGCAGCATGGTGTCATCCAGCGGCACGATATCGCCGTTGTAGCGCACCTGAGTACAGACGTTCAGCACCTCCTGCAGCGCCCCTTTACAGATGAGCTGGTGAACGTCGCCCTGCTCGGCCACCACCACCGACATGCGGCGGCGTTCAAAGTCGAACGGGATCTCATCAATTTTCTGCCAGCGCTTCGCCAGCTGGCGGGCCGCAGAGATATCCACCCCTTCGAGTACGGCGGTATCAAGCAGGTTTTTCAGGCCAGTCTGGTAATGGCTATTCAGCCAGGCCGTGTGCAGCACCAGCTCGCTGGCTTTACCGGAGATATCGGTGTGATTCTCCAGCACAATTTTATCCTGCGTCAGGGTGCCGGTTTTGTCGGTGCACAGAATGTCCATCGCGCCAAAGTTCTGAATGGCGTCGAGGTGTTTGACGATAACTTTTTGTTTCGAGAGCTTCACCGCCCCGCGCGCCAGCGTCGAGGTCACAATCATCGGCAGCATTTCCGGCGTCAGACCTACCGCCACGGAAAGCGCAAACAGCGCCGCCTCCCACCAGTCGCCCTTGGTGTAGCCGTTAATCAGCAGCACGATTGGGGTCATGACCAGCATAAAGCGGATCAGCAGCATGCTGACGCGGCTGATCCCTTTCTGGAAAGCGTTCGCTTCGATTTCCTGCTCACCCACGCGACCAGCCAGTTGGCCAAACCAGGTTTTGCCCCCCGTGGAGTACACCATTGCCTGCGCGGAGCCGCTGACGACGTTGGTGCCCATAAAGCACAGGGTGTCGCATTCGAGCGGGTTGCTTTGCTCCGGATCGCGGGTTCTGGCAACCTTCTCCACCGGCAGCGATTCGCCGGTCAGCGATGCCTGAGCCACGAACAGGTCGCGGGCCTGCAGCACACGCAAGTCTGCCGGGATCATGTCACCTGCGGAGAGCTTCACAATGTCGCCAGGCACCAGCTGATCGATAGGCACTTCAACCCAGCGGCTTTCACCCAGCTCGTTGCTGACGCGCAGCGCGGTCGCGGTGTTGCTCACCATAGCCTTCAGGGCATCTGCGGCTTTGGTGGAGCGCGCTTCCTGAACAAAGTTCAGCAGGGTGGAAATGACCACCATCAGGGCGATAACCCCGGCGGCAAACAGGTCTTCGGTGGAATACGAAATGATAGCCAGCACCGTCAACAGCAGGTTGAACGGGTTACGGTAGCAGACCCACAGATGCACCCACCATGGCGCGGGTTTCTGGGCCGGAATGCTGTTCTCACCGTGCTTTTCGCGATGTTGTTCAACTTCCTGTGCGTTCAGCCCTTCTGGGTGGCTGTCGAATGCGCGCCAGACTTCGTTTTCATCCATCGCCGCGACGTTCAGACAGTGCTTGCTGAGTGAGTCGGGAATGGCGACGCCGGTCAGATTTTTAGCGTCTGGCATTGGGTCGCGCTGGATCAGGCGACGAGGCAAATGGCGGCTAAGCTGATCAAGGAGCTGCCGGGTAAAATTCTTCAACATAGTACATCCCTACGCGCCCGCGACACGCGAGCACGGCATAATCAACGGGCACGGCAAGGCCGTGCCTGTCAGACACATCGCTTTACTACAGGGACATCAAAGATGCCACTGCCTTACACATCCGGCAAAGCAGTGAAGACTAGCTTACCGGACTAGATTGTTGCTCCATCGGGGATGGGGCGTGGGATCAGGATCCATACGGCCTCCGGTAAGTGAAAAGAAATTCGAACCTTTGTTCATTCGCACAGTATAGCAATGTAAAGGCTACAGTTCTGGGCGATTATGGCGTTATGATACGCGCTTGCAACTAAACCGCCCCTCAACAAATTATTTCACGTGGCGAATACATTGCAACTGACCTTGCTCACTATTTTAGCTAACCAGGGAAAAGAGGATGCAAAACCGGCTGACCATCAAAGACATCGCTCGCTTAAGCGGAGTCGGTAAATCGACCGTCTCGCGCGTACTGAATAACGAAAGCGGAGTCAGCGAACGCACGCGCGAGCGTGTTGAAGCGGTGATGCAGCAGCACGAGTTTTCCCCCTCCCGTTCGGCGCGCGCTATGCGAGGTCAGAGCGACAAAGTGGTGGCGATTATCGTCACCCGTCTGGATTCGCTGTCGGAAAACCTCGCGGTGCAGACCATGCTTCCGGCATTTTACGAGCGCGGATACGACCCTATCATGATTGAAAGCCAGTTCTCTCCGGCGCTTGTCGAAGAGCACCTTGGGATGCTGAGCCGCCGCAACATCGACGGCGTAGTGCTGTTTGGTTTCACCGGTATCAACGAGGCGGCGCTGGCCCCCTGGCAGTCTTCACTGGTGCTGCTGGCGCGTGATGCCAAAGGTTTTGCCTCCGTCTGCTATGACGATGAAGGCGCCATTAATATACTGATGCAGCGTCTGTACGACGACGGCCATCGCTCTATCAGCTTCCTCGGCGTACCGCACAGCGATGTCACCACCGGCAAACGCCGTCATGAGGCTTACCTCGCATTCTGTAAAGCTCATAAACTGCACCCGGTCGCCGCCCTGCCAGGGCTTGCGATGAAGCAGGGCTACGATAGCGTGGCGAGCGTGATGAACACCGATACCACGGCGCTGGTCTGCGCGACCGATACCCTGGCGCTCGGTGCCAGCAAATATCTGCAGGAGCAGCGTATCGACACGCTGCAACTGGCGAGCGTGGGTAACACGCCGCTGATGAAGTTTCTGCACCCGGAAATCATCACCGTCGATCCCGGCTACGGCGAGGCGGGAAGCCGCGCCGCACAGCAGTTGATCGAGCAGATCTCCGGCCACATCTCACCGCAGCAAATCATCATTCCCGCCCACCTCAGCTGAGCATCCTTTCGGCAAATATGTGATCTTCGCTGCGTTTCGGGAACGTTCCCATTTACCCAGGAAAGCGAAACGGACACTATACGCTCAGGTCATTACGCAACATCTTTCATCTGCCATGAGGCTTCATGATGAGCAAAGTGAAACAACAGGATATCGACTCCCTGATTACGCTGGTTGGCGGCCGAGAGAACATCGCGACGGTCAGCCACTGCATTACCCGCCTGCGTTTCGTGCTGAACGCTCCGGAAAAAGCCGACCCAAAGGCCATTGAAAACCTGTCGATGGTGAAAGGCTGTTTTACCAACGCCGGGCAGTTCCAGGTGGTGATCGGCACCAACGTGGATGATTACTACAAAGCGCTGCTGGCAACCACCGGGCAGTCGGCGGCGAATAAAGAGCAGGCTAAACAGGCGGCTCGTCAGAACATGAAGTGGCACGAGCAGCTGATCTCACACTTTGCTGAGATCTTCTTCCCGCTGCTGCCGGCGTTAATTAGCGGCGGTTTGATCCTCGGTTTCCGCAGCGTCATTGGCGATGTGCCGATGAGCAACGGCCAGACGCTGGCACAGATGTACCCGTGGCTGAAAACCCTCTACGACTTCTTGTGGCTACCTGGCGAAGCCATCTTCTTCTACCTGCCGGTTGGGATCTGCTGGTCGGCGGTGAAGAAAGTAGGCGGCACGCCGATCCTAGGGATCGTGCTTGGCGTCACCCTGGTTTCTCCACAGTTAATGAATGCCTATTTGCTGGGCCAGCAGGTGCCAGAAGTGTGGAACTTCGGTCTGTTCAGCATTGCGAAAGTGGGCTATCAGGCGCAGGTGATCCCGGCACTGCTGGCGGGCCTGGCGCTGGGCTATATCGAAACCTGGATGAAGCGCGTGGTGCCTGACTACCTGTATCTGGTGGTTGTGCCAGTGTGCTCACTGATCCTCGCGGTTTTCCTCGCTCACGCGCTGATTGGCCCGTTCGGCCGCATGATTGGCGACGGTGTGGCCTTCGCCGTGCGTCATCTGCTGACCGGCAGCTTTGCCCCAATTGGCGCGGCGCTGTTTGGCTTCCTGTATGCCCCGCTGGTGATCACCGGCGTGCATCAGACCACCCTTGCTATCGATATGCAGATGATTCAGAGCATGGGCGGAACGCCGGTGTGGCCTTTGATTGCGCTCTCTAACATCGCCCAGGCGTCGGCGGTGGTCGGGATTATTATCTCCAGCCGCAAACATAACGAGCGCGAAATCTCGGTTCCGGCGGCCATTTCCGCCTACCTCGGCGTCACCGAGCCGGCGATGTACGGTATCAACCTCAAGTACCGCTTCCCGATGCTCTGCGCGATGGTCGGCTCCGGCCTCGCGGGCCTGCTCTGTGGCCTGAACGGCGTGATGGCCAACGGCATTGGCGTGGGTGGTCTGCCGGGCATTCTCTCTATTCAGCCTAAGTTCTGGCAGGTGTACGCCATCGCGATGGTTATCGCGGTAGTGGTACCGATTGTGCTGACGTCGATGGTCTATCAGCGCAAATTCCGCCAGGGCACGCTGCAAATCGTTTAACTCTTTGTTTGGGGCGCCGTTGCGCCCCCTTTGTATTACCAGGAATGCATAATGAATACCCTTCCCCACTGGTGGCAAAACGGTGTTATCTACCAGATTTACCCTAAGAGCTTTCAGGACACTACCGGCAGCGGCACCGGCGATTTACGTGGCGTCACGGCGCGTCTTGATTACCTGCAAACGCTTGGCGTAGACGCCATCTGGCTGACGCCGTTTTATGTTTCGCCGCAGGTAGATAACGGCTATGACGTGGCGGATTACACCGCCATTGACCCGGCCTACGGCACGCTGGACGATTTCGATGAGCTGGTCGCGCAGGCGAAAGTGCGGAATATCCGCATCGTACTCGATATGGTGTTCAATCATACCTCCACCCAGCACCCGTGGTTTCGCGAAGCCCTGGATCCACAGAGTCCGTACCGCGAGTTTTATATCTGGCGCGATGAGCCCAACAACTGGCGTTCAAAATTTGGCGGTAACGCCTGGGAATGGCATGCCGAAAGCGGCCAGTACTACCTGCATCTGTTTGCCCCCGAGCAGGCGGACCTCAACTGGGAGAACCCGGAGGTACGTGCCGAACTTAAAAAAGTGTGCGAGTTCTGGGCCGATCGTGGGGTCGATGGTTTACGACTTGATGTCGTGAACCTCATCTCTAAAGACCTCGATTTCCCGAACGACGATGAAGGTGATGGCCGCCGCTTTTACACCGACGGCCCGCGCGTTCACGAATTCCTGCAGGAGATGAGCCGCGACGTGTTTACGCCAGGCTACCTGATGACCGTCGGTGAAATGTCCTCAACCACCCTTGAGCACTGCCAGCGCTACGCGGCTCTCGATGGTGGCGAACTGTCGATGACCTTTAACTTCCATCATCTGAAGGTGGATTATCCGGGCGGTGAAAAATGGACCCAGGCACGGCCCGACTTTGTGGCGCTCAAAGCCCTGTTCAGCCACTGGCAGCAGGGTATGCACAACGTTGCCTGGAACGCACTGTTCTGGTGTAACCACGATCAGCCGCGCATCGTCTCACGCTTTGGTGATGAAGGCGCGCTACGCGTACCGGCCGCCAAAATGCTGGCGATGGTGCTGCACGGGATGCAGGGCACGCCCTACATCTATCAGGGGGAAGAGCTGGGGATGACCAACCCGCATTTTCGCCAGATAACCGACTATCGCGACCTTGAAAGCCACAACATGTTTGCCACCCTGAGCGCCGAGGGGCGTGATGCCGACGAACTGCTGGCGATCCTCGCCAGTAAATCCCGCGATAACGGACGCACGCCGATGCAGTGGAGCGCCGATGCCAACGGCGGTTTCACCACCGGCGAGCCGTGGATTGGCTTGTGTGATAACTATCGTGAGATAAACGCACAACGCGCGCTGCGCGACCCGGAGTCTGTCTTCCATACGTATCAGCGTCTTATCGCGCTGCGCAAGCAGGAGCCGGTGCTGACCTTCGGCAGCTACCAGGATATGCTCCCGGAGCACCCGGCGCTGTGGTGCTATCGCCGCGAATGGCAGGGACAAACGCTGCTGGTGGTCGCTAACCTCAGCAATAGCGTGCAGCCGTGGACACCGCCTTCTGTATCAGGCGAATGGCAGGTGCTCATCAGCAACTACGCCGAAGTGGCAGACAAACCGGGCGCCATGACCCTGCGCCCGTTTGAAGCCGTATGGTGGCTACAGAAGTAGCCGTGCTCAGGCATTCTCTCCCGGCGGGGTAATACCTGCCGGGGCAGCGGCTGCCACTTTCTCTTTGTTGAGCGAGGCCTGCTCCTCTTTGAGCTTCAGGCGATCCCAGACGCGAAAGAACGGATAGTAGACCACCAGAGAAATCCCGAGGTTTACCACCTGCAGCACCGTGCCAGAAATATGCCCACCGGTTGCCAGATACCCGCTAATGAATATCGGGGTGGTAAACGGCAGCGCAATCCCCGCCGGCGGCGCGACCAGCCCGGTCGCCATCGCGGTATACGAGACAATCACCAGCAGCACCGGCGTCAGAATAAACGGCAGGAAAAAGTACGGGTTCATCACCAGCGGGATCCCAAATACCATCGGTTCGCTGATGTTAAACAGCGCGCCCGGCGCGGCGATTTTTCCGAGCTGTTTCATTTGCTGACTACGGCTACGCACCAGCATGAAGATGACCAACCCCAGCAGTGCGCCGGTGCCGCCGGGCGCGATCCACAGATCGTAAAACTGCTGAGTAATGATATGCGGAATAGGTTGTCCGTTCTGGAACGCCGTCAGGTTCTCCGACATATTCGACAACCATACCGGCTGGATGAATACCAGCACAATGGCATCGCCGTGCAGGCCAAGCGTCCATAAAATCCCGATCAGAATGACCGAGATAATCATCCCCGGCAGCGTGCCGCCAACATGATGCATCGGAATGCCGATAATAGTGGCAATCATGCTGTTAATGTCACCGAACGGTGACGCTTCTACCAGCAACCGCAGCGCCAGCACCACGGCCAGCACGCAGAAGCCCGGCACCAGCGCGAGGAAGGATTTGGCCACCGCCGGTGGCACCCCTTCCGGCATGCGGATAACCAGGTTACGTCCGGCGACAAAGCGGTAGATTTCCGTCGACAGCAGGGCAATCACTATGGCGACAAACAGCCCCTGGCTGCCCACCAGATTGACCGGGATAACACCTTTAACCACCTGCGCTGCGGCACCGTTAACCGGCGCAAACAGCGTATGTTGCGGAATGGTCATGACGAACGCCACCAGAGACATCGCCCCGGCGCTGAGCGGATCCAGCGTGCGGTACTTCTCCGCCAGACGGTAGGCGATACCGAAGCTTGAGATAAGCGCCATGATGTCGTACGTCGCTTTCACCGGGTAAAGCATCTTCTCGCGCCAGACGTCGCCGAAGAGGTGGGTCATCATCTCCGGATATCCGGGGATCGGCAAATAGGCAAAAATCAGGAAAAACGAACCGATAAGCATAAACGGCATGTTGAGGATGATGCCGTCTCGCACCGACAGCACATGTTTTTGCCCGGCAATTTTCAGCGCCGCCGGCATGACGTAACGTTCAATCCACGAAGAATTCGACATGGTGTGATCCCCAGAAGCGATTGCGATCAGTTAAATTGCGTCAACCATTGACGGTTAAGGGTCAGCACTTCATCCAAAAGCGCCTGGGCGTCGGTGACGTTGCCGACGAGCGGGTTGGTGACCAGCGCCAGCAGCGCGCTTTTACGGCAGCCGTGTACGGCCGCTTCTATGGTCAGTTGTTCAAAGGCTTTGACCTGCTGGGTAAGCCCGTTCATGGCGGGCGGCAACGGGCCAAACGCCAATGGACGCGCCCCCTGGGCATCAATAATGCTGTTGGTTTCCACCACAGCATCGTCGTCCAGGCCGTGGATCGCCCCGTTGTTGCGCGTGTTCACCACCATCTCTTTGCCAAGGTTGTTGTGGATGGCGTTGATAAGCTCAACCGCCACTTCTGAGTAGTACGCACCGCCACGGAAGCTGAGCTGTTCCGGCTTCTCTTCCAGCGATGGACTGGCGTATAGCGCAAAGAGCTCCTGTTCAACCTTCATCACCTGTTCGGCGCGAGTCCCCTTGGTTTTTGCCGCTTCAATCTCTTCGGCAAGCATGGCGGGAGTCAGCCAGAAATAGCGGTGGTACGGGCAAGG
Source organism: Yokenella regensburgei (assembly GCF_003634235.1). Taxonomy (NCBI): domain Bacteria; kingdom Pseudomonadati; phylum Pseudomonadota; class Gammaproteobacteria; order Enterobacterales; family Enterobacteriaceae; genus Yokenella; species Yokenella regensburgei. The sequence goes on along the minus strand of NZ_RBIZ01000005.1, from coordinate 240,513 downwards.
AATAGCGTTGAGGGCGCGGAGAAACGCCGGAGGCCACGGCAGCTCTTTAATATTGTTCATCGACAGCGCCGTACCGTCGCACAGCATGTCAATCACCTTCGCGGTGACGTCTTCACGACCCTGCATCACGTTGTGCACCCACACCATATGGTTCAGCCCGGCAAAACGTAGCCGCACCTCGTCATCTTTAGCCTTGAGCATGCCGCTTATCATGTGCTGCATGTTGATAGGGACGTTACACAGGCCGATGATTTTCGCTTTGCTGTAACGGCTTACCGCCTCGGTAACAATGCCCGCCGGATTGGTGAAGTTGAGGATGAAAGCCTCGGGCGCCAGCGCCTCAACCTTGCGTGCCACCTCAAGGATGACCGGAATGGTACGCAGCGCCTTGGCAAACCCGCCAACGCCGGTGGTCTCCTGCCCCAGCAGATGGTATTTCAGACCGAGACGCTCATCCGCGGCTCTTGCCGCCAGCTGTCCAACCCGCAGCTGCGTCAGTACAAAGCTCGACCCACGAATGGCCTCATCAAGCGTGAAGTGAACGCTGACTGCGACCTGCTCCAGCCCGTTGTGCTTCAGCATTCTGCGGGTCAGCGCGGCAATAATCTCGACTTTTTCACGGCCCGATTCCACATCCACCAGCGCCAGCTCCGACACCGCAAGCTGCGGGTAACGATTGATAATCCCTTCGACCAGCTCCGGCGTGTAGCTGCTACCGCCGCCGATCACGGCGATTTTTAATGCTTTCATGGTGACCTCTTTTAAAGCGTGCAGAAGACCTGCGCGCGAGAGAAATCTCGCACGTTATGGATTACGTAAATTAAGAGAAAATCAGCGTCGAATCAGGGCCAGGGCTTTGTCGAGCACCGCCGCACCGCGCATCATCCCGTAGTCGGTCATTTCAATAACCGCGACGGCTTTGCCCTGCGGCTCTGCGATGGCGGCCAGGCGTGGCGCTTCATATTTCACCTGTGGGCCCAGCAGAATAACGTCCGCCTGCGGCAGCTCGCGTTCAAACTCGGCAACCGGCACCGCGTAGATCTCCAGCGCTAACGCCCGCGTCTGGGCTTCCGCCTTCATTTTATTCACCAGCATGCTGGTAGACATCCCTGCGGCACAGCACAACACGATACGATGCATAACTCCCCCTGACGACATTGTTAAGATTATGTAATCGAGAAAACTATATGAAATTTATTTTCATTGATGTGATCGAGGCTTAATTTTTGCGCAATTTCAGCCCAACACCATCCGCTTAACGCGCTGAAATGTAGGCAGACCGCGTCGCCAGTGGTATAAAAAGACATCAGCCATTGAAAATTAATTTCAAAGCGGCGGTCGTTGATAAGGAACTGAGATGGATATCGTAGGCGTGTTACAGAAAGGGGCGGCGCACTTTAGTGTTCAGGAGTCACGCGTCGCGGCGTTTATTCTCGAAAATCTGAGCTTCACTGCCAGCGCCTCTATCGATGAACTGGCGGCTCGCGCAGGCGTCAGCCCGGCCACTATCACCCGCTTTGCCCGCTCCGTCGGCTGTGAAGACATCCGCGATCTGCGTAAACAGCTGGCACAGGCCAGCGAACGTCGGACCACCTGGCTCAATACCGATACTGCTGCGCTGCCGGATCAATGGCGAGAAACGTATAACCAGGTGGGCGATGCGCTGGCGACCCAGCTGCAGCAGATCCAGGAAAACAGCATTGAGAAGCTCAAAGCCCACCTGCTCAACGCCCGGGCGGTGCACTGTTTTGCTCTCGGTCCCCAGGACGTGGCCCTTGCCTCACTGCTGCAACACCAGCTGCTTTCACCCGGGATCGTGATGAATTTATGCCAGGACACAACGTTAATGCGGATGACGGCCAGCACCTTCAGCGATGAGCATCTGCTGTTGGTGCTGGCAACCGGCCACGCCGATAGCGTTCTGCAAAGCGCCACGCTGCAGGCTCGTATGCAGGGAGCGACCATCTTTGCCCTGACGCCGTCACAGCATCCGCTGAGCAATATGGCCGCCGGGGTGTTACCGCTGCCCGCTAACCCGCAGCTGGCACGCTACGCCCTGCTCATGCTGGTCGATCTGCTCAACGATACGCTGATAGCCTGATTCAGACGGCCAGCAGCGCATGCAGGCGTGTCAGCCAGCCGTTAACACCGCGGTCGAGTGCCTCATCGCTAATCTCGTTCGCTCCCATGAGTAATGCAGGCTCCTGCCAGATCATCCCGGTCAGGTTAGCCATGGCATGGAACGGCAGCAGAAGATCTTCCACCGGGTAGCGGTTGTAACCTTCAGGCGAGTAGGCCTCCGGCGAACCACCGGTGGAGGCCATCAGCATAAAGGGCTTACCGTGCAGTGCGGTGCCCGTTGAGCCGTAGGCAAAGCCGTACTCCAGCACCTGATCCTGCCACTCTTTGAGGATCGATGGCGAAGAGTACCACCAGAACGGGAACAGCATCACCACCACGTCGTGTTCCACCAGCAGCCGCTGTTCACGCTGCACGTCGATAGCAAAATCAGGGTAAGCCTTCGTTAACTCATGGACAGTGACATTCGGCAGTACGCGAAGGGCCTCAAGCCCGGCGGCGTTAACTCGTGAGCGTTCGGGATAGCGATGACCAGACAGGATAAGCGCTTTTTTCATGATGTATTCTCCGTTCGATTCAGGCTGGCTATCTTTTCATGGCTGGAGGGCAACCTGTAGTCTATAGTCAGGCACATCTGTTTTAACCAAAGGTTAATACCATGTCGCTTCCGGGGGATGTGCACCGTCTTTTACCCGCGTTTCTTGCCGCCGCCGAGCAGCAAAGTTTTACCGCTGCCGCCCGTCAACTGGGCATCACGCCTGCGGCTATAAGCAAGAGCATCCGCCTGCTGGAACAGCGCCTCGGGCGAATTCTCTTCACCCGCAATACGCACTACGTGGTGCTGACGGAAGAAGGCACGGCCCTGCGCGATCAGGTCGCTCCGCTGTGGTCAGCGCTGGGCCAGGCGCTCGCCTCACCGCACAGCGAGCCAGAGGGGCTGGTACGCGTCAGCGTCATTCCCGGCTTCGGCCGCTACCGGCTGGTGCCGGTACTGCATGAGTTTCAGCAGCAGTACCCGTTGGTGCGCTTCGATCTGGCGATGGATCCGCGTCGGGTGAATCTGATCGGTGAACGTATCGATGTCGCCATCGGACAAAACCTGGGGCACGACGACCGCATCGTCAGCCGCCCCCTGCAGGCCATGCAGCAGCAAATGGTGGCCTCACCGGCCTATCTGGCGGAGAAAGGTGTTCCACAGACGCCGGAAGATCTTCGCCATCATCGCTGCCTGGTGCATCGCAATACCGGTAACGGTAAGCTGCAGCGCTGGCTCGACGACCGCTGGCAGCCGGATGAACAGCAGGCCTGGCTTATCGCCAGCCACCCCGATGTGCTGGTCGATGCGGCGATCAACGGTATGGGTATCATCACCCTCGCCGACTGGTACCTTACCCCGCATATTGCCAACGGAACGCTGGTTCCGGTGCTGAAAAACGCCTGGCCCGCCGCGCTTCCCCTTTCCGTCCGCTATGTCGATCACCGCCTGGCACCGCGAGTCCGTGTTTTTGTTGAATTTTTACTCAGAAAATTCAGCGCATAATTTACATTTACCCTCAGCGCCCGTCCTCTGTGCAATCCGATTTTTACTTTGTTCTGAATCAAAAAAAACGCAAACATGTTTGATGCAAATCACTATATATAGAACTTAGAATGCACCCCGGCCCTACATATTGTATTTATCGTCTATTATGTCAACGACTCTCATCGAACGATGGCGGTGATGGGATGTGGATAAAAAGGGCCGGGATGACAGGAAGTTGTTGGTTAGCCGAATGAATAACGCCTGTCGTCAGTACCCCCTTCTGTGGATAACCTGTTCTTATAATATGGAGTGATCATGACACCGCATGTGATGAAACGAGATGGCTGTAAAGTGCCTTTCAAATCAGAACGCATTCAGGAAGCTATTCTGCGTGCGGCAAAAGCAGCGGATGTCGATGACGCAGACTATTGCGCCACCGTCGCAGGCGTCGTTAGCCAGCAAATGCAGGGCCGTGCCCAGGTTGATATCAGCGAGATCCAGACCGCGGTCGAAAACCAGCTGATGTCGGGCCCGTACAAGCAGCTGGCACGTTCTTATATCGAATACCGTCACGATCGTGACGTTCAGCGTGAAAAACGCGGTCGTCTGAATCAGGAGATCCGCGGCCTGGTTGAACAGACCAACTCGGCGTTGCTTAACGAAAACGCGAACAAAGACAGCAAGGTCATCCCGACCCAGCGCGATCTGCTGGCGGGGATCGTCGCCAAACACTATGCCCGTCAGCACCTGCTGCCGCGCGATGTAGTGCAGGCGCACGAGCGTGGCGATATCCATTACCACGATCTCGACTACTCGCCGTTCTTCCCGATGTTCAACTGTATGCTCATCGACCTGAAAGGGATGCTGACCCAGGGCTTTAAGATGGGCAACGCAGAGATTGAGCCACCAAAATCTATCTCTACCGCCACGGCGGTCACGGCGCAGATTATCGCCCAGGTGGCGAGCCACATTTATGGCGGCACCACCATTAACCGCATTGATGAAGTGCTGGCGCCGTTTGTCACCGCAAGCTTCAACAAGCATCGTAAAACTGCCGAAGAGTGGCAGATCCCGGATGCCGACGGCTACGCACATTCCCGCACCGAGAAAGAGTGCTACGACGCCTTCCAGTCGCTGGAGTATGAAGTCAACACGCTGCATACCGCCAACGGCCAGACGCCGTTCGTGACCTTCGGTTTTGGTCTCGGAACCAGCTGGGAGTCACGCCTGATCCAGCAATCAATTCTGCGTAACCGTATTGCAGGTCTTGGCAAAAACCGTAAAACCGCGGTGTTTCCGAAGCTGGTCTTCGCCATTCGCGATGGACTGAACCACCGTGCGGGCGATCCGAACTATGACATCAAGCAGCTGGCGCTGGAGTGCGCGAGCAAGCGTATGTATCCGGATATTCTCAACTACGACCAGGTAGTGAAAGTGACCGGTTCCTTCAAAACCCCGATGGGCTGCCGCAGCTTCCTCGGCGTTTATGAAGACGAGAACGGCGAGCAAATTCACGACGGTCGTAACAACCTCGGCGTTATCAGCCTCAACCTGCCGCGCATCGCGCTTGAGGCCCGGGGCGACGAAGACACCTTCTGGAAGCTGCTCGACGACCGCTTGCTGCTGGCGCGCAAAGCGCTGATGACGCGTATCGCCCGCCTCGAAGGGGTGAAAGCCCGCGTTGCACCCATTCTCTATATGGAAGGTGCCTGCGGCGTGCGCCTGAAAGCCGACGACGACGTGTCTGAGATCTTCAAAAATGGTCGCGCGTCCATTTCGCTCGGCTACATTGGGATCCACGAAACTATCAACGCCCTGTTTACTCACCAGCACGTCTACGACAGCGCAGCGTTGCGTGAGAAAGGCGTCGCTATCGTGCAACGTCTGCGTGATGCGGTGGATCAGTGGAAAGAGGAAACCGGCTACGGCTTTAGCCTCTACAGCACCCCAAGCGAAAACCTGTGCGATCGCTTCTGCCGCCTGGATACCGCAGAGTTCGGCGTCGTCGACGGTGTAACCGATAAAGGTTACTACACCAACAGCTTCCACCTCGACGTGGAGAAAAAGGTCAACCCGTACGACAAAATCGACTTTGAGGCACCGTACCCGCCTCTCGCCAGCGGCGGTTTCATCTGCTACGGCGAGTACCCGAACATCCAGCACAACCTGAAAGCGCTGGAAGACGTCTGGGACTACAGCTACCAGCACGTGCCGTACTACGGCACCAACACGCCTATCGACGAGTGCTATGAATGTGGCTACACCGGCGAGTTTGAGTGCACCAGCAAAGGCTTTACCTGCCCGAAATGCGGCAACCACGATGCCTCTCGCGTGTCGGTCACCCGCCGCGTGTGCGGCTACCTCGGCAGCCCGGATGCACGTCCGTTCAACGCCGGTAAACAGGAAGAAGTGAAACGTCGGGTGAAACATTTAGGGAACGGGCAGATCGGCTAATGCGCTTTCACCAGTACTACCCCGTCGACATCGTCAACGGCCCCGGTACGCGATGCACCCTGTTTGTCTCGGGGTGCGTCCACGAGTGCCCAGGGTGCTACAACAAAAGCACCTGGCGGCTTAATTCCGGCGAGCCCTTTACGCCGGAAATGGCCGATCGCATCATTGCCGATCTTAACGATACGCGGATCCTGCGTCAGGGGATTTCGCTCTCCGGTGGCGATCCGTTACACCCGCAGAACGTCCCGGATATTCTGGCGCTGGTGCGGCGAGTCCGCGAAGAGTGCCCGGGCAAGGATATCTGGGTATGGACCGGCTATAAGCTCGATGAACTGAACGACGCGCAGATGGCGGTGGTGAACCTTATCAACGTGCTGGTTGACGGCAAGTTTGTGCAGGATTTGAAAGACCCGGCGCTCATCTGGCGCGGCAGCAGCAACCAGGTGGTACATCACCTGCGTTAACCTCCTTCAGTGCGGCTTTTACAGGCCGCACTCCATTTTTCCCTGCAATATTTCCTGTTGCACACATTCTCCTGATAACGCTACGCAGCAGCGAAATTCGCCAGCAGTTCATCTTCATTCAATGGGATAGAGTCGTTGCGGGTGCTTGAGACGGACTGTCTCTTGCATGGGACGGGACGTGGATAGCCTCTTTCAGATTCTAAATCGAGAAAGGGCTGCCCCTCACGTCCTGATCCGACGTGAGGGTTAGCGCCTTAAGCAAGGAGGTGTAACCATGAAACGACGTCAACCCACTACCAGAATTGTGTTGATCATAGCAGCAACCTTGATCGCACTCTCTCTGATAAACCGGAAGTCCCTCTGTGAAATACGTTTTCGCAGTGGCTCTCTGGAGGTTGCCGCGCGATTGGCATGCCATTCCGATGGTTAAGGTTACAACCCAGGCTAAGGGGTTCACGCCCCTTTGCCATCACCGAGTGTATCAAGGGCTGAGGCTCTCAGGCACCCCTTCCATCAGCAGAAATGTGTTTGTGCTAGCGGCGTCTCAAAACCGGCTAACGCACTCCATCGCCACGGTTTTAAACTCGCTGAACGTCTGACAGGAAGCCAGCCGCGTCATGGCTCGCTCGCGCAGGAAGGTGACAAAAATATCGTAGATGGCCATCGCCTCTTCGTACTCGCTTTTACTGATGGCGAGCAGGAAAATAGCGTGTGCGGTTTCATCGCCCCACTGGATCCCCTGCGGGGCCAGTACGGTATAAACCACCGTTTTTTTCGCCAGCAGCCCCAGGGCGTGCGGCAGCGCGATCCCTTCTCCCAGCATGGTGCTGACAATAGCTTCGCGCTCCACCACCGAAGCATGGAACTCCGCATCGACGAACCCTTCCTCGTGCAGCTCATCGCACAGTGTACGAAACAGCGTTTGCTGATCCATCGGCTCATTCACTACCCGGAAATGGGCAGCATCGAAGAACTTTTCCAGCATCCACGGGCGCGTTCTGTCCACCAGCACCAGCTTGCCTATCTGCTCCAGCTGATAGTCCGTCGGGAAGGGGGCGATAGTCACAACCGGTTTCTCTTTTTCACTGATGCGAACCGTCGAGATAACAAAGTCTTCGCTGATGGTATCGCGTAGCTCATAGTCACGTAGCGACAGGGTTTCACTTATTACAATCTGCGGATATTTACGCAGCAGCACCGCCTCTATCATCCGCACCATGGCGTTACCGGCATCGCATACCAGCAGCACGTGCGGCTGGCGCTGGTAGCCAATGTTGTAGTGGCGCTCGAGGCCCACGCCGATATGCAGTACCAGAAAACCAATTTCGTTTTCGCTGATGACGTAGGGAGTGTATTTCCCCCAACTGGATACCGCGGCCAGGGTCATGTCCCACGCCATCGGATAGTGCTGTTTAATGTTATCGAGCAGCGGGTTAGGGATCATTATCTGATAGCGCACCCGGGTGATCATGGTTTTGATGTGGGTGAGCAGGTCGGCATGCAGCTGCGCATCGTCCAGCAGGTTGTAGTTATATTGCGTATTGATGTAACGCAGAATGTAGTTCACCAGCGCTTCGTCATCGTCGGCGCTGATGGTGCCCGGGTCCACTTCCTGTACCTGGCGGGCGGTGATATGAATGCACAGCCACTCTTCTTCCGCCGGGGAGATCGGTTTTCCTGCCAGCTGCTGCAGCGATGCGGCAATATCACGCGCGGCGTCGCGCACGTTCTGGGCAACATCTTCCGCATTGAATTCCGACAACGGATACCCTTCGCTGATGCGACGTACCGCCACAGCGCAGTAGATACGTACAAAACGCTCACCTTCCGCGGTGAGCCGCACATGATGACGAGCCAGCGCTTCAGGCAATACGCTGGCGAGACGCTCGGGAACGCCAGCGTTCAGTGCTTCTTCGGTGATAAGCGGGTTAGTTTCGTCTTCCTGGGCCAGCGCCCACAGCAGATCCGTCAGGCAGGCGCGGGTCGAGACTTCGCTGCCAAAAAGCTTCATGCCATGGCGCGGCCGGGTCTCCAGCGTCAGCTGGTAGCGCTGGAAACGTTCGCGAACATCGACCATATCACCCTGCAGTGTGGCACGGCTGACGAACCACTCGTCCGCCAGGTCTTCCAGCTTCAGGGAAAAGGCCGAGGTCAGAAAGCGCACCGACAGGTAATTCACCCGCTCAACGGCGGTACGTGGAATGCGTAATGCTTTTGCCGGCGTCGCCGCCAGCGTCTGATAACGTGTTGGGTCATCAACCCTGAGCTGATAACCGCTGCCGCGAGCAAGAACAAACTGCGCGCCGTAGTGCAGCAACAGCGCGTTAAGGGCGGTAATGTCCGCTCGCACGGTACGGGTGGAAACCGACAGGCGCTGCGCCAGCTCATCCTGCGGTAGCGTTTCGTTTTGCAGCAAATCAAACAGTTGCGCTAAACGTTGGTTGGGAAATCGCACGCCAGTTTCCTCTTGGGTTCACGGGCGCTTTCCGCGCCCGTCCTGCTGTATTCTATTTTGATGATATGACCATTTGCGATGGGCTGCCCACCGCCGTGTAGTCCTCTGCAAAGGTTAATTTGCCATCTTTCGCCGACACGTTAAAACGCGTGATGTTATCGCTACGCTGGTTCATGACATACAGCCAGCGCCCCTGTGCGTCCAGGGTCAACGAACGCGGGTAGTCGCCACGGGTCCAGACATCCTGCTGGTGCATCAACGTCCCCTCTGCCGTTACAGTAAAGTGCGCAATGCTGTTATGCAAACGGTTGGCGACATACAGCTGTTTACCATCCTGGCTCAGCACCAGTCCGGCGGCAAAGTTGGTCCCCTTAAACGCAGCAGGCAATGAAGAGAGGGTCTTACCTTCACGCAGGGTGCCGTTTTGCGGATCACGATGATAGTACGTCAGCGTAGAAGACTCTTCGTTAATCAGCCACAGTCCGTCACCCTTCGGCGTAAAGACGAAGTGGCGAGGCCCCGCCCCTTTTGACGACGCGGCAATAAATGGCGGATCGTTCGGCGTCAGCTTGCCGCTCGCCGCATCAAAGCGGTACTGATAAATTCTGTCGAGACCGAGATCGGTGGAGTAAACAAATTTGCCGCTGGGATCGGCGGCTATCATATGGGCGTGTGGACCATTATGATCGCTCACGGCAAAACTGCCTTCCACCGCCGCTTCCGGTTTTGCCGCTCCCGCAGGGCCTTCATCCTGATGGCTGTCGCTCGCCTCGCTGAGGCTGCCGTCGGCCTTCACCGGCAGCACCGCAATCGAGCCGCTGACGTAGTTTGCCACCAGCAAATGCTTACCGTCCGGCGTCAGGGAAAGATACACCGGCCCTGCGCCACCGGAGGCCACCTCGTTGAGCTCACTCAGCTCACCTTTCTCGCCGATACGCCACGCCTGCACCACGCCCTTCTCCACTTCACTGGCAACGTAAAGCGTATTGCCGTCGTGGGAGACGGTCAGCTGTGCGGCATTGGGCAATGCACTGACCAGGGTTTTATTCCCGAGCGCGCCGCTTTGCGGGTCAACCGAGAAGCGGTACAGCCCCTCGCCGTTCGGGTTATAGGTACCGACCCAGGCGAACTGGGTTTGGGCGGTGGCGGTAGCCGCCAGCAGGGAACATGAAGCAACAAGCAGATGACGTGCGGTAAGCATATTAACTCCTTGAAGATATTGAGGGATCCCCTCACCCAGCCCTCACCCCTTTGGGGCGAGAGTTGAGGTGAGGGGCTATCGAACTACTTCACTAACTTCTTCGTCATTTCCAACAGAGTACGAACGTCTTCAGGGCGGGTATCACCGCTGGCTTTGTCGATGATTGAGCTGTAAATGTGCGGGATAACTTTGCTGACACCGGCATCCAGGGCTATCTGCAGGATCTCTTCGAAGTTCTCCAGATCGATGCCACCGGTCGGCTCCAGCCAGAAATCGTGACGGGCGCAGGCTTCTGCCACCGCTTTGTATTCGTCACGGCACTTCAGGCCACCCATCGGGAAGTACTTGATGGAGCTGCCGCCCATGTCTTTCAGTAACGCAATCGCGGTTTCCACCGGTACGATACCGTCAGGCGCGGTGCTGCTCAGCGGTCCGGTAGAGATTTTCACCATTCCCGGTGTACCGGTTGGTGAAACCAGACCATTGACCACGCTGTCGTTTTGCCCCAGCAGCGCGCGACTGGTCGCCACGCCGGTGAACACCTGGTTCACGTGCTGCGGCTGCACCTGGCGAGAAATCTCGCTGACCATCGCTGACTGGTTTGGATCGCCCGCTCCAAGTCCTACGGAGAGCGCGTTATCGATAAGCTTCGCGTATTCACGCATGTCCGCCACGGCGCTCGCCACGTCCGGATAATTTTTGGAGAGCACACCCACCAGTACGTGACCTTCCGCCGCCTCGTTGATAGCGCTGGCATTCGCTTTGCTTCCCGCCAGGACGTTAAGGCAGACGCGGTCGCGGTAAAAATTCGGGGTCAGTTTCATGCTTGTTGCTCCTTGTTCAGTACTTCAGCAATACGACGGGCGACGATATCCAGCTGTTCGCCGTTCACGCTGCGGACATCCGCCTCAATAATCCCTTCATTGGCTTTGTAACCACGGAAGTAAATGGCGTACTGGCCCTGCTTCAGCGCGCTGACCAGCTCACCGGTGGCAATACCGGTAACGGCTTCATCAAATTTGATTTCGGTACGTGCGATATCACGGCCCGCACTGTCCCACACCACCCGGGCAGCGACGCCGTTCAGGGCATTAAGCTGGTTAATGAACGGGGTCATCTTCGCGACCATTTCATCACCGCTCTCTTTACGCGCGGTCAGGTAATGTTCGATAGCGCAGGTCAGGCCGAGGATCCCCTCTTTACCGACCTTCATCGCACGGCCAATCCCGGCAGTCTGACGCTTAACCCACTCAACGTATTGCGTTTTACCAACCACCAGGCCGCTGGTTGGCCCTTCAATCGCTTTCGCGCCGCTGTAAATCACCAGATCAGCACCGGCACGGTAGTAGCACTGCAGATCTTCTTCTGCGGCAGCATCGACGATAAGCGGCAGGTTGTGCTTACGCGCTACCACCACCGCCTGCTCCACGCTCAGCATGCTCTTCTGCACGCAGTGGTGAGATTTGATGTAAAGGATAGCGGCCGTGCGCGGGGTAATGGCCGCGGCCAGCTGATCGGCAGAGCATTCGTTGGCGTAACCGGCTTCCACCAGCTTGCCGCCGCCCAGCGCCACCATGGTGCCAACCGGGGCACCGAAGTTGACGTTATGGCCCTTCGGCATCACGATTTCGTTGTTCTCAACCGGGGTAACGTGCAGGTTTTCCAGCAACCAGTCGCTGTCTTTTACCAGCACCGCGGCGATAGACTGGGCAATCCCGGCCGAAGCGCAGGACACCACGGTTGCACCTTCCACTTCCAGCAGCCCGGCGATGTATTCCCCGGTTTTATTGACCAGATCTTTCATCTCGAAATAGTGGTTCATGCCACTCATCACCGCCTCGACCACTTCCGGACGCGGGGTGGAAACCCCCAGTGCCGTCATACGGCCAGAGGTGTTAATGACTTGCTTTAAATGGTATTTCTCAAAAATTGAAGGCATTTTCCGCGCTCCCTTGTTCGGTCATATAGCCCTTGCCCGCACGTACGGCGGCAAGCGGCACCAGAATGTTATCTACCTGCAGGCTCTCTTTCTCGGCATCCACCATCACCACCGGCTCATGCTTCAGGGTGAAGAGGGTCAGGTCAGCATCAAGACCCGTCGTCAGACGTCCTTTATGTGCCAGACGCAGGCCGTCGGCGGCGTTGGCGGTCACACAGTCGATCACCTGCGTTAACGTCATACCGATAGAGAGGAATTTCGACATCACGCTCGCAAGCGATCTCACCGGGCCGTCGATACGGTTACGGCAATAGATGTCGGAGCTAATGGTGTGCGGCAGAATGCCCATGGCGATAGCGCGCTGCGCCACCGCGAAACTGAAGCTTGCAGTACCGTGGCCAACGTCGAGACGTACACCGCGCTGCAGCGCGCGGGTCACCGAAGCGCGCAGTTCACCTGCCGGGGTCAGAATGCGGTTAGGTTTACCGTTATAACAGTGGGTGATGATGTCTCCGGCGCTAAGGCGCTCGGCGATTTCATCGAGGTTCGGCGGGTTGTTGCCAATGTGAACCATCAGCGGCAGATCGCCGTTCTCTTTTTGCATCGCTTTAGCGCGGTCGAGCGGGGTAATGCCGTTCTCTCCCACCACGCTGCTGCTCATGCGTGCTTTAAGCCCGACGATAAAGTCCGGGCGGCGTTTCACCGCATCACGCACGGCGTCGGCATCAATATTGTCCATATTGGCCAGCTCGTTCTGGGCAATCAGCCCAACGCGAGAAATATTCAGCAGTGCGTAAACGTCGGTGCTGGCTTTACGGGTCAGCTGCCAGAAATCATCAACGTCGTCGGCACCGGTGCTGCCAGCATCAATCACCGTCGTGACGCCGGTCGCGATGCCGACGCTGTCAGGTTCATCATGGTAGATCGGTGATTTCGGATAGCAATGAACGTGGGAATCAATCCAGCCTGCGCTGACGTAGGTCTTACCGTTCAGCTCAACGATGCTTTTCGCGGGCGCGGAAATGTCGCCCAGCGCTGCGATTTTGCCGTCCTGAATGGCGATATCGGTCAGGGTATCGTCGACGAGGCGCGCGCGGCGCAGGAGTAAATCAAACATATCTTTCTCCTGTGAGACAGGGCGCCGGAGCGCCCGAGGAAGTTAGCCGATTGCGATAGGGAAAATGGAGCCTAAAATCATGGCGCCGAGGATCGCACCACCGGTGATCGGTTTCTGCCAGAGGTAAAACAGCAGCGCACCCACCAGAGAGCCAATCCCGATAGGAATGGAGGCGGTCATCGCGCTCAGAATAATCAACGGCCCCAGGAAGCGGCCAGAGGCGTTACCTGCCCCCATCATAACGTCCGCCCCGTAGGTGGAGTCGCTCTGGTTGATGGTGAACTTACGCGCCAGGATGATGATGTAGCCAATCGCCAGACCAATCACCAGACCGGTAATCAGGGAAGCAATGAAGTTGGTCACCGGGAACATGATCCCCGCGCCCAGCAGCAGTGCCGGAACCCCCAGACCAACACCGGTCTGAATCGCACCACCGATATCAAGGATCCCCACCAGAGAGCCTTCAATAATACGGGCGAACAGGAAGCTCGCACCAAACGCCGCCACCGCACCGTAAGCCCCGGTATCGATGCCCGCTTTCAGCATTGCCACGAAGGCCACTTCGTTGAACGCGCCAATACCGTAGAGATAGTACATGTGTGTCCCGGCGAACACGCCGGAGGAGAGCAGGCCAACGAAGATCGGGAACGACCAGTCGGCAAACCAAAAACCTTTTTTCTCTTCCATTACAGGCTCCTGTTATTTACCGCTGAGAGAGTTATGGATCAGATCCAGCCAGTTCGGCACGGTCATATGGAAGGATTCGATCATCTTCATGTCGAAACCACGGAAGAAGGCGCTCAGGACAAACAGCGCAACGATGGCCGTCATCATCACTTTAGTGACGCGGTGCCAGCCACTCTCTTCCACGCCTTTACCGATCAGGATACCCAGCACCAGGCCCGGTACGGCGTTACCCATAATCAGCTGTGCGGCGCCGCCGAAGACGGTTGCCCAGAAACCTGATTTCTTACCGGCATCAATCGCCGCCAGCCAGAAAATAACCGGCATCACGGTGTTGACCAGCAGGTTTGCTGCGGGTACCAGCACCTTAATCGCAGTAACCTGCAGCGCGGCCGGAACGGAGGACGCGGTGAGGTTCAGGAAGGCGACAACAATCATGCCGATGATGCCGCAGGCAATCGCCATTTTACGCGGGTCATGCAGTGTCTCGCCGACGTTACGGTTTTTGATCATCAGCGCTGCCGCACCCCAGTTCGGGATAATGCGGTGGTCAACGTCCTGAGTGAACGCACCTGCTGCAACGGAAGAAGCCCAGGCGTTAAAGAAGAAGCCCAGCCCAAAGGAGAAGTGAGAAGCCGGATCCCCTTCGCAGGAATTCAGTTCCCCCAACGTACGAAAAGCACCCATCCCCTGTGTGGTGGGCGCGTGAAACATGCGTGCAGCACCTGCGCCCACACCAACGCCGACCAGGCCGCCGATGATGAGCGATTTTATTAATATAATTAGGAACATCAGTCTGCCCTTCTGTGTAGTTTATTTCTGCGTGACAAAATCAACCTTATCCAGATTGATGGCGGTCACGTTGACAGTGACATCCAGCTCCACGCTGTAAGACTGTCTTTCCCGGCGCAAAAAGATGAATAGGAAGGCTTCTTTTCGTACCGTTTCACGCGCCTGAACAACCTGCACATCCTGTGGCTCAATACGCAGTAAAATATGCGGTGACGCTTTCATCACCGCGGCTTGTACCTGGTTGAGAGCATCGGCAAAAGCGCGCGCTTTTGCCTCGCCTTTGCCCTTCACCCTGACCGTTGTGGTGAATTGTTCTTTCATCGTTATGCGCCGTGTTTCTTCTGCCACGCCTGAACCAGACGCTCGCCCAGCTCTTCTTTGTCCATAAAGCCGAAGCCCAGCACGTTGCAGCCTTCGTTGATGGCAGTAACGCCTTCGTCAACAGAGCGCATGCCGTACTTAGCTTTGTAGCCGTACTTGGTCTGCGCGGTGATTGCACCTGCGCCGCCGCTGCCGCAGAAGGAGATACCGAAGGTCGCGTTTTCCGCCTTCATGACGTCACCCAGTTTCATATCTGCGGCAACACCTGGAACCACAACGGCACGTCCACCGGCCTTCTCAACGCCTGCGGCGACTTTCTGTCCTTTGCCAAGACGATCGCCAATCACTACGGTAATCTGTTCCATGTTTTGCTCCTTAAAGGTTATCTTTCGCGACTTCAAAGTGAACGGACAGCAGCCAGGCTTCTTCCTCAGGAAGGTTACCGAACTCTGCGACCACTTCTCGGGCAAGCCGCATTGAATCTTCTGAAATTTCTTCGAACAGGCTGGCTTCCACTTCCGGCAGCGGCTCGCCGGTCACTGACCGGTGCGCCATTGCGCGAACATGAGAAGTCAGCATCTGCTCCTGTACTTCATTGGGGATGATGTTGTGGCGGCTGAGCAGCGCATAGGTGCGCGCCAGCATGGTGTCGGCAAGTTTCTCAGTCTGAACTGCCTGGTCCCCAACGTCGTTCATTACCACTCCGTTTATCACTCGTCTTACCCCGTTAATGTCTCTGGGATAAAACTTAACGTCGGGGGGAAAGAGTTTGTAGCGAGTTGTTTTCCACTTCGAAGTGGAAAGGAAATCGGCGGCAGTGATCTGTGCCACATTATTCGCGTGATTACGTTCAAATGACTGGATTTACGTGATGAATATCACAGCCCAGGAGGTGAAAAGCGGTGGCCCGGCAGAGAAAAAGTCTGGAAAGCTTCTCGTAAAAATGTGATGCCGATAAGGTTTACTTATGGGGAAAGGCTATGCTGCTGGCAGGTGTCTGAGGCGTTGCGCCCCGGCGAGAAAAGAAGGGGGAATTCCGAACTCCCCCACTCTGCGCATGAGGACGTAAGCCTCAGGCGCCTGTTAGCGATACTTCTGGTGGTAGGTATTGCGGGTCGCGACAAAATCCTGAGAAGCGGTCTGCGCCTCCTGTACTTTGCCTTCATCCACCAGCTTCAGCGCGCCATCAATCTGGCCCACCAGCGTTTGCAGACCGTGGCGGTAATCTTTCATCTCTGCGCTGTCGGCCGCTTTGCTTTCAAGCTTCGGTGGCGTCTGCTGCTGGGCATCAAGCGCCGCGGTACGCATCTTGGTCAACGCGTCCTTCATTTCAGCAGCATTAGTGCTTTTCTGGACAATTTTCAGATTCGCGCTGAGCGTATCCATATCGGTTTCCAGATCGGCGGCAAACGCCTGAACCGAACTGAATGCCAGAGTGGATACCGCCAACATCGCGAGGAGTTTTTTACGCATTGCTCACTTCCTTTTGGTTATAGGGCGCGGCAGGTCGCGCCAATAAGTGAATCATTGCCCGGCGATTTTCATCTCCGGTAACAGCACAGAACCACACTGAATATTGCTTCGGGTTTCAATATCGTCGGCGATAGTGACAATATTACGCCACATATCTTTAAGATTACCGGCGATCGTGATTTCACTCACCGGATACTGGATCTCGCCATTCTCAACCCAGAAGCCGGAGGCACCGCGTGAATAATCACCGGTGACACCACTGACACCCTGCCCCATGAGCTCGGTCACCACAAGTCCGGTGCCCATTTCTTTGAGTAACTTTTCAAATCCGAGGCCACGACCGGCAATACGCCAGTTGTGGATACCGCCCGCATGCCCGGTGCTTTGCAGGCCCAGTTTACGTGCGGAATAGTTGGTCAGCAGCCATTGGGTCAGAATGCCATCCTTCACGATATCGCGGCGCGTGGTGGCAACCCCTTCGCTGTCGAACGGCGTAGAAGCCAGCCCTTTCAGCAGGTGTGGATGCTCTTCAATCGTCAGCCACTCCGGCAGGATTTGCTTGCCGAGCGAGTCGAGCAGGAACGTTGATTTACGGTAAACCGCACCGCCAGCAATCGCGCCGACCAGGTGCCCGAAGAGACCGGTTGCCACTTCAGGGGCAAAAATCACCGGCGCTTTCATGGTTGAGAGCTTACGCGGCGACAGGCGAGCGAGGGTGCGTCGTGCACACTCTTCCCCTACCCATTCCGGGGTCTGCAGGTCGCCCATCGCGCGGCCAATGGTATAGGCGTAATCACGCTCCATATCACCATCATGCTCGGCAATGACGCAGCTTGAGAGAGAGTGGCGGGTAGAGCAGTAGCTCTGCAGCATGCCGTGGCTGTTGCCAAACACTTTGATGCCGTAATGGCTGTTAAAACTGCCGCCTTCGGTATTGGTGATGCGCTTATCAGCCTTGAGCGAAGCCTGCTCTGCGCGGGCAGCAAGCTCAATGGCCTCGTCCGGAGAGATTTCTGCCGGATGGAAGAGATCTAAATCCGGGGCGTTGAACGCCAGCAGGGATTTTTCAGCGACGCCGGCGCATGGATCCGGTGAGGTGTAGCGCGCGATATCCAGCGCAGCCTGCACCGTACGGGCGATGGCCTCCGGGCTAAGATCGGTGGAAGAGGCGCTGCCTTTGCGGTTCTGGTGATAAACCGTAATCCCAAGCGCACCGTCGCTGTTAAATTCAACGTTTTCAACTTCGCCATAACGCGTGCTGACGCTAATGCCGGTCGTTTTCGACACCGCAACCTCGGCACCATCTGATTTACCTGATGCCAGCTCCAGTGCGGTGGATACGGCTTTCTCCAGTGCGTTACGCTGCTCTGCAACTTGTGTGATTACTTTCATCGCCAATGCCATAATGAGTGAAGAGATTCTTTGAAGTCTAACAGAGAACCGTTTTCCAGTGTGCCCCTTAACTGGTAACATGTGCCTCTTTTTTTAAGGAGCCTGAAATGACTAAGCAGCCCGAAGACTGGCTCGACGACGTACCCGGTGACGACATCGAAGACGAAGATGACGAGATTATCTGGGTCAGCAAAAGCGAAATTAAGCGCGACGCCGAGGAGCTGAAAAGGCTCGGTGCCGAGATGGTTGATCTTGGGAAAAACGCACTGGACAAGATCCCGCTGGATCAAGACCTGCGTGACGCCATTGAACTGGCGCAGAAGATCAAGAAAGAAGGCCGCCGCCGCCAGCTGCAGCTGATTGGTAAAATGCTGCGTAACCGCGACGTTGATCCTATCCGCCAGGCACTTGATAAGCTGAAAAACCGTCACAACCAGCAGGTTGCGCTGTTCCACAAGCTGGAGCATCTGCGCGATCGTCTGATTGATGAGGGAGACGACGCGATTACTGAAGTGCTGAACCTGTGGCCAGACGCCGACCGCCAGCAGCTGCGGACGCTCATCCGCAACGCGAAGAAAGAGAAAGAAGGGAATAAACCGCCGAAATCGGCGCGCCTGATTTTCCAGTTTCTGCGCGAACTGGCAGAAAGCGAAGGCTAATACCGCTTTCGCTCCTCATCTCGCTACAGAAGTCAGGGTGGTGAGATCCCTCTCCCTTGATGGGAGAGGGTCAGAGTGAGGGTTACTCTTCTACCGCTTCGGCTTTCTTCGTCAGGCCGTCCAGCAGCTTCTGATGAATCCCACCAAAACCACCGTTGCTCATCACCAGAATGTGATCGCCCGGCTCTGCGGTTTTGACAATCATCTCCACCAGCGTGTCAACGTCCGCACTCCAGTGCGCAGGCTGCACGCAGGCTTCGGCAACTTCTGCCACCTGCCATGGAATATGCTGCGGCTGTAGCAGGAACACTTCATCGGCACGACCCAACGACGGTGCCAGCTCGTTTTTGCTGATCCCCATCTTCATGGTATTAGAGCGCGGCTCCAGCACCGCAATAATGCGTGCCGTCCCCCCCACTTTGCCCCGCAGCGCCTGCAGCGTCGCGAGGATCGCGGTCGGGTGATGGGCGAAATCGTCATACACCGTTACGCCGTTCGCTTCACCGCGTAGCTCAAGGCGGCGACGGGCGTTGATGAACGAGCCCAGCGCGTTTGCCGCATCGGCAGGAGTAACGCCAACGTGACGCGCCGCAGCAATCGCCATCAGGCCGTTGTGCATGTTGTGTTCGCCCACCAGATCCCACTTCACCTGGCCTACTTTTTCGCCGTCGAGCAGCACTTCCCACTCGGAAGCGTCGGTGTTCAGCTTTTTCGCCAGCCAGTGACCCTGTTCACCTACCAGCTCCTGCTCGCTCCAGCAGCCCATCGCCATCACCTGCTTCAGGTTGATGTCGTTCTCCGGCAGGATGATGCGACCCTGGCCCGGCACGATGCGCACCAGATGGTGGAACTGTTTCTGAATCGCTTTCAGGTCGTCGAAGATATCAGCGTGGTCGAACTCAAGGTTGTTGAGGATTAGCGTACGCGGGCAGTAATGCACGAACTTGGAACGCTTGTCGAAGAAGGCACAGTCGTATTCGTCGGCTTCAATGACGAAGAACGAGCTGTCGCCAAGACGCGCAGAGACGTCGAAGTTGCCCGGCACGCCACCAATCACAAAACCAGGCTTATAGCCGCAGGCTTCGAGGATCCAGGTCGCCATACCGGCGGTGGTGGTTTTGCCGTGGGTACCGGCCACGGCCAGCACCCAGCGATCGCGCAGGACAAAATCATGCAGCCACTGCGGACCAGACATGTACGGAATGTTCTGTTCCAGCACCGCTTCCACGCACGGGTTGCCGCGGGTCATGGCGTTGCCGATGATGACCAGGTCCGGCTGCGGGGAGAGCTGGCTTGCGTCATAACCCTGAATCAGCTCAATGCCCTGCTTCTCCAGCAGCGTGCTCATTGGCGGATACACATTGGCGTCCGAACCCGTTACTTCGTGGCCGAGAGAGCGTGCGAGCATCGCCAGACCACCCATAAAAGTGCCACAAATTCCCAATATATGAATGCGCATTCGTCATTTCCTTTCTTTTCGCTGAGGCACATTTTACCCACATGTTGGCAGCAGAGAAATGCATTTCAGGAAAATCCGCATTTTGCTGGCGCGATTCACCTGAGCGCGATGATTTGAATATTTGTTAAGATTGTTTGTAGTGTTCCGCTCTACTCAACATAAGAAGCAGGGAAAGTGTTATGAAAACGTTAGGTGAATTTATTGTCGAAAAGCAGCACGAGTTCTCTCATGCAACTGGCGAACTGACTGCTTTGCTGTCGGCAATAAAGCTGGGCGCCAAGATCATCCACCGCGATATCAACAAGGCCGGTCTGGTCGATATCCTGGGTGCCAGCGGTGCCGAGAACATTCAGGGAGAGACTCAACAGAAGCTCGATCTGTTTGCGAACGAAAAACTGAAAGCTGCACTGAAGGCACGCGACATCGTTGCTGGTATCGCATCGGAAGAAGAAGACGAGATTGTGGTCTTCGAAGGCTGCGAGCACGCCAAATACGTGGTGCTGATGGATCCGCTGGATGGCTCATCCAACATCGACGTTAACGTCTCCGTCGGGACGATTTTCTCTATCTATCGCCGCGTAACGCCGGTGGGAACGCCGGTGACCGAAGAAGACTTCCTGCAGCCGGGCAACAAGCAGGTTGCGGCGGGCTACGTGGTGTATGGCTCCTCCACCATGCTGGTTTACACCACCGGCTGCGGCGTTCACGCCTTCACCTACGATCCGTCACTCGGCGTGTTCTGCCTGAGCCAGGAGCGTATGCGCTTCCCGGAGAAGGGCAACACCTACTCCATTAACGAAGGCAACTACATCCGCTTCCCGATGGGCGTGAAGAAGTACATCAAGTTCTGCCAGGAAGAGGATAAGAGCACCCAACGCCCTTACACCTCACGCTATATCGGCTCGCTGGTGGCAGACTTCCACCGTAACCTGCTGAAAGGCGGCATCTACCTGTACCCAAGCACCGCCAGCCATCCGGAAGGTAAGCTGCGTCTGCTGTACGAATGCAACCCGATGGCACTCCTCGCCGAGCAGGCGGGCGGTATGGCAAGCGATGGTAAAGAGCGCATTCTGGATATTATCCCGAGCAGCCTGCACCAGCGCCGCCCGTTCTTCGTCGGCACCAACCACATGGTGGAAGACGTCGAGCGCTTCATCCGCGAATACCCGGACGCGTAATCCTTAATCCCTCTCTCCCTGGAGGAGAGAGGGATTACCACCTCAGGCCGCGCTGCTGCGTTGAAAACGAAACGCTGCCATCGCATCGGTCAGCGCCTGCGACTGCTCTTCAAGAGAGCGGGTTGCCGCTGAAGACTCCTGCACCAGCGCCGCATTCTGCTGGGCTGTTTCGTCCATCTGGCTCACCGCGATATTCACCTGCTCAATACCCCGGCTCTGCTCCAGCGACGCGCTGGCGATTTCGCGCATCAGCTTCGTCATTCGCATCACTTCGGTAGCAATTTCATCCATGGTCTCCCCGGCCTGCTGCGCCAGTTCGCTACCCTCGCCCACCTGGGTGCGCGAGTCGCCAATTAACAGACGGATCTCTTTTGCCGCGTCGGCGCTGCGGCTCGCCAGATTCCGCACTTCACCGGCCACCACCGCAAAGCCACGGCCCTGTTCACCGGCGCGCGCGGCTTCCACCGAGGCGTTGAGCGCGAGGATATTGGTCTGGAAAGCAATGCCGTCGATCACGCTAAGAATGTCAGCAATACGATCGGAGCTTCCGGCAATATCGCGCATTTTCTCAATCACATAGCACACCATCTCGCTGCCGCGGTCGGCGGTATCAGACACCGTTTTTGCCATCTGGTGCGCCTGTTCGGCGTTATCGGCGTTCTGTTTCACCGTCGCAGTTATCTGCTCCATGCTCGCCGCCGTCTCTTCAAGCGAGGTGGCGGTCGATTCGGTTCGCTGAGCAAGGTTGATATTGCCTGCCGTCAGTTCACGGCTGCCAACATCAATCTGCGAACTGGCGTCGCGTACCCGCATGACTGATTCACGTAATGCGCTGCGCATCTCTTCCATGGCGGCATTAAGACGGTTGAATTCGGCGCTGGCAAAGCGGGTATCGGTCGGAGACAGATCGCCGGTCGCCAGGCACTCCAGCTGTTTCACCGCATCATCCAGCGGGTTTAAGAGTTTATTACGCAGCATGAACCAGATGAGCAGCAGCACGCCGATCGCCGCCGCTGTAACTGCCGTCATCACGCCGTAATAGGCCCAGGAGGTAATGATGCGGGTCGAGGCGTAGAGCCCCATTCCGCCGGATAGCAGCAGAAACAGGGTAAGCAAAGACAATAAAACCAACAGACTTTTTCGAATAGAGAGAGATTTTGGCATCACTTTATTTCCGGTTGTAGGGATTATTCTGGCTTGTACAGAAACTATCGACTACAACCGGAAAATATTTAGCTGTTTCAGGAAATTCAATATGTTACTTCGGTGTTGCTGCCGTGTTGACCCGGGTCACCGGTGAACTTTGCCGGTTCTCCCACAGCACGGTAAGACCACGTTGTAATGCAATGAAAATAAACAATAAAATGCCGATAGCTATCTTCGTCCACCAGGAGCTCAGAGTACCGTCAAAATTAATATAGGTCTGAATCAACCCCTGGATCCCAACGCCAAATAACGTGCCGAGGACGGTCCCTACACCACCGCTGAGCAGCGTACCGCCGATCACCACCGAGGCGATGGCGTCCAGCTCCACGCCCACTCCGGCCAGCGCGTAACCGGCCTGGGTATAGATAGAAAAGACAATCCCGGCAAGCGTCGCCAGCCCTGTTGAAAGCATGTAGATGCGAACAGTCGTGCTGCGGGTGGAGATCCCCATCAGATTTGCCGAGGTGGCGTTGCCGCCAATGGCGTACACCTGATTGCCAAAGCGGGTACGGTGGGCGAGAAAAATCCCCAGCACCACCACCAGCAGCATCAGCAGCCCCATTGCGCTAAGCCGCCCGCCGCCGGGAATGGTCCACGCCAGCCCCGACAGCGTATCGTACAACGGGTGGTTGATAGGAATGGACTCTTCAGACACCAGATAGCTGACGCCGCGCAGGAAGAACATTCCCGCCAGAGTGATGATAAACGCCGGGATCTTCAGTGCATCAATCAGCAGCCCCATGAAGGCACCAAACGCGCAGCCCATGACCAGCACCAACGGAAACGCCAGCAGCGGAGGGATCCCCCAGAAGCCGATCGCTTTTGCCAGAAACACGCCGGTGAAGGCGATCACCGACCCCACGGAGAGATCGATCCCCCCCGAGAGGATCACAAACGTCATACCGACGGCGATGATCCCAAGAAAAGCATTATCGGTCAGAATGTTGCAGATGACCCGCGTGGAAGCGAAGCCAGGAAACTGGGTCAGGCAGTACAGGTAACCAAGGACGAACACGCCGAGGGTGATCATCAACGGCAGATTACGTTTGATCATGGCGACGCATCCTCTTCAGAAGGGAGATAAAACGCGGTGACTGCACGATCAGCACACACATCACCACCACCGCTTTCACCACCTGGTTAAGCTCGGGCTGGAAGCCGGAGAGCAAAATCCCGGTATTCATCCCCTGGATAATCAGCGCCCCCACCACCGACAGCAGCAGGTTGAAGCGCCCGCCCATCAGCGAACCGCCGCCAATCACCACCGCCAGAATGGCGTCCAGTTCGAGCCATAGCCCGGCGTTGTTGGCATCCGCACCGCGGATATCCGCCGCGACAATAATTCCGGCGATGGCCGCGCATACGCCGCTCAGCACGTAGGTCAGCATCACCACAATACGGGTATTCACCCCGGCATTTTTGGCGGCACGAATGTTGATCCCTGCGGCTTCGATAAACATCCCGAGCGCGGTTTTACGGGTAAAAAGCCAGAATGCAACCAGCGTCAGCACTGCAATAATCACCGGCGTTGGCAACAGCAGCAGCTTGCCGCTGCCAAGCCACGCCAGCGACGGAGAGTCAAAGGTGACGATTTGCCCGGCGGTGATGAGCTGCGCCACCCCGCGCCCGGCCACCATCAGGATAAGCGTCGCCACGAACGGCTGAATCTTTAAAATCGCCACCAGCACGCCGTTCCACAGGCCCGCCAGTACGCCGCTACCAAGCGCTGCCAGCAGCACCATCGGCAGGCTGTAGCCGTTGACGGTCATCGATGCCGCCGTCGCCCCGGCAATAGCCATCACGGCCCCCACCGAGAGGTCAATACCGCCCGTGGCAATCACCAGCGTCATGCCAATCGCCAGCAGCGCTACCGGCGCGGCGCGGTTCAGAATATCAATCGGGCTGCCAAACAGACGCCCGTCCTGCAGCACTATCTGGAAAAAGTGCGGCGCAACCAGGCTATCGACCAGCAGTACCAGCAGTAGCGCCACCAACTGGGGCATGCCCTTCGGCCAGCGTATGCGGCGCTTCGCTTGCCCGGTTTGCGGTAGGGATCGTGGCATCACGCTTTACTCCTTATGCCGCAATAGCATTCATAATGGCGGGCACCGACAGCTCAGCCAGCGGGATCTCCGCCACCTGTCGGCGATCGCGCATGATAATGATCCGATCGGCATAGCCCACCAGCTCTTCAAGCTCGGATGAAA
Source organism: Yokenella regensburgei (assembly GCF_003634235.1). NCBI lineage: Bacteria > Pseudomonadati > Pseudomonadota > Gammaproteobacteria > Enterobacterales > Enterobacteriaceae > Yokenella > Yokenella regensburgei. The sequence continues at coordinate 215,911 of NZ_RBIZ01000005.1, read as the reverse complement.
TCACCAGCAGCGCCAGGCCGTCGGCACACAGGGTTTCGATAAGCCGGATAATCTCTGCGTGCGCACCCACGTCGATCCCACGGGTGGGCTCATCGAGGATCAAGAACTGCGGTCGAGTCAGCAACCAGCGCGACAGCAGTACCTTCTGCTGATTACCGCCGGATAAAAACTCGATCGGCTGTTCCGCACTGGGGGTGCGGATCCCCAGCTGGCGGATGAAACGTTCGGCAATATCGTTCTGTTCACGGCGGGGGATCGGCCGTAACCAGCCCCGCTGCGCCTGCAGCGCGAGGATAATGTTTTCCCGCACCGACGCCGCCGCGATAATCCCGTCGGTTTTACGATCCTCCGGGCAAAAGCCAATGCCCAGGCTCGAGGCCTGGTGCGGGGATCGCAGCACCTGCGGGTTACCTTTGATCCACGCGGTGCCACGGTCGGCGGGTTTGATGCCAAAAATAACCTCCGCCGTTTCGGTACGACCGGATCCCAGCAGCCCCGCCAGGCCGACAATCTCACCCGGGCGCACCTGCAGATCGAACGGCTCGATCACGCCTTTTTTACCGTAGCCCGCAAACGCGGCGACCGGTTTGTCGCTAAGCAGGGTACGTCCGGCACGCTGCAGAGCCTGGTGTTCCAGTTCGCGCCCCAGCATCATCTTCACTAACTCAATCTGCGGCAGCGCGTTAGTCTCTTTACAGCCGACAAAACCGCCGTTACGCAGTACGGTGATGCGATCGCTAATCTGGTACACCTGATCGAGAAAGTGAGTGACAAAAATCAGGCTTACGCCCTGATCCCGCAGCTGGCGCATCAGGGTAAAGAGCATTTCCACTTCTTTGGTGTCGAGGCTCGCGGTGGGTTCATCGAGGATAAGCACTTTGGCGGAAAGAGAAATGGCACGGCAGATGGCGACTATCTGCTGCATCGCTACGGAAAAGCGGTTCAGGGGTTCACGGACGTCGAGAGAAAATCCATAAGAGGCCATCAGCTCGCTGGCGCGTTTTTCCATCTCTTTACGGCGAAGAAAACCAAAGCGCCGGGGCTCGCGGCCAATAAACAGGTTATCCGCCACCGACATATTCGGCAGCAGGTTCACTTCCTGATAGACGGTACCGATACCCAGCTGTTGCGCATGGGCGGTATTTTTCGGCGAGATACTTTGACCTTCCAGCCAGATGGTCCCGCGATCGGCGTGGTAAACGCCGGTCAGCGCTTTAATGAGGGTGGATTTTCCGGCGCCGTTTTCACCGAGCAGCGCCATAATTTCACCCCGCCGCAGGTTAAAATCGACGTTATCGAGCGCTTTAACACCGGGAAAGAATTTACTTAGCCCTTCCGTGCGGAGGATTTCGTGATGTGTTTCAGTGGTCATTGTGCGCTCCCCTCACCCTGGCCCTCTCCCTACAGGGGAGAGGGGATTTTCGCTATCAGTAGCCCATGTTTTTCTTCTTCTCGAGCTCCTCTTTTGCCGTATCCGGCAGATAAAGGGTCGATTTTGTCAGGGTCAGTTTCGGCGGCATGGTGCCGTCTTTTTTGTATTTCTCCAGCGCATCAAACGCCGGCCCCGCCATATTCGGCGTTAGCTCAACGCTGGCGTTAGCTTCACCGGCCATCATCGCTTTGTAGATATCCGGTACGCCGTCAATCGACCCGGTAAGGATCTCGCTGCCCGGCTTCAGCCCCGCTTCTTTGATGGCCTGAATGGCGCCGATCACCATGTCGTCGTTATGGGCGTAAACCATGCAAATGTTCTTGCCGTTGTTTTCCGCCTTAATAAAGCTCTCCATAACCTCTTTCCCTTTACTGCGGGTGAAGTCACCGGACTGCGAACGAATTATTTTGATGTTTGGCGCTTTTGCGATGGCTTCAGCGAAGCCTTTCTTACGATCGATGGCTACGCTCGCGCCCACGGTGCCCTGCAGTTCAACGACGTTACACGGTTTGCCCGCCACGGTTTTCACCAGCCAGTCGCCAATCAGCTGCCCTTCCAGCACGTTGTTGGCGGTCACGGTAGTCATGTACAGCGATTTGTCTTTCACATCGATAGAGCGGTCGAGCAGGAATACCGGGATCTTCGCTTCCTTGGCTTCTTTCAGCACCGGTTCCCACCCCGTCGCAACCACTGGCGCGATGAAAATGGCATCCACACCCTGGGCAATGAAAGAACGTACGGCTTTGATTTGGTTTTCCTGTTTTTGCTGACCATCGGCGATTTTCAGCGTAATGCCGCGCTTCTCGGCCTCGCTTTTTGCGACGTTAGTTTCAGCCGCTCGCCAGCCGGATTCAGAACCGACCTGCGAAAATCCTACGGTCATTGAGGCAGCCATCGCCATAGACGACATGGCTGCGGAAACTGCTGTGACAAGAAGTAAGCGCTTCCACATAAGAGTATCCTCGTAGGGTTATTGTTGGTTAAATCGTCACCTGCGGGATAACTATAGACAAGAGAAGGGGCAACAGGATGCGCTGCATCACACTTCGGAAAAGTGAATAACACGCGATTCACAACTCTGTAATCGCTTCCACCGGGCTATGAAAAAAGCAGCTGACTTTATGGATTTTTCACCTGATGAAAGGACGTTTAACGGGAGTCTGAGAGAAGGATGAAAAGGAAAACAGGCGGAGACTTTCTTTGTGAGTTGGCTATAATACCGGGCACTTGTTTGCCATACATTTTAAAGGAAACAGACATGAGCTTACTCAACGTCCCTGCGGGTAAAGATCTGCCGGAAGATATCTACGTTGTCATCGAGATCCCGGCTAACGCAGATCCTATCAAATACGAAATCGACAAAGAAACTGGCGCACTGTTCGTTGACCGTTTCATGTCTACCGCGATGTTCTATCCGTGCAACTACGGTTACATCAACCACACCCTGTCCCTGGACGGTGACCCGGTTGACGTTCTGGTCCCAACTCCGTATCCGCTGCAGCCGGGCTCAGTCATTCGCTGCCGTCCGGTTGGCGTACTGAAAATGACCGACGAAGCCGGTGAAGATGCCAAACTGGTTGCCGTACCGCACACCAAACTGAGCAAAGAATACGATCACATCAAAGATGTGAACGACCTGCCGGAACTGCTGAAAGCACAGATCGCTCACTTCTTCGAGCACTACAAAGATCTGGAAAAAGGCAAGTGGGTGAAAGTAGAAGGCTGGGACAACGCTGAAGCTGCAAAAGCAGAAATCATCGCCTCCTTCGAGCGCGCTAAGAAGTAATTCTTTCGCCGCCTGATAATGCCCAGGCCCCGAAAATCGGTTACCGGTTTTCGGGGCTTTTTATTGCCTCCCTTCCCGCTGCGTATTAACCGCCGTAACAAACGCTCTACAAACCGTTACACCCCTCTGCATCCGGCTTGTGCATACTGACTACAGGTTCTGAACAACGTGGCATTCATCTTGTGGAGAAGCATCATGCAGTTAATGAAAGGTGTGTTAGCGGTCGGGATGGTTGGGCTCTTAGTCGCAAGCGTCACCGGCTATGCGCAGGATACCCAGTGGCAGAAAAATCATCCGCGCCGCGAAGAAGTTAACCAGCGTTTAGATAATCAGGATCATCGTATTAAGCACGATGTGAAAGACGGTTCAATGAGTCGTGATGAAGCGAAGAAGCTGCATGAGCAGGATAAATCCATCCGTCATCAGGAGCAGGCTGATGCCCGTCACGACAATGGGCACATCACCAAACATGAACAAAAGCGACTGAATAACGAAGAGAATCACGTGAACCACGAAATCTCATCGGCACAGTAATTATCCCATAAAAAACAACGCCACCCGAAGGTGGCGTTGTTTTCTCAGTACTGGTCTCTGTCTAACCAGTTCCCGTTTTCAATCAGCTTTAATCCCTCTACCGAACGTTGGTACACGTACATCCATGCACTTCCGTAAGGCGTCTGGATCAAGTGGCGAGCGTATTCCCCGCCTTTGGTGCGCAGCGCATCAAGCTCGGCAAGCGTGGAAGCGTCGATACGATAAACCTCACCATGTACTATGCCTTTTCCCGGCACCGCGCCTGGATAGTGGCCCAGGCTGTACAGCTGATAATCGTCGACACTGTGCGCGCCAAGCCACTGGGCGTTGGTCATCCAGTGGCTGTTGCCTTGTCTGCGTCGTAAACTGCCGTAAACAAATATTCGCATTGCTAAAACTCAAACTGATAGAGCACATCGAGTGCCTGATCTACGCCAGACACTGCTTCCAGATATAGCTTAGGCATCAGACGATAGCGTAACGTGAGTGTTGCCAAAGAGTCAAAGATTCCCACGCCATACTTCACCTGCAGACCCGGCAGTACATAACCGCTGACCACCACCTGAGAGGAGTCGCCGACCCCCTGGGTGTCCAGCGCCAGATTGCTTACGCCAAACGTCTCACCGATTTTACCCACAACCTGACCACTTTGTGCAACCCCCAAACCAACAAGCATTGAGGTCATGGCGGCGCTATCGCTCTGTCCGCTGTCGAGGCCCTGCCCGCGAAGCAGGTAAGAAAGCGCCTCCTGCTGCGACATCGCCGGGTCCGAGAACACCTCTGCCTTCGGCTGATCCGCCGAGCCCGTCACGCGAACCCCCGCGATAACGTCGTTCTCCGTCGCTTCAGGATTACGAATCGCTTCGATGTTGAGCAGGGGCTGATCCGGTGGGCCGGAGAACAGCAGTTCCCCTTTACGCACGATCAGATCCTGACCATAGGCGTGGAAACGCCCTTCCGGAATGTTGATCTGCCCGTTGAGGCCCAGCCCCTGTTTATCCTGCGCCACCTTCAGATCCCCCGTCAGGCGTGCTTTCAGGCCGAACGCTTCCAGACGCACGTTGTTGCCGACATGGATAGTCAGGTTGCTGTTAATCGGGATCCCGGCGCTCTGTGGTTTCTCCGGCTGCAGCTTGTCGTTCAGCATGACTTCGTCGCTGGAGACGCCAACCGCGCTTTCCGGTACGTCATGCACCACAATGCGCGCCCACGGGATATCCACGTTACCATCGAGCGTAAACAGGCTTGGTGTGGCATTAAAGACGACGTCAGGGGAGACATCCAGTCGCACCATCGGCGGTACGGTGATACGTACCCGGGAGCCTTTAGCCGCCACCTGCGCTCGCCAGTTATCGATCTGCGTCCAGTCGGCGTTACCGCTGAGAGCAATCTGCCCTTTTTTCGTGTTCACCGTCCCCTGCAGCGTTGAACGTGTGCCGAGGAAGTTCATCACAATCTGGCTTGGCTGCATGTCGAACGGCATAAAGTTACCGTCTACGTCCACGCCGCTCAGCTGCATCTGCCCGAACAACTGCGGTGACTGTACATCGCCGCCGAGGCGCAGGTTGGCGTTGAGCCTGCCTTCCGCCTTCTCGCCGCGCGAGAAGATAGGGTTAATCATCGCCAGTGAGAAGTTGCGAATATTGACGTTACCGCCAAGATTACGCCGTCCTTCCGGGTCGGTGACCTGCAGCTGACCATCCAGTTGGCCGTTATTGGTGAGTCGAATCAGCCAGCCCAGCTCAGCGCGGTTGTTCTTCAGATCAGCGCTCAGGTTCAGCGTGTCAAACGCCACCGGCAGCGGCGCGTCATTCACCGTCTGCGTCACCTTCACATTACGCCCGGAGAGCGTCACGCTACCCTGCGGCAGCCCTTTCTTAGTGGTATCCCAGCTGACGTCTGCCTTACCGCTGAATACGCCGCTTGCCTGAGTCGCCTCTGGCATAAACGGTTTCAACATCGCCAGGTCAAAACGATTGAGATTCACCAGCGCCCGGCCTTCTGCCCCGGCATCGATGGTCTGCGGTACGCAAAGCTCAGCGTTCGGGTTGTTCCAGCAGTGTGGCCCGATACTGATTTTCTGCTCTTTATTACGGTAATCCAGCGCAATGGCGCGGTTCACCGACCACGGCCCAACCGGCGTCTGGAAGCGAGTGTTGCTGAGCTCCCCTTTCCAGCGCTCCTCTTTGCGATCGAAGCTCCCCGTCAGCGCCAACTGGCCGGATACCGGCTCGCCCTGAATACGCAGCTGCAGCTCATGGTGCTTCTCATCGCCTTTGGCATCCAGCTGGACCAGGCTGATGTTCACGCCCGGCTGCGCTATCCGATCGACGCGAACGTTCAGTTTACCGCCGATTTGCTCGGCCGATTTAATATCGCCCTCAACCCGCACCTGCGCGATGGATAGCTCCTGGAAGCGCAGTGCGCGGGCGGTGATGTCGGCCAGCAGCTGCGGGGCTTCCACCGTGCCACGGACCTTCAACAACCCTTTCGCCGTGCCGCCAAGGCCGGGCAGCGCATTATCAAGATTTGGCGCATCAATGGTGGCGTCGAGGTTAAGGTCTTTCACCCCCAGCTCACCCTTCAGGTCGGCGCTGTTTTTACCGAGTTCCAGATGCAGACCAGGGATAGTCCACTGCATGTAGCTGTTACCGGCAAGTTTGCCGTCAACATTGACCTTGTTCTGCTTCACGTTGCCGGTAATTTTCAGCTCCGGCACTTCCATTTGCCAACTGCCGCCGTACAGGCTGCCGCGGGTTTTAATGATGCCGTTAAGCTTTGACGGCCACTCCGGTGCGGCTTTGGCGGTGTTGATACCATTGAGGGTCAGTTCACCGCGCCAGCTAATCGCCTGCTGCCAGTCGAGCAGCGCTTTCAGCTCGGTTTTTCCCTCCAGCGCCGCGACGCTGAGTTTATCGAGGTTAAGCTGCTTCTCGTTACCCTTCGCATCAAGCGTGATGTTGGCGGGGGGAACCCCTTTCCCCTTCACCGCGGTGCGGAACGAGAGCGTATAGTCGGTCATTTTGCCGCTGAGTTTGAGCTTGAGATCATCGGCCTGGAACGCTTTTTCACCGGTGAAAGGCCAATACAGCTGCTTGCTCAGCACTTCTACATTCAGCGGCAGACCGGCTTGTGCCAGCTGCGCCTGCGCCCGCAGGGACATATCCACCGGGCCAGATAAATTAACACCCACGTCGAGTTGCTTACGCAGTTCGCCACCCACTTTCAGTTTCACCTTCTCGCCCTTGAGCGGGTCGATGTTCAGGGTGCTGTTGAGGGTAAGATCAACCGGCCAGTTATCCTGCAGCTGCGCAGTACCGGTTGCGTTCACCGTCCCCTGGCTGGAGTCGATATCCAGCGCATCCAGGTGAGTATTACCGTCGATGCTGCTGACCTTAAGCAGTAGCTTGTAAACCGTGAGGTCAGTGTCGCCCGTGAGGCGCAGCTGTTCGCCACGAAACTCCTGGATATTGAGATTCAGCGGCAGATGAACGTCAGTCATCTCCGGCAATACCGGCTTAGAGAACAGCGCCGTCAGCGTTTCGCCGAGAGGTTTCTCATCCGGCTGCGGGTTTTGGATCTTCGGCTCAACCACTTCTTCCTTCGCCACCTTTGCCACTTTAGGCAGTGCAATCAGCAGCCCTTTGAGCGATGTCGGGGTGAGCGTCAGGTTCTTTTCCTGCCAGTTGAGGCCGGTGGAGAAATCCATCACCGAGACCGTGGTGTCGTCTATTTTGACATTCACATTGTTGAGTGCGACGCGGCTCAGCGTGATGGGATACGGCGTGGAGAGGTTCAGCGGCCCGCTCTCCTCTTCCACCGCTGGCGCCGCGGGCGGCATTTTTTTGCTGTCGATGGCGACGTTAATGTCGCTGAGCGACAGATCGTTAACGCATAGCGCGCTGTTCCACAGGCACTCTACCTTCACCGCCAGATGCACTTGCCCGGCATCAACCGCCACGCCTGGCTGCGTATAGCGGACGTTTTTCAACGTCAGGTCGCGCCAGCCGCCGGTCACCTGGCTAATTTCCAGACCGGGTACCCAGCGGTTAGCGGCTTTGAACACCAGATGCAGGCCGGTGGTTGTGCCGACCAGAAATGCCACTGCGCCAAGCAGCAGCACAATCACTAGCAATACGCCGAGGCTAATCTTCTTCCATAAACTCATAATTCAGGCCCCAGACCGATGTAGAACTGTAATCCATGCTCGTCTTTATCGCCGACAGGAACGGCGAAATCGAGCTTGATTGGCCCGACGGGTGACTCCCAGCGCACCCCAACACCGGCACCGGTTTTGAAGTCGCTCTGAGTGATATCGTTGACCGCTTCCCCGCTGTCGACAAATACCGCCCCCCACCACTTGCCGGTTACGTTGTACTGATACTCAAGCGAGCCGGTCGCGAGTTTTGAGGCCCCGGTGAGTTTGCCATTGTCATCTTTTGGTGAGATGGATTTGTACTTATAGCCACGAATGCTGCGATCGCCACCGGCGAAGAAACGCAGGTCCGGCGGCACTTTGTCGAAATCGCCGGTTTCAATCCAGCCGAGGTTACCGCGCACCACAAAGCGATGACGATCGTAGAGCGTGCGGATCCAGACGTTCTGTGCCTGAATCACCGAAAAGTCGACATCAGAGCCCCAGGCCGTGTTGGAATAGTCAACGGAGTAGCGTTGCGAATCGCCCCAGGTCGGCATCAGGCCGCCGCGCGAGCGGGTGCGGCTGACAGAAACGCCAGGGTAGATAAGCATTGTAGTGTTAGTGACGTCTGCCTGGGTAAAGTGGTCGAGACTCCAGCGCAGGTTAATGGCGCGCTGCCAGCCGCTGGAGAGATCCCAGTATCGGGAGAGGGCCAGGGTGCTGGAATCCGCTTTGGTATCGTTCAGGTTGGTACTCTTGAAGCCGCCCTGTACCAGATAATACTGCTCCAGCGGATTCTTCAGCAGCGGCATTTTGTAGCTGAAATCCAGCTGCTGCTCCGGGGCAGAAATACTCAGACTGGTGGTCAGGCTGTGGCCGTAGGAGTTGACCCACGGCTTCTTCCACGTTGCTTTCACGCGCGGACCCACGTCGGTGGAGTAGCCCACACCGGTTTCAATGGTGTTTTCTTTGCGCGGCGACAGCACGCCGTGCAGCGGCAGCACCTTGGTTTTACGGGATTTATCGAACTCTGGCGCCACGACCACCGAGTTAAACCAGCCGGTAGCGGAAAGGCGGCGGTTCAGCTCAGCCAGATCGGCCGAGGTGTAGTAGTCGCCCTGCTTAAAAGGCACCAGATTTTGCAGATAGCGATCCTGGATCTGCGATCCTTCGAAGCTGACCGCGCCGAAGCGGTAACGCTCTCCGCTGTCATAGTCGATATCCCAGAAGGCCTGGTGTCTGGCAAGAGAGACGCCCAGCTGGCTCTTTTTGAACTCGCTGTCGAAATATCCCTTACGCAGTGAAACACTGGTCAGGTCCTTCTTGAAATCATCGTAATCACCCTGATTAAGCACGGTGCCAATCGCCGGGCGTTTCTTGAGCAGCTTAAGGTAATCGCTGTCATCGCGGGCACCGCCACGCAAAATGACGTCGGTACCACCAATCAGCACCGGCTGTCCTGGCGATACTTTGGCGAGCAGAACCTGACGCCCCTTCTTGGGTGGTGGCATCAGTTCGAAATTGATTGTCGGTTCGAAATACCCCAGCGCCTTCAGGCCTTCACGGATAGCATCGTCAACGCGCGCGCGGAAGCGACGGTCTGGCGTCACCTCATCCCCCTGAATGGTTGAAAGCTGGGCGCGGACGTTTTTTTCTAGCTCTCCCGAAAGCCCTTCAACCTGCAAACGTACGTTCGCAGCACTGGCGATCCCGCTGGCCAGCATAAGGCTGACCACGCATAAGTGACGGATTTTTGGCACGTTTTCTCCTGAATATCCTTGTCTCCTCCCCTAAAGGAAACGCAATCGCCGTTCCTCGACGTAACAATCCATTATCATTGGACTAAAAAAAAGACAACTTGTTATATTTTCTTATGTTTAAATCTAGTCATATTCGCAGTGTTTATTGTGTTAAAAGACGAACGCGATGACAACCTTATCCACAATTTCCTTTTCCCGGAGGCCTCACCGTGAGTCTGTTCGATAAAAAAAATCTGGTTTCTCAATCGGATGCGCTCCCAGGACGCAACACGCCGATGCCGGTTGCATCATTACATGCCGTTAACGAACATTCGATGACGAATGTTCCGGATGGGATGGAGATCGCGCTCTTCGCAATGGGCTGCTTCTGGGGCGTTGAACGCCTGTTCTGGCAGCTGCCGGGCGTGTACAGCACCGCCGCAGGTTATACCGGGGGCTTTACCCCGAACCCGACCTACCGCGAAGTCTGCTCTGGCGACACCGGTCATGCGGAAGCGGTGCGTGTGGTGTACGATCCGCAAGTCACCTCTTATGACCAACTGCTGCAGGTGTTCTGGGAAAATCATGACCCGGCTCAGGGCATGCGCCAGGGCAACGATCACGGCACCCAGTACCGATCAGCCATCTACCCGCTGACCCCGGAGCAGGACGCCGCGGCGAAAGCCAGCCTCGCGCGCTTCCAGGCCGCCATGCGCGCGGCAGGCGACACACGTGATGTCACAACGGAAATCGCGACGGCAAAACCGTTCTACTATGCCGAGGACGATCACCAGCAGTATCTTTACAAAAATCCACAGGGTTATTGTGGAATTGGCGGTATCGGTGTGTGTTTGCCACCTCAGGGGTAGTCTGGTCTGACCGTTAAATAACGGTTAAATCACACACTGGCGACTTTACACACCTTTACGCTATACTAACCCTCGAAAATACCGGTCCATGCTTGCGGACCGGTTTTTATTGTCTTTTCACACAATCTAAAAGTGATCAATTCCCTTCCGAGGATCTGACCATAACGGTCGGATAAAATATGTTAAACAGTATTTTAGTAATACTCTGTCTCATTGCAGTCAGTGCTTTTTTCTCTATGTCAGAGATTTCGCTTGCTGCCTCACGAAAAATCAAACTCAAACTGCTTGCCGATGAAGGCGATGTTAACGCTCAACGCGTTCTGAAAATGCAGGAAAACCCGGGCACCTTCTTCACCGTGGTGCAAATTGGCCTTAACGCCGTCGCCATTCTTGGCGGTATCGTCGGCGATGCGGCCTTCTCCCCGGCATTCCACAGCGTACTCATTAATTACATGTCCCCGGAGTGGGCAGAACAGCTGAGCTTTATTCTCTCCTTCACCCTGGTGACGGGTCTGTTCATCCTGATTGCCGACCTGACACCGAAACGCATCGGTATGATTGCGCCAGAGGCCGTGGCCTTGCGTATCATCAACCCGATGCGCTTCTGTCTGTTCGTTTTCCGCCCGCTGGTCTGGTTCTTCAACGGCATGGCGAACAACATCTTTCGCATGTTTAAGCTGCCGATGGTGCGTAAGGATGACATCACTTCTGACGATATCTATGCGGTGGTAGAAGCCGGTGCGCTGGCGGGTGTGCTGCGTAAGCAGGAGCACGAGCTGATTGAAAACGTGTTTGAGCTGGAATCCCGTACCGTGCCGTCTTCCATGACGCCGCGCGAAAATGTGGTCTGGTTCGATCTGCACGAAGACGAGCAGAGTCTGAAAAACAAGGTAGCCGAGCATCCGCACTCCAAGTTCCTGGTGTGTAAAGACGACATCGACCACATCATTGGCTATGTCGACTCTAAAGACCTGCTGAACCGCGTGCTGGCAAACCAGAGCATGGCGCTGACCGGTGGCGTGCAGATCCGCAACACGCTGATTGTGCCGGATACGCTGACGCTTTCAGAAGCGCTGGAAAGCTTCAAAACCGCCGGTGAAGACTTCGCGGTTATCATGAACGAATACGCGCTGGTCGTCGGTATCATCACCCTGAACGACGTCATGACCACCCTGATGGGCGACCTGGTTGGCCAGGGCCTGGAAGAGCAGATTGTGGCGCGTGATGAGAACTCGTGGCTTATCGATGGCGGTACGCCGATTGATGACGTGATGCGAGTGCTGGATCTTGATGATTTCCCGCAGTCCGGAAATTACGAGACCATCGGCGGCTTCATGATGTATATGCTGCGTAAAATCCCGAAACGCACCGACGCGGTGAAGTTCTCCGGCTTTAAGTTTGAAGTGGTGGATATCGATAACTACCGTATCGATCAGCTGCTGGTGACGCGCATCGACAGCAAACCGACGGTACTGTCACCGAAGCTGCCGGATGCAGAAACCAAGAACGAAGGTGCGGCGTAAAACCTGACGGTCCTGCAGAAACATCAACGGCTCCCAGTGGGAGCCGTTTTTTTATCACTACTGCATAGCACGGTTAAGCCATCTCAGTTTGCAGACGCATAACCTGACGGTTGACTTCGGACATGACGGAAAAGTGCAATTTGTCCTTCACCTTCGGGATAAGAATCTTACCCTTATCAAATTCAAAGGCGCCAACGTCCTTGATATACAACCGTCCACGGAACAGGATCTTCACGTACTTCGCCACCTGAAGCGCGTTGTAGCGTTGGAAAATTTTCATTCTTTTAACTCCTGCATGTATTACGCCCTTGTGGTGCCACAATCGGTCCAACGTGTCAGGGCGCAAAATTTAAAGCCTTGTGACTATAGTTCATAACCGGGAAGTTACCCAGTATGTATAAGTTTATTTACCTTTTTATTACACTAATTCAGAATTTTCGTTTCAGCCATACGATAAGGGCAGTATAAGACCACATTTTTTTACTGATATGTGCGTTACGCCGCAAACTGGCATTCGACTTGCGGGTAAAGCCCAAAGATCGCACTTATGCTTAAAGCTCGGACCAAGTGGTCGGATCACCTGCATACAATAAGGAAACACCATGACCCTACGTAAGCTGATGGCGATGTCTTGCCTCTTACTGCCGCTGATGGCCTCTGCACATGACTTTAAAGAGGGACAGCGTGTCCCGCCTGTCGGCATTGCCGATCGCGGCGAGCTGATGCTTGATAACGATAAGTTTAGCTATAAAAACTGGAACAGCGCGCAGCTGGCAGGAAAAGTTCGCGTGATCCAGCACATCGCCGGGCGCACCTCTGCCAAAGAGAAGAATGCGACAATGATTGAGGCCATCAAGGCGGCGAAATTCCCGCATGACCGCTATCAAACCACCACCATTGTGAACACCGATGATGCCATTCCAGGCTCCGGCATGTTCGTGCGTAGCAGTCTTGAGAGCAATAAGAAGCTCTATCCGTGGTCACAGTTCATCGTCGACAGCAACGGTCTGGCGCGTAAAGCCTGGCAGCTGGATGAAGGGAGCTCAGCCATCGTGGTACTGGATAAAGACGGCCGCGTCCAGTGGGTCAAAGACGGCGCTCTGACCCAGGATGACGTGCAGCAGGTGATCGCCCTGCTGCATAAGCTTTTGAATAATTAAAAAATAGAAACGCGAAAACCGGGGTTAAGGAACGATTCACGCGGGGTATAGTCGAGCGGCTTGCCCTGCCAGTCGTGAACATGTGCCCCGGCCGCAGCAGCGACCGCGTGACCGGCTGCCGTATCCCAGATATTGGTCGGCCCGAAGCGCGGATAGAGCTGCGCCTGCCCTTCAGCCACCAGACAAAACTTCAGCGACGAGCCGATAGAGGTCGTCTGGTGATCGCCCAACTGCTCAAGATACTCCTTCAGCTCATTATCCGAATGTGAGCGGCTAATTACCACCAGCGGTGGCCGGGCATCACGAACCTGAATCTGTTTATGGACCCCGCATTCATCCTTCCAGGCTTTACCTTCTGCCGCGCTGTACATCACTTTCATTACCGGGGCATACACCACGCCCAGCACCGCTTTGCCCTTCTCAATCAGGGCAATATTGACGGTAAACTCGCCGTTGCGTTTGATGAACTCTTTGGTGCCGTCCAGCGGGTCCACCAGCCAGTAGCGCTGCCAGTGCTGGCGTTCTTCAAAACCTTGTGGAGCCTCTTCAGACAGCACGGGAATATCCGGAGTCAGCGCGTTCAGGCCCGCGAGGATCACCCGATGTGCGGCAATGTCTGCCGCCGTCACCGGCGAGTCATCCTGCTTGTGGCTTATAGCCATCGGCTGTGCTCCGTCGTACACCTGCATGATGGCGTCACCCGCCTCTCGCGCAAGCCGACAAATCTTCTCTAACATACCCACCTCTCGTGGTCGCTTTAGCGTTAACCTATTGTTTTAGTTATATCGTATCGCAGAAAATTCCGCTATCTGTGAAGCGTTGCCATTTTCCCGGATCTCTTTTCTGGCAAGATTCACAATTCTGTAAGCAACAAGATGTATTTACATTTGCTTTTGTGCCCTGGATCGACAATAGGATGCCTCTGATGATTAAGTTTAGCGCAACGCTCCTGGCCACGCTGATTGCTGCCAGCGTGCAGGCCGCCACCGTGGACCTCCGTATCATGGAAACCACGGATTTACATAGCAACATGATGGACTTCGATTATTACAAAGACAGCGCAACCGAGAAGTTTGGCCTGGTGCGTACCGCAAGCCTCATCAACGAGGCTCGTGGCGAAGTCAAAAACAGCGTTCTGGTAGATAACGGGGATTTAATCCAGGGCAGTCCGCTTGGCGATTACATGGCGGCAAAAGGGCTGAAAACCGGAGATGTGCACCCGGTTTACAAGGCGATGAATACCCTCGATTATGCGGTGGGCAACCTCGGCAACCACGAATTCAACTACGGCCTTGAGTTTCTGCATAAGGCGCTGGCCGGGGCGAAATTCCCTTACGTCAACGCCAACATCATCGACGTGAAAACCGGCAAGCCGCTGTTCACGCCGTATATCATCAAAGAGACGAAGGTTCAGGACAGTGACGGAAAACCCCAGACGCTGCGCATTGGCTATATCGGCTTTGTTCCGCCGCAGATAATGACCTGGGATAAGGCCAACCTGAGCGGCAAAGTGACCGTCAACGACATCACCGAAACCGCCCGCCACTATGTTCCGGAAATGCGGGCGAAAGGCGCAGATCTGGTGGTCGTGGTTGCCCACTCAGGGCTCTCCGCCGACCCTTATCAGGCAATGGCGGAAAACTCCGTCTACTACCTGAGCCAGGTTCCAGGCGTTGATACCATCCTGTTTGGCCACGCCCACGCGGTCTTCCCCGGTAAAGATTTTGCCAGCATCAAAGGCGCTGACATCGAGAAAGGTCTGCTGAACGGCGTACCAGCGGTAATGCCGGGGATGTGGGGCGACCATCTCGGCGTGGTCGACTTGGTGCTGAACAACGACAGCGGCAAATGGCAGGTGGCGAAAGCGAAAGCCGAAGCTCGCCCAATTTACGACGCGGTTGCCAAAAAATCGCTGGCGGCAGAAGACGCAAAACTGGTGAACATCCTCAAAGAGGATCACGACGGTACGCGGAAATTCGTCAGCAAACCTATCGGTAAAGCCGCCGATAACATGTACAGCTATCTGGCGCTGGTGCAGGACGACCCAACCGTGAAGGTGGTCAACATGGCGCAGAAAGCCTATGTCGAACACTTCATCCAGGGCGACCCGGATCTGGCGAAACTGCCGGTGCTCTCTGCCGCCGCGCCTTTTAAAGTGGGCGGACGTAAGAACGATCCGGCAAGTTTTGTTGAAGTGGAAAAAGGTCAACTCACCTTCCGTAACGCCGCCGATCTCTACCTCTACCCGAACACGCTTATTGTGGTGAAAGCGAGCGGTAAAGAAGTGAAGGAGTGGCTGGAGTGCTCTGCCGGGCAGTTCAACCAGATTGACGTCAACAGCAGCAAGCCGCAGTCGCTGATTAACTGGGACGGCTTCCGCACCTATAACTTCGACGTGATTGACGGCGTGAAGTACCAGATTGACGTGTCACAGCCGGCTCGTTACGACGGGGAATGCCAGAGCCTTAACCCGAAAGCCGAGCGTATTAAAAATCTGACCTTCAACGGCAAGCCGATTGACCCGAACGCCATGTTCCTCGTCGCCACCAACAACTACCGCGCCTACGGCGGCAAGTTTGCCGGTACCGGCGACAGCCACATCGCCTTCGCTTCTCCGGACGAAAACCGCTCGGTGCTGGCTTCATGGATTGCGGCAGAGACGAAGCGTGCCGGAGAAATTCATCCGGCGGCAAACAATAACTGGCGCCTGGCACCTATCCACAGCAACACGCCGCTGGATATTCGCTTCGAAACCTCTCCTTCAGAGAAAGCGGCCGCGTTCATCAAGGCCAACGCGCAGTATCCAATGAAGCAGGTTGCAACCGACGATATTGGTTTTGCGGTGTATCAGCTTGATTTGAGCAAGTAAACCTTATGCCGGACGACGCTTCTCCAGCACGTCCGGCAAATTCACTTCGATCCAGTCCGCCAGAGCGGCAACCTTCTCACTCACCTGTTCACCCAGCGCCGTCAGACTATATTCAACATGGGGCGGTACAACCGGGTAAGAGATCCGGTTGATAAAGCCATCCTGTTCCAGCGCCTGTAATGACTGCGCGAGCATTTTTTCGCTAACGCCGCCCATCTTGCGGCGCAGGTCGCTGAAGCGGTGCGTGCCTTCCCGCAGAGCCACCAGAATCAGCACGCCCCAGCGGCTGGTGACGTGTTTCAGCACATCCCGCGATGGGCACTGTTCTGCAAACAGATTACCGTTTCGCATCTGTTCGCTGAGGGTCGGGAGCGTTGTTTTCATACTTACCTTTTTGTACGTACTTACTAAAAGTTAGTTATGGTGCTAGCGTAGCACAACATTCAATGAACACGAAGGAGTCCTCCCATGATCGCGATTACCGGTGCAACCGGCCAGCTTGGCCAGCACGTCATTAGTGAACTGCTTAAAACCGTCGCCGCCAGCCAGATTGTGGCGATTGTCCGTAACCCGGCAAAAGCACAGGCGCTAAGCCAGCAGGGTATTGTCGTACGGCCTGGTGATTACAACGACCTGCCTGCGCTGACCGCCGCGCTGCAGGGCGTTGATAAGCTGCTGCTTATCTCCTCAAGCGAAGTCGGCAAACGTGCCGCCCAGCACCACAACGTGATTGAAGCCGCGAAAGCGGCCGGTGTGAAATTCATCGCCTACACCAGCCTGCTGCATGCCGACCGCTCCCCGCTGGGTCTGCACACCGAGCATGTTGAAACCGAAAACGAACTGGCGAAATCCGGGATCCCTTATGCTCTGCTGCGTAACGGCTGGTACACCGAAAACTATCTCGCCAGTGCACCGCCTGCACTTGAGCACGGTGTGTTTATTGGGGCTGCGGGGGAAGGCAAAATCGCCTCCGCAACGCGCGCAGACTATGCCGCCGCCGCCGCCCGAGTGATGAGCCAGGGCGATCACGCAGGAAAAGTGTATGAGCTGGCGGGCGACAATGCCTGGACTCTGAGCGACCTTGCCGCTGAACTCAGCAAGCAGAGCGGTAAAAACGTGGTGTACCAGAACATGAGCGAAGCCGACTTCGCCGCCGCGCTGAAGAGCGTGGGCCTGCCCGCCGGGCTTGCCGATATGCTGGCAGATTCCGACACTGGTGCATCCAAAGGCGGGTTGTTTGATGACAGCCGTACCCTGAGCGCGCTGACCGGTCGCCCAACGACCCCGCTTGCCGCAAGCGTTAAAAGCCTGCTGGCGCACTGATAAGCGGTTATTTTTGTAGCATCCCACCGGGTCATCTCCGATAATAAAGACGTGACCCGCGTGGAGGTAGCTGTGCAAGGTGTTCCGGACCAGTTTATCGATGAGAGAGACAGCGCGCGCTTTCGCCATCTGGCGGAGGTGCCCGGCGTTGAGCTGTATCATGCGCATATTTCCCGTTATGCCTTTGAACCCCATACCCACGAAGCCTTTGGTATTGGCGCCATCGAAATGGGCGCCGAGCGTTTTCGCTACCGCGGGACACAGCATGTCGCCCCGGTAAATTCAGTCGTCACCATGAACCCCGATGAACTGCACACCGGCGAAGCGGAAACCAGTGAGGGCTGGCGCTATCGGATGGTCTACCTTGAACCCGACCTGCTTGAAGAGGTCACCGGAATACGCCACTGGTGGTTCAGCGACGTTGTGCGTATGGATCCGCTGCGCTCTCAGCAGCTCTGCGGCCTGATCTACGGCCTGTGGAACAGCAATGATGCGCTGGCGCAAAAAGGGATGCTGCTCGACCTTATCGACACCTTCCGCCCGCTCGCCGAGCACGCCCCGCAGCGCCCGGAGGCCGCCCATCGTTTCGACAGGGTGAGAGAGTATTTGCACGATAACTACATGCATGCCGTAACGCTCGATGAGCTGGCGCAGGTGGTGTCACTCAGCCCGTACCATTTCCAGCGTCAGTTCAAAGCTCATTTCCACGTCACTCCGCATCAGATGCTAATGGCGGTGCGCCTGTGGCGGGCGAAGATTTTCCTCACCCATGGTATGCCTGCCGCCGAGGTGGCCGCTGCCACCGGGCTTGTCGATCAGTCACACCTTACCCGCGCCTTTACCCATCGCTACGGCATTACCCCGGTGCGCTACCAGAAGCAGGTCATCCGGCGCTAATGCGCAATCTCATACAATACGCTTATGGTTCTGCCACCTACACTTGCTGCATTCAATGTGAAGGTGGTTAAAGATGATAAGTGGTGTGCTGTACGCCCTGCTCGCGGGGCTGATGTGGGGGTTAATTTTCGTCGGGCCGCTAATTGTGCCGGAATACCCGGCCGTCCTGCAGTCGATGGGACGCTATGTGGCGTTGGGCGTCATCGCCGTGCCGCTGGCCTGGTTTGGCCGCCACCGCCTGCGTCAGCTCACTCGCCACGACTGGGGCACCGCCATCGGTTTAACCATGCTCGGCAACCTGGTGTACTACTTCTGCCTTGCCAGCGCCATTCAGCGCGCCGGAGCGCCGGTCTCCACCATGATAATCGGTACGCTGCCGGTGGTGATCCCGGTGTTTGCCAACCTGCTCTACAGCCAGCGCGACGGTAAACTGCCGTGGCGGCGTTTAATGCCGTCCCTGGTGTTTATGGCGCTGGGATTGATATGCGTGAACGTCGCGGAACTGCGGCACGGGCTGCCGGATTTCAGCTGGTGGCGCTATGGCTCCGGTGTGGCACTGGCGCTGGTTTCCGTCGTCTGCTGGGCGTGGTATGCGCTGCGCAATGCGCGCTGGCTGCGGGAGAACCCGGATAAACCGCCAATGATGTGGGCGACGGCCCAGGCGCTGGTCACTCTGCCGGTGTCGCTGGTGGGATACGTCGTAGCCTGCCTCTGGCTTGGCGCTCATGCGGTTGAGTTCCCGCTGCCGTTTGGCCCGCGCCCGCTGGTCTTTGTGACCCTGATGCTGGTGATTGCGGTGCTCTGCTCGTGGGTGGGTGCGCTGTGCTGGAACATTGCCAGCCAGCGGCTGCCGACGGTGATCGTCGGGCCGCTGATTGTCTTTGAGACGCTGGCAGGACTGCTTTATACCTTCCTGCTGCGCCAGAGCCTGCCGCCAATGTTAACCTTAAGCGGTATCCTGCTGCTGGTTATCGGCGTGGTGGTAGCGGTGAGGGCGAAGCCGGCTAAACCTGCCGTCGCCCCACTCGCTCAGGAACTCTGAGACTTAGAACGTTTCCCAGTTCGCTTCGGATGCGCTCAGCGGCGGTTTGCTTTTGGCCGCCGCAACCGTTCTCACCGGCGCGCTTCTCTGGCCCGCAGTACGGTTGATTTTGAACACCGCCACCGTCTGATTCAGACGTGATGACTGATCTTCCAGCGCTGCGGCTGCCGCAGCGGACTCTTCCACCAGCGAGGCGTTCTGCTGGGTCACGCGGTCCATCTCGGCAATCGCCTGACCCACCTGATCGATACCCCGGCTCTGTTCGTCAGACGCAGACGCAATTTCCGCCATGATGTCGTTTACACGGGTCACCGAGTTAACGATTTCTTCCATGGTTTCCCCGGCTTCGTGAACCAGCGTCGAACCGGTATTCACGCGTTCTACTGAGGCGTCGATCAGCGATTTAATCTCTTTCGCCGCCTGGGCACTACGCTGTGCCAGCGTACGAACTTCCCCGGCGACCACCGCAAAACCGCGTCCCTGCTCGCCCGCACGCGCCGCTTCTACCGCCGCGTTCAGGGCCAGAATGTTGGTCTGGAAAGCGATGCCGTCGATAACGCTGGTTATCTGTGAGATTTGGCCAGAGCTGCGGGCGATGTCGTCCATGGTACGCACCACGCCATCCACCACTTCACCACCTTTTGCCGCCGTTTTTGACGCCGTCAGCGCCAGGCTTGAAGCCTGACGGGCATTATCGGCGTTCTGTTTCACCGTTGCGGTCAGTTGCTCCATGCTGGCAGCGGTTTCTTCCAGCGAGGCGGCCTGCTGCTCGGTACGGGAAGAGAGGTCATTGCTGCCGGCAGAGATTTCGCCGGCACCGGTATAGATAGTATCTGCCCCTTCGCGCACGACGGTCACGGTATTCGCCAGCGACTGCTGCATCTCGCGCACGTTACGCGCCAGCAGCGCCATTTCGTTGCTGCCATCGACGTTAATCGGATGAGTCAGATCGCCGGCGGCAATTTGACGAATATGATCCATCACCAGGTGTAACGGCTTCAGCAGTACGCGCTGCATGGCCAGCCAGCTGGTAATAATCACGGCAACTACGAGGACTATCACCGAAGCCAGCACCCACATAATGCGGGTATAGGCATTGTTATTATCTTCGATACCCTGATGGGTCAGCGCAGCCTGGGCTTCACGCCACTCGCGATACACTTCCTGCATTGCCTGCTGTTTCTTTTCGGCATTCTCTTTGAACATATCTTCGAGTTTGCCCTGCGCCAGCAGCACGTTCATACGGGCCAGCGTTTTGGAGTAGATCCCGTACTGCTCTTCCAGACGATCGGTAATTTTCTCATCCATACCCGGGGTTTCTGGCAGCGCGTAGTACTTGTCATAGTGATCTTTCGCCTCCGCCAGCAGCGCGTTGGCACCGTTAACCAGCTCGGTCAGCTGAGCACCGTTGATCTCGTTCGCCATACTGCTCTGCAGACGCAGCATCCCACGGTTAAGCGTGACGCGCGCCTGGTTGAGGCTGATCCATGCGTCGGTAAATTCCGCCACGTTCTGGCTGGAGAGCTGCGACACAGAGAAGCTCTGTTTGTCGTTGTTCAGGGCGTTGATAAATACGCCCGCAGAAAAGAGCTGCATCACGCCAAGCGCGAGCAGGACCGATATCAGTAGGGTAATGACTTTTATACGTTTGAACATCTGTCGCCTTTCAGGTTGCAGGATAGTGTCTGGAGACTATCTATCGGCAGTCGTTCCTGGTTGTTTAATGCTGTTTCCAGGCCGTCTGCGGCAGAAAGGCATTTTTTCAATGCAGTTCAGGACGTTAGCACTTAAAGTTTTTTTGTGACGTAGCTCGCAAAACACACTGCCTCAAAAGGGGTATAGCGTTGACTTAAAGATGCATTTAAAATGCATCTTATATTGTTAATGATGAGGTAACTGCTATGGCCTTCCGTGACCAACCTTTAGGTGAACTGGCGCTCTCTATTCCTCGCGCTTCTGCGTTGTTCCGTAAATACGATATGGATTACTGCTGCGGAGGCAAGCAGACGCTGGAGCGAGCCGCGACGCGTAAAGCGCTGGATCTTGATGTCATCGAAGCCGAACTGGCGGCGCTTGCCGGGCAACCGGTAGAGAAAGACTGGCGCGCCGCGCCGCTTAGCGAAATCATCGACCACATCATTGTGCGCTATCACGACCGCCACCGCGAGCAGCTCCCGGAGCTGATTCTGCAGGCAACCAAAGTCGAGCGCGTTCACGCCGATAAGCCTAACGTGCCGCGCGGCCTGACCAAGTACCTGACCATGCTGCACCAGGAGCTTTCCAGCCACATGATGAAAGAGGAGCAGATCCTGTTCCCGATGATTAAACAGGGCATGGGAAGCCAGGCGATGGGGCCTATCAGCGTGATGGAGAGCGAACATGATGAAGCGGGTGAACTGCTGGAAGTGATTAAGCACACCACTCAGAATGTGACTCCACCGCCGGAAGCCTGCACGACGTGGAGAGCAATGTACAACGGGATTAACGAGATGATCGACGATCTGATGGAACACATCAGTCTTGAGAATAACGTGCTGTTCCCACGCGCGTTGCGCGGCGAGTAACGCTTTTCCCGGTGCGCTACGCTTACCTGATCTACAGATAAGCGCAGCGCCATCCGGTAAAACTTAACGCATGTTTGCCATACGTTTCTTACCCACAAACACCCAGCCAAGCCCCAGCGCGATAAACCACAGCGGGGTGACCATCAGCGCCTGACGGGTATCATCTTCGAGCGTCAGCAGGACGATAACGAAGACGAAGAACGCCATACATACCCAGCACATCAGTTTGCCCAGCGGCATCTTGTAGATAGATTTCTCGTGCTGCTGCGGACGCTCTTTGCGGTACACCAGGTACGAGCACAGAATGATGGTCCACACGAACATGAACAGAATAGCCGACACCGTGGTAATCATGGTGAACGCGCCAATCACGCTCGGGTTAACGTAGAGCATCACCACACCGCCCAGCAGGCAGATACAGGAGAAGGTCAACCCTTTTGCCGGTACCGCACGCTTAGAGAGCTTAGCGAACGCTCTCGGCGCTACGCCGTCCTGCGCCAGACCAAACAGCATACGGCTGGTGGAGAACACGCCGCTGTTGGCGGAAGACGCCGCTGAGGTCAGCACCACGAAGTTGATGATACTGGCCGCCGCCGGGATCCCCACCAGAACAAACAGCTCAACAAACGGGCTCTTGTTCGGCACCACGGAACTCCACGGGGTCACCGACATAATCACGATGAGCGCAAAGACGTAAAACATGATGATACGAATCGGGATCGAGTTAATCGCACGCGGCAGCGATTTCTCTGGATCTTTGGTTTCTGCCGCCGTGGTACCAACCAGTTCAATACCAACGAAAGCAAACACCGCTATCTGGAAGCCTGCAAAGAAGCCGCTCAGCCCTTTCGGGAACCAGCCACCGTCATTCCACAGGTGGGTGAAAGAGGCCTCAACGCCGGTAGGCGATTTAAAGTGCATCAGCACCATCACCAGACCCACCACAATCAGCGCCACGATGGCGACGATTTTGATCATCGCGAACCAGAACTCCATCTCACCGAACATCTTCACCGTGGCGAGGTTGAGGCTCAGCAGCAGCACGATGACCGCGAGCGAAGCGACCCAGTCCGAGAGCCCGGGGAACCAGAACTGCGCGTACGAGGTGATAGCAACGACGTCGGCCATACCGGTAACCACCCAGCAGAACCAGTAGGTCCAGCCCGTGAAGTACCCGGCCCAGGGGCCGAGCAGGTCGGCGGCGAAGTCGCTAAAGGATTTGTATTCGAGATTCGACAGCAGCAATTCACCCATTGCGCGCATGACGAAAAACAGCATGAAGCCAATTATCATATAAACAAAAATGATGGATGGCCCGGCGAGACTGATGGTTTTTCCGGATCCCATAAACAGCCCGGTACCGATGGCACCGCCGATAGCGATGAGCTGAATATGCCGGTTTGTGAGATTGCGCTGTAGCGACTGTTCAGACGTCGTCTGTTCGTCGGTAGCGACTTTAGCCTGATCTACCATGTGATTATTTCCTGTGTTCCTGTTGCGTTGTGCAGGCTCTACGGCCCTTTTTTTTAGTACCCTTGCTCAGGGATTCATCGATAGTAGGTAAGAATCGGCGGGATGAATACTATGAAATGAATATAATGTTAATTTTATGTTGGAAATGAGTGTTATATCACCCTAAAAATGCAAAACGATTCACAAAAATACACATTGCAGAGTGATTTGCAAAATAAAGTATCGCTTGAATTCTAACTTAAGGATTTTAAGCTGTTTTATGTTATCCCCTCCCCACTGGGGAGAGGATCTACGCAGTCTTACAGGATTTCCAGCAATTCTACGTCAAAGACCAGGGTGCTGAACGGTGGGATAGAGGCACCCGCGCCGCGCTCGCCGTAGGCCAGTTCGTGAGGGATAGTCAGTTCCCACTTCGAGCCAACCGGCATCAGGGTCAGCGCTTCAATCCAGCCAGCGATAACGCCGTTCACCGGGAATTCAGCCGGCTCGCCGCGCGCAACAGAGCTGTCGAAGACGGTACCGTCAATCAGTTTACCGGTGTAGTGTACGCGAACGTGATCGGTACGCGCCGGGATCTTACCTTCGCCCTGAGTCAGAACGCGGAATTGCAGACCGCTTTCGGTGCTGTTCACACCTTCTTTCTCACGGTTTTCTTCCAGGAATTTCACGCCGTCGGCAGCCATTGCCTGGAAACGCTCACGACGTACTGCGTCAGCACGTTCGTGGATTTCACGCAGCGCGCGATGAACCACATCAACCGGAACCTGCGGCTGTTTACCTTCGAGAGCATCCGCGATGCCCGCTACCAGCGCTTCCGGCAGCAGCCCCTGCAAACCAGATTCGCTCAGCTGTTGTCCTACCTGTAAACCAATACCGTAACTGGCCTGCGCTTCAATTGTGTCAAACGTCGGGGTTGCCATCGTCTTTCCTTTCTTCGGGTATAAAGTAGCGGGCAGCATAACACCATCATCCAGTGGGTAAAACTTTGTCTGGGCAGAATTATGTATATACTGGATCGCAATCAGGGAACGCGGAGCAGGAGGTGACCCATGCCCGAGCGATTCGCACTAAAACCGACTTTGCTGAAAATCTGGCATGCTCCGGATAACTTTAGAATTTTAGATCCTCTGCCGCCGATGCATCGCCGTGGTGTTATCGCGGGGATCCTGCTGGTAGTGATTGGCGTTCTGCTTCCTTCTTCTGACGACAGCCGCACCGCGCCGGTCGCCAGCCGTGATGCGCAACTGGACCTGCAAACGCAGTCCCAGCCGCAGGCACCGTTGCAGACGCAGCTGGTCTCACCGCCGGTCAACGACCCGGACCAGGTGGCACCCGTCGCGCCTGAGCCAGTGCAGGACGATCAGCCGGTAGAAAATACCCAGGCGCAAACTCAAACCTCGCCGCAGCAGTCGCCGCCGGGGATTGAGCAGCAATGGCGAACCTACCGCATCGATCCGGGTAAAACCCTGGCGCAGGTGTTCCGTGACCATAATCTGCCGCCGACCGATGTTTACGCCATGGCGAAGGTTGAGGGCAGCGGCAAGCCGCTGAGTAATCTGCAGTCTGGCCAGATGGTCCAAATCCGCCAGAACGCCAGCGGCGTGGTAACCGGGCTCACTATCGATACCGGCAATAACCAGCAGGTCCTGTTTACCCGCCAGGCCGACGGCAGCTTCATCCGCGCTCGCTAATCTCTCCGCCCGGTAGCACCACGCTTACCGGGCTCGCTTATTGACCCACCAGATCCCGGAACAGACCAGTACCAGCGCCACGGCGTACTTCACTTCCAGAATGTTTTCACCGAGGAAAATGCTCGACAGCACGGTTCCCGCTACCGGAATAACGAAGTTAAACGGGGCAATCATGCTGACCCGGTTGTGTTTGAGCAGCGTACTCCATAGGGCAAAGGCAATCGACGACAGCAGCGTGAGATAACCGAGTACGGCTACCGAAGCAGCGTTATAGACCTGCAGCGTGCCGCCGCCTGCGTAGCCCCCAATTACCAGCACCAGGCCACCAATACCCAGCTGCCAGCCGGTCATCACCGTCGGATCGACGGTCTGCGAAATACGCTTACCGTACAGCGAAGCCGCCGAAAGAATAAATGCCGCCAGCACCACAAAGCCGTCACCCAGCCACACTAAGCTGAAATCCATCAGCGAGTGGTTGAAATTCACCAGCATCACCCCGGCAAAGCCCAGCAGGCAGCCCAGCGTCTTGTTATAGCTGAGCTTGTCGTTCTGATAGATGAAATGCGCCAGCAGCACGCTAAAGAAGGTCCCGGTGGCGTTCATGATAGAGCCTTTGACCCCGGTGGTATAAGCAAGGCCGATATAGAAGATGGCGTACTGAACCGTGGTCTGGGCAATGCCCAACACCGTCAGTTGTTGAAACTGCTGTGCACTCAGGCGGGCAATCGGTTTGCGCTGGGCCAGGGCAAAGAGCAAAAGCAGCAGACCAGCAAACAGAAAACGGTAACCGGCAAAAATGATTTTTGATGGGATATCGTCTGTTGCGATATGGAAGAGCTCGTAACCACTTTTGATAGCGGGGTATGAACTTCCCCAGAGTAGACAGCAGAGCGTTGCGCTGGCGTAGACCACATTTTTACGCGCAAACAGCGGCGCAGAACTGACGGTTTCCATTTCCCCTACCTGAATTAAAATGACGTTTTAATTCATTATCCGGGAACGGTTGGCGAATAGCTACCATACAAGAACAAAAGTAAGATTATCGCGAAGGGAAAGCCAGAAAAGCAAAACGCCGCCCCAGGGGGCGGCGCTTCGTCGTAATCTTAGAGTAAAAAATTACTCAGCAACTACGTTTACAACCAGTTTAGCAAACACTTCGGAGTGAACCTGGAAGTCCACTTCGTGCTCACCAGTGGTACGCAGAACGCCGTTCGGCAGACGAACTTCGCTCTTAGCAACAGCAACGCCAGCAGCAGAAACTGCATCAGCGATGTCGCGAGTACCGATGGAACCGAACAGTTTACCTTCGTCGCCAGATTTGGAAGCGATGGTTACGTTGCCCAGTGCGTTGATAGCTTCAGCGCGAGCATTAGCAGCGGCCAGAACGTCAGCCAGTTTGGCTTCCAGTTCAGCACGACGTGCTTCGAAGAATTCAACGTTTTTCTTGGTTGCCGGAACAGCTTTACCCTGCGGTACCAGGAAGTTACGAGCGTAGCCCGCTTTAACGTTAACCTGATCACCCAGGCTGCCCAGGTTTGCTACTTTATCAAGCAGAATAACTTGCATTACCTTATCCTCTCAAAGTCGTATTAATGGACCGTGACCGATTACTGATGACGATCAGTGTACGGCAGCAGGGACAGGTAGCGAGCGCGTTTGATAGCGCGTGCCAGCTGACGCTGATATTTTGCACGGGTACCGGTGATACGGCTCGGGACAATCTTACCGCTTTCGGTGATGTAGTTTTTCAGCGTAGCGATATCTTTATAGTCGATCTCTTGAACGCCTTCCGCGGTGAAACGGCAGAACTTGCGACGACGGAAATAACGTGCCATTTGGCTAGTCTCCAGAATCTATCAATTCAATCTGCTCGGCATGCAACACCATTTTGCTCAGACCGTTCTTTGCCTTGTGGCAACTAATGAACCCCTGAACGGTGACTGCAGTACCGACCGTTATACTGTGAGTAATGGCCTGGTTCTCGTGTCCGCTAATAATAACGGGCATTTGGCACCATGCCTGCCGGTGAAAACCGGCTTCCTCCTGCACTGAACGATGCTCAAGCACGAACTGGCAGTGAGGAATTCCTGATGGGCTGACCTTGCGAAGTGGCGTCCTGCACACGGTACCGGACAACACCAGACGGTTGGTCATCAGTAATTACTCTTCAGAATCCCCAGCATCTGCATCATCTGCGGTTTCGTTTGCGAAATCATCGCGACGCTCACGACGCTCGTCTTTCGCTTTAACCATCGGAGATGCTTCGGTAACAGCGTGCTTAGTACGCATTACCATGCTACGGATAACGGCATCGTTGAAGCGGAAGTTAGTTTCCAGCTCATCGATCGCTTCCTGCGGAGCTTCAACGTTCAGCAGAACGTAGTGAGCTTTGTGCAGTTTGTTGATCGGGTAAGCCAGCTGACGGCGGCCCCAGTCTTCCAGACGATGGATCTTGCCTTCTGCTGCAGTGATTGCACCAGTGTAGCGCTCGATCATGCCCGGAACCTGTTCGCTCTGGTCAGGATGGACCATAAAAACGATTTCGTAATGACGCATCGAATTGCTCCTTACGGATTATTCAGCCTCCTGTCTGGGTCAGCCGAGGCCCGGGGAGGCAAGGAACGTGTTAAAGGTCGGCTGAAAAATTGACGCGTCATTCTACTTGCGCTGCCCGACAAAGACAAGGCAGTTGTACAAATAATTCGCACGAAGCGCGAAACGCACCTAAGTCTGTGATTTAAAATTAATCAGCAAAGAATGCGGGATTTTTTTGAACAACAGCATCAGAAATGGTCACTATTTAACCATGTGGTTGGCATTACACTTATAGCATAACCCCCCCAGTGCTGATGGAGAGGTCACCAACAACGCGTTATCGGCGGTAGGGAGAAGAAATCATGAAATACATCGCATTGACTATCATGGCTGCCGTGTTGTTCAGCGCAAACGCGATGGCAGCCGTAAAAATTACCGGCTCGCAGGCTAAAAATATGGACAACGTGCAGAGCTTAGGCGTGATTTACATTAATCATAACATCGCCACTGAAAGCGAAGCCGTTCAGGCACTTAACGAAGAAAGCGACGCACGCGGCGCGAAGTTCTTCTACCCGATACTCATCCATGAGCCGGGCAGTAACGGCCCCGTTCACGCCAGTGCAGAAGTTTATCGCTAGCACCAGGAACATCCTAACGAGAATATTGATACACCTTAACTTGCCCTCGTCGCCGAGGGCTTTTTTTTTCGCCTCACTTCTGCCCGTAATAGGCGTTCGGCCCATGTTTGCGCATGAAGTGTTTGTTCATCAGCCAGCTGTCGATGGCGCTCAGGTGCGGATTAATACCGCGAGCCATCCACGCCATCCTCGCCACTTCTTCCATCACCACCGCATTGTGTACGGCATCACTGGCGTCTTTTCCCCACGCAAACGGCCCGTGCTGATACACCACAACTCCGGGCGTATGCAGCGGGTTACGCTCGGCCAGGGTCTCAATGATCACTTTACCGGTGTTGAGCTCATAGGCTTCAGCCACCTCCTGCTCGTTTAACGCCCGGGTACAGGGAATGTCACCAAAGAAATAATCCGCGTGGGTGGTACCGAGCGCCGGAATAGCCAGCCCTGCCTGCGCCCACGCGGTGGCATGAGTTGAGTGGGTATGTACGATACCGCCGATGGACGGGTAGCGGCGATAGAGCGCCAGATGCGTAGCGGTATCCGACGAGGGTCGCCATTTACCCTCAACCACCTCGCCGTTGAGATCCACCACCACCATATCTTCGACCGTCATCGTTTCGTAGGGCACGCCGCTCGGTTTGATAACCACCCTCCCGTGTTCGCGATCGATGGCGCTAACGTTTCCCCAGGTGAAGGTCACCAGCCCGTAGCGGGGTAAGTCCAGATTTGCATCAAACACCTGCTGTTTAAGCTGCTGCATGGTTTCCCTCCCCAAGCCCGGCGCGCGCCATTCTTGTGAGCACCCATTCGCGCGCTTTCGCCACTTCTGCCGCCGGGTCGTCTGCGCATTCGCTCCACATCTCAATCAGATAAGGCCCACAGTAGCCGCTCTGTTTAAGCGTGCGGAAGCACTGTTCAAAATCGACAACGCCGCTGCCGAACGGCACATTTTTAAATTCGCCCGGTCGGGTGTCTTTCACGTGCACCGCCACGATATGCCCCATCCCGGCCTGCAGCTCCATCTGCACATCGTTGTCCCATGCCGACAGGTTGCCGATATCCGGGTACAGCTGGAACCACGGATTATTGAGGTAGTGCGCATACCCCAGCGCTTTGCTGATAGAGTTCATCAGCGGGTAGTCCATGATCTCCATGGCCAGGGTCACCTGCGCGCGGCTCGCCATTTCAACGCTCTCCTTCAATCCTTCGCGAAAGCGGCGCCGCGTTTCGTCGTTCGCCTGCTGATAGTAAACATCGTAGCCTGCAAGCTGGATCACGCGGATACCGACATCCTGGGCGAGCTGGATGGCTTTACGCATGATAGAAAGCCCTTCGGCGCGAATCGCATCATCCTCACAACCCAGCGGGAAGCGACGATGGGCGCTTAAACACATCGAGGGCACCCGGACGCCGGTCTTCGCAATAGCCTGCACCAGCGTCAGCTTCTGCTCTGTGCTCCAGTCCAGCCGCGCCAGCCGCGCGTCGCTTTCATCCACCGACATTTCTACAAAATCAAAACCCAGCGATTTCGCGAGCTGCAGGCGCTCCAGCCAGCACTCCCCGACGGGGAGCGCTTTCTCATAGATGCCGAGCGGGTTCGGTATCGACAACATAGCCGCTCCTTAACCCCAAAGCTGGGCGATTGAGCGTTTGAACTGCCGCGCCGCTTCCACCGGGCTTGCGGCATCACGAATGCTGCGACCTGCGATAAAGACGTGGATCGGAATACCTTTAAACAACGGCAGATCCTCCAGCGCCAGGCCACCGGTCACGGTGACCTTAAAGCCCATGTCGGATAAGCGTCGGATAGCGCTGATATCCGCGTCACCCCACGCAACGCCCGCTGCCTGCGCGTCGCGGCTGCGGTGATACACCACCTGCTGAATTCCCGCTTCGCGCCAGGCCTGCGCCTGCTCCCAGGTCCAGTAGCCGGTCAGCTCAATCTGCACGTCGCCGTTAAACTCCTTCGCCACTTCCAGCGCGCCTTTGGTGGTGTTGATATCCGCACAGCAGATAACCGTCACCCAATCAGCATCGGCCTCAAAACACATCCGTGAGAGGATTTTCCCGGCGTCGGCAATTTTGGCATCGGCAAGGACGATTTTGTGCGGGTACAGCGCCTTCAGATCGCGTACCGCACGGACCCCTTCCCCGACGCAGAGGATGGTACCCACTTCAATGATATCGACTTCTTCTGTAATCAGGCGGGTGGTGGCGTAAGCGTCAGCCATGGTCTGGTTATCCAGCGCTACCTGCAGCATCGGTAATGAATGAGACATGATTTTCTCCCTTATTCAACGGCAGCGGCCGTCGCCTTATCGATTAAATCCACCACCTCCTGCGCGCTACGGCAGGCGCGAAGGCGATCAAAATTGGCTTCATCTTCAAACAGATTGACTATCTGCATGATGCCTTCTTCCTGGTGACTTCTGGCGTCAACCGCAGCAAGCGTTATCAGGATGTCGACCGGGTCGTTCTCTTCATGGTTGAACACCAGCGGCGTTTTCAGAGTGACCAGCGCAAAGCCATTTTTCTTTACGCCCTCTTCCGGGCGGCCATGCGGCATCGCGAGGCCCGGCGCAATCACGAAATACGGCCCGAAACGCGCCACACCGTCGAGAATCGCCTTGTAGTAACGCGGCTCAACAACGTCCGCAGCCACCAGCAAATCGACACCAAGTTTTACCGCTTCCTGCCAGCTGTCAGCGTCTGCCTGAAGCTGGATAGAACGGTTCTCTATCAGCGAATCGCGTAATTTCATGCAACCCCCTTACTTCACGGCCTGCGGGAAGTGGGCGTTGATCACTTCCATCAGCTTCGGGCCAAAATCAGCGGCGGAGAGCATGTTGCGTACGCCGACGACATATTTGTTGCCAGATACGGTGATTTCGCTCGCGACATGGGTTGAGGCGATGATGATATCCGCGCCGCTGAGTTCGCTTTTGTACTCGCCGACGGCGCAGCTATTGACGGTATGGTCAACGCCCTGCTCTTTCAGGAACTGGTCCACTTTCATCTTCATGATCATGGAACTACCTTGCCCACAACCACAGACTGCAAGAATACGTACGGTCATAATCGGAACTCCTTATTGAGCAGAGGTT
The DNA here is from genome assembly GCF_003634235.1 of Yokenella regensburgei. Lineage (NCBI taxonomy): Bacteria > Pseudomonadati > Pseudomonadota > Gammaproteobacteria > Enterobacterales > Enterobacteriaceae > Yokenella > Yokenella regensburgei. The sequence continues at coordinate 184,594 of NZ_RBIZ01000005.1, read as the reverse complement.
TCTGCCAGTTGTTTTTCTGCATCTTCTTCTGCCCGCAGCGTGCGGCCAGCGAAGAACATGTAAGCCAGGGCGATGAGGATAATGACGGTCATAAAAATCAGCCCAACGGAGGCAAAGCCCTGCATCATCGGCGGAGCCAAAATCGACCAGTCCGCCATCCCCATCCATGCGCTCATGCCGGTTAATTTCACGGCCCACACGCAGCCAAAGATTTCAATCATGCCCATCACCAGGCAAATCTTGAGCGCAGCCCGCCAGCCGCCGAAGTGGTTAGCAAATACGCCAATGGTGGCGTTGGAGAAGAACATCGGGATAAAACCAGGGATGATGAGAATCGAGGAACCGCAGGCAATCAGGATGCCAACGGCAATAAGCTGGCCAATGGTGCCCCACATAAAGCCCCATACCACGGCGTTCGGTGCAAAGCTGTAAATGGCGGCACAGTCGATAGCCAGCACCGCCCCCGGGATCAGCCGCTGCGAAATACCGTTAAACGCCTCGGAAAGTTCAGCAACAAACATACGCACACCCTGCACGATGATGAAAATCGCCACCGCGAACTGGAAGCCGGTTTGCAGAATGTAGATGGTCCAGTGCGTTTTCCCGGCCATCGCCTGCACGGTATCAATGCCAAAGGAGAGCAGGATAGCGCCAAAGAAGATGGTCATCACAACAGCGGTAGAAACGATGTTGTCGTGGAAGATGTTGAGCCAGCCAGGCAGCTTCAGATCTTCCACACTCTCCTCTTTCTTGCCGAGATACGGCGCGATTTTATAGGCAATCCATGAGGCAAACTGCTGCTGGTGACCAATGGAGAAACCGCTGTTCTCGGTCACATCCTGAGTGGGTTTGTACATCATGTTGGAGGTTATCCCCCAGTACAGCGACACCAGCACCGCCGTGCAGATGATGGTGGTCCACATCGGATAACCGAAAATGTAGAAGAACACCGCAATCAGCCCCGCCTGCTGGAACATGATGTGCCCGGTTAACATGATGGTGCGAATACCGGTAATGCGGCGTAATAGCACGTAGATAATATTCAGCGCCAGAGCCAGCAATACCGCATACCCCACCCAGCTATAGGCATCCCCCATACGTTCAATGGTCGCCATCATGGAAGCGTAGGTGTCAGAGATAGCACCGTTGATGCCGTAAACTTCGGACATCTTTGCCACTACGGGTTTAAACGTGCTGGTCAGGATCCCAGACCCCGCCTGCAGGAGCATAAAACCGATAATGGTTTTGATAGTGCCTTTGACGATAACGCTGACGCTTTTGCGCAGCAGGATGTAGCCCAGACAGGTCACGATACCCAGCAGCAGCGGCGCGTTAGTCATCACCTGGTTAAAGAACACGGTAAAGATGTTGTAGAGGATCTCCATTACGCTCTCCTGAAGGGAAGACGCCGGGCAGTTGTTACCCCCGGGGTTGTTATGTGCCTTCACTCTAATAATCAAAAATAATCACAACAAGATTGAATTTGATTATTTGTGATTTACACCGCAATTTATCTCCACACTCTACCTATGGATTTCATTTGCAGAGTCACCCTTCCTGCGATTCATTTCATTTTATTGATAAATATGAATTTTTATATAATAAACATGCTCTCATGTCGTTTTAGCCAATAGCAGAAAAGGAGATATAAACGCAAAGCCACCCCGTTGCATTCCTCATAAAAGGATGTCAGGATTAATCAAAAGCAATCATTAAGTGATTTATTTTGACAACACATGAGGAAAGATCCGATGAGTAAAGTGAACACCATCACCCGCGAATCCTGGGTTCTGAGCACCTTTCCGGAATGGGGTAGCTGGCTGAATGAAGAAATTGAGCAGGAAAAGGTCGCTCCAGGTACGTTTGCCATGTGGTGGCTGGGGTGTACCGGGATCTGGCTTAAGTCGGAAGGTGGTGCCAACGTCTGTGTCGATTTCTGGTGTGGCACCGGCAAACAAAGCCACGGTAACCCGCTAATGAAACAGGGCCATCAGATGCAGCGCATGGCCGGGGTCAAAAAACTGCAACCGAACCTGCGCACCACGCCGTTTGTCCTCGATCCTTTTGCCATTCGCCAGATAGACGCCGTCCTCGCCACTCATGATCATAACGATCATATCGACGTCAACGTTGCCGCTGCCGTAATGCAGAACTGTGATGATAATGTTCCGTTCATTGGGCCACAAACCTGTGTGGATCTGTGGATCGGCTGGGGCGTGCCGGCATCGCGCTGCATCGTGGTAAAACCCGGTGACGTGGTGAAAATAAAAGATATCGAAATCCACGCCCTGGACGCCTTCGACCGCACCGCGCTTATCACCCTGCCGGTAGAGCAGAAAGCCGCGGGCGTGCTGCCCGATGGAATGGACAAACGAGCGGTGAACTATCTGTTTAAAACCCCGGGTGGCACGCTGTACCACAGCGGTGACTCCCATTACTCCAACTATTACGCGAAGCACGGTAACGAGCACCAGATAGACGTCGCGCTGGGCTCGTATGGGGAAAACCCGCGCGGGATCACCGACAAAATGACCAGCGCCGACATTCTGCGGATGGCTGAATCGCTGAATACTCAGGTGGTGATCCCCTTCCATCACGATATCTGGTCAAACTTCCAGGCCGATCCGCAGGAGATCCGCGTGCTTTGGGAGATGAAAAAAGACCGGCTGAAGTATGGCTTCAAACCGTTTATCTGGCAGGTGGGGGGTAAATTTACCTGGCCGCTGGATAAAGACAATTTCGAATACCACTACCCGCGTGGCTTTGACGACTGCTTTACTATCGAGCCCGATCTGCCGTTTAAATCCTTCCTCTAGCGTACCCGGGCAGGAAGTTAATACTTCCTGCCCACACCTGGAATGCGCACTAAGTTTTAGTATTTTCAGGTCATTTCAAATATCATCTTTAGCCATCATATTTTATCGGATCAGCTCATGACGGAAGCACAACGACATCAAATCCTGCTGGAGTTACTGGCGCAGACCGGCTTCGTCACGGTGGAACAGGTGATAGCCCGGCTCGGGATCTCCCCGGCCACGGCGCGGCGAGATATCAATAAGCTGGATGAAAGCGGCAAGCTGAAGAAAGTGCGTAACGGCGCTGAGGCCATCAACCCGCAGCGCCCGCGCTGGTCGCCGCTGAATATTCATCAGGCGCAGAATCACGATGAAAAGGTGAGGATAGCGCGGGCGGCGTCGCAGCTGGTCAGCTCCGGCGAAAGCGTGGTCATTAACTGCGGCTCAACGGCGTTTCTGCTCGGCAGAGAGATGTGCGGCAAACCGGTGCAAATCATCACCAACTACCTGCCGCTGGCAAACTATCTGATAGATCAGGAGCACGACAGTGTGATCATCATGGGTGGCCAGTACAATAAGAGCCACGCGATTACGCTGAGCCCCCAGGGCAGTGAGAACAGCCTCTACGCCGGGCACTGGATGTTTACCAGCGGCAAAGGGTTAACCAGCGAAGGATTGTATAAAACCGACATGCTGACCGCGATGGCCGAACAGAAAATGCTGAACGTCGTCGGCAAACTGGTAGTGCTCGTCGACAGCAGCAAAGTCGGCGAACGCGCCGGGATGCTGTTCAGCCGCGTCGACGAAATCGATATGGTTATTACGGGCAAACAGGCTGACCCCGCGATCCTCAAACAGCTCGAAGCGCAGGGTGTCAAAATCCTGCTAGTTTAGAGGTGTTTACTGAAGAACTTCACCGTAGACGCCAGCGCCTCTGGCGTAATGCGGTGGCGAACGCCCTCCTGCCAGACGCAGGTGAGCTGATTATCCAGCCCTGACTGGCGAAGCGCCTCGCCAAGACGCAGGCTCTCAGCCGCAGGTACGACGTCGTCATCGGTGCCGTGCCAGAGCAGCAGCGGGCGGTTGGCAAGGTTCATCAACTGGCGGCGGGCATCATATTTTGCAAGCGTCGCTACCTCTTGCGTTGACCAGCGGTCGGTTGAGGGGAACAGCGTTTCTGCAAGCTGGCTCAGATAGCCAGACCCCATCAGGCTTGCCACACATTTCACTTCCGGATGTTGGGTCATGATACCCAGCGCGGTCATTCCGCCCATCGAGGCCCCCGCCACCGCCAGCCTGCCTTCGGCGACCCAGCTCTCTGCCAGCAGCGCATCACGAAGCGCGGGAAACTCAGCAAAATTCTGCAACAGGATTGGCCAGAAGCGCTGCATCCTTCCCTGCTCATCACCCTGAAAGCGTGAACCATGCTCAACGGCGTTCGGCATCACCACCCGAAAACCGACCTGCGCCAGCGCGACGGCAAAGTAGCTGTAGACCAGATTTGATGACGTGAAGCCGTGATAAAAGACTATCGTCGGCAACGGTTGCCGCATTTTTCCCTGGGGAAAAGCGTGAAGGATCTCGCTCCCGGCAAGATTTCGCACTTCAAGTTCAATCATTTATGGCCTCCTTCTTTTATGCTGGTATGCCATGCGACAGCAGATTCTGCAAGCCACAGCAGGGGAGAATGATTCATAATGTTGAGAAGTGGGTTACGCTTTCGCAACGTTTTCATTCGAAAATAGCGTCAGAGATAACAATTCGGGAACATTCCCCCAAAAGCGATGGCAACTCCCACTACACTATCACTTATCAGGAAACGAGATATGGCTATGCGACGGTTTGTACCTTTGATGCTGGCAGTGTTACTGAGTGGATGTGCCATGCTGCAAGGAACGCCAGAACCACCCCCACCTCTGGCCGATCACCCGCAGGAAATTCGTCGTAATCAGACGGAAGGGCTGCACAAAATCGGCACGGTGAGCGCAATGGTCTATGGTTCCCCGATGGACGTCGAAGCTGCCATCAAAGCCAAAGTCGTCGCTGCAAAGGCTGATTATTACGTGATAATGATGATTGATGACACCGTGGTGCCCGGACAGTGGTATTCGCAGGCCATCCTGTATCGCAAATGACTTCACGATACTTTTCGTCATCTTTACAGTGACTTTGCCTCCGTTCACGTTTCCTGGGACATAATGCGCTCTGTCTGATATGGAGAAGCGCCCGCGATGGATTGCCCTGACCTCAGGGTTACCAGGAAATGGAGCTGACGATGATCAAAAATTCACCTGCATTATCGCCCATCCTGCTCTATTCAGGGATGGAGAACGCCGTCGCACAATCTGCTGAATTTGCCAGCGCTGATTGTGTCACGGGGCTCAACGAAATTGGCTTGCTTTCGGTTAATAATATTTCCGGCAGCCAACAGGATGTCGAACGCGTCATCGCCACTAAGGCGGATGAACAGGGCGCATCCTGGTATCGTATCGTGCAAATGTACGAAGAGCAGCAGCCGGATAACTGGCGCGTTCAGGCGATTCTTTATGCTTAAGTAAAACGGGCAGACAATCGCTGCCTGCCCGTTTCGTTACCGCCCGCCTCCCGTTGCCCGCAGCAGTAAATCATCCGTTAATTGTGCATCCATAAGCGAACCTCCCCGCGTATCCAGCATCATCCGACACCAGGCCTGCGCCATCGGCGGCGATGCATAGCGCAGCATCTGCGCCCCGGTGCCGAGCAGATACAGCTGACGGGTAATTTCCCTGCCGTGAGCCTCTGAAGGTTTACGCAGACGCTGCTGTAGCTGGCGCCAGGCCCTGTCGAAGTGGCGGTCCTGCCCTTTTACCTCTGCGCACTCATTGCTGAGGATCTCCACCGCACCGGGCTGTTTGCCCAGCACGCGCAGCACGTCCAGACACATGATGTTGCCCGACCCCTCCCAGATACTGTTGACCGGCATTTCACGGTACAGGCGCGGTAGCTCATTCTCCTCGCAATAACCGATCCCCCCCAGCACCTCCATCGCTTCTGCAACAAAGGGAATACCATCTTTACAGACCGCGAACTTCGCCGCCGGCGTGAACAACCTCGCCCACAGCTTTTCCTCGGCATCATGGGGTTTATCCCAGGCGCGCGCCAGGCGAAACAGGAACGTATTCTGCCCTTCCAGCTGCAACGCCATACGGGCCAGCACCTCACGCATCATCGGCTGATCGATAAGGTTCTTACCAAACGCCTGCCGCTGATGGGCATGGTACAGCGCCACCGACAGCGCCCGGCGCATCAGCCCATGGCTACCCATTGCGCAGTCAAAGCGCGTCAGCCCGCCCATTCTGAGGATTTGCCGAACACCATCCCCCTCTTCGCCAAGCAGCCAGCCAGCGGCATCGAGGAATTCCGCTTCACTGCTGGCATTGGCGCGATTGCCGAGCTTATCCTTAAGACGCTCCAGCCGTACGGCATTGCGCTGGCCGTCGGGTAAAAAGCGTGGCACAAAGAAGCAGGACAAGCCGCCCCTGGTCTGAGCCAGCACCAGATGTGCATCGCTTTGCGGCACCGAGAAAAACCACTTATGCCCCACCAGCCGCCAGCTGCCGTCTGAGGTTCGTTCAGCCCGCGTGGTGTTGCTAAGGACGTCCGACCCCCCCTGCTTTTCCGTCATCCCCATACCAATAAGCAGGCCACGTTTTTGCGAGCCTGGCAGCAAATGCGGATCGTAGCGGTCGCTCAGCAGCGGTGTCAGCCAGTCGGCAAACGGCGCGGGCAAATGCGCTTTCAGCAGTGGGATAGCGGCAAAGGTCATGGTAATCGGACACAGCGTGCCCGCCTCCACCTGGGCATGCAGTACAAAGCGCGCGGCCCGGGCGACAAACGACCCGCCGCGAGCCTCCTCTTCCCAGGCGAGATTATGTACCCGGTTGGCGCACAGCCCCTGCATCAGCAAATGCCATGCCGGATGAAAACGTACATCGTCCAGCCGCTCGCCGCTCGCGTCATAGCGTAATAGTTCGGGTGAATTGACGTTCGCAAGCCGCCCCAGCTCAAGCGATTCCGCCGTGCCCAGCTGCTGGCCAATACTCGCCAAAAGCTCGCTGTCCCAGCCAGCCCCTTCCCGTTGTACCGCCTCGCGCAGCGCGGTATCTGAGAGGAACAGGTTACTGTTGTTCAGCGGCATCGGCTGATTGAATACGGTATGGGTTTGCCAGTGCATCGTGTCTCCCTCCTTCAATGGCAGTCGAGCTAAGTATGGCCAGGCTTTGCCTTTACTGCTGTCGGTAGCGCCTTTTGGCGTGAAGGGCATCACACATCATAAGAATATTAAATTTCATAATCGTTTATGTATGGAATAATTTATTCGAACGTAAACACGATGTTTATTGACGGGATGCCCTATGCACAACACGGCTCTGACGCACAACGCCCACAAGCGCGCGCTAATTGCTGGCTCCATCGGCAACTTTATCGAATGGTATGAATTTGCCGTCTACGGTTTTCTGGCGACGGTCATTGCCCACAACTTCTTCCAGCTCGCCGGCGAAACGCCGTTGACCGGACTTATCCTCACCTATGCCTCGTTTGCCGTAGCCTTCTTCTTCCGCCCGCTGGGTGCGGTGGTGTTTGGCCGTATTGGCGACAAAATTGGCCGTAAGCCGACGTTGATTCTGGTGCTGGTACTGATGACGCTGGCAACCGCAGCGATCGGCCTGGTGCCGGTCTACGCCAGCATAGGCGTGGCAGCACCGCTGCTGCTGACAGGGCTTCGCATCCTGCAGGGGCTGTTCGCCGGTGGTGAATATGGCGGTGCGGTATCGCTGATGACTGAGTTTGCCCCACGCGGTAAACGTGGGCTGTACGGCGCCTGGCAGTCCTTCACCGTCGCGCTGGGCCTGCTGGCGGGAGCTGGGATCGTCGCACTGCTATCGGCGCTACTGAGCGTAGAAGCGCTTCACGACTGGGGATGGCGCATTCCGTTCTTCCTTGCACTGCCGATGGGTGCCGTCGCGCTGTGGCTGCGTCTGAGCCTTGAAGAGACGCCGAGCTTTGTCCGCCAACAGCAGCAACCGCAGCCTGAACGCGTGGCGGCAAGCTTCAGTAGTACGCTGAAGGCGATTGTGGTCGGGATTGGTCGTTTGATGGTGTGGTCCGCTGCCGGATATACCTATCTGGTTATCATGCCCGCTTACCTGCAATCCTCGCTGCACACCGGGTTTAACCAGGCGCTGCTGATTGCGGTTATCTCTAACATCGGTTTTGCGCTAACCATTTTACCTTCCGGAATGCTCAGCGACCGGATTGGCCGTCGTAAAGTCATGGTACTGGCTGCGGTTCTGCTGCTGGTGCTCGCCCTGCCGCTGCTGAAAGTTCTGCAGGCAGAGTCGAGTACCTTGCTCATTAAGGCGGTGGTGGTCCTGGTGGCAGGTGGTCTGGTTGGAATGCTGGCGGGGCCAGGCCCGGCGATGCTTGCGGAGATGTTCCCGACCAAAGTGCGTTACACCGGGCTGGGGCTGGCGTACTCGTTATCGAATGCGCTGTTTTCCGGCTGCGCGGGTTTGATTATTACTGGATTGATTAAGCAGACCGGCAATCTGGATATTCCGGCGTACTACGTGATGGCAACGGCGGTGGTTAGCGTGCTGGCGTTGATGACGCTCAACAAAGACGACCATCTACGCTCATTGGCGGAGTGAGATCGCTGCGGCCTTACCCCCTCACCCTCTGCCAAAAGGAGAGGGTGCAATACTAAAAAGCCTTCCCGAAAGAAGGCTTTGACGCTTTACTTCGCGCGCTGGCGCACGGCCTCGAACAGGCAGATGCCGGTCGCCACCGACACGTTCAGCGAAGACACGCTGCCCGCCATCGGAATACTGATAAGCTCATCGCAGTGTTCGCGGGTCAGGCGACGCATACCTTCACCTTCTGCACCCATCACCAGCGCCAGCGGGCCGGTCATTTTGCTCTGGTAAACGGTGTGGTCGGCTTCGCCTGCGGTACCTACGATCCAGACGTTCTCTTCCTGCAGCAGACGCATAGTACGCGCCAGGTTGGTCACGCGGATGAGCGGTACGCTCTCCGCCGCGCCGCAGGCTACTTTCTTCGCGGTCGCGTTAAGCTGTGCGGAACGGTCACGCGGGACAATCACCGCATGTACACCAGCCGCATCGGCGCTACGCAGGCAGGCACCGAGGTTATGCGGATCGGTTACGCCGTCGAGGATCAGCAGGAACGGCTGGTCGAGGGTCGCAAGCAGATCGGGCAGATCGTTTTCCTGATACTGACGACCAGGTTTCACACGGGCGATGATCCCCTGATGCACGGCACCTTCGCTTTTTTCATCCAGATACTGGCGGCTGGCAACCTGAATCACCACGCCCTGGGCTTCCAGCGCATGGATAACCGGCAGCAGACGTTTGTCTTCGCGGCCTTTCAGGATAAAGACTTCCTGAAAACGCTCCGGGGCACGTTCCAGCAGCGCCTGGACCGCGTGGATGCCGTAAATCATTTCACTCATTGATGGTTCTCATAAATTGCATTTACCCTCTCCCGGTCAGGGAGAGGGTGAGGGGGAAATTACTCGGCGGTTTTCTTCTTCGCCGCACGTTTAGCCTTGGTGGCAGCCGCGATTTTCTGCGTTTTCGCCGATGGTTTTTTCACGTTCTTCGCTTTTTTCGCCTTCGGTGGTTTGGCGTTGCCCTTTTCGCCACGGAACGCGCTGTCTGGCTCGAAGTTGACCTTTTTTCCCGCCTGACGACGGTTACCGCCCGGCTTGCCGGAACCGGCTTTCTTCGCCTTCTCGCGCACGGTTTTACCAACGTTGCGCGGCGTACGCTCGCTTGAGATCAGCGAGAAGTCAATTTTACGCTCATCCATGTTGACCGCTTCTACACGGACTTCCACGCGGTCGCCCAGACGGTAGGTCTGACCGCCGGATTCACCAATCAGACGCTGGCCAATCTGGTCGAAGCGGTAGTAGTCGTTATCAAGCGTAGAGACGTGCACCAGGCCATCGATAAACAGATCGTTCAGACGAACAAAGAAACCAAAGCCGGTAACGCTTGCAATCACGCCAGGGAAGACGTTGCCCACCTGATCCTGCATGAAGTCACACTTCAGCCAGTCAGAAACTTCACGGGTCGCTTCATCGGCGCGGCGCTCAGTCATCGAGCAATGCGCGCCAAGCTGCAGCATCTCTTCCATGCTGTAGTGCCAGCCGCCGGTTTCGGTGCTGTTGCCCTTGTGCCCCTGCTCTTTCGCCAGCAGATACTTAATGCCGCGATGCAGCGACAGGTCCGGGTAACGGCGGATAGGCGAAGTAAAGTGCGCATAGGACTGCAGCGCCAGGCCAAAGTGACCACGGTTTTCCGGATCGTAGACCGCCTGCTTCATCGAGCGCAGCAGCATAGTCTGCAGCATTTCATGATCCGGACGATCGGCGATGGAGGTCAGCAGCTCGGCGTAGTCGCGCGGCTCCGGCTTGTTGCCACCCGGCAGCTCAAGGCCCAGCTCTGCCAGTACGGAGCGGAACGCGGTAATCGCATCGCTGCTCGGCTTATCGTGAATACGGAACAGCGCAGGTTCGTTGGCCTTCTCGACAAAACGTGCCGCCGAGATGTTAGCCAGGATCATGCACTCTTCAATCAGTTTGTGCGCGTCGTTACGCTGGGTTTGCTCAATACGTTCGATTCGACGTTCAGCGTTGAAGATAAACTTCGCCTCTTCGCTCTCAAACGAAATGCCGCCGCGCTCTTCGCGCGCTTGATCCAGCACTTTATACAGGTTGTGCAGCTCTTCGATATGCTTCACCAGCGGCGCATACTGCTCACGCAGATCCTGATCGCCCTGCAGCATATGCCAGACCTTGGTATAGGTCAGACGGGCATGGGAGCTCATCACCGCTTCGTAGAATTTAAAGCCGGTCAGACGACCCTTCGACGAGATAGTCATCTCGCAGACCATGCACAGACGGTCAACCTGCGGGTTCAGAGAACACAGGCCGTTAGAGAGTACTTCTGGCAGCATCGGGACAACCTGCGACGGGAAGTACACGGACGTACCGCGACTGCGCGCTTCGTTATCAAGCGCCGTACCCGAGCGAACGTAATAGCTTACGTCAGCAATGGCAACCCACAGGCGCCAGCCGCCGCCGCGTTTTTTCTCGCAGTAGACCGCGTCATCGAAGTCGCGGGCGTCTTCGCCGTCGATGGTGACCAGCGGCAGGTCGCGTAAATCAACGCGTCCGGCTTTCGCCGACTCAGGTACCTGCTCTTTCAGGCCCTCAATCTGCTTCTCGACCGCTGGCGGCCAGACATAAGGAATTTCATGGGTGCGCAGCGCCATATCCACGGCCATACCGGTGCCCATGTTATCGCCAAGCACTTCGACGATTTTACCCACCGCTTTGGTGCGGCGCGTTGGGCGCTGGGTGAGTTCAACCACCACCACGAAGCCCATGCGCGCGCCCATCACCTCTTCCGGCGGAATGAGGATATCGAAGCTCAGGCGGCTGTCATCAGGAACGACAAAGCCCACGCCGGCATCGGTAAAGTAACGGCCAACAATCTGGCTGGTTTTAGGCACCAGTACGCGCACGATGCGCGCTTCGCGGCGGCCCTTGCGGTCTGCCCCTAACGGCTGCGCCAACACCTGGTCGCCGTGAATACAGGTTTTCATCTGCTCGCTGGAAAGGTAAAGGTCATCTTTACGACCTTCCACGCGCAGGAAGCCATAGCCATCGCGATGGCCAATGACAATGCCTTTCAGCAGGTCAAGACGCTCCGGCAGCGCGTAGCACTGGCGGCGGGTAAAGACCAGTTGTCCGTCGCGCTCCATGGCGCGCAGACGGCGACGCAGCGCTTCCAGCTGCTCTTCGCCTTCAATTTTTAGCTCGACCGCCAGCTCATCGCGGCTGACCGGTTTTTCACGTTTGGATATGTGGTCGAGGATAAATTCCCGGCTTGGGATAGGATTGGTATATTTTTCTGCTTCGCGTTCCAGGAAAGGATCTTGTGACATATCGGTTCCTCCGTCGTCATCTCTGGTGAAGTGACTCGTCACTCCACCAGCAATAATTTATATAGCGGTTGATTCTTTTCAACCAAATCAGCCAGCGTGTAGTTATCCAGTTCCTTGAGAAAACTTTGCACGGCCTGAGAAAGTGCCTGTTTTAACCGACAGGCAGGTGTTATATGGCAAAACTCGCTGCTGCAGTTCACAAGTGAGAGCGGTTCCAGTTCCCGAACCACGTCGCCCACGCGGATTGCATCCGCCGGTTTGCCTAAGCGGATCCCCCCATTTTTACCACGCACGGCGGTAACGTACCCGGCGCGGCTCAGCTGGTTGATTATTTTGACCATGTGATTACGGGATACGCCGTACACATCCGTCACTTCGGAGATACTGGTCATCTTCCCATTCGGCAGCGACGCCATATAAATCAGCGCACGTAATCCGTAATCGGTGAAACTTGTTAACTGCACATCAACCTCAAAACAGGGGGAAAGCGGGTATTATTACTATTGATGATAAACCAGCCAGGACTTCAGCCGCTAATTTATTTGAACGAGGAAGGAAAATGCGAGGATATTGGGGCACCCTGAAGGTGCCCCTGACATGATTATGCGTCGAACGGGTCACGCAGGATCATGGTCTCAGTGCGGTCCGGGCCGGTAGAGATAATATCAACCGGAACACCAGTCAGCTCTTCAATACGAGCGATGTAGTTCAGCGCTGCCTGCGGCAGGCCACTACGTTCTTTCACACCGAAGGTGGTCTCAGACCAGCCTGGCATGGTTTCGTAGATAGGCTCGATACCTTCCCAGTCGTCGGCTGCCAGCGGAGTGGTGGTCACTTCGCGGCCATCCGGCATGCGGTAAGCTACACAAATTTTCACTTCTTTCAGGCCGTCCAGGACGTCCAGCTTGGTCAGACAGAAACCCGACAGGGAGTTGATCTGTACCGCGCGACGTACTGCAACGGAGTCCAGCCAGCCAGTACGGCGGCGGCGGCCGGTAGTTGCACCGTATTCGTTACCCTGCTTACACAGGAACTCACCGGTTTCATCAAACAGCTCGGTCGGGAACGGACCGGCACCCACGCGAGTGGAGTATGCTTTGATGATGCCCAGGACGTAGTTTACATAGCGCGGGCCGAGGCCAGAACCTGTTGCTACGCCACCAGCGGTGGTGTTAGAAGAGGTTACGTACGGATAAGTACCATGGTCGATATCCAGCAGGGTACCCTGTGCGCCTTCGAACATCACGAAGTCGCCACGCTTGCGCGCCTGGTCCAGCAGGTCAGAAACGTCAACAACCATTGCAGTCAGGATATCGGCAACCGCCATAACATCATCCAGCACTTTCTGGTAGTCAACTGCTTCTACTTTGTAGAAGTTAACCAGCTGGAAGTTGTGATATTCCATCACTTCTTTCAGTTTTTCAGCGAAGGTCGCTTTGTCGAACAGGTCACCCACGCGCAGACCGCGACGAGCTACTTTGTCTTCATAAGCAGGACCGATACCACGACCGGTAGTACCGATAGCTTTCGCACCGCGTGCTTTCTCACGTGCGTTATCCAGCGCGACGTGATAATCGAGGATCAGCGGACAAGCTTCAGACAGCAGCAGACGTTCACGAACCGGGATACCACGGTCTTCCAGTTCTTTCATCTCTTTCATCAGCGCAGCTGGAGACAGCACAACACCGTTACCAATGATGCTGGTCACATTGTCACGGAGAATACCTGATGGAATGAGATGGAGGACGGTTTTTTCACCGTTGATTACGAGAGTGTGGCCTGCGTTGTGTCCGCCCTGGTAGCGAACTACATATTTGGCCCGTTCAGTCAGAAGATCTACGATCTTTCCTTTACCTTCGTCACCCCATTGGGTGCCCAGTACGACGACGTTGTTACCCATTTTTCAAAATCACCGTTTGCTTAAAAAAGGATTCTACCATCGCTTTTTCAGAGTTACAGCACTTTTTGACCCCTAAATTAGGCAAATCTGACTGTAATTTGATCAGCCAACCGTTTTCCTCAACATGTAGTAGATAACGATCCCCGCAACCACAAGACCTCCGCCAAAACGTCGCAGCAGGTGGTCGGGCAACTGGCTCATCGTCGCGACCATCCGTCGCCAGGCCTTGGGATAGAGCATCGGGCCGAGACCTTCCAGCACCAGAACCAACGCGAGTGCCAGCCAGATTGTTGAGTTCATTTTGATTCCTTATAAAAGAAAACCACCGCTTTCCAGAGGAAGCGGTGGTTTGACAGCAAAGCGAGCTAAATATTAACGCGTCGTTGAGCTCGGCGTCTTCATATAACGGAAGAAATCGCTGTCCGGGCTCAGAACCATGACGTCCTGGTTGCCTTCAAAGCTGTTTTCATAAGCGCGCAGGCTACGGATAAAGGCATAGAAGCCTGGATCCTGGCTGAACGCGTCGGCAAACAGTTTCGCGGTTTCCGCATCACCTTCACCACGCAGGATAAGCCCCTGGCGCTCGGCTTCTGCCAGCGTTTTCGTCACTTCGTAATCCGCAGTAGCGCGCAGTTTTTCTGCTTCTTCCTGGCCCTGAGAACGATGGCGACGAGCGACGGCTTCACGCTCAGCGCGCATACGGTTGTAGATAGCCTCAGAGACTTCCGCCGGCAGGTTGATCTGCTTGATACGGACGTCAACCACTTCGATACCCAGTGCCGCCATACTGTTCGGGTTGATGACCGGCACTTTGCCGTTGGTCTCTTCCTGAACACGTTCAGCAGCTTTGGCAATCGCGTCGTCGGCCGCAGGCGTCGTCACTTCATCTTCAGTGCCCGCAGAACCGGAGTTCAGCGCATCACGAACTTCCAGCGTCAGACGACCACGAGAATCGGTCACGATGTCTTTCACGTCGAGGCGACCGATTTCAGAACGCAGACGGTCAGAGAATTTACGCTTCAGCAGAACCTCGGCCTGGGAGACGTCGCCGCCGCCGGTCGCCAGGTAGTAACGGCTGAAGTCGCTGATGCGCCATTTGATGTAGGAATCAACGATCAGGTCCTTTTTCTCTTTGGTCACAAAGCGATCGGCCTGGTTGTCCATGGTCTGAATGCGCGCATCCAGCGTTTTTACTGATTCAATAAACGGCACTTTAAAGTGCAGGCCCGGCGCAAACACCAGCGGTTTGTTTTCGTTGTCGCGAACGACTTTACCGAAACGCAGTGTAATACCGCGCTCACCTTCTTTGACAACAAAAACAGAGGCATACAGCGCTACCAGCACGATGACAATTATCGCAATAACAGACTTACGCATCGTTATTCCCCCTGACGCTGGTAATCGTTACGCTGCGCGTTAGCGCGGCGTTGGTCCATGATATCGCCCTGACTGGTGGACGATGTGTTGCTTGCTGCGGTACTGGAAGAGGAAGCTGGCGGCAGACGTAACAGGCTGTTTGCCGCGCTCTTATCGCTCTTTGCTGCCGGTGCATTACCACCCTTCAGCATCTGATCCAGTGGCAGCACCATCAGGTTGCCGCTCTTATCGTTAACCAGCACTTTGCGAGTATGGCTCAGCACTTTTTCCATGGTTTCGATATACAGACGTTCACGCGTAATTTCCGGCGCTGCTTTATATTCCGGCAGAACTTTCGAGAAGCGATCCACTTCACCCTGTGCTTCAAGGATGGTCTGAGTCTTATACGCACGGGCCTCTTCGAGGATACGCTGCGCCTGACCGTTAGCGCGTGGCTGTACTTCGTTGGCGTAAGCTTCGGCTTCACGGATGTACTGCTGTTCGTTTTCACGAGCGGCAATCGCATCGTCAAATGCGGCTTTCACCTCTTCCGGCGGACGAGCGGCCTGGAAGTTGACGTCCAGCAGGGTGATACCCATGTTGTACGGACGAATTGTCTCTTCCAGCTCACGCTGAGTATCGCTACGGATAACCGTACGACCTTCGGTCAGAATACGGTCCATGGTGTATTTACCGATAACGCCACGCAGCGCACTGTCCGTTGCCTGACGCAGGCTGTCGTCCGGGCTGGTCACGCTGAACAGGTAGTTCTGCGGATCGGTAATGCGGTACTGCACGTTCATCTCAACGCGCACCACGTTTTCATCAGAAGTCAGCATCACGCCGGACGCCGCCAGTTCACGCACCGCTTCGACGTTAACCGGGGTCACTTCATCAACGAAGGTCGGCTTCCAGTTCAGGCCTGGCTCAACCAGATGGCTGAACTTACCAAAACGCGTCACCACACCACGCTCGGCTTCCTTGATGGTATAGAATCCACTGGCTGCCCAGATGATCACAATAGCCGCCGCGACGATGCCGACAATGCGTCCGCTCATCTGACCGCGAGGCCCTTGAGTATTATTGCTTCCACCGCCCTGACCGCCTTTACCGCCGCCCAGACCGCCGAGCTTTTTGCTCAGTTTGCGGAAGATATCATCCAGATCCGGTGGCCCCTGCTCGCGACCGCCTTTGTTACCGTTACCCCCAGAGTTGCCGCCTTGATTATTGCTGCTTCCCCACGGGTCGCGGTCCTGTCCGTTGTTACCGGGCTGATTCCACGCCATGTATATGCTCCATATTTGTTATGCGGTGTTTATACCCATCACGTTCAGGTATAGAGGCGAAACCTTCAGGCTAGTCCCCTCCGGTCAGACCACGTAGTCCACCAGTGCAGGTTCTTGTTTACAGAGACGACGCCAGTCAACGATTGGCATGCGCACCTGCATCCCGACGCTGCCGTCATCCTCCATCCACTCTTTTTCTATCGCCTGAAGCTGATAAAACCGGCTTCGCAGACGACCTTCCTGCGGTGGCAGACGCAACGTGTGCTGCGCTATTTCCCCGGAAAGACGTTCCGTTAAAGCCTGGAAAAGCAGTGGTACGCCGACCCCGGTCTGTGCTGAAAGCCACACCCGGATCGGTTTATTCTCTTCATCCCGGTCGATACGCGGCTCAAAATCATCCAGCATATCGATTTTGTTCATCACCAGAAGCGTTGGGATCTCGTCCGCTTCGATCTCTTCGAGGACGATATTCACCGCATCGATGTTTTCCTGCAGACGGACGTCAGCGGCGTCTATCACATGCAGCAACAGCGTCGCCTGCCGGGTTTCCTGCAGCGTCGCTTTAAACGCCGCCACAAGGTCGTGCGGCAAATGGCGGATAAAACCTACGGTATCCGCTAATACGGTCTCACCGACGTCAACCACGTCGATACGACGCAGCGTGGGATCAAGCGTAGCGAACAGCTGATCCGCCGCATAAACCTGCGCTTCAGTTATCTGGTTAAACAGCGTCGACTTCCCGGCGTTGGTGTATCCCACCAGCGACACGGTCGGTATATCGGCTTTGGTTCGCGAACGGCGCCCCTGCTCACGCTGTTTTTCTACTCTTTCAAGGCGCGAGAGGATTTGCATGATGCGATTGCGCAGCAAACGGCGGTCGGTTTCCAGCTGGGTCTCACCCGGACCGCGCAAACCAATCCCGCCTTTTTGCCTTTCAAGGTGGGTCCAGCCGCGCACCAGGCGCGTTGCCAGATGGCGCAGCTGCGCCAGCTCAACCTGCAGCTTACCCTCATGGGTACGCGCACGCTGGGCAAAAATATCTAATATCAGACCAGTACGATCGATAACCCTGCACTCACACAAACGCTCCAGGTTACGTTCCTGGGCGGGCGATAATGCATGATCAAACAAGACAACGGATGCCCCGGTCGCTTTTACGGCCTCTGCAATTTCGACAGCCTTACCTTCACCTACAAAATACTTTGGGTGCGGCGCTTTACGGCTACCGGTAATCACCTGCATTGCTTCGACACCGGCGGAAGAGACCAGAGATTCAAACTCCTGGAGATCTTCCATATCTTTGTCTTGCGAAAAATAGATGTGTACCAGTACCGCCTGCTCACCGGCGTCATAACGGTCAAACAAGCGTTATATCTCCTGAAATACCAGCGGGGAACGCAAAAATCTGCTTCCCCGACATGGATAAACAGCCATCAACCTTATTCGGTATCGTCGCTGTCCTGCGCAGGCGCAGAAGAACCCTGCGCGTTGCTGCCGTGGTGGTAGTTACTGGTGCTACCGCCCGCATTGTTGCTGTGATGAGAAACAGGGCGAGACGGGACAACAGTAGAAATTGCGTGCTTGTAGACCATCTGGCTGACCGTGTTTTTCAACAGGATCACGAACTGATCGAAAGACTCAATTTGCCCTTGCAGCTTAATACCATTCACCAAATAAATAGAAACTGGAACACGCTCCCGACGCAATGCGTTCAGGAACGGATCTTGTAAAGATTGCCCCTTAGCCATTCTCTCTTTTCCTTATATGCTTGTTTTGTACTTTGAACCTTTCGGTTCTGAAAAATTGCGCACGATACGGTTCAATTGTACACATTCAGCCCGCAGTCGCACCAACTACCTGTAGTACTTCGTTGAACGCCTGTTCAGGTTGTTCACTGTCTAACCAATGAACGCCGTCCCAACCGCGCAACCAGGTCACCTGGCGCTTTGCTAACTGTCTCGTGGCGCAAATACCTCTATAAACCATTTCATCGTAGGAGATCTCGCCTTCAAGGTAAGACCACATCTGGCGGTATCCCACACAACGAATGGAAGGCATATCCGTATGCAAATCTCCACGGGCATACAGCGCCCGCACTTCAGCTTCAAAACCTGAAGCCAACATCTGGTTAAAACGCTGCTCGATACGTTGATGGAGCAGTTCACGGCTCGCCGGGGCGATGGCGAACTGATGCACCTGATACGGCAAAGCGTCTCCTGACGTTTGCGTCAGTTCCGTTAAAGTTTTACCCGAAATGAAAAAAACTTCCAGTGCCCGGGAAAGTCTTTGCGGATCATTCGGATGAATGCGGGCAGCAGCCACCGGGTCAATGTCCCGAAGTTGCTCATGCAACGCCCCCCATCCGCGCTCTGCAGCATCCTGCTCAATTCTGGCTCTGACCTCCGGATCCGCCGACGGTAATGGCGACAACCCTTCCAGCAAAGCCTTGAAATACAACATTGTTCCACCCACCAGCAGCGGAATACGGCCCGCAGCGGTGATTTCAGCCATCTCTGCCAGCGCATCGCGGCGAAAATCTGCCGCCGAATAAGCCTGCGCCGGATCGAGGATGTCGAGCAACCGGTGCGGTGCCGCGCGAAGCTCTTCCACGTCTGGCTTAGCCGTACCGATATCCATCCCTTGGTAAATAAGGGCGGAGTCTACGCTTATCAACTCTACTGGCAAAACTTTACGCAACTCAATGGCCAGCGCGGTTTTACCTGAGGCCGTTGGCCCCATTAAAAAAATTGCCTTTGGCAAATTTGCTTTTATAACGTCACTCATCTTTCAGGGCGTTCATCGCCGAATGCAGGTCAACGGATTGTAACAGACCACCCGGCGGCGCTTTTACCAGCTGAGGGCATAAGCGCTCAACATCGGCCAGTACCGCAATCGCCTGAGCCATATTCCATTGCGTGTGTTCGCTCGCCAGATGACGAGAAATCCACTGCGCAAGGTCGCTGGCAACGAAGGTGCTTTGCGGCGCAAGGTAGCCTATCAGTTCAGGAATCAAGATTTGTAAATTTTGTTGTCTTAAGGGTAAAGGCACCGCCCGCACCGTGACGTGCTGCGCCTCCAGCTGAATATCAATACCCAGTTCGACCAACGCAGACTGCGCCTTTTTCAGCGCCGCCGTTTCGGGATCCGATATCTTAAGACGCAGCGGGATCAGTAGCGGTTGCGCACACACGGACTCCTGTCCCGGCGTAAGCTGCGCCTGGCGTAACCAGCGCTCGGCAACCGGCAACGCCAGCAGGGATAAACGCCCGCCGCGTTCCAACAGCGCACAGTCGCCGTCGACAATGGTCAGCACACGACCAAAACTCTGGCTGTGGCCGTCAAGGCTGCTCGGCTGTGGTTTTGCCTGCGGCTTTTGCGCGGGTTCCGGCGTCTCCAGCAGATGGCGATATAGCGTCCCCTGCTGCTTTTGGTATCCCGGTTGAGCGTTCGGCCACGAGGCATTGCCGCCGCGTGGCGAGGAGCTTGCCCCTTTAGCAGTATAAGAAGGGGCCTGCGGTTCACGCGTTGCCGCGGGCTCAGCAAACTGATTGCGCCCCGCCGCCGCCCGGTTCTCCGGAATATGGCGCGCCGGAGCCTGCTCTTCTTCGCCTGCGAGCGGCAGTGGGGTTTCCAGCTGCTGTTGCAGCACGCTCAGCACACCCTGATAGATAAAGTCATGCACCAGACGCGACTGGTGGAAACGCACCTCGTGTTTGGCCGGATGCACGTTCACATCCACCTGATGCGGATCGATAGTCAGATACAGGACAAAAGCGGGTTGTTGATCGGCCCCCAGCTTGTCTTCGCAGGCCTGACGAATGGCGTGGTTGATCAGGCGATCGCGCATCATGCGACCGTTGACGTAGCAGTACTGAATCTCCGTCAGCGCCGGAGTGACGTGGTTCGGATCTGCGACCCAGCCACGCAGAGTGAGATCGCCGTGCTGCCACTCAATAGCCAGCGCCTGCTCGAGAAACGGGGTACCACAAATGGCGCCCAGGCGACGCTCCTGCTGCCCGCCTTCCGGTACCGCACGGTACTGGCGCACCAGTTTGCCGTTATGACTGAGCTGAATTGTCACGTCGAAGCGCGCCAGCGCGATGCGGCGTACGACCTCATCAATATGCCCAAACTCGGTTTTTTCAGTGCGCATGAATTTGCGCCGCGCCGGGGTGTTGTAAAAGAGATCGAGCACTTCGAGGGTGGTTCCCACCGGGTGCGCGGCCGGTTTCACCGTCACCGCCATATCGCGACCTTCGGCATAGGCCTGCCAGGCTTCCTGCTGTTCTGCTGTGCGGGAGGTGAGCGTCAGGCGTGAAACGGAGCTGATACTGGCCAGCGCTTCACCGCGAAAACCAAGACTGATGATGGCTTCAAGATCGTCGAGGGTAGCGATTTTACTGGTAGCGTGGCGCGCTAACGCCAGCGCCAGCTCGTCTTTCTTAATACCGCCGCCGTTATCACGAATGCGGATGAGCTTAGCGCCGCCGCGCTCGATATCAATATCGATTCGCGTGGCGCCCGCATCAAGACTGTTTTCTACCAGCTCCTTGACCACCGATGCAGGGCGCTCCACCACTTCGCCCGCGGCGATCTGGTTCGCAAGCTGCGGCGGCAGAACCTGAATCGGCATAACCTCTCCTTAATTGAAAGAAGGACCACCTGGCGCCGCGGCGCTGGCAGTCTGGGCAGGGTTTCCTTGCGGCGCAGACTGGATAGGGTGGTTGCTAAAATAGTTTCTGAGGCCTTTATAGATGGCCTCTGCGAGCTGCTGCTGGTAGTCGTCGCTGCCAAGCAGGCGTTCTTCGCTGCTGTTACTGATAAAACCGGTTTCGACGAGAATGGACGGGATATCAGGCGAACGCAGTACGCCAAGGCTCGCGTGCTCCGGACGACTCTTGTGTAGATTACCAATTCGCTCAAGCTGCCCCAGCACATCCTTCGCCACATCATACCCGACACGCTGGGAATGGCCGAACTGTAAATCCAGCACCGCCTGGCTCAGGTAAGGATCGGACTGATTGTTGGCAAGCACATCACCCGCACCGCCGAGCAGTTCAGATTGCTTCTCATGCTGCTCAAGCCAGCCCGCCATTTCGCTGTTGGCGCGGCGGTTAGACAGCACCCACACAGAGGCGCCGGTCGCGTCGCGATTCGGTGCCGCGTCAGCATGAATAGAGACCAGGAAGCTGGCGTTCTGCTTACGTGCCACATCGGAACGCCCCATTACCGAGATAAAGTAGTCACCATCGCGGGTGAGAACGCCTTTAAACATCGGATCGTCATTGAGCAGGGTGCGCAGTTTCCGCGCCACCGCTATCGTCACGTTCTTTTCACGCGTGCCGCCAGGGCCGATTGCCCCCGGATCCTGACCACCGTGACCGGCGTCGATGGCGATAATTACCTTATCACCAGACTCAGCGCGGGCACGAGCGACCGGGCGCGTAGAGGTGTTACTGCTGGTGACAGATGTAATACGATCGTCGCTGGATTTAAACGGATTACGCACCGGCTCTGCCGGGCGAGGGGCCACGACCGGTGCTTCCTGACGCTTAGCTATGACCGGCGCGGGCGGCGGCGGAGGTGGCGGTGGGGCATCCGCATTGATGGTAAAGACGACGGTATAGTTCGCGCCATTTTGCTGCTTAGAGACGCGCGTTTTGCCGTTTTCGGTGAGAGAGACCACCAGTCGCAGCGACCGATCGTCCTTCGGCGTACCCGAACGAATGCTTTTCACCAGATTGTTGCCGCTAAAATTCAGCGGTAGCCCCTGGATCACCCCACTCTGTTTGATATCCAGTGCCACACTACGTTTACCGTCCTGCGTATAGGAATACTCAGGGTCACCCATAAAGCTGAAGGTAATTCGGGCCTGTTGGTCTCCGTTTGAGACCTGAATGTCGGATAAACTGGCTGCGCTGACCTGCAGGGTCAGCAACATCAGCGCCGCCATGAATGCACTTTTCACGCGATACATCATCCCGCCATCCCTTTAAATTAACTGGCTAAGCGCGCCAGCAATGACTCACCCAGCGGAGAAACGGCGGTCACCCGCGCCTCCCGCCCTTGCGCCTGGTAGTCTATGTGAATTTCGACATCCGGTTCAGGCAATACACCCGCGCCCTGTTGCGGCCACTCCACCAGGCAGATGGCATCATTAGCAAAGTAATCGCGGATCCCCATAAATTCGAGCTCCTCTGGGTCCGCAAGACGGTACAAATCAAAGTGATAAACATTTAATGCATCGAGCGCATAGGGCTCGACCAGCGTATACGTTGGGCTTTTCACGTTGCCCTTGTGCCCCAGTGCCTGCAAGAAACCACGACTGAAGGTCGTTTTGCCCGCTCCCAAATCACCGTACAAATAAATCACGGTTGCGCCTGCGCACGCCTGCGCGATACGGTGGCCAAGGTCTAACGTCGCCTGCTCGTCGGGTAAAAGAATCACTCGATTAATCATGGTTTAAGTCAATCACATCCGGGTTAACAACACGCACAAGCGTGGAAAAAAGATCGGTTGCCAGCATTCCGCGGGTACCAGTAACAGCAGCCAGCCTGTCAGCGGCGGCGCCATGCGCAACACAGCCTGCACAGGCGGCATCATACGGCGATAGCCCTTGCCCCAGCAATGCACCGATGATGCCCGACAGCACATCACCCATACCACCGCTCGCCATACCGGGGTTTCCGGCATCAATAATGCCGAGCGCACCACGCGCATCCGCGACCACCGTGCCCGCCCCTTTGAGCACCACCACCCCGCCGTAACGTTGTATCAGACGACGGGCAGCAAGCAGGCGATCGTTTTCAATCTCAGCGATCTGACAGCCAAGCAGGCGGGCAGCCTCACCGGGGTGCGGCGTTAATATGCGATTGTGACGTTTATCGGGATTGATTGCCAGAAGGTTCAGCGCGTCGGCGTCCCAGAGCATCGGTTTACGAAAATTCTCGGTTTTTCGCAGCGCCTGGCGGCCCCATTCGCTCTGACCAAGCCCTGGGCCAATCACCACCACATCAGCCCACTGCAGGCTCTCTTCCAGCGAGGTGGCGGTAAGCTCATGAACCATCAGTTCAGGACGCGCGGTGATAATTGGGTTGATATTCTCGATGTGAGTAAGCACTCGCACAAGTCCCGCCCCCGCGCGCAGCGCCGCCTCACCCGCCATGCGGATGGCGCCAGCGGTACCGTGGTCGCCCCCGATGACCACCACTTTACCGTGGTCGCCTTTATGCGATGTCGGTTTGCGCGGCGGTAGCCAGTGCGAAAGCTGGGAGGCATCAAAGCGGGTTATGGGGGTCGACTGCGTGGCAAGCCAGGTCTCCAGCCCAAGTGCATCATGGTGCAGGATCCCCACCACATCGCGGGCCCTGCCGGTAAGGAGCCCGGGTTTCAGGGCGATAAACGTGATGGTGTGCGCGGCCTGGATAACCGCCCCCGGTGCCGCGCCGGTTTGAGCATGAAGGCCCGAGGGAATATCCAGTGCCACTGCCGGTGCCGTATGCTCATTTGCTTGGGTAATCAGGCTCGCTACCGGGTTTTGTGGTGCGCTGGCAAGGCCGGTGCCAAGCAGCGCATCGATAATCAGGTCAATATCGGCAGGCCAGGCGATATCGGCAGAATGGATGATCCCCCCGGCATTCAGCCACGCGTCTCGCGCTTCACTCGCTTCGTCGGGCAATGGTTTTTCGCTTTCCAGTGCCAGCAGCGTCACGCGGATCCCTTGAGCAACAGCCAGCCGCGCCACGACATAGCCATCGCCGCCGTTGTTGCCATGGCCGCACAGTATCAACCAGTGCTGGGTTGTGGGGTAGGTACGTCGCGCTACGGAAAACGCCGCCGCGCCCGCGCGTTGCATGAGCTCAAAAAGCGTCAGTCCCAGGCTGTCCGCCGCCGCTTTTTCAGCGCGACGGAGCTCGTCCGCAGCCCAGATGGAATGTGGTATACTTACGAGGTTACTCGTCAATGTATGGTCCGTCATGTCACAGCCCCTCGATCTCAATCAGTTAGCGCAACAAATCAAACAATGGGGCACTGAACTCGGCTTTCAGCAGGTCGGCATCACCGATACCGATCTCAGCGCCAGCGAGCCTGAATTTCAGGCATGGCTGGACAAACAATACCACGGCGAGATGGAGTGGATGGCGCGTCATGGCATGATGCGCGCCCGCCCTCACGAATTATTGCCCGGTACGCTACGCGTGATTAGCGTGCGGATGAATTATCTGCCCGCCAATGCTGCATTCGCCAGCACACTGAAAAACCCTGCTCTTGGTTACGTCAGCCGTTATGCCCTGGGGCGTGATTATCATAAGCTGTTGCGTAATCGTCTGAAGAAACTGGGCGAAATGATTCAGGAACAGTGTGCTTCGCTGAATTTTAGACCTTTTGTCGATTCTGCGCCTGTTCTTGAACGTCCATTAGCAGAAAAAGCCGGGCTTGGCTGGACAGGTAAGCACTCACTAATCCTCAGCCGCGACGCCGGCTCTTTCTTTTTCCTTGGCGAATTATTAGTCAACATTCCGCTTCCGGTCGACAACCCGGTAGAAGAAGGCTGCGGGCGCTGCGTGGCCTGCATGACCATTTGCCCCACCGGGGCGATTGTTGAGCCCTATACGGTAGATGCCAGACGCTGTATTTCCTATCTGACCATTGAGCTGGAAGGCCCTATCCCGGAGGAGTTTCGTCCGCTCATGGGGAATCGTATTTATGGATGCGACGACTGCCAGCTCATCTGTCCGTGGAACCGTTACTCTCAGCTTACCGACGAAGACGATTTCAGCCCGCGCAAAGCGCTGCACGCCCCCGAACTGATTACCCTGTTCGCCTGGGACGAAGCCTGGTTCCTTAAAGTCACCGAAGGTTCTGCCATTCGCCGTATCGGCCACCTGCGCTGGCTGAGAAATATTGCCGTCGCGCTCGGCAATGCCCCCTGGGATGAAGCCAACATTCGGGCGCTGGAAAGTCGCCGAGGTGAGCACCCACTTCTTGATGAACACATAGAATGGGCGATTGCGCAGCAAATCGATAAGCGTAATGCCTTCGTGGTTGAAGTACAGTTGCCACAAAAACAGCGGCTGGTGAGAGTTGTCGAGAAGGGATTACCGCGCGATGCCTGATTCATTCACAGCTTGTGAATAAAATAAAAAAGGCATTGCGTATCAACGCGCAGAAATTCGTCAAGCGATCGCGATAACATTTTGAAATCAATTTTTATCGTTAATTTTCAATGCATTATCAAAATATTATTCACCTGACTAATCATTTAGCCATTCTTAGCGAAAGACGGGTTCTGTGGATAACTCTGTGAGCAAGAGTATTTCAGGCACGAAATAAAACGTCCCCAGCAGTAAATTCCGCTGTGGATAATCTGGAGGAGGTGAAGAATTTGGAGCGGGAAACGAGACTCGAACTCGCGACCCCGACCTTGGCAAGGTCGTGCTCTACCAACTGAGCTATTCCCGCTTGGGTGGTGCATGCTTTGCAGCATTTTCAAATTTTGGAGCGGGAAACGAGACTCGAACTCGCGACCCCGACCTTGGCAAGGTCGTGCTCTACCAACTGAGCTATTCCCGCTTAATCTTCGTCTTTCAAGCCGCTACTGCGTTGGCTGCCTTCACTCACCTTAGTCACTTACTTAAGTAAGCTCCTAAGGATTCGTTCAGTTGCCGCCTTGTTGCAACTCGAAATCCTGCGATTGGGTGGTGCATGCCTTTCAGCATTTTCAAATTTTGGAGCGGGAAACGAGACTCGAACTCGCGACCCCGACCTTGGCAAGGTCGTGCTCTACCAACTGAGCTATTCCCGCAAATTTGTGGCTGTCGTAACGTGCAATTCTCTGTCGTTACGGGAGGCGCATTATACGAGAAATCCGTTTAGCTGCAACCCCTTCAACCGCAATTTTTTGTGCTTTTCGTCTGAATGCTGATTTTATCAGCAAAGTGTGCAATTTAACGGCAAATCCCCGGCAAAGCAAGTCTGCCGGACCACACAAACGTCGGTCCGGCCACAAATTACAGCTGAATAAAATGCTCGCGGTAGTAAGCAAGCTCAGCCACCGACTCACGAATATCGTCCATCGCCTGGTGAGTGCCCTGCTTCTTGAAGCCTGCCAGAATTTCTGGTTTCCAACGGCGAGCCAGCTCTTTCAGGGTGCTGACATCGAGGTAGCGGTAGTGGAAATAGCTTTCCAGCTCCGGCATATATTTAAACAGGAAGCGGCGGTCCTGGCCGATGCTATTGCCACAGATAGGCGATTTTCCTTCAGGGACCCACTGTTTAAGAAACTCAATGGTCGCGAGTTCCGCCGCACGGTCGTCCTGGGTGCTCGCTTTTACACGCTCTACCAGCCCGCTTCCGGTGTGGGTACGAACGTTCCACTCATCCATCAGCGCCAGCTGCGCGTCGCTCTGATGCACTGCAATTGTCGGGCCTTCCGCCAGAATATTCAGATTCGCATCGGTCACAAGCGTAGCGATTTCGATAATACGATCGCGCTCCGGATCGAGGCCCGTCATTTCAAGATCGATCCAAATCAGGTTGTTTTCATCTGCACTCATGCTATTTTCCACCCTTCTCGCGTCACAACGCAGTGACTATATTCATCTAAAATAGCGTGTATCATAGAGGTTTTGCCTGACTTGGGCGACCAGGAGCCAGCAAGATTGAGTAAAAATAAACTCTCCAAAGGACAACAGCGCCGGGTAAAAGCTAACCACCAGCGCCGACTCAAAACGACTGCGGAGAAGGTCGATTTCGATGACAACCTGTTCGGCGAACCCTCCGAAGGCATCGTCATCAGTCGTTTTGGTATGCATGCCGATGTGGAATCCACAGCAGGTGACGTTCACCGCTGCAATATCCGCAGGACTATCCGATCCCTGGTGACCGGCGATCGCGTGGTCTGGCGGCCAGGAAAAGCCGCGGCCGAAGGGGTAAACGTGAAGGGTATCGTGGAAGCGGTACACGAGCGTACCTCGGTGCTGACGCGTCCGGATTTCTACGACGGTGTGAAACCCATCGCCGCGAATATCGACCAGATAATCATCGTCTCAGCTATCCTGCCAGAACTGTCGCTGAACATCATCGACCGGTATCTCGTCGGCTGTGAGACCCTCGATATCGAGCCGCTTATCGTCCTGAACAAAATCGATCTGCTCGACGACGAAGGCATGGCTTTCGTCAATGAGCAGATGGATATCTATCGCCGTATTGGTTATCGGGTACTGATGGTGTCCAGCCGAACCGAACATGGACTTGACCCGCTGAAAGATGCGCTGACCGATCGCATCAGCATCTTTGCCGGGCAGTCTGGGGTGGGGAAATCCAGCCTGCTGAACGCCCTGCTGGGGCTAAAAGACGACCAGATCCTGACCAACGACGTTTCCGATAACTCGGGACTTGGCCAGCACACCACCACGGCCGCTCGCCTGTATCACTTCCCGCATGGCGGTGATGTGATTGATTCCCCTGGCGTTCGTGAGTTTGGCCTCTGGCACCTGGAGCCGGAACAAATCACCCGCGGATTTGTCGAATTCCATGATTATTTAGGCCTGTGTAAGTATCGCGACTGCAAACACGATACCGATCCTGGCTGCGCCATTCGTGAAGCGGTAGAAAAAGGTGAAATCGCCGAAACGCGCTTTGAGAATTATCACCGCATTCTGGAAGGCATGGCTGACGTAAAAACGCGTAAAAACTTTTCGGAAACCGATAACTGAGAATTATGCTGGCGACGACTGACATTTACGCCGGACGTCGCTAAAATCGGCCGCTTTTCGATAAGATCTGGTGACGTTACGCCGGATCAGGAACGACAAATCATGGCCTGGAGGCTATTTTGCTAAACGATCTTAAACTTTCCTTGCAATACATTCTGCCTAAACTGTGGCTCACCCGCCTCGCAGGCTGGGGTGCAAGCAAACGCGCAGGCTGGCTGACCAAACTGGTCATCGACCTGTTCGTTAAGTACTACAAGGTCGATATGACAGAGGCGCAAAAGCCAGATACCGCCAGCTATCGCACCTTTAACGACTTCTTTGTTCGCCCGCTGCGTGACGATATCCGCCCGGTGAATACCGACCCGAACGTGCTGGTGATGCCGGCAGACGGCGCAATCAGCCAGCTTGGCCGCATCGAAGACGACAAAATTCTGCAGGCGAAGGGCCACAACTACACGCTGGAAGCCCTGCTCGCCGGTAACTACCAGATGGCGGACCTGTTCCGCAACGGGACCTTCGCGACCACCTATCTGTCGCCACGCGACTACCATCGTGTGCACATGCCGTGCAACGGTATTCTGCGGGAAATGATTTATGTGCCGGGCGATCTGTTCTCGGTAAACCACCTGACGGCGCAGAACGTACCTAACCTGTTCGCGCGTAACGAGCGCGTCATTTGCCTGTTCGATACTGAATTTGGTCCGATGGTGCAGATCCTCGTTGGTGCGACCATCGTCGGCAGCATCGAAACCGTGTGGGCAGGAACAGTGACTCCGCCGCGTGAAGGCATCATCAAACGCTGGACATGGCCTGAAGGCGAGAGCGAAGGCGCCGTAGCACTGCTGAAGGGCCAGGAAATGGGTCGCTTTAAGCTCGGCTCCACCGTTATCAACCTGTTTGCTCCGGGCAAAGTGACCCTTGTTGAGCACCTGCAGAGCATGTCAGCCACTAAACTCGGCCAGCCTCTGGCGGTCTCTACTGAGTTCACCACTCCGGTCGAAGCCGAGCCAGTCGTTGAAGACATTGCCGAACCGATTGTGCAGCCGCAGGCTGACACGATGGTTGAAGAGAGCGCCAGCCCGCTGGCTAATGACAAGAAAGACGAAGGTTAACTCCTGACAAAAGGGTTTCGCCGTGCGCCTGATTATCACTTTCCTGATGGCCTGGAGCCTCAGCCTGGGGGCGTACGCAGCGACGATCCCCGACGCCAGACAGATAACCCAGGAACTGGAGCAGGCAAAAGCGGCAAAACCCGCCCAGCCTGAAACCGTAGAGGCCCTCCAGGCCGCGCTGAATGCGCTTGAGGAGCGAAAAAACTCTCTCGAGCGCACTCAGCAGTATCAGCAGGTTATCGATAACTACCCCAAACTCTCCCAGGCGCTGCGCTCGCAGCTGAACAACCTGCGCGATGAACCTCGCCAGGTCCCGACCGGGCTTTCCAGCGACACGCTGAACCAGGAGATCCTGCAGGTCAGCAGCCAGTTGCTGGAGAAAAGCCGTCTGGCGCAGCAGGAACAGGATCGCGCCCGGGATATTGCCGATTCACTGAACCAACTGCCGCAGCAGCAAACCGACGCTCGTCGTTTACTGAACGAAGTTGAACGCCGTGGCGGTTCGGTCGCCGGGAGCTCGTCGTTAGCTCAGGCACAAAATCTGAATCAACAGGCCGAAGCCGCACGACTGAAAGCACAGGTCGACGAATTAGAACTCGCCCAGCTATCCGCTAACAACCGCCAGGAACTCTCGCGGATGCGCTCAGAGCTTGCGAAAAAACAGAGCGAACAGCTTGATGCTTACCTGCAGGCGCTGCGTAATCAGCTCAACAGTCAGCGTCAACAGGAAGCTGAGCGCGCGCTGGAAAGCACCGAACTGCTGGCGGAAAGCAGTGCTAACTTACCTGCCGGTATCGTTAACCAGTTCAAAATCAACCGCGAGCTTTCTGCCGCATTGAACCAGCAGGCTCAGCGGATGGATCTGGTCGCTTCGCAGCAGCGCCAGGCCACGAATCAAACCGTGCAGGTACGCCAGGCCCTGAACACGCTGCGCGAACAGTCGCAGTGGCTGGGGGCTTCAAACCTCGTTGGTGAAACGCTTCGCGCCCAGGTCGCGCGTCTGCCTGAAATGCCGAAACCGCAGCAGCTCGACACCGAGATGGCCCAACTGCGCATCCAGCGTCTGCGTTATGAAGATCAACTGAGTAAGCAGCCGCAGCTGCGCCAGACGCTGCAAGCAGAAGGCACACCGCTGACGGCCGAGCAGAACCGTATTCTCGATGCCCAGCTACGGACCCAGCGTGAACTACTCAATTCTCTTCTCCAGGGCGGTGATACGTTGATCCTCGAGCTGACAAAGCTCAAAGTCTCAAACGGTCAACTGGAAGACGCGCTGAAAGAGGTGAACGAAGCCACTCACCGCTACCTGTTCTGGACCTCTGACGTCAGCCCCATCGGCTTTAGCTGGCCGCTGGAAATTGTTCAGGATCTGCGTCGTCTGATTTCGCTCGACACCTTTAGCCAGCTGGGCAAAGCCTCCGTGATGATGCTGACCAGCAAAGAGACGCTGTTCCCGCTGTTTGGCGCCCTCATTCTGGTTGGCTTCAGTATCAGCTCGCGTAAGCACTTCACCCGCTTCCTGGAGCGTTCCAGCGCCCGGGTCGGTAAAGTCACCCAGGACCACTTCTGGCTGACGCTGCGCACCGTATTCTGGTCGATTCTGGTGGCTTCTCCGCTACCGGTGCTGTGGATGACGCTGGGATATGGTTTGCAGGAGGCCTGGCCCTACCCGCTGGCGGTGGCCATCGGCGACGGCGTGACCGCCACGGTGCCGCTGCTGTGGGTAGTCATGATCTGCGCCACCTTCGCCCGTCCGAATGGCCTCTTCGTGACCCACTTCGGCTGGCCGCGCGATCGCGTAGCGCGGGCGATGCGTTACTACCTGATGAGCATTGGCCTGATTGTGCCGCTTATCATGGCGTTGATGATGTTCGATAACCTCGATGACCGTGAGTTTACCTCCTCACTCGGCCGGTTATGCTTCATTCTCATCTGTGGTGCATTGGCGGTGGTGACGCTAAGCCTGAAACGCGCCGGGATCCCACTGTATGTCGATAAAGAAGGCAGCGGTGATAACCTGCCCAACCGGATGCTGTGGAACCTGCTGATGAGCGCCCCGCTGGCTGCGATGCTGGCTGCGGCGGTTGGTTATCTGGCAACTGCACAGGCCCTGCTCGCTCGTCTGGAAACGTCGGTGGCTATCTGGTTCCTGCTGCTGGTTATCTACCACGTCATTCGCCGCTGGATGCTCATCCAGCGGCGCCGTCTGGCGTTCGATCGTGCGAAGCACCGCCGCGCCGAAATGCTCGCTCAGCGCGCCCGCGGTGAAGAAGACCATCACGCCACCAGCCTTGAAGGCTCGGCGGAGGTGGAAGTCAGCGAGGTCGATCTCGATGCCATCAGCGCCCAGTCCCTGCGGCTGGTTCGTTCCATCCTGATGCTCATCGCGCTGGTCTCAGTGATTGTGCTGTGGTCGGAAATTCATTCCGCTTTCGGCTTCCTTGAGAACATTTCGCTGTGGGACGTTACCTCAACGGTGAAAGGTGTTGAAAGCATTGAGCCCATCACCCTTGGCGCTGTGCTGATTGCTATTCTGGTGTTAATCATCACCACTCAACTGGTGCGCAATATGCCTGCCCTGCTGGAGCTGGCGCTGCTTCAGCACCTCGATCTCACGCCGGGCACCGGCTACGCCATTACCACCATCACCAAATATCTGCTGATGCTGATTGGTGGACTGGTGGGCTTCTCGATGATTGGCATTGAATGGTCGAAGCTGCAGTGGCTGGTCGCGGCACTCGGTGTCGGGCTGGGCTTTGGTTTACAGGAAATCTTCGCCAACTTCATCTCTGGCCTGATTATCCTCTTCGAAAAACCGATTAGGATTGGTGATACGGTGACCATCCGTGACCTGACCGGCAGCGTGACCAAAATCAATACCCGCGCCACCACCATCAGCGACTGGGACCGTAAGGAGATAATCGTGCCGAACAAAGCGTTTATCACCGAGCAGTTCATCAACTGGTCGCTGTCGGATTCAGTGACCCGTGTGGTGCTGACGGTGCCAGCGCCGTCGGACGCGAACAGCGAAGAGGTCACACAGATCCTCTACACCGCCGCCGAGCGCTGCTCGCTGGTGATCGATAACCCGGCACCGGAAGTGTTCCTCGTTGATTTGCAGCAGGGGATCCAGATTTTCGAGCTGCGTATCTACGCCGCTGAAATGGGCCACCGCATGCCGCTGCGTCACGAGATCCACCAACTGATTCTGGCGGGCTTCCGCGAGCATGGTATCGATATGCCGTTCCCGCCGTTCCAGATGCGTCTGGAAACGCTGGGCGGTAAAACGCCGGGGAAAACCATCTCTTCTGCGGGCAGACGCTCAAGAGCGCCGGGGAGTTTATAAGAGACAAGCCCTCTCCCGGACGGGAGAGGGTTAACGCGAGGGGTTAAGCGCGATCGACCGTAAAGGCGATCACTTCAGCCAGGCTTTCCGCCCCCAGCGCCAGCATGATCACACGATCCACACCTAACGCCACGCCAGAGCAATCCGGCAGCCCTGCTTTTAATGCTTCCAGAAGGTTGGTATCAATCGGCTGCTGCGGCAGGCCACGAGCGGCGCGCTTGCGGTTATCCTGGTCAAAACGCTGCTGCTGTTCACGGGCATCGGTCAGCTCGTGGAAACCGTTCGCCAGCTCAATACCTTTGTAGTAAACCTCAAAACGCTCCGCAACCCGGTGATCTTCAGTGCTGATCTGCGCCAGAGACGCCTGGCTTGCCGGGAAGTGATACACGCAGACCGGACGGTCTTTGCCAATGTGTGGCTCAACGCCGAACGCAAACAGCATCTGCAGCAGCGTGTCGCGGTCTTCTTCGGTATCGGCAATGTTGCTCAGGTCGAGCTTAGCCGCCACTTCACGCAGCTGTTCTTTATCCGCGGACAGAGGGTCAATTTCCAGATGGCGCTGGAACGCCTGCTGATAGGAGAGGCTCTCTGCCGGCTGGCACTCCAGCACCTGCTGCAGGAAATCATCCACTTCGTTAATCAGGCGATACATGTCGAAGTGCGGACGGTACCACTCCAGCATGGTGAATTCCGGATTGTGATGGCGACCCATCTCTTCATTACGGAAACTACGGCACAGCTGGTATACCGGGCCACAGCCCGCAGCCAGCAGGCGCTTCATGTGATATTCCGGGCTGGTCATCAGGTACAGATTCATCCCCTGAGAATGGCCGGGGCCAACGAAACGGGTCTCAAACGGAACCAGGTTGATATCGGTGACCGTTGCCTGACTCATGCATGGCGTCTCCACCTCCAGTACCCCGCGATCCGCAAAGAAGCGGCGGATTTCCGCCATCACGGCGGCGCGTTTTAGCAGGTTAGGAATGGATGCGCTCGGCTGCCAGGTTGCCGTTTCGCTCATGGTAATTTCTCCGAATTGAAACAAGGGCACGAAGTCTACTCGCAACCGTCCGGACAGACAAATTTTGCACAGAAAATTTTCTCAGCACATTCCCTGATATCAATCCGTGACACGATTCATCAATTAGGGTGATAAATAACGTGACGTAACCGCAAAATAATCGAACACATCAATTTTCCCCTCTTTCCCAAAGGTTATACTGTTTTACCCATAAAGGAGCAGTGGAAACGCTTTCGCCATGGTAACGCCTTAGTCGTCAACTACGCTTGATGAGGCGCATTGCGAAAAAACAATAAACTGGAGGAATGTCGTGCAAACCTTTCAAGCCGATCTTGCCATTATAGGCGCCGGCGGAGCTGGATTACGTGCAGCCATCGCGGCAGCGCAGGCTAATCCCAACGCCAAAATCGCCCTGATCTCTAAAGTCTATCCCATGCGCAGCCATACCGTCGCAGCCGAAGGTGGATCTGCCGCCGTCGCGCAGGATCACGATAGCTTTGAGTATCATTTTCACGATACCGTTGCCGGTGGCGACTGGCTCTGTGAACAGGATGTTGTAGATTATTTCGTGCATCATTGCCCGACGGAAATGACCCAGCTTGAGCAATGGGGTTGCCCGTGGAGCCGTCGTCCTGACGGTAGCGTCAACGTGCGTCGCTTCGGGGGGATGAAAATCGAACGTACGTGGTTTGCCGCCGATAAAACCGGCTTCCACATGCTGCACACGCTGTTCCAGACATCACTCCAGTTTCCACAGATCCAACGTTTTGACGAACATTTTGTCCTCGACATTCTGGTCGATGACGGCCAGGCCCGCGGCCTTGTCGCCATGAACATGATGGAAGGGACGCTGGTACAAATCCGCGCCAACGCGGTGGTAATGGCCACCGGCGGCGCTGGCCGCGTATATCGCTATAACACCAACGGCGGTATCGTGACCGGCGACGGCATGGGCATGGCGCTCAGCCACGGCGTGCCGCTGCGCGATATGGAATTCGTTCAGTACCACCCAACCGGCCTGCCGGGTTCCGGCATTCTGATGACCGAAGGCTGCCGTGGTGAAGGCGGTATTCTGGTCAACAAAAACGGCTACCGCTATCTGCAGGATTACGGTATGGGCCCGGAAACGCCGCTTGGCGAGCCGAAGAACAAATACATGGAACTTGGTCCGCGCGACAAAGTATCCCAGGCCTTCTGGCACGAGTGGCGCAAAGGCAACACCATCCCGACCCCGCGCGGCGACGTGGTCTACCTCGACCTGCGTCACCTGGGCGAGAAGAAGCTGCTTGAGCGTCTGCCGTTCATCTGCGAACTGGCAAAAGCCTACGTCGGCGTGGATCCGGTGAAAGAGCCGATTCCGGTACGTCCGACCGCGCACTACACCATGGGCGGTATCGAAACCGATCAGCATTGCGAAACCCGCATTAAAGGGCTGTTCGCCGTGGGTGAGTGTTCATCCGTTGGTCTGCACGGTGCTAACCGCCTCGGCTCTAACTCACTGGCAGAACTGGTGGTCTTCGGCCGCATGGCGGGTGAACAAGCCATGGAGCGCGCCTCCGTTGCCGGGGAAGCCAACAGCGCGGCCCTCGACGCGCAGGTCGTTGACGTTGAAAACCGCCTGAAAGCGCTGGTGAATCAGGAAGGTAACGAAAACTGGTCGAAGATCCGCGACGAAATGGGTCTTTCTATGGAAGAAGGCTGCGGTATCTATCGTACGCCGGAGCTGATGCAGAAAACCATCGACAAGCTGGCAGAGCTGCAGGAACGCTTCAAGCGCGTACGCATCACCGACACTTCCAGCGTCTTCAACACCGACCTGCTGTACACCATTGAACTGGGTCACGGCCTGAACGTTGCCGAATGTATGGCGCACTCCGCCATGGCGCGTAAAGAGTCCCGTGGGGCGCACCAGCGCCTGGACGAAGGCTGCACCGAGCGTGACGACGTCAATTTCCTGAAGCACACCCTCGCCTTCCACAACGCAGATGGTTCGCTTCGCCTCGACTACAGCGACGTGAAGATCACCACCCTGCCGCCAGCAAAACGCGTGTACGGTGCTGAAGCGGAAGCGGCCGAGAAGAAGGAGAAGGCCAATGGCTGAGATGAAAAACCTGAAAGTTGAGATTGTGCGCTACAACCCGGAAGTGGACTCCGCACCGCACAGCGCTTTCTATGAAGTCCCTTACGATGAGCAAACCTCACTGCTGGATGCCCTGGGCTACATCAAAGATAACCTGGCTCCGGACCTGAGCTATCGCTGGTCGTGCCGTATGGCTATCTGCGGCTCCTGCGGCATGATGGTCAACAAAGTGCCTAAGCTCGCCTGTAAGACCTTCCTGCGCGATTACACCAACGGCCTCAAGGTTGAGGCGCTGGGTAATTTCCCGATCGAACGCGATCTGGTGGTCGACATGACCCACTTTATCGAAAGTCTGGAAGCGATTAAGCCGTACATCATCGGCAACCCGCGTACACCGGATCAGGGTCCGAACATCCAGACCCCGGCGCAGATGGCGAAGTATCACCAGTTCTCCGGCTGCATTAACTGCGGTCTGTGCTACGCCGCCTGCCCGCAGTTTGGTCTTAATCCTGAGTTTATCGGCCCGGCGGCCATTACCCTGGCGCATCGTTACAACGAAGACAACCGCGACCACGGTAAGAAGGAGCGTATGGCGCAGCTTAACGGTCAGAACGGCGTGTGGAGCTGTACCTTTGTGGGCTTCTGCTCTGAGGTATGCCCGAAACACGTCGATCCGGCTGCCGCCATTCAGCAGGGTAAAGTCGAAAGTTCGAAAGACTTTCTTATCGCTACCCTGAAACCACGCTAAGGAGTGCACTATGACGACTAAACGCAAAGCGTATGTACGGCCAATGCCGGCTACCTGGTGGAAGAGTCTGCCTTTCTATCGCTTCTATATGCTGCGTGAAGGCACGGCGGTGCCAACAGTCTGGTTCAGTCTGCTGCTGATTTACGGTCTGTTTGCCCTGAAGCATGGTCCGGAGTCCTGGACTGGCTTCGTCGGTTTTCTGCAAAACCCGGTGGTGGTTATCCTGAACCTCATCACCCTTGCAGGTGCGCTGCTGCATACCAAAACCTGGTTCGAACTGGCGCCGAAAGCCGCAAACATTATTGTTAAAGGCGAGAAAATGGGTGCCGGCCCTGTCATTAAAGGGCTGTGGGCTGTCACGATCGTTGTGACCGTTGTCATCCTGTTTGTCGCGCTGTTCTGGTAAGGAGGCCAAAGTGATCAATCCAAATCCAAAGCGTTCGGATGAACCCGTATTCTGGGGGATGTTTGGCGCGGGCGGCATGTGGGGAGCCATCATTGCACCGGTGATTGTGCTGCTGGTAGGTATTTTGCTACCGCTGGGACTTTTCCCGGGCGATGCGCTGGGCTATGACCGCGTGCTGGCATTTGCCCAGAGCTTTATTGGCCGTGTGTTCATCTTCCTGATGATCGTGCTGCCGTTGTGGTGCGGCTTACACCGTATCCACCACGCGATGCATGACCTGAAAATCCACGTTCCTAACGGTAAGTGGGTATTCTACGGCCTGGCGGCTATCCTGACGGTCGTCACGCTGGTCGGCGTTATCTTCCTGTAATGCAGAAGCCCTCTTAGCCGCACGGCTAAGAGGGCTTTTTTTCGCAAGTCCCCTGTTTTTTTCCTGCCACGCTCTACACTTAGCTTAAAACCCTGCAAGGAAGATATCATGCGTCTGATGCCTGGTATTGCTATGGTGGTTGCTGCGTTATTGCTGGCGGCCTGCAGTTCCCCAATTCCCCCCGCTGGCGTCACCGTCGTTACGCCGTTCAACACACAACGCTACCTCGGCACCTGGTATGAAATAGCCCGTCTCGACCACAGTTTTGAAAGCGGCCTTGAAAACGTCACCGCCACCTACAGCCTGCGTGATGATGGCGGTCTGAACGTGCTGAATAAGGGCTATAACCCCGATCGTGGCATGTGGCAAAAAACGGATGGAGTTGCGTACTTCACCGGTTCAACAAACGTTGCCGCCCTTAAGGTGTCGTTTATCGGCCCCTTCTACGGCGGGTATAACGTGATTGGGCTGGATAAAAACTACCAGCATGCGCTGGTCTGTGGGCCGGATCGCGACTATCTGTGGATCCTTGCCCGCACACCGACCATTTCCGCAGAAATGAAGCAGGTGCTACTGGCAAGCGCGACCCGGCAGGGGTTTGACGTCAGTAAGCTAATTTGGGTGAAACAGACGCGTTAGTGCGTGCTGAGCTTCAGGCCAATGATGCCGGCGACGATCAGCGCCAGGCTTGCGATACGCGCGACGCTCGCGGACTCACCCAACAGCAGGATCCCGGTGATGGCAGCCCCAACGGCACCGATACCTGTCCACACCGCATACGCGGTGCCAACGGGCAGGCTTTTCATCGCCCAGGAGAGCAACGCAACGCTCGCAATCATCGCGACCGCAGTAATTACGCTTGGGACCAGACGGCTAAAACCATGGGTGTATTTCAGGCCAACGGCCCAGACGACTTCAAGAAGACCAGCAACAACTAAGATTAACCAGGACATACGGACTCCAGTGTGGGGCCGTCCCCGGTGAGTGATACGCTTACAGGTCGTCCCGTAAGGTCTTTGGAAAAGTTATTCTACTCAAAGGGTCAGCAGATTCAAGACGTTTGACTTAAGTCACCCGTTAGCTATTTTTATT
This sequence comes from Yokenella regensburgei, assembly GCF_003634235.1. Lineage (NCBI taxonomy): Bacteria > Pseudomonadati > Pseudomonadota > Gammaproteobacteria > Enterobacterales > Enterobacteriaceae > Yokenella > Yokenella regensburgei. The sequence goes on along the minus strand of NZ_RBIZ01000005.1, from coordinate 146,353 downwards.
CCGCGAAATAAGCCCGTTTAGCGGCTCACATCGCGCCTTCATTCGCTTTATGGCTTCTTTATGATGAAAGTTTAGCGCGCTAGTCACGCTCATTTCATGACGAAAGCATCATGTATAAAACTCTCATTATTGACCGTTGCCATTTCAGCCGATGTGGGCTGGAGTCCTGGCTCAGACAGGTCGATTTGTTCGCATCTGCAGTATCCGTCACCAGCCTCAGCAGTCTGTTGTCGGCAAAAGAACACATCGAAATGTGGCAACCGCATGTGATTATTGCCGACCTCTGTGGATTCACCACCGAATTGCAACAGCTCCCCTGGCTCGTCTCCATTCTGAGCCACGCCTGGCCTCGGGCACGCCTGATCCTCTTTCAGGAGCATCTGCCTGCGGGCGAAGAAATGCACGATAACGCCTGGGCGCAACTCAACAAAAATATCGCGCTGGCGGACCTTGCTAACGTTATCGACGCTGCATTCCGCTCAAGCCCGGGGGCGAATCATCACCGCATTGTCACACCGCTGCTAACCCGCCAGGAAGAGAAAGTGCTGTCACTGTGGATGGAGGGGACAAACCATAACACCATCGCCCGCCTGATGAATATCAACGGTAAAACGGTATACACCTACAAAAGAAATATCCGCCTGAAACTGAAAATGGAAAATCGTTTCTCCCCATTTTTAGCCGTGACCGATAAAGCCGGATAACGGCACGGCCTTATTGCCGCACCGTCGATGTCGCAATTACTGCTGCGCTTTTGTCGCTGCACCAGAAATTACGCTACCACCTTCAGAAATATCCTGACCGACACCACGAGTGGTATTACACGCTGTCAGCACTGAAGAAAGCACCAGTACAGAAAAGATCGCCGCAATTGTTTTCTTAATCATACTATCTTCCTTATTTTGCCAGTGATATTTGTGTATAGCTTTTTAAGCATAGACAAAATCCGGGAAGGAAGTAGGAAAGGCGGGATTTTTAAGAACAGGCGCAGCAGGACTGCCGCGCCTGGTAAGCATCACATAAAGCGGGGATTACTTCACGCGAGAAACGTATTCACCAGAGCGGGTGTCAACTTTGATGACTTCACCGATCTGTACGAACAGCGGAACTTTAACCACAGCACCGGTGCTCAGGGTCGCTGGTTTACCACCGGTACCTGCGGTATCACCTTTCAGGCCTGGGTCGGTTTCAACGATTTCCAGCTCAACGAAGTTCGGCGGAGTCACGGAGATAGGCTGACCGTTCCACAGGGTCACGATGCACTCAGCCTGATCCAGCAGCCATTTCGCGTTATCACCAACGGCTTTCTCATCAGCAGCCAGCTGCTCGAAAGTTTCGTTGTTCATGAAGTGGTAGAATTCGCCGTCGTTGTACAGGAAGGTCAGGTTCATATCTACAACGTCTGCGCCTTCAGCGGAGTCGGTAGACTTGAAGGTTTTCTCGACGCGAGTACCGGTCAGCAGGCGACGCAGCTTAACGCGTGCGAATGCCTGGCCTTTACCAGGTTTAACGAATTCACTGGCTTCAACCGCGTACGGTTCGCCGTCCATCATGATTTTAAGACCAGCACGAAAATCGTTGCTATAGTAAGTCGCCATAAGGCCCTCTGAAATTGTAAAATGGTAGCTAAGCCACAAAATGGCGCATATTGTAACCCTAAATACCCCATCCAGAGAAGATTGGTTAGTGCAACTTGCCGATGTTCTCACCGAACCGGATGAACTATTGCGTCTTCTGAATATAGACGCTGATGAAAATTTGCTCGCTGGCCGGGAGGCAAAACGCCTTTTCCCGCTGCGCGTTCCGCGTGCGTTTGTCGCACGAATGGAAAAAGGCAATCCCAACGATCCTCTTTTACGTCAGGTGCTTACCTCGCAAGAAGAGTTCATCGCCGCCCCCGGATTCTCGACAGACCCGCTGGAAGAACAGCACAGCGTGGTGCCAGGATTGCTGCACAAATACCGCAACCGCGCTCTGCTGCTGGTCAAAGGCGGATGTGCGGTAAATTGTCGTTATTGCTTCCGCCGTCACTTTCCGTACAGCGAAAACCAGGGCAATAAACGCAACTGGCAAAGCGCGATGGAGTACGTTCGTGCTCATCCGGAGCTTGATGAGATCATTTTTTCCGGTGGCGACCCGCTGATGGCGAAAGACCATGAGCTGGACTGGCTGATAAGCGAGCTGGAATCCATCGAACACGTTAAACGTTTACGTATCCACTCGCGTCTGCCCATTGTCATTCCGGCGCGCATCACGGATACGCTGGCGTCGCGTTTTGCCCGTTCAAGGCTGCAGATCCTGCTGGTTAATCATATCAACCACGCCAATGAGATTGACGAGGACTTCCGCAACGCGATGCAGCGCTTGCGGCAGGCTAACGTGACGCTGCTGAACCAGAGCGTGCTGCTGCGCGGGGTGAACGATAACGCGCAGACCCTCGCCGACCTCAGTAATGCCTTATTTGATGCCGGCGTAATGCCCTATTACCTGCACGTGCTGGATAAAGTCCAGGGTGCGGCGCATTTCCTTGTGTCCGACGATGAGGCCCGCACCATTGTCCGGGAATTGCTGACGCTGATTTCCGGCTATCTGGTTCCGAGACTGGCGCGAGAAATTGGCGGCGAGCCGAGCAAGACACCGCTGGATCTTATGCTTCGCCAGCAATAACAAGTAAACAAATTAAAAGGCATTAATATATTCATGGCTAAGATAAATATCTTAGCCATAATTTTATTTGGCATTAATACATGATGTGTTATTTTACCAATCCGTTATTCATTACCAATTTATAATCTCAATCCATATATAACACCTACATTATTTAATAAAGTAATGTTCAGGGAGTATTACATGTCATTATTGATAAAAGGGATCAACACCGGTGTTATTTGTCACGGTAATCATTTTCTGGCTCTTGCGCTCAAAATTAAACACCAACAGAATAAAGAGGCGTCTTTTTTCCTTCCGGCACTGGTTCTAAGAGATCTCCTCATTGCCCTGGAGTACCGCCTCTGGCAGCATGCAGCGGAGTCACCCACCGCGCAAGAACAACGCCTGCACGACAAGCGGCGTGAAGCCAAAAAACTGCGCGCTCACGTTCCTGCCATTACCGCAGAAGAGCTGAGCCACGCCGATATTCAGCGACGTGTTGCTGCTGTTACACTCGTTGCCAGCGAATCCACTCATCTGCTGTTCACCTTTACGCTGAACAATGGGCGCGTCGTTGAAATACGGGTTGAGGAGAATCAGATTGAGGTATTAATCATCGCAATGATTCAGGCGATAAATAATGCCGGAATGCACGAACTGGCGCTTCGCCTTTCTTCCTTACTGGATTTTCTGCCACTGTATGATATCGAATGTCGGTCAGCCGGTTCGCTGGAATACGACAGCTACGATCAACCCACGTGGAAACACCGCTTATTTACCCGCTATCTCACGCTGGTTTACCGTTACAGCGACGACGCCGGTGATATACAAACCAGCGGAGCCGTTATTAAAACCCGTAGCCCGTCGGAATCTGAAGAAACCAAAGCGATTTCACGCCGGTTAATGAATTTCAGCCCACGGCTCGGGAAGCTCAAAGGACGCCCCTGCCAGGTATATATCCGGGAAATGAAAGTTACACATCAGGAGATGCTCTCACGAGAGCAATGTCTGGAAGCCGTACATCAGCTGCAGCGGCAGGTTTCGCGCAATCCGCGATAGCTTTGTTCTTCCTGCGCCCCCTGAACGAGGGCGCATGATATCAGCAGTAGTGCATCAGTTCGGGCACTTATAGACCTGACCCACCATTTCGCTGTCGGTCGGGACAAAGCTTGAGAGCATGCCCTGCGTTGGGCTGCTGACGCCATAAATCACGTTGCCGCCCATGGCTGCCGCCTGGTTACGCAGCGCATTCGCCGCGCCACGCATGGAACCACCCTCTTCGCCATGCTGGCCAGAGAGCCAGTTACCTTGTGTACCGCTCGCAGTACCTAACAGCTGGCACTGCGCTGCGGGTTTTTCTTCTACGAAGCGAACATTCTGTCCGCCTGCGGACAGCTCGGTTGTAGAGCTGCAACCTGCCAGCAGCAATGCTGCACCGACGATCCCTGCAGAGACTTTTACGCGCATGTTATTCCTCGTTATCACTGTGCTGGACACACTTGTCCGTGTGAACGTTATACTAAAAAGATGACGAAAAGAAAAACCCCCGGACATCTCTGCCCGGGGGTTTCTTTATTTCTATGCGGTATAGCGCACGATTACATCATGCCGCCCATGCCGCCCATGCCGCCCATACCACCGGCAGCACCTAAGTCAGGAGCATCGCCTTTAGGCAGGTCGGTTACCATGCACTCGGTGGTGATCATCAGGCCAGCAACAGAAGCGGCGTACTGCAGAGCAGAACGAGTCACTTTAGTTGGGTCCAGGATACCCATGTCGATCATGTTACCGTATTCTTCAGTCGCGGCGTTGTAACCGTAGTTACCTTCGCCCGCTTTCACGTTGTTCGCCACTACAGACGGCTCTTCACCGGCGTTAGCAACGATCTGACGCAGCGGAGCTTCCATTGCGCGCAGCGCAACTTTGATACCCACGTTCTGGTCTTCGTTCTGAGCGGTCAGGCCAGCGATTTTCGCGGCAACGCGAACCAGCGCCACGCCACCACCCGCAACCACGCCTTCTTCTACTGCGGCACGGGTCGCGTGCAGCGCATCGTCAACGCGGGCTTTTTTCTCTTTCATTTCAACTTCAGTTGCTGCACCAACTTTGATAACTGCAACGCCGCCAGCCAGTTTAGCTACGCGCTCCTGCAGTTTTTCACGGTCGTAGTCAGAAGTTGCTTCTTCAATCTGCTTACGGATCTGAGCAACACGGCCCTGAATCGCCGCTTCTTCACCCACGCCATCGATGATGGTGGTGGTGTCTTTGTTAATCAGAACACGTTTCGCCTGACCCAGGTCTTCCAGAGTCGCTTTTTCCAGCTCCATACCGATCTCTTCAGAGATAACGGTACCGCCGGTCAGGGTCGCGATATCCTGCAGCATCGCTTTACGACGGTCGCCAAAGCCCGGAGCTTTAACAGCTGCAACCTTCACGATACCGCGCATGGTGTTAACCACCAGCGTCGCCAGCGCTTCGCCTTCAACGTCTTCCGCGATGATAACCAGCGGCTTGCCTGCTTTCGCAACGGCTTCCAGAACTGGCAGCATTTCACGGATGTTGGAGATTTTTTTGTCAGCCAGCAGGATGAACGGGCTTTCCAGCTCAACAGCACCAGTTTCTGGCTTGTTGATGAAGTAAGGGGACAGGTAGCCACGGTCGAACTGCATACCTTCAACCACGTCCAGTTCGTCTTCCAGACCGGTACCGTCTTCAACGGTGATAACGCCTTCTTTACCGACTTTATCCATCGCTTCAGCGATCAGTTTACCTACGGTTTCGTCGGAGTTAGCGGAAATGGTACCAACCTGAGCAATGGCTTTGGAGTCAGAGCACGGTACGGACAGCGCTTTCAGTTCTTCAACAGCAGCAACGACAGCTTTGTCGATACCACGTTTCAGGTCCATCGGGTTCATGCCCGCAGCAACGGCTTTCAGGCCTTCAGCGATGATGGACTGTGCCAGTACGGTTGCGGTGGTGGTACCGTCGCCTGCAGCGTCGTTCGCTTTAGAGGCAACTTCTTTCACCATCTGCGCGCCCATGTTTTCGAACTTATCTTCCAGCTCGATTTCACGTGCTACGGAAACACCATCTTTGGTGATGGTCGGCGCACCGAAAGATTTATCCAGAACCACGTTACGGCCTTTCGGGCCCAGGGTCACTTTCACTGCGTCTGCCAGTACGTTAACGCCGCGCAGCATTTTCACACGAGCGTCGTTACCGAATTTTACGTCTTTAGCTGCCATGTTCTTGTTTCCTCAAAATTCGTACAGTTTCGTGCGTAAATTACGCTTCAACAATTGCCAGGATGTCGCTTTCGGACATGATCAACACTTCTTCATTGTCGATCTTCTCGGATTTCACGCCGTAACCGTCGTTGAAAATCACGATGTCACCAACTTTAACGTCCAGCGGCTGCACGGTTCCGTTTTCCAGGATGCGGCCCTTACCGACAGCGATGATTTCGCCACGAGTTGATTTTGCTGCAGCAGAACCGGTCAGAACGATGCCGCCAGCAGATTTGGTTTCAACTTCTTTACGTTTGACGATCACACGATCATGTAACGGACGAATACTCATTGATAGCTCTCCTTTGAGAAAGTCATTATCAGTTATGGGTGACGCCGGTCCGCATACGGTATTCCGGCTAGTGCTCTGAGAGATGGGGATGGGTTTTTCCGCCTTCAAGGGGGAGAATTAAAAAAAATTTCTCCCCGGGTATAAGGCATTAACGATCGTCTTTATGATCCAGACGATCGCGCTCGTCGTCTTTGCGCTGATACTCACCGTCAAACGTGTTCCCACCCTGGTCTGCGCCGTTGAATCCACCACCCGACATGCTGGTGAAGCGCAGGTGCGGCATCAGCTTCACCGTCAGGTGATTTTGCACCGGCGGTAACAACAAAAGCAGGCCGAGGAAGTCAGTGAAGAAGCCCGGTAACAGCAGCAGGATGCCAGCGATGATGATAGACACGCTTTTGATCATCTCAGAGGCCGGGTTCTCACCCGCCGCCATTTTCTGCTGCATCAGCACAAAATTCTTGAAGCCCTGGTTACGCACCAGCGACATACCGATAATCGACGTGAAAATAACCAGCAGCAGGGTCAGCAGAACGCCCAGCACGTGCGCGACCTGGATAAAAATCGAGATCTCGACGTAAACGTATAAAAAAACAGCAATAAGTGGTATCCAGCGCACTGGCTTCTCCTTTAGGGGCAGCGGCGCTTGCGCCACTGCAGGTATAGGTTTGCGATTCGCATACCTGGAAAGTGGGGGTAAAACGCCAGTTTTCAATCAGAGGACAGAGTTATTTTTAGCAATAATCAGAAAGCGGTGACGTATTTCACAGATTAATAATTCTTATGCGAATCTGGGCTGAATAAGTGATCCAGATTACTGCAATTCGCTATCATCAGCATATGATCGTGGGCACCGGGCCGGTTAAGGAAATAATCTTCGGTCAGAAAATATGCATAACCCCAGATGTTCTGTGTATTGGGTGAAATCATTGGCAGCTTGAAAAAGAAGGTTCACATGTTAAACAACATTCGTATCGAAGAAGACTTGTTGGGTACCAGGGAAGTTCCAGCGGACGCGTACTACGGTGTCCACACTCTTAGAGCGATTGAAAACTTCTACATCAGCAACAGCAAAATCAGCGATATCCCTGAGTTTGTACGTGGCATGGTGATGGTTAAGAAAGCCGCTGCGCTGGCTAACAAGGAACTGCAAACCATTCCTAAGAGCATCGCGAACGCCATTATTGCCGCATGTGACGAAGTCCTGAACAATGGAAAATGCATGGATCAGTTCCCGGTTGACGTCTATCAGGGCGGCGCGGGCACTTCCGTGAATATGAACACCAACGAAGTACTGGCAAACATCGGCCTGGAGCTGATGGGTCATCAGAAAGGTGAATACCAATATCTGAACCCGAACGACCACGTGAACAAATGCCAGTCCACGAACGATGCCTACCCGACCGGCTTCCGTATCGCCGTTTACGCCTCCGTCGTTAAACTGGTTGATGCTATCAACCAACTGGGCGATGGCTTCCAGCGTAAAGCGGTCGAATTCCAGGACATCCTGAAAATGGGTCGTACCCAGCTGCAGGACGCGGTCCCGATGACCCTCGGTCAGGAATTCCACGCGTTTAACGTTCTGCTGAACGAAGAAACCAAAAACCTGCTGCGCACTTCCGAACTGCTGCTCGAAGTGAACCTCGGCGCGACCGCTATCGGTACACGTCTGAACACCCCGGACGGCTATCAGCAGCTGGCGGTGCAGAAACTGGCGGAAGTGAGCAACCTGGCGGTCGTTCCGGCAGAAGACCTGATCGAAGCGACCTCTGACTGCGGCGCCTACGTGATGGTACACAGCGCCCTGAAACGCCTGGCGGTGAAACTGTCTAAGATCTGTAACGATCTGCGTCTGCTCTCTTCCGGTCCGCGTGCAGGTCTGAACGAAATCAACCTGCCAGAGCTGCAGGCCGGTTCTTCCATCATGCCAGCCAAAGTCAACCCGGTAGTACCAGAAGTGGTGAACCAGGTTTGCTTCAAAGTCATCGGCAACGACACTACCGTGACCATGGCTTCTGAAGCCGGTCAGCTGCAGTTGAACGTAATGGAGCCGGTGATTGGGGAAGCGATGTTTGAGTCTATCCACATCCTGACCAACGCCTGCTACAACCTGCTCGAAAAATGCATTAACGGCATTACCGCGAACAAAGAAGTTTGCGAAGGTTATGTCTACAACTCGATTGGTATCGTCACCTACCTGAACCCGTTCATCGGTCACCACAACGGCGATATCGTCGGCAAGATCTGTGCCGAAACCGGTAAGAGCGTGCGTGAAGTGGTGCTGGAGCGCGGGCTGTTAACCGAAGCAGAACTGGATGACATCTTCTCTCCACAAAACCTGATGCATCCGGCCTATAAAGCAAAACGTTATACAGATGAAAATGAACAGTAGCAGTCGTTCAGGTTAAACTGAAAAAAGGCATGCCAGCAATGGCATGCCTTTTTCACTTTTATTGGATACCAAAACACAACATTTAATTATCCAACGTTCAACAATCAAGGAAGCAGTTTATGATAATCATCGAGCTTATCATCGTATTAGCGGCGATATTTGTGGGCGCCAGGCTAGGGGGTATTGGCATCGGCTACGCCGGTGGGCTGGGGGTTTTAGTTCTGGCACTCATTGGCGTCAAACCGGGGAATATTCCCTTTGACGTGATTTCCATCATCATGGCCGTTATCGCCGCTATCTCTGCGATGCAAGTAGCAGGCGGTCTCGACTATCTCGTTAATCAAACAGAAAAACTGCTGCGCAGGAACCCGAAATACATCACCATTCTTGCGCCGATTGTGACTTACTTCCTGACGATTTTCGCAGGTACCGGGAACATCTCCCTGGCTACGCTGCCGGTTATCGCTGAAGTTGCGAAAGAACAAGGCATTAAGCCGTGCCGTCCGCTCTCAACGGCGGTGGTCTCGGCGCAGATTGCCATTACCGCCTCGCCTATCTCTGCAGCGGTGGTCTACATGTCATCCGTAATGGAAGGCCACGGTGTCAGCTACATTCATCTGCTGTCGGTCGTTATTCCGTCCACACTGCTGGCTGTGCTGCTGATGTCCTTCCTGGTCACCATGCTGTTTAACTCAAAACTGTCTGACGATCCGGTGTACCTCAAGCGCCTGGAAGAAGGCCTGATTGAGCTGCGCGGTGAGAAGCAGATCGAAATTAAACCGCGTGCCAAACTGTCGGTACTGCTGTTCCTGCTGGGCGTGGTGTGCGTGGTCATTTATGCCATCGTCAACAGCCCGAGCCTGGGCCTGGTTGCCACCCCGCTGATGAACACCACTAACGCTATCCTCATCATCATGCTGAGCGTAGCGACGCTGACCACCATCTTCTGCGGCGTTGAACCTGACGTCATCCTCAACTCCAGTACCTTTAAAGCCGGTATGAGCGCCTGTATTTGTATTCTCGGCGTGGCGTGGCTTGGCGATACCTTCGTATCTGCCAACATCGACTGGATTAAAGAAACCGCAGGTGCCGTGATCCAGGGTCATCCGTGGCTGCTGGCGGTGATCTTCTTCTTCGCGTCTGCGCTGCTGTACTCTCAGGCGGCTACCGCGAAGGCGCTGATGCCGATGGCGCTGGCGCTGAACGTCTCTCCGCTGACCGCAGTGGCTTCTTTCGCCGCGGTATCTGGCCTGTTCATTCTGCCAACCTACCCAACGCTGGTAGCGGCGGTACAGATGGATGACACCGGTACCACTCGAATCGGCCGTTTCGTCTTTAACCACCCGTTCTTTATCCCGGGCACCATGGGCGTTGTTTTCTCCGTGTGCTTCGGTTTCCTGTTAGGCAGCGTCATGCTGTAACCACTCACAGCGGGGCGTGCAAACGCCCCGTTTGCTCAGTTTTACATCTCACCGCTAACCCGTTTCACCACCCGCTGTTATAGTATCTCCTTTCTCTTTCTGGCCATTTTTACTGATGAGGTGTCCATGTCTGACGAAAATACTCAGGTTGTTGTTGTACTTTGTACCGCTCCCGATGAAGCCAGCGCGCAGGATCTGGCCGCGAAAGTGCTCGCTGAAAAGCTTGCCGCCTGCGTCACCATCCTGCCGGGCGCGACGTCGCTCTACTACTGGGAGGGGAAGCTCGAACAGGAATATGAAGTGCAGATGATCCTCAAAACCAATATCGCGTGCCAGCAGGCGCTGCTGGACTGCCTGAAGTCACATCACCCTTATCAGACCCCAGAATTACTGGCTTTGCCTGTCACCCACGGAGATAACGATTACCTCTCATGGCTCAACGCATCATTACGCTGATTCTGCTGCTGTGCAGTACTTCCGCCTTTGCCGGACTATTTGACGCTCCCGGGCGCTCGACGTTTGTTCCGGCAGACCAGGCCTTTGCCTTCGATTTCCAGCAAAACCAGAACGATTTGACGCTGAGCTGGCACATCAAAGAGGGTTACTACCTCTACCGCCAGCAGATCAAAGTGACTCCGGCAGACGCCAGTATTGCTCCTCTGCAGCTGCCAAAAGGAGAGTGGCATGAAGACGAGTTTTACGGCAAAAGCGAAATCTACCGCCAGCGCCTGAACCTGCCACTGACCGTAACTCAGGCAGCAAAAGGCGGCACGTTGACCGTGGTGTATCAGGGCTGTGCCGACGCCGGTTTCTGCTACCCACCGGAGAGCAAAACCGTTCCGCTGAGTGAAGTGGCGGCAATAGCTACGGTAAATCCCTCTCTCTCCTCAGGGGAGCCCGCTGGTGCAACGCCTCCGACCGGGGTAAAGGGCGATGAGCACTCCAGCCTCCCCTTCACCGCCCTGTGGGCGCTGCTGATTGGCATTGGGATCGCCTTCACTCCCTGCGTCCTGCCGATGTATCCGCTGATCTCCGGCATCGTGCTCGGCGGCAAGCAGCGTCTCTCTACTGGCCGCGCCCTGCTGCTGGCGTTTATCTACGTGCAGGGGATGGCGCTCACCTATACCGCACTTGGTCTGGTGGTTGCCGCCGCGGGGCTACAGTTCCAGGCTGCACTTCAGCACCCTTATGTGCTGATTGGCCTGTCGGTGGTGTTTATCCTGCTGGCGCTGTCGATGTTTGGCCTGTTCTCGCTGCAGCTGCCTTCATCCCTGCAGACCCGCCTGACCCTGATGAGCAACCGCCAGCAGGGCGGCTCTGCGGGCGGCGTGTTTGCGATGGGGGCCATTGCCGGGCTTATCTGCTCTCCCTGCACCACCGCGCCGCTGAGCGCCATTCTGCTCTATATTGCCCAGAGTGGTAATCTGTGGCTCGGCGGCGGTACGCTATACCTGTACGCGCTGGGTATGGGCCTGCCGCTTATCCTGGTCACCGTGTTTGGTAATCGCCTGCTGCCGAAGTCCGGGCCGTGGATGGCGCACGTCAAAACCGCCTTTGGCTTTGTCATTCTCGCGCTGCCGGTGTTCCTGCTGGAGCGCATTCTCGGGGATACGTGGGGGCTGCGACTGTGGTCGATGCTTGGCGTCGCCTTCTTCGCCTGGGCGTTTATCACTTCACTCAACGTCAGCCGACCCTGGATGCGGCTTATGCAAATCATTCTGCTGGCGGCTGCGTTTATTAGCGCCCGTCCGCTGCAGGACTGGGCGTTTGGCGCGCCTCAGGCCGCGGCTCAGCAGCACCTGAACTTCACCACCATCCGCACGCCAGAAGAGCTGGATAAAGCACTTGCCAGCGCTCAGGGGAAACCGGTAATGCTCGATCTCTACGCCGACTGGTGCGTGGCCTGTAAAGAGTTCGAGAAATACACCTTCAGCGATGCAAACGTGCAACAGCAGTTAAAAAATACGCTTTTACTGCAGGCCGATGTCACCAAAAACGGGCCGCAGGATGTCGCCCTGCTGAAGCACCTGCAGGTGCTGGGGCTGCCCACCATCCTGTTCTTTAATCAGGCCGGCGAAGAACTACCGGCGCATCGGGTGACGGGTTTCATGGACGCCGGGGCATTTGCCGCGCATTTGCAGAAACTGCCGCAGTAAACAACAATTTTGAGTGGGAAATGTGGAGGAATACATCGTGCAACGTGAAGACGTACTGGGAGAAGTCCTGCAATTACTTGAGACCAAAGGAATTGCCAGCACCACGCTTGAGATGGTGGCCGAACACGTCAATTATCCTCTCGAAGAGATAACCCGTTTCTGGCCGGATAAAGAGGCGCTGCTGTACGACGCACTACGCTTTCTCAGCCAGCAGGTAGACGTCTGGCGCCGCCAGCTGCTGCTGAACGAAGAGCTGAGCGTGGAGCAGAAGCTGATGGCGCGTTACAACGCCCTGACCGAATGCGTCAGCAACAAGCGCTACCCGGGCTGTCTGTTCATTGCTGCCTGTACGTTTTATCCGGATCCAGAGCATCCGGTGCATCAACTGGCGGACCAGCAAAAACGTGCCGCCCACGACTGCACCCATGAGCTGCTGACGCAGCTCGAAATCGACGATCCGGCGATGGTCGCAAAGCAGATGGAGCTGATTCTTGAAGGGTGTTTAAGCCGCATGCTGGTGAAACGCAGCCAGGCCGACGTAGATACCGCGCGTCGTCTGGCGGAAGATATTCTGCGTTTTGCCCAGTGCCGCCAGGGCGGCGCACTGACCTGATCGATATGAAAATGGTGCATTGTCGGTCAAACTGCCGCAAAGTTAAGCAAACGCACCATTTTTAAGGAAATTTGGTTGACGACTGGGGCTGATTACGGTTTAATTCGCCCCGTTGCCCGGATAGCTCAGTCGGTAGAGCAGGGGATTGAAAATCCCCGTGTCCTTGGTTCGATTCCGAGTCCGGGCACCACTATTCAAAGCCGGTTGGTCAGATTTGCAAGATGCAATCCTGACGGACACGAAGGCGAGCCAGTAAAAACACGATGTAACGCTGTTACTTGTTGTTGAAGAAAGGCTCTTGAGAAACAGACTTGTTGGTGCAAGTCTGTTTTTTCGCGTCTGATATTTGCAAGAAATCTTTTCAATGTCAAATAATGTAAGTATTTGACGCCATTCCTGAAGCCTTCCTCACTACATCAATTCGGTTTCGAGTATATCCCGAAGGCTATCAACACTTTCATCAATGTATTCCAGCGTCGATGTAATGCGGACATGACCCAGCAGTTTCTTCACCGCGTACAAATTGCGTTCTGGTGATTTCATCATGTGTGTTGCCACCGTATGGCGGAACCTGTGAGGCGTGATCGTAAACTTACACTCACGGGACAAGCGCCGGAAGAACGCTCTCAGCGGATACTCGTTCATCACCTCCGGGTACTTACTCTTTCTCATCAGGTCAAACCAGCCCACATTAAATACCTGATCACCCGACTCCATCCCAGCCTCACCAGCTTTTTTCACCAGTTCCTCCAGCGACGGATACAACGACGAAACAATCGGAACCCGATGCTCGCGATGGTTTTTCGCTCCCTCGATATTCAGGCCAATCCACCGTTCCTCAAGATTGATATCACCCAGGCGGATATGCAGAAGCTGGTTTTGTCGGATGGCGGTATAACGAAACACATTCACCACCGTCAGCCAGAACCACGCCGGGAGTAGCGCATTTCTGCGACCGTTGAACATACTGCTGTTCCCCTTCCCTGTCTCAGCGTCCAGATGTTGTTCCATCAGCCGGTACATCGCGTCCATTTGCGTCTGTGTCAGCGTTTTCTTCTTTTTCGTGCCCGGGCGAACGACCGCGCCGTTAAAAGGATTTTCGGCCTGCGGCAACAATCCCTGCTTGATACCAAAATTAAACAACGCCCTCATGTGGGCAACTTTGTTATTCCACGTTCGGGTCGCGCAGTTCTGGTCATTCAGCACCGTATGACGCCATTTTAGCACCGTCAGGTGATCGATCTTAGTCGGGTTAAACGATGTGAATCCTTCGAATGAGCGAACCACTTTCTGGTAGCTCCACTCCGTCGCCGGTCGTAATGATTTGCTGTAAAAATACTGTTCAGTAAGAAGCCCAAAGGTACACGAATTCATTAGAATATCCTTATATAACAATCAATAACGGGTTATCCCCTGGATTGTTATCGCTGTCATAGACCTTACTGGCAAGTACCAGGTAGCCACTCAGTTTCTGAAAGCGCCCTTCCCGTTGCTCGTTTTGGTACAGCTGGCAGGTATACATCGTGCCATTGTCCTGCCGATGATGCCCCTGTCTCTCAAATGCTTTCTGAAGCCGGGCCTTATCCTCTCCCGCCGTGTTCGTCTCCGTCAGATACTGGTGAAAAATCCCCGGCGCACGCAGAAACACGTAACCGGCGACCAGATGAATCCGCCCTTCAGGTTTGTTCGGGACCAGACTGCCAGAACGACATCCCGTGACCAGCCATTGCCAGAATGCCTCTCCGGGATCGTTCAACTCGGCGGATGGCGTGATTTCTCCGGTTTCTGCTTCATCAGCGCTGGCGAAGCCCATCATTGCCAGCAACGCATCAGTATCATCCGGCCCTTTCTGCTCATCCGGGAATATCAGCTCTGCATCCGACGCAGGAGCAGGTTCCGCTGCCGGAAGGATTTCCTCTTCGGAATACGACACAACCAGCTCCGGCACATCATCAGCTAATCCAGACAGCAACGTGTCACCCTGCAATGATTCATCCTGAACTGGAGCCGGTTGCTCGCCTTCCAGTGCGCCAGCAGTGAGGCGAATAGCTTCAGACACAATGGCATTGACCACGCCCGACTGCGCCCGAAAGCCGGTCAGGTACGTTGACAGGGTCTTAATAGCTTCCGGCCAGCTACTCAACCAGTTAATCGCTTCTGGAGGGATAATCTTCCACGCCAGCATTGCGCCAAAACTTTGCAACCGTTCCGGAGACTGTTCCGGCGCAAAGCGAAAGCGATAAGATTCTGGAGGCGCATCCAGTAACGGAAACCAGCGTTTACCGTTATCCAGCTCGACGTGGAGATGACAAAGATATTCAAGCGAAGGCAGCATTGCCGCATAAACCACCACCGCATTCCAGGCCGCGTTTTGCGCCGCCTGTTCTTCAGGCGGAGCGCCAACCGGCAACATGTAGCTTTTCGACAACCGCGCCGCATACGACACAGTTTCCAGCATATAGTCAGCCATACCTCCGGGACGGGCATATGGCCCACTTTCCTTAAGAGGAAATTGCTGCATCAGCGTCACACAATGCTCCAGTGGAGCAAGGTAATACTGTCGATACATGTCTTTCGGCAGGGACGAATAATCCCAGAGCGATTGCAGCCACTGCTGACGGCGGGTTGTCGCCAGCAGTTCGCTGGCAGTCATGGGCAGAAAGTAGCCAGGAGGCAAAGAGGGTTCTATCGCCTTAACGGTCGGCGGAGCATCCGGGCGTGAACGCCCCAGACGGAGAAAAGATGTCAGATTCAACATAGCGGAAGCCTGTTAAGTGGAAATTCCGCTACGTTAAACGCTGATTCTTATTGGGCAATCAACAACTCACAATTCGATTTCGAACTTTTAACCTGTCAGGCCAGCACGCTTCTGGCAAGATCAACAAGGTTCATTTTCCTGTTAGCTTCATTTTTACTGTTTATCAGTTTCAGGAGATAGTCGTGTTCAAAAATAATTTCCCTTTTGCATACCGTTTCCTGTTTTGAGTTCGCAATATTAAACTCAATACTTTCAGACAACGTATGTTGATCAACATGGCGACGATGTCTGATGAAACTAAAACTCAAATCGCAGAATTTTTTATCGTCCTTAATGTCAATTTGCCCATTGGCATTCCAGGTTAAATCTGGTCGTCTGGTTAAGAGTTCTTCGGTAAATTTTGCATCGAAAAATATCCGTCCTCTCAACCGCTTAGCCTGCATCATGTATGCAAATACCCAAGGTATATTCTGCCGTGTTGCTCCCCTGTAGCGCCAGCCTTCAGCTGCGCGGTATTCTTCAAGCATCTGTTTCGCCAGGGCAAATGAAATCCTCATTCCAGTTCCCTTTTCTAACAGGTAAATAACCCGGTCAAATTGCTCAATTAAGGTTTGTTTTATTAATACAGCAAGTTCACTACCCGCCGCTCGCCGATCATCTTTCGTTAGATGCTTATTCTTGCTGGCATATGGGCACCACTCATATTCTTCCTTATCAACACGACCTTTCAACGGGACAGCCATGGCACCGGCAGTCGGGAAGAAGTGCTTCCCATATGGCGCATCACGCTCAAGCATTCCTATAATCTGGATCGGGTTGTCACATGCTGGGCAAACCGCAAACCATCCTTGGTGACCATTAATTGGCTGATACCAGGGAGCCTGCTTTTTCGTAACCTGATCAAAGTTCTCTTGGGTAATCTTGTGGACCTGCTGTGTATCAACGGAAATTTTGAATACATCCATTGTTATGCCTCATGACGGGTATCCCAACGCAGTATGGTTAGCGATAAGACACCACCAGTCCGCGTCAATTTCAGGTACATGGCCGTGCTCCTCTGCCACCTTCAGACATGAGAGTATCGTTTCAAGGGAAACGGCGAAATGATCATGACCATTATCAAGCACAAAAACTGCACTGCTATCACAGCAGTCAACATCAATACGGGTACACGATACTGAGGATTTGTTCTCTTTCATGAATGGAGCCTTCTCACATAGTAAAACTCTAAACATACCTAGCCGCCTTGCCACAGCAATCAATAACTATTTATCCGAAATTACAAATTTTGCGGTAGCCACTTTCATATGAGATAAGTATGTTTTCCATAATGCTATGAGCAAGGTGAAAACCAGTTAAGCGCCAGCAACAACCTCGGTATCTTTGGAGATATTTAACAATGAGTATTGTCAGACCAAAGCTTTTCGTTTCTTACTCACATGACAGCGAACAGCATAAAGAATGGGTAGAAAAGCTAGCAACCAGACTGGTACGTAATGGTGTTGATGTTTTCCTTGATCAATGGGATGTAGGATTGGGCGACGATCTAACTCTGTTTATGGAGCAAGGTCTAACAGAAGCTGACCGCGTAATGGTGATATGTACCGAACCATACATACAAAAAGCTAACGCTCAGAGGTCTGGAGGGGTTGGGTACGAGAAAATGATTATTTCGGCCCAAATTATGAATCAATTAGGCGATAATCGGGTCATACCAATAATTGTTAACAATTCATTGAGTAATCCAGTCCCAACATTCGTTGGCTCCAGACTGCGTCTATATTTTGATGACAAAAACTATGAACAAAGTTATGCCACACTCATTCACGACTTACATGGTAAAAAATTAAAAGCTCGCCCGCCTGCCGGAGATAGTCCATTTTCTCGACAACCAACAACTCCTGAGCTTGCCCCCATGCCAGATGGTACAAACCATTCTCCCGCACTAAAAGGCCGAGTGAAATTACCACTTCCTGGAGTCACGGGTAAATATTGGCTTGGTTCTGGAGAAATGCTATTTGAAGTGTCCTGGAGCATTGGAGGACATGGCCATGCCTATATTTATAAACGACAGCCCAGTATCCATTCTCTGTGTTTTGCCACAGACATTAAAGAAATCAGTCAGATAACTGATGCAGCATCTACTTCATTCTTCAAATCTGATGAGGTAGAGGCTGTGGGAACAGGAGATGTTGTGATAATGCAAAATATTCAAGGCTACTATCTTGCTGTTAAACTTGAAGAAGCTCTATATCGAAGCCGAAATGC
The DNA here is from genome assembly GCF_003634235.1 of Yokenella regensburgei. Lineage (NCBI taxonomy): Bacteria > Pseudomonadati > Pseudomonadota > Gammaproteobacteria > Enterobacterales > Enterobacteriaceae > Yokenella > Yokenella regensburgei. Next base: position 128,517 of record NZ_RBIZ01000005.1, on the reverse strand, counting down.
AGACGATCGTAACGAAGTAACTTTTTCTTATGTAATAGCACCAGCTAAAAGCACTTCTTTTGCAAGTATTGTTTGATTTGGATGAGAACCTCTCAGGGGAATGTTTCCCCTGAGAGGTGACGGGTTGATTAAATCAATGTTGGTAAAGTGGGCTACGCTGCCAGCGCGTGCTCACGCAACACCAGGTATTCAAACGCTTCCCGGGCAAAGCGAGCGGCACGAAATACAGCGCGGTTATCTTCCTTCAGCGTTTGCAGCCACGAGGCAATATAGCTCTCATGTTGCAAGTCGCCGTTAATGCCAAGTTCAGCACACAGAAAGGCTGCTCCCATCTCCGCTATGAGTTCTTCAAACCCATAAATTGGATCGCCGAACTTCTTCGAAGTGGAAACAATGCCTTCACGCGCCAGTCGCGAAACGTGGCCAGTGGAATGCACCAGTTCATGCAGCAGCGTACTGTAGTAGTCTTCCGCCGAATCAAACTGAGCGGCTTCCGGCATCATAATGTGATCAACACCCGGGCGGTAATACGCACGATCCTGATGGCGATGTATCACAGACACGCCGCTACAGGCTGCTATCTGTTCTGCCCGGGCAATACGTTCCACGTCGGGCAAAACCGGTATTTCCGGGTAAAGCTTATCGGGCAGGTTTTCACACTGCTCAACGTTGAAGAGGTGGAAGCTGGTCATAAAACAGCGATCCCGCATGACCACCTCACCGTTCTCATCAAACACCGGCTGGCCGCTACTATCCGTAGCCTCTTTCTGGAATGGTTTAAACAGCGTCACCAGCGTCGATTTTTCACCTTTCCGGACATTACCACCGGCATCCAGCGCCTGTTTGAACGTCAGCCAGCGATTGGAATAAAATCCCTTATCGGCAGCATCTATCCATAACAGCATCACGTTAATACCGCTGTAGTTCCGGCCAGTGATAGCATTAGCAGGCAACCCCTCTTTTCCGGTTTGCCATGCTTTACGCCAGGGTCTCGTCCCGTTCTCCAGCGCCGTAATAATCTTATCGGTAACGGTCTGGAACAAATCCTGCCGTGGGGCTGATTTGCGGTTGGTCGTTTTCTTCGTCATATGCCATTCCCATCAAAAAAAAACGGGGATGGCTCCCAGACGGAGAACAATCCCCGTCTGGGTTAAAGTAAAAAGTCAGTCCATCGCAGCCATAGCTATCGATTCATCCAGTCCTGCCTTGAAAAAGTGATCCCAGGTTCCCGGGCACACAGTTCTGGCAAGCTCCATAACCTCATCGAAAAGAGCCTTGCATGAAGGGTGCGCATAACGCGGCAAATCGCCAACACATCCCCGTGCAAAAGTTCGGGCCAGACTGGCAATCGTCCACTGATTATCCGTGAAGTTATCCTCATCCGGTTGTGTTCCGATATCCAGACGTTCGAATGCGGCCACAGCCAACAATTCACCTTCAAGTTTTGCCAGCTCGCATAAATCTTCAGCAGAAAATATGCTATTTGTCTGGTCTGTCATCATGGTCAGTTCCTCAATAATTAAAAAGGAACCGTCCTCCCCAGCGGGAAACGAGTTCCCGGTAGGGGTGATATGGATTTATGTAACAGGCAGAAAAATCCCTGCCCGGGCTAAAGTAGAAAGTCAGTCTATCGCGGCCATAATTTCGGCCGATTCAGAGTGATCCAACGCGTAATCACGCAAAGCGTGGTAAAGCAGGATATCGCTGTCCTCTTCCGTCGTATTGGCAATCTGCCCGAGGGCAAACAAAGACAGCATGATGCCAAAAGCCTCTGCCGTCATGGTGCCTTCATAGCCATTTCCGGCCACACTGACGCCATAAGTCAGACGGGAGTTGGGGACAAGATAGAATCCGTTGTTTGACAACGCCCGACCTTCCCACCGGCTGGTTTCATCATATTCATCGCCCAGACGCTTAGCCCACGCAAAGAACGGAGCCACGCGACGTGGAGTATGCAGATATTTCAGAAGAACTAGGCCAAAGGGAACGGGCTGCATATCGATCGTCGTTATGTTATCCATGACATACCTCCCCGGAAGCCAGCACGCAGTTAACGCGTTCCTGCAAACGCTTCCTGGCAGAAAGAAAATTTCGCCGGTCACGTTCAGTTGCACGCTTACAGTTGATATCCGCTGTTATTTCCAGCGCCTCAATCTTCTGCTGCAAAGCTGCAAGCGCTGGTTTGTCAGCCATACCACCCAGTTGCATTTGTGACGCTTCAAACTGCTGTTGCAGCGTTGTCAGCTGTGCCTGGAGCGGCGCGATATCCGGGCTACCCTGCAATGCAGTTTTAAGCTGGCTGACCTCGACGGAAAGCAGCTGGACCTGCTTCAGGCTGATAAACGTGGTTCCGCCTAATGCAAACAAAACCAGCCCGCCTAAACCGTAACGGACTATCGCCCAGAGTTTGCTGCGTACAGGTCTTACAGACTCTTTCATTTCAGGTATTTCCATGAAACTAGCGGATTCGTTCATTTCAGCATCCTCTGCGGAGCCGGAGCGGTGATATTGACGGGTTGAGCAGGTAGCGGCACAGAGACTGAAGTGAGCGACGTTTTCACCGCTTCCGGCGGCAAACGATAGCCATCACGTAACGAATGGCAGACGATCCGTTGCACTGAATCAACCTCAAGCTGCCAGGCCGCTCCGGCCAGGATCTGTAATGCTTGACTCAGGCGCATTGGCCCCAGTTGATAATGCACAGCAGGCAACATCTGGTTGTAAAGCACCCGGTTCGCCAGTGTCGTGCCACACAACGTGTACCCGGACTGGCGCAGGGCATAACGCATAGCATCCGCCACGGTCGGCGATAATGACGCAGGAATGCGGATGTCTATCGTTTGTTCCAGCGGAGCACGCTGCGAGGCGCTGGGGGAAGTATCAACCAGCAGATAGCGGTCATAGCGAACAACTTCGGGAGAGGCGGCATAAACATCCAGTCGTGCAGGTTGGACATTGCCATTCAGCGCCGTCGGATGAGGTTGGGTATCCGGTTGCTGGAGCTTTTGCGTACAACCGGTCAGGATGCAGGCCGTCAGGCAGACAGCCATTGGGATATGAATATTCATGCAGGTTCCTTAGTCAGACAAAAGAGGCCCAACTTTGCGAAACCAGCGCTATGCCCTCAACGAACAACTGTTTTTACAGCGCAAAAAAAACGCCAGAAAAATCTGGCATCGGGAAGTTAAAAAGCAATACCAACAAAGGGGGGTAGCCACAAAAACATCAATTAACAATATCCATGCCAAATCTGCCCCCTAGGGGTGAAACAGATCCTATTCATTATTTTATTTACATGAGCATATAGTTTATTATTTTCATGAAATGTTATTTTATACCCATGAAAATTATTTGCTAAATGGGATGGAAAGCAATACCAATTATTTTCATAAAATGAGAGTACTTTCTCATTAATAAAGAAACCATTAGTCAATACTTTTTGAGCGACATCATTACTCAGATCCATTTCACTAATAGTATGCTTCCCTATGTTTTTAGGTTTATTTCTATGCTTGGGATTAGGCTCATAATTCCATCTTAAATTTTTTGCATCAATTAAATATGATACATTCATAATATTTCTTTCATTAGCAACCGAACTAATAACTTTAATCGTTTTAGCGGAATATTTAGGACAATTATTTAATGATACAACAACTGCACCACACTTTGAGACGGCCGCAGAGTCAAAACACGTATTCCTCAATGACTCTCCCTGCTCATCTAATATCGTATCACCTTGACCATGTTTGCTTTTATAATGTGGCTTAGTACATAAAACCTGAAGATAACGCTCCTTCGCCTCTCTTTGTTTTTTTATTTTTCGATCTAATCCATGAATAAACTCAATCAATGAAAGATCTTTTATAATACAGCAATCTTTAAGCCCCTTACTAATTGCCCCTTTATTCTTACAAGAAAATGTTTTTATCTCATAAATAGTTCCAACTAACTCATCCAATAGAGATATAGCATCATCTACATTTTTAGCCTGCCCTATGAAAGAGCTATCATTTATATAGACTTTCATGCAAACAACCTCATAAGATCTTTTTCTGCTTGGTCAAAAAAACCATCATCTATATCCGTTAAACTACCATCCTCATCAATCTCAATTTTAGTTATAATCCTTCCTTCTAATCCCGAACGGATTGAATTAATGGTAATATGATTTAGTTCTAGAGTATTTTTTTTAGCGAACAATCTAATTCCATTTATGATATGGTCACTGTGTGTTTCGATTATGACTTGGATATCACAGAGTGATGCCACCCCTAAGAAAAATGCTAATTCTGACTGCGCAGAAGGATGTAGATGCACTTCAGGGTTTTCAACAATTAAGGTACCACCTGGCGAAGTACATAGTGCTGCCAGCATAATAGGTAGGACATAGCTTATGCCAAAACCAGTGTTGACAGGACGGACGGAATAAACAGTTTCGCTTGAGCTAAAACTAGTTGCCACTTTGTCCAATTCTTTATACGACTGAAGATCTATATTGAATCCTTTACAGATTCTTTTCATTGATTCTTTCAAAGCAACTTCAAGTGTGTACTCTTCATTCTTATCTTGAGTATCATTCTTAGCATTATTTTTTTCTTTGTGATTGTCTTGCTCAACTTTATTCAGTATCTCATCAATAGTTTCAAATTTTTCTAAATCAGGCTCATTATCATCTTCTTCACTAGCCATTTGTATATTGGTTTCAAAAACAGGTTTAGATGCTTCTGCCCCTCTGTTTAAATTGACCATAATACGAGCTAATTTCTGATTGAGTGCAAGTTTGTTTCTATTTCTTTCTAACTCTGATATTGCAAATTGCCCATAAATTCCTAGATCTAAATTGCTAGAGTCAAAATTTACATCATAGCTATTCTGTGGCGCTAATCTATATGCACTTAAATAATGAAATGTGTTCTCAAAAAATTCATGTTCAATAACCCCACAATCATTTAAAGGCAGAACATAACCATCAAGATCGATATCCTTAAGGTTCTTCGACACAAAACCCTGTTTATCAATAAAAATACTAATATTATCCCCTTTGCTATTTTGAGATAATAAATCTTTTGCATGACCAACAGAGAACAACTCACCAGTTAGTTTGATATCTTGTGTTTTAAACTTGTTTAAATTGTAGGATTGTCTTAACAAAAGCATACACTGTATTGCGGTAGATTTCCCTACTGAATTAGCACCACAAAATACAGTAAGAGGAGATAAATCAAATTTAGCCGAAGAAAAACACTTTACATTTTTGATATCTAAATTTCTTATCATCTTAACACCTAATATTGTTGTTTATAAATTCGCTTTGTATCCCAATAATTAGGAACATCGGATTCATACATAGGGAATCTATCATTTATAGAATGCCCATTCCCTCTGAGAACAAAAGAGTTAAATTTATAAAGAAATCTCTCCATACTCATATATTCGTCTGAAGATAAGTAAATCATATCAGACGACTGTTCTATATCAGACTCACGAACCGCCTCAATGCTTATATAATTACCCCTCATATCATTCCAAATAAATTCACGCAATAAATTTGCAACGTAATTATCAAGACCAGACGTCCGATAAGGGTCATTCATAGCTTCAGCAGCCATATCTAACTTTTCAGTTATAGCATATTCACCATTAGGAATATGATTATTAGCATCAAGAACAAACATACATAAAAATAAAATAAATTGGTCTATATCAGTCCTACTCTTAAATACATCCCTACTGGCATTGCTTTTAAATATGTTATACTTTATAGAATTACCAGTCATTGACTCTATATTTTTTATCATTTCAAACATTTTAGGAAAAGCATAATTTCTAGCCGACTGCACTGTAAATCTTGTCGTAGTTGCATTTATTCTTTTATAAAATTCATATTTTAACATATTAGGAGAATCATAGTTTATGATCACAAATGTAAATATGTATCGCTCCATTAGAAAAGAATACTCTCTATAGCTTAATTCATTCAACATACAGCCATTGAGGTCCTTTCTTAATGTCAGATCCTTCAGTCTAAACTCTCCATTAAAAAATCTAAAGAGGCTATTTAAAATTTTCGTCCCATCAAGTACAGTTAGCTCACCAAATTCATTTTCTTCACATATAATATTTTGTATTGGAAAACCCAATATTAAACTCTCAATAATTCGGCTTGCCCAACTTATAGGCCAATCATGATGACTCTTAAATGATGGTTTGATATTTATTCTTTTTTCCTGAATACTCTTGACAATATCCATCGGAGTATAATTAATCATCTTACTTCTAATGCTGCCATCCTGGAGCCACAAGGGATTATTATTGTTATAAAATTGATTCATATATCATTATCCCCTATCTAAGCTATTACTATTTCCGTAACCTTCTAACGGAATTCTCAAAACGAAGAAAATTCTATTACACCTACTTAATATTAACACTTCAATATAAAAAAGGCACGACTCCATCCTAGAATCGTGCCTCTGAACCTGTACCACTGGTTCATCATCAATGTCACTTCTCCGGGCCAGAGCCTTTTTTGGCCGACGTGTAATCTCACGGAGGGTCACGCCTTACAACCTCATCCAGGTAACAAAATGGGTTGCCATACTGTCCAATCATCCGCCTGTAAGACCGAAAAATCGGATTACCGCAGTCGCGGGGTACTTCAAAGCCATCTGCAAAATAACAAATTCACGCCACGCTTCCAATCAAAAACATAAAGCCAGTCAGCCACTTTTCTTTGCCGGGCTTTTCCGCCGACGAGGGGGGTTCTTGGCCCCAACATTCACAATTCCATTGCAGTCAGGATAATTAATGCATCCCCAGAATGCGCCTGATTTCCCCGTGCGCTGCCGGGTTGTCCCACCGCAAATTGGGCATGACGGAGAAGGCGGTAACGTGATCTTCACCGTCTGCTGCTGCCCCTTTGCCACCAGTTGCATTGTCCAGGCGGACTGTTTCGCCATAAAGTCATCAAATGACGTCCGGCCTTCAGCAATGTCATCCAACGACTGCTCCCAGAGCGCCGTCATCCCCGGATCTTTAAGCTGTGCCGGTAACACAGCCATTAAATCAGCCGCAATAGGTGTCGCCAGCAGATGCTTGCCTTTCTTCACCACAAAACCACGCTTCAGAAGCGTTTCAATTACGCCAGCCCGGGTCGCCTCCGTTCCCAGCCCCGCGTTCTCTTTGAGGATCTTTTTAAGGCGTGGATCGGTAACAAACTGCGCCGCATTCTTCATCGCCGCAATCAATGTCCCTTCCGTATAGTGCTCAGGTGGTTTCGTCTGCTGGGGTTTTGCTTCCGCTCCAGTGACCTGGCATACGCTCCCTTTAGCCATTGCAGGTAACCGGGCCTTATCACCGGCATCACCTGCATCCTCTTCAGCATCTTTACCAAACAGACTCTTCCAGCCAGCAACAACCACAACTTTACCGCTTGTCTTAAATAACTGCCCACTGCAATGCAGCGAAACCCGTGTGGCATCCACTTCATGGTTCGGTAGGAACTGGGCCAGATAATGCAGCCGGATAAGCTGGTAAACGTTGCGCTCCTGTTCACTCATTTTTGCCAGACCACAGGGCTGCTTTGTGGGGATAATACCGTGGTGTGCGGTGATCTTTTTGTCATTCCAGATGCGCGAAACATGCTTCATATCAAGCTGCGACATGATCGCAGATAAAGAGGGGTCGCTTTGCTGTATCGAGGTCATCACCTGCCCAATCTCACTGCGCATTGATGTCGGCAGATAGCCGCAGTCGGTGCGAGGGTACGTCGTCGCTTTGTGGGTTTCATACAAATCTTGCGCAATATCCAGCACCTGCTGGGCACCATAGCCAAAACGGCGGGAACAGGCTTGTTGTAGCGTACCGAGATCAAATGCCAGCGGAGCAGACTCCGTTTCCCTTTTGGTCTCAACCTCTGCGACCGTCGCCTGTCCGGTTTTCTGGCAAAGCTGAACCACCTGCTGCGCAGCCGTTGGGTTAATACAGCGTTTTTCCTCATCACAATACGCCGCTGCTGGCACCCACTGTGCCTGAAATGCGATCCCTCTCGCTGTCAGCTGCACCACGACATTCCAGTAGGGCTTCGGGACAAACTGCGCAATATCACGATCGCGTTCCACGATCAGGTTTAGAGTCGGCGTCTGCACTCGCCCCACAGATAAAACGCTGCCATAGCCGTTCTCCCTGGCCTTGACCGAATATAGCCGCGTCATATTCATACCGATCTGCCAGTCAGCCCGGGCGCGGCCAAGACCGGCTAAATAGTAGGGTAAAGTCGCACTTCCAGGCTTTATCGCCGCCAGCGCGGCACGAACGCTGGCCTCATCCAGCGCCGAGAGCCATAACCGCTCAACCTTTCCCTGATAGTGGCAGTAGTCGAGGATTTCACGGGCAATCACCTCTCCTTCCCGATCCGCATCGGTGGCAATTACTACCGTATTGGCCTGTTTCAGCAGTTTCTGAATAACGGAGAACTGAGTCGACGCATCCGGTTTAACCCGCATTTGCCATGTTGTCGGTAATACCGGTAATACGTCAGTACGCCAGGGAACACCGAACTGTTCACCGTAGGCATCCGGACTGGCCTGTTCCAGCAGGTGACCAAAACCCCAGGTGATGCACACCCCGTTTCCGGTCTGATAACCCGGCATTTTCTTTGTAGCACCCAGCACAGCGGCAATATCGCGTCCCTGACTGGGTTTTTCACAGAGAAAGAGCTTCATCGGATCGTCCCTTCCGCCACGCTCTTCATATTCTCAAACAGCTTGCTGGTATAAGCCACAGTGGTATGAGAGGCCAGACTGGAATGAAAGGTGATATACATGCGGCTACCAGAACCGTTTTTCTCCAGTTCGACCTGAACGCTGTCGTTGGTATTCTCGCTTCCCCAGTCGCGCCCCATTTTGTAATAACTCCCGGGTTGCCCATCCCATACCCATGCGCCATCGGCTACTGAAGCGGCAGTCCATCCTCCACTTTGCGTACCGTTATTCCGTAGTTGCGCCACTTCTTCAGCCGAGATAAAGCCGTAGTAGCGTTTTACCCGCGCAGCTGCCGTATCTACGTCAACAGGAACACGGTATTCCTGCGCGATTTTGTGGCTGGCCTGCGGTGCGCCTTTCGACAACACCACCGGACCACTGTCTGCCGGTGCGGAACCAACTGAGAAGATCCCACCGCTAATCTGGTTTATCGCACTGTTGACACTGTCAACACTCGCACATCCACTCAGACAAGAACTCAGGATGAGCAACCCGGTAAAAGCGGTTTTATTGCTGATCATCCTGCACCTCCTGCTTTGCCGCTTTCTCTTTGCGTGACCGACGTTTGAAGGCGGCTTTCAGCGCCTTAATACTTTCGGCGCTTACTGGCGGAGAAAAGCGGGAACGGCGGGTTCCCAGCAGAATCGCCCCGTCCAGTTCCCCAAATAGTTCGATACCCTGCCGGGCAATGTCGTTATCTGAGGCAATATCCTGCCGGGTAACGGGATGAGAACGGTAACGCAGGGCAACCGAGAAGATACGGCGAATTTGATGGCTACCACGATGTAACCAGGCTTTGCGCTCTTTCAGCGACATCAGACCGTAGTGATGCGCCTGGAAGACGCGCAGAATAAGCTGATCAAATCCAACCAGGAGGTAAACGCAGCGGTATCCCAGGGGAGTATGACTGTGAACGCCAATATTCAGCGGTGCGGTGGAAGTGACTCCGGAAACAGAAGCGTTAGCTGGCAGCATCGCCATCAGGGCATCGATTTCGTTCAGCCACTTCTGGAGCTGTTGGCTGGCAGTCTCTAGTAACGTCTCCACTTCCACCAGAGCCACATCCGCCCACGGATTATCCGCCAGTGAATCGCGGTTAATCCGGGAAATGAGTCGGAAAAACAGCGGCATTCCGATGAGCGAAGGCTTGCCATCCGAGGCTGGTCGCCCGCTCCAGGTGTTAATGGCGTATTGGGTATGTAGCTCGATGCGCAATTCAGAATGCAGCGCACCGGCTTTCTTATCTGTATTGTCTGACATGAAAATCCATCCGTTGAGAGTTAACGAGATGGAGATAATCATTGGTCGTTAGTAGGGAACACAATGGGAAACTATTTTTCAAATTCAATGTAAATTATGAGTTCAAAATCACCTCATCAGATCCACTTTCCGCACTCTTCATGGTATAACTTTCATAGATTTGGGAAATGTATCTAACCTTAAATTTACTGATAAATCATTTCACTTGTTAAATGGATTAGCTGGTATGGATATTATGTTTGTTATGGGCTTGAATGGTTCTCAGTTAGATTCTAAATGTAGACTGGAAAATCAGGACGGGCTATATGGTTTATTTTTAGAATCTTGGGGACAAAAAAACAACCCACAATACAATGAAGCACTAAAAACGATAATTTATCGTATGCAAGTAAAAAAAATCAAGAAACTTGATGCTTTTATTGCATCAGAACCTCTCTTGAAAAACATGCCATCAAAAGATGAACGCAGGCTTTCAAATTCTGACGATGGTTATTTTCATATTAACCAAGTTAATGCTGAAAAGTTGAGACTGGAGTTATGTAGAAAACAAAAATTTTTTAGTGCATATGCAAAAAAAGAAAAACCAATTGGAAATGGAACAAAAAGGATTTTTCTACATGCGGAGGAACTTCAATCGCAAAATGATTGGAAAGAGATTGTATTTGGGGAGGACAGTTGTAATTTTGGCCTCACAGATAATTTAGAAATATTATCCAACCGAGCGTTCAAGCTTTTAAATAAAAAATTAATAAAACCTGTCGGAGTAGCTAAACCATGCAAATCAACAACAAAGGTAGACGTCTATCTAAGATGTCCTGATGTAGTTTCTTACATATTAAAAATAAGTAACGGAATATGTGAGAACTGTTCTAAGCTTGGTCCCTTTATAAATAGTCTAGGTATCCCCTATCTTGAAGTACACCACGTAATTCCTTTATCAAAAGGTGGGCCGGATACACCTGAAAATTGTGTTGCCCTATGCCCTAACTGCCATAAGGCTTTGCATTATGCTGAAAATATTAAACAGAGAACAGAAATTTTATACGAAAAATGTAATCGACTCCAAAGATAAATGATTATTCGTCGCAATCTTATCCCATAGTCTAGACTAAAGAACTTGCTCCCAGCTGAAAGAAACTCGTCAAATCAGACACAGGAGCATTTCACTTCAACCGTACCTTCTTTCTATTCTATCTAATGTTTCAATATCATCATTTTTAAGAGCGTTCCTCCATTGCTTACGAATCTCGCTCTCTAATTTAATTAAATCATGATTAATAGCCCTATAAAATATAAAACCTGTTATTGCTATTGCCATGATACCAAGGATTGTTGCCAAAATAGAATAAAAGAATATTAACAACAGAGTTGCAATAAACGGGGACAATAATGCAATTAATCTTGCGTACTCTATTTTATTGTTCAAATGAATTTTAAACATATGATTCCCATCAAACATTTTGTTTGCTGCTTGATAGAAAATAGAAAAAATCCCATTCATAACCAGTGAGATCGTAAAAAAAATAGACGAGCTAATTAGGACATAGGATTTATGATAAAACCCCTCAGCACTAAAAAGACCGATGAAAAATGCAAATGATATAGCAGTTAAGACTGAGTGCCACAGCAAATAAAGCTCAGGAGCTTTCCCGCTCTCAAAGTCTTTCCTCATACTAATTATTAACTTGTCATCTGTGGTTAACTTATCGTAAGAAAGACGTCCCTCTTTCAGCCTTTTCTCTCGTTGCTCTCTCTTATAACCCCAAATATGTCTCATATTAAATACCTAATCAAGTATCGATGCCATCAATATTACATTAACAGCATTAATCCTTTAAAGGTATATCAAGAATAGGAATTTTTTATTCAAAACCTGTCATCTTTACAAGATGAGTTCAGAAACTACTGCTGCTCATAGCTTAAATACCTTATATCCCTTTTAACCCTCAACTCAGACCGAGCACATTCCGCAATGTTGAGTAGCTACTCGCAAGTCTGGCTTGATTAATTTTGATTCAGCCACTGTTGACAGTGTCAACAGTGCTCACTTTATGACCTGAAATAATTCCCTCGGATATCAGCCATCACACCAGATACAAACTCCCGCCGAGCGCGTTTGACCTCTTTTTTCCCGCCACATGGTGGAATAGCCACTGAATTTTGGTTTGCAGGAGAAGACCCGGATGCTACTTCTCCGAAGTTAAACAGCCCTTCCCTCGCCCGTTTAAGGTTCGCCAGCAGGTAGGCCGTGACGTTCCTGACTTCCGTCGCTTTCATGCGACCAGCCAGATCGTCCAGGATCCGTTGCCCCAGTTCACCTGGCAGAGCATTAAGTTGCTGCTCCAGCATATCCCGGTCAGGCGTGTTCAGCCGCTCGATCACCGCCGTCGGCCACGACAATCGGCCTTCGCTCCCTACGTACGTATCTTTTACACTCTGTGTAAAACTACGTACGTAACGGTTCGATTTTCGAACTAAGTCGCCATCCCTTGATTTCCGGCTTAGTTCGGAATCCGAACCCGGTAAAATATCCCCCTTCAGAGCACTAAGTTCGGATTCCGAACCCTGCAATTTTTGACTTGGTTCGGTTTCAGAACCGGGGTTACTCTTCTGCCGTGATGACAACATTTCCTGCGGATTTTGTGGGGAGGATAACCGTGCTTCGATCAGCGCAACGCGTGAGTGCCGGTGGCGCATACGGGTGTCAGATTTGATATCCTGCAAAACGGCCAGCGCTGTCAGGCGTATCGTTTTATTGGTATGTCGGCAGGCATCAGCAACGGCATCAAGCCAGCCGGGATCAAAATATTCTGCATCAAACAGCCCCAACGGCTCATCATGCTGGGCATAGATATTGCCGCGAATGCGCCCGGATTTATCTCTGACACGCTTGCAGAGACTCAGCCACCCGGTAAGACGCAGCATCAGCAACGTCCGGCTGACCGTCTCCCGGGAGGCTTTATCCGAATGCGGTAACGCCAGCTGGCACTGCAATTCGTCATAGGTAGGAAAGACAGCCCCATCGTTTTGCTGTGCATACAGCCGGATCATCACCCACGCCATCTTATCCAGCGGTGATAATCGGCTGTCCAGGAATAAGCGCCGGGGAACGGCGTCATGCACGTTCCCCAGAAAGAGCAATCCGCTCTGCTCATTACTCTGCTCGCCGGATTGCGCCTTTTGCTCAATCCGGTTTTGCATCTTCGCCAGCGTACACTGGATAACATCATCAACGGGAACAACGGCCATCAGGCGGCACTCCATCCTTTGGTTAGCGTCCAGACTGAAGTTAACGAAATGTCCTGCTGCTCAGCGATTAACATCATGGCTTCCAGCGCATCCAGTGATTCCATGTTGTCAACGTTCGAAGCCTTCCACTGCTGCCACACCGCCACCTCCTGCTCTTCTGTGGGGATCTGGCTGCGCCCCTGTCGGGTTACAACACCGACCAGCCGTCGCCGGGAGCTAACCTCCGCCGCCGTCAGGCCAAAAAAATGCTGCATCAGCTCGATAGAACCACCCAACGTTAATGCCCTGTCGATACGCTGTGTCCGGGTCTGCTCACGACGGGCCTGCGCCAGCATGGTGATAAGGTTGGTATGGTTGATGTGGAAGGTCAGAAGCGAGACTGGCGTATTCACCAGATAATGCAGATCCTCAACCGTTAAGCTGTTTAGTTCCTGAATCTCTTCCAGGGTTAACCCTATCGCCTCACAACGGCGGATATTTCCCGACTTCAGTTCCATAACTATCTGCGTTAACAGTGCATTCATTGCGCACGCCCTCCATAAATAATCGCTATATCAACAGCCCATGCCAGAAAACAAAGTAGAATAACGATCCATGATGTAGGTTCAGCTTTCATCGTATCCTCCATCGCCAACACGCCGCCGAAACTCGGCAATGGTCTGGCATTCGACGCACAGCCTGACACCCGGGACTACTCTGCGACGAGCCTCCGGAATCTCATGTCCACATCGTTCGCATTCAGCAGGCGATATCGTCGGTGATATCAACGAGGAGCGAATGCGCTCAATCTGACTATCGACCATCAGTGGGGTCACTTCCTGCGCTTCATCAACCCAGTCAGCTTTCATGCTGCACCCTCCCCGAATGTCTGACGTTGCAGCTCGCGCAAACGCCGCACGACTCTGATTAAGCGCAGGAATTTCACCGCATGCGCATCATTAAGTAAGGGTTCACCAAACGGGCTAGCCGCCCCGAGCAGTAATCCGGTTAACGTCGATAATGGGGTATAAGATCCGCCTCCGCACAATGCGGCCAGCAGCTCACTGTCCGCATTTGACGGGAGAGAATAACCGGCACCCAGGAGAGATTTATCTTCCTGAATAATATCTTCAATCCCCATGACCTCAGCCAGTTCAAAAGCCAGGCGAAACGCGATGTCCTGTAAATGTTCAACATCATCCTGTAACGCCGGGATATGCCAGATATCGGTTACCGGCTCCAGCCCGTTCGCGGCAAAAGCAATTGCGTTTGCAGACGCTTCCTGAAGGTGACCGTCAACACATTCAGCAGGCTCTTGATCAGCTTCCGGAGGGACGTCGGGTAATTCAGGTGTCGAATTTGGGGGGATATTCCCGTCATAGAGATCCAACTGTTCTTCATCAGGCGGTTGATCAATATGTTCAAAGGAATCGGCTCCTGTCGCGACTGGTTTTTTACCTGTAGCTCTGGAGTCAGTAGTGACAGAAGGCGGTTCGGTAACCGGTGGTTGTGAAGGCTCATCGTGGGTTTTATCCGCATCCAGAACATGTTGAGGCAGCGGCTCCGGCGCACCAAAGAGTTTGCGCCGGTTCTGTTCCTGCGGATCGAGTTCAATCAGCCAGCTATCGTAGGTCAGTTGCGGATCGGGCATTGCCTTCAAAAGGGCCGCAATCAGCTCTTCTTTAAAAACGTCGGCTGAATAGTGTTCCGGGTCGTCAAAAGCGCAGCAGACACCGCCAAAGACATCATTAAAATCCTGTTCCGGAGGTAACGCGACATTCTGGCTGAAGGCTTGCCAGGCTTTTTCTGCCGCCGTTCGTAACGTAATTAGCTGGGCGATTTGAGGCCGTCCCATACCCGAATTAAGCAAGTTGGGTATCCACGGCCAGAGGTGTTCGATTGTCGCCACCATACGGCTGATATTCGAATGGTGAACCGGATAACCGGCCTCTTTCAGCAAATCGGCCAGCTCGCGCTGACTCACTTCGCGCCCCAGTTGTTCCTCGTAAATAGCCCGCGCCTTATCGATGCCGAAGGCCTTCTCAATAAATGACAGCTCGCCACGCACATCATTCTCGGCCAGATGGCCGAAACGCCCCGGCCACGGTTTAACGATGCACTGAACACGGCGAAAACGCTCATCGCCTGTTTCTGCATACAGTTCCGTCAGGATGGAATAGCGAGTGTTGCCGCCGTCGCTGAAGATATAAACATCCTCCAGGCTTTCCGGATCTCTGGTGACTTTTGGCACCGAATCCAGCCCCCGAGCGCGGATCGACGCTTTGATATCCTCATACTTCGGGTTGCGGGAAGTACGGGGGTTATCCGGATTGGGACGCAGCTGCTCCAGCGCCAGAACCATCGGCATTTCATTCACTGGCAGCACCACGGCAGTGCTTTCAGGGTTCGGGGTACGACCCCGCTGGAGTAGCTTTTCGCCCAATTGACTGGATTTCTTAGAAGTCATAGCGACCTCCTGTGAAATCCTCGAAACGGGTAATTTCCGCCTGATACTGCACTTTCAGAGTGCCAATCGGGCCGTTACGCTGCTTACCAAGAATAATCTCTGCCACACTCGGCTCATGCGTATCGGCGTCATACACTTCGTCCCGATAAACAAACATAATCAGATCGGCATCCTGTTCCAGTGCCCCGGAATCACGCAGATCGCCGTTATTCGGGCGCTTATCCGCCCGGCTTTCCAGTGCACGGTTAAGCTGTGATAGTGCCACCACCGGGCAGCCAATTTCTTTCGCCAGCGCTTTTAGTGAGCGGGATATCTCCGCGATCTCCTGCGTCCGGTTCTCCTGCCCTGGGCAGCGCATCAGTTGCAAGTAATCTAGGAGGATCAGGGATGGATGACCGTATTTACGGATGTTTTTTCTCACCCGAGAACGCAGGATAGTCGGTGTCATATAACTTGAATCATCAATCACCAGTCTGCCTTTCCAGTCCTCAAGCAGGACTTTCATTGCTGCACTGACCCGCGCCCAGTCTTCATCCTGCATGTCGCCATTACGCAGGTGTTGCAGAGGGACGCGCCCCAACATTGCGGTAAAGCGCATCAACAGTTGCTCAGTTGGCATTTCCAGACTGTAGACCTGTACCGCCATATCCGGGCGCTCGTTCAATGCACCTTCGCAGAACGCCAGCCCCAGCGCCGTTTTCCCCATCGACGGACGACCAGCCAGCAAAATCAAATCACTGGACTGAAATCCACTGGTCATATCATTCAATTGAGCAAAGCCGGTCGGTGTACCGGTGATCAGATCTTCACTACCACAACGTTGTTCCAGCCTTTCCAAAAAAGTTTCTAATGATGCCGGTAAATCAACATCCCCATCAGGTGAGTGCTGTTCCGCTATAGCAAAAATACGACGTTCAGCATCGTCCAGTAATGTAGTCAGTTCGGTTCTGACATCGCTGGCCTGCCCGACCAGATCATGTCCCAGCGCCAGCAACTGACGCTTCTGGCCGTAGCTGGCAACATACTCGGCATAAGCCACAATATTCGCCGCGCTGGGCGTATTTTTGGAGAGTTCGGCGAGATAGGCAAAACCGCCACACTGTTCTAATGTTCCCTGCTGCTCCATTGATTCAGCCAGGGTAATCAGATCGATGGGCTTATTCTGAAACAGCAACGTCTGCATTGCGGTGAAAATCACGCCATGCGGTCGCGAATAAAAACGGTCAGCGGCAATAATCGTTGCAATATCATCCCAGCGATCATTATCAAGCATCAGACCACCGAGAACGGCCTGCTCGGCACTAATTGAATGTGGCGGCGATATCTGTTCGGCGTTAATCATGCTGGCCTCCGGCATTCGACCAACGCTTTATTCAGACGGGACAGATTAGTAGGTGAGACAAGAAACAGCGGCCAGCCATCACGCTCGACATCAAGATAAACGGCAGAACCAGCGGAATAACCAACCTCAAAGAAACGCCAGTCCCGGGGGGAATCAACCTCCATATCCATGCTGAGATCAACAAGCTGGTTATCCTGCATCAGGTTCCAGACCTCGAGCTGGGATTCACAACAATCCCACATCGTCATCAGCAGCCCGGGTATTTTCTCCAGCGCGTCAGAGTAGGTTTCGGCTTCAAAAAAGACCCACTGCTCATCAACCGTTACCCTGCCATCGCGGGTTGAGAGGCTGTACGTTGCACGATAGAGTTTCATTATTTATCCCCTTTCGGCTGGTTTTGCAGTACCGCATCAAAACGGTCGCGCCATTCAGGGAATAATTCACAGGCCAGATCATGCATAGTCTGCGCAGCAGGAAGACTTTTACGGTCGGTCTGGTATTCAAGACGGTGAGCAGGTTGCCCCCGCGTATGACCCAGCTTGTAGACTTCAAGGTCATAGATTTGGGTTTCGAGCAGAGTGACGGGGGGAATATTCGCTTTGCTATACGTTCCATCAGCAATAATCGTGGTTAACGCACTCAGCGCTTCTTCGGCCAGCAGGGTGTAATCCATGCAGTTGACCAGGACTTTCATCGGCGGCAGCGTGAGGCCAAACCCGCGATAGGGAAGAAGTTCCTCCATCAGGGTTACCGTTCCCCGCAGGAACTCCCGGACATCCGGCACCACTGGCTTCACTATCGCCACCGCCGTATGCGATGTTGCCAGCAGCACCAGTTCCAGCATGATGGAACGTGCGCCCTGTGAATCGATAATGATGACATCGTAAGCAGCAAATAGTGGATGTTGGAGCAGGTTACGCAAGCGAATACGGCCATCCGGCGCGTGCATCATGGCCGTCTTGAGCTGTTCATGGGGATCATTCGAGATAATCAGATCAAGATTATCGATACAGGTCTGGGAAATCAGTTGCCCGGGACGGTTGAGATCTACGGTCTGCATCAGCATCTCGTAAAGACCGCATGGCGCTTCATAGCGTAAGGAATAGTAACTGGAGGCAGTTGGCTGGGCGTAGTCGCCATCAATCAGGAGAGTTTTGAGACCGGCGTCGGCACAGAAGCCAGCCAGGTTGGCAGAGTGAGTGGACTTACCTTCACCGCCTTTGGTAGAAATCACTGAAATTACATGCATATAAGTCACCTGTGGACGCTTTACAGGTAACAAACGTTCTATGAGTGTTTAAATCAGGGATTGAAAATCCCCGTGTCCTTGGTTCGATTCCGAGTCCGGGCACCACTTATTCCAGAAAAACCAGCCTACGGGCTGGTTTTTTGCTTTCTGCTTCCCGCATCATAAAACCTTTCCCTCACCGAGAAAATCCAGAGACTCTCAACCAGGTCTTTTAACGTGACCATCAACATCATCAGATAAAGCATGCACCAGCATCCCCCGAATGCCAATGGTCTCCGCCACCTGGATAACCCGTAATTCGGCATCGCGAACCAGTACTCGCCCTATTCCCTGAGCTCGTAGCGACTGATGTACTGCGAGACGCCCCAACTCAATCACCGGGATAAGATCTGGCATATTGCGACGAAAATCCCCCGATGCATTGCTTATGGTAACGGCACTGAAGGCTAACGAGTAGTAGACGACAACTTCAGCACCGCGGTGACAGCACACAAACGTGCGGGAAGCCCCTGTGAGCGAAAGGTACCGCCAGCCGTGGCAGGCCGCAAGTGGCTTATTGCTGAAATAACAGGGCGTTATTCCAATCTGGAAACCTTCCCGCAAATCCCACTTTTTGTCATTAATAACGGCTCTGCTACCACTAATATTGATTGAGCGGTCAATCGACCATGTTGGTTTTCATTCTGTTCGCTGTGAAACCAAAACCCGTCAACGTTCTGGAGTCCATGTTATGCACAGTCGCCTTGAGGATTATCAGCAAATTAACGCGCTTATCACGGGCTGGATGCACCGCGATCTCGGGGAATGGGAACAGCTTCGCAACCTGTTTCATCCGGATGGCACTATCGAAATCACCTGGTTTGAAGGGCTTGCCAGCGATTTTGTTGATGGTTCAATGCGGATGGGAAAATCGGACCTGCGCACCAAACATCTGATCGCCACCCCGATGGTGACCTTTAATGCCAGCGCCACGAAGGCCATTGTTGAAACGAACGCGATGATTATCGCCGAGAATATAGCGCTGGATCTGGGCTGTCAGTGTCACAACCGCTTTTATGACCTGGTGGAAAAACGTGATGGCGTATGGAAACTGTTCCACCGCCAGAGCATTTACGATATGGGTAGCTTCACCTTCCCGTGTGGGATGGTCAGCATTGACCAGGATGCAGCCGCGAAATATCCGCGTGAATACGCTGCACTGGCCTACCTGCTGGAAAAAAGCGGCTTTCCGGTACAGCGCGTATTTGCCACACGAGGCAGCCTGCTCGAACAACAGATGAAAGCGGACAGCAAACGCTGGCTGTCGGCATAACCCGCCTGACTGACTACTCCCGGACGGTAAAGCCCAGCTCATTTGAGATGGCCTGCGCGGTCTCCCGCAATGGCTTAAGCAGGTTTTTCTCGCCAATCTGCTTAAGCCGCGAAGTCGATAGCGAAATAGAAATGGCGTATGGCACCCGGTGATGAATATCGAAAACCGGTACTGCAATACAGGAGACACCCAACTCGTTCTCTTCACGATCCATCGCCATGCTGCTTTCGCGGATCTGCGCCAGCTCATCGTACATCGCCGGTAGCCCGGTGATGGTGTTACGGGTCAGCGGCAGGATCTTGTCCTGATGGCTTTCCCAATAAGATGCCACATAGTCCGGGTGGCCAAACGCCATATAGATTTTGCCCATGGCCGAGCAGTACAGCGGCATGTGCTGACCAATATAAGCGCGAGTACGTAGCATCCCGGTAGTGGGTTCCAGCTTATAAATCAGGATCGCGTGGTCATCTTCGCGGCTGGAGAAGTTGATAGTCTCGCCGGTGGCAATATTCAACGACTCCAGATGCGGGGCAGCAACATGAATGATATTCAGCGACGATAACGCTTTTTGACCCACGGCGATAAACTTGGTGGTCAGGCGATAGCTTCCGGCCGCCGGTGCGGGAGTGACATATCCACATGACTGCAGCCCTTGTAGTAACCGGTGAACCGTACTTTTGTTCAACCCTGCCAGTTCTGATAAATGCGCCAGCGGGCAGCCGTTGGGATAGTTACTGAGGATCTCAATCAGCATCAAACCACGGAACAGGCTCTGACTTCCTGCTGGCCTCTCTTTATCTTGCGTCACATCACTCTCTTTTGTGCCCATCGTTTTCGTTCCCCTTTTCGTCGCGCTCTGATGGTAGCGCAAAGTGTGTTTCAGTTCACGATCTGAACCGAAAAAACACAACCTTTTGATTTTGATGATTTTAAAAAATAGCGTTTGCCGTTGATCTGTCAAAATTTGATCGTTATATTTGAAATCAGATTTCGCATAGTGAAATTTAAAGATAAAAAAGCGATCAGGTTTAACAAGGAAAACCGCAATGAAAGTCACTTTTTCGCAGTTAAAAGAGTCGTTCAATCGGGTACTTCTGGCACGCGGCGTGGCAGTAGAAACCGCCGATGCCTGTGCAGAAATGTTCGCCCGCACCACCGAGTCTGGTGTCTATTCACATGGTGTAAACCGCTTCCCACGTTTCATTCAACAACTGGATAATGGCGATATCATTCCTGAGGCTAAGCCACAACGTATTACCAGCCTCGGTGCCATTGAGCAGTGGGACGCCCAGCGCTCAATCGGCAACCTGACGGCAAAAAAGATGATGGACCGGGCCATTGAACTGGCTTCCGATCACGGCATTGGTCTGGTGGCACTGCGCAATGCCAATCACTGGATGCGCGGCGGCAGCTACGGCTGGCAGGCGGCGGAGAAAGGGTACATCGGTATCTGCTGGACCAACTCGATTGCCGTGATGCCGCCGTGGGGATCGAAAGAGTGCCGCATCGGTACCAACCCGTTGATTGTCGCTATCCCGTCGAAACCTATCACCATGGTCGATATGTCGATGTCGATGTTCTCCTACGGCATGCTGGAAGTTAACCGTCTGGCAGGCCGTGAACTCCCGGTAGACGGTGGCTTCGATGATGACGGCAACCTGACCAAAGAACCCGGCGTTATAGAGAAAAACCGTCGCATTTTACCGATGGGCTACTGGAAGGGTTCTGGTCTATCTATCGTGCTGGATATGATCGCCACCCTGCTTTCTGACGGCTCCTCCGTTGCCGAAGTCACTCAGGAAAACAGCGATGAATACGGCGTGTCGCAAATTTTCATCGCTATTGAGGTAGATAAACTTATCGATGGCGCCACCCGCGACGCCAAACTACAGCGAATTATGGATTTCGTGACCACCGCCGAACGTGCCGATGAAAATGTTGCGATGCGCCTGCCAGGCCATGAATTTACCCGGCTGCTGGAAGAGAACCGCCGCAACGGTATCACCGTTGATGACAGCGTCTGGGCCAAAATTCAGGCACTGTAAGGAGCGAGACCATGATCTTTGGACATATCGCGCAACCGAATCCGTGCCGTTTTCCGGCAGCCATTGAGCAGGCGCTTAATTTCCTGCGCACAACGGATTTCCGGAAACTGGAGCCGGGCGTTATCGAAATCGACGGTAAAAGCATCTTTGCCCAGGTTATTGATTTAACCACCCGTGAAGCCGCCGGCAATCGCCCGGAGGTCCATCGTCGCTATCTGGATATTCAGTTTCTGGCTTCGGGCGAAGAAAAAATAGGTGTCGCTATTGATACCGGTAATAACCAAATTAGCGAATCATTACTGGCGCAACGCGACATTATTTTTTATCACGACTGCGAACATGAATCTTTCTTTGAAATGATACCGGGAAGCTACGCCATATTTTTCCCACAGGATGTCCATCGCCCAGGATGTAATAAAACCGTCTCCACGCCAATCAGGAAAATAGTCGTTAAAGTGGCAATAGACGCTTTATAAAAAGTTATCTTTCAGGAGCACAACATGAACTTAAACTCTACCGATTATATTATCGGTGCGTATCCCTGTGCACCCTCATTTCACCAAAAGAGTGAAGAGGAAGAGAAGGAATTCTGGCGACAACTCTCCGACACTCCAAATATTCGAGGGCTGGAGCAACCTTGCCTTGAGCATCTTCATCCCTTCGGCGACGAGTGGCTACTGCGGCACACGCCAGAAGACTGGAAAATCGTCGTCACGGCCATTATGGAGACCATGCGCCGACGTGGCGAAAATCGCGGTTTTGGGTTGGCGTCCAGCGATGAAGAACAGCGTCAGGCCTGTGTCGAATACCATCGCCACCTTTACCAAAAGATAAATAAACTCAATGCGACAACGCCGGGGAAAGTGATGGCGCTTGAGTTACATGCCGCTCCGCTGGCAGGCAACCCGAACACCTCTCAGGCCACTGAGGCGTTTGCTCGTTCAATAAAAGAGATAAGCCATTGGGACTGGTCCTGCGATCTGATGCTGGAACATTGTGACGCGATGAATGGCCCCGCCCCTCGCAAAGGTTTTTTGCCTTTAGAAAACGTGCTGGAGGTCATTGCCGATACTAACATCAACGTTTGTATTAACTGGGCACGTTCAGCGATTGAAGGACAGAGCACCACCCTGCCGCTTGCCCATGCGCAGCGGGTTAAACAGGCAGGAAAACTCGGCGCGCTCATGTTCTCCGGTACCACGGAGCATGGGGAATATGGCGAATGGCAGGATTTACACGCCCCGTTTGCGCCGTTCTGCACGCAAAGCCTGATGACAACCGAGCAGGTCTGCGAACTCTTTAACTGCGCTGGAACTAACCTCCTGCACTTTGCTGGTATTAAATTGCTGGAAATAAACCCTAATGCAGATGTCAGCCATCGTGTCGCAATATTGCGCGATGGGATCTCGGCGTTAAATAAAGCCGCACTATAAAAATAACTTTCATCGCTATAACAAAAACTCTACGAGAAAATTAAGATGAATATAACCTCTAGCCCTACACTAAAAAACATCCCTCAGCAGCGTTGGTTAAGAATTATTCCGCCAATATTAATTACCTGTATCATATCTTATATGGACCGGGTAAATATTGCATTTGCCATGCCTGGCGGGATGGATGCTGAATTAGGTATTTCCGCTACCATGGCAGGACTCGCTGGCGGCATTTTCTTTATCGGCTATCTATTTTTACAGGTTCCCGGTGGCAAGATTGCCGTTCATGGCAGTGGCAAGAAGTTTATCGGCTGGTCGCTTGTTGCCTGGGCGGTGATTTCCGTCCTTACCGGTCTTATCACCAATCAATATCAGTTGCTGGTTCTGCGCTTTTTACTCGGCGTTGCCGAAGGCGGCATGCTGCCGGTTGTACTCACGATGATCAGCAACTGGTTCCCTGATGCTGAACGCGGTCGAGCCAATGCGATTGTGATCATGTTCGTCCCCATCGCCGGGATAATCACAGCCCCCCTCTCGGGCTGGATAATCACCATTCTCGACTGGCGCTGGCTGTTCATTATTGAAGGCCTGCTCTCGGTCGTAGTGCTGTTACTGTGGGCCTATACCGTCTATGACCGCCCGCAGGAAGCGCGCTGGATATCGCAGGCCGAGAAAAACTATCTGGTGATCACCCTTGCCGCCGAGCAAAAGGCCATTGCTGGAACAGAAATCAAAAACGCCTCTCTCAGTGCGGTGCTCTCCGACAAAACCATGTGGCAGCTTATCGCCCTGAACTTTTTTTATCAGACCGGGATTTACGGTTACACCCTGTGGCTACCCACCATTCTGAAAGAACTGACCCATAGCACGATGGGTCAGGTCGGGGTGCTCGCCATTCTGCCTTACGTCGGCGCGATAGCCGGTATGTTCCTGTTCTCTTCCCTCTCCGATCGCACAGGCAAACGCAAACTCTTCGTCTGTCTACCGCTGATTGGTTTTGCGCTGTGCATGTTCTTGTCGGTGGTTTTGAAAAACCAAATCTGGCTGTCCTATGCCGCGCTGGTTGGTTGCGGCTTCTTCCTGCAATCGGCAGCTGGCGTGTTCTGGACCATCCCGGCACGTCTGTTCAGCGCTGAGATGGCCGGCGGGGCGCGTGGGGTAATTAACGCGCTGGGTAACCTTGGCGGTTTCTGTGGCCCTTACGCGGTTGGCGTACTGATAACGCTATACAGCAAAGATGCGGGAGTTTACTGCCTGGCTATCTCCCTTGCACTCGCGGCACTGATGGCGCTGCTGCTGCCAGCGAAATGCGATTCCGGATCCACGCCGCTGAAAACGCTGGATCCACGTAAAACCATCCGGCAGAGCTGAGATATTAACGATGAGTGATAAAGAGACTTTCTGGCTGGGTATCGATTGTGGTGGTACTTACCTGAAAGCCGGGCTGTATGACGCCAATGGCCGTGAGCACGGCATTAACCGGCAATCGTTGCAAACAACATCACCGTTACCGGGATACGCCGAACGCGATATGCATCAGCTGTGGCAACAGTGCGCAGCCACAATAGCCGGGCTGTTGCAGCATGCTGGCGTTAGCGGCGAGCAAATCCAGGGCGTCGGCATCTCCGCTCAGGGAAAAGGACTTTTTCTTCTCGATAAGCAGGAGCAGCCACTGGGCAATGCCATTCTCTCCTCCGACAGACGCGCGATGGATATTGTCCAGCGCTGGCAGCAGGACGGCATTCCGGAAAAGCTCTATCCGGTTACCCGTCAGACGCTGTGGACCGGGCATCCAGCCTCGCTGCTGCGTTGGATAAAGGAAAATGAGCCTCAGCGTTACGCGCAGATTGGCTGCGTCTTAATGGGCCATGACTATCTGCGCTGGTGTTTGACCGGGGTGAAAGGTTGTGAAGAAAGCAATATCTCCGAGTCTAATCTCTACAACATGACTCGCGGGCAATATGACCCACAGTTGACCCGCTGGCTTGATATCAGTGACATCGACAACGCACTGCCGCCGATAGTTGGTTCAGCCGAAATAGGGGGAGCAATCACCGCTGAGGCCGCCGCCCTGACCGGTCTGGCGGCAGGTACTCCCGTCGTCGGTGGCCTGTTTGACGTGGTCTCTACCGCACTTTGCGCCGGTATTGAAGATGAATTCACCCTCAACGCGGTGATGGGAACCTGGGCCGTGACCAGCGGTATCACACAAGGCCTGCGCGACCACGAGGCGCATCCCTACGTCTATGGCCGCTATGTGAATGACGGACAGTACATCGTTCACGAAGCCAGCCCAACGTCTTCCGGCAATCTCGAATGGTTTACCGCCCAGTGGGGAACGCTCTCGTTTGCCGAGATCAACCAGGCTGTTGCCAGTTTGCCCAAAGCCGGGAGCGAACTTTTTTTCTTACCGTTTCTGTACGGCAGCAATGCCGGTCTGGAGATGAACAGCGGTTTTTACGGGATACAGGCGCTGCACACCCGCGCGCATCTGCTTCAGGCGGTCTACGAAGGTGTCATCTTCAGCCACATGACCCATATCAACCGAATGCGTGAGCGGTTTACCCAGGCTCGTACCCTTCGCGTTACCGGTGGTCCGGCACATTCTGACGTCTGGATGCAGATGCTGGCAGACGTGAGCGGCCTGTGCATCGAATTACCCCAGGTAGAAGAAACTGGCTGCTTTGGTGCGGCGCTCGCCGCCCGCGTCGGCACCGGCGTTTACCGCAATTTCAGCGATGCCCAACGCAGCGTACAGCACCCGGTGCGCACGCTGCTGCCGGACATGACCGCACACGAACGCTACCAGCACAAATACCACCATTACCAGAATTTGATTTCAGCCCTTCAGGGCTATCACGCCCGCATTAAGGAGCATGCACTATGAGCCGTCCATTACTGCAACTGGCGCTCGACCACACCAATCTTCAGGCCGCACAACATGATGTCGCCCTGTTGCAGGACCATGTCGATATCGTTGAAGCCGGTACGATCCTCTGCTTAACCGAAGGACTCAGCGCGGTAAAAGCGCTGCGCACCCAATGCCCGAATAAAATCATCGTCGCCGACTGGAAGGTCGCCGATGCCGGAGAAACCCTCGCGCAGCAAGCTTTTGCCGCCGGGGCCAACTGGATGACCATTATCTGCGCCGCACCGCTGGCGACCGTTGAGATGGGCCACACCGTTGCTCAGGCCTGTGGTGGCGAAATTCAGATGGAACTGTTCGGAAACTGGACGCTGGATAACGCTCGCGCCTGGTACCGCAGCGGTGTGCGTCAGGCAATATACCATCGTGGGCGAGATGCGCAGGCCAGCGGCCAGCAGTGGGGGGAAAGCGATCTGGCGCGCATGCGGGCCCTTTCTGATATCGGACTGGCGCTGTCGATTACCGGTGGAATCACCCCGACCTCCCTGCCGCTGTTTAAAGACATCAATGTAAAGGCGTTTATCGCGGGTCGTGCGCTGACTGGTGCTGCCCACCCCACGCAGGTTGCCGCTGAATTTCATGCGCAAATCGATAGCATCTGGGGGGCACAGCATGCGTAATCATCCACTGGGTATCTATGAAAAAGCACTGCCGAAGGATCTCAGCTGGCCCGAACGGTTGGTGCTGACAAAAAGCTGCGGTTTTGATTTTGTTGAAATGTCCGTGGACGAGACCGACGAACGCCTGTCGCGCCTTGAATGGAGCGCAACCCAACGAGCATCGCTGGTGACCGCCATGCTGGAAACCGGCGTCGCCATCCCATCGATGTGCCTGTCAGCCCATCGCCGCTTTCCTTTTGGCAGCCGCGATGCGTTGGTGCGCGCGCGAGCACGAGAGATCATGACCAAAGCCATCCGCCTGGCGCGCGATCTGGGTATCCGTACTATCCAGTTGGCAGGTTACGACGTCTACTACGAAGAACACGACGAAGGGACCCAGCAGCGCTTTGCCGAAGGACTTGCATGGGCGGTAGAGCAAGCAGCAGCGGCGCAGGTGATGCTGGCGGTGGAAATCATGGATACCGCCTTTATGAACTCAATCAGTAAGTGGAAAAAGTGGGATGAGATGCTCGCCTCTCCCTGGTTCAGCGTTTATCCGGACGTGGGCAACCTCAGCGCCTGGGGAAACGATGTGACCGCGGAACTGAAGCTCGGTATCGATAAAATTGCTGCCATCCATCTGAAAGATACCCAGCCGGTGACCGAGCACAGCCCCGGCCAGTTCCGCGATGTTCCCTTTGGTGAGGGATGTGTAGATTTTGTCGGCATTTTTAAAACGCTGCATGAACTGAACTACCGCGGTGCATTTCTGATTGAGATGTGGACAGAAAAAGCCAAAGAACCAGTGCTCGAGATTATTCAGGCTCGTCGCTGGATTGAAGCACGGATGCAGGAAGGAGGATTCACATGTTAGAACAACTGAAAGCCGAGGTACTGGCGGCAAACCTGGCCCTTCCTGCCCACGGGCTCGTCACGTTTACCTGGGGTAACGTCAGCGCGATTGACGACACGAGCAGGTTAATGGTGATTAAACCCTCCGGCGTCGAGTATAGCGTGATGACCGCTGACGATATGGTGGTGGTGGATATCGGCAGTGGCAAAGTCGTTGAAGGCAGTAAAAAACCCTCGTCCGATACGCCGACGCACCTGGCGCTCTATCGTCGTTATCCGCAGATCGGCGGGATCGTCCACACCCATTCCCGCCATGCAACGATCTGGTCGCAGGCTGGTCTCGATCTGCCAGCCTGGGGTACGACCCATGCCGACTATTTCTATGGCGCGATCCCATGCACCCGCCTGATGAGCACTGAGGAGATCAACGGTGAGTATGAATACCAGACTGGTGAAGTGATCATTAACACCTTTACCGAACGTGGCCTGGATCCTATGCAGATCCCGGCGGTGCTCGTGCATTCACACGGCCCATTTGCCTGGGGCAAAGATGCCGCCGACGCGGTACATAACGCCGTGGTGCTTGAGGAGTGCGCTTACATGGGGCTGTTCTCACGCCAGCTGGCACCGCAGTTGCCTGACATGCAGACGGAATTACTCGATAAACACTATCTGCGCAAGCACGGTACCAACGCCTACTATGGGCAATAAAATGCTTCTCCTGGGCCAAAGTGCCCAGGCCGCAGCGAGGCGCCCTACAGTCCCTGCTCAGCCATCACTACCTGCTGCAGCTGCTGGTTGAAGGCGTCGTACTCGGCTGCGGTCAGGCGGCGAGGGAAGCTCAGCACCTCGAGCACGTGCGGCTGATATGCCGGTTTATAGCTCGGGTGCGCATGGTTCACGCCGTTGGTGACGTATCCCCTGCCCTGGTAAAACGCCAGCCGATTGCGGGAAACCGTATCCTGCGGCGGATCGATTTCAAGGATAACCTGAGCAAACCGGGTGTTAATCTCGTCCATCGCCAGCTTGCCGATCCCCTGACCGCGCAGCGCATTATCCACGGCGAAATGTTCGATGTAGAACCATTCCCCCACCTGCCAGCCACCTAAAATCCCGGCGTTTCTCCCCTGATACGAGAGCACCCAGGCCCGAAACGTTGGCGCTGCGCGCAAAATCGTCCCTCGCCCTTCTCGCGTCCGCTGTTCGTAATCCGGAAATGCGTCGTCATAAACCTCATTAAAATAACGAACATTTTCATCATCTTCCATGCGTAACGCATGGAAGGAAATCCTTTCATCCATCGGGCTATCACCGTCATTGTCTGTCATTATCACCCCTGTTATAACAGTTGAAAGGCACATTTCACCAGGCGATCCCTGACTAATTGCCCTACCCTTAAAGGTGGTACCAGTCTGGCAACCATCCTCATTCGGTTATGAATCACTGAGATAACATCATGGAATTAAAGGATTATTACTCTATTCTAGGGGTTAAGCCGACGGACGATCTCAAGACTATCAAGACCGCTTACCGTCGCCTCGCGCGAAAATATCACCCCGATGTCAGTAAAGAACCTGACGCCGAAGCCCGTTTTAAAGATCTTGCTGAAGCCTGGGAAGTGCTGAAAGACGACGAACGTCGTGCGGAGTACGACCAAATCTGGCAGCACCGCAACGATCCGCAGTTTGCCCGTCATCAGGGTCAGGGGCATGCCCAGGGCCAACAGCAGCACCAGTACAGTCAGGAGGAGTTTGACGACATCTTCTCGTCTATCTTCGGCCAGCATGCCCGTCAGTCGCGGCAGTCGCACGCCGAACGCGGCCATGATATTGAAATTGAAGTGGCGGTGTTCCTCGAGGAGACGCTGGAAGAACACACTCGTACCCTTAGCTATAAGCTGCCGGTCTACAACGTGTTCGGTCAGGTAGAGCAGGAGATCCCGAAAACCCTCAACGTGAAAATCCCTGCTGGCGTTGGCGACGGTCAACGTATCCGCCTGAAAGGTCAGGGCACGCCGGGCGAGCACGGTGGCGCGAACGGAGACCTGTGGCTGGTTATCCATATCGCACCACATCCACTGTTCGATATCGTCGGACACAACCTCGAAATCGTAGTGCCGCTGGCACCGTGGGAAGCAGCGCTCGGCGCGAAGGTCACCGTACCTACGCTTAAAGAGAGCATCCTGCTGACCATCCCGCCAGGTAGCCAGGCGGGCCAGCGGTTACGCATTAAAGGAAAAGGACTGGTCAGTAAGAAAGTCACCGGCGATCTGTATGCGATTATCAAAATTGTGATGCCGCCAAAACCTGACGAGCAGGCCGCCGATCTCTGGCAACAGCTCGCTAAGGCGCAGTCCTCGTTTGAGCCACGTAAAGAGTGGGGGAAAACTAAATGACCAAGGTTACAGTCACCTTCACCGTCACCGAGTTTTGTGTGCATACCGGTGTGTCGGAAGAAGAACTGAATGAAATTGTGGGATTAGGCGTGATTGAGCCGTCACAGAACCAGGCCGAGCGCTGGTTGTTTGACGATCGCGCGGTGAGCATCGTCCATCGCGCCCTGCGTCTGCGCCGGGAGCTGGAGCTGGACTGGCCCGGCATCGCCGTCGCCATGACGCTGCTTGAAGAGAACGCGCAGTTGGTGAAAGAGAATCGGTTGCTGCATCAGCGGCTGGCGCGTTTTCTGGCCCATTCCTGAAAGTGCGTAAATCCGCCGCTGCGGCGGATTTTCCCTGCAGGCTGAGATACACTTCAGGTATCACCTCTGCGGAGTATCGCCATGACCACGCAATCACTTTCACGCTACTGGCGTCTCTCCGGCCTTGGCCTCTTCATGCTGGTATCACTGCTGGCGGTAGCGGTAGTGCATGCTCACTGGGGGGCTTTCATTCAGTGGTGCCTCAGCACACAAATCACCCTGCACCGCTATCTGGTGATGTACCTTCTGCAGCTCAATAATCATCAATACAGCGGCGGGCTATGGCTGCTCGGCGGGGCGTTTACCTATGGCGTTCTGCACGCCGTGGGGCCGGGTCACGGCAAGTTTATTGTTACCACCTATCTCAGCACCAACCAGGAAAGCCAGCTGGCGGCGCGCGTCGTGCCTTTTTTAGGCAGTCTGATGCAGGGCGTTACCGCCATTCTGTTCGTCTTCATCCTCGCTATCGGGTTTAACCTCGCCGCAGGAGATCTCAGCGAAAGCCGCTGGTACGTTGAAAAAGTCAGCGCCCTGATGATAGGTGCATTTGGTGCGTTCGTTATCTGGCAGGCGCTGAAAACGTTGCGTCCACGCAAGCTCACCTTTAACCGGTTAACCCCCCTTCATCAGCACAGTGAGAGCTGCGGTTGCGGCGGCCATGGCGTAGGGATAGATATCGCCAAAGCCGACTGGAAAACGCGCGTGGGGGTTATCCTCACTATCGGCGCACGCCCGTGCAGCGGGGCAATTATGATTTTGATGTTCTCAAATGCGCTGGGGATGGTGAGCTGGGGCATTGCCGCCGTGATGGTGATGGCGCTCGGTACAGCGCTCTCCATCATGGGGCTATCGCTGGCGGTTCGCTACGCCCGTAACCGTACCGTGGCGTTTTTCGGTGCCGACAACCCGCAGTATCGCTGGCTGGTCCCGCTGGTGAAAATTGCCGGTGGCGTGGTGATTATTTTGTTCGCCACCGTCCTGTTCCTGACGGTTATCCCGATCAGCGCTAACGGCGACTATATCGCTGCAGGTTGCTGAAGCACGTATTCCCGGGGCGTGGTTCCGGTCATGGTACGGAAAAACTGGATAAACGCGCTGTCGCTGGCGAACGCCAGATGACTTGCCACGTCGGTAACACGCGCTCCTGTTGCCAACAGTTCAACGGCCTTCATCAGCCGCCACTGCTGGCGCCACTGCTGATAAGACAACCCCGTATCCCGCAAAAATAACCGGGTAATGGTTCTCTCGCTCGCCCCTGTGCTCCCGGCCAGCACGTGCAACGGTGGCGGCAACTCATCGCCGGTGAGCGCACTGAGACGCTTATCCTGCGGGAAACGCAGCGTCATCGGCATCGCCTGTGCGTCCTCAAGCTCCGCCACGCACAGCGCCGCCAGGTGCCGCTCCGGGCTTACCTGCCAGTCGGCGTCGAACGGCGTCGCGGCAATCCGCTCCAGCAGCTCCCGCAGCAGCGGCGTAACGTTCAGCACCCTAGCCTCTTTCGGTAGCGCCATAAACGCAGCAGGTTCAAACCAGATGGAACGGTAATCCACCGTGCTGCGCATCTCGGCGCGGTGAGAAACGCCTCCAGGGATCCACGCCACCTTCATCGGCGGCAGCAGGCACAGCGTTTCCCCGTCGTGCATCGTCAGGCGGATGCATCCGGCGCGAGTAAACATCAGCTGCCCCATACGATGGCGGTGCAGCCCGGAGTCGTGATCGCCCAGTTCTGACTGCACGCCAATCACCGGCTGCTGCAGGCTATCGGGATTGAAAGTGGCTTCTGCATTCAACCATGCCATATTTTCTGACTCCCTGTAGTGGTTACCACTGCGTCGCAATCCAGGCGGCAAAATCACGCATCGCGGCGGTTTCCGGGCGAGATTGCAGGCGCGTCAGCCAGTATCCGCCAAGGCTAATCTGGGTCGGGAACGGCTGTACGATACGCTCGCTGTTAAGCAAATGGCTGAACATGCTGGTCGGCGCAATCGCAATCCCTGCACCACACTGCGCAGCCTCAAGCATCGCCAGCGAAGTGTCAAACACCATCACCGGATGCGTCGGCGCAGGCGGCGCTTCCCCGGCAGCCGTCAGCCATGCCGCCCATTCATCACGGCGGTAGGAGCGCAGCAGGGTGTAGTTAAGCACATCGGCAGGCTTGTGCAGCATTTCGGCAATCCCCGGCGCACATAGCGCGGAAAGCGGCGCATCGCAAAGGAATATCGCTTCGGTACCATGCCAGGCGCCGCTGCCAAAGCGAATAGTATAATCCAGTCCTTCTGCCGCCGGATCGACCCGGTTGTTATGCGTCGACAGATGCAGATCGATGTGCGGGCACCGGCGACGAAAAGCCTCCAGCCGTGGCAGTAAGAACCCTACGGCAAAGGTCCCGACTACGCCTATTTTAAGTTTTTCTCGCAGTTGTTGGGCGCTAAAGCGATCGAGGGTATCGGCAATGCGGTCAAAGGAGTCATTCAGTACCGGCAGTAAATTTTCCCCTTCCGTCGTCAGCATCAGCCCGCGCGATACCCGCACAAATAGCTGACAATTAAGGTGTTCTTCAAGAGTTTTCACCTGCTGGCTGATAGCAGAATGGGTCACGTTCAGCTCAATAGCCGCGTGAGTAAAACTTAAGTGTCGCGCGGCAGCCTCGAAGGCGCGCAGGGCGTTGAGCGGAATATAGCTTCGGGTCATGATGATATCTGTTAGAAAAACTGTAGGCAGATGCTAAATTTAATCGTTTGTCAGCCGCTGTCAAATCCCACAGACTGAGCGCGTCTTAAGGGCCCTGACATCTCTCTCACTCTATGGAAGGTTTTCACCCATGCAAAAAATGTTGAATGGCGTACTGGCGCTGGCCGCACTTTCGCTCTCTACGGCGGGCATTGCTGCGCCGAAAACGCTTACCGCGGAGCAGATAGCTCAGGCGGTGAATCGTACTATTGTGCCTCTGCTTAAAGAGCAGGCGATCCCGGGAATGGCGGTAGCGGTGATTTATCAGGGCCAGCCGTATTACTTTACCTGGGGTAAAGCGGATGTGCAGAACAACCGTCCGGTCACCACGCAGACGCTGTTCGAACTCGGCTCCGTTAGCAAAACTTTCACCGGCGTACTGGGTGGTGATGCCGTTGCCCGTGGTGAAATCAAGCTCAGCGATAAAGCAAATCAGTACTGGCCAGAGCTTAACGCCAGGCAGTGGCAAGGGATTACCATGCTGGACCTGGCGACCTATACCGCGGGTGGCCTGCCGCTGCAGGTGCCGGATAACGTCACGGACAACGCTTCGCTGCTTGAGTTCTATCAGCAGTGGCAGCCGAAATGGGCGCCGGGCACCACCCGGTTGTATGCCAACAGCAGCATTGGCCTTTTCGGCGCGCTGGCGGTAAAACCTTCCGGGCTTGGCTTTGAAGAGGCCATGAACCAGCGTGTACTGCAGCCGCTGAATCTGAAACACACGTGGATAACCGTTCCGGCATCAGAAGAGAAAAACTACGCCTGGGGCTATCGCGACGGCCAGCCGGTCCACGTTTCACCCGGCATGCTGGATGCCGAATCCTACGGCGTGAAATCCTCGGTCACGGATATGGCTGCCTGGCTGCAGGCGAACATGGCTCCGCAGCATGCCAGCAGCCCGACGTTGAAGAAAGGGCTGGAGATGGCACAGGCGCGCTACTGGCGCATTGGCAGCATGTATCAGGGGCTGGGTTGGGAGATGCTCAACTGGCCGGTTAATGGCGCAGCTATGGCGAAAGACGGTGATGGCGCTGTGGCGCTGGCACCGCACCCGGCAGCCGCAGTAGAACCACCGGTTCCTGCCGTTGCCGCCTCCTGGGTGCATAAAACCGGCTCCACCGGCGGCTTTGGGGCTTACGTCGCATTTATCCCGGAGCAGCAGCTTGGTATCGTGATGCTGGCAAACAAAAGCTACCCGAATCCGGCACGCATCCAGGCCGGATACACCATCCTGAAAGCGTTACAGTAAACTTATGCGCGCCCGGTGGTTCGGATCTCCGGGCGCAGCAGCACCTCGGTCAGTTTCTCAAACGGCAGCGGTGCCCAGAAGTAATAGCCCTGTAACAGGGTGATGTGCTGCTGGTTCATATGGTCGAGCTGCTGGGCAGTCTCGACCCCTTCCGCCACAATCCGTAGCGACAGCGCCTTCGCCATATCGATAACGCAGTCCACCAGCCGGGTCGACTCCGGATCTTCGGTGATCCGCCCAACGAAGCTGCGGTCAATTTTGATGTAATCCACCGAAAATTCATTCAGATAGGCCAGCCCGGAATAGCCGGTACCGAAATCATCCAGCGCCAGCGCCACGCCATTTTCCCGCAAATCCGCCAGCGCTTTGCGGCTTTCCGTCGTCAGCTCCAGCGGTTCCCGCTCGGTAATTTCCAGAATCAACGTCACGCGCTTTGCACCAAAGGCGGCAATAAACGTACGGCAATCATCCAGCAGCCCCGGCGAATGAATATGCGCGGCGCTGATGTTGAAGCTGATATGCAGCCCCTCCGGTACGTCAGCCATAATCGTTTGCATATCACGCATCGTGCTCATCATCAGATGGTGGGTCAGCGGCAGGATCAGGCCGCTTTTTTCCGCCACCGGAATAAACACATCCGGAGGAATAAATCCAGAGACCGGGTGCTTCCAGCGCGCCAGCACTTCGTAGCCATGGATCTCGCCGGTGATACCGTTCACCACCGGCTGATAGTACGGCACAATTTCTCCCTGGCTGATGGCGTTTTTCAGCGTTTCTTCCGGACTGGTGAATTTGTTCAGGTAGCGCCATAGCAGAAGTGCGGCACCAAACGACCACAGCAGAGAAAACAGCAGCAACAGCCAGCCCTGCTCCCAAAGGCGCTGCGGGCTAAAGCGCGCGGGTGGCTCAAAGCTCACGCCAAAGTCATAACGTGCGGAAGCTAATTGCGTTAACCCCGGCCCGACCGCGCTGAGGGAGCCATTCCAGGAGTATTTCTGCTCCCCTACCTGCAGATACAGCGGAGATTCCCCGGGAGGCACCTCCAGGCTGTCGCGCAGATAGACGTCGCGCAGGGTCACCACCACGTGTCCGGTCGGAAACGACGCCAGATAAACCAGCCGTGAAACCTGTCGCGGTGAACGGTTGTCGGTATAAAACATCAGCGAGGTTCGCGGCAGCGCACTATAGGGTACCAGCTCCGTTTTTGCGCCCAGCAGCGAAGAGCACCAGATCCACTCCCCACGCAATAAACTCACCGAGCGAACGTGAGGTAAAAATGCGGCTAATTCATTGAGCGTTTGCTGTGTATCTGGCGTGCAGCGGCTGGTTAATAATACCCGGGCGTCTTCGGTGGCCTGCCTGGCATCATCGAGCATATTTTCAGTTTGCTTTAACGCTTGTGCAGCATGATTCGTCGTCCTGGTCTGTGCAGAACGAAAAAGTTGCCAGTCAATTATGGCAACACTGAAACCGAGCAGTGTCAAAGCCAGCAGCCCGGTAATTAAAGAATTTTTCATTTTATGAAGGACTTTAAAATAGATAACTAACGGCCAGAACCAATACCGCTCCGTTATCAGATTAGATGAGGAAGAGTGCGCTGACCACTCCTTGACCTCCTTTTTCAGAAGTTTCCAGACGGGAATATATCGACAATATTGTGTTTTTTATTTGTTTATCAAATAAAAAACCCGGAAATCCGGGTTTTTCACTGTCACAATTATTCGTTTATTTTGGGATGCTGCTGCACCAACCGCGAGCGTTTCTCCTGAAGCTCGGCAATCTCTTTGTCGAGATCGTCAATCTTCTGCTCGATGTTATCGTGATGCTCCCGCAGGATTTCTTTCGCTTCCTGAAGGTCAGACGCCGCAGGCGTTGCCCCTTTCAGCGGCAGATTCGCGGTCTCTTTCATCATCAGCCCCGTAATCAGGCCAATCACCGCAATCACCATCAGGTAATACGCTGGCATCATCAGATTCTGTGAGGCTTCCACCAGCCATGCTGCAAGCGTTGGCGTTAAACCAGCAATCAGTACCGAGATGTTAAAGGCCGCTGCCAGCGCGCTATAACGAATATGCGTCGGGAACATTGCCGGCAGCGAGGAGGCCATCACCCCGGTAAAACAGTTCAGGATCACAGCCAGCATCAGCAAGCCGGCAAAAATGAGCCCAATCACGTCGCTGTTAATCAACATAAAGGACGGAATAGCCAGGATAAACAGCGCCACACTACCAATCATCACAAACGGACGGCGGCCAAAGCGGTCGCTCAGAAGCCCCATCACCGGCTGCACAAACAGCATACCAATCATGATGGCGATGATGATAAGCACCCCGTGATCTTCCGAGTAGTGCAGGTTATGCGACAGGTAGCTCGGCATATAGGTCAGCAACATGTAGTAGGTCACGTTGGTGGAAATCACCAGACCAATACACGCCAGCAGGCTGCGCCAGTGCTTCGTAGCAATCTCTTTGAAGGAGACCTTCGGGCCGTCCTGCAGACCCTGGCGGTCACCCTGCTCAAGCTTATCGACATGCTGCTGGAACGCCGGGGTCTCTTCCAGCGCGTGGCGCAGGTAAAGACCAATCAACCCTAGCGGCAGCGCGAGGAAGAACGGAATACGCCAGCCCCATGACAGGAAGTTTTCTTCACCCACCACGGTGGAGATCAGCACCACCACGCCAGCACCCAGCACAAACCCGGCAATAGAGCCAAAGTCGAGCCAGCTGCCCATAAATCCACGCTTGCGGTCCGGCGAATACTCGGCCACAAAGATAGAGGCACCGGTGTATTCCCCACCCACGGAGAAACCCTGCGCCATCTTACACAGCAGCAGCAGAACCGGAGCCCAGATACCAATCGACGCATAGGACGGGATCAGACCGATACAGAAGGTACTGAGCGACATGATGACGATGGTGATTGCCAGAATTTTTTGTCGGCCATACTTGTCGCCGAGCATCCCGAAGAACAGACCACCCAGCGGGCGGATCAGGAAGGGTACGGAGAAGGTCGCCAGGGCAGCAATCATCTGCACGCTGGGGTTTGCATCAGGGAAGAAGACCTTACCTAAGGCGAAGGCCACGAAACCATAAACACCAAAATCAAACCATTCCATTGCGTTGCCAAGAGAGGCGGCTGTTATCGCTTTACGCAATTTACCATCATCGATGATGGTGACATCCCGGAGTGTAATTGGCTTTATTCTTTTCCTTTTAAGCATATGTTTTCCTCGTAATCTTTCGTCACGCCCGCACTTTTTTGTGACGACAGCACCCTGTGGTGGTCATCGTGCGTGGCTGGAGTAACGAAATGCTGTGCTCCTCATTTCAAGCGTAGCAGGTTTGCCTGCACGGGCTGCTCACCCTTTGTACAACCGAACCTGTTGACGCCTGCTCAGGCAAGCTCTGAATATTGACCGCACCCTTTTCCGGACGGGAAAAATTCAGACTCTGCCTTTTACCCTAACAGCGTTTATATTTGTGATCAACCTCACGAAAATAGAGAGGGTCGATAAATCTGACAATTTCAGCCGATATTTATGGGGATTCAGCGAGGTAAAAAAACACTATTTTCAGGCATGATTTACACCATGTAATAACGATATATTCTCCATTAATGCACCATTATTTTCGTGGATGAGAACCCGGTATTTCTTCCTGAGAAAAAAGCTCTTCCATCATCGCATCCACCAGCCTCGCCGCGGAACAAATACGCGGCATCCCCAACGCAACGGTCTGCCAGGTCTGAGTGATGGACCAGCTCACAGGATGGTGCTGCGCGGTGCATTCATTGCCGAGCCAGCCCAGCATTTCGCGATAATCCATCAACAACGCGCTGACCGGTGCGGTCAACCATTGATGATAGAAATGCCGTTCCTGCGACGATGCATTCATACTCTCAGCCAGATACTGACTCGCCATACTCCGAAGGTTCTCTTTCAACAGCGTACGCACTTCGTCATTCGCCAGACGACAGGCATCGCCAAACGCCCCCCAGCGCAGCTCTTCCAGCGCGATAAAACAGCGCCCGGCGAGTGACCAGCCGTCATAACTACCCGCATGCCAGCGGGTGAAAACCTGGTCGCTGTGCTCGCCCGCCTGTACCATCAGCCCGCGCTGGCTCAGCGCACGCTGTTTGTGGGTGGCCCGCTGAAGAAATTGCTCTGCCACCGCGCCATATTGTTCACGGAGCTCCGGTGAGCCCCGGCTTTGCGTTTGCAGGGTTTGTAAGTACCGGCTCATACGCGTCAGCGCCAGATGGCCCGGGTCAAACATACCAGCCAGCTTTTCTGCAAGCCCCAGGCGCATCACCGGCGTATCAGCAAACAGCCCGGCAACGGCCCATGGCATGAGCTGGGTCTGCGCCACAATCTCTTTCATCAGCCGATCGCGGAACAACTGCTGCTGCGGCGTAACGGCTTCCCGACGAGGATTATCGATGCCGAGGATCAGCGCCTCGATAAATTTCGGGTGAACAGATTCGAGCAAACGCCCTGGGCCTTCCAGCAATCGCGTATTCATTTCATTTCTGCCGCAAATAGAGCCTGAATATCATCCCGGAGCAGACGCGTATCTTCCTCAACCCAGCGCACTGCTGCCTGATGCTGCTGCAATTGCTGGTTTAACGTCATCACTGCCGAATGGTGTAGCTGACGGATGAGAAGGCTCTCCTGCAAACTTTTTTGCAAACCGGCAAGGCTTCGTGAAAAACCGGCAAAGAAAGCGGTCATCCCCGCAGTAACAGAAACATCGACCTGCGCCGCTAATGCTTTAAGGATTTGCTCACAAAAATGCGCAATATGTGCACTCAGTTTCTGCTTCAGCTGCGCGAGGTCGATAACAAAGCGGGACTGCGTCATCACGTAGTCATCCCAGCTCCAGCCCGGATTATTCAACCAACGCGATACCGACTCGCGCATCCCGCCCTTCAGCGCCTGACCGGCGGGGGCATCCTCCCGCACGATGGCATCACTGAAGATCTCCGGCAGGTTAAAATCCAGAAGTCCGGCGCGGAACGTGGGCAGGCTCACCCTGGCGCGAAAGCCAGACTGGCTGAGTTCCTCTTTAATATGCTGCTCAATGGGTTTGACAGATTCCTGCAGAATGCGCGCCAGGCTTGATTCAAGCTGGCTAAAGCGAGCGGAAACCTCCCGACTGATAGTTTCCTGGGTACCGAGCAGTACGCTTTCGCATCCCTGACGAATTTTACTCAGCAGACAATGCGCCTGACTTTCGTCGCTCAACACCACTTCGTTCACTTCAGCAGGCGACAGCATCCGCAGCTCAGCGTCCACCTCACCGCACAGTGTGCGCAGACTGTCTGCGCTAAACCAGGCGTCAGCCCGGCGGCAGGCACTCTCCTGAAGCTCACTAATCGCAGCATTCACCGCCGACATCGACTGCCCG
Organism: Yokenella regensburgei; assembly: GCF_003634235.1. Taxonomy (NCBI): domain Bacteria; kingdom Pseudomonadati; phylum Pseudomonadota; class Gammaproteobacteria; order Enterobacterales; family Enterobacteriaceae; genus Yokenella; species Yokenella regensburgei. The sequence continues at coordinate 88,958 of NZ_RBIZ01000005.1, read as the reverse complement.
ACCTCATGGGCAATCTCATCATTAACACGCTGCCTGCGGGCAGCAAACTGCGTCATACTGACTTCAAGTTCATCGATATGATGGATAAGTGTATCGAATTTCACACTCATCACCTGCTGGCGGAAATCCAGATACTCCTGCGCCGCCTGAGCATAATTCAGCAGCTTGTGCGAGGCAGAACGCAGGGCGAACAGTGACGCATTGAGATGCGCCGCGTGCAGTAGCTTGCTGATAGGCTGTTCAAAGAGCGAATCTTCCCACAGCAGATCCGCCGCATGGCGAATGTGTTCAATATCGTTAAGATCGGCACTGCGCCAGCGACGGCCCAGCGCCGCTTCGGCAAAGTCCTGTACCCAGCGCTGCTCGTCCGGCGGCGGAAGCTTCCCACGCAGAACAAGCTCATGGCGTGCCCGGTTTGCCAGATAACCCCACATCGAAGAGACCGGAAAGATCTGCCCGGGGCGAATGCTGCCTTTCATCAGCGTCCCGCAGATGAGCGCCCGCACCTGATCTTCGTCATCGCTGTTACGATCTTGTTGATCGAACTTATTCACCAGCGCGTACAACGGTACCGACGGCCCTACTGCCGTCACCGCCTGACGTACTTCCTGATCGGAAACGGACTTAAGCTGGGTGTAGTCCATCACCACCAGCACCGCCGATGCACGTGCCAGCTGTTCATCCAGCATCTTTTGCAGATGCGGCTGACCCGCCTCATTCGGCCCCGGCGTATCCAGCAGGGTGAGCTGGCCGGGAAAATTGCCCATCCCGGCAAGATGGACAAACTCCACCTCAATCACCGGAATGTGCTCAATGGCGGCATAGTCGGCAAAAGGGAAATCTACCTCCAGCACCTGCGACAGACGCACCAGATCGTTGAGGCTTTTCAGGCAGTGGAAAATCGGCTGCGCGCCCAGATAGTGCTTTTCGAATGCCACCCCGTGAGCAATACGCTCCAGCAGCGCCGCCATGTCCTTATCCAGCTCCAGCGTTTCTGCAAGCGTTGCGCGATCGATATGGCGGAGCTTTCCCTGCAGCGCCTGCATAAGATTATCGATAGGCTCCGGATGCATAAAATGCAGACTCGGCTCTTTCTGACCCGCCGTATGGCGGATCAGCGTCGGTAATGCCGTCATCGGGCGATTGCGATTGGGTAACACCTCAGTACCCACGATGGCATTGATGGTGGTTGATTTACCTGCCTTCATCGTCCCAACAATCGCCAGTACCATTTCCAGCCGCGTCACCTTGCGCAGCTCATTATGTAGCGTGGCCTGCTGAGCGCTAATTTCCTGGGCGCTGAAAACCGCAGAGTTTGACGCGGGTAAATCTTGCGCACTGTTGCCCGGTAACGCACTCAGTTGTTGCAGTTGCTGTAACGCAAGCTGCAGCAAGCGTTCAGCTTCCTGGCTTAATTCGTATATTGTCTGTGTGTACATGGTTAAAGTATTCCCTTAACGCAAATTTTATTACTTTTAATTGTTGCTTTTCTTATTAGCCGGATATTGTTTTTGGAATATATTTTTAATTACATCGAATATCTTTATGCTTGTATTCATTAATATTTTATTCCGACTTGAGCCCGATAGAAAGCGAGCGATAAACAGCGTAGCGCATTTTAAAAAATAATCCGGATATATCTTTAGTTATTTTCCCTACGTGATTGCAGGGACTTCTGCAGTATGGTTATCGCTACGTTCAGAAATAGTACCGACAAATGTGGGGATTTGAGGTATAATTGGGCCTATTTTCGGCGAACTGCCATTTTTTGAGAGGATTTTTTCGATGTCACTTCCACACTGCCCAAAATGTAATTCCGAATATACCTATGAAGACAATGGCATGTACATCTGCCCGGAATGCGCGCACGAATGGAACGATGCTGAGCCTGCACAGGACGCTGATGCCCTGATCGTAAAAGATGCTAACGGTAACCTGCTGGCTGACGGCGACAGCGTGACGGTCGTGAAAGACCTGAAGGTTAAAGGCAGCTCTTCCATGCTGAAAATCGGCACCAAAGTGAAGAACATCCGTCTGGTTGAAGGCGATCACAACATCGACTGCAAAATTGATGGCTTTGGCCCGATGAAACTGAAATCTGAGTTCGTGAAAAAGAACTGATTTTTCTGTTAGGTATGCCCGGTAAGCCCAGCGCTGCCGGGTATGTTCCCCGATGCACTTCGTTTATCCCTCCTGTGATCTGTACAAAAATCGAACTACACTTAACGGGTTTCCCTTTTCTGAGGTAACGATTATGCCGTTAAGTCCCTACGTCTCATTCCCTGGCAACTGCGCCGATGCCATCGCCTTTTATCAAAAAGCGCTGGGTGCAGAACTCCTCTACAAAATTACCTTCGGCGAAATGCCGAAAAACGATCAGAACAGCGATGAAGGCTGTGCCTCTAACATGCAGTTCTCAGACACTGATATCGCTCACGCTAACCTGCGTATTGCCGAGAGCAGTATCATGATGAGTGACGGAATGCAGCGTGAAAATCTGCAATATTCCGGCTTTACCCTCGCGCTGGATCCGCCGAACGTGAACGTTGGCAAAGCCTGGTTCGATGCGCTGGCGGAAGGCGGAAAAATCGGGATGGCCTGGCAGGAAACCTTCTGGGCGGAGGGTTTTGGGACCGTCACCGATAAATTCGGCGTGCCGTGGCTGGTCAATGCCGTAAAAGCGCAGTAACCCTGTCCGGACGGGCCCGAACGTGGCCCGTCACTTAGCCTCGTGAACTCTTCATCTCTCAGTAACCATCACTTAACCAAAATGTCACACTAATCCGCCAGGATGGGGCCACTTTTTATGGAGGCCGCATCATGCAAACGATGATTCGTGTTGAGAAACTGAGTAAGACTTTCCAGCAGCATCAGGCGCTTCACCGCGTTGATCTCACAATAAATTCCGGTGAGATGGTCGCTCTGCTTGGGCCATCTGGCTCTGGCAAATCCACCCTCTTACGCCACTTAAGTGGCCTTATCGTCGGTGATAAGACCCCGGACAGCCACGTTGAGCTGCTCGGCCGTACGGTACAGAAAGCGGGCCGCCTGGCACGCGATATCCGCAAAAGCCGTGCTCACACCGGCTGCATCTTCCAGCAGTTCAATCTGGTGAACCGACTAAGCGTGCTTGAAAACGTGCTGATTGGCGCGCTCGGTAGCACGCCGTTCTGGCGCACCTGCTTCAACTGGTTCAGTACCGCGCAAAAACAGCAAGCCCTGCAAGCTTTAACCCGCGTTGGCATGGCGCATATGGCTCATCAGCGTGTGTCCACCCTGTCCGGTGGGCAACAGCAGCGAGTGGCGATTGCCCGCGCCCTGATGCAGCAGGCCAAAGTCATTCTTGCCGACGAGCCTATCGCCTCGCTTGACCCGGAATCGGCGCGCATCGTGATGGACACCCTGCGCGATATTAATCAGAAAGACGGCATCACGGTCGTCGTCACTCTGCACCAGGTGGATTACGCCCTGCGCTACTGCGAGCGCATCGTCGCCCTGCGTCAGGGTCACGTGTTCTATGACGGCAGTAGCCAGTTGTTTGATAACGAAAGATTCGACCATCTCTATCGCAGCCTGAACCGCGTCGATGAGAACGCACAGGCCGCTTAATGACGTTACCCATACCGAGGACTGGAAATGAGTTATAAGACGGTTGCCGCGCTGGCGTTCACCAGCATGTTCAGCATCAGCACTCTGTTAAGCCCGGCCCACGCGGACGAGCAGGAAAAGTCGCTGAATTTTGGCATTATTTCGACAGAATCACAGCAGAACCTCAAACCACAGTGGGACCCGTTCCTGAAGGATATGGAGAAGTCCCTCGGCATGAAGGTTAACGCCTTCTTCGCACCAGACTACGCCGGCATCATCCAGGGGATGCGTTTTAACAAAGTCGACATCGCCTGGTACGGCAACCTGTCGGCAATGGAAGCCGTCGATCGCGCCAACGGCCAGGTCTTCGCACAGACGGTGGCGGCTGACGGTTCTCCGGGCTACTGGAGCGTGCTTATCGTCAATAAAGACAGCCCCATCAATAACCTGAACGATCTGCTGGCGAAGCGCAAAGAGCTGACCTTCGGTAACGGCGATCCGAACTCCACCTCTGGTTTCCTCGTTCCCGGTTATTACGTCTTCGCGAAAAACAACGCCTCCCCGACTGAATTCAAACGCACCGTTAACGCCAACCACGAAACCAACGCCCTTGCGGTGGCTAACAAACAGGTGGATGTGGCGACCAACAACACCGAAAACCTCGACAAACTGAAGACTTCTGCACCAGACAAGCTGAAAGAACTGAAGGTTATCTGGAAGTCACCGCTGATCCCGGGCGACCCGATCGTGTGGCGTAAAAACCTCTCCGAAACCACCAAGGACAAGGTGTACGACTTCTTCATGAACTACGGCAAAACGCCGGAGCAGAAAGAAGTTCTCGCTCGCCTGGGATGGGCCCCATTCCGTCCATCAAGCGACCTGCAGCTGGTGCCGATTCGCCAGCTGGCGCTGTTTAAACAGATGCAGGGCGTGAAGGACAACAAAGGTCTGAACGAGCAGGAGAAAACCAGCCAGGTGTCAACGCTTCAGGCGCAGCTGGACGACCTCGATCGCCTGACCGCCGCGCTGGGTGCCATGAGCTCGGTGAATAAAGCGGTGCAATGATTTTATCCCCCTCTCCCCTGAGGGAGAGGGGGATATGCACACGCTGATGCCCTCTCCCACGGGGAGAGGAAGAAAAGATTAAGGAAGCAACATGCAAACCATCACCGTTCCTCCCCCTAAACGCAGTTGGTTCTCGCAGGTGTGCTGGGCCGTTCTGCTGGCAGTACTGATTGTCTCCTGGCAGGGCGCAGAAATGGCGCCGCTGACCTTGTTCAAAGACTCCGGCAACATGGTCACCTTCGCCGCCGATTTCTTTCCTCCTGATTTCAGCCAGTGGCAGTACTATCTCAGCGAAATGGCAGTCACGCTGCAGATTGCCGTCTGGGGGACGGCGCTTGCCGTCGTTCTGTCAATTCCGTTTGGCCTGATGTGTGCCGACAACCTGGTGCCATGGTGGATCTACCAGCCGATGCGTCGCCTGATGGACGCCTGTCGCGCCATCAACGAAATGGTTTTCGCCATGCTGTTCGTCGTGGCGGTAGGGCTTGGCCCATTTGCCGGAGTTCTGGCCCTGTTCATTCACACCACCGGCGTGCTGTCGAAACTGCTCTCCGAGGCGGTGGAAGCTATCGAGCCCGGGCCGGTTGAAGGCATCCGCGCCACCGGCGCCAACAAAATTGAAGAGATCCTCTACGGCGTGTTGCCGCAGGTGATGCCGTTGCTTATCTCCTACTCGCTGTACCGCTTTGAATCCAACGTGCGCTCCGCCACCGTCGTCGGCATGGTCGGCGCGGGGGGTATCGGGGTGACGCTGTGGGAGGCGATCCGTGGCTTCCAGTTCCCGCAAACCTGCGCCCTGATGGTGGTCATCATCATCACCGTCAGCCTGCTGGACTTTCTTTCCCAACGTCTGCGTAAGCACTTCATCTGATTAACGAGGCTTTGATGGCTATGCACTTGTCCAGACATCCGACCAGTTATCCGACCCGCTACCAGGAAATTGCCGCCAGGCTCGAGCAGGAGCTGCAGAGCCACTACCGCTGCGGCGACTGGTTGCCCGCTGAACATCAGCTCGCGGCGCGCTTTGCCGTCAACCGCCATACCCTGCGGCGCGCTATCGATCAGCTGGTGGAAAAAGGCTGGGTACAGCGCCGCCAGGGCGTTGGCGTGCTGGTGCTGATGCGCCCGTTTGATTATCCGCTTAATGCTCAGGCTCGCTTCAGCCAGAACCTGCTCGATCAGGGCAGTCACCCTACCAGCGAAAAGCTGCTCTCGGTACTGCGCCCGGCGTCGAGCCATGTGGCGGAGGCGCTGGGCGTGGAGGAAGGCGCCAACATCATTCATCTACGTACGCTACGCCGGGTGAACGGTATCGCACTGTGCCTTATCGATCACTACTTTGCCGATATGCGCTTCTGGCCGGAGTTACAGAATTTTAGCCACGGTTCGCTGCATGATTTTCTGCGTGAACGCCTCGGCGTCTCGCTCACTCGTACCCAGACACGCATCAGCGCCCGCCGTGCGCAGGCCAAAGAGAGCCGGGTGCTGGAAATTCCTAACATGGCGCCGCTGCTGTGCGTGCGCACCCTGAACCATCGTGATGGCGAGGAGAGCGCGGCGGAGTACTCCGTCAGCCTGACCCGCGCGGACATGATTGAATTCACCATGGAGCACTGAATGAAAATCAACACCGAAACCCGTCAGCGCTGGCTCTCCGCCCTCGCCCACAGCGAGCCTGCAGTGCTTGAGAGCCGAATGCAGTCCCTGAAACTGGCACCGGAATATTCCCTCATTCGTCCGGCAGAAACGGGGTTAGTCCAGCTACAGGCGCGCATGGGCGGCACCGGCGATCGTTTTTTTGCCGGTGACGCAACCCTGACCCGCGCGGTGGTACGCCTTAACGACGGCACGCTCGGCTATAGCTGGGTGCTTGGGCGCGATAAACCCCACGCCGAACGCTGTGCGGTCATCGATGCACTGCTCCAGGCACCGCACCATTTTCAGACCCTGATGGAAACCCTTATTTGCCCGCTGGAAGCGCAACGCGACGCGCTGATTGCCGCTCGCCGTGCCGAGGTTAACGCCAGCCGGGTCGACTTCTTTACTCTGGTTCGCGGAGATAACGCATGACCCTACAAACCGCTTTTGTCCTTCCGGTGCAGGATGCCCAACACAGTTTTCGTCGCCTGCTGAAAGCGATGAGCGAACCCGGCGTGATTGTCTCGCTGCATCAGCTCAAACATGGCTGGCAGCCGCTCAATCTGGCCACCACCAGCGTCCTGTTAACCCTTGCCGATAACGACACGCCGGTGTGGCTCTCTGCCGCTATGAGCAACGATATCGCGGGTCAGAACCTCCGTTTTCACACCAACGCACCGCTGGTGAGCCAACCGCAGCAGGCGGTGTTCGCCGTCGCCGACGGTAGCCTCAGCGCCGAGCAGCTGGACGCACTTTGCAGCGGCAGCGCCGTCGCCCCGGAAACCAGCGCCACGCTGATAGTGCAGATCCCGGCGCTCAGCGGTGGACGCATGCTGCGCCTCACCGGTGCCGGTATTGCCGAAGAACGCATGATTGCCCCGCAGCTGCCCGAATGCCTGCTTCACGAACTGACCGAACGCCCGCACCCCTTCCCGCTCGGTGTGGATCTGATCCTCACCTGCGGCGAGCGCCTGCTGGCTATCCCGCGGACTACCCATGTTGAGGTGTGCTGATGTATGTCGCCGTCAAAGGGGGCGAGAAGGCAATTGCCGCCGCCCATCTCTTACAGGAACAACGACGCCGTGGAGATGACGCCATTGCGGAGCTTACGGTCGCGCAGATAGAGCAGCAGCTGAATCTCGCCGTCGACCGGGTGATGACCGAAGGCGGTATCGCCGATCGCGAGCTGGCGGCGCTGGCGCTGAAACAGGCCAGTGGCGATAACGTAGAGGCGATCTTTTTACTGCGTGCCTACCGCACGACGCTTGCGAAACTGGCGGTCAGCGAGCCGTTAAACAGCGCGGAGATGCGCCTCGAACGCCGCATCTCCGCCGTCTATAAAGATATTCCCGGCGGCCAGCTGCTCGGACCAACCTACGACTACACCCATCGCCTGCTCGATTTTACCCTGCTGGCTAACGGTGAAACGCCCGCCCCGGCCCCGGTCTCCCCGGAACAAGAGTCTGCCCCGCACGTATTCAGCCTGCTGGCGCAGCAGGGGCTCGCGAAAAAGGAAACCGACAGCGGCGCTGTACCGGATGACATCACCCGTACACCGCCGGTGTATCCCTGTTCACGCGCCTCCAGGCTGCAGCAGCTGATGCGCGGTGACGAAGGCTACCTGCTGGCACTTGCCTACTCCACCCAGCGCGGCTATGGCCGCAATCATCCGTTTGCCGCTGAGATCCGCAGTGGTTATATCGAGGTGGAGATTGTGCCGGAAGAGCTGGGTTTTGCGGTGAACGTCGGCGAATTGCTCATGACCGAGTGTGAAATGGTCAACGGTTTTGTTGCCCCTGAAGCGGAGCCACCGCACTTCACCCGCGGCTACGGCCTCACCTTCGGCATGAGCGAGCGAAAAGCCATGGCGATGGCGCTGGTTGACCGCTCGCTGCAGGCGCCGGACTACGATGAGTACCTCACCGGCCCGGCGCAGGACGAAGAGTTTGTGCTCGCACATGCCGATAACGTGGAAGCCGCCGGGTTTGTCTCGCACCTCAAGCTTCCGCACTACGTGGATTTCCAGGCTGAACTGGAACTGCTGAAACGTCTGCAACGGGAGGATCGTCGTGGCTAATCCGCTGACGGGCTACAACTTTGCTTATCTTGATGAGCAAACCAAACGTATGATTCGCCGCGCCATTCTCAAAGCGGTGGCGATCCCCGGTTATCAGGTTCCGTTCGGCGGACGCGAAATGCCGATGCCCTACGGCTGGGGCACCGGTGGGATCCAGCTTACCGCCAGCGTGATCGGCGAACATGATGTGCTGAAGGTTATCGATCAGGGCGCAGACGACACGACAAACGCCGTCTCGATCCGCCAGTTCTTCACCCGCGTGACCGGGGTGAATACCACTGAACGCACGGAAGACGCGACGATCGTTCAGACCCGTCACCGGATCCCGGAAACGCCGCTGACGGAAGATCAGATCCTTATCTACCAGGTGCCCATTCCGGAGCCGCTGCGCTTTATCGAACCGCGCGAAACCGAAACCCGCACGATGCATGCGCTGGAAGAGTACGGCGTAATGCAGGTGAAGCTGTACGAAGACATCGCCCGCTTCGGCCATATCGCTACCACCTACGCCTATCCGGTAAAGGTGAACGATCGCTACGTTATGGATCCTTCGCCCATCCCGAAATTTGATAACCCGAAGATGGATATGATGCCCGCCCTGCAGCTGTTTGGCGCCGGGCGCGAGAAGCGTATTTACGCGGTGCCGCCGTTTACCCGCGTGGAGAGCCTCGATTTCGATGACCACCCCTTCAGCGTTCAGACCTGGGACGAGCCCTGCGCCATCTGCGGCTCACGCCACAGCTATCTCGATGAAGTGGTGCTGGATGACAGCGGCAAACGGATGTTTGTCTGCTCCGACACCGACTACTGCCGCCAACAACGCGAGGCGTTAGACCAATGACTCAACCGCTGCTTTCCGTGAATCATCTGACCCATCTTTACGCCCCGGGTAAAGGCTTCAGCGACGTCTCGTTCGAACTGTGGCCGGGCGAAGTGCTGGGGATCGTCGGTGAATCCGGCTCAGGGAAAACCACGTTGCTGAAATCGATTTCCGCCCGTCTTGCACCGCAGCAGGGTGAGGTGGTGTACCAGGCGCAGTCTTTATACGCCATGAGCGAAGCAGAGCGCCGCCGTCTGCTGCGTACCGAATGGGGTGTAGTGCATCAGCACCCGCTGGACGGGCTGCGCCGTCAGGTCTCAGCCGGAGGAAATATCGGCGAAAGACTGATGGCCACCGGGGCGCGCCACTACGGCAACATTCGCGCCACCGCACAGCAGTGGCTGGAAGATGTCGAGATCCCTGCTTCACGCATCGATGACCTGCCCACCACCTTCTCTGGCGGGATGCAACAGCGTTTGCAGATAGCCCGTAACCTCGTCACCCAGCCGAAACTGGTTTTTATGGACGAGCCAACCGGCGGTCTTGATGTCTCGGTACAGGCTCGCCTGCTGGACCTGCTGCGCGGGCTGGTTAGCGAACTGAACCTGGCGGTGGTGATTGTCACCCACGATCTTGGCGTCGCCCGTCTGCTGGCTGACCGCCTGATGGTGATGAAAGAGGGCCAGGTGGTGGAAAGTGGATTAACCGACCGCGTGCTCGACGATCCGCATCATCCCTATACCCAGCTGCTGGTGTCATCGGTATTGCAGAATTAAGAGGCCAACATGATCCGCGTAGAAAACGTGAGTAAGACCTTTGTACTCCACCAGCAAAACGGCATTCGCTTGCCGGTACTTGATAACACGTCGCTCGCCGTTAACGCGGGCGAATGCGTGGTACTGCACGGCCACTCCGGCAGCGGGAAATCAACCCTGCTGCGCTCGCTGTACGCCAACTATTCGCCCGACGAAGGGCATATTCACATCAAACACGGCGACGAGTGGGTAGACCTGGTCAGCGCCCCGGCACGAAAAGTCGTAGAAGTGCGTAAATCCACCATCGGCTGGGTGAGTCAGTTCTTACGGGTGATCCCCCGTATTTCGGCCCTCGACGTGGTGATGCAACCGCTGCTCAGTCTCGGCGTGCCGCGTGATACCTGCGCCGCTCGGGCTGCCAGCCTGCTGACGCGCCTCAACGTGCCGGAACGCCTGTGGCACCTGGCACCGTCAACCTTCTCCGGCGGTGAACAACAGCGAGTGAATATCGCCCGCGGGTTCATCGTGGAGTACCCCATTCTGCTGCTCGATGAACCGACCGCCTCGCTGGATGAAAAAAACAGTGCCGCCGTCGTTGGGCTTATCGACGAAGCAAAATCACGCGGGGCGGCAATCGTGGGTATTTTCCACGATGAAACCGTACGAAACCGCGTGGCCGATCGTCTCCACCCGATGGGAACAACACCATGATTATCAATAATGTAAAACTGGTACTCGACGATGAAGTGGTGGCCGGTTCGCTCGAGATCGCCGATGGCGTGATCCGCGCCTTTGCCGAAAGCCAGAGCCGCCAGCCGGAAGCGATGGATGGCGAAGGCGGCTGGCTGCTGCCGGGGCTTATCGAACTGCATACCGATAACCTGGATAAATTCTTTACCCCACGGCCAAAGGTGGACTGGCCGGCGCATTCCGCCATGAGCAGCCACGATGCGCTGATGGTGGCGAGCGGCATCACCACCGTACTGGACGCCGTTGCTATTGGCGACGTCCGTGACGGCGGCGATCGGCTGGAAAATCTGGAAAAGATGATTAACGCCGTCGAAGAGACGCAAAAACGCGGCTTAAACCGCGCCGAACATCGCTTGCATTTGCGCTGCGAATTACCGCATCACACCACGCTTCCGCTGTTTGAAAAATTGGTAGGCCGCGAGCCGGTTTCGCTGGTATCCCTGATGGATCACTCCCCGGGTCAGCGTCAGTTCGCCAATATCGAGAAGTATCGTGAATATTACCAGGGCAAATACTCCCTCAGCGACGATGAGATGGCGCGCTACGAAGAAGAGCAGCTCCAGCTCGCCGCACAGTGGTCGCAGCCCAACCGTATGGCCATTGCTGCCCACTGCCGGGCGCGTAACATTGCGCTGGCGAGCCATGATGATGCCACTCACGAACATGTCGTCGAATCACATCAGCTTGGCAGCGTGATCGCCGAGTTTCCTACCACGTTTGCTGCCGCTGAGTCATCACGCCTGCACGGTATGAACGTACTGATGGGCGCACCAAACATCGTTCGCGGCGGCTCCCACTCCGGAAATGTGGCAGCAAGCTCACTGGCGGCAGTTGGTCTGCTGGATATTCTCTCCTCCGATTACTACCCGGCGAGCCTGCTCGATGCGGCATTCCGGGTCGCGGACGACGAACGCAACACCTTCACCCTGCCGCAGGCGATTCATCTTGTGACAAAAAACCCGGCGCGGGCGCTGAATCTGCACGACCGCGGCGTAATTGCCGAAGGTAAGCGCGCGGATCTGGTGCTGGCTCATCGCAAAGGCGAACATATTCATATCGACCATGTCTGGCGTCAGGGCCGGAGGGTATTCTGATGACGGGAAAGCTGGTGTGGTTAGTCGGGGCCTCCGGTTCCGGAAAAGACAGCCTGCTGGAGGCGCTGCGCGTCTTTGAACATCCGCGCATTCTGGTGGCTCATCGCTACATTACCCGCCCGTGGAACGCCGGGAGCGAGAACCATGTCGCCCTTAGCGAGCAGGAGTTCTTCACCCGTGCCGCGCAGCAGCTATTCGCCCTGAGCTGGCACGCCAACGGCTTTTACTACGGCGTCGGCGTAGAGGTGGACGTCTGGCTACACGCGGGTTTCGACGTGGTGGTCAACGGGTCACGAGCACATTTGCCGCAGGCGAAAGCGCGTTATGGTGCCTCGCTACTGCCGGTGTGTCTGCAGGTGACGCCAGAGATCCTCCGCCAGCGCCTTGAAACGCGCGGCCGTGAGACACAGACGGAAATCACCCAGCGACTGGCACGCGCAGCACGTTACCAGCCCGAAGGTTGTCATACGCTGAATAACGACGGAAGTCTGATACAGTCAGTAGATACTTTTCTGGCGCTGATCCGTCAGCCTGTGTTGTCAAAAGAGAGCCCTCATGCCTGTTTGTAAACTGCGTCCAGCCACCCCGGAAGATACCCCTGCCGTGTATCACCTGATAAGCGAGCTCAAACAGGTGCAGTACCCACGCGACGCCTTTGCGGCAGGATTTGCGGCGAATCTGCTCAACCCGACCCTGCACTATCAGGTGGCTGAGGTCGATAGTGAGGTGGTGGGTCTTATCGGCATGCAGCTACAGTTTCAGCTCCATCACAGCCACTGGATTGGCGAGATCCAGGAACTGGTGGTTTTGCCGAAGCAACGTGGTCTGAATATCGGCCAACGGCTGCTGCACTGGGCAGAAGCCGAGGCGCAAGCTCACGGCGCGGAAGGTATGGAGCTTTCCAGCGGCAAAGGACGTACCGAGGCGCATCGATTTTATCTGCGTGAAGGTTACCTGCAGAGCCATTATCGCTTTAAAAAGACCCTACAGGAGGGGTAATGAGCCTCACCATCCAGTTAAGCGGCTCCGGCGGTGCGCAGCTGGTTCCGGCGTTCGGCTGCGACTGCGCAGCCTGCCACCGCGCCCGCAGGCATCCCCGTTTTCGCCGCCGCCCCTGCAGCGCAATGGTACGTTACAACGGCGCGGTGACCCTGCTCGACGCCGGTCTACCGGACATCATGGATAGCTGGCCCGCGGGCAGTTTTCGGCAGTTTTTGCTCACGCATTATCATATGGATCACGTGCAGGGGCTGTTTCCCCTGCGCTGGGGCGTTGGCGCAAAAATTCCGGTGTATGGCCCGCCGGACGAACAGGGCTGTGATGACCTTTTCAAACACCCGGGGCTTCTCGATTTCAGCCATACCCTTGCGCCTTTCGTGATGTTCGAACTCCAGGGACTGCGCGTAACGCCGCTACCGCTTAATCACTCAAAGCTCTGTTTTGGCTATTTGCTGGAGACCGCACGCAGCCGCGCGGCATGGCTTGCTGATACCGCCGGACTTCCCGATAAAACGCTGACGTTTTTACGCAACAACGCGCCAGATATTATCATCATCGACTGTAATCACCCGCCGAAGGCCGAAACGCCGCGTAACCATAACGATCTCAACGCGGTACTGGCAATAAACGAGAGTCTGGGCTGCCCGCGAGTGGTGCTGACGCACATCAGTCACCAGCTTGACGTCTGGATGATGCACAATCCTCTGCCTCCGGGGATCGAAGCGGGTTATGACGGCATGGAGATCGTGCTGGACTAGCGATCGTACTCGTCGTCGAGCCTGCGGCGATCGTCCTCAAGCTGCCGCCGATCCTGATCTAACTGACGCTGGCGTTCATCGAGCTGGCGGCGACGATCTTCGAGTTGCCGACTGCGATCGTCGTACTGTCGACTGCGATCGTCACGCTGCTGACGGCTGTTGTCATAGCGCCCGTCGTCGTCATTGTATGAACGGTCGCTCCCCGGGTTATAGGCATCGTTCACCGCCTGCTGAATATTGCTGATGGCATCATCAATGAGGTCCGCCTGAGCAAGCGAGCTTGTCAGTGACATGGTGCAGAAGAGTAAAGCGCAAGCGTAACGTTTCATAAAACCCATCTCATCAGGGAGCTGGCGTTACGGTAATCAAGGCGGAATTCGGCGGGTAGTGGACGAATCTCAAATATGCCGGGGGCGCCATTATCACTTTATCAATTGATATTATCATTGTGAGAACCTCCTTTCTCTGCCGTTCGACACGTCAAATCTGACGATGGTCTCCTTTTCGTCAGTCAATTATCCGCCAGGTCTGCGCAAGATCATGAAATGCCCATAATTTAACTATGGCATAGAAGATGCATAACTCAGTGGTGAGCAAGAATTGATTAACTGGAGCGAGACCGATGAAAAAAGTCGTCACGGTTTGCCCGTATTGCGCCTCAGGATGCAAAATCAACCTGGTGGTCGACAACGGCAAAATCGTCAAGGCTGAGGCTGCGCAAGGGAAAACCAACCAGGGGACGTTGTGCCTGAAAGGCTACTACGGTTGGGATTTCATCAACGATACGCAGATCCTCACCCCCCGTCTGAAAACCCCGATGATTCGCCGCGAGCGTGGCGGCAAACTGGAGTCCGTCTCCTGGAACGAAGCGCTGGATTATGTCGCCAGCCGCCTGAGCGCCATCAAAGAAAAATATGGCCCGGATTCGATTCAGACGACAGGCTCTTCACGCGGAACGGGTAACGAAACCAACTATGTGATGCAAAAATTTGCGCGCGCCGTTATTGGTACGAATAACGTCGACTGCTGCGCTCGCGTCTGACACGGCCCTTCGGTTGCAGGTCTGCACCAGTCGGTCGGTAATGGCGCCATGAGTAATGCCATCACAGAGATTGATAATACCGATCTCGTGTTTATCTTCGGGTACAACCCGGCAGATTCACACCCTATTGTGGCGAATCACGTGATTAACGCCAAACGCAATGGGGCGAAGATTATCGTCTGCGATCCACGCAAAATTGAAACTGCGCGCATCGCCGATATGCACATTGCGCTCAAAAACGGTTCGAACATCGCGCTGTTAAACGCTCTTGGGCATGTCATCATCGAGGAGAACCTGCACGATAAAGCCTTTATCGCCTCACGGGCGGAGGGTTTTGAAGAGTATCGCAAGATTGTCGAAGGCTATACGCCAGAATCCGTTGAAGCCATCACCGGCGTTAGCGCACAGGAAATTCGCCAGTGCGCGCGCATGTACGCTTCGGCGAAATCGGCTGCCATTCTGTGGGGCATGGGCGTTACCCAGTTCTACCAGGGTGTTGAAACCGTTCGTTCACTGACGAGCCTCGCTATCCTGACCGGTAATCTCGGCAAACCAAGCGTCGGGGTAAACCCGGTGCGTGGGCAGAACAACGTTCAGGGTGCCTGTGATATGGGCGCGTTGCCGGATACCTATCCGGGTTATCAGTACGTCAAAGAAGAAAAAAACCGCGAGAAATTCGCCAAAGCCTGGGGTGTGGAAAGCTTACCGGCCCACACCGGTTATCGCATCAGCGAGCTGCCGCACCGTGCGGCGCATGGCGAAGTGCGTGCAGCCTATATCATGGGCGAAGATCCGCTGCAGACGGATGCAGAGCTTTCTGCCGTGCGTAAAGGGTTTGAAGATCTCGAGCTGGTTATTGTCCAGGATATCTTTATGACGAAAACCGCAGCGGCGGCCGACGTTATTCTGCCATCCACCTCCTGGGGCGAGCATGAGGGCGTTTATACCGCAGCCGATCGCGGTTTCCAGCGCTTCTTCAAAGCCGTAGAGCCGCAGTGGGATCTGAAAACGGACTGGCAAATCATCAGTGAGATAGCCACCCGCATGGGTTACCCGATGCACTACAACAACACTCAGGAAATCTGGGATGAGTTGCGGCATCTGTGCCCGAGTTTCTACGGAGCGACGTACGAGAAAATGGGAGAGCTTGGCTACATCCAGTGGCCATGCACCGATGAGTCTGACGCCGATCAGGGTACCAGCTACCTGTTTGAAGAGAAGTTTGATACCGATAACGGGCTCGCGAAATTCTTCACCTGCGACTGGGTGGCACCTATCGACAAGCTCACGGATGAGTATCCGATGGTGCTCTCTACGGTGCGTGAAGTTGGCCACTACTCTTGTCGTTCAATGACCGGGAACTGCGCGGCACTCGCAGCACTTGCCGATGAGCCTGGCTACGCTCAGATTAACACCGCTGATGCCGCCAGACTGGGTATTGCGGATGAGTCACTGGTGTGGGTGAACTCGCGTAAAGGTAGGGTGATTACCCGCGCTCAGGTTAGCGATCGTCCGAACAAAGGCGCGGTTTACATGACCTATCAGTGGTGGATTGGCGCATGTAACGAACTGGTAACGGAGAACCTGAGCCCAATTACCAAAACGCCGGAGTATAAGTATTGCGCCGTCCGCGTCGAGCCGATCGCCGATCAGCGCGCCGCCGAGCAATATGTGATTGATGAATATACTAAATTGAAATCCCGCCTGCGCGCCAGCGCGATGGGATAATATATTTATCATTGAAGTAAATAAAAGAGGTGGGATTATTCACCTCTTTTATATTTTAATTTCTGCGAGCACCATTCCATATTTTATGTAATTTATCATAAAATAAATTACATCTTCTCTTTGATAAAAATAAAGATACTATTTCTGCCGGGTGCTTAAGGCTTTCTGTCTTGAGCATTGGTGAGGGACAGAAAGTAATAAGCCTCGGGCAATGTTTCCATTAACCCGAGGCTACCCTCAACAAAATCCCTAGCAGGATGAGGGTAGCCTCTTACTTCACGTAACGCAAGGAGTAAAAGGCATGACGCCATTTAAATATTTGTTAGGTATTCTTTTAATTGTATGCCTGACGGTTCTGATATTCACCTTAATTAATCGTGGGAAGCTTTGCGAATTAAGAATAAGGAGTGGACATCAGGAGGTGGCGGCTAAATTAGCTTGTCAGAACGGCTAGCCCATCAGGCGGGGAAACCCGCCTGGCTTGCAGGGAGTCAGAGGTCTTAACGCGCCCATTTTATTTTTTCTGCCGCCCCTTTATACTGCGCCACAGGTACATTGACGAAAACCAAAAATGAAATATTTCTCATTATTACTTCTTTTATTTACTTTACCGACTTACGCAGACAGCATTGGTAGCCAGTTCGAACAGCAGGCAGAAGCCGGAGACAGCCGCGCCCAGTATCTGCTGGCCGATACCTGGTTCAGCTCAGGCAACGAAGAAAAAGCCCATTACTGGGCTGAAAAAGCAGCACAAAACGGCAGCGCTGACGCCGTCGCCCTGCTCGCGCAGATGGCGCTGCGCAGCGATTACCGTGAAGCAAAGTCGCTGGCGGAACAGGCCAGCCGTGCGGGCAGTAAGGTCGGTGACGTCGTGCTCGCAAGGACGCTGGTCAACCATCAGGCCGGAACGCCGGATTACCCACGAGCCATTGCGTTGCTGGAAAGTGTTGCCGAAGACGTGGAAAGCGATGCCGCGGTAGATGCCCAGATGCTGCTTGGTCTTATCTACGCCAACGGCGATACGATCCCGGAAGACGAGGAGAAAGCGACTTTCTATTTTAAACGCAGCTCTGTGCTTTCCAGAACGGGTTATGCCGAATACTGGGCGGGAATGATGTTCCTGCAGGGTGACAAAGGCTTTATCAGTCAGAACAAACAGAAGGCACTGCAGTGGCTGAACCTGAGCTGTATGGAGGGGTTTGATACCGGGTGCGAAGAGTTTGACAGACTCAGCAACGAGTAAGCACTCAGCAAAAATAAAGCCGGGTGTGTGTTAAGCACACCCGGCTTCGGCGTTACGGATTCGCCTTCTTATCAAAATGACCTAATACTTCACGCTCATACGCCAGCGCTTTTTTACGGTCAAATTTGTGTTCCCACTTCGCGATAACCAGCACCGCCAGCGCATTACCGACCACGTTCAATGCGGTACGCGCCATGTCGAGGATACGGTCGACACCGGCGATAAATGCCAGGCCTTCCAGCGGAATACCCACGCTCCCAAGCGTCGCCAGCAGCACCACGAAGGAAACACCCGGTACGCCAGCAATCCCTTTAGAGGTCACCATCAGCGTCAGCACGAGGATAATTTCCTGGCCGAGCGACAGCTCAATGCCGTACAGCTGAGCGATAAAGATTGCCGCAATACTCTGATACAGCGTCGAACCATCCAGGTTGAAGGAGTAACCGGTCGGCACCACGAAGCTGGTGATCGACGCCGGCGCACCATAGGCTTCCATCTTCTCAATAATACGCGGCAGCACGCTTTCGGAACTCGCCGTTGAGTAGGCCAGAATCAGTTCATCTTTCAGGATACGGATGAGGATCCAGATGCTGAGCCCGCACATTTTCGCTACCAGTCCCAGCACCACCAGCGCAAAGAACAGGATGGCGACATATACCAGGATAACCAGCTTGGCGAGCGGCCACAGCGAGGCGAAACCGAAGTTCGCCACCGTCACCGAAATCAGCGCAAACACCCCTACCGGCGCATAGCGCATCACCATGTGAGTCACTTTGAACATGGTTTCGGAGATAGAGCGGAATACGGTTACCAGCGGTTCACGATGGGTTGCAGGCAAGGATGACAGCCCAAGGCCAAACAGCACCGAGAAGAAGATGATCGGCAGCATTTCGCCTTTCGCCATCGACGAAACGATGTTGGTCGGCACCAGAGACAGGATAGTCCCCATCAGGCCATGCGCGTGGCTCTGAACTTCCGCCGTGGTGTTCTGATACTTCGAAATATCCGCCACCGCCAACTGCGACATATCAATACCTGAGCCTGGCTGGAACACGTTCGCCAGCGTAATCCCCAGAATGATGGCAACGGTGGTGATGATTTCAAAATAGATGATGGTCTTGGCACCAATGCGCCCCAGCGATTTTGCATCACCGACGCCAGCAATACCGACCACCAGGGTCGAAATCACGATCGGCACGACAATCATTTTGATCAGGTGGATGAAGATATCCCCTGCCGGAGAGAGTAGATTAGCAATCAGCCATTCGCGGCTGTCGCTTTGATAATGCAGGTAGCTTCCGAGCAGGATCCCCAGAATCAGGGCCAGCAAAATTTGCCAGGCCAGGCTGACTTTCGTTTTTTTCATGACTACAGACTTCCTCAATGAGAGACGTCATTCCAGGAAGGAATGGCATCTGCTGAAAGGGGTATGAATTGTGTTGCGTTTGTTAGTGAGGTTTTTTCACGCGCAGTATCAGTACCACTTGCATGGCATGCTGCGCAAGCCTTTCAGAATGGGGCTTTTATCTACTTTTACGCATAATATCGCTGGTTTTTACTATTTAGATTGCATAAGCATTTGTTATAAAAAACTTTTTAAACTCACTATTTCTATAAATTCAAATAAGTAATTATTTCACTTCAAAGATTCATTTGACGAATATTCATACAGTTCCAGTAATGCGTGATCTGTCGCCCAAATAGTAAACAAAGCTGTCAGCGCTCCTGTAGTTAACTTTTATTTGACATATCATTAACAAGTTAAAAGGAGAAAAAAAGCCATGAGCCAAATACACAAACACTCTATTCCCGCAAACATTGCGGAAAGCTGCCTGATTAACCCGGAACAGTACAAGGCGAAGTACCAGCAGTCAGTGACCGACCCTGACACCTTCTGGGGTGAACAGGGCAAGATCCTCGACTGGATGACCCCGTACACAAAGGTCAAGAACACCTCGTTTGCCCCCGGCAATGTCTCTATCAAATGGTATGAAGACGGTACGCTGAACCTGTCTGCCAACTGCCTCGACAGACATCTGGCCGAGCGCGGCGATCAAACCGCTATCATCTGGGAAGGCGATGACGCCTCCCAGAGCAAAAACATCACCTATCGCGAATTGCACCGCGATGTATGCCGTTTTGCCAACGTCCTGCTGGATCTGGGGGTGAAAAAAGGTGATGTTGTCGCTATCTACATGCCAATGGTGCCAGAAGCCGCGGTCGCTATGCTGGCCTGTGCCCGTATCGGCGCCATTCACTCGGTTATCTTTGGCGGATTCTCACCAGAAGCCGTTGCTGGCCGAATCATTGATTCCAGTTCACGTCTGGTTATCACCGCAGATGAAGGCGTGCGTGCCGGGCGCAACATCCCGCTGAAAAAGAACGTCGACGATGCGCTGAAAAACCCTAACGTGAAGAGCGTTGAGCACGTAGTGGTTCTGAAGCGTACCGGCGGCAAGATTGACTGGAAAGACGGTCGCGATCTGTGGTGGAGCGATCTCACGGCGAACGCCAGCGATAAACATGAACCGGTGGCAATGAACGCCGAAGATCCGCTGTTTATCCTCTACACCTCCGGCTCAACCGGCAAACCGAAAGGCGTGCTGCATACCACCGGCGGGTACCTGGTCTATGCGGCCAGCACATTCAAATATGTGTTTGATTACCATCCAGGTGAAGTGTACTGGTGTACCGCCGACGTCGGCTGGGTCACCGGACACAGCTATCTGCTGTACGGGCCGCTGGCCTGCGGCGCTATTACTCTGATGTTTGAAGGCGTGCCAAACTGGCCGACCCCGGCGCGTATGTGTCAGGTGGTGGATAAGCATCAGGTCAACATTCTCTACACGGCCCCTACCGCCATTCGTGCCCTAATGGCCGAAGGCGATAAGGCCATTACCGGCACCAACCGCTCATCGCTGCGCATTCTGGGCTCCGTAGGGGAACCGATTAACCCGGAAGCGTGGGAGTGGTACTGGAAGAAAATCGGTAACGAAAAATGCCCGGTGATGGATACCTGGTGGCAGACCGAGACCGGTGGATTCATGATTACCCCGCTGCCGGGCGCTATCGAACTGAAAGCCGGTTCGGCCACCCGCCCGTTCTTCGGCGTGCAGCCTGCGCTGGTTGATAACGAAGGCCATCCGCTGGAAGGCGCTACCGAGGGTAACCTGGTGATCACCGACTCATGGCCGGGTCAGGCGCGTACGCTGTTTGGCGATCATGAGCGCTTCGAGCAAACCTACTTCTCGACCTTCAAGAACATGTACTTCAGCGGCGACGGCGCGCGTCGTGATGAAGATGGCTACTACTGGATAACCGGGCGCGTGGACGACGTGCTGAACGTGTCTGGTCACCGTCTGGGTACCGCCGAAATTGAATCTGCGCTGGTATCGCATCCGAAAATTGCCGAAGCCGCCGTGGTCGGTATTCCACACAACATCAAAGGTCAGGCAATTTACGCCTACGTGACGCTAAACCACGGCGAAGAACCGACTCCGGAGCTGTATACCGAAGTGCGAAACTGGGTGCGTAAAGAGATTGGCCCGCTGGCAACGCCGGACGTGCTGCACTGGACCGATTCGCTGCCGAAAACCCGCTCCGGCAAAATCATGCGCCGTATTCTGCGCAAGATCGCCGCCGGTGATACCAGTAACCTCGGCGATACTTCAACGCTCGCCGATCCAGGTGTTGTGGAAAAACTGCTCGAAGAGAAGCAGTCCATCACCATGCCATCGTAACCCCCTCACCCTAACCCTCTCCCTAACGGGAGAGGGAAATAAAAACAAACCCACCCGACCTTACCTCTGGAGACTCTGTGATGAATGAAGAAATTTGTCAGCAGATAGAAAACAGTGCGCAATTCAGGGAGCTTGTGGAAAAAAGGCAACGGTTTGCCGCTATTTTGTCGCTCATCATGTTAGTGATTTACGTCGGCTTTATTCTGCTGATTGCTTTCGCCCCCGGATGGCTCGGCACTCCGCTACACGCAGGAACCAGCGTCACGCGCGGGATCCCTATCGGTATCGGGGTAATTATTATTTCGTTCCTCCTGACCGGTGTCTACGTCTGGCGGGCCAACGGCGAGTTCGACAGGCTTAATAAAGCGGTTCTGCGCGAGGTGAAAGCATCATGAAGAAAGTCCTGACGGCGCTTGCCGCCACGCTGCCTTTTGCGGCAAACGCTGCCGACGCCATTACCGGCGAGGTGCAGCGCCAGCCGACCAACTGGCAGGCGATTATCATGTTCCTGATCTTCGTCTTACTGACGCTTTACATCACTTACTGGGCTTCCCGCCGGGTGCGTTCACGTAGCGATTACTACACCGCTGGCGGCAACATTACCGGTTTCCAGAACGGGCTGGCGATTGCCGGTGACTTTATGTCTGCGGCCTCGTTCCTTGGGATCTCTGCGCTGGTTTACACCTCCGGCTACGACGGACTTATCTACTCCCTCGGTTTCCTCGTCGGCTGGCCAATCATCCTGTTCCTGATTGCCGAACGTCTGCGCAACCTCGGGCGCTTTACCTTTGCCGATGTCGCCTCTTATCGCCTGAAACAGGGGCCAATTCGTGTGCTCGCCGCCTGCGGGTCACTGGTGGTCGTCGCGCTGTACCTGATTGCCCAGATGGTGGGTGCTGGTAAGCTGATTGAGCTGCTGTTTGGCCTCAACTACCACGTTGCCGTGGTCCTGGTTGGCGTGCTGATGGTGATGTATGTGCTGTTTGGCGGTATGCTTGCCACCACCTGGGTACAAATCATCAAAGCCGTCCTGCTGCTGTTTGGCGCAAGCTTCATGGCCTTTATGGTGATGAAACATGTCGGATTCAGCTTCAATAATCTGTTTGCTGAAGCGATGGCGGTGCACCCGAAAGGGGCAGCAATCATGAGCCCTGGCGGACTGGTGAAAGACCCTATCTCCGCGCTGTCACTCGGGCTTGGCCTGATGTTTGGTACCGCTGGCCTGCCGCATATTCTGATGCGCTTCTTCACCGTCAGCGACGCCCGTGAAGCACGTAAGAGCGTATTCTACGCCACCGGCTTTATGGGGTACTTCTACATCCTGACCTTCATCATCGGCTTTGGCGCGATCATGCTGGTTGGCGCTAACCCGGCGTTTAAAGATGCGGCAGGCGCACTTATCGGCGGCAACAACATGGCGGCGGTTCACCTTGCGGATGCGGTCGGCGGCAACCTGTTCCTCGGCTTTATCTCTGCGGTAGCTTTTGCCACTATTCTGGCTGTGGTTGCCGGTTTAACCCTCGCGGGTGCCTCAGCGGTTTCTCATGATCTGTACGCCAACGTTTTCCGTAAAAATGCCACCGAACGTCAGGAGCTGAAGGTGTCAAAAATCACCGTGCTGATCCTGGGCGTGGTCGCAATTTTGTTGGGAATTTTGTTTGAGAAACAGAACATTGCCTTCATGGTAGGTCTGGCGTTCTCTATCGCCGCCAGCTGTAACTTCCCGATTATCCTGCTGTCGATGTACTGGTCGAAGCTGACCACCCGTGGGGCGATGATTGGCGGCTGGCTGGGGTTACTCACCGCCGTAGTGCTGATGATCCTTGGCCCGACCATCTGGGTGCAGATCCTTGGCCACGAGAAAGCGATTTTCCCTTATGAGTATCCGGCGCTGTTCTCCATCGCCATTGCCTTTATCGGGATCTGGTTCTTCTCCACCACCGACAACTCGGCGGAAGGCGTTCGCGAACGCGAGCAGTTCCGCGCACAGTTTATTCGTTCACAAACCGGTATTGGTATCGCGCAGGGCCGCGCGCACTAACCGCATGACTCCCCGGCCAGACGGCCGGGGTTTCAGAACATCAGCAAGCCAACCAGGGGGGCTGCCAGCACCGTCACCACACCAGAAAGCATCATCACCAGACTTGCCACAACGCCTTCCTGTTGCCCAAGTTCATAAGAGCGTGCCGTCCCTGCCCCGTGTGAAGCAGCGCCAAATCCGGCCCCTTTCGCCATGCCCTCGCGAATCGACATTCGCAGAAACAGCATGTCGCCAATCGCCATGCCGAATACCCCCGTGACCACCACGAACAGCGCCACCAGATCCGGCTGGCCGCCCAGCGGTTTTGCCGCTGCGAGCGCAAACGGTGTGGTGACCGAACGCACCGCCAGGCTACGCTGGATCTCTTCCGGCAACGTGAACAGGCGCGCCAGCCAGACAGAGCTGGTGACGGCAACCAGCGTGGCCGTCACTACGCCTGCAGAAAGCGACATCCAGTGGCGCTTAATCAGCGCCAGGTTATCGTACACCGGCACCGCGAAAGCAATCGTCGCGGGACCCAGCAGCCACAGCAGCCAATGGGCTTCGCCCATGTAGTTCTGGTATGAGATGTGGCCGAACACCAGTAACAGCACCAGCAGGATGGGCGTTAACACCAGCGGCATCAGCAGCAGTTTGCGAAAGCGGCGGTACAGTCGTTTATTGGCAAAGTAGAGCCCAAGGGTGATAACCAGGCACAGCACGCTCAGTTGAAAATTAGTCATGGCTCATCCTGCGCATCTCATAGCGGTACACTTTATCCACCACCCAGGCCGTCGCCGCCAGTACCAGACAGGTGCTTAATGCAATCACCAGGAAAATACGCCAGCCATCCACCATCAGCAATTGCGCATAATTGACCACCGCCACCACTGCCGGCACAAAAAACAGCAGCATTTCAGCCAATAGCCATCGCGCCCCGGCCCTGACCCAGTTGAGCGGGATAACCCGGCAGGCAATCAGCACCAGCAGCATGACCATCCCCACCATGTTAGGCGGCAGAGGAAGATGCAGCCAGCTCACCACATACTCAGCAAAAACAAATAAACCGGCATACAGCACAACCTGTACCGGCACCTGGAGTTGTTGTAAAACCCGCGGCGCAATGCGTCCTGAGGCCACAGCCATGAAAGGAGTTCCTGCAAAAAATGAAGATGCTCAGTATAGAGAGCACGCGTCGATGACTGAAATGAATTAAAATCATTACAGGTATAGTTCCAGGGAATAGTCATGGACATAAGAACGCTACGCTATTTTGTCGAAGTGGTCCGTCAACAGAGTTTCACCCGCGCGGCGGAGAAGCTGTTCGTCACGCAGCCCACCATCAGCAAGATGCTGAAAAATCTCGAAGATGAACTGAACTGCACATTGCTCATTCGCGATGGACGCAAACTATTGTTAACCGATACCGGACGGGTAGTTTTCGAACGGGGATTAGCTATTCTCGGCGAATTCCGCCAGCTGGAATCAGAGCTCAGCGATATTAATCACCTGCATAAGGGTCTGTTACGCCTCGGGATCCCACCGATGGTCGGGATGATGATGGCCGGGCCCATCAGCCTGTTTCGCCAACGTTATCCGGGCATTGAGCTGAAGGTCTCTGAATTCGGCGGTTTAACGGTCCAGCAGGCGGTGGTCAACGGTGAGCTCGATATCGCCGTCACCGCCCTGCCGGTAGACGAAGAGAGCGGGCTTTCAACGCTCCCGCTCTTCAACCATCCGTTGTGCGTGCTGGTACCGCGCACCGGCGACTGGATGAAGATTGATTCTGTTTCGCCGGAGCTGCTGGCCGCCCATCCGCTGCTTATCTACAACGAAGAGTTTTCTCTTAGCCGCCAGCTGATGCAAATGTTCAACCGCCATCACCTCAAGCCGCGTATTGCGGTGCGCAGCGGACAGTGGGACTTTCTGGCCGCCATGGTACAGGCAGGGGTTGGCGTCGCAATTCTGCCGCAGCCTATCTGTGAACGACTGGATAAAAACACGTTGCGCTGGATCCCGCTTGAGAGTGATTTGCGTTGGGAACTGGGGTTAACCTGGCGGGAAGGCGTTTACCTGTCGCATAGCGCGCAGGCGTGGCTCACCTGCTGCAAGGGGTTCTGGACCCCGGCAGCCTGACTTCCCCTCTCCTGGGGGAGAGGGGAACATGCATTACTGATCTTCTATCAGCAGCGCTTCCAGCAGGTCGAGATCGTGCAGCAGTTTTTGCAGCGTCTCATTGCTAATCTGCCGGGTGGCACGCAGGTGATACAGCTCACCGCGCTCGGAACGCAGGGCCGCCAGGCGGAAGCGACGCTCAAGGCTCTCTTCCTGCATCGACGTCTCAACGTCATTACGCCCGTCAGCGCGTCGGCGCAGGTTACCAATCACCCGCGAGCTCACCTCGGTGAGCAGCTGATTATCAATGTTTTCCTCGGTATCCGTTGCCAGGCGCTCTTCCATCTTCTGAATAGCGACAATCGCCACTTCCGCCGTCGCCGCCCGCGCCAGCCGCTCTTCCTTGTGCTGCTGGCTATGGTCAGCCGACTCAATGTGCTGTAGCAGAATAGGCAGCATCACCACCCCAACAAACAGCGAGAACAGGATCACGCCTGCGGCAAGGAAAATCAGTTCGTAACGCGCCGGGAAGACCTCGCCGCTCGGCAGCAGCAGCGGGATGGAAAGCACACCGGCGAGCGTAATCGCCCCACGCACCCCGGCAAACGTTGCAATCAGCAGTTCACGGGTTGACCAGGAGCCAAACTCCATCGGCTTCTTCTTCAGGAAGCGCTGGCTGAAGCGCTGCATGGTCCACAGCCAGCCAAAGCGCACCAGCATCAGCGCGACATAGATGATGATGATATCGGCAAACAGCATCCAGGTTTCGACGTTAGGATCGGCCTCAGCGGCCACCAGCGAAGACTCCATAATGCCCGGCAACTGCAGGCCCAACAGCAGGAACACCATGCCGTTAAACACGAACTCCAGCATCGCCCAGGTGCTGTTCGCACGCAGACGCATCGCCAGCGGTGCCGTGCGCATCACCCCGGAACGAGTGATGGTCATCCCCGCAGCAACCGCGGCCAGAATGCCGGAGAAACCGATATGTTCGGCAATCAGGTAAGACGCGAACGGCAGCAGGAACAGCAGAACAATTTGAGTGGCGGGTTCATCTCCCCCCCAACGGCTGAGGAAGCGCAGCGAGCGCCCGTACAACCAGCTGACCACAAAGCCTGCGAAAATACCGCCTATCGCCACTTTGAAAAACTCGACCGTCGCACCGCCGATGGTGAACACCATGGTGCCCATCACTACGGCAACCGCAAATTTCAACGATACCAGGCCGGAAGCGTCGTTCATCAACGCTTCGCCCTGCAAAATACCCATGATTTTCTTCGGAATTCGCCCTTCTCCCACGATACCGGAAAGCGCCACGGCATCGGTTGGTGACAGCACCGCCGCCAGGGCGAACGCTGGTATGAGAGGAATACCCGGCACCGCCCAGTAGATAAGGAAGCCAATCCCGACCACCGTCACCAGCACCAGCGCCAGCGCGAGGCCGAGGATCTCTCGCCCGTGCTCAAGAAATTCGCGGGTCGGCGTTTTCCAGCCGTCGGCGAACAGCAGCGGTGGAATAAACAGTACCAGGAAGAGTTCAGGATCGAACTCAACGTGAAGTCCGAAGGTGGGCCACGCCAGCAGTGCCCCGATGGCAATCTGCATGAGAGGAAGTGGCAGCTGGAAGGGCAGAACGCGTGTTACTACCCCCGATAGTGAGACCACGAGGGTCATGATGAGTATTGTGAAGAAAATTTCCATGCTATCCCTGTTTGCGATGTTTTCTTATACCGAACCGGGAGGTCCATCTTTGATAATAAAACACGTTCGGCAACGTAAAGGAAACAGGATGTGCCCTAAAAACAAAAAGGGCGGCCGAAGCCACCCCTTGTCTGACAGCAAGCGCAATTAAATTGCCCAGCCGCCCGCGTAGAACACCACCAGCGCCAGCGCAATCACCACGGTGCCGATGTTCAGCTTACGCCATTCACCGGAAACCACGCGGCCAATCACCAGCGTCGCGAAGCCGATCATAATACCGGTAACGATGTTGCAGGTGAGGACGATAAACACGGCGGTAATCAGCCCGGACATGGCATCAACAAAATCGCCGAAGTCGATTTTCGCCACGTTGCTCAGCATCAGCAGACCAACGTACATCAGCGCCGGTGCGGTGGCGTATGCAGGCACCAGGTTAGAGAGCGGCGACAGGAACAGGATCAGCAGGAACAGCACGCCGACGGTAATCGCCGTCAGGCCGGTTTTACCGCCTGCCGCTGTCCCGGCGGCTGATTCGATATACACCGCTGCAGGTGCAGAACCAACCACCGCCGAGAAGACGCTGCTCAGGGAGTCAGTGGTCAGAGCCTTGCCACCGTTAATGATCTGCCCGTCTTTATCCAGCAGATTTGCCTGGCCGGCAACCGCGCGGATGGTACCGGTAGCATCAAATACCGCAGTCATCACCAGAGCCAGCACGCTCGGCAGCACGACCGGATTAAGTGCGCCCATAATGTCGAGAGTCCCAATCAGGGAATTCCCGTGCTCATCGCTCAGCGAAGGCATGGCAAAGAAGCCGGTGAAGTGCACGTTAGGGTCAAAAATCAGGCCGACAATCGAGATACCGATGATGGTCAGCAGAATACCGCCTGGTACTTTGAGTTTTTCCAGACCGATAATCACCGCGAGGCCAATCAGCGACATCACCACCGGGAAGCTGGCGAAATGACCAAGCGCGACCGGCAGACCGTCCAGCGGGTTCTTGATAACCAGACCCACGCCGTTGGCAGCAATCAGCAGCAGGAACAGGCCGATACCAATCCCGGTGCCGTGCGCAATGCCCTGGGGGAGATTGCGCAGGATCCAGCTACGGATCCCGGTGGCGGAGATGATGGTGAACAGTACCCCCATCAGGAATACCGCACCCAGCGCCACAGGAATACTGATCTGTTGGCCCAGAACCAGGCTAAATGCCGTAAACGCGGTCAGAGAAATCGCGCAGCCAATCGCCAGCGGCAGGTTAGCCCACAGCCCCATCACTACGGAGCCAACGCCCGCGACCAGGCAGGTTGCCACAAACACAGCGGAAGGCGAAAAGCCTGCTTTACCCAGCATGCCTGGTACAACAACAACGGAATAGACCATTGCCAGGAAGGTCGTTAAACCAGCGACAATCTCCTGACGAACGGAGCTGCCACGGGCAGAAATATTAAACCAGGCGTCGAGTGAGCCGCCGGTACGCGCTGAAGGCGTAGACATAGAAAACATCCCCTGAGAATTTTTAGCATGGGTTTATCGACGTGGTGGAACATCCACTGCCTGCTAAACGTTATCTCCTTGTGCGACCATCCGGCAAAGGGGAGCCGGAAGGAAAGCAAACGTTTAACTCCGCGCCGACAAAACCGCGAGTCAAAAAAAAGCAAACGATTATCTGGCTTTTAGTTTGCCGTTTTCAACAGAAGTTTGCACCATTTTGCCAAATTTCGCCTTCAGTGATGAATAAATCGCCAGAGGATGCGCAAACGTTATCGTCAGTGCGCAAAATAACAACATTTTTGGTGCGTTCTGTTTTCTTTTTTTACCTGAGCGGGTTACTCGCCAGGAATATCGAACGGCCCCCCCTGCTCAATAGCACGTTGCCAGGCGGGTCGAGTTTCCACACGCTTTTTCCACGCCGCGATGTTGGGCAACGTTTTGATGCCACCGCGCGAGAGCAGCGCAAACAGCGGGAAGCTCATCTGGATATCGGCCATGCTCAGGTTCTCACCGGCGAACCATGGCCGCCCGGCGAGCTGGGATTCGATGTATCCGGCGTGGGTGGCTATCTGCTTATCAAGATAAGCCTTCTGGACACCCTGCCCGAGGACTTTCCCAAGCGAGCGCAGGCCAAAAGGCACCGGAGGTTTCCCGAGGCTGCTGAACACCAGCTTCATCAGAAGCAGCGGCATCAGCGATCCTTCAGCATAGTGCAGCCAGAAACGATACTGCAGCTTTTCAACCTCCTCCTGAGGACGGAAATGATTGTCGCGATCGTAGCGCTCCTGCAAATACTCAAGAATGGCGCCGGATTCGGCAATGATATGCCCGTTATCTTCAAGTACCGGAGATTTCCCCAGCGGGTGCACCTTTTTGAGCGCGGGAGGCGCCAGCATGTTGGGCTCGCGCTGGTAACGGATTATCTGGTAGGGCATCTGTAGCTCTTCCAGCGCCCAGAGCACGCGCTGCGACCGCGATTGGTTCAGGTGATGCACAATGAGCATCTTTTACTCCCATGACGATAGTTTGTTCAAATTAACTATAGAAAGAAGCGCTCATCGGCGTAAAAAATTCGGCGAAAAAATCACCTGTCACACTGGTGAAATCAGGGGGCCAGGGTAGACTTAAAGAGTCAGCACAACCCGGAACCTCCAACCCCTGATGAACCACTGAGGGGTGCTGATGTCGGGGGAAACCCTCCTGTGTACCAGCGGGATAGAGAGAAAGACAAAGACCGGAAAACAACTAAAGCGCCCTTGTGGCGCTTTAGTTTTTTATTCGTCTTCCAGAAAATGCGCCCCAGGGCCTTTTTCACCCAGTTTGTCCCCCGGGTTACGCAGCGGGCAGTCGGTGCGGGATAAACAACCACAGCCGATACAACCATCAAGCTGATCGCGCAGCGCCACCAGCGTGTGAATGCGGCTGTTTAGCTCTTCACGCCACTGGGAGGAGAGCGAGGCCCAGTCTTTGGGGCTGAGCTTATGTCCTTCCGGCAGCACGCCGAAGCCCTCACTGATGGTCGACAGCGGAATACCAATGCGCTGCGCAATCTTGATGATGGCCACATAGCGCAGCACGTCGCGCCGGTAACGCCGTTGGTTACCCGCATTACGTGTGCTTTTGATAAGTCCTTTGCTTTCATAAAAATGCAGTGCAGATACCGCAACACCGCTTCGTTTCGCCACTTCCCCTGGTGTCAGCAGCGTTTTCATGCGGGGAGATTTCTTTTCCATAAAGCGCTTTACCTCAAGTTAACTTGAGGAATTATACTCGCTCCCAGACAAAACGACGAATCGAGAATTGAGAAAAGAGGCCCTGTATGTCCCATCAGGAAATTATTCAAACGCTAGTCGAATGGATTGATGAACATATCGATCAACCACTTAACATTGATGTTGTCGCAAGAAAATCCGGCTATTCGAAATGGTATCTGCAGCGCATGTTCCGCACGGTAACGCATCAGACGCTGGGAGATTATATCCGCCAACGGCGGCTATTGATGGCGGCCGAAGCGCTGCGTACTACCCAGCGGCCAATTTTTGATATCGCCATGGATCTCGGGTATGTGTCGCAGCAGACCTTCTCCCGAGTGTTCCGCCGTGAGTTCGACAGAACGCCGAGCGATTACCGCCATCAGATTTCTGCCTGAGGTACCCGGCGGCTGACCTGGCAGTCTGCCTTATCCAGCCACTGCATAAACTCCTGGGGCGGCATCGCTTTCGCAAAATGCCATCCCTGACAGTACTGAACGCCGCGCTTGTGCAGCCAGTTCACCTGGTCCGCCGTTTCAACCCCTTCGGCAATCGTCTTGAGACGCAAACTCTGCGCCATCTCAATAATATGCTCAGCAATCAGGTGGCTGGTACTGTTGGTCGTGAGCGTATCAATAAAAGACTTGTCGATTTTCAGGATATCGACGTTCAGCGAGTACAGGTTATGCAGGTTGGAATAGCCTGTACCAAAGTCATCAATGGCAATTTCATAGCCCGCCTGGCGGAAGGCCTGAATCACTGGCGTGGTTTTAGGAACATCAATAAACCCACGTTCGGTCACTTCAATTTTAATTTGCCGTGCCTGTACGGAATAATGGCGTGCTTTCTCAGAGATTTGCGCAATCAACCGTGAAGAGTGAAAATCGGAAGCGGAGAGATTAATCGAAACATACAGCTCGGGATGCTGTGCCAGGAAATGGCCCATATCCGTAAACATTTCATTGACGACATAATCCGTTACCTGCTCAATAAGCCCCTCTTTCTCCGCCAACGGGATAAACTCACTTGGGCTCATCACTGGCCCATTATATCCAGGCCAACGCAGCAGAGACTCCGCCCCAACGCATCTGTGGTTTTTAATATCAATAATGGGTTGATAATGCAGGCGTAACTGGCGTTTATTTAATGCGCGCTGCAGCTTCCGTCGCGGTGAATGATATTGCTGCCGACTGCGTGACCACACCAGTAAAATAAGCATGCTGCAAATCGCCCCCAGCGGAAGCGTTAGCGTTGCCTGATGATAAAGGTTTTGATAATAACGACCGGACTGGGTCGAAACGACAATGGCGATAGGGCGACGCTCGGACTGCACCACGGTATAAAAACGACCATCGCTCTGGAAAGAGATATTTTTATCAGAGATATGGGCTCTCAGTCTCGCCTGATCGGCCTTTGCGCTGACGGAGAAAAAAGCGTTAGTTTTGGTATCGAATACACCATAGGTTAACGATGCATCGTCAGAAATTACTTCACTGTAAGAGAGCGGATTAATCACCACGACATAATTATCCCGCTGCATGTAAGTCATCGCGTAGCCAGGAAAAAAAGGGGTGTCGCGATAATAATAAATAGAAACGTTGGGCTTACGCTTATAATTAGCCTCCGGCATGATATAGGGATGCTGAAGGTGCGTAGAGGTCGAACAGAAAAATCGGTTATCCTGGGCGTAGATGATATCTTCAACATAAAGCTGGCCACGGACGATGTTTAACAGGGCCTGCTGATGCCTGGGAGTGCACACTTCGCCGCGATATTTCTCCGCCGCATCACGTGCCTGATCCGCCTCCTGAATAACCACTTCGGTTTTATTGAGCGCCAGCAAACCGATAGAATGTAATTGTCCGGTGGTTTCTGAAGTGGCTCTCATTTGTGCAAACCAAAGCGCCAGCATCACGGGTAGCAGAACTACCATGATAACGCCAATGACGCTCAGTATCTTGTATTGCACATTCCGATTCATTTAGCCAAATATCCCTGTTTGCAGTGTGCCTGAGCATCTGACCTGTGGCTGTGATAACAGGTGATTAAGTTGCATGAATCATAAGACATTAGCAACCGACTTTTCGCGGCATAATCCTAATATTTAATGATGATGATATTATTTCACCATAAGCCAAACCTGAAGGGCAGGTTGCGTTTTTATTTAGTTATATAACAACAACAAATTTGCTGTAAAAACGCCAGTACATAATTCCTAAATGCAATCAGGTTAAGTCTGATTCTCTATTTCATCCGCCATCTGTTCAGTCCCCTCACGCCCTCCTGACGAAAAAAAAGCCGCATCATCTGGCGAATAAACCATCAATTGTGATACAGTTCACACATTAGAGTGTAACAAGAACACTGTTTCATTTCATTGAGGAAGGGCTCATGATCTCCATCACCACCGGCGTCACGCTTCTTCGTTGGCCGCTGGTCAGCGCGTTGCTGATGTTTTTTGCCAGTACGCTGAACATTCGACTGCGTAAATCTGACTACGTCGGGCTCGCGGTGATTTGTAGCGTGCTGGGCATCGCCTCAGCCTGTTGGTTCGCGACGGGGCTGCTCGGGATCACCCTTGTCGATTTAACGCTGGTCTGGAAAAACATTCAGGACGTGATGGTCGAAGTAATGAACCAGACACCGCCAGAATGGCCAATGATGCCGGTTTAAGGAAGCCTGCCGTTTCACTACGCGAGACCGCCTGAATTTGACTAAAATGAAGTGATGCACCATTCGGAGCATCACTCCATGAACACTATCTTCTTACCCCGCTATCTTTTGGCCTGTTTTGCCAGTCTGCTGTTCATCAGCACCGTTTATGCCGCGCCGGCACAGGAAAAAACGGCCGACCCGCAGGACGAGAGCCCAACGCTTGCCATGAACGTAGACGACATGCTGCAACCCTGGAAAGGGGACCTGCCCGGCATGCTCGACAGACGCGTGATCCGCGTTCTGACGACCTACAGCAAGACCTTCTTTTTTATCGATAAAGGAACCCAGCGCGGTGCCACTCACGATATTTTCATGGAGTTTGAGCGCAATCTGAACGCCAGCCTTGCGAAGGAAAAAAAGCTTAAACAGCGCCATTTGAAAGTGCGCATTATTTTCGTTCCCGTTGCCCGCGATCAGCTATTTACCGCTCTGAATGAAGGAAAAGGTGATATTGCCGCCGCCAACCTGACCATCACCCCATCGCGTCTCACTCAGGTGACCTTCACCACGCCGCTGTACCCGAACGTCAAAGAATTACTGATCTCCGGCCCGGCTTCACCCAAAGTAGAAAATCTGGATGCGCTCTCCGGTAAAACCGTCTTCGTCCGCCGTTCATCGAGCTATTACGAAAGCCTGGTCGCGCTGAATGCACGTTTTGCCAAAGCCTCTCTCCCCCCCGTGAAGATCGAACTGGCCCCCGAAGCTCTGGAGGATGAAGATCTGATCGAGATGCTGAGTGCTGGGCTCATTCCGCTGATCATCGTCGATCAGCACAAAGCGGTTTTCTGGAAACAGGTGTTCCCAAAAATTCAAATACACGACAACATCGTGCTGCGTGATGATGCCGAGATTGCCTGGGCTGTGCGAAAAGATGATCCGCAGCTGCTCGCTCTCCTCAATCAGTTCGTTAAAGCGAACGGACAGGGCAGCAAACTGGGTAACACCATACTGCTGCGCTATTTAAAAAACGCGAAATACGTGAAAAACGCGGCAGCCGAAAGCGAACGGCGCAAAATGCTGGCCATGATTGATATCTTCCGCAAGTATGGCGATCGCTACAGCGTTGACTGGCTGTTGATGGCCGCCCAGGGGTACCAGGAATCGCGTCTTAACCAGTCGGTCCGCAGCCACGTTGGTGCTATTGGTGTAATGCAGGTCATGCCAAAAACGGGTAAAGAGCTGAAAGTAGGAGATATTCGCAATCTGGATCCGAACATTCATGCCGGGGTGAAATACATGCGCTGGATGATCGATCATTACTACGGCGACGAGCCAATGACGCCTATCGACAAAGCGCTGTTTTCGTTCGCTTCCTACAATGCCGGCCCAGCGCGTATTGCTCGCCTACGGGTAGAGACCAAAAAACGCGGGTTTAACCCTAACGTCTGGTTTGGCAACGTGGAATACCTTGCCGCTGAAAAAATCGGTGCCGAGACGGTAACTTACGTCAGCAATATCTATAAATACTATATCGCCTACAAGCTCATCATGGAGGAACGGGAGAAAAAGCTGAAGGCAACGCAGGCTGCCTCCACGAGCGAGACCCAGGCTTCTACCAGCGAAAAAAAAGCCCCGTAATACGGGGCTTTCTCGTTTAACGCTGAGCTGAATGCGCTCAGGGTTAAGATCAGAACGGGATGTCGTCGTCGAAGTCC
Organism: Yokenella regensburgei; assembly: GCF_003634235.1. Taxonomy (NCBI): domain Bacteria; kingdom Pseudomonadati; phylum Pseudomonadota; class Gammaproteobacteria; order Enterobacterales; family Enterobacteriaceae; genus Yokenella; species Yokenella regensburgei. The sequence continues at coordinate 54,210 of NZ_RBIZ01000005.1, read as the reverse complement.
ATCGGCGGTTCGTTAGATGGCGCCGGTGCAGACTGCTGCTGCGGGCGAGACTGCGCGCCGCCGCTGAACTGATTGCCACCCTGCGGCTGCTGAGGCTGACCCCAACCACCCTGCTGCTGACCGCCACCTGCTGGTGCACCACCCTGCTGACGGCCACCGAGCATCTGCATGGTACCGCCAACGTTAACCACGATTTCGGTGGTGTATTTTTCCTGACCGGACTGATCGGTCCATTTGCGGGTACGCAGCTGGCCTTCGATATACACCTGGGAGCCTTTACGCAGGTATTCACCTGCCACTTCCGCCAGCTTGCCGAACAGCACTACACGGTGCCATTCGGTCTGCTCTTTCATTTCACCGGTCGCTTTATCACGCCAGGATTCGGAAGTAGCCAGCGTAATGTTGGCAACTGCGCCACCATTCGGCATGTAGCGTACTTCCGGGTCCTGGCCCAGATTACCGACGAGAATCACCTTGTTTACGCCTCTGCTGGCCATGATCGAGTCTCCTGATACGTTTCTTAATAGTGTAAACGCGCGATTGTACCATCACAAAGAGGCATTTTGATAGCTGCGAGGATGATTCCAGAAAACTCGCGCGCATAATCATTTTTGCACAGAATCGCGGAATTTGCATTCCAATACTGTATATTCATTCAGGTGAATTTGTGTCATAATTAGCCGTTTCTGACCGCCTGTTGTCCAGTAAAGCAAACAAGGCTCGCCGTGTATCTACCGGGAAAGGTGAATGGATAAGATCGAAGTTCGGGGCGCCCGCACCCATAATCTCAAGAACATCAACCTCGTGATCCCCCGCGACAAACTGATTGTCGTGACCGGGCTGTCGGGATCCGGAAAATCCTCGCTCGCTTTCGACACCCTGTATGCCGAAGGCCAGCGTCGCTATGTTGAATCTCTGTCCGCCTATGCGCGTCAGTTTTTGTCGTTGATGGAAAAGCCTGATGTCGATCATATCGAAGGGCTGTCCCCGGCAATTTCGATTGAACAGAAGTCGACCTCGCACAACCCGCGTTCTACCGTCGGTACTATCACTGAAATTCACGACTACCTGCGTCTGTTATATGCCCGCGTGGGTGAACCCCGCTGCCCGGATCACGACGTTCCGCTGGCGGCGCAGACGGTAAGCCAGATGGTCGATAACGTGCTGGCACTGCCGGAAGGCAAACGCCTGATGCTGCTGGCGCCGATCATTAAAGAACGTAAAGGCGAGCACACCAAAACGCTGGAAAACCTGGCAAGCCAGGGCTACATCCGCGCGCGTATCGACGGCGAAGTGTGCGATCTTTCAGATCCACCCAAGCTCGAACTGCAGAAGAAACACACCATTGAAGTGGTCGTCGACCGCTTTAAAGTCCGCGACGATCTTACGCAGCGTCTGGCTGAATCCTTTGAAACCGCGCTGGAGCTCTCCGGCGGTACCGCAGTCGTCGCCGACATGGACGATAGCAAAGCCGAAGAACTGCTGTTCTCCGCCAACTTTGCCTGTCCGATTTGCGGCTACAGCATGCGCGAGCTGGAACCACGCCTGTTCTCGTTCAACAACCCGGCAGGCGCTTGCCCGACCTGCGACGGCCTTGGCGTGCAGCAGTATTTCGATCCGGATCGCATCATTCAAAACCCGGAGCTGTCGCTGGCCGGTGGGGCCATTCGCGGCTGGGATCGCCGTAATTTCTATTACTTCCAGATGCTGAAATCCCTCGCCGATCATTACAAATTCGACGTCGAAGCCCCGTGGGCAAGCCTCGGTGCCAACGTACACAAAGTTGTGCTGTACGGCTCCGGCAAAGAATCTATCGAATTCAAATACATGAATGACCGCGGCGATACTTCCGTGCGTCGCCATCCGTTCGAAGGCGTGCTGCACAATATGGAGCGCCGCTATAAAGAGACGGAATCCAGCGCGGTACGCGAAGAACTGGCAAAATTTATCAGCAACCGCCCGTGTGCCACCTGTGACGGGACGCGCCTGCGTCGTGAAGCGCGCCACGTGTTCGTCGAGAACACCCCGCTCCCGACCATTTCAGACATGAGCATCGGCCATGCGATGGACTTCTTCAACAACCTGAAGCTGTCCGGGCAGCGCGCGCAAATTGCCGAAAAAGTACTGAAAGAGATCGGTGACCGCCTGAAGTTTCTGGTCAACGTTGGCCTGAACTACCTGACGCTTTCCCGCTCGGCGGAGACCCTCTCCGGCGGTGAAGCCCAGCGTATTCGCCTGGCAAGCCAGATTGGCGCAGGCCTGGTGGGCGTAATGTACGTGCTGGACGAACCGTCTATCGGCCTGCATCAGCGCGATAACGAGCGCCTGCTCGGTACGCTTATCCATCTGCGTAACCTCGGCAACACGGTGATTGTGGTAGAGCACGACGAAGACGCCATCCGCGCCGCCGATCACGTGATTGATATCGGCCCGGGCGCCGGGGTTCACGGCGGGCAAGTGGTGGCTGAAGGTCCGCTGGAAGCCATCATGGCGGTACCAGAGTCTCTGACCGGCCAGTACATGAGCGGCAAACGTCAAATCGCGGTGCCGAAGCAGCGCGTTGCAGCTGACCCGGAAAAAGTGCTGAAACTTAGCGGCGCGCGCGGCAACAACCTGAAAGACGTCACGCTGACGTTGCCGGTGGGGCTTTTTACCTGCATCACCGGGGTTTCAGGCTCCGGCAAATCAACGCTGATTAACGACACCCTGTTCCCGATTGCGCAGACTCAGCTGAACGGCGCGACGCTGGCTGAACCAGCACCCTATCGTGATATTCAGGGCCTGGAGCATTTCGACAAGGTTATCGATATCGACCAGAGCCCGATCGGTCGTACTCCGCGTTCCAACCCGGCAACCTACACCGGCGTATTTACACCGGTCCGTGAACTGTTCGCCGGGGTGCCGGAAGCGCGCTCTCGCGGCTATACCCCGGGGCGTTTTAGCTTCAACGTTCGCGGCGGGCGCTGTGAAGCCTGCCAGGGCGACGGCGTGATTAAAGTTGAGATGCACTTCCTGCCGGATATCTACGTTCCTTGCGACCAGTGCAAAGGCAAACGCTATAACCGCGAAACGCTGGAGATTAAGTACAAAGGCAAAACTATCCACGAAGTGCTGGACATGACGATTGAAGAAGCCCGCGAGTTCTTCGATGCCGTTCCGGCGCTGGCGCGTAAGCTGCAAACCCTGATGGATGTTGGTCTGACCTACATTCGCCTTGGTCAGTCAGCGACCACGCTTTCCGGCGGTGAAGCCCAGCGCGTGAAGCTGGCGCGTGAGTTGTCGAAACGCGGTACCGGCCAGACGCTGTATATTCTCGACGAGCCGACCACCGGTCTGCACTTCGCCGATATCCAGCAACTGCTGGACGTACTGCACCAGCTCAGAGACCAGGGCAACACCATCGTGGTGATTGAGCACAACCTGGATGTGATTAAAACCGCAGACTGGATTGTCGACCTCGGTCCGGAAGGCGGCAGCGGCGGTGGGGAAATTCTTGTCTCCGGCACGCCGGAAACCGTTGCCGAATGCGAAGCATCGCATACGGCGCGCTTCCTGAAACCGCTTCTTAAGTAACGCCCCCTGCGCCTTGTTGATGTTCATCAAGGCGCATCTCTTTTCCTCTTTTTTGCACACTCTACTCTATTGATTTGCCTGAACCCGGGCAGCATGCTGAACTGAAAGCGTCTATCCTGCAAAGGTTCTGGTTATGTCAGCCGCAGTCCGTTTTTTAAGAATGGCGTTCCTCTTACCGATACTTCTCCTCACCGCCTGCTCGTTGACGGGAAACTACAACAGCGATGCCCATCGCCAGCTCGTGATGCTGCAGGCGCTGCATATGCAGTTTATTGATGACGCCACAGCGGATGATGAAAAGAGCATCTGGCAGGACAACCGCGACTACCGCCTGCAATATCGGGCTGCGACGCTATTTGCCGAGGATCTCGGAGACCCGTTGCGGCTCAGCAATTTACGCTCGTTGAACACTATCTATCAGGCGCAATACCAACGACGGGAACAGCAGCAGCGTCCTTTCAACGCCGCGCAGGAAAAACTTTTCGGTCGCCAGGCGGCAAGCGCTTATCAACAGGCGATACGCGGTGAGTGCCTGCGCCCACGCTCGGTGTGCTATCAGGGGAACACGAATGTCGATATTCAGTGATCTACAGGCCGCCTTCTCCGCGCCCGCTTTTCGCCAGCAGGCAGGAGCGGACATTGGCAATGAGTGTCTGGCGCTGCTGAAGGAGGGTTTTGCCGATAACAACGCCTTCATCCGTGAAACCTGTGCTCAGCTCGCGGAAGCCTTTCGCGACAAAGCGCGCGGCGAGCTGGAGGCGGCCGATATGGAAGTGATGCTGATTGGTCTACAGGAGCAACTGAACATAGAGATAACCAACGCGCAAATAGCTCTCCGCACCCGTTTGCAAAATATCATCGAGCGGTTGCTTGATTTGTCGCTGTCGGTACTACTGAAAGCGCTGTAGTTATTCGCCAAGAATCGTTTTGCGGGTCTCTTCCGGGATCAGCGCCAGCGCCTGCTGCCAGGAGGCATCTACCAGATAGTAAATCTGTGAATCCGGAAGCGAGCCATCGAGGTAGACCGTGCTCCAGTGCGCTTTGTTGAGGTGTTTACTTGGACGCACATCGCTGTGCTGCTGGCGCAGCAGCTCAGCAAGCTCAGGGCTGGTTTTCAGCGAGGTGGCAGGACGACCTTCCACTTCCTTCACCATGGCAAAAAGAACGTCAGCTACTTTTATCTGCGTAGCCTTCCAGTCGCTGTGCACGCTCTGCTCAGCGCCCGGCTTGTTCATGCAGTACTGTAGTAACTCCGAGATAGTCATCTGTGTACTCCCTGCCGCTTTCGGCAACTCGAGGGAAAGGGATATTTTCAGTGTGCAACAAGACGAGAAAAGGTAAAACCCGACACAGCAGAATTGCATAAAAAAACGGCAACCGAAAGGTTGCCGTTTAGCGATTTAGTACTCAGAGTTGACGATAACTTCTTCGCCGAACGCCCCCGCCATTGGCAATGGACGATACGTTGAGTTTGAGGCCCGCAGAATGCGGATACCACGAATGCCCACTTCACGTGCTGCGGTAATATCGTTATCCGAATCGCCGTAGAACATTTTCATGTTCTTCTCCTGCAGCCACTGGGTTTTCGTGTTCTGACCTTCTTTATCACCGGCGAAAATCACCGGGTTCATATTGACCGCCGGGATAAGAAAATCATCCTGCAGCGTTTTCGATACCGTTTCGGTTTTCGTCTGGCTGCGGCCAGTGACGAAATAAATGCTGTCGCCGCGCTTCACGTGCATGGTGATAAGCGCTTTTGCCACTTCTTTTGGAATGCTGAAAGCATCCCAACCGTTATTCATTTTTTCCCAGAACGCGGGATCTTTCAGATAAGCCTGCGAATCTGGCGAAAAGGTCTTCTGTCCGCGCCAGAACCCTGGGCTTGAGAACAACACGGTGTCATCAATGTCGAACCCTACCGCCATCGGCGGGCGTCCCAGCAGACTGTTTTCAATTTGCGCCACGGAAACCCAGTGAATCGGTGCCTGCTCGGCGAGGCGAGCAACGTTGGTACCCGGGTAGATAGGTGATGGCGTAGAGGCGCGTGCAACAACGGAGCTATTTAGCGTGAACAATAAGCAGGCGGCGCTGAGCGCCAATGTGATCTTGCGCATATTTTTCCCTAAACTATCAGATCGTTATTGTAATTAATTGCGTGGGTGATCAAAAAATCACCCTGACCATACTCCCGACAATGGATGAAGGAAAGGAATATCGCCTGGATTTATCATAGAAAAAGGTGATGATCACACTAATCACAACGGAGGGAAAATTATCACTCCCGGAGCGAGAGTGATAATTTATCAGTGAGCACTTACATTACAGCGGCAAACGCCTGCGCCACGCGCTGTACGTTACGTGAGTTCAGCCCGGCCACGCACATCCGTCCGCTGGCTATCAGATAAACGCCAAACTCTTCACGCAGACGATCGACCTGAGCCGCGCTCAGCCCGGTGTAGCTGAACATCCCACGCTGTTTCAACAGGTAATCGAAATTACGCCCCGGCATTGCCTCTTTCAGCACCTTCACCAGCTCCTGGCGCATCGCCAGAATACGCACACGCATCTCCTCAACCTCACTCAGCCATGAGGCTTTCAGCTCCGGGGAGTTCAGCACGGTAGCAACCATCTCTGCGCCAAAGTGTGGCGGGCTGGAGTAGTTGCGACGCACGGTCGCTTTCAGCTGTCCCAGCACGCGGGAAGCAGCATCGGTGTCTTCACAAACCACCGACAGTCCGCCAACACGTTCGCCATACAGCGAGAAAATCTTCGAGAATGAGTTGCTGACCAGCAACGGCAGCCCGGAGTCGGCAAAGGCGCGAATCGCATACGCGTCCTCTTCCATCCCGGCACCGAAGCCCTGATAAGCAATATCAAGGAATGGGATCAGGTTGCGTGCTTTGGCGACTTCAATCACCGCATCCCACTGGGCGTCGTTCAGATCAGCACCGGTCGGGTTATGGCAGCACGGGTGCAGCAGCACAATGCTCTGTTCCGGCAGCGTGCTGAGGGTCTCCAGCAGCGCGTTAAAGCGCACGCCGTTGCTCTCAGCGTCATACCACGGATAGGTGCGAACCTTGAATCCGGCACCCTCAAAAATAGCCACATGGTTTTCCCACGTCGGGTCACTGACCCATACGCCAGAATCCGGGAAGTAGCGTTTCAGGAAATCAGCACCAATTTTCAACGCTCCTGACCCCCCCAGCGTCTGCACGGTAGCAACACGCTTTTGGGTGATAACCGGGTGTTGTGCGCCAAACAGCAGCGGTGCAACGGCGCTACGGTAAGTATTCAGCCCTTCCATCGGCAGATAGAGCGAGGCGCCGTGCGGCTGCGCATTCAGCTGAGCTTCCGCTTTACCAACGGCCTGAAGCTGCGGGACTATCCCGTCTTCGTTGTAATACAGGCCAATGCTGAGATTGACTTTGTCGCTCCGGGGGTCTTCTTTGAAACGCTCCATTAAGGAGAGAATGGGGTCGCCAGCATAGGCGTCAACTTTCTGAAACACGCGATGGTTCTCCAGATTTACGAGTGCAGGTCTATTCACAATAAACCGGATACCGGAGAAGATCGAGGATATGTTTCCCTCCCCCAAAGGGAGAGGGAAAACGGCAGGAAGGTCAGTCGATGTATTTCATCGCAACCCTTGAAGTCAGGCGCGTGATAAGTTCGTAAGCACTCACTTTTGTCATCTCAGCAATCCGTTCAACTGGCAACGAATCGCCCCACATCACCACCGGGTCACCCGCTTTATCTTTTGCCTGCGGTCCCAGGTCGACGCACACCATGTCCATCGCCACACGGCCAACGATAGGCACTTCGCGGCCGTTTACCAGCACCGGTGTACCGGAAGGAGCGGCGCGCGGGTAGCCGTCGCCGTAGCCCATCGCCACGACCCCAAGGCGCGTATCGCGCTCACTAAGCCAGGTACCGCCGTAGCCCACAGGCTCACCGGCCTTGTGCTCACGCACGGCAATCAGGCTTGAGGTCAACGACATCACCGGCTGGAAGCCAAACTCCGGCCCCCAGGGCTTCTGCTCCAGCGGCGATACACCATAGAGAATAATCCCCGGACGTACCCAGTCGAAATGCGACTGCGGCCAAAGCAGGATCCCGCCGGAAGCGGCAATGGAGCGTTGTCCTGGTTTACCTGCGGTGAAAGTTTCGAACGTATCCAGCTGCTGCTCGGTTGCACCGCACTCCGGCTCGTCGGCTCGGGCGAAATGGCTGACGATATTGACCGGCTGATTCACGTTCTTGCAGGCGCACAGACGCTGATAGAAGGCATCGGCCTCTTCCGGACGCACCCCGAGGCGGTGCATACCGGTGTCGAGCTTCATCCAAACCGTCACCGGTTCAGGAAGCTCGGCCTGCTCGAGTGCTTCCAGCTGCTCCAGGTTATGCACCGCGGTATGCAGATGCTGACGAGAAATCATCGGCAGATCGTCGGGATTAAAGAACCCTTCCAGCAGTAAAATCGGTTGGGTAATACCGCCTTCCCGCAGTCTCAGCGCCTCTTCGAGGCGAGCGACGCCGAAAGCGTCGGCATCAGGGAGCGTTCGCGCAGTCTCAAGAAGACCGTGGCCGTAAGCGTTCGCTTTCACGACTGCAACCAGCTTGCTGGCAGGCGCCAGTTCACGGAGTCGTTGCAGGTTGTGTCGCAGAGCGCGGCGGTTAATGACAACAGTTGCCGCTTGCATTTGAATTCCTTGGGAAATGTATTCTTTGATTACCTAATCAATCCGTTATTCATCATCGTACTGCGGGCCCGCGTAGTTATCAAAGCGGGACCACTGGCCGTTGAAGGTGAGGCGCACCGTACCGATCGGGCCGTTACGCTGCTTACCAATAATGATTTCGGCGATGCCTTTTAAGTCGCTGTTTTCGTGATAAACCTCATCACGATAGATGAACATGATGAGGTCAGCATCCTGTTCGATGGAGCCAGATTCACGCAGATCCGAGTTCACCGGGCGCTTGTCGGCGCGCTGTTCCAGGGAGCGGTTAAGCTGCGAGAGCGCCACCACCGGCACCTGCAACTCTTTTGCCAGAGCTTTTAGTGAACGCGAAATTTCCGCGATTTCGAGGGTTCGGTTGTCCGACAGCGACGGTACCCGCATCAGCTGCAGGTAGTCGATCATGATGAGCCCTAATCCGCCGTGCTCACGGGCAATACGCCGCGCACGTGAACGGACCTCCGTCGGCGTCAGGCCGGAGGAGTCATCAATATAGATATTCCGTTTTTCCAGCAGAATGCCCATGGTGCCGGAGATGCGCGCCCAGTCTTCATCATCAAGCTGGCCGGTACGAATACGGGTCTGGTCAACGCGGGAAAGCGAGGCCAGAGAACGCATCATAATCTGTTCGGATGGCATCTCGAGACTGAAGATAAGTACAGGCTTATCCTGCAACATCGCCGCGTTTTCAACGAGGTTCATCGCAAATGTCGTTTTACCCATCGACGGACGCGCCGCCACGATGATGAGATCCGATGGCTGCAGACCTGCGGTTTTTTTATTCAGGTCGTCATAACCGGTGTTCACCCCGGTGACGCCATCATGCGGCTGCTGGAAGAGCTTTTCGATACGCGCGACGGTGGCATCCAGCACGTCGGCGATATTTTTCGGACCTTCGTCTTTGTTGGCACGGCTTTCAGCGATTTTGAATACGCGGGATTCAGCAAGATCGAGCAGGTCTTCGCTGGTGCGGCCCTGTGGATCAAAACCGGCTTCGGCGATTTCATTCGCTACCGAGATCATCTCACGAACAACAGCACGTTCACGCACGATGTCAGCATAAGCGCTGATATTCGCTGCACTTGGTGTGTTTTTTGACAGTTCTGCAAGATAGGCGAAGCCGCCGACGCTATCAAGCTGCCCCTGGCGCTCCAGCGATTCCGCGAGCGTAATCAGGTCGATTGGGCTGCCCGTTTCCTGTAAACGCGCCATCTCCGTGAAGATATGGCGGTGCGGACGGGTGTAGAAATCGTCGGACACCACGCGCTCGGCAACATCGTCCCAGCGCTCGTTATCCAGCATTAAACCGCCCAACACCGACTGTTCCGCTTCAATCGAGTGCGGCGGTACTTTCAGCCCGGCAACCTGGAAATCACGGTCACGGGGTTCAGTCTGTTGTTTGTTGAAGGGTTTATTTCCTGCCATAGTGAACGGAGTTACCAAAAAAGAGAGAGACAGCGCAGTATAACGCACGGTGTCTGGAAATGAATCAACAAAGGAGTTCAAATGGCAACGCGTATTGAATTTCACAAGCATGGCGGCCCTGAAGTGCTGAAAGCCGTTGAGTTCACTCCCCATGCTCCCGCAGAACACGACATTCAGGTAGAAAACAAAGCTATCGGTATCAACTACATCGATACCTATATTCGCAGCGGTCTGTACCCACCGCCGTCGCTCCCAAGCGGACTTGGCACCGAGGCGGCCGGGATTGTGCGCCAGGTCGGCTCTGCCGTCACGCATATCAAGGTTGGCGATCGGGTGGTCTACGCCCAGTCGGCGCTCGGCGCTTACAGCACCATCCACAACGTTCCGGCCAATAAGGCGGCCCTGCTTCCGGACGCTATCTCCTTTGAACAGGCCGCCGCCTCCTTCCTGAAGGGGTTGACCGTCTTTTATCTGCTGCGAAAAACTTACGAGCTAGCTCCCGGCGAACCGTTTTTATTCCACGCGGCCTCGGGTGGCGTTGGCCTTATCGCCTGCCAGTGGGCAAAAGCGCTGGGTGCTAAGTTGATTGGTACCGTTGGCAGCGCCGAGAAAGCCCAACGCGCGCTGCAGGCCGGAGCATGGCAGGTCATCAACTACCGTGAAGAGAACATCGCCGAACGGGTGAAAGAAATCACCGAGGGTAAAAAAGTCCGAGTGGTATACGACTCCGTTGGCAAAGACACCTGGGAAGCCTCCCTCGACAGCCTGCAGCGCCGTGGGTTGATGGTCAGTTTTGGCAACGCCTCCGGCCCGGTAACCGGCGTAAACCTGGGCATTCTTAATCAGAAAGGCTCGCTGTACGTCACCCGCCCTTCTCTTCAGGGGTACATCACCACCCGTGAGGAACTCGCAGAGGCCAGCAATGAGCTGTTTTCGTTGATTGCCAGCGGGGTGATTAACGTTGATGTGGCAGCCAGTCAGAGGTATGCCCTGCATGACGCGCAAAAAGCGCATGAGGTGCTGGAGAGTCGGGTAACCCAGGGCTCAAGCCTGCTTATCCCGTAACGGTCGTCAGAAAGAATTAGGGCTTCTCAGAGAGAAGCCCATTCTTTTTTTTAGTTCGGCTGTATGTAGGGTACAGCGCGATGAATTCAGTACCGCGCGATGGTGACAGATTTATGACGCTAATCCTATGTGCCCACGGGCAAAATTTTTCAGGTTGTGATCCCTGACACTTTTAGTAACGCCAGCGGTCGTCGCGACGATAACGTTCCACCTTTGGCGCTTTCAGTGCACGAATAATCCACACCACCGCAATCGCCAGCAGCAGCCACGGTAGCAGCTTCACCACCAGCGCGAACAGCCCACCAACAAACATCAGCGCAGTCGCTACGATCACCGCCGCCAGGATCCCCAGCAGCGATATCCCCGTCACCAGCAACATGACGAAAAATCCAATGATAAATAACAGTTCCAGCATGGTTTCTTCCCTCAATTCGTAAAAACATCACTACCTGAGTTATTACAAAAAGCATGCCAAAATTAACACATTGAATTATAACAAAAACGCCCTGAACTCAATGTCAGGGCGTGGTGAATTTGACGAAATAGTAGTGAAAAATTAACGTTTATTCGCTACCAGCTGCAGCGCTTTTTCCAGAACTTCAACATCCGCTCCAGCTTTGTGGGCGTTCTCACTCAGGTAACGACGCCACTGACGCGCGCCCGGAATGCCCTGGAACAGGCCAAGCATATGGCGAGTCATGTGGCCCAGATACGTGCCGTTGCTGAGCTCACGCTCAATGTATGGGTACATTGCCCGCACCACCGCAACCGGGTCAGGATCTGCGGCACTGCCAGCAAAAATCTCACGGTCAACCGCCGTCAGGATCCCCGGGTTCTGGTAGGCTTCGCGCCCTACCATTACACCGTCCATATGCTGAAGATGTATTTTTGCCTCTTCGAGTGACTTAATGCCACCGTTAATTGCCATGGTCAGGTGTGGGAAATCACGCTTCAGCTGATACACGCGCGGGTAGTCAAGCGGTGGGATCTCACGGTTCTCTTTCGGGCTGAGGCCTGAGAGCCACGCTTTGCGGGCGTGGATGATGAACATCTCGCACTCGCCGTGTCCGGAAACGGTATTGATAAAATCGCAGAGGAATTCATAGCTGTCCTGGTCGTCGATACCGATACGGGTTTTCACGGTCACCGGAATCGACACCACATCACGCATCGCTTTCACGCAGTCGGCCACCAGCTGCGCGTTGCCCATCAGACAGGCACCAAACATGCCGTTCTGCACGCGATCGGACGGACAGCCAACGTTGAGGTTAATCTCGTCGTAGCCGCGCGCTTCGGCAAGCTTTGCGCAGTGGGCCAGCGCCGCCGGGTCGCTGCCACCCAGCTGCAGGGCCAGCGGATGCTCTTCTTCGCTATATGCCAGATAGTCGCCCTTACCGTGAATAATGGCGCCGGTGGTCACCATCTCTGTATACAGCAGTGTCTGGCGCGACAGCAGGCGCAGAAAATAGCGGCAGTGTCTGTCCGTCCAGTCGAGCATGGGCGCAATAGAGAAGCGGTGAGCAGGGAAAACAGGTGTCGGCGTTTCTTGCAGCATGGCGAATATTTAAGCATCCGGGTAAAAAGGGGCGCTACTATAGCACAAAGACAGCGCGGAGGCGTGAACCTCCGCGCGTCCTCAGAAGGTCAGGCTGAGCTGTGCCCCTGCCCCCCAGGTTTCATCCTCACCGTAAAGACCCATCAGGTCGACGTGAACCGTATTCAGCGGCGCGAAGCCAACACCGGCGGTGAACACGTTGCTGTCGTTGTTTTTCACATCCGCGCGATAACCGGCGCGCAGCGCCAGCCACTGCAGCGGCTTCACTTCAGCGCCCACGCCCACGTACTGGGAGTTATCTTCGCTTTTGAAACCCTTCGTTTCCGTCAGATCGCCATCTGCGGTCAGGGTCAGCAACTCGTTGTGCCAGGCGACGCCTGCCGTCACCAGCGGGCGGATCTGGTAGGTGTCACGCACGCCATCAACCTCTTTGGTATCAATGTCGCGGGACATCAGGTTCTGCCCGCTCAGACCCACCGTCCAGCTTTCACCAAAATCGGCCGCCATCCCGGCATCGACGTTAAAACCGGTATCACTGTTGCGGTAACGACTGTTGTTGAGATCGCCGCTGTGATAGTTGTAAATCGAGACGGTGTAGTTGTAGAGCCATGTTTGCTGCAGCTTCGGCGTAACGCCGAGCGACACTGGAACGCCGCCAATATCAAACTGGCGCGCAATGGCTACCCCGTAGTCCGATACGATAGCCGCCCGGCCAAACCCTTTCGACTGTAGCGAGTTGGGATCCACCGTCAACGCACGGGCAGGCACAGACTGGATACTCCGCAGCAGGTCGATATCACCCTGATCGATGTACGAACTCACCCGGGCATTGGCGTATGCTTTCGCCATAAACGCCACCGAAAGTGCATCACTCGGCAGGCTCACCGCAATGCCGCCTGCCGCCTTGCCATTGGCAGTTTTACCTTTCAGGGAATCGAGCTGGTCGGCGAGATCGCCCGCCGCAGAAGAGACCTGCTTGTATCCCGGAGAGCCAGGACGGAACAGATCGAAGATATTAATATTCTTGAGAGAGTTACGATAGTTATCGACATCATCGCTGATGTCGTCGATTTGATCGCGCAGATTGTCTTTATCGCTTATCTGCGCACCAAGCGCCGGAGCGACAACCGCAATACCATCAGAGGATTTCGCTTTTGCCAGTAGCGCGGGGTTGATGAAAATGGCGCTACCGTAGCTCGCGGAAGCCACCCCCGTTCCCCCCATTGCGTCACCGCGCGCTTCCGACCACGTATTTGCCGCTACCGCCTGATTTGCCATAAAAAGTGAAACTGCCAGCGATAATGCTGAATATTTGACGTTATATTTCACAATACTCTCGTTATTTGCAGTTAAGTGTTTATCCCTTTCTGTTATCTCCTGGAAAGGGGTGAACTATTGCTGTGAATAACGATGGAAAAAGCGTCTAAACCCAGAGTTCAATTGCAGTGGCCATCACTGATTTGGTTATAGTTTGTGATGGCCCTCAATATTTATAGTCAAGGATGCTATTTTGCGGAAGGTTTGCCGTTATGTGGGCCAAAAAATTGCGGCGGGTGATCCACCCATCGATCCTCCCGGGTTGCGGCGTAATCCGGGTTTAACGGGTAGTAAATCCGGTTATGTTTCTTATTTGCCTCCCCGACCACTAATAAACAGACGTCCTCTTCCGAGTCATTAATGAAGGTATGACACACCCCGGTTCCTGCCGGGAAACCTACGCTATCACCGGGCGACAGCGGCCAGAGATAACCGTTGATCCATACATGCGGATGCCCCTCCAGCACATAGATAAACTCCTCCTCATCGCTTTCTGCGTGTGGATAAGAGGTCCTGCGGCCAGGCGGCAGACGCTCGTGGTGAATACCCATACGAGTGAGCCCTAAACGACGCGCCAGCGGCGCACCAATCGAAAACAGCTCCTTGCTACCGGAATAAGTCGAGTCATCCGGACCTTCCACTTCACGCCAGTGGCGAATGCAATCTGGTCTTTTCATTATCTTTTATCCTGAACGTGAGATGCATCAGGTATAGCACACCCGCCGGGATCTCGGTGTTTTAGACTTAATGTGATAAAGTAACGAAATACATTTCGCACCCTGAGGATGCTCATGGATAAGACAACTTCGCAAAAGCTGTTAGCACACGCCGAAAAAATGTGTGCGCAACGCGGTGTGCGCCTGACTCCGCAGCGCCTTGAGGTATTACGCCTGATGAGCCTGCAGCCGGGTGCTATCAGCGCTTATGACCTGCTAGACCTGCTACGGGAAGCCGAGCCGCAGGCCAAACCCCCTACTGTCTATCGCGCCCTCGAGTTTCTGCTTGAGCAGGGGTTTGTGCATAAAGTGGAGTCCACTAACAGCTACGTGCTGTGCCACATGTTCGATAAGCCTACGCATACTTCCGCGATGTTTATCTGCGATCGCTGTGGCGTGGTGAAAGAAGAGAGCGCTGAAGGGGTTGAGGACATCATGCATACGCTGGCGGCGAGAATGGGTTTTGCCCTGCGCCACAACGTGATTGAAGCCCATGGCCTGTGCTCTGCCTGCGTGGAAGTGGAAGCCTGCCGCCATCCTGATGATTGTGGTCATGACCACTCTATTCAGGTGAAGAAAAAGCCCCGTTAACAAAAAAGGCGGTCAATGACCGCCCTTTCTGCATCACGCAAACCAGGTCCCACGCTGCCAGTGTCGACGCCAGATCCATGCAAGCGACAAACCGCGCAACGCCAGAAACACCGCCAACGACAGCCACAATCCGTGATTCCCCAGCAGCGGTACCGTCAGTAAGGTCAGGGCGAAACCTGCCGCTGCAACCGCCATGCTGTTACGCATTTCAGCGCCGCGCGTCGCTCCGATGAACATACCGTCGAGCAGATAGCACCAGACGCCGATAAGCGGTAACACCACCTGCCAGATAACATAGCGATCTGCCAGTTGCTGCAGCTCGGGGAGCGAAGTCAGAAGTGCGATGATCCCTTTTCCAGCCAGCAGATAAACCAGCGCAAAAGCCAGCGCCACGAGGCCCGACTGCCGACATGCCGCGTGCCAGACGTGGCGCAATTTGCTGCCATCCTGCGCGCCGTATGCCTGCCCGGAATGCGCCTCCACGGCATAGGCAAAACCATCCAGGGCATAGGCGGTAAAGGTGAGCATCGTCATCAGCACCGCGTTCACCGCCACAACGTCGCCGCCAAGTCGCGCACCTAAAACGGTGATCGCACCAAAACACAGCTGTAGCAACAGCGAACGCAGCATGATGTCCCGGTTAAGCGCCAGCAGCCGCCGGAGGTTACCCCGCCAGGCGTTTTTCAGCATCTCTCGGGTGATGCCGCGCAGCCGCAGCACCCGCCGCACCATCAGCAGGCCGATGAAAAAGGTCGCGTATTCAGCGATAGCCGTCGCCAGCGCCGCGCCCTGCACATCCATATGCAGTCCCATAACCAGCCAGAGGTCGAGGGTGATATTAAGAATATTGCCGACTACCAGCAGGATGACCGGCGCACGGGCATACTGCACGCCAAGCAGCCAGCCCAGCAGCACCAGGTTTGCCAGCGACGCCGGAGCGCTAAGCCAGCGAATCTCCAGGAAGCGCCGCGCCTGCTCCAGCACAGCCTCACTGCCACCAACCACCTGCAGCGCCAGATTGATAATGGGCTCCCGCAGCAGGACTATCAGCACTCCGGCGCCTAACGCCAGCAGCAGCGGCTGAACCAGTGCCCTTGCCAGGGCCTGGGGATCTCTCGCCCCAAACGCCTGGGCGGTAAATCCGGTCGTACTCATGCGCAAAAAGAGCAGCAGCATAAACAGGAAGCTGGTTGCCGTAGCACCTACCGCCACACCGCCGAGATACACGGGGCTGTCGAGATGACCAATCACAGCGGTATCCACCAGACCCAAAAGCGGTACGGTGATGTTGGAGAAAATCATCGGCAACGCCAGACGCCACAGCGCCTTATCGGCTGCGTTGAAAAGCTGCATAGAAAAATGCCTGAAGAGAGATCAAGAGAGGAGCAGACTGCGGCAAGCGTTGTACCGCAGTCGTTAAGGAAGGGTTACAGCCACTCACCGTTGCGGATTACGCCTACTGCCAACCCTTCGATAGAGAAGCTCTGCTGACGCAGATCGACCACAATCGGGGTGAACTCGGTGTTTTCCGGCAACAGTTCGACGGTGTTACCCTGCTTTTTAAGGCGTTTTACGGTTACTTCGTCGTCAATACGCGCGACGACCACCTGGCCGTTACGCACATCCTGAGTTTTATGCACCGCCAGCAGGTCGCCGTCCAGAATACCGATATCCTTCATCGACATACCGCTGACGCGCAGCAGGAAATCCGCGCTCGGTTTGAACATGGCCGGGTCAACCTGATAGTGACCTTCAATGTGCTGCTGTGCCAGCAGCGGTTCACCGGCGGCAACACGGCCTACTAACGGTAAACCCTCTTCTTCTTCCACCAGCAGGCGGATACCGCGCGACGCGCCAGACACAATTTCGATGGCGCCTTTACGCGCCAGCGCTTTCAGGTGTTCTTCTGCCGCATTCGGGGAACGGAACCCCAGCTGCTTGGCGATCTCCGCACGTGTTGGCGGCATACCGGTCTGGCCGATATGTTCCCGAATGAGATCAAACACCTCTTGCTGCCTGGTCGTTAACGCTTTCATCCCGCCCCCTGGGTGTATATACAGTTATGCTGTGAGTATATACAGTTAACGGCGATTTTGGAACCACAAAAAGCACAAAAAACAAGTGTCTTAATCAATTCTGGAAGCATTATCGAAAATGCGACCACAACAGCGTGCCCCAGGTGATTAATGCGATAAAAATAGACAGCAGCACCGCGGCGCTGCCCATATCTTTCGCACGACCGGAGAGCTCGTGGTGCTCCGGGCCAATTCTGTCGACCACCGCTTCGATCGCACTGTTGAGAATTTCCACTATCATCACCAACAGGACCGAGCCAATCAGCAGAACGCGGGTTATCGCATCGACATCCAGCCAACAGGCAATGATGACGGCCAGAATCGCGACGGTCCCCTCCTGGCGGAAGGCGGCTTCGTTACGCCAGGCGGCGCGGAATCCTTTCCAGGAGTAGCCAGCGGCTTTGATGATGCGGGTTATCCCAGTGGTATCATTGGCCATTAAATGAACCTTTTTCGATTTTATATGTTAATCACAGTGTAGACGCACGGCACACGCGCAGAAATTCTGTACGCTTTCTGGTATTCTTGCCGCGCAATTGCATTATTAACCAGAGGCTTTACATCGTTTATGTCTGGCTGGCCAAGAATTTACTACAAATTACTGAATTTACCATTAAGCATCCTGGTAAAAAGCAAGTCTATTCCGGCAGAACCTGCGCAGGAGTTAGGGCTCGATACGTCACGCCCGATTATGTACGTGCTGCCCTACAACTCTAAGGCAGACCTGCTGACTTTGCGCGCCCAATGCCTGGCGCACGACTTACCCGATCCGCTGGAACCGCTGGAGATAGACGGCACGCTGCTGCCGCGCTACGTCTTCATTCACGGTGGCCCGCGTGTCTTCACGTATTACACCCCGAAAGAAGAGTCCATCAAGCTGTTCCACGACTATCTGGATCTGCACCGCAGCAATCCCGATCTGGACGTGCAGATGGTACCGGTATCGGTGATGTTCGGTCGCTCCCCGGGGCGCGAGAAAGGGGAAGAGAACCCGCCGCTGCGCATGCTGAACGGCATTCAGAAGTTCTTCGCCGTCACCTGGCTTGGCCGCGACAGCTTTGTGCGCTTCTCGCCGTCGGTGTCGCTGCGCTGGATGGCAACCGAGCACGGTACCGACAAAACCATCGCTCAGAAACTGGCGCGAGTGGCACGCATGCACTTTGCTCGTCAGCGTCTGGCCGCGGTTGGGCCGCGTCTGCCGGCGCGTCAGGACCTGTTCAACAAGCTGCTGGCCTCAAAGGCTATCGCTCGTGCCGTTGAAGATGAAGCGCGCAGCAAGAAAATTTCCCACGAGAAGGCGCAACAGAACGCTATTGCGCTGATGGAAGAGATTGCGGCCAACTTCTCCTACGAGATGATCCGCCTGACTGACCGTATTCTCGGCTTTACCTGGAACCGTCTGTACCAGGGCATTAACGTGCACAACGCCGAGCGCGTTCGCCAGTTGGCTCACGACGGTCATGAGATTGTGTATGTGCCCTGCCACCGCAGCCACATGGACTACCTGCTGCTTTCCTACGTGCTGTATCACCAGGGTCTGGTGCCGCCGCATATTGCTGCCGGTATCAACCTGAACTTCTGGCCCGCAGGGCCGGTGTTCCGCCGCCTTGGCGCGTTCTTTATTCGTCGTACCTTCAAGGGTAACAAGCTCTATTCCACCGTATTTCGCGAGTATCTGGGTGAGCTGTTCAGCCGTGGCTACTCTGTTGAGTACTTTGTGGAGGGCGGTCGTTCCCGTACTGGTCGTCTGCTGGATCCGAAAACCGGTACCCTGTCGATGACCATTCAGGCGATGCTGCGCGGCGGTACCCGTCCTATCACCCTGGTACCGATTTACATCGGCTACGAGCACGTGATGGAAGTGGGGACTTACGCCAAAGAGCTGCGCGGGGCGACCAAAGAGAAAGAGAGCCTGCCGCAGATGCTGCGCGGTCTTAGCAAGTTACGCAATCTGGGCCAGGGCTATGTGAACTTCGGCGAACCGATGCCGCTCACGACCTACCTGAACCAGCACGTCCCGACCTGGCGCGAAGCTATCGATCCTATCGAAGCGATACGTCCGGCCTGGCTGACGCCGACGGTGAACAACATTGCAGCAGACCTGATGGTCCGCATCAACAATGCCGGTGCGGCAAACGCCATGAACCTGTGCTGTACCGCGCTGTTGGCCTCGCGCCAGCGTTCGCTCACCCGTGAGCA
This sequence comes from Yokenella regensburgei, assembly GCF_003634235.1. Lineage (NCBI taxonomy): Bacteria > Pseudomonadati > Pseudomonadota > Gammaproteobacteria > Enterobacterales > Enterobacteriaceae > Yokenella > Yokenella regensburgei. Next base: position 34,958 of record NZ_RBIZ01000005.1, on the reverse strand, counting down.
ACTGACCCAGCAGCTGGAGTGCTATCTCGAGCTGATGCGTAATGTGCCGTATTCACCAGATTCGACCGTACCGTCAATGTCTGCCAGCGCGCTTATCGATCACGCGTTGCAGATGAACAAGTTCGAAGTCGAGAAGGATACCATCGGCGATATCATCATTCTGCCGCGCGAGCAGGCGGTGCTGATGACCTACTATCGCAACAACATCACCCACATGCTGATGATGCCGTCGCTGCTGGCCGCAATTATCACTCAGCACCGTCACATCTCGCGTAGCGAGGTTCAGCGCCACATCGACACGCTCTACCCGCTGCTGAAGGCTGAGCTGTTCCTGCGCTGGGAAAAAGACGAGCTGGCGGGTGTTATCGATGCACTGATCGCAGAAATGCAGCGTCAGGAGCTGGTCACACTGGAAGAGGGTGAGCTGCGCATTAACGCTTCACACTCCCGTACATTGCAACTGCTGGCAGCGGGCGCACGTGAAACGCTGCAGCGTTACGCCATCACCTTCTGGCTGCTGAGCGCGAACCCGTCCATCAACCGCAGTACGCTTGAGAAAGAGAGCCGTACCGTGGCGCAGCGTCTGTCGGTGCTGCACGGGATCAACGCACCAGAGTTCTTTGATAAAGCCGTGTTCAGTACTCTGGTACTGACGCTACGCGATGAAGGGTTCATCAGTGATACCGGTGATGCGGACACGAATGAAACGATGAAGGTCTATCAGATGCTGGCGGAGTTAATTACCTCCGACGTGCGCTTGACGATTGAGAGTGCAAGCCAGGACGCTTAAATGAAAAAGGCCCTCTGTGAGGGCCTTTTTATTAACCAAGGAAGCTTATTGCCAGACCGATAAACAGCACCAGTCCAACGTAGTTATTGTTCATAAACGCTTTAAAACAGGCGTCACGTTCGCGGTCTTTAATCAGCTTCTGCTGATAAACGAACAGCGCCCCGGCAATCGCCACCGCCCAGTAAAACTCCCAGTTCAGCTGATTCAGCCAGCCAATTGTCACCATCAACGCCAGCACGCCGGCCTGCAAAATGCCGATAATCAGTTTGTCGTTTTTCCCAAACAGGATGGCGGTCGATTTAATGCCGATTTTCAGGTCGTCGTCGCGGTCAACCATTGCATACTGGGTGTCGTACGCCACCGCCCACAGAATGTTAGCGAGGAACATTAACCAGCAACTTAATGGTAAGTGCTCACTAACTGCGGCAAAGGCCATGGGAATTGACCAGCCAAATGCCGCCCCCAGCACCACCTGTGGCAAATGGGTATAGCGCTTCATGAACGGGTATACCCAGGCGAGCGCCAGACCTGCCACCGACAGCAAAATCGTCATGGTATTCAGCGTCAACACCAGGACGAATGAACACAGCACCAGCGCCACAAATAGCACCCGCGCCTCTTTCTCGGTGACATCTCCGCTTGGCAATGGCCGATGGGCAGTGCGTTTCACATGGCCGTCGAACTTTCGATCGGCGTAGTCATTCACCACGCAGCCCGCCGCGCGCATCAGCCAGACGCCCGCCACAAACACCGCCAGGATCCACAGCGGAGGAACTCCAGGTTCGGCGAGCCACAGCGCCCATAGTGTCGGCCACAGCAGCAGCAGCGTGCCTATCGGTTTGTCGGTACGCATCAGGCGGTTATACGCCAACAACTTATGCTGCGTCAGACTCCACTCCATTTCTTCTACCTCTTAATACAACGGCGATGCAGGCAAAAACAGCTCTGTCAGCAGCAGCGGTTTTCCACTCAGGCGAAGGCGGGAACGACGCCCCCACAGGTCTGCATGGCGTCCAATTTCAATAAAGTCACGGGTGAGCTGCGAGGACGTAAACAGATAGCGCCCCAGCGGCGTCTTCCCGAGTTGTTGCAATGCCAGCTCCGGGCCACTCAGCGTCGACTCCGGCACGACGGTACGGCCGGCAAGCCACGGCTCACCGTCAGCGCACAGCAGTATCTCGCGCAGCCAGTAACGCGGTTCTTCGGGTAACAGACTTCGTTCTTCGGCTATCTCATCGCCCGTGACGAAGCCTTCACGGATCATGGTGACCGTTATCTGCTTGCCCTGCTGCTCAAAACGTTTAGTCATGGAATCTTCCAGCAACAGCCAGTCGAGCTGCTCCGGTTCCAGAGGGGGAATTGCGTCAAAATAGCGCAGCGCACGCAGCTGCGTGAGCGCAGGATGTGTCATGCCTGACTTCTCCAATACCTGATTTATCGGCATTGTATCGCAGAAAACCAATTTCGTGGGGGCTCAAACGTCAATATACGATCATCGGCGCAACAGCTATGCAACAGCAGAGGCAGGTCACAAAAAAAGGAACGCCCAGAAAGGGCGCTCCGAAAGGCTTAGCCTAAAACATCAGCACTGCGGGGAGACGGTCACCCCTTGCCTTTTACACTGCTGATAAAGGTGGAACGCGCTGAGGTGGATCCAAGGCGCTCTGCCTCGTCCAGAAGCTTCAGCGCTTTATCAACATCACCCTTCGCAACCGCTTGTTTGATTGCGTTATTGAAATAGCTTTCGGTATCGGTCAGCACGGGCTCGCTTTTCTTCGCCGGTGCCGGAGCTGGCGCGGCGGCAACCGGCGCGGCATAAACCGGTGCTGCCGTATTGCCTACCGTCACCGGGCCAGTCGTTGAGGAGCCAAACAACGGGCCAACCAGCACGCTGGAGCCTGACGAGGTTTTCACCTTCAGTTTCACGGTGCCATCGGTGAAGTGGCGGGCAATCGGGTCAGGAATATCCGGAATCGCATTACCGGTGCCTTTGGCATAGGCTTTCGCCGGATCCAGCAGCGTGGTGGTCTTCTGCAGGTCCTGCGGCGTGGTGAACACCAGAACATAAATTTTCTGCTGACCCAGCGCAGGCGTCAGGCGCATTTCACCTTCCAGACGGTCCGCGCTCATCACGCCTGGTTCCTGGTAAGTGAAATAACTGCTCGGGAAGAACGCCGAAGGCGTCATGTTCTGATCAAGAATCAGCACGTTCGGTGCAAACACTTGGGTTCTTTTATCTACTTCGCTGGTGAGCGTCAGGTACAGCTCACCGATATTTGCCGGTACGCTGTACGCCGCAACCGGGCCAGAAATCCCCGGTACGTTGAGCTGCTGACCACCGGCGGCAAGCGAGGTGCTTTGAATTTTAGATTGATCAACTGGGGTCCAGACCAGTTTCTGCAGAGCATCTGCAGGGATCGCCGGTGCAGCGGCGGTGTTCTGCGGAACAATGTTCACCTCAGCAAACGTCAACGCAGGGGCACTTGCCAGCAGACCCGCACAGAGACTCAGTGCGACGAGACTTTTTTTCATTTTCATTGTTATTACCTCAGACAATGGCCAAGCGGTAGCCAGGCAATAGCGCGCTGGGCCGAAGGACAGAGGGGCTTTCGCCCCTCATCAGGTCATTACAGGGGGTTAACGGGCCATTACCACCAGATTTCCATCTGGGCGCCGAAGGTCCACTCGTCGCTGTCACCGCGGCCGAAGGAACCACCGTTGAAGCCATTGCTGGTCGCCTTGCCGTAGTTAGGGTTGGTCGCGGAGTTACCGTTGTAGTCGTAGCCCCACTTCTCATCCCACTTGGCGTAGGTAGCGAACAGACGAATCGCCGGACGAGACCAGATGCTGTCACCGGCCTGCCATTGCTGTGCAAGGGTAATTTTGTACTGGTTGTTGGTGTCGCCGGTATTCTGCGACTTCACGTTGTCGTAGCCCACTTCCAGCAGGGTGCTCATGATAGGCGTCCACTTGTACATCGGGCGCACACCGACGGTCCACCATTGGGTCCCGTTGTTGTTGTCCCAGCTGATGTCCTGATACATACCGACGTACATCAGATCCCAGCTGTCGCCGAGGGAGATGGCACCGTGGTCGAGAACGCGCAGCAGGTGGCCGTTGTTGTTAATCGCGTAGGCATATTTGTCGTTGTCGATACCAACACCAGAGCCCTGTGCCTGACCTTTACCCTGCGAAGTCATGGCATCGGTCGCGTACTGTATAACAAACTTGTTGTAGCCCTTCAGCATGCTCTGAGTATGTTCTGCAGTAAGCATCCAGCCATCTTTAGAGGCACCGTCAACCAGATAGTAATTGTCACGTTCGTTGGCACGACCGTAGTCAACACCAAACTCAAGAGTACCGCCCGGGTTCACTTCCATCTGCGCTAAACGCACGTCGAACACGTCGTTGGCAGTACGGCTGGTGTAGTCATAGATACTGTTGCTGGAGAAGGAAGAAGAACCGCCTGCTTCAGAAGAACGCGTCGCTGCGAGAGAAAGTTTACCGAAGCCGACGTCGATGTTTTCCAGACCTGCGCCCGGGCCGGAGATATCCCAGTAGTAGAAGTCGATCATGTGGACGTCATGACGCTGATAGAAACGCTTACCGGCCCAGATGGTGGAGCCCGGCAGCCAGTCGATCAGGTTTTTACCCTGCACGTTGGCTTCACGGAATGCCGGGTCAGTCGCTTCCCAGTCATTCTGCTGTGCTACGGAGTATGCAACGTTGGTATCGAAGTAGAAGCTCTTATCACCTTCTTTCCACACTTCCTGGCCCAGTTTCAGCTCAGCGTAGGTTTCACATTCGTTACCAAGACGGTACTTACTTTGGGCACCGGTCGCCTGGAAGCATTGCTGCTCGCCGCCGCTGCCTGTCCAGCCGATACCGGAACGGGCATACCCGTGGAAATCAACGGCCATCGCCTGGGCGGACAACACGCCCGCCGCAACGGCAACTGCCAGTGGAAGTTTGCGCAGAGTAATCATCATTCTATCTCCTGAGATCATTGCTTTTCTCTTGTTTTTTATGGGATTTAAACGCCAGGCTCTTGATGCAGCCGACGACAAGCTGTGCCATCTTCACGGAACAGATGACAGCGCTCTGGCGGCAAACCAATGGCGAATGTGGCTCCCTCTTCTACCAACACCACATCAGCCTGGCGGTAGACCAGGTTCTGACGAATGGCGGGGATCTGGATATGAATTTGCGTTTCGTGGCCCAGCTGTTCGACGACCTGCACTTCCCCTTCGAGAGTGACGTCGGCGATATCGCTCGGCAGCAGATGTTCCGGGCGAATACCCAGCGACATGTTGGCGCCAACTTGTACACCGTTGCTTTCCACCGGCAGCCAGATGCGCTGGCGATTTGGCAGTTCCACCTGAACCTGTTCAATCGCGGTGGCGGTGACTTTCACCGGCAGGAAGTTCATTTTTGGCGAGCCGATAAAGCCCGCGACGAAGCGATCCGCCGGGTAGTGATACAGCTCCAGCGGTTTACCGGTTTGCGCGACGCGGCCGGCGTCCAGCACCACGATTTTGTCGGCAAGCGTCATGGCTTCTACCTGATCGTGGGTGACGTAAATCATCGTGCGGCCAAGGCGTTTGTGCAGGCGCGAGATCTCAATGCGCATCTGCACGCGCAGCGCGGCATCGAGGTTGGAAAGCGGTTCATCGAGCAGGAAGACGCGCGGCTCTGCCACCAGCGTACGGCCAATTGCCACGCGCTGGCGCTGGCCGCCGGATAACGCCTTCGGCTTGCGCTCAAGCAGGTGCGCCAGTTGCAGCACTTCCGCCACCTGGTTCACGCGTTGGGCGATAACCTCTTTCTTGGCTCCGGCAAGCTTCAGGCCAAAGGACATGTTTTCGGCAACGGAGAGATGCGGGTAAAGCGCATAGGACTGGAACACCATCCCAACGCCGCGCTCGGCGGGTGGAATGTCGTTCATGCGAATATCGCCAATCAGCAGATCCCCTCTGGTAATCGTCTCCAGCCCGGCAATCATGCGCAGCAGCGTCGACTTACCACAACCTGACGGCCCGACAAACACCACGAACTCCCCTTCGTGAATGTCGAGGTTAATGTCTTTCGACACCACCACATCGCCCCAGGCTTTCGTTACATTTCGCAGCTGTACGCTCGCCATCCCCTTCTCCCTTCGTTACAACCTGTCACTAACGGAAATACTCAAGATGGCCTGACTATGCGGCATTGATAACGTGGGTGAATCCTCCACCCCCGGGGTTTTTAATGGGGGAGGAGACGGGAGGATGAGACGGAGGGCTCTGCCACCCGATGTTGCGCGGAGGGGGGATTTTCGTGATGGGAGCGGCAAATTCAGGTGCGGTTTTATGTGCGCCAACGCCCATAACGGCTATTTATGCAATGCAGATCACATAACGCGGCGGAGGGGCGTAGCTTCAGGGAGGATGGAAAGAGGATGTCATATAAAGAAACTAAGCAGCGTAAAAGCCACTGAAGTGTATCCACGAGCACATACTAGAAAGGACGGGATATATGAATATCAAAACTGGCGCTCGCATCCTCGCGCTGTCTGCATTAACCACGATGATGTTTTCCGCCTCTGCCCTCGCCAAAATTGAAGAAGGAAAGCTGGTTATCTGGATTAACGGCGATAAAGGCTATAACGGCCTCGCCGAAGTGGGTAAGAAATTCGAAAAAGACACCGGTATTAAAGTCACGGTTGAACACCCGGACAAGCTGGAAGAGAAATTCCCGCAGGTTGCGGCGACCGGCGACGGCCCGGACATTATCTTCTGGGCACACGACCGCTTCGGGGGCTACGCGCAGTCTGGCCTGCTCGCTGAAGTAACGCCGGATAAAGCTTTCCAGGACAAACTCTATCCGTTCACCTGGGACGCGGTACGTTACAACGGCAAACTGATTGCTTACCCGATCGCGGTTGAAGCGCTGTCGCTGATTTATAACAAAGATCTGGTTCCGAACCCGCCGAAGACCTGGGAAGAAATTCCAGCCCTGGATAAATCGCTGAAAGCGAAAGGCAAATCAGCCCTGATGTTCAACCTGCAGGAGCCGTACTTCACCTGGCCGCTGATTGCCGCCGACGGTGGTTATGCGTTCAAGTTTGAGAACGGCAAATACGATGTGAAAGACGTAGGAGTGGACAACGCCGGGGCGAAAGCTGGCCTGACCTTCCTGGTTGATCTCATCAAGAACAAACACATGAACGCCGATACCGACTATTCCATCGCGGAAGCCGCATTCAACAAAGGCGAAACCGCGATGACCATCAACGGTCCGTGGGCGTGGTCCAACATCGACAAGAGCAAAATCAACTACGGCGTCACGCTGCTGCCTACCTTCAAGGGCAAGCCGTCTAAACCGTTCGTTGGCGTGCTGAGTGCGGGTATTAACGCCGCCAGCCCGAACAAAGAGCTCGCGAAAGAGTTCCTCGAAAACTACCTGCTGACCGATCAGGGTCTGGAAGATGTGAACAAGGACAAACCGCTCGGCGCCGTCGCGCTGAAATCCTTCCAGGATAAGTTAGCCAAGGATCCGCGTATCGCGGCCACCATGGATAACGCCCAGAAAGGTGAAATCATGCCGAACATCCCGCAGATGGCGGCCTTCTGGTATGCCACTCGCACTGCGGTGATCAACGCTGCCAGCGGTCGTCAGACAGTAGATGCCGCGCTGAAGGATGCGCAGGGTCGTATTACCAAGTAATACTTTTATCCCCTCTCCCTCAGGGAGAGGGAGAAAAGCTCAAACGCAGTAGAGGAAGATCCCCATGGATGTCGTTAAAAAGAGTCACTGGTGGCAAAGCGATACGCTGAAATGGTCCGTTATCGGACTGTTGTGCCTGCTGGTGGGTTACCTTGTCGTTTTAATGTACGCCCAGGGGGAGTACCTGTTCGCCATTATGACGCTGATTTTAAGCTCAACTGGCCTCTATATTTTTGCTAACCGTAAGGCCTACGCCTGGCGTTACGTCTACCCAGGCATGGCCGGGATGGGGCTGTTCGTCCTGTTCCCGCTTATCTGCACCATCGCCATTGCGTTCACTAACTACAGCAGTACCAACCAGCTTACCTTCGAACGCGCCCAGCAGGTGCTGTTAGACCGCTCTTATCAGGCAGGAAAATCATTTAACTTTGCGCTCTACCCTGAAGGTAGCGAATGGCAACTGGCGCTGACCGACGGCGAAAGCGGGAAGCACTATCTCTCCAGCCCTTTCGCCTTTGGTGGTTTTCAAAAGCTGACGCTCAAAGAGACAACCTCCCTGCCGGAAAGTGAACGCGCCAACCTGCGGGTGATCACCCAGAACCGTCAGGCCCTGAACCAGCTGACCGCGATTTTGCCGGATGACAGCAAAGTGGTGATGAGCTCGCTGCGTCAGTTCTCCGGTACTCAACCGCTGTATACCCTCGCAAGCGACGGGACGCTGACCAATAATCAGAGCGGCGTAAAGTATCGTCCGAATAACGATATCGGCTATTACCAGGCCGTGGGCGGAGAGGAAAAACTGAGCCCAGGATATACCGTCACCATCGGCTGGGATAACTTCATGCGCGTGTTTACCGATGAGGGCATCCAGAAGCCGTTTTTCGCCATTTTTGTCTGGACGGTAGTGTTTTCCATATTAACCGTGGTGCTGACCGTGGCGGTTGGAATGGTGCTGGCCTGCGTGGTGCAGTGGGAATCCCTGAAGGGCAAAGCCATTTACCGGGTGCTGCTGATCCTGCCCTACGCGGTACCGTCGTTTATCTCAATTCTTATCTTCAAGGGGTTGTTTAACCAAAGTTTTGGCGAGATAAACATGATGCTGAGCGCGCTGTTTGGCATTAAACCAGCCTGGTTCAGCGACCCTACCACCGCCCGAACGATGATCATCATCGTCAACACCTGGCTCGGCTATCCGTACATGATGATCCTGTGCATGGGGCTTTTAAAAGCGATTCCGGACGACTTATACGAAGCGTCGGCAATGGATGGCGCTGGCCCGATGCAGAATTTCTTTAAGATTACCTTCCCGCTGCTGATTAAGCCGTTAACGCCGCTGATGATCGCCAGTTTTGCGTTTAACTTTAACAACTTTGTACTGATCCAGCTCTTAACCAACGGTGGGCCGGACCGTCTGGGCACCACCACTCCGGCAGGCTATACCGACCTGCTGGTGAGCTACACCTACCGTATCGCCTTCGAAGGCGGCGGCGGACAAGACTTCGGCCTCGCGGCGGCTATCGCCACGATTATCTTCCTGCTGGTTGGCGCTCTGGCGATTGTGAACCTGAAAGCCACACGCATGAAATTTGACTAAGGAGGGCTGAAGAATGGCCATGGTACAACCGAAATCCCAGAAGCTGCGCCTCTTTATCACGCACCTGCTGTTGCTCATTTTTATTGCGGCGATCATGTTCCCGCTGCTGATGGTTATCACTATCTCACTGCGCGAAGGTAACTTCGCTACCGGTAGCCTTATCCCGGAGAAAATTTCGTGGGAACACTGGAAACTGGCGCTGGGCTTTAGCGTAGAGCACGCCGACGGCCGCATCACGCCACCGCCCTTCCCGGTGCTGCTGTGGCTGTGGAACTCGATAAAAATTGCCGGGATCACCGCGATTGGCATCGTCGCCCTCTCCACCACCTGCGCCTATGCCTTCGCCCGTATGCGTTTCCCGGGGAAAGCGACGCTGCTGAAAGGGATGCTGATTTTCCAGATGTTCCCGGCGGTACTGTCGCTGGTGGCGTTATACGCCCTGTTTGACCGTCTCGGTCAGTATCTGCCGTTTATCGGTCTGAACACGCATGGTGGGGTGATCTTTGCCTACATGGGCGGCATTGCGCTGCACGTCTGGACTATCAAAGGTTATTTCGAAACCATCGATGGCTCTCTGGAAGAAGCTGCAGCACTGGATGGCGCTACGCCGTGGCAGGCGTTCCGCCTGGTGCTGCTGCCGCTGTCGGTACCGATTCTGGCGGTGGTATTCATCCTGTCATTCATCGCCGCAATTACCGAAGTGCCGGTCGCTTCACTGCTGCTGCGTGATGTGAACAGCTACACCCTGGCGGTGGGAATGCAGCAATACCTTAACCCGCAGAACTATCTGTGGGGAGACTTTGCGGCTGCGGCGGTGCTGTCCGCCATTCCAATTACTGTTGTCTTCCTGCTGGCACAGCGCTGGCTGGTCAGCGGCCTGACCTCGGGCGGCGTCAAAGGTTAAGTTTCATTATGTAATGCCACTGTAACCCTCAACTTGTGACTTGTGACTGTTGTCAGGCGCTCCCCGGAGCGCCTTTTTTTTATTCCCGCTTGAGTCGCGTGGAATTACACAGCCACAGGGTGATCACAAGAATTAAGATCGCCCCCGAATAGATCAGCACATCGAGAGGCGAAGTGTGATCGACGATGATCAGTCGCACGATAGCAGTGATCCCGATATACACAAAGTAGCGCAGCGGAAAATGGTATCCGGACTGGAAATACTTCACGATCAGCGCAATAAACTCAAAGTAGAGGAAGTACACCACCAACCCCTCTACCAGGTCGTATTTGCTCGTTTTTTCCGGCGAGAAGAGTACGTCCGCCAGATGCAATGTCTCTTTACCCAGAAAGACAACGAGAATGAGCCCAAGGCTCAGCAAACCAAGATTAAGTACACCCTGCAAAATGGTCGAGACCAGCTCGATACGTAGACGTGGATTCGGCGTCATGACAGCACCTGTGTTGTTGTCGTAATGTTGTAACTTACCTCCTGTATAGCGCAAAAATGTGACGGCGATCTATCTTTTTTTGTGTCGATTGCAACGTTTTCCGGCGCTCTGCCACCATCATTTGCCCCCCAAAATAATGACCACCAGCGCGATTATTTACACCAGAAATAGTGGGATAATGTTCCAGTTATTAAGTAAACCGATTTTATTCACACTCACCGCAATGAAAGGATAATATCTTAATCTCAATATAAGGAAGATCCTAAAAATCAACATGAGATATTTTCAAGAGACTTCTCATTTACAATTTTAATATAAGGATTGTCTCATAAGGATAATTTATAATTCAGTCATTTCATAAGGTTAGTGTAATTAATGATATCAGCCTTTTGATTTTCCGTATTAATCACTTCACAAAATAAAACTGAGTTATTATTATCAAAAGCCACAAGAGATGGAGGGGTTTATATAATTAATAATGTCAATGACTGTACTGGTCGATGTTTAGCCAATGCATATACTGCAAGGATCGTGTTATCAATGATTAGGGTGATCGATGTTTACTTAAAAGCCAATACGCGCTGGGTGTTTATCGCAATACTTATCTTTGGGATCGGACTGGGGATGCTGTTGAATATAGCATTAAATCTCCATGGTGAACAAAAATACGATGGATATCTGATTGGCAATGGTGCTTTCTTTTTACTTTGCGCCTATGCCTGTTTACGTATGCACGTAATTTCAAGACCACAGGAAGAATCAGAATAAGTCACTTAAATGCTTGGGCAACGATATCACCATTTCCCGGTCGAACTCGTACCCTGGGCTTTGCTCAAGCATAAAATTTTTGTACACTGCTACTTTGGTTAATAGCATCCAGGTGGACACGAGTGCGATACTCGAAGATAACGCTTCATATACTTGAACTTTACATCACCCCATTAATCTATCTGGTTTTGATTGTGTTTGGCGTGTACAAATCCTGCATTTCCAGCATAGATGAACCGGATGTAACAATTCCCATATTTAGTCACTATCCATTTACATTCAGCCTTATTGGTATTGTTGGTCTCGCAATATGGTTTATCACCACGGTACTTCCAGAAAAGAATAACGAAAACATTCAACCTTCCATCATCAATAATAGCAACACAGAACATCCTCGCTCCTGACACACTATAAAAATTAACATTTCACGTGAGGTTTGTCCGATTATTGATAATGCAACAGGATATTGTCTGGATCGTACCGGTATGACCAGGTAGTATCTTTTACCGAAATACCCCGCACAGTTTAGATGATTAGTCTTCAGTTTTTGAACCAGGTTGTCCTGAAATAGTTTCGTTCTGGTTGCCGGGGGGCGGCGTCCGACCACCCCCTCTATTTTTATTTCCTCAATGTTTATTTCATGATATTCCAGTAGCGTTTTTTTAATACGTAATATTAACAACTACTCAACGGAAGTTAATATTCCGATCGTTCGTCATGTCATATAGCTGGAATTTACGCCCAAGACTCTGACCACCATCACGCGTTAGCGGCGTCCAGCCTATACCGGCGCGGCTACGGGTTGGACTTGATGTGAACAGATCCAGCGGAATAGATACGTAAACGCCTTTGGTGAAGTCCCCTTCGCCATACTCTTCCGGAGAGGCGTTGGTTATCGTGGCATAGGCGCCGACGGCAATGCCGCTGTCGAACCATTTGATAATTTCCATGGTGCCGCCCTTATCACCGGCCAGGTATTGCCCGACGCTGGCTTTGAGCACCACGTCCTGCGCAAACCACGGGGTCCAGTAGGCTGTCAGGTGCCCGGTCTTCACGCTGTAATCGGTGAATTTCATCATGTCCTGCGCGCTGTGCCAGTCACGCTGCTTCACGTAGTTGGCATCGATACCAAATGCCCAGTTGCTGTCGAGCGGGCGATAAAGCACCTCAGCCCCGACGCCGCCGAACATCGTTTCCAGATAGCCACCGTAAACCTGGCCATAGAACCCGTTGCCCAGGTACTGGAAGTAGTTAGCCTGCAGGTTGTTCACATAGATATCATTACCCACATAGTCACGCACGTGAGTACGAACACGCGGCAGCGTGGAATCCTGTGGTGGGTTGGTGTAATTGAACTTATCGTAGTTATTCGCCAGGTTAGCAAACAGACTGCCGGTGGTCAGCAGGTGGTCGGTGACCCACCAGTCGGCGGTCCCCATCACCCCGAGCTGGTACATATAGAAGTTTTCTGGCCCGCCAATAGACTGGTTAAGCACCGGATCGATATGGAAATCAACGCGAGGTTTCTCCATATACCACCCCTGCTCCGGCTTTTGCGGTACCACCGGCTCAATACGTTTTTGCGCCAGCGGCGTTTCATAGCCCAGCGGCTCACCTTCCAGATGATGACGCAGGCTGGCAACATCCGTTTCAACCGTCACCTGCGGCAGATGAAGGCGGTTTTCGGTGATGTTAATAGTGCGGATCCCTTCCGGCAGATCGTTCATGACAATCCGGTTTGCGCGCTCAATACCTTCGCGTGAATCTCGGTATTTCACCTGCTCTCCGGAAACATACAGCGTATCGCCCTGCACCTGGATTGCCGGATCGGCAAGCCCGGCGTTGTATTTCAGCTGAGTGAGCTGGTTTGCTACCACGCTATGCTGAAGAATGGCGTCCTGCGGTTCCGGCTGGTACTTCGGTCGCAGGTTGTCGTTGTACGACGGGCGTAGATCGTTGAAATTACTACGCAGCGTAAAGCCAAACATGAACGTATTGCCGCGTTCGTAGCTCAGGTTAACGTCGGCCCAGTCTGTGATGCGATAAATAGCGCCGACGTTAAACTTGCTCTTCTGCTCTATTTTCCCCGCGAAGTCACGGGAGTAATCGTTACCTTCATATTCGAGTTTCAGACGCAGTGGGTGCCAGGGCGTCTGGTATTCCACACCACCGAACAGTGCCGCCGGGCCGCGGAACATCTGGCTGCTGTCAACAGAACCCGCTTTGCGATAGCTGTTATCACGGTAGCAATAAGCATCGTCATACACGCAGAACGGGTTTTTCACGTTACCGCTGGTGCCAAGGTAGCCCCAGCCTAGCCCAAGCGTAAAATCAAAGGGACCCCAGGCTTTGCTTGCCACCACGTATTCCGCATCAAAGAGGCCAGTACCACCGATGTCGCGCGCCCCTGCCGCTACCTGTGGTAGCCAATAGCTCTCTTCCCACAACCGCACCTTGAGATCAAAGGCTTTATCTTTGTAGGTTTGAGAGCCAGAGAAGGCTTCCACGTTGCTGTACAACTTGGTGCGCACGTCGGTATAGCGCAGCGTGGTTTCAAGCCACGGGAACAGCTGAATGGATGCGGAGTAGTAGCGATATTGATCGTTGTTGTGATAGTTAAGGCTCATCTCCCCTTCACGCGCCATACGCGCCGTGGGGGTTTGCAGCAGACCCACGCCGCCGAAATCCTGCTGCGATGGTCCCACCGGGGCGGGAAAGGTTTCTGCATGGCATGCCGCACTCACGCCCAGCGCCAGCAGGCTGTAGAGAAATCTGGTTTTCATTATTCAGGTATCCGCTGTGCGAGGGTGTGAAGTATTTCGGCGTTGAGTTCGTCGTACTTATTCGTCCAGAGCGAACTGGCAAACCCTACGAAAATCACGCTACCGGGCGCAGGTTCGATGTGACGCCTGTTCCAGTACGCCACGGGAGCTTTCTCACTTCTGCCATCGGGATAAATGACCCATGCATAGCTACGATCGGCACCGCTCAACAGTTCCTGAGTATCGAGATAGCTCGCCACGTCGCGGCCGGGAGTGAACGGTTGTTGACCGGGATGGCTTATCAGACCGAAGAGACGAACCGTTGTGGGTTCACGGCCTACCCACAGGGTGTAATCCCCCGCAAGCGGCGGGTTCGCTCGCGGCACCAGGCGGACGCGGTCAGGATCAAGATTTACCATCTGCCTTCCGGTGACTTTCAGCGCCTGCACTTGTTGGCGCAGCGTGTTGATAACCGCCGCATCTTCGTCATCCTCCTCAACGGCCAGCGCGCTCAGACGACCGAGCAGCGTCTGCTGTGCCTCACGGGCTTTGAGCGTAGCCTGACGCTCGCTGATAACCGCTCCCGGCCACCAGCTTTCGGCAAGCCAGGGCTGGCCCACCACATCGGCCAGTCGCTCAACGTTGGGGAGCATTTTCGCAGTCAGGCTACCGTTCTGGTAAATCTCAACCTTACCGGCCGCCAGAACAGGCAGCGGAGCGACGATGAGTACCAGACAGGCGGCAATGGATAAGCGTTTCATCATTTCGCCGCCTTAATCAGTTGAGTTTTAACCGGGAAGTAATCTGCACCGAGGTACTGCTCGGACTGGCGAATCTGCCCTTCGGCATCCACCCAGAATCGGTTGTGCCAGCGGGTCTGATCGGTGGTAACCGCTTCATCCAGAACCCGAACATTCGTCGTTTCCCCGGCAAGCGTCACCGTATCGTGGCCGGTCCAGCGGAAGATGGACCGTGCGATGGCGTAGCGGACTTTCCCGTATTCGGTCCAGCCCATCGTGCGGGTCCAGGCCGCGCCATCAACTATCTGATTCGGTTTCATCAGCGGGTCTGCCTGCGCATTAGAGACTTCAAGCAGGTTGTCGCCCCTGAGCAGGGTTTTAACCAGGCGGCCGTGTTGTGTCACCAGAGTGGCACGATCCTGCGTCACCCATTTCTGCTGCCCGTTTTCTGAGAAAGCGAGCACCACAAATAGCTGCGGGCCGTTGTTGAGCCGCATGTACTGACTGGCATACGGCATGTTGTGAATTTCATCTTGTGAGAGCTGTACGCCTGGGGCACCGAAAACGCTTTCCCAAAGCGATTTCCCCAGACCTCGGTTATGGGCTGAGCATGCCTGAAGCAGCAGGCAAAGCAGGATAATGGACGTTCGCTGCACGACGCTTCTCCAAAGGGGAAAAATAACCACACCGAAGTGTGGTTAGCATTAAGGCACTCCCTAGCGAGTGCTGGTGGTTGTGGTCGTTGTGGTTCCAGTGCTGGAGCCATTGCCGCCACCGGTTGCAGACAGCGCAGCCCCCACGGCAGAGCCGACGGTGCTGGCGCTGGTTGCGGTCGAGCTTCCCGCAGAGACCGATGTGGCAGCCGTACCCGCTGCTTCACCCGTTTCTACAGGTGCAGCGTAAGCTGAAGCGGCCGCAAGCGTAGATATGGCAAAAATGCCATACAGGATTTTCTTCATAACAATGTCCCTTCAATGAATGAATGGAGATATACCTGAAATAAACAGGCGGGGTCGAGTATACACAACTAATACCAGCGAATTACGTCACGGAGAATAAACGAGAGTGTTTTAGGAATACTGGCGAGAAATATGAATGGATTAAATTAAATATACCTGCATGATGATTATCAATGAGATAGCGCAATACAACATAAAGATAATCCTAATTATTCAGCCATTATAAAAATAGCATTAAGGCTTTTTAGGATAATCCTGATTACTCTCTATAGCGATGATGAAATAGGCCATCCAACGCATTCAGACAATAGAGCCTGGCATTGTTGTGGCTTTATTAATGAAAGGTGAATAATCGAATAATTCGAGACCGATAGAAAAAAAAAAGGCATCGCCGGATGGCGATGCCTTAATGACTTAACCGCGCCAGGCTTTATAACGGTTGATCAAACCGTTTGTGGAGCTGTCGTGGCTGTTGATGTTTTTATCATCACTCAGCTCCGGCAGAATGCGGTTGGCAAGTTGCTTACCAAGCTCAACGCCCCACTGGTCGAAGGTGAAGATGTTCAGGATTGCGCCCTGAGTGAAGATCTTGTGCTCATACAGTGCAATCAGTGCACCGAGGCTGAACGGGGTGATTTCACGCAGCAGAATGGAGTTGGTCGGGCGGTTGCCTTCGAACACTTTGAACGGTACCACGTAGTCCAGCGTTGCCGGGTCTTTACCCTGGTCACGATATTCCTGCTCAACCACTTCACGGGATTTACCAAACGCCAGCGCTTCGGTCTGTGCGAAGAAGTTAGACAACAGCTTCGGATGGTGGTCGGACAGCGGGTTGTGGCTAATGGCCGGGGCGATGAAATCGCACGGAACGATTTTGGTGCCCTGGTGGATCAGCTGATAGAACGCGTGCTGACCGTTGGTACCCGGCTCGCCCCAGATGATTGGGCCAGTCTGGTGATCAACTTTGTTGCCGTTACGGTCAACGTACTTACCGTTGGACTCCATGTTGCCCTGCTGGAAGTACGCCGCGAAACGGTGCATGTACTGGTCGTACGGCAGAATGGCTTCGGTTTCGGTACCAAAGAAGTTGTTGTACCAGATCCCCACCAGCGCCAGCAGTACCGGCAGGTTTTTCTCAGGTGCGGTGGTGGAGAAGTGTTTGTCCATCGCATGTGCGCCGGACAGCAGCTGCACGAAGTTGTCGAAGCCAACGGACAGGATGATGGACAGGCCGATAGCAGACCACAGAGAGTAACGGCCGCCTACCCAATCCCAGAACTCAAACATGTTGGCGGTATCAATACCGAACTCGCCCACGGCTTTACCGTTGGTGGAAAGCGCTGCGAAGTGTTTCGCTACGTGTTTGTTGTCACCTGCGGTGCTCAGGAACCAGTCGCGCGCGCTATGGGCGTTGGTCATGGTTTCCTGGGTGGTGAAGGTCTTGGAGGCAACCAGGAACAGGGTGGTTTCCGGGTTCACTTTCTTCAGCACTTCGGCGATGTGGGTGCCATCGACGTTGGAAACAAAGTGCATGTTGAGATGGTTTTTGTACGGACGCAGCGCTTCGGTCACCATGAACGGGCCGAGGTCAGAACCACCGATACCGATGTTCACCACATCAGTGATGGCTTTGCCGGTGTAGCCTTTCCAGCTACCGGAGATGATGGCTTCAGAGAAGTGCTTCATCTTTTCCAGTACGGCGTTCACTTCCGGCATGACGTCTTTGCCGTCAACCAGAATCGGCGTGTTGCTACGGTTACGCAGCGCGACGTGCAGCACGGCACGGTCTTCGGTGCGGTTGATTTTTTCGCCGGAGAACATGGACTTAATGGCACCCGCCAGGTCCGTCTCTTTCGCCAGATCCTGCAGGAGGTTCAGGGTCTCCTGAGTGATGCGGTTTTTGGAGAAATCTACCAGCATCTGATCGTCAAACGTCGCGGAAAACTTCGCGAAACGATCGTTATCTTTCGCGAAGAGTTCCGCGATCGTAACGTCTTTCATTTCGTCGTAGTGTTTTTGTAGTGCCTGCCAGGCGGAAGTCTGCGTTGGGTTGATATTTTTCATAGCAATACTCTTCTGAATTGAGAATTGTGACTTCGGTCGATTGTAGCGCCTGCCGGGCAAAATTGTGATGGTTTTTCAGATTGAGGGCAAAAGTGGCTAAAAATCGTCAGGAAAACCCACTGTTATAAGCCGTATTACTGAATGTGATGGCGGCATGAAAAATCCGCATAACCCCAGCGTTGACAGCGCAGCGCTCAGCTTTTATTTATGGATACGTACCCAATGAATTTCGAGTTGCATTGAGGCGGCAAGTCCAGGAATCCCAGGAGCATAGATAACTATGTGACTGGGGTGAGTGGACGCAGCCAACAAAAATGCAGCTTGAAAGACGACGGGGATAGCACGTGCGCTTGGCTCGGTTACCGGTTTGCCCTTGTGCCATGGTCGCTTTTCATTTTTCCTGACACGAGGTTGTTATGACGAATTTAGTTGTCGCCAAATTCGGCGGTACCAGCGTTGCTGACTACGACGCAATGAGCCGGAGTGCGGACGTAGTCCTGGCCGATCCCAATGCCCGCCTGGTTGTCCTCTCAGCCTCTGCCGGGGTCACAAATCTGCTGGTCGCCCTGGCGGAAGGTCTGGAAACCACCGATCGCTTCGCCAGGCTTGATGCCATTCGTAAAGTTCAGTTCGATATTCTTGAACGCCTGCGCCATCCGAACGTGATCCGCGAGGAGATTGAGCGCCTGCTGGAAAACCTCACCACCCTTGCGGAAGCGGCATCGCTCGCCTCTTCCGCCGCGCTGACGGATGAGCTGGTGAGCCACGGCGAACTGATGTCCACGCTGTTGTTTGTTGAAATCCTGCGCGAGCGGGGTATCGTCGCCCAGTGGTTTGACGCTCGCAAAGTCATGCGTACCAACGATCGCTTTGGTCGTGCAGAGCCGGATATCGCTTCCCTGGCGGAGCTCTGCACGCTGCAACTGGCACCGCGTCTTGAAGAGGGGCTGGTTATCACCCAAGGGTTCATCGGTAGCGAAGCCAAAGGCCGCACCACTACCCTTGGGCGCGGTGGTAGTGACTACACGGCTGCGCTGCTGGGTGAAGCACTGCAGGCTTCCCGCGTTGATATCTGGACCGATGTCCCGGGGATCTACACCACTGACCCACGCATCGTACCTGCTGCACAGCGCATCCCGGAGATCGCCTTCGGCGAGGCGGCCGAGATGGCCACCTTCGGCGCAAAAGTCCTGCATCCGGCAACGCTGCTGCCTGCGGTGCGTTGCGGTATTCCGGTCTTTGTCGGCTCGAGTAAAGATCCGAAAGCGGGCGGCACGCTGGTGTGCAACGAAACCGAAAACCCGCCGCTGTTCCGCGCCCTCGCGCTGCGCCGTAGCCAGACGCTGTTGACGCTGCACAGCCTGAACATGCTGCATTCCCGTGGCTTCCTTGCCGAGGTATTTGGCATTCTGGCGCGACACAGCATTTCGGTCGACCTGATTACCACCTCGGAGGTCAGTATCGCGCTGACGCTCGACACTACAGGTTCCACCTCCACCGGCGATACGCTGCTGACTCAGGCGCTGCTGACCGAGCTGTCGTCGCTGTGTCGGGTTGAGGTGGAAGAAGGGTTAGCGCTGGTCGCACTGATTGGCAACAACCTCTCCAAAGCCTGTGGCGTTGGTAAAGAGGTCTTCGGGGTGCTGGAGCCGTTCAATATCCGTATGATTTGCTACGGTGCCTCCAGCTACAATCTGTGCTTCCTGGTGCCGGGCAGCGATGCCGAACAGGTCGTGCAAAAACTGCATCATAATTTGTTTGAATAATCGTCCCGCAGACATACACTGAAGCCCCCTGTCAGGAGGCTTCAGTGATGGCAACACCACGACTTACCCAGAAAGACATGACCGAAAGCGAGCAGCGAGAGCTGAAAACGCTGCTCGACCGCGCACGCATTGCCCATGGGCGGCCGCTCAGCAACGCCGAAACCAATCACGTTAAGAAAGAGTACATCGACAAGCTGATGGCACAGCGTGAAGCTGAAGCGAAAAAGGCCCGCAAATTGAAGAAAATGCAGGCTTATAAACCAGATAGTGAAGCATCGTTTTCCTGGTCGGCGAATACACCGACCCGCGGAAGGCGCTGATTAGCGCCCTTTCTTCTTACGCCCTGGGGCGGTAAAGCGTTTACGGTTTGCCATTTCTGCGGGCGTTTTGGCCATGCTTTTTCCGCTGCTGCTGGCAGGTTTTTTCGCCGCCCCAGCCGGAGTTTTAGGCTTTGCCTTCGGTTTTGCTTTCGGTTTGGCCTCCGACGATGAATCTTCGATAAGCTTAAAAAGCTCGATCAGTTCATCACCGGTTAAATCACGCCACTCACCCAGCGGGATCCCACTCAGGCTAACGTTCATGATGCGCGTACGTTCAAGCTTCGTCACTTCGTAGCCAAAGTGCTCACACATACGGCGGATCTGGCGGTTTAAGCCCTGCACCAGCGTAATTCGAAACGCAAACGGCGCCTCTTTTTTGACCTTACACTTCCTGGTGACGGTCCCCAGAATCGGCACACCTGCGCCCATACCGCGAATGAATTCGTCGGTGACCGGCTTATTGACAGTGACGATGTACTCTTTCTCGTGGTCGTTACCGGCACGCAGAATTTTGTTAACCAGGTCGCCATGGTTGGTAAGGAAAATCAGCCCCTGCGAGTCTTTATCAAGACGGCCAATCGGGAAGATACGGCTGCTGTGGTTAACGAAGTCGACGATGTTATCTCTCTCACCGTCTTCGGTGGTGCTGACAATCCCCACCGGCTTGTTCAACGCGATAAACACGAGGTCTTCTTCATTGCGGGGCTCGATAAGCTGACCGTTGACCTTCACCACGTCGCCTGCTACCACCTGATCGCCAATGGTGGCGCGTTTACCGTTGATAAACACGTTCCCCTGTTCGATGTAACGGTCGGCTTCACGACGCGAGCAAATTCCGCTTTCGCTAATGTATTTGTTTAATCGGGTTGATTGAGCTGGCAGCATAGTTTCTCCTGTAAAGGCGAAATATACCTTAGGTTTGCCTCCGGACAAATGGTGTTGTCTCTCGAGCAGCATTCCAGATCTCATTCCACCTCATTTACCCCCACTAAAACGCTACCTATTCTGTCTGCTGGCTTGTCTTAAACGGATGTAGTTTATAAAATACAGGGAGTATTATGAAGGAGATCGCCCAGACAGAGGTATTTCGCCGTTGGGAAGCACAGCTAAAAGACCGGCGACTTAAAACCATAATCGCGGCACGTCTTTTCCGTCTTGCTAATGGCTTGCCGGGAGACGTAAAGCCCATAGGGGAAGGCGTCAGCGAACTGCGTATCCATCATGGCCCCGGCTACCGAGTCTATTTCAAACAGCATGGCAACCTTCTGATTATCCTGCTATGTGGGGGCGATAAGCAGACTCAGGGCAAAGACATTACGCTTGCTAAATCGCTAGCCAATTCTCTGGATTTGAACAAGGTACTTGCACATGAATAAGCTCACCCAATATGACCCTGCGCTGGCATTAGTCAATGATGAGGAAGCCGCTGCATTCATGGCTGACGCCTTTGAAACAGGTGATACAGCCTATATTGCCAGAGCGCTCGGCGTGGTGGCTCGAGCCAAAGGAATGACAAAAATCGCTGCACAAACGGGACTGTCCCGCGAGCAGCTTTATCGATCATTTAGTGAGAAAGGTAACCCAACGCTCAAAACGACTCTCGCCGTGATGAATGCGTTGGGTATGGGATTAACGCTTAAAAGCTAAAGTGCATCCCCAGTTGTAGATCAATAATCATCCCGGTCGTCATCTTCGTCGGGCTGTTCCATCACGCTGTAGGCAACCGAACAGAACAGCGAGTTCAGACGCTTCATGTCGCCCAACAGGCCCAGGTGCAGCGAGCTGGTTTCAATACTCTGCACGTTTTGCTGATGCAGACGGTCAACGTGGGCGTGCGCATAGCGACGGTTAAGGATGCGGAAGCGATGCTTGTTGCGGCGCAGGCGGCGAGCGCTCGGCACGTCGCCGGAGAAGAACACCGACATCGCCAGCTGCAGGTTACTCAGCAACTGATCGAACAATGCATCCAGCTCTTTCAGCCCTTCAATGGAGAAGGCTCGCCGCGCAGCCAGCGATTTATCCGCGATCTCGCTACCCATTCGTTCAACGATGTCCGACGCCTGCTCGAGGTTCAGCGACATTTCAATGATTTCTGCCCACCGACGCGACTCCTCTTCCGCCAGCTCATCCTTCGGCATACGCGCCAGATAGAGTTTGATAGCGGTGTACAGCACGTTGATGTCGTCGGCCAGCTTGCGAAGTGCTTTATCTTCGCGCGGCTCGCCGTGCATCACTTTGTGCAGACCATCCAGCATCTGTTCCATGGCATCACCCATGCGCAGCGTCTCACGGGCGGCATTGGCCAACGCCAGCGCCGGAGTATCCAGTGCGGTGGAGTCCAGATGTTTAGGCTTCAGGCGCGCATCCAGCTCAGGCTCATCGCGGATCATTCGTTTACAGAAACGCGCCATCGGCTCTGCAAAGGGCACCATCGCCAGGCAGCGGATCAGGTTGTAGAAGACGTGGAAGTAAATCACCAGCTCCGCTTCCGGCAGCGGTAGTTTATGCAGCACGTTAGCCAGTACATGCACGAACGGCAGGATGATAAGGCTACCCACCAGCTTAAACAGCAGGCTGCCGAGCGCCACCCGGCGAGCTGCGGCGTTAGCAGCGCTGTTGTTGAGCATCGCCAGCAGCCCGGAGCCAAGGTTGGCACCAATCACCAGACACAGCGCCACCGGGAATGAAATCACCCCCGCCGTGGTTAACGTTGCGGTCAACAGCACGGCAGCAAGGCTTGAGTAACTGATCAGGGCAAACACGGCGCCAATCAGTGCATCGAGCATGATATCGCCGGTCAGCGAGGCGAAGATCACCTGCACGCCGCTGGCCTCGGTTATCGGATGGACCGCCTGAACGATAAGCTCAAGCGCCAGCAGGATAAGCCCGAGGCCTATCCCGACGCGCCCGAGTTGCCCGGCCCGCGTCTGTTTACGGCCCAGGAAGAAGATGACACCGAGGAATATCAGTAGCGGCGACAGCCAGGAGAGGTCGAATGTCAGCACACGCGCCATCAGCGCGGTCCCCACATCGGCACCCAGCACAATCACCAGCGCCGGAGTGAGCGCCACCAGATCCTGAGCGACGAACGAGGTCACCAGCATGGTTGTGGCGTTGCTGCTCTGTACCAGCGCCGTGACGCCGATACCGGCACAGAAGGCGAGCGGTTTTTTCTCCACGCTGCTGCTGAGCACGGTACGTAACCGTGCGCCAAACACGCGCATGACGCCTGTACGGACAATATGGGTTCCCCACACCAGCAGGGATACGGCAGAAAGCAGGTGTAACAGAGTTAACACGGAATCAGGTTCTCCTTATCGTTATCTATTTCCTGAGGCGTGAAAGCCTTCCTCCAGTATAAGGGTTTATGTTCAATAAAGAGACAAGGCGCTCTAAGAGCGCCCTGTTTGTTGTAAGAAAAGATGTTTTAATCAGCGTCATAGCCGAGATTCGGCGCTAACCATCGCTCAACTTCCGCCACGCTCATCCCCTTACGGCGGGCATAGTCTTCTACCTGATCGCGCTGGATTTGCGCCACCGCGTAGTATTTGCTGTCCGGATGGCTGAAGTACCAGCCTGAAACCGATGCGCCTGGCCACATGGCAAACGACTCGGTGAGCTTCATTCCGGTATGGGTTTCTACATCCAGCAGTTGCCAGATAGTCCCCTTCTCGGTGTGCTCCGGGCAGGCGGGATAGCCCGGCGCCGGGCGAATGCCCTGGTAGTTTTCACGAATGAGCTCCTCATTGCTGAGATTCTCATTGGCGGCGTAACCCCAGTACACTTTACGCACCCGCTCGTGAAGATATTCCGCAAACGCCTCGGCCAGGCGGTCGGCGATCGCTTTCACCATGATTTTGTTGTAATCATCATGCTGCGCTTCGTACGCCTCCGCCAGCGCATCCTCTTCGAGCCCGCCGGTGACCGCGAATGCGCCGATATAGTCGGCTTTACCGGACAGTTTCGGGGCGACAAAATCAGAGAGGCAGTAGTTCGCAAAGCCGTTTTTCTCGGTCTGCTGACGCAGATGATGGCTGACCGTCAGAACATGGGTCCGGGTTTCATCGCGATAAATCTCGATGTCATCGCCAACGCGGTTCGCCGGGAACAGCCCAACCACCCCACGTGGGGTAAGAAGCTGCTCTGCACTGAGCTTATCGAGCATCTCGTTCGCATCGTGGAACAGGCGCTTTGCCTCTTCACCTACCACTTCATCTTCCAGAATGCGCGGGTATTTCCCCGCCAACGACCAGGTCATGAAGAACGGTGTCCAGTCGATGTAGTTGCGCAGCGTTTCGATGCTGGCGCTCACTTCCTGTACGCCCAGACGATGCGCCACCGGCGGCGTGTAGCTGCTCCAGTCGAAGGCAAAATCGTTTTCACGCGCGGCTTCCAGCGTCACCGGCGGTGTGCGCGGTTTCTTACGCGCATGCTGGATGCGCACCGTGTCATACTCTTTGCGGGTACGG
Source organism: Yokenella regensburgei (assembly GCF_003634235.1). Classification (NCBI taxonomy): domain Bacteria; kingdom Pseudomonadati; phylum Pseudomonadota; class Gammaproteobacteria; order Enterobacterales; family Enterobacteriaceae; genus Yokenella; species Yokenella regensburgei. The sequence goes on along the minus strand of NZ_RBIZ01000005.1, from coordinate 10,627 downwards.
GCAACAAAATCATCATGCTGGGTATCAGAGAGCAGCGCAGCCACCACCCCAACCGTGCGCGAGGCGTTCTGCACATACACCGTCGGGCCACTGTAGTTTTGCTCAATCTTCACCGCGGTATGCGCTTTGGACGTTGTGGCTCCGCCAATCAGCAGCGGGATCGTAAAGCCCTGACGCTCCATCTCTTTGGCGACGTTGACCATTTCGTCGAGCGACGGCGTAATCAGCCCGGAAAGGCCAATCAGGTCGGCATTCACTTCCCGCGCGGTTTTCAGGATTTTCTCCGCAGGTACCATCACGCCGAGATCAATAATCTCGTAGTTGTTGCACTGCAGCACCACGCCGACAATATTTTTACCGATGTCATGGACGTCGCCTTTCACCGTGGCGATCACCATTTTACCGTTGCTGGAGCCTTTCTCTTTGCTGGCTTCGATGTAGGGTTCCAGGTAAGCCACCGCCTGCTTCATGACGCGCGCGGACTTCACCACCTGCGGCAGGAACATTTTTCCTTCGCCAAACAGATCGCCGACGACGTTCATCCCGTCCATCAGCGGCCCTTCAATCACTTCGATAGGACGCGCGGCCTGCTGACGGGCCTCTTCGGTATCCAGCTCAATAAACTCGGTAATGCCCTTCACCAGCGAGTATTCGAGACGCTTTTTGACATCCCAGGAGCGCCATTCGGCCTGCTGGGCGCTCGCACCATCGTCCGCTTTACTGCCGCGGTATTTCTCTGCCAGCTCCAGCATCCGCTCGGTGCTGTCGTCACGACGGTTGAGGATCACATCCTCTACCGCATCGCGCAGCTCGGCGGGGAGATCGTCATAAATAGCCAGCTGCCCGGCGTTGACGATCCCCATGTCCATGCCGTTGCGAATGGCGTAGTAGAGGAACACCGCGTGGATGGCTTCACGGACCGGGTCGTTACCGCGGAACGAGAACGAAACGTTCGACACGCCGCCGGAAATCAGCGCATGCGGCAGCTCACGTTTGATGTCTTCACAGGCGCCGATAAAGTCCTGAGCGTAGTTGTTGTGCTCTTCGATACCGGTGGCCACAGCAAAGATGTTCGGGTCGAAAATGATGTCTTCCGGCGGGAATCCCACCTCTTCGGTGAGGATCTGGTAAGCACGGCGGCAGATTTCAATCTTACGCTTGCGGGTGTCAGCCTGGCCGACTTCGTCAAACGCCATCACCACCACGGCTGCTCCGTAGCGACGCACCTTTTTCGCATGATGGATAAAGGCTTCAACTCCCTCTTTCATCGAGATGGAGTTAACGATGCCTTTGCCCTGAATACATTTAAGCCCTTTCTCGATAACTTCCCATTTTGAGGAGTCAATCATGATAGGCACGCGGGCGATGTCCGGCTCACCGGCAATCAGGTTAAGGAAACGCACCATCGCCGCTTCGGCGTCGAGCATCCCTTCATCCATGTTGATATCGATGATTTGCGCGCCGCTTTCCACCTGCTGGCGTGCAACATCCAAAGCTTCGTTATATTTCTCTTCTTTAATCAGACGCTTGAACTTAGCCGAGCCGGTCACGTTGGTGCGTTCACCCACGTTCACAAACAGGCTGTCATCGCCAATATTCAGTGGTTCAAGCCCCGCCAGACGGCAGGCTACCGGCAGATCCGGCAGTGCGCGAGGCGTTAAGCCTTCAACGGCACGTGACATTGCGGCGATGTGCTCCGGCGTGGTACCACAGCAGCCACCGACGATGTTGAGAAAACCGGCTTCCGCCCATTCGCGGATCTGGGCCGCCATGGTATCGGCATCAAGGTCGTACTCACCAAAAGCGTTCGGCAGCCCGGCATTCGGGTGCGCGGTAACGTAACACTCGGCAATGCGCGACAGTTCCTGCACATACTGGCGCAGTTCGTCTGGCCCCAGCGCGCAGTTCAGGCCGAAGGTGAGCGCATCGGCATGGCGCAGAGAGTTGTAGAAAGCTTCGGTCGTTTGCCCGGAGAGCGTACGCCCGGAGGCATCGGTGATGGTGCCGGAAATCATGATCGGCAGCTCAACGCCCAGCGCCTCGAACTCTTCTTTTACGGCAAAAATCGCCGCTTTGGCGTTAAGGGTGTCGAAGACGGTTTCAATCAGGATCAGGTCTGAGCCGCCCTCCACCAGCGCCCGGGTCGATTCACGGTATGCTTCCACCAGTTGGTCAAAGGTGACGTTACGAAACGCCGGATCGTTCACATCCGGTGAAATCGAGGCGGTACGGTTGGTCGGGCCAAGCACCCCGGCCACATAGCGCGGTTTTTCCGGCGTACGGGCCGTCCACTCGTCGGCGCAGGCGCGGGCAAGCTTCGCCGCCTCATAGTTGATTTCCGCCGACAGGGATTCCATCTGGTAATCCGCCATGGCAATGGTCGTGGAGTTGAACGTGTTGGTTTCAATGATATCCGCCCCCGCCTCAAAGTAGGCGTAGTGGATAGCGGCAATCGTCTCCGGCTGGGTAATCGCCAGCAGGTCATTGTTACCTTTCAGGTCGCAAGGCCAGTCGGCGAAGCGCTCACCGCGAAAATCTTGCTCTTCAAGACGGTAGCTCTGGATCATGGTGCCCATGCCCCCATCCAGAACCAGGATTCGTTCTTTTAACTGCTGATGCAACTGCTCAACTTTGTTACTCACACATGCTCCCGACAACGCTCAACCAGGCCAAAAGACCAGCAGTCCATACTGGCATAATCTCGCAGGGTGGAAAAGGTACTCAGCGGGAACATGAGACATGTTCACAATGACTCCTCCGATCAGTGTGGATAACGGTTGCATTATAATCAAATAAAACGAAAATGATTTCCACGATACAGAAAAGGAGTCCGCCATGGTTGCTACCGTTCCCGCTAAGCGTGGCAGAAAGCCCGCCCCTGCCGCCGCCCCCGCTGGCGGGCAAGTTCAGTCATTGACCCGTGGGCTTAAGCTCCTGGAGTGGATAGCGGAATCCCACGGCAGCGTCGCGCTGACCGAACTCGCGCAGCAGGCCGGGCTGCCAAACTCCACCACGCATCGTCTGCTCAGTACCATGCAGCAGTTAGGGTTTGTCCGCCAGGTGGGTGATTTAGGCCACTGGACGGTGGGTGCCCATGCCTTTATCGTCGGTAGTAGCTTTTTGCAAAGCCGAAATCTGCTGGCAATTGTCCACCCTATCCTGCGCGCGCTGATGGAAGACTCAGGCGAGACGGTGAATCTGGCGGTGCTCGACCAGAGCGATCATCAGGCGATTATTATCGACCAGGTGCAGTGTACCCAGCTGATGCGTATGTCGGCCCCCATCGGCGGAAAACTGCCGATGCACGCCTCCGGCGCAGGCAAGGCCTTTCTGGCGCAGCTCAGCGAAGAACAGGTCACCAGCCTTCTGCACCGCAAGGGGCTACACGCCTACACCCACGCGACGCTGGTTTCCCCGGTCCATCTGAAAGAAGATCTGGCCCAGATACGCAAACGCGGCTACTCATTTGATGATGAAGAGCACGCGCTGGGACTGCGCTGCATTGCGGCCTGTATTTATGACGAACACCGCGAGCCGTTCGCAGCCATTTCTATCTCCGGGCCGATTTCCCGTATGACCGACGACCGGGTGACCGAGCTTGGTGCGCTGGTGATTAAGGCGGCGAAAGAGGTCACGCTGGCTTACGGTGGGATCCGTTAAGACCAGCCATCTCCCTCAGGAAGAGAGAGAAAACCTGATGCAAAACCTCTGCTTACGCCGGTAGGCATAGACATCTTCTACATGCCCGTGCTTAATCCGCGTTTGCAGCCCGCGCCAGTAGTCGGCCCGGAAAAGGTCGGCATGCATCTCTTCAAAGAGTGGCCCAATGCGTGGGTCAGCGCACAGCCAGTGACGGAATTCTTCAGGAAAGACATCCCCGGGTGAGACGCTGTACCAGGGCTCGCTGGCAAGCTCGTCTTCCGGGTAGCGCGGCGGCGGGATGTCGCGGAAATTCACCTCAGTCATATAGCAAATTTCATCGTAATCGTAGAACACCACCCGCCCGTGGCGCGTCACGCCGAAGTTTTTGAACAGCATGTCACCGGGGAAAATATTGGCCGCCGCCAGCTGGCGAATGGCGTTGCCGTATTCCTCAATAGCGTCGCGCAGCGCCTGGCCGTTAACCTGCTCCAGCCAAAGATTAAGCGGCACCATCCGCCGTTCGATGTAGAGGTGGCTGATAGCAATACGATCGCCAAGATCGGTGATTTTTCCCGGTGCCTCTGTCAGTAATAACGCCATCAACGCCGGGTCAATCTGCTGTTTTTCCAGCACAAAGTTTTCAAACTCCTGGGTGTCCGCCATTCTTCCTACACGGTCGTGCTCTTTAACCAGCTGATAGCAGGCCCGCACGTGTGCCGCCGTCATCTCCTTTTGTGGGGCAAATCGGTCCTTGATGACTTTAAACACCCGGTCAAAGCCCGGCAGGGTAAACACCAGCATCACCATGCCGCGAATTCCGGGCGCCTCGGTAAACTGCTCGTCGGCGGTCGAAATGTAATTCAGGTATTCACGGTAGCTCTCGGTCTTCGCATGCTTCTGACAGCCGATAGCCATATACAGCTCGGCGGTGGTTTTACCAGGCAGGATCTCACGCAGCCACTCGACCAGCGCGGCTGGCAGGGGGGCATAAACCATGAAGTAGGAACGAGCGAAACCAAAAACAATGCTCGCCTCGGCGTGAGTCGTCAGGCAGGCGTCAACAAACAACTCGCCTTCGTCGCTGCGATGTACCGGCAGTAAAAACGGCAGAGTTGCCATCGGAGTGACCAGCCTTCCAGCCAGCCAGGCCGCCTTGTTGCGATAGAACAGCTCGTTGGCTATCTGCAGGTGGCTCTGCTGAAGTGTCTCAGCACCAAGGGCCTCCAGCAGATGAGCGGTGATATACCCAACGTCTCGCGCTTTATCCTGCCAGGGGAGGCGCAGAGGCAGATCGGTGAGCATCCGCGTTAGCAACGGTTCCCAGCCATGATCGGGGAAGAAGTCCTTCGCCAGTGGGCGAGGAATGGTGCGAAAGCGCCGCTCGGGCTGCGAGCTGAAAATAAATAACCGCTCGGGAGTCAGCGAACGGTGGTCAAATAACCGGCAATAGACGGAGTTAAAAAAGCTCTCCGCAATCTCGAAGCGAGGGTAGTCGGGCAGCAGGTCGGTGTAATGCTCCTTCACCCGCAGCAAAAAAGCGGCGTCCGGATTTCTGCCATCGGTAATACAGCGCAGCTGTTCCACCACCAGACCAACGTGATGGTCATAGAGGTGAATTCGCTGCTTCATGGCCTGCTGAACCGCATGCCAGTCGGCCTGTTCAAAACGCTGCTGGGCGCCGGAAGTGACTTCCAGAAAACGACCATACTGGGCGTCGAAGCCCTGCAGAATAGTTTGGGCAATCAGTAATTCCAGGCCACGCGTCATCTCTTTCCCCCTCACCCCAGCCCTCTCCCCGACGGGGAGAGGGGGAAAACATCAGAACTGCTCTTCTTCCGTTGACCCCGTCAGCGCGGTGACGGACGAAGCTCCACCCTGAATGATGGTGGTGACTTTGTCGAAGTAGCCTGTTCCCACTTCCTGCTGGTGAGAAACAAAGGTGTAGCCGTCTTTAGCGGCCGCAAATTCCGGCTGCTGTACTTTCTCGACGTAGTGCTTCATGCCTTCGCCCTGAGCGTAGGCGTGGGCCAGATCGAACATGTTGAACCACATGCTATGGATACCCGCCAGGGTGATGAACTGATACTTATAGCCCATCTCCGAGAGCTGCTGCTGGAAGCTGGCGATCGTTTTGTCGTCGAGATTCTTCTGCCAGTTAAACGACGGTGAGCAGTTGTAGGCCAGCAGTTTACCCGGGAAGCGAGCGTGAATCGCTTCGGCGAAGCGGCGAGCCTGGTCGAGGTCTGGTTTAGAGGTTTCACACCAGACCAGATCGGCATACGGCGCGTAGGCAAGACCACGGCTGATAGCCTGCTCAATCCCGGCGCGGGAACGGAAGAAGCCTTCGCTGGTACGTTCGCCGGTAATAAACTCGCGGTCGTACTCGTCGCAGTCAGAGGTCACCAGATCTGCTGCATCCGCATCGGTACGGGCAATCAACAGCGTCGGGACGCCCATGACGTCTGCAGCCAGACGCGCGGCAACCAGTTTCTGAATGGCTTCCTGAGTCGGTACCAGCACTTTGCCGCCCATGTGCCCACACTTCTTCACCGATGCCAGCTGATCTTCGAAGTGAACAGCCGCTGCACCGGCTTCAATCATCGATTTCATCAGCTCAAATGCGTTCAGCACACCGCCGAAGCCCGCTTCCGCATCCGCCACGATGGGCAGGAAATAGTCGGTATAGCGCGGATCGTTTGGTTCAATGCCGGATGCCCACTGGATCTGATCCGCACGGCGGAAGGTGTTGTTGATACGATCCACCACCGCCGGTACCGAGTTCGCCGGGTACAGCGATTGATCCGGATACATGCTTGATGCCAGGTTGGCGTCAGCCGCCACCTGCCAGCCGGAGAGGTAAACAGCTTCAATCCCCGCTTTAGCCTGCTGCAGTGCCTGACCACCGGTCAGCGCACCGAGGCTGTTCACATAACCTTTTTTGGCGTCGCCATGCAGCAGGCGCCACATTTTGGCTGCACCCAGCTGCGCCAGCGTACATTCCGGATTCACCGAGCCGCGTAATTTCACCACTTCCTCTGCGCTGTATGGGCGGCGAATGCCTTCCCAGCGCGGGTTTGTCCACTCTTTCTGTAACTCTTCGATTTGTTGGGTACGGGTTTTCATGTGCAGATGCTCCATATTGTTATGTGGTGGTTTACGCAAGCAGGCGGTAGCCTGGCAGGGTGAGGAAGTCGATTAAGTCATCTGATGTGGTGATTTGCTCCATCAGGCGCGCGGCATCGTCAAAACGCCCGCTGCTGAAGCGGTGCTCGCCGAGCTCGTCCTGAATAACCAGCATCTCTTCAGCCAGCATCTGGCGGAATAAAGCTTTGGTCACAGGCTTTTCGTTGCTGAGCGTTTTCTGGTGATGGATCCACTGCCAGATAGAGGTACGGGAGATTTCCGCCGTGGCGGCATCTTCCATCAGGCCATAGATAGGTACGCAGCCGTTACCCGAGATCCATGCCTCGATGTACTGCACCGCGACGCGAATATTGGCGCGCATTCCCTCTTCGGTGCGCGGGCCATCACAAGGTTCCAGCAGCTGTTCAGCGGTAATCGGTGCATCGGCCTCGCGGCTGACCGACAGCTGATTTGGCTTATCACCCAGTACGCTGTTGAATACCGCCATAGCGGTATCAGCCAGTCCCGGATGGGCAATCCAGGTACCGTCGTGGCCGTTCTTCGCTTCCAGCTCTTTATCCGCCTTCACTTTGTTCAGCACCTGATTGTTGCGCTCAGGATCTTTGCTGGGGATAAACGCCGCCATCCCGCCCATCGCAAACGCGCCGCGTTTGTGGCAGGTTTTAATCAGCAGGCGCGAGTATGCGCTGAGGAAAGGTTTGTCCATCGTCACCACCTGGCGGTCCGGCAGAACACGGTCAGGATGGTTTTTCAGTGTTTTGATATAGCTGAAAATGTAATCCCAGCGGCCACAGTTGAGGCCAACGATGTGATCGCGCAGCGCATGCAGGATCTCGTCCATCTGGAATACCGCCGGCAGCGTTTCAATCAGCAGGGTGGCTTTAATAGTGCCGCGTGGAAGAGAGAAACGATCCTCCGCATAGCTGAACACTTCGCTCCACCAGGCGGCTTCCTGCCAGGCCTGAGTTTTTGGCAGATAAAAATAGGGGCCGCTGCCTTTTGCCAGCAATTTCTTGTGGTTATGGAAAAAATAGAGCGCAAAATCAAACAGGCTGCCGGGAATGGCTTCACCACGCCAGGTCACGTGTTTTTCCGGTAAATGGAGGCCACGCACGCGGCAAACCAGTACCGCCGGATTTGGTTTCAGCTGGTAGGTTTTCCCTGCCTCGTTGCTGTAGCTGATGGTGCCATTAACCGCATCGCGCAGGTTAATCTGACCGTCGATCACTTTACTCCAGTCCGGTGCCAGAGAATCTTCAAAATCGGCCATGAACACTTTCACGTTGGCATTCAGCGCGTTAATCACCATTTTGCGCTCGACCGGGCCGGTGATTTCAACACGTCGATCCTGTAAATCTGCCGGGATACCACGGATTGTCCACTGACTTTCACGAATGGAAGCAGTTTCCGAAATAAAATCTGGCAACTGACCGGCATCGATATCCTGCTGCTGTTTGATACGTGCAGCCAGTAGCTTGTTACGCTTCGGCGTAAAACGCGTCACCAGCTCGCTCAGGAACTCGACGGCTTCCGGCGTCAGGATCTGCTCTTCCTGTTCGCCATATGGCTGGCTAAAAGCCAGTTCTTCGATGGTTGTTGCCTGTTGTGTCATTGCGTAGCTCCTCATTAGCGATCCTCAACGGTTCTCCCCAACGTGAACGCAGGATCGTTGTGCAGTTTTCGTTCAGCACAATTAAGACTACTCAATTAATTTTCAAAATCAAAAACAATTTCCATTTTCAATTTAAAATATTCACAACATATTGATAACAAAAGAAATAAACTTATCCTGCCTGGTGAGTGTAATTTCAAAAACAAAAAAGGCACCCGAGGGTGCCTGTAGTGGAATGCTGAAACGCTTTAGGATCGATCTTCGCAGGAGATTACTCCAACGTAGGATTCATATGACGGAGATCGTATGGCGTTATCTGGTAGACGTAATAGTTAAGCCAGTTGGTGAACAGCAGGTTTCCATGACTTCGCCAGCTCGCCTTCGGCGGATTTTGTGGGTCATTTTTTGGGAAATAGTTATATGGTACTTCCGGGTTTAAGCCCGCTTCTACGTCACGGAAGTATTCACCGGCAAGCGTCAGGGGATCGTACTCCGGGTGACCGGTCACAAACGCGATACGCTTGTCTTTGCTGGCAAAAAGATAGGCATCACCGTTTTCGGTTTCGGCCAGGATCTCAAGATCGGTGTAGTCACGAATGAGATCAGCCGGGAAATCCGCATAGCGGGAGTGCGGCGCCAGGAATTCATCGTCAAAACCACGGGTCAGCAGCGCATGAGGATGAAGAATACGGTGTTCGTAAATGCCTGAGAGCTTTTCGCTGCGAGTTTGCTTGGGAATGCCGTAGAGGATATTCAGTGCAGCCTGTACCGCCCAACAGACAAAAAGCGTTGAGGTGACATGCTCTTTGGCCCACTCCAGAACCTGGCGGATCTGTGGCCAGTACGCCACATCATTAAATTCAACCAGCCCCAGGGGGGCACCGGTGACGATAAGACCATCGAAATTTTCGTCGCGGATATCGTCAAAATTACAGTAAAAATTGTTCAAGTGCTCGGTCGGTGTGTTCCGTGACTCACGAGCATCGATACGCAGCAGCTGGATATCCACCTGCAGCGGCGAGTTGGAAAGCATGCGCAGAAACTGGTTTTCCGTTTCGATTTTCTTCGGCATCAGATTCAGGATCAGTACCTTCAGAGGACGAATTTCCTGAACCGTAGCGCGTGAAGCGGTCATCACAAACACGTTTTCATCACGCAAGAAATTGACGGCTGGTAGCTCGTCCTGCACCCGAATCGGCATAACCTTGTTACCTCAAAAGCATACGTATAAACGTTTAGACATCCAGATAGCTGACAATACCCAGAAATCAGCGAAATGTCGAGGCTCTCACTGCAAAGGTGAGAAAGTTTCACCCAATAAAAAAAGGTAGAATAGTGGCTGGTATTAAGGAGAATAAAATGAAGATTGTCATTCGTCACTCACGTTCGGACGAAGGTGATGCACTAGTAGATATCTGGCGTCGGGCGGTTGATGCCACACACCATTTCCTTTCATCTCAGGACAGAGCAGAAATAGAGCAGCAGGTTCGCACTTTCCTGCCGGCAGCTCCGCTCTGGGTTGCAGCAAACGAGCAGGATAAGCCAGTGGCCTTTATGTTGCTGTCAGAAAACCATATGGATGCGCTGTTTGTGGATCCAGACCACCGCGGTACCGGTGTTGGCAAAATGCTCATTCAGCACGCTCTATCCCTCACTTCCGGGCTGACAACCGACGTCAACGAGCAAAACCAGCAGGCCGTGAAGTTTTATGAAAAGATGGGATTTGTACAGGTGGGCCGTTCAGCAACAGACGACCATGGCAGGCCTTATCCGCTGCTGCATCTACAGTACCAGGGGAAGTAATTCCCCTTTTTATTGCTAATTTCATAACGGACAAAAACGCAAAAAGGCCATCCTTCCGGATGGCCTCTTCACGCAATTGATGCCTGGCAGTGTCCTACTCTCACATGGGGAGACCCCACACTACCATCGGCGCTACGGCGTTTCACTTCTGAGTTCGGCATGGGGTCAGGTGGGACCACCGCGCTAAAGCCGCCAGGCAAATTCTGTTATCTGTATCAGGCTGAATATTGTTCGTCTTCTCTTCGCCAAAACAGCTTCGGCGTTGTAAGGTTAAGCCTCACGGTTCATTAGTACTGGTTAGCTCAACGTATCGCTACGCTTACACACCCAGCCTATCAACGTCGTAGTCTTCAACGTTCCTTCAGTGTTCTCAAGGGACAAGGGAGAACTCATCTCGGGGCAAGTTTCGTGCTTAGATGCTTTCAG
>NZ_RBIZ01000004.1:0-748436 GCF_003634235.1 Yokenella regensburgei | reverse complement strand
CTGACCCCATGCCGAACTCAGAAGTGAAACGCCGTAGCGCCGATGGTAGTGTGGGGTCTCCCCATGTGAGAGTAGGACACTGCCAGGCATCAATTTAAGTGTGCTGATATGGCTCAGTTGGTAGAGCGCACCCTTGGTAAGGGTGAGGTCCCCAGTTCGACTCTGGGTATCAGCACCAGTTTTTTGGTTAAAGTTTGGCACTTTAGAAAAGAATTTGTCTGACGGCTTTAGCGCGGTGGTCCCACCTGACCCCATGCCGAACTCAGAAGTGAAACGCCGTAGCGCCGATGGTAGTGTGGGGTCTCCCCATGTGAGAGTAGGACACTGTCAGACATCAATTAGAAGAACCCCAACCGAAAGGTTGGGGTTTTTTGCTTTTGGCCGTTTTCTAATGAATGACCTGTGACAGAAATGCCCGCGTGCGCTCCGATTTGGGACGTGCAAAGAACTCATCCGGCGGCGCCTGTTCAACGATTTCCCCCCTGTCCATAAAGATGACTCTGTCTGCTACCGTGCGGGCGAAGCCCATTTCATGGGTCACGCACAGCATTGTCATACCTGACTGTGCCAGACCAATCATGGTATCCAGTACCTCTTTAACCATTTCAGGATCGAGAGCTGAGGTTGGTTCATCAAACAGCATAATTTTCGGTTTCATGCACAGAGAGCGTGCGATAGCGACACGCTGCTGCTGGCCACCTGAAATCTGTCCAGGGAATTTGTTGGCATGTTCGGCAATACGTACCCGATCGAGATAGTACATCGCCAGAGCTTCGGCCTCTTTCTTTGGCATTTTCCGTACCCAGATAGGCGCAAGCGTGCAGTTTTGCAAAACCGTCAGGTGGGGGAAAAGGTTAAAATGCTGGAATACCATCCCTACCTCCTGGCGGATGCGCTCAATATTGCGCACATCCTCATTCAGCTCGATGCCATCCACTACGATCCTTCCCTGTTGGTGTTCCTCAAGGTGATTAATACAGCGAATCGTCGTCGATTTCCCGGAGCCGGATGGTCCACAGAGCACAATACGTTCCCCCTGTCTGACCTGCAGATTGATATCCTTCAGGACATGGAATTGACCAAACCATTTATTCACATTTTCCAGTGAAATCATCGCGTTGGCAGGTTGCATAGTAATTTGACTCATAGTGACCCTCAGTGCGGCGATCGCCCGGTATTAAAACGCTTCTCCAGATGCTGGCTATAGCGCGACATGCTGAAACAAAAGATCCAGTAGATCAGTGCAGCAAAAACGTATCCTTCGGTCGACATGCCAAGCCAGGCGGGATCAACCGTTGCCTGCTGCACGCTGCTGAAGAGATCGAAGAGCCCGATGATGATCACCAGGCTGGTATCCTTAAATAAGGCGATAATGGTGTTCACGAGACCAGGGATCACAAGCTTCAGTGCCTGGGGAAGAATGACCAGGATCTGAGTTTTCCAGTAACCGAGAGCCAGTGACTCTGCTGCCTCGTACTGACCTTTCGGCAGGGCCTGCAATCCGCCGCGAACGACTTCCGCCACGTAAGCTGACTGAAACAGGATGACACCAACCAGTGCGCGAATAAGCTTATCGATGGTAACGCCCTCGGACATAAACAGCGGCAGCATCACCGAAGACATAAACAGCACGGTGATGAGCGGTACTCCGCGCCAGAACTCGATAAAAATCACCGACAGGATACGCACGATGGGCATGGTTGATCGCCTTCCCAGTGCCAGAAGGATCCCGAGCGGCAGCGCACCAGCAATACCCACTGAAGCGATGATCAACGTTAAGGTTAACCCGCCCCAAAGACGCGTTTCAACGCGTTCCAGCCCAATGAAACCACCATAAAGCAGTAACCAGACGAAGACAGGGTACAGGATGGCCCATCCGGCGATATATCGCCCACGCTGCGGCATCTTCTTTAAGAACATTGGCACGATACTCAGCAGAGTGACGGCGAGTGTCAGATTAATTCGCCAGCGCTGATCGTGCGGGTAGAGCCCATACATGAACTGCCCGAACCGTTCATGGATGAAGACCCAACAGGCACCGGCACGGGTACAGTCCGCGCGCGTTGAGCCGGTCCAGTTCGCGTGAAGAAATGCCCAGTTCACCAGCGGCGGAATAATCTGCCAGAGCAGCCATAAGCAAAACAGCGTCAGCAGGGAGTTTACCCATCCGGAAAACAGATTCTTACGTATCCAACTCAGGGCGCCGGGAGGCCGTGATTTGCCAGGATGCGCGGAGGGAGAGAGCAGTGCTTTAGTCATCATCGCTCCTTAGCGCTCAATCAGGGCAATACGTCGGTTGTACAGATTCATCAGCAACGAAATCGTCAGGCTGATGACCAGATAAACCGACATGGTAATAGCAATGGTCTCGATGGCCTGCCCGGTCTGGTTAAGGACCGTTCCGGCGAACAGCGATACCATATCCGGATAGCCGATTGCTGCAGCCAGCGAGGAGTTTTTGACAATGTTCAGGTACTGGCTGGTCAAAGGAGGAATTATGACCCTTAACGCCTGCGGAATAATCACCTGGCGGAGTGTGACCGGGTTTGGCAGTCCCAGGGAGCGTGCGGCCTCATGTTGTCCATAAGGTACCGCCTGGATCCCTGAACGGATAATTTCAGCGATGAACGCAGAGGTGTAGACCGATAGCGCAATGGTTAACGAAGCCAATTCAGGGATCAGTGCCATACCGCCACGGAAGTTAAATCCGCGCAGCTCCGGTACATCCCAATGCATAGCAGCGCCAAAAACCCAGTGCGATAACAGCGGTAAACCGATAATCAGAGCGGCCGCGACGGGCCAGGTACGTCGGAGCTGGCCGGTTTTGATCTGGTGGGTTCGGTTATAGCGAAACAGACCATAAGAAATCACCAGCGCGAGTACTGCAGCGCCTGCGAATGCAATGACCCCTTCGCCGAGCTGGGGTGCCGGAATGTATAACCCACGGTTACTCAGGAAAAACAGATCAAAAGCGTTAACGGCCTGTCTCGGACCAGGAAGATTTCGTAGTACCGCAAAGTACCAGAAGAAGATCTGCAACAGTGGCGGAATATTGCGAAACGTCTCGATATATATCGTCGATAGTTTGCGTAATAACCAGTTCTCGGACAGACGAGCCAGACCGAGAAAAAAGCCAATAAACGAAGCAAAAACAATGCATAGCGCGGAAACAAGAAGGGTGTTTAACAGACCCACCAGGAACACCCGACCGTAGGTATCCCCCTCTTCGTAATCAATCAGGTGCTGAACAATACCGAAGCCCGCGCTACGATCGAGAAAGGCAAAGCCGGAGGTGATCCCCCGATGGTTGAGGTTGGTCAGCGTGTTATGGATTAACCAGACCGCGACAATGATAATCACCAGCACCGTGAGGATCTGGAAAAGCCAGGCGCGAACCGTGGGGTTAGAGAATGAGAGCGTACCTTTTGCAACAGGGCGGCGACGGAACATAACAAACCTCAACGAGCAAAACTCTGGGCTGGGCACCGCCAGAGCGGTACCCGTTACTGCACAAAAACTAGCGCACCGGCGGAGCGTACTGGATCCCACCGTTGTTCCAGAGGTTATTCAGGCCACGCTTAATCTTCAGCGGACTTTCAGAACCCACGTTACGTTCAAAAATCTCGCTGTAGTTACCGACCTGTTTGATGATGTTATAGGCCCATTTGTTGTCGAGTTTCAGATCCTTGCCGTAGTCGCCCTCTGTACCCAACAGATGAGCAATATCCGGCGTGGCGGGTTTGGCTGCTTTTTCGTCGACGTTTTTCGAGTTGATGCCCATCTCTTCGGCATTCAGCATGGCGAACAGCGTCCAGCGCACAATGGCAAACCATTCGTCGTCACCACGACGGACCACCGGACCCAGAGGTTCTTTAGAGATAACTTCCGGCAGTACGATCCAGTCGGCCGGGTTGCTTAACTTGATGCGCAGCGCATACAGCTGAGACTGATCGGAGGCCAGAGTATCGCAGCGCCCGGACTCCAGCGCTTTGGCAGACTCGTCGGAGCGGTCAAAGGTCACCGGCGTGTACTTCATGTTATTAGCTTTGAAGTAATCGGCGACGTTCAGCTCAGTGTCAGTCCCTGCCTGAATACAGACGGTAGCGCCATCAAGCTGTTTGGCACTTTTTAAGTCGGCTTTGCTATGGGTCAGGAAGCCGATCCCGTCGTAGTAGGTGACACCGGTAAACGACATCCCCATCCCTGCATCGCGGGAAGAAGTCCAGGTGGTATTGCGTGATAACAGATCAACTTCGCCAGACTGCAGGGCTGTGAAACGTTCTTTTGCGGTCAGAGGGGTATATTTCACTTTTTCCGCATCACCGAATACGGCAGCGGCAATACCGCGACAGACGTCGACATCAATGCCGGTGAACTTGCCATTCGCATCGGCATAAGAGAAGCCAGGCAGCCCGTCACTGATCCCGCATTGCACAAATCCCTTCTTTTTGATGGCATCCAGAGTAGCACCAGCATGAGCCTGATTGGCGACAGCAAACAACGTGCCTGCAATAGCCAGGCTGGCAATCATTATCTTTTTCATAATGCATCCTGTGTGGCGAGATTTATCGTTATTTATTAAGGCGTCTGACGACACCAGAAACCTGTCTGTGGCAATGGCCATCCCTGTTAAAGCAAAGGGGATGCCATAATTGCGAGCGACTGAATAACGGCCAGCGGCGAGCAATAAAGTGAGTGTAGACAGGAAACGAAAAATTCATCGCCCCGCGATGGTGCAAAATTACAACCTGCGCCACAAATTAGCGCAAAAAATCTGAGAGATATTGAGATAAGGAAAGAGTAATTTCGGGGGTGAATATTGCTGTGATAATAAATAAGTCAGAATGCGGCAAAGCAAAGCGCGGATATCCGCGCTTTATCATGCTTATTTGGTTAATGCTACGATACCCAGCGTTAACCCTGCGAGGGCGGCGGCACCGCCAGCGATGGCCCCTGCGGTTTCCCAGTTATCCTGAGTCGTCCCTTTCATACAGGTGTTAGTATGCACCAGTCTTCCCTGGTCATCGTACACCGGAACGCAAGGAGAGTCATGAGCACACCCGGCAAGCAGGGCAGTCAGTAATGCGACTGAGATTAATCTTTTCATCATGTTACCTCTGAATAAACCGCTATTAATACCGTAAAACATCTTAATGAGCGGGAGTGAGAGGTATTTTATCACTGAAGAATTAGTGTGCCGTTGTTAAAACTATCTCCAGATATGAGATATGTAAACTTAATGGAGGGTTTGCGCAGGAATGCACAGCATTGTGTAGAAAGTATGGATTTTTGATTTTATGTCGGTTAATAAATTAATAATATTCACAGCGTTAGCGTCACGACTGTTATATTCAGAATACACTTAATTTTTCGACAGTCAAAACAAAGGCACCCTGAGGTGCCTTATAAAACAAAACGCTACTTAGTGCCGGCCAAAGCGTCTGCGGATAACAACAAAGAATACCGGAACAAAGAAGATGGCCAGCAGCGTTGCCGCTAACATCCCCCCCATCACGCCGGTCCCAACGGCATTTTGTGCCCCGCTTCCCGCTCCGTTGCTGATAACCAAAGGCATTACCCCAAGGATAAATGCGAGCGATGTCATCAGGATAGGCCGCAGACGCATGCGTGAGGCCTTAAGGGTGGCCTCAATGATGCCTTCGCCTTCTTTATCCATCAGGTCTTTCGCAAACTCGACGATCAGAATGGCGTTTTTCGCTGACAGACCGATGGTAGTCAGCAGCCCGACCTGGAAGTAAACGTCGTTGCTGAGCCCACGCAGTGATGCCGCCAGCAGGGCGCCGACAACGCCGAGTGGGACAACCAGCATGACCGAGAAAGGAATGGACCAGCTCTCGTACAGAGCCGCCAGACACAGGAACACGACGATTAGCGAAATAGCGTACAGCGCCGGTGCCTGGTTGCCGGAGAGCCTTTCCTGATAGGACATCCCCGTCCAGTCAAAGCCAATCCCGTTAGGCAGCTTGCTGGCCAGCTGCTCCATCAGCGCCATGGCTTCACCGGTACTTTTTCCGGGAATAGCCTCACCCAGAATCTCCATCGAAGGGGTGCCGTTGTAGCGCTCCAGACGCGGAGAACCATAGGTCCAGTGTGAGGTGGTAAAGGCAGAGAAAGGCACCATTTCGCCACTGCTGCTATGTACGAAAAGATTGTTAATATCAGTTGGCAGCATGCGGTAAGGGGCGTCAGCCTGCACATAGACTTTCTTCACGCGTCCACGATCGATAAAGTCGTTAACGTAGGTCCCGCCCAGCGCGGCGGAGATCGTCTGGTTGATGTCTGAAATCGACACCCCCAGAGCCTGAGCTTTCTCCTGATCGACATCCAGCTTGAACTGTGGCGTGTCTTCAAGACCGTTGGGACGAACCCGGGTTAAGACGTCAGGGTGCTCCCGGGTCATTCCCAGCAGCTGATTTCTCGCCTGAGTCAGCGCATTATGCCCGAGGTTGGCTTTATCAATGAGCTCAAAATCAAAACCGGTCGCTGTCCCTAACTCCATAATAGCTGGCAGGTTAAACGGAAAGACCATCGCATCCTGGATATGGCTGAAGGCTTTGCCTGCGCGACCGATGATCGCTTCCACGCTGTTTGCCTCACCAGAGCGTTCTTCCCAGGGTTTCAGACTGATAAACGCGATACCCGAGTTTTGCCCCTGGCCATTGAAGCCAAAACCGTTGACCGTAAATACCGACTGTACGTTGGCTTTCTCAGTGTTGAGGTAATAGTGTTCAACCTGATCCAACACCTGCTGGGTTCGGGTCTGAGTGGCACCAGCCGGCAATTGCACCATGGTCATGAACACGCCCTGGTCCTCATCCGGCAGAAATGACGTCGGTAAACGTAAGAACAGTACCGCCATGCCCGCCACGATCAACACATAGATGATGAGATAACGCCCGGTGCTACGAAGTATTCCGCTGACGCTATTGGTGTAGTGATCGACGCTCTTGTCGAACTTGTTGTTAAACCAGCCAAAGAAACCGTGCTTGTTTTCATGGTGCTCAGGGTCAATGGGTTTCAACATTGTGGCACACAGCGCAGGGGTCAGGATCAGCGCGACCAGCACTGACAACGCCATGGCGGAAACAATCGTGATGGAGAACTGGCGATAGATAGCACCGGTGGATCCACCGAAGAAGGCCATTGGGATAAAGACCGCGGAAAGCACCATGGCGATACCGACCAGCGCCCCCTGAATTTGCGACATCGATTTCTCTGTCGCCTGTTTCGGGGAAAGCCGGTCTTCGACCATGACACGTTCCACGTTTTCGACGACCACTATCGCATCGTCAACCAACAACCCGATAGCGAGCACCATCCCAAACATGGTCAGGGTGTTAATGGAGTAGCCGAATGCCGCCAGTATGGCGAAGGTCCCCAGTAGTACAACCGGTACAGCGATGGTCGGGATAAGCGTCGCTCGAATGTTTTGCAGGAACAGGTACATCACCAGGAAAACTAGGATGATGGCTTCCACCAGCGTTTTTACCACCTCGTGAATAGAGATTTTCACAAATGGGGTGGTGTCGTACGGATAAACGACTTTCATACCCTGCGGGAAGAATTGCTGCAGCTCGGCAAGCTTACTCTTCACGGCCGCTGCGGTATTCAGTGCATTAGCGCCGGTTGCCAGCTTAATGCCGATACCGGTGGCGGTCTGACCGTTGATTTTGGTCACCATGTTGTAGTTTTCGCCACCGAGCGCAATGCGTGCGACATCCTTGAGATGCACAACAGAGCCGTCCGCATTCACTTTTAGCGTCACACGACCAAATTCATCGACATCTTTCAGGCGGGTCTGAGCAATGATTGATGAGTTCAGCTGCTGGCCTGCTACGGCCGGCGTTCCCCCCAGTTGCCCGGCAGCAATCTGGTCATTCTGGGTTTTAAGCTGATTAATGACATCGACCGGCGTGAGCTGATACTTGTTCAGCGCATTAGGATCCAGCCAGATACGCATGGCGTATTGCGCCCCAAAGAGCTGAACATCCCCTACGCCGCTGGTACGGCTAATAGCGTCTTTGACGTTAGAGGCCACGTAGTCGGAAATATCCTCCTGCGACAACGTTTTGTTATCAGAAACAAAACCGGCAACCAGCAAAAAGCTGCTACTGGATTTCTCTACGCCAATCCCCTGCTGCTGAACCTCCTGAGGCAGAAGCGGCATCGCCAACTGCAGTTTGTTCTGCACCTGTACCTGGGCGATATCCGGATCGGTTCCTGAGTTAAAGGTGAGAGTAATGGTGACGTTACCGGCGGAATCGCTGGTGGACGACATGTACATCAGATTATCGATACCGTTCATGTTCTGTTCGATAACCTGGGTCACGGTGTCCTGTACCGTCTGGGCGTCTGCACCTGGGTAGGTTGCCGTTACCGCAACGGCCGGAGGCGCGATGGTCGGGTACTGGGCGACCGGCAGTTGCAGAATGGCAAGGCCACCGGCAATCATCAAAATGATGGCCAGCACCCATGCGAAGATCGGTCGTTGTATAAAGAACCTGGACATAATTGGCGATCCTTTACTTCGTGACCGGAGCGGCAGCGTCAGGCTCTGCCATGACGGTCACCCCAGGGCGAACTTTTTGCAGCCCACTGATAATCACGCGATCGCCAGATGCCAGGCCTTCGGTAATAAGCCATTTGTCGCCTATCGCCTGCGGGGCAGTGACATTGCGGGTTTCAACCTGGCTTTTCGCATCTACCAGCATGACGGTAGCCTGACCCTGTGGCGTTCGGGTCAACCCCTGTTGCGGCACCAGAATCGCCTCAGGCTGCGTGCCTTCATCAATGCGGGCGCGAACGAACATTCCTGGTAAAAGGGCATGCTGAGGATTTGGGAAAATGGCGCGCAAGGTAATGGATCCGGTGCTTTCATCGACGGTGACATCGGTGAATTGCAGGGAGCCTTTGAGTGGGTACGGTTGGCCATTTTCCATTACCAACTGTACGTTATTGCTATTATTTCCCTGCTGAAGGCTTTCCTGCTTCAGGCGCATGAAGTCATTACTGGATTGCGTCACATCGACATAAATCGGGTCAAGCTGTTGTACGGTGGCTAAAGCCGTTGCCTGTCCGTTGGTCACCAATGCGCCCTCAGTCACGCTGGATTTGCCAATTCGCCCACTGATGGGTGAGGTAACTTTGGTATAGGCAAGATTAATGCGCGCGCTTTCCACTGCCGCTTTGGCGGCAAGCACGCTGGCATCTGCCTGGCGCGCGTTGGCAACGGCCTGGTCATAATCCTGACGGCTGACATACTGCGTACCCAACAAAGGCAGGTAGCGTTTGACCGTCAGGTGCGCAATGTTAGCGGCCGCTTCGGCTTTCGACTCGTCGCCTTTGGCGCTATCCCAGGCGGCCTGGTAGGTGGCCGGGTCTATCTGATACAGCGACTGACCGGATTCGATATCGCTACCTTCAATAAAGTTGCGCTTCAGGATGATCCCACTGACCTGCGGGCGGACTTCCGCTACCCGAAAGGCAGATGTTCGTCCGGGGAGTTCGGTCGTCACCTGTAATGGGGCCGCCTGAACCGTAAATACGGTGACCTGCGGTGCAGGGGCTTGCGCGTGTTGATTTCCCGAATCATCACAACCTGTCAAAAACACAAGTGGGAAAAATAAACTGGATAAAAGAGTAACCCTGGCGTGAGTCGTCATTGCAGTTCCTTTTAAACCGATCGTTTGAGAACGGCGAAAACCGAATCAAAAAAATAAATAGGAAATAAAGCAGTTTGCTATCCTACAAATAATCACAGGGGGATGTAAGGGAGAGTGATTTGTTCATAGGGCGTAAAGGCACGCAAACACAAAAATAGCACGCGGTAATAATGATTATTCTGCAGTTCGGTTGTTTCATTATTTGCGTGGTGAATGAATACCGCGATTATATTGATGTTGGTTATTTTAAAAGCGCTTTTTTACCTAATTAAATTTAGCACGCATCGTTAATAATAGTCTGGATAACCATAAAAGTGACCACCATACAACCACGGTCCAGAAAGCGAGAACTCTTATGGCAAGAAAGACCAAAGCAGACGCATTAAAGACCCGTCAGGCCCTGATTGAAGCGGCCATTCAACAGTTTGCCGAGCGCGGTGTAGCCAGCACCACGTTAACAGATATCGCTGATGCAGCCGGGGTGACTCGAGGGGCTATTTACTGGCACTTTACCAGTAAAACGGAGTTGTTTAATGAGATGTGGGAACAGCAAATCCCTTTGCGTGACATTATTAAACATCAACTGACACATATAGAAAATAATGACCCGTTACAGAGTCTACGTGAGCGCCTCATTACTTCCTTACGTTATGTTGCAGAAACGCCAAAGCAGCAGGCATTAATGCAAATTTTGTATCATAAATGTGAATTCTATCCAGGAATGATTGCAGAAAGTGAGATCAGGAAAAAAATATGTTTTAGCCGCGAGGAGTTTCGCGCCACGTTGCAGGAATGTATTCATCGTGGGATTCTTTCGCCGGATATAAATATAGATATTGTATTGGTTATATTTCAGGGGTTCTTCAGTGGAATAATTAAAAACTGGTTGATGGATCCCGAGCAAATAAACCTTTATCAGCAGGCGCCATTGCTGGTGGACAATATCATGGCGACGCTTAACGTCCAGCCACTGAACGTGGCCGGGCACCCCAGAATCGCCTGTTAGCGCGTCATGAGTCGTTCTCTTTACGATGGGGGAGAGGCGTATCGGCAATCTCTTCTGGCAGCACCGGTTTGCCAAGCAGGAAGCCTTGCAGGGTATTGCAGCCAAGCTGGGTCAGGAATTTCTGCTGCGCCTCCGTCTCAACGCCTTCAGCAACGACCTTCAGATTGAGCGTCTTCGCCAGCGCCACGATTGCAGAAACAATTGTCGCATCCTCACCGGTTTCACTGAGTTCGTTGACGAATGCCCGGTCGATTTTCAACTCACATGCGGGCAGGCGCTTGAGATACAGCAGGCTGGAATAACCCGTACCGAAGTCATCAATCGACGCCTTAACGCCGAGATTAGTGAGCCGGGTGAGAACTTCGACACTTTGTTCCGGATTGGTCATCGCCGTCGTTTCTGTTACCTCAAGGACCAGCATCTCTGGTGGTACATTGTGGCGATGCAGGCTACCCATCACGTTGCTGACTAAATTCTCATGCTCAAACTGCAGCGTTGACAGGTTCACCGCCATGGTCCAGTCAAGGTGCCCACGATCGCGCCAGATTTTGAGCTGGCGGCAGGCCTCGTCGATAACCCAATTACCAATGGGAATGATAAGCCCGGTTTTTTCCGCTAATGGCAGAAACTCTTCTGGTGTGAGTAAACCCTGTCGCGGATGCTGCCAGCGTAGCAGCGCCTCAAAGCCCACGACCGGGCCTGCTGGCGCGATGAATTTAGGCTGGTACAGCAGATGCAGCTCCTGGCGCTCCTGCGCCAACCACAGGTCGTTCATCAACTGCAGCTGACGCTGGGCAAGGTTGTTCATCGATGGCTGGAAAAAATGGTATCCATTCCGGCCAGTATGCTTAGTGTGATACATCGCGGCGTCGGCATTGAACATCAGCTCGCGTTCGTTATGACCATCATGGGGATAAATTGCGATGCCGACGCTCAGCGTCACCACCAGTTCGTAGGGCTCAATGTTGAAGGGTTCATCGATGATATGAACCAGCGAATTGGCGAGAGAGGCGGCATCATCCGGGGCGCTGATTTCAGCGATCAGCACAAATTCGTCGCCGCCGATCCGAGCCAGCGTGTACTGACCCTTCAGCGGCTGGTGCAGGCGCTCGGTGACCGCGACCAGCAGCTTGTCACCCACATCATGCCCGAAGGCGTCGTTGACCGCCTTAAAACCATCGAGATCCATAAACAGCAGCGCAAACGGCGTGCCTTCGCGGTCGGCTTTACTCATAGCCTGCTCGAGCCGGTCCTCGAAGAGAATACGATTCGGCAGGCGAGTCAGCGTATCCTGCAGCGCCAGCTGGGCGAGCTCTTTATTCGCTTCCGCCAGCGAAGAGGCAAGCAGGGAAGTGCGCGCCTGAAGACGTGCATCCAGCAAGGAAACCAGCAGCGTAATACCAAGGATGAACAGCGTGATGACGCTGACCAGAATCGCCAGCCAGCTGCTGTTTACGCCATCGTGATGCATCGCCATATGCGGTGGAAACTGAGCCGCCATCATCCCGGTATAGTGCATCCCTGCGATGGCGATCCCCATTAGTACGGCGGCACCCAGGCGCATTAACGCTACCTGTGCCGCTTCATGGCGCAAACGGAAGGTTAACCATAGTGCTGCCAGAGAGGCCACTAAGGCGATAATGATAGATAGCGTTACCCAGCGCCAGTCCCAGACGATGCGGGGCACCACCTCCATCGCAGCCATGCCCGTATAGTGCATAGCTGAAATACCGGCACCTAAAATCAGAGCGCCGGGGAGCAAACGCCGCAGACGTAGTTGCTCTGTACTGACCAGCCACAGGGCAAACAGGGCGGCGCTGATGGCAATGACCAGCGATAGCGCGGTTAACGTGCTGTCGTAGCTGATACGCATCGAGAGGTCCATCGCCAGCATGCCGATGAAGTGCATCGCCCAGATCCCCACCCCCATCGAGCAACCGCCACCAATAAGCCAGACATAGGCTGTTCTGCCGCTGCTTATCGACACTCTTCCAGCCATATTCAGTGCGGTATAAGACGCCAGGATGGCAACCAGGAAGGAGACGGCTACAAGGATGTGGTCGTAGTGGCTAACGAGCATGATGTCTTCAACTCATTCACAGTGAAACGCGATGAAAGCGCGATAGTCTATGCGGGCTGAGACCTTACCACCGACAGCAGGTGTCTCAAAGGGATTTAAGACCCTGATTTTTCAATGGGAAATGTCGCTACAGCTCGCCTTCAGGCAGTGTCAGTTCTCGAGCGTTGAGCACTTCACGAGCTTAAGCGGGTTGACGGAATCCATATCGCGACAGCGCGCGGACTCGGCGGTGATGAGCTCAATCCACTGCATGATCAGAGTATCGAAAAGGAACATAAAGATAGCAAAAAGAACGACCCATCCATATTTGCGCAGCATGTTCGAAACCCTGAAATGATGAGGAAGAATGGCAGGCAATATACACGAAATTTAGGGACAGGAAAGGGGGAGATAGTTGAGGAGAGGTAATAAAAAAGGCGCTTCCCCATGCCGAAGAGCGCCTTTTTATCCGCCATAAACAGACTTAGTTCATGCCGTATTTTTTCAGTTTTTTACGCAGAGTACCGCGGTTGATGCCCATCATCAGGGCAGCGCGGGTCTGGTTACCACGGGTGTATTGCATCACCATGTCCAACAGGGGCTGTTCTACTTCAGCCAGTACCAGCTCATACAGGTCATTAACATCCTGACCGTTCAGTTGAGCAAAATAGTTCTTCAGTGCCTGTTTAACCGAGTCACGCAGGGGCTTTTGAGTTACCTGATCCTGAGAGTTAACGGTAGAAACGGTCAGTACGTCAGAATTTACGCGTTGTTCGAACATAGTTCTGTCAGCTCTTTATTTCTATTACGCAAAATTTTCGAAGTATGCCTCCAACGCCTCCAGCTGTTCGCTGGCATCCTCAATGGCGTTGAATGTGCGCCGAAACTGGTCATTTGGAGCGTGCTCCTGGAGATACCAGGAGACGTGTTTGCGTGCAATTCGGTACCCTTTTGCGTGGCCATAAAAGTCATGCAATTCCCGAACATGCGCGCAAAGTAAGCGCTTAACCTCTGCCAGAGGCAGTGGGGGTAGCAGCTCCCCAGTGTCCAGATAATGCTGGATTTCCCGAAAGATCCAGGGTCTTCCCTGAGCTGCACGTCCTATCATCAGGGCATCCGCCCCCGTATAGTCCAGTACAGCTCTGGCTTTAAGCGGGTCAGTAATGTCACCATTCGCGATAATCGGAATGGAAACCTTCTGCTTAACTGCCCGAATACTGTTGTACTCAGCATCTCCGTTGAACAAACAGGCGCGAGTGCGTCCGTGGATCGTCAGAGCCTGAATGCCACAATCTTCAGCCAGTTGGGCAATCTCTTCACAGTTACGGTGTTCCGGAGCCCATCCTGTGCGAATCTTAAGTGTCACAGGAACGTCCACTGCATTGACGACCGCGGTCAGGATCGATTTGACCAGTTCCGGGTGCTGCAAGAGGGCTGAACCTGCAAGCTTGCGATTCACTTTTTTGGCCGGACAACCCATATTGATATCAATAATTTGGGCGCCGCTTTCGACGTTAATACGTGCGGCCTCGGCCATTTCTTCAGGTACGCTACCGGCAATTTGCACGGTGCGAATGCCTGGTTCATCAATGTGCACCATCCGTAAACGGGACTTGTCGCTTTCCCAAACCTGCGGGTTAGAAGACATCATCTCGGAAACGGTCAACCCGGCTCCCATCTCATAGCACAGCGTCCTGAATGGTCTGTCAGTAATGCCAGCCATAGGCGCTGCGATCAGGCGATTTCTGAGCTGAAGGTGTCCAATGCGCATGAGTTAAGAAATGACCATACTGTGACTGCAAGGCGGCGTATATTACGCATTTTTCGCACGAGATGAAAGGCCAAACTTTGAGCAATCCACTGTCGCAGATCAATGAATCGTGGGACTGTGAACCGATGAAAAATAAATAGTCTTATTAATCATTGCGTTAATCGGAAGTGGTCATTTCGTGCGCTATAATAAAATCGTAAAACTTCTCATTTTTTATTATCCGCAGAGGCATTATTGCCGAACAAAACGCTGTTTTTGTGAACGAAAAAGTGCATCGTAATGCGATCTCGCTCGCATTTCTATGAATCATTCGGCGGCTACTGGAAACAAAAACGCGGCCCGCAGGCCGCGTAAGATTGATTACTTCTTGCGTCCGGTAATCCGGCACCACTCCTCTTTCTCCACCACCGGGTCGAGGGTGAAGAGTTCGGCGTAGGCTTCGCAAACGCTGTCGGCCTGACTTGCCAGGATGCCAGAAAGTCCCAGTAAACCGCCCTCAACCGGCAGCACGCTGATTAACGGTGCCAGCTCACGTAACGGGCCCGCCAGAATATTGGCGACCACCACGTCGGCTTTCATCGCCTCTGGCTGGTCTTTTGGCAGGTACAGTTCCAGACGTTCAGACACGCCATTACGCTCGGCGTTGTCACGGCTCGCCTGAATGGCCTGCGGATCGATATCGATACCAATCGCTTTAGCCGCACCCAGCTTCAGCGCGGCGATCGCGAGGATCCCGGAGCCGCAGCCGAAGTCGATCACGGTTTTACCCGCAAGATCGAGCCCATCAAGCCACTGCAGACACAGCGAGGTGGTCGGGTGGGTACCGGTCCCGAACGCCAGGCCCGGATCGAGCATCACGTTAACGGCGTTGACATCCGGCACGTCGCGCCAGCTCGGGCAGATCCACAGGCGCTCACCGAAGCGCATAGGGTGGAAGTTATCCATCCATTCGCGCTCCCAGTCTTTGTCTTCAAGCTGTTCGATCTTATGCACAAATCCGCTACCCAGCAGCGGATGATGCTCAAGGATCGCGACCACTTCTTTCATATCAAATTCGGCGTCGAACAGGCCGATAACGTCGGTATCGCCCCACAGGCGGGTTTCACCCGGCAGCGGTTCAAATACCGGCGTGTCGTGGGTATCCTGAAAAGTAATCGACACGGCGCCAGCTTCCATCAGCGCGTCGCTCAGCTCTTCTGCGTTCGCACCCGTCGTGTTCAGTTTCATTTGGATCCAAGGCATGGCAAAACTCTTTATTTATCAGTAGTCAAAATAGGGGCTTCCGCTACCGGTCGACCGAAAAGGTTACCGATGAGGAACGCCAATAAACTCAATAGCAGCGAGGGCACAATCGGGTGGAAGCCCAGGTACTGGATCTTAAAGGTCGCCAGGACCGCATACAGTACGCCGCCGACAATCATCGCGCTGAGCGCCCCTGTCGCGTTTGCTCGTTCCCAGTAAAGCCCCAGCACCAACGGCCACAGGAATACGGCTTCAAGGCCGCCAAAGGCCAGCAGGTTCAGCCAGATGATCATCTCCGGTGGACGCCACGCCGCCAGCATCATCAAAATGCCAAGCACAAAGGTCATCCAGGTGGAAATTCGCTTCAGGCGGTGCTCATTATGTATTTTAGCCGGGCGCGCGCTCAGCCACAGATCTTTCACGATAGTGGCGGAGGCCTGCAGCAGGTGCGCGTTAACGTTGGACATAATAGCCGCCATCGGGGCCGCCAGGAACAGGCCTGCCGCCCACGGCGGTAACACCTGCACCATAAGCGTAGGGATCACCTGATCCGGCACGGTCAGATTGGGCAGCACAGCACGGCCGAGCGCGCCTGCAAGGTGCATACCGAGCATCAACAGTGCGACCACGATAGTGCCGATGATAATGCCGCGGTGCACCGCTTTACTGTCTTTGTAGGAAATACAGCGTACGGCCGTGTGCGGTAAGCCAATCACACCAAAACACACCAGCACCCAGAACGAGGTCATGAACGCCGGTGTCAGGATGTCGTCAGCGCCATGTGGGCTCACCAGTTTAGGGTCAATCTGTTCCAGGGTCTGCACGGCGTTGTGCAGGCCTCCTGCTGCGTAGATAACCCCCACCAGCAGCACCAGTGTTCCGATAAGCATCACCATGCCCTGCATGGTGTCGTTGAGCACGCTGGCGCGGAAGCCGCCAAAAGCGGTATACAGCGCAATCGTCACCCCGAAAATCAACAGCCCGGTTTCATACTTAATGCCGGCCGCGGTTTCCAGCAGGCGAGCACCGCCGATGAACTGCACGGCAATCGCCCCGACAAACGCCACCAGCAGACTGACGCTGGCAATCCACACCACCGCCCGACTTTGATAACGGGCCTGCAGCATGTCATTGAGCGTTATCGCATTATAGCGCCGTGCGAGAATAGCGAATTTTTTACCCAGGATACCGAGCGAGAGCCAGATAGTGGGGACCTGAATCATCGCCAGCAGCACCCAGCCAAGACCGTATTTGTAGGCCGCTCCTGGCCCACCGATGAATGAGCTGGCGCTGATATAGGTCGCCGTGAGCGTCATCGCCAGTACGAACCCGCCCATAGAACGGCTGCCGAGGAAGTATTCGCTGAGGAACGTTCCTGTGCTGCGCTGGCGCATGGCGTAGATAGACAAACCGAAGACGACAATCAGATAGATAATCAGAACGGCGATAATCTCAGTCTGCATGCTTATCCTCCAGAGGGATATCACGGAAGATAAAGCGCACCATCAACCAGCAGAGCACAATAAATACCAGTGGCATCAGCAGGCAGGCCATTTCAAACCAATGCGGAAGGCCGGTAAATCCCAGCGTGGAGTCTGGTAAGTAAGCAGTCACTAACCAGGCGAAAAGATAGAGGAGAGTCAGCCACAATGCCCAACGGGCTTCCTTGTGTGCCTGAACAAAACGTTTGTCCATAAGGCTCCCAGGGTTAAGTAAAGCGGCGATTGTACCGCATGGGGCCAAAAAGAAAAAAGGCCGGAAGATCCGGCCTTTTGCTGCGTTAGCAGATTACTTTTCCTGAAGTCCGAGTTTCTTCTCCAGATAGTGGATATTGGTGCCACCATGCTGGAAGTTCTCGTCGCTCATGATGCGAGTCTGCAGGTCAACGTTGGTTTTAATCCCATCGATGATAAGTTCCTGGAGCGCATTCTTCATACGGGAAATTGCGATATCGCGAGTTTCGCCGTAGCAAATCAGCTTACCGATCATTGAGTCATAGTACGGCGGAACGGTGTAGCCCGCGTAAATATGAGACTCCCAACGCACACCAAAGCCACCCGGCGCGTGGAAACGCGTGATTTTACCCGGGCTTGGCAGGAAGGTATTCGGGTCTTCGGCGTTGATACGGCATTCCACCGCATGACCGCGAACCTGAACTTCTTCCTGTTTGATGGACAGCGGCATGCCTGCGGCAATGCGCAGCTGCTCTTTGATGAGGTCAACGCCGGTGATCATTTCGGTAACCGGATGCTCAACCTGAATACGGGTGTTCATTTCAATGAAGTAGAACTCACCGTTTTCGAACAGGAACTCGAAAGTACCCGCGCCGCGGTAGCCGATATCCACACAGGCTTTAGAGCAGCGTTCGCCGATATAGCGACGCAGTTCTGGGGTAATACCCGGTGCCGGTGCTTCTTCAACCACTTTCTGGTGACGACGCTGCATAGAGCAGTCACGTTCAGCCAGATAGATAGCATTGCCCTGGCCATCAGCCAGTACCTGGATCTCTATGTGACGAGGATTTTCCAGGTATTTTTCCATGTATACCATGTCATTGTTGAAAGCCGCTTTCGCTTCAGCTTTGGTCATGGAGATGGACTGGGCCAGTTCAGCGTCGCTGCGCACAACGCGCATACCGCGACCGCCGCCGCCACCGGAGGCTTTGATGATAACCGGATAGCCGATGCGTTTCGCATGGGCACGGTTGGCATCCATATCTTCACCCAGCGGGCCGTCAGAGCCCGGTACGGTCGGAACACCCGCTTTTTTCATCGCGGTGATCGCGGACACTTTGTCACCCATCAGGCGAATAGTGTCGGCTTTCGGGCCGATGAAGATAAAGCCAGAACGTTCAACCTGCTCAGCAAAGTTAGCGTTTTCAGACAGGAAGCCATAACCCGGATGGATTGCCACCGCGCCGGTGATTTCAGCGGCGCTGATGATAGCCGGGATATTCAGATAGCTTTTTACTGACGGCGCCGGACCGATACATACGGTCTCGTCAGCCAGCAGTACGTGTTTTAAATCGCGATCCGCAGTGGAGTGCACAGCGACAGTCTTGATGCCCAGTTCTTTACAGGCACGAAGAATTCGCAGAGCAATTTCGCCACGGTTAGCGATGACAATTTTATCCAGCATTGTTCGCCTCGTTACTCGATGATGACCAGCGGCTCGTCAAATTCTACCGGCTGACCACTTTCGACCAGAATCGCTTTCACCACGCCAGATTTATCGGCTTCGATCTGGTTCATCATTTTCATCGCTTCAACGATGCACAGAGTGTCACCTGCGTTAACTTTCTGACCCACTTCGATAAACGCTTTCGCGTCCGGGCTCGGAGTGCGGTAGAAAGTACCTACCATCGGGGAACGTACGACGTGACCACTGATTTCTGCGGCGGCAGCTGGCGCTTCTGCTGCAGGAGCGACGGCCGCAACCGGTGCTGGCTGCTGCATCATCGGTGCAGCATAAGCCTGTTGCATCATCGGGTAGCCCACGTTCGGTGCGCTACGGCTGATGCGTACAGACTCTTCGCCTTCAGAAATTTCCAGTTCGGAGATACCTGATTCTTCAACCAGCTCGATCAGTTTTTTAATCTTACGAATATCCATGAGTGGGTTCCGTACTCTTTGTTTAGTGTGATTGTGACAGGCGTTTTACCGCCGTCTGTAAAGCGTATGAATAACCGTCAGCGCCTAATCCGCAAATAACGCCTGAGGCGATATCCGACAAATATGAGTGATGGCGGAACGGTTCGCGTGCATGCACATTGCTCAGATGAATCTCGATAAACGGGATACTGACTGCCAGGAGCGCATCACGAATGGCCACGCTGGTATGCGTAAACGCGGCCGGATTAATCAGGATATAGTCAACGTTGTCTTTAGCCTGATGAATTCGGTCGATGAGTACGTGCTCAGCGTTAGACTGCAGGTGATCAAACTCTACATTCAGAGATGCCGCTTCTGCTGACAAACCCGTTACAATGTCGGTCAGCGTCTGGGATCCGTACTTCTCTGGCTCTCGGGTGCCGAGCATATTAAGGTTCGGACCGTTTAAAAGCAAAATGTGAAATTTATCAGCCATCGTGCCGCTATCTCCTGCCATTCTCGGGTAAAAAACAAAATATACCTTCGATGTGCGCTTGTCACCCTTTCAGGGGGGTAAAATCCCCGTCAGGAAAACCAAAGTCGCACATTATAACGATTTCGTAGCAATTGGCAGCTAAATACTGGTCTTATCAGGGAAGATTATCAACCGCAATCGGCAAAAGATTCACGGCTGATAAGAGATCTGCGGGAAGCTGCACAGATTAACGCACTAGCGTAACCACTGGCGGAACTTCTTGTAACGCCACGCCAGAAGGGCGATAGCGAGCAGCGCATAGATGATGGGCTGCGGCGACAGGATCTTCACCGACCACAGGTAGTGGATGGGTGCGAGGATCGCGACAAGATAGACGAAGTTGTGCAATTTCTGCCAACGGGGCCCCAGTTTTCGCTGCATCGCCTGGGTTGAAGTGACGGCAAGTGCTAACAGAATAAGCCAGCTAATCAGACCCAGCGTCAGGTACGGACGACGCACGACTTCTTCACCTAATAGCGCCAGATTGTTAATGCCAAGCTCCAGCAGCGCGTAGCTGGTGAGATGCAGACTCGCCCATGCAAAACACCACAGGCCCAGTAACCGGCGCGTCCGGATAAGCAGAGGCTGTTTAGCGTAGCGCGCCAGTGGGGAAATCAGCAAGGTGGCTAACAGTAATTTCAGAGCCATCCTACCGGTAAAATGCTGGATATCTTTTGCCGGATCGGCGCTAAAACCACCGTGGCTGCCTGCCCATAGCAGCCATAAAAAGGGCAAAAATGCCGCCAGGTGCAGCGCCACTTTGAGCCAGGTTATCTGTTTCGCGGTCAATCGCACTAGAAATTCTCCTTCAGATTCAGGCCACGGTATAAAGAAGCAACCTGATCGGCATAGCCATTAAACAGCAGCGTCGGCTGACGTTTAACATCCAGCACTCCGCCGGAACCAATAAAGCGCTCGGTGGCCTGCGACCAGCGAGGGTGATCGACATGCGGGTTCACGTTGGCGTAAAAACCGTATTCATTAGAGGCTGCCAGATTCCAGGTGGTGGGCGGACGCTCGCGGGTCAGCGTGATGCTGACAATAGATTTAATCCCCTTAAATCCATACTTCCACGGCACGGTTAAACGGATTGGCGCGCCATTCTGTGGCGGCAGAGCTTTACCATAGACACCAACGGTCAGCATGGTGAGGGGGTGCATGGCTTCATCGAGACGCAGGCCCTCAACATATGGATATTGCAACCCGCCACCGATGAACCGGTCCTGTTGGCCCGGCATTTGGTCCGGGGCGAAGATGGTTTTAAAAGCCACATACTTCGCCTGGCTGGTGGGCTCAACCAGTGCTAACAGTTTATGCAACGGGAAGCCAATCCAGGGGACGACCATCGACCAGGCCTCGACGCAGCGCATGCGATAGATACGCTCTTCGAGCGGGAAGCGGGTGGTCAGTGCATCGTGATCCAGGGTCAGTGGCTTTGCCACTTCACCATTAATGGTCAACGTCCAGGGATCGGTTTTTAGCGACCCGGCGTTGGCGGCGGGATCGGCTTTATCCAGACCGAACTCATAGAAGTTGTTGTAGCCGGTGACTTTGTCTTCCGGAGTGAGCGGCAGGTTGTTTTGCCATTGTGCAGGCTTGCTGAAATCGAGCGGTTTTCCAGAGGGCGCAGGCGGGCGATCGTTGCCTTTGAACCAACTGAGGAGGGAGGCATGTGCTGATGTCGAAAGAGAGAGTGCGGTCGCGCTGATGCCAAGCATCTTTAAGATCTGGCGACGTTCCAGATTGAAAACCGACTCGGCGGTAACGTCTGCTTCAGTTAATTTTCTGGCTTTCATGACTTCCTCCGTCAGGCTTTTTTCTAAGCATGACGGAGGCTGTCGGTTAACGCGAATATGTCACAAAAATTTGAAGATTAGGCCACTTTCACCAGGGTGCGCCCCTGAATCTGGTTGCTGATTATCTTGTTCGCAAATTCAGGCGTTTGTGCAAGGCTAATTTCGGTTGCCGCCTGGGTATAGAACGATTCCGGCAGGTCACGAACCAGGCGCGCCCAGGCCTCAGCGCGGCGTACCGCAGGGGTCATCACCGAATCCACGCCCTGCAGACGCACGTTACGCAGAATAAACGGCATGACGGTAGTCGGTAACGCGAATCCGCCCGCCAGCCCGCAGGCAGCTACGCAGCCGCCATAGTTTATTTGGGCCAGCACTTTCGCCAGTACCTTATCGCCGACGGTATCTACCGCGCCTGCCCAGAGCTGTTTTTCCAGCGGGCGAGATTCGGCGAACTCATCCCGGCTCAGAATGCGGCTGGCGCCGAGTGCGCGCAGGTAGTCATGGGTGCTCTCACGGCCTGAAACGGCAGCTACCTGATAGCCAAGCTTATGCAGCAGCGCAACGGCGGTACTGCCCACGCCACCGCTGGCACCGGTCACGACAATCTCACCATCCTCCGGGCGAATGCCGGCATCCTCCAGCGCCATCACACACAGCATGGCGGTAAAACCAGCGGTACCGATGATCATCGCCTGACGAGCATCGAGTCCCTGCGGCATAGCAACCAGCCAGTCGCCTTTCACTCGCGCGCGCTGCGACAGTCCGCCCCAGTGGTTTTCACCAACGCCCCAGCCGGTGAGCAGCACCTGCTGACCGGCATGGAAACGGGGATCTTCACTGTGGTGAACACGGCCTGCGAAATCGATCCCCGGCACCATCGGGAAGTTGCGAATAATCTTGCCAAGACCAGTAATGGCCAGCGCATCTTTATAGTTCAGGCTCGACCACTGTACGTCGACGCTGACGTCACCCTGCGGTAGCTGATGCTCGTCCAGAACCTGTACCGACGCGAGCGTTTTTCCGTCCTGCTGTTCTAAGATTAATGCCTGCATTTTCTGTCCTCGATGGCGCGATGATTGGAAAAAATTTTCTGCAGACTATACTCGCTAACGAAAACGTCATGCCGATGTAGCGCAATAAATTGCCAGATCCACCAGCTCTGGTAGTATGCGTACTCTTTTTTGCGAGTTAGTGCTTACTTATTATGGAGCGTTAACCCTGGGGCCTGGTATCGATCAGGTGGTTATTCATCAACGGAGTTAATACAGGGATGCGATTAACGACGAAATTTTCCGCTTTTGTGACGCTGCTGGTCGGTCTGGCCATTTTTGTCACGCTGGTCGGGTGCTCGCTCAGCTTTTACAACGGTATTCAGCTCAAGCTGCAAAAAAGGGTCCAGGCGGTTGCCACCGTGCTGGATAACCGTCTGATCACCACCTCTTTCGATAAACTGGATACCCAGCTTGATGAGCTACTGGTTCCGGTTGATATCGTCCGCGTTGACTTCATTGTTGATCATAAGTCGATTTTCAATCATTCACGCGGCAGCAGCTATCGCCCGGCGGGGAGCAGCTATCAGTTTCGCAATATTGACGTTGAGTCAGTAAAACATCCTGGAATGACCATCCGTATGGTGTATCAGGACCCGATGGTGAACTATTTCCACTCATTATCGACTACGGCGCCGCTCACCGTTGCGATTGCCTTTATGGTGATGGTTATCTTTTTTGCCGTACGTTGGCTGCGTCGTCAGCTTTCAGGACAAGAGCTGCTGGATCTGCGTTCGGCCAGGATCCTTAATGGTGAGCGCGGTCCGCAGGTGCGAGGGTCGGTACACGAATGGCCTGCACGCACCAGTAGTGCGCTGGATAAATTACTGTCAGAAATCCAGTTTGCCAGCGATCAGCGCAGCCGCATGGATACGCTCATTCGTTCCTACGCCGCGCAGGATACCCGTACCGGGCTCAACAATCGTCTGTTCTTCGATAACCAACTTGTAACGCTGCTGGAAGACCAGGAGCGGGTTGGCTCCCACGGCATTGTGATGATGATTCGCCTGCCAGACTTCGATCTGCTGCGCGATAACTGGGGGCAAACTGCCGCCGAAGAGTACCTCTTCACAATTATTAATCTCCTCTCGACTTTTATGCTGCGTTACCCCGGTGCGTTGCTGGCGCGCTATCACCGCAGCGACTTCGCCGTACTGCTTCCACACCGTACGCTGAAAGAAGCGGACAGCATTGCGAGCCAGTTATTGAAAGCGGTTGATGCGCTACCACCAACCCGGATCCGCGATCGCGAAGATATGATGCATATCGGCATTTGCGCCTGGCGCAGCGGGCAGACCAAAGATCAGGTGATGGAGCATGCAGAGGCTGCAACCCGTAATGCCGTTCTGCAGGGAAGCAACAGCTGGGCCGTGTACGACGACACGCTGCCGGAGAAGGGGCGTGGCAACGTGCGCTGGCGTACGATGATCGAGCAAATGCTGAGCCGCGGTGGTCCACGCTTCTATCAAAAACCTGCGGTGACGCGTAACGGTCATGTGCATCATCGCGAGCTGATGTGCCGCCTGTACGATGGGAACGAAGAGGTGATTGCCGCCGAATATATGCCGATGGTTTTGCAGTTTGGCCTGTCAGAAGAGTACGACAGACTACAGATTACGCGTTTGCTGCCGTTCTTATCTTTCTGGCCGGAAGAAAATCTGGCTTTACAGGTGACGGTCGAATCGCTGATCCGCCCGCGATTCCAGCGCTGGCTGCGGGATACGTTGATGCAATGTGAAAAATCGCAACGCAAGCGCATTATTTTTGAACTTGCAGAGGCGGATGTTTGTCAACATATCAGCCGTTTACAACCGGTCATGCGTTTAATTAACGCGCTGGGGGTACGCGCCGCTGTGATTCAGGCGGGTTTGACGCTGGTCAGTACCGACTGGATCAAGGTACTGAACGTTGAGATTATCAAGCTACACCCAGGGCTGGTGCGCAATATCGAAAAGCGCAGTGAAAACCAGCTGTTGGTGCAAAGCCTGGTGGAGGCCTGTAAGGGGACCGAAACGCAGGTTTATGCCACAGGATTACGCAGCCGAAGCGAGTGGCTGGTACTGACGGAGTGCGGTGTGACTGGCGGTCAGGGCGATTTTTTTGCGGGCTCACAGCCACTTGACACCAGTGTGAAAAAATATTCGCAAAGATACTCTGTTTAACCTGCCGTTTGGCGTGTTTTCACGTAGAATAACGCGCGCTGTGCTTGTGGGGTGTGCTTGACTACCTGACAGACTATTGCAGCATAACATGCAAGTGACTGACCTTTGACAGGTTGCAAATGCAGGCGAGGATCGCCGCCGGGAGTATCGGCGCTGAAGGAGTCGGGCACAAATTTGTAACAAAGGAAACGAACTGCACTAATTTTCACCGTAGCAGATGATTTTTGCGCCTTGTCGCTGCTGCGTGTGGTTGGTAAAGTAAGCGGATTTTGTTTTCCGCCCCAGCTTTCAGGATTATCCCTTAGTATGTTGAAAAAATTTCGTGGCATGTTTTCCAATGACCTGTCCATTGACCTGGGTACCGCGAATACCCTGATTTACGTGAAAGGACAAGGCATCGTACTGAATGAGCCTTCCGTTGTGGCTATTCGTCAGGATCGTGCCGGTTCACCCAAAAGCGTGGCTGCCGTCGGTCATGAAGCTAAACAGATGCTTGGCCGTACGCCTGGCAACATCGCAGCAATTCGCCCGATGAAAGACGGCGTTATCGCCGACTTCTTCGTGACTGAGAAAATGCTGCAGCACTTCATCAAGCAAGTGCATAGCAATAGCTTCATGCGTCCGAGCCCGCGTGTACTGGTGTGTGTACCGGTTGGCGCAACTCAGGTTGAACGTCGTGCGATCCGTGAATCCGCACAGGGCGCAGGTGCCCGTGAAGTGTTCCTGATTGAAGAACCGATGGCTGCGGCGATCGGTGCTGGTCTGCCAGTCTCTGAAGCGACCGGTTCTATGGTGGTGGATATCGGTGGTGGTACCACTGAAGTTGCCGTCATCTCCCTGAACGGGGTGGTTTACTCCTCTTCCGTGCGTATCGGCGGTGACCGTTTCGACGAAGCGATCATTAATTATGTCCGTCGTAACTACGGCTCCCTGATCGGTGAAGCGACCGCTGAACGCATCAAGCACGAAATCGGCTCTGCTTACCCGGGCGACGAAGTGCGTGAGATCGAAGTTCGTGGCCGTAACCTGGCTGAAGGGGTTCCGCGCGGCTTTACCCTGAACTCCAACGAAATCCTCGAAGCGCTGCAGGAGCCGCTGACCGGCATCGTGAGCGCGGTGATGGTTGCTCTGGAGCAGTGCCCGCCGGAACTGGCTTCCGACATCTCCGAACGTGGCATGGTGTTGACCGGTGGTGGTGCGCTGCTGCGTAACCTCGACCGCCTGTTAATGGAAGAGACAGGTATTCCTGTCGTAGTTGCAGAAGATCCACTGACTTGCGTAGCCCGTGGCGGCGGCAAGGCGCTGGAGATGATCGACATGCACGGCGGCGACTTGTTCAGCGAAGAGTAGTCGGCCTGAGGCCAGGGGAAGCGAGCCCGTTTCCCCTGACTTCACTGACACGAGAATACGCATAGCCTATGAAGCCAATTTTTAGCCGTGGCCCGTCGCTGCAGTTTCGCCTGATCCTGGCGGTGCTGGTGGCGCTGGGTGTCATTATTGCCGACAGCCGCCTCGGTACGTTCAGTCAGATTCGAACGTACATGGATACCGCCGTCAGTCCATTCTATTTTATTTCCAACGGACCCCGTGAAATGCTGGATAGCGTTTCCCAGACGTTGGCTTCACGCGATCAACTTGAACTCGAAAACCGGGCGTTACGTCAGGAGCTGCTGCTGAAAAACAGCGATCTGCTGATGCTGGGGCAATACAAGCAGGAAAACGCGCGTCTGCGCGAACTGCTGGGATCCCCGCTGCGCCAGGATGAGCAAAAAATGGTGACCCAGGTCATCTCCACCGTCAACGATCCCTACAGCGATCAGGTGGTTATCGACAAAGGTAGCGTCAACGGCGTTTATGAAGGTCAACCGGTTATCAGCGACAAGGGCGTTGTGGGCCAGGTAGTGGCCGTCGCCAAGCTGACCAGCCGCGTGCTGCTTATTTGCGATGCAACCCACGCGCTGCCGATTCAGGTTCTGCGTAACGATATCCGCGTTATTGCTGCCGGTAACGGCTGTACCGACGACCTGCAGCTCGAACATCTGCCAGCAAATACCGACATTCGCGTTGGCGACGTACTGGTGACGTCCGGCCTCGGGGGTCGCTTCCCGGAAGGCTATCCGGTAGCGGTTGTCTCTTCGGTGAAACTCGATACCCAACGTGCATATACCGTGATTCAGGCGCGTCCGACCGCTGGTTTGCAGCGTCTGCGTTACCTGCTGCTGTTGTGGGGTGCCGATCGTAACGGTGCGAATCCTATGTCGCCGGAAGATGTCCATCGCGTTGCTAATGAACGTCTGATGCAGATGATGCCGCAGGTGCTGCCGCCACCGGATACGGTTGGACCACCGGCACCGATGCCGGCCCCGGCAACCGGTATCGCGACACCCGCTCCGGCACCGGCACCGACGGCCATTCAGCCGCAGCCTCTCTCTCGTGGAGGGCAGTAGTGGCTAATTACCGTAGCCAGGGCCGTTGGGTCATCTGGCTCTCGTTTTTTATCGCGCTGTTGCTGCAGGTTATGCCCTGGCCGGATGAACTTAAAGTATTCCGGCCAAACTGGGTGTTCCTGATCCTGCTTTACTGGATCCTGGCGCTGCCCCACCGCGTGAACGTTGGCACAGGTTTCGTGATGGGTGCCATACTGGATCTCATCAGTGGTTCGACGCTGGGTGTTCGCGCCTTATCCCTGAGTATTGTGGCTTACCTGGTTGCACTGAAATATCAGCTGTTTCGGAACCTGGCGCTCTGGCAACAGGCGCTGGTGGTGATGCTGCTGTCTCTGGCAGTGGATATCATTGTTTTCTGGGCTGAGTTTTTAGTGATCAACGTCTCTTTCCGACCGGAAGTGTTCTGGAGTAGTGTAGTTAACGGAGTGCTCTGGCCGTGGCTTTTCCTGCTGATGCGCAAAGTGCGCCAGCAATTTGCCGTGCAATAAGGTTGTTATGAAAGCTCTGTATCTGGCTTCCGGCTCTCCGCGCCGTCAGGAATTACTCGCCCAACTCGGCCTCTCGTTTGAGAAAGTCGTCCCGGGAATTGAAGAGAAGCGTTGCCCTCAGGAGGCTGCGTCACAGTATGTGTCGCGCCTGGCGCGGGAAAAAGCCCAGGCGGGTGTCGCGCTGACGACCCAGGATTTGCCGGTGCTCGGTGCCGATACTATTGTTATCCTCAATGGTGAAGTGCTTGAAAAGCCTCGTGATGCCGAACATGCGGCCGCTATGCTGCGGATGCTGTCCGGCAAAACACATCAGGTGATGACCGCCGTGGCGCTGGCTGACAGCCAGCACACCCTGGATTGCCTGGTCACGACAGACGTAACCTTCAGAGTGCTCTCAGAACAGGACATCGTCGCCTATGTGGCCAGCGGTGAGCCATTAGATAAAGCAGGTGCATACGGTATTCAAGGGCTGGGTGGCTGTTTTGTCAGGAAGATAAACGGCAGCTACCACGCTGTGGTCGGCTTACCACTAGTGGAGACGTATGAGTTGCTGAGTAACTTTAACTCGTTGCGTGAAAGAAGGGACAAACATGACGGCTGAATTATTAGTAAACGTGACGCCATCGGAAACGCGGGTGGCGTACATCGACGGCGGTATTCTTCAGGAAATCCATATTGAGCGTGAAGCGCGGCGCGGAATAGTAGGCAATATCTACAAAGGTCGTGTCAGTCGTGTCCTACCTGGTATGCAGGCGGCTTTTGTAGATATTGGTCTCGATAAGGCGGCGTTCTTACACGCCTCTGACATCATGCCGCACACCGAGTGCGTGGCCGGGGAAGAGCAAAAACAGTTCACCGTCCGCGACATCTCTGAGCTGGTGCGCCAGGGGCAGGATCTGATGGTACAGGTGGTGAAAGATCCGCTGGGTACCAAAGGCGCCCGTCTGACCACCGACATCACTCTGCCTTCGCGCTATCTGGTGTTCATGCCGGGAGCGGCACACGTTGGGGTTTCACAGCGCATCGAAAGCGAAGCGGAACGCGAGCGGCTGAAAAAGATCGTCACCGACTACTGCGACGAACAGGGCGGATTCATCATCCGTACTGCCGCAGAAGGGGTGCCGGAGGTCGATCTGGCCTCGGATGCCGCCTATCTGAAGCGTGTCTGGACGAAAGTGATGGAGCGTAAAAAACGCAACCAGAGCCGCTATCAGCTGTATGGCGAACTGGCGCTGGCGCAGCGCGTATTACGCGACTTTGCCGATGCACAGCTCGACCGTATTCGCGTTGACTCCCGCCTGACGTTTGACGCCCTGCTGGAGTTTACCGCCGAGTATATTCCGGAAATGACCAGCAAACTGGAACACTACAGCGGCCGTCAGCCGATCTTCGATCTCTTTGATGTGGAGAACGAGATCCAGCGCGCACTCGAACGTAAAGTTGAACTGAAATCAGGTGGTTACCTGATTATCGACCAAACCGAAGCGATGACCACCGTGGACATCAACACCGGGGCGTTTGTCGGTCATCGCAACCTCGATGATACGATTTTTAACACTAACATCGAAGCGACCCAGGCCATTGCTCGTCAGCTGCGCCTGCGCAATCTCGGCGGCATTATCATCATCGACTTTATCGATATGAGTAACGAGGATCACCGTCGGCGGGTGCTTCACTCCCTGGAGCAGGCGCTCAGCAAAGACCGCGTGAAAACCAGCATTAACGGTTTCTCCCAGCTGGGGCTGGTGGAAATGACGCGTAAAAGAACGCGTGAAAGCGTGGAACATGTGCTGTGTAACGAGTGTCCAACTTGCCATGGTCGTGGCACGGTAAAAACCGTGGAAACGGTCTGCTACGAAATCATGCGTGAAATTGTACGTGTTCATCATGCCTATGATTCCGACCGCTTCCTGGTGTACGCATCACCGGCGGTTGCTGAAGCCCTGAAAGGGGAAGAGTCCCACGCGCTTGCGGAAGTAGAAATCTTCGTCGGCAAGCAGGTCAAAGTGCAAATCGAACCGCTCTATAATCAGGAGCAGTTTGATGTGGTCATGATGTAGGGATGACGCGTAACGCAAGGAGAGAGGTGTGAGGCGACTGCCGGGGATTTTGCTGCTCACCGTGGCAACATTGATTGTCATCGTTGCGCTGTTGGTGAGTGGCCTGCGCCTCGCCTTGCCGCAGCTCGATTCGTGGCGCCCGCAGATCCTGCAAAAAATCACCGCCTCCACCGGCATTCCAGTCTCGGCGTCGCAGATGAGCGCCAGCTGGCAAAACTATGGCCCCACGCTCGACGTCCGCGATATTACCGCCGGACTGAAAGATGGGGGCGAACTCTCCGTTAAGCGTGTCACTCTGGCGCTGGACGTGTGGCAAAGCCTGCTGCACATGCGCTGGCAGTTCCGCGATCTCACCTTCTGGCAGCTCAACATTCATACCAACACTCCGCTGCAGAGCAACGACAGCGGTGAAGGCATTGAAACTGACCGCATCAGCGATCTGTTTTTGCGCCAGTTCGACCACTTCACCCTTCGCGACAGTCACCTGAGTTTCCTGACGCTCTCCGGTCAGCGGGCCGAGCTTGCCGTTCCGCAGCTTACCTGGCTTAACGGTAAAAACCGTCACCGGGCGGAAGGGGAACTGAGCCTCTCAAGCCTTACCGGCCAGCACGGGGTGATGAAGGTGCGCATGGATCTGCGCGATGAAAATGGCATTCTGAATAAAGGCCGCGTCTGGCTGCAGGCGGACGATATCGACGTGAAGCCGTGGCTTGGTCGCTGGATGGAAGACAACATCGCGCTGCAGACGGCGCAGTTCAGCCTGGAAGGCTGGATGACGCTCGATAAAGGCGAAGTCGACAGCGGCGATTTGTGGTTGAAGAAAGGCGGGGCCAGCTGGAAAGGCACCCAGCAGATGCATCAGCTCGATGTGGATAACCTGACCGCCCACCTCAACCGGGTAGCCCAGGGCTGGGAACTGAAGGTTCCGGATACCCGCATTTCTGTCGATGGTAAGCGCTGGCCGAAAGGCGCTCTGGCGCTGGCCTGGGTTCCGGCTGAAGAAGTCGGCGGTGCAAATCATGTTCGCAGCGATGAGCTGCGCCTGCGCGCCACCCATCTCTCCCTCAGCGGCCTGACCGGCTTATTACCCATTGCCGAGAAGCTGTCGCCGTCGCTTGGTGAAATCTGGCATACCGCGCAGCCAACCGGCAACATCGATGCGCTGGCGGTGGATATCCCGTTACAACAAACCGAACAAACGCGTTTTAAAGCGAGCTGGAGCAATCTTGCCTGGAAACAGTGGAAGCTGTTGCCGGGGGCGGAGCATTTCTCCGGACACATCGAGGGTAGCGTTGAAAACGGCGCATTATCCGTGGCGATGGAAGATGCGAAAATGCCGTATGAAACGGTCTTTCGCGCTCCGCTGGAGATCCAAAAAGGCGTCGCCCGCCTGAATTGGGTGAAGAATGAAAAGGGATTCATGCTGGACGGGCGCGATATTGATGTCACCGCGACGGGCGTTCGCGCACGCGGTGGTTTCCGCTATCTGCAGCCG
Source organism: Yokenella regensburgei (assembly GCF_003634235.1). Lineage (NCBI taxonomy): Bacteria > Pseudomonadati > Pseudomonadota > Gammaproteobacteria > Enterobacterales > Enterobacteriaceae > Yokenella > Yokenella regensburgei. The sequence continues at coordinate 717,053 of NZ_RBIZ01000004.1, read as the reverse complement.
GAAGGAGATGAACCCTGGCTTGGGATCCTGGCCGGGATCAGCACTCACGACGGTGGCCAGGCATGGCGTTACTTCCCGGAAAACCTGATGGGTAAAGCGCTGGTGGATTATCTCAGCGGTGCCATTCAGGGCGGGGAGTCGGACAATGCAACGCTGGTATACGGCGGCAACCCGCATCTCTTCCCGTATAAGCATAACGAAGGGCAGTTCCAGGTATGGGTGCCGCTGCGCAACGCAACCTTCGCCTTCCAGCCGGACTGGCCGGCGCTGACCAACCTCGACATCAACCTCAACTTCGTTAACGACGGGTTGTTCATGAAAGCCGACAGCGTGCAGCTTGGCGGCGTGACGGCGAAAAACCTTACCGCAGATATCCCGGATTACGCGAAAGAAAAACTGCTGATCGATGCGGATATTCAGGGGCCGGGTAAGGAAGTGGGCCCGTACTTCCAGGATACGCCGCTGGATACTTCTCTTGGCGCGACGCTTGATGAACTGCAGATTGACGGCGCGGTTAATGCGCATCTGAACCTCAATATCCCGCTGGACGGCAAGCTGGTGACGGCCAAAGGGGACGTGCTGCTCAAAGATAACAGCCTGTATATCAAGCCGCTGGATAGCACGTTAAAAAATCTCAGCGGTAAGTTCAGCTTTGTGAACGGGAATCTGCAGAGTGATACCCTGACCGCCAACTGGTTTAATCAGCCGCTGAAACTGAATTTCTCCACTGAGGAAGGGCCAAAGGCTTATCAGGTGAATGTTGGAATGGACGCCAACTGGCAGCCGACGAAGACCGGGGTTCTGCCGAAAGCGGTAAATGATGCGCTGAGCGGCAGCGTCCCGTGGGAAGGGAAAGTCGGTATCGCCATTCCGTACAAAGGCAGTACCACCTACACGGTAGACATTACCGGTGACCTGAAGAATGTAAGCAGTCACTTACCTTCTCCGGTGGATAAGCCTGCAGGGATGCCCCTGCCGGTGAAAATTAACGTCGAAGGCGGGATGGATAGCTTTAATCTGAACGGTAAATTTGGTGCAGCTAATCACGTCAACAGCCGCTGGCTGCTCGGGAAAAAGCTCACCCTTGACCGCGCTATCTGGACCTCCGACAGCCGCAGTATCCCCCCTCTGCCAGAGCAGTCAGGCGTTGAGCTTAACCTGCCGCCGATGGACGGCGCGCAGTGGCTGGCACTGTTCCAGCAAGGGGCGGCAGATAACGTCAGCAGCGCCGCCAGCTTCCCGGAGCGTGTCACGCTTCGCACGCCGTCGCTGACCTTTGCCGGACAGCAGTGGAATAACCTGAGCGTGGTGTCCCAGCCGACGGCGGACGGTTCAAGAGTTGAGGCCCAGGGGCGTGAAATCAACGCAAGTCTGACGATGCGTAACAAGGCACCGTGGCAGGCAGCGATTCGCTATCTTTACTACAACCCGAGCGCGGACAAGTCTTCTCCGAAGAGCAATGACGGCATTCTTTCCGGTAATGAACGTATTAGTTTCCGCGGCTGGCCAGACCTGCAGCTCCGCTGTGCCGAGTGCTGGCTGTGGGGGCAAAAATATGGCCGTATCGACGGTGACTTCGCTATTACCGGAGATACGCTGAGCCTGACCGGCGGGCTGCTTGATACCGGCGTTGGTCGGGTGACCGCAGAGGGCGTCTGGGTCAATAGCCCGACCGGTCAGCGGACGTCACTGAAAGGTAAAGTCCGTGCCGAAAAACTCGACGTTGCCACCAGCTTCTTCGGCGTTGCCACACCGGTACGCGGCTCGTCATTGACTTCGGATTACGATTTACACTGGCGGGCAGAGCCGTGGAAACCAGATGTGGCTTCCCTCAACGGGATCCTGAAAACCCGGCTGGGCAAAGGGGAGTTTACCGATCTCAGCACCGGTCATGCCGGGCAGCTGCTGCGTCTGCTGAGCGTCGATGCGCTGCTGCGTAAGCTGCGTTTTGACTTCAGCGATACCTTCAGCGAAGGCTTCTACTACGACTCCATCCGTAGTACCGCGTGGATTAAAGACGGGGTGCTGCATACCGATGACACACTGGTCGATGGCCTGGAAGCGGATATTGCGATGAAAGGCTCAGTGGATCTGGTACGCCGTGAGCTGGATATGCAAGCCGTGGTGGCGCCAGAAATCTCTGCGACCGTCGGCGTCGCGGCGGCGTTCGTGGTGAACCCGATTGTCGGTGCGGCGGTCTTTGCCGCCAGCAAGGTGCTTGGCCCGCTGTGGAATAAGGTCTCTATCCTGCGCTATCGCATCAAAGGACCGATTGACCAGCCGCAGATTAATGAGGTGCTGCGCCAGGCGCGCAGCGATAAAGCGCAATGATTTGACGGAGGCGCTGAATTGCCTCACTCTCATAAGATACACCGATTAAAGAGTAGCAAAACGATGAGTCTGAACCTGGTAAGTGAACATTTATTGTCGGCAAATGGCCTGAGCCATCAGGATCTTTTTGCCATTCTTGGTCAACTGACCGAGCGCCGTCTCGACTATGGCGATCTCTACTTTCAGTCGAGCTATCACGAGTCCTGGGTTTTAGAAGACAGCATCATTAAAGATGGTTCTTACAATATCGATCAGGGCGTTGGCGTGCGCGCAGTGAGCGGTGAGAAAACCGGTTTTGCTTACGCCGACCAGATTAGCCTGACGGCGCTGGAAAACAGTGCCCGGGCGGCACGCACCATCGTTCGTGATAACGGCGATGGCAAAGTGAAAACCCTGGGAGCGGTTGAGCACCAGGCGCTGTATACCTCTATCGATCCGCTGCAGAGCATGAGCCGTGAAGAGAAGCTCGATATTCTGCGTCGGGTCGACAAAGTGGCCCGTGCCACCGATAAGCGAGTGCAGGAAGTCTCTGCCAGCCTGAGCGGCGTTTATGAACTCATTCTTGTCGCAGCAACTGATGGTACCCTGGCGGCGGATGTTCGCCCGCTGGTACGTCTTTCTGTGAGCGTGCTGGTAGAAGACGAAGGCAAACGCGAGCGCGGTGCCAGCGGCGGCGGCGGACGTTTTGGCTATGACTATTTCCTCGCCGACGAAGATGGCGAAGTGCGTGCAGACGCCTGGGCGCGTGAAGCCGTGCGCATGGCGCTGGTCAACCTCAGTGCCGAAGCGGCACCGGCGGGGACCTTCCCGGTGGTACTGGGCGCTGGCTGGCCTGGCGTGCTGCTGCATGAGGCGGTTGGTCATGGTCTGGAAGGCGACTTCAACCGTCGTGGAACTTCGGTCTTCAGCGGTCAGATGGGGCAACTGGTTGCTTCTGAGCTTTGCACCGTAGTTGATGATGGCACTATGAGCGATCGCCGTGGTTCGGTCTCTATCGACGATGAAGGCACTCCGGGTCAGTACAATGTGCTGATCGAAAACGGGATCCTCAAAGGCTATATGCAGGACAAACTTAACGCGCGTCTGATGGGGGTTGCACCTACCGGTAACGGTCGTCGCGAGTCCTATGCGCATCTGCCGATGCCGCGTATGACCAACACCTATATGCTGGCAGGTAAATCGACGCCGCAGGAGATCATCGAATCAGTGGATTACGGGATCTTCGCACCGAACTTTGGCGGCGGCCAGGTAGACATTACTTCCGGCAAGTTTGTTTTCTCCACCTCGGAAGCGTACCTGATCGAAAAAGGTAAAGTGACTCGTCCGGTGAAAGGGGCGACGCTGATTGGTTCCGGGATCGAAGCGATGCAGCAGATCTCGATGGTCGGCAACGATCTGATGCTCGACAAAGGCGTCGGCGTCTGCGGTAAAGAGGGGCAAAGCCTGCCGGTAGGTGTCGGTCAACCTACGCTCAAGGTTGATAACCTCACCGTCGGCGGTACGGCGTAACCTGAAATAAAAAGAGGCGGCATCAGCCGCCTTTTTTCTACTCTTCAATCCGCAGCCCATAGGTTTTAAACTTCTCCAGCACAATCGCGATGGCCTCATCGCTCAGCACCGGCACCGGATCGACGATCGCCAGCGTGCTCAGGTACAGCTGCGCCAGCACCTCCACTTCATGCGCCAGCCATAGCGCTTTCTCCAGATTCATTTCACAGGCAATCAGCCCGTGATGCTGCAGCAGGGTGGCTTTACGATTTTGCAGCGCGACAGCGACATGTTCCGAGAGCTCTCGCGTACCGAAAGTGGCGTAAGGTGCACAGGGAATGGAATTACCACCGGCGGCGGCGATCATGTAGTGGATCGCCGGGATCGGACGATTGAGGATCGATACTGCCGTACAGTGTACCGCATGATTATGGACTACCGCATTGGCATCAGGGCGCGCCTGATAAGCCGCCATATGGAAGCGCCACTCGCTTGAAGGGAGTTTCCCCTCTTCATGCTTGCCGTCGGCATCAATATAGACGATGTGTGATTCCGTCAGCTTTTCATACGGGATCCCGGTAGGGGTTATCAGCAGACCATTGCCATAACGAACGCTGACGTTGCCCGCTGTTCCCTGGTTCAGTCCCAGACGGGTCATTTCCAGACAGGTATCGATCACCTGCCGCGCCAGTTGTGATCTTTCCATACTAATCCTCTCTTTCGAAACGCAGATAATTACGTTCATCTTCAACGTGAAGTTACTGATGGGAAATCCCGGCGCGTTATTCTGTGATGGCAGTCAATATTCTTTGGGGATGAGGATGGTTATTCGTGCGCGATTCGAAAATAAAAATGTCCGTTGTCGAGTGCTTTTTTATAAACGGTCATTTTTAATTAAAACTAATGAGATTGACCGTTTGATGAATTAATAAATGAATCGGGCATCCTTATGGTGGGTTTTAATCAATTTCTTCTAAAACGGTCATGCCTTTTTATAAATTAAAGTGATTGTAATCACAGAATATCACAGAGAAAACGTTAAGTGTGACTGGGCTCATATTAACGGCATCTTTTTATTTGAGAATGAAGCCCAGAGTTCACTTAGCAGGCATGCTGCTGCGTCTGATCTCACCCTTCCACTGTAGGCCGTTGAACGCTTCTGACCTGACGAGGATGCTATGGGCAACATATCAGTACAATCGCAAAACTACCGGGTAGCCGCCGGTGAGAAAAACAGGAGTTATGTCGTACCTTTTGCTCTACTCTGTTCACTCTTTTTTCTGTGGGCGGTTGCTAATAATCTAAATGATATTCTTCTTCCGCAATTTCAGCAGGCATTTACGTTAACTAATTTTCAGGCTGGCTTGATTCAGTCAGCTTTTTATTTCGGCTATTTCGTGGTGCCAATTCCGGCCGGAATATTAATGAAAAAACTCAGTTATAAAGCCGGGATATTGACAGGGTTAGGCTTATACGCCATTGGGGCAGCGTTATTCTGGCCTGCCGCCGAAGTGATGAATTATACCCTGTTTCTGATTGGCTTATTTATTATTGCCGCCGGACTGGGGTGCCTTGAAACGGCGGCTAACCCGTTTGTGACGGTATTAGGCCCGGAAGAGGGTGGGCACTTCCGTCTGAACCTGGCGCAAACCTTCAACTCTTTTGGCGCCATTATCGCGGTGGTATTTGGTCAAAGCCTGATCCTTTCGAACGTCCCACACCAGTCGCAAGAGGTGCTGGACAGCATGGCACCGGAAGCGCTCAGCGCCTATAAGCACAGCCTGGTGCTGGCAGTGCAAACGCCCTACATGATTATCGTGGCGGTGGTGCTGATAGTGGCGCTATTTATCCTCTTCACCCGCTTCCCGAGCATCAGCAGCGACAGTCACGATGGCTCGCAGCAGGGGTCGTTTCTGATCTCACTTCGTCGTCTGATGCATCTGCGTCACTGGCGTTGGGCGGTGCTGGCGCAGTTCTGTTACGTCGGGGCGCAAACCGCCTGCTGGAGCTACCTGATCCGCTATGCCATCGAAGAGATCCCGGGCATGACGCCGGGCTTTGCCGCCAACTATCTGACCGGCACGATGGTGTGCTTCTTTATCGGGCGTTTCAGCGGTACCTGGCTGATTCGCCGCTTCGCCCCGCACAAGGTGCTGGCTATCTACGCGTTTATCGCCATGCTGCTGTGCCTGTTCTCTGCGTTCAGCGGCGGCCATGCTGGCCTGCTGGCGCTGACGTTGTGCAGTGCATTCATGTCCATTCAGTACCCGACCATCTTCTCGCTGGGGATTAAAAACCTTGGCCAGGATACGAAGTATGGCTCGTCTTTTATCGTCATGACCATTATTGGCGGCGGCATCGTGACCCCGGTCATGGGCTTCGTCAGCGATGCTGCTGGCAACATCCCGATGGCGGAGCTGGTTCCTGCCCTGTGCTTCGCCATCATCTTCATTTTTGCCCGTTTCCGTTCGCAACCGGCAATCCAGACAACGCATATTTGAGGGTTCCAGAATGAAAAAGCAAAGTTTACCGAAGATAGGTATCCGCCCAGTGATTGATGGCCGCCGGATGGGCGTTCGTGAATCGCTGGAAGAGCAGACCATGAACATGGCGAAAACCACCGCCGCGCTGCTCAGTGAAAAGCTTCGCCACCCGTGTGGCGCACCGGTTGAATGCGTCATTGCCGATGGGTGTATTGCCGGTATGGCGGAAGCTGCTGCCTGTGAGGAGAGGTTTAGCCGCCACCAGGTAGGGCTCACCATCACCGTGACCCCGTGCTGGTGCTACGGCAGCGAGACTATCGACATGGATCCGCTGCGTCCGAAGGCTATCTGGGGTTTTAACGGTACCGAACGCCCGGGTGCTGTGTATCTCGCTGCGGCGCTGGCGGCGCACAGTCAGAAGGGGATCCCGGCATTCTCCATCTATGGGCACGACGTGCAGGATGCGGGCGACACCTCGGTTCCGGCCGATGTGGAAGAAAAGCTGCTGCGCTTCGCTCGCGCCGGGCTGGCGGTTGCCACCATGAAGGGCAAAAGCTACCTCTCCGTTGGCGGTGTGTCGATGGGGATTGCGGGCTCGATTGTCGATCATAACTTCTTTGAGTCATGGCTTGGAATGAAGGTACAGGCTGTCGATATGACCGAACTGCGCCGCCGTATCGATCACAACATCTACGATGAAGCCGAGCTTGAACTGGCGCTGGCGTGGGCGGACCAACACTTCCGTTATGGCAAAGATAAAAACGCCAAACAGTATCAGCGCAATGAGGCGCAGAGCCGGGAGGTGCTGCGTGAAAGCCTGCTGATGGCGATGTGCATTCGCGACATGATGCAGGGTAATGCGAAGCTTGCCGATATCGGGCGCGTTGAGGAGTCGCTTGGCTACAACGCCATAGCGGCCGGTTTCCAGGGCCAGCGTCACTGGACCGATCAATACCCTAACGGTGATACCGCCGAAGCGCTGCTCAACAGCTCGTTCGACTGGAACGGTATTCGTGAACCGCTGGTGGTTGCGACGGAAAACGACAGCCTGAACGGTGTAGCGATGCTGTTTGGTCATCAGCTCACCGGCACGGCGCAGGTGTTTGCTGACGTGCGAACTTACTGGTCGCCGGAAGCGGTGCAGCGCGTCACTGGTAAAGCCCTTACCGGTCATGCAGCCCACGGCATCATTCACCTGATCAACTCTGGCTCGGCGGCGCTCGATGGCACCTGCAAGCAGCGTGATACTGAAGGTCAGCCAACCATGAAACCGCACTGGGATATCAGCCAGCAGGAGGCCGATGCCTGCCTCGCGGCAACCGAGTGGTGCCCGGCCATTCATGAGTATTTCCGCGGCGGCGGTTTCTCTTCACAGTTCCTGACCGAAGGCGGTGTGCCGTTTACCATGACCCGGGTGAATATCATCAAGGGAATTGGACCGGTGCTGCAGATCGCCGAAGGCTGGAGCGTAGAACTGCCGGACGACGTGCACGATATCCTCAATAAGCGTACCGACTCCAGTTGGCCAACCACCTGGTTTGCGCCGCGACTGACCGGCAAAGGGCCGTTCAGCGATGTTTATTCGGTGATGGCGAACTGGGGGGCAAACCACGGCGTGCTGACCGTCGGTCACGTTGGTGCCGACTTTATCACCCTGGCATCTATGCTGCGTATTCCGGTCTGTATGCATAACGTTGAGGAGTCGGCTATTTACCGGCCTTCTTCCTGGGCGGCACACGGTATGGACAGCGAAGGGCAAGATTATCGCGCCTGCCAGAACTACGGTCCGCTCTACAAACGTTAATCGCCGTGCCCCTCACCATTGCGGGTGGGGGGCGTTGTCTTTCAAGGAGTGACGATGAAACAAGACGTTATTCTGGTGCTGGACTGCGGTGCGACCAACGTTCGTGCGATTGCGGTCGATCGCCAGGGGCGGATCGTGGCGCGGGCGACGACCGCCAACGCCAGCGAACCCGCGGCGGAGCACGCGCACTGGCATCAGTGGTCGCTGACGGACATCCTTCAGCGCTTTAGCGAGTGCTGCCATTCGCTGTCGAGCGAGCTCGCGGATTGCCATATTCGTGCCATGACGGTGACCACTTTTGGCGTTGATGGGGCGCTGGTGGATGCACACGGTGAACTGCTTTATCCGGTTATCAGCTGGAAGTGCCCACGCACGGCGGCGGTGATGGAGAGCATTGCCCGCTATCTGTCACCACAGATGCTGCAACAGATTTCCGGCGTGGGAGCGTTCAGTTTCAATACATTATATAAACTGGTATGGCTTTGCGAAAATCACCCGCAGTTGCTGGAGCGGGCGCACAGCTGGCTTTTTATTTCCTCGCTCATCAACCATCGCCTGACCGGCGAGATGACCACCGATATGACCATGGCGGGTACCAGCCAGATGCTGGATATCCACCGGCGAGATTTCAGTGAACATATTCTCTCTGCGACCGGTATTCCACGCCGTCTTTTTCCACGCCTGGTGGAAGCCGGAGAGGTTATCGGTGAATTGCAGTCAGCAATGGCGCAGCGCCTGGGGTTGCCGCAGGGGATCCCAGTGATTTCTGCCGGGCACGATACCCAGTTTGCCCTGTTTGGCGCAGGTGCTGGCCAGGATGAACCCGTGCTCTCTTCGGGGACCTGGGAAATTTTAATGGCACGCAGCAGCCAGACTGACACGGCATTGTTGAGCCGTATCCCGGGGTCAACCTGCGAGCTGGACAGCCAGAAGGGAATATTCAACCCAGGGATGCAGTGGCTGGCATCCGGCGTACTGGAGTGGGTGCGCGATTTACTGTGGGGACGAGAAACGCCGTGGCAGACGGTAATTGATGAAGCCAGACGCGCCACCACGAGCAATAGCGGGCTGCGCATGCAGTGCGATCTGCTCTCAGATGCCAGCGCTGGCTGGCAGGGCGTTACGCTCAACACCACCCGAGGCGAGATGTACCGCGCCGCGCTGGAAGGATTGACCGAGCGTCTGCACCGTGACTTACAAACCCTGGAAACGGTAGGCGGTTTTCGTGCCAGAGAGCTGTTGCTGGTGGGCGGCGGTTCACGCAATACGCTGTGGAACCAGATGAAAGCCGATGTGCTCGGGATCCCCGTTAAGGTGCTGGATGATGCCGAAACAACGGTCTCGGGGGCGGCAATGTTTGCCTGGTTCGGTGTTGGGGAATTCCGCTCGCCGGAACAGGCGCGTGATCAGGTGTGTTACCAGTACCGTTATTACTACCCGGAAACATCGCCAGTGGCTCTGCCTGAACTGGTATACCGGAACTAATGTGCAAGGAGAGTGACATGTTAAAAACCATATCGCCGCTGATTTCGCCCACGCTGTTAAAGGTGCTGGCGGAGATGGGGCACGGTGATGAGATTATCTTCGCCGATGCGCATTTCCCGGCCCATAGCCTGGGACCGCAGGTGATTCGTGCCGATGGGCTGGCGGTGAGCAGCCTGCTGGCGGCGGTGATCCCGCTTTTCGAACTCGATGCCTATGCGCCGCCGCTGGTGATGATGGCGGCGGTCGATGGCGACACGCTCGATCCCACCGTTGAAGCCCGCTATCGGGATGCGCTGGCAGGGGAAAAGCCCTGCCCGGAGATCCTGCGCATCGGCCGCTTTGCGTTCTATGAGCGCGCGCAGCGTGCCTTTGCGATCGTAATCACAGGTGAGTGCGCGAAGTACGGCAATATCCTGTTAAAGAAAGGAGTTACGCCGTAATCTCTGCGAAGCCACGACGGGCAGGCGATAACGTGAGACGGGAGAGACGGAATGAAACTGGCGCGCCAGCAGGCTATTATCGAGTTATTAGTCCAGCATGAGAGCCTGACGACGGAGGATCTCGCCGCGCGGTTGGGTGTCAGTAAGGAAACGATTCGCCGGGATCTGAGCGAGCTGCAGGAGCGGGGTAAGATCCTGCGCAGCTACGGGCGGGCCAAAACCATTCGCCGCGACAGCCAGGACAGCGGCGATCCGTTTCACATCCGCCTGAAAAGCCACTATGCGCATAAAGCTGATATCGCTCGTGAAGCGCTGTCGTGGATAGACGAAGGCATGGTGATTGCGCTGGATGCCAGCTCCACCTGCTGGTATCTGGCGCGCCAATTGCCGGACGTTAATCTCACCGTGTTTACCAATAGCCACCCGATTTGCCATGAGTTAAGTAAGCGTGAGCGGATAACGCTTATCAGCTCCGGTGGCAAGCTTGAGCGAAAGTACGGCTGCTATGTTAACCCGGCGCTGCTTTCACAGGTGAAGTCGCTGGAGATCGATCTATTTGTTTTTTCCTGCGAGGGGGTCGACGCCCAGGGCGTGCTGTGGGAATCCAACGTTTACAACGCTGATTTTAAGTCACTGCTGCTGCGAAGAGCACAGCAGTCGCTGCTGCTCATCGATAAAAGCAAATTCAACCGCGCCGGAGAGGTGATGATCGGTAACATCGGCGACGTTACTCAGCTTATCTCCGACGCACAAGGCGATTACGCCCCCTGATGGCGCACTACTGTAACTCTCCGCGCCCCGACATTCCTTTGTAGCGCTCACCCACCTCAACAAAATATTCGGTCATGGCGTTGATGCAGACCTGTACCTTCAGAGGCAGTTTGTCTTTTTCGGTATACAGCGCGTAGACCGGCCGCGGATCCGACTGGTAGCGCGGCAGCAGGATCTCGAGGATCCCCTGATTGATTTCATTGATCACCCACATCAGCGGCACGAGGGCGATCCCGACCCCCGCCACCAGCCAGCGGCTAATGGTCATCGGATCGTTTGTGACGAAACGCCCGTGAGGGCTCAGGCGGGTGGTTATTCCTTCCGGCGCTATCAACTCAAAGTCGTTGTGCGGGCGCACGCTATACTCAAGCCAGGAGTGATTGGCGAGATCGGCGGGTTTCTCCGGTATTCCGGCCTGCTGCAGATAACTTTTTGCCGCGCATAGCACCATCGGCATCGAGCCCAGCCGGCGGGAGAACAGGCTGGAATCCTGCAGTGCGCCCACGCGGATAACCAGATCCAGACCATCGGCGATAAGATCCGGTGCCGGGATCCCGGTGACCAGATTCACCGTGAGCCCTGGATACTCTTTCAGCATCTCGGCGGTGATATTGGCGAGGACATTTTGCGCCATGGTGGAAGAACAACCAATGCGCAGCGTGCCGATCGGGGTGTTATTAAATGAGTAGAGCTGTTCGTGCACGTCCTGCACTTCATGCAGCATGCGGCGGCAGCCCTGATAGTAAATTTTTCCGGCTTCGGTGAGGCCAATGCTGCGGGTGCTACGGTTGAGCAGCTTGACCTGCAGCTCATCTTCCAGTTTTGACACGGTCTGGCTGATAGAAGAAACGCTCATCTGGAGCTGTCGTGCCGCCGCGGTGAAGGAGCCAAACTCGACCACTTTGGCGAACACCGTCATGCGTTTTAGTCGTTCCATTATTCACTCTGGCTTAAAAGTGATTTAGATCACATATTATAGATAAGGGGATCACTGTTACGTTAATATACTGTTAGCTGGATAAGAAAAACACCCGCTAACCTGCTCCCGCATTCTCGCTAATCAAGGTCAACATGAGTCTGTTTCCCGTCATCGTGATTTTCGGCTTGTCGTTTCCGCCGATCTTCTTTGAGTTGCTGTTGTCGCTGGCCATCTTCTGGCTGGTGCGACGGGTGCTGATCCCGACCGGGATCTATGATTTTGTCTGGCACCCTGCGCTGTTTAATACTGCGCTGTACTGCTGTCTTTTTTATCTGATATCGCGCTTGTTCGTTTGAGGTCGCTGTGAAAACACTAACAAGAAAAATCTCCCGTACAGCCATCACCCTGATACTGGTTATCCTGGCATTCATCGCCATTTTTCGCGCCTGGGTTTACTACACGGAATCGCCGTGGACGCGCGATGCGCGCTTCAGCGCTGACGTTGTCGCTATTGCCCCGGATGTCGCCGGTCTCATTACCGAGGTTAACGTCAAGGATAACCAACTGGTTAAGAAAAACCAGGTGCTGTTTGTTATCGACCAACCCCGTTACCAGAAAGCGCTTGAAGAAGCCGAAGCCGACGTGGCCTATTACCAGGTGCTGGCAAACGAGAAGCGTCGCGAAGCGGGTCGTCGTAATCAGCTCGGTGTTCAGGCCATGTCGCGTGAAGAGATTGACCAGGCGAATAACGTTCTGCAAACCGTTCAGCATCAGCTGGCGAAAGCCCAGGCTTCGCGTGACCTGGCGCGTCTGGATCTCGAGCGTACCACCATTCGTGCGCCATCCGACGGCTGGATAACCAACCTCAACGTCTATACCGGCGAATTTATCACCCGTGGCTCTGCGGCGGTGGCGTTGGTAAAAGAGGGCTCATTCTACGTGATGGCTTACATGGAAGAGACCAAACTTGAGGGTGTGCGACCGGGCTACCGGGCCGAAATCACCCCGCTCGGCAGTTCAGTGGTGATCCGCGGTAGCGTCGACAGCGTGGCTGCAGGTGTCACTAACGCCAGTAGCAGTAACGATGTGAAAGGGATGGCAACCGTTGATTCCAACCTTGAGTGGGTGCGTCTTGCTCAACGCGTACCGGTGCGTATTCACCTTGATGAGCAGCGTGGGAATCTATGGCCTGCCGGTACCACCGCAACGGTGGTTATTACCGGGCCGAAAGACCGCGACGCGCGTGAGATGACCTTCTTCCAGAAGATGGCGCTGCGCCTGCGTGAGTTTGGTTAATCGCAATGGGTATTTTCAGCATTGCCAACCAGCATATTCGCTTTGCGCTGAAGCTTGCCTGCGCCGTCGTGCTGGCGCTGTTTGTGGGCTTTCATTTTGAGCTGGAAACCCCGCGCTGGGCGGTGCTGACCGCCGCAATCGTCGCGGCAGGACCGGCGTTTGCCGCCGGTGGTGAACCCTACTCCGGGGCCATTCGCTATCGCGGAATGTTGCGAATTATCGGGACCTTTATCGGCTGTATTGCGGCGCTGACCATTATTATTCTGATGATCCGTGCACCGTTGCTGATGGTACTGGTGTGCTGCGTGTGGGCAGGCTTTTGTACCTGGATCTCTTCGCTGGTCCGCGTGGAAAACTCCTACGCCTGGGGGCTTGCCGGGTATACCGCACTCATCATCATTATCACTATCCAACCCAACCCCCTGCTGACGCCGCAGTTCGCCGTAGAGCGCTGCAGCGAGATTGTGATTGGTATCGTCTGTGCGATCGCCGCCGATCTGCTGTTTTCGCCGCGATCTATCAAACAGGAGATTGACCGGGAGCTCGATGCGCTGCTGGTAGCACAGTATCAGCTGATGCAGCTGTGTATTCGTCACGGTGATGGCGAAGAGGTTGATAAAGCCTGGAGCGCGCTGGTTCGTCGCACCCAGGCGCTGGAAGGGATGCGCAGCAACCTGCATATCGAATCGTCGCGTTGGGCGAAAGCCAATCGTCGCCTTAAAGCGCTGAACACGCTTTCACTGACCTTGATTACCCAGGCCTGCGAAACCTATTTGATCCAGAATACCCGCCCGGAGCTGATTACCGATAGCTGGCGTGAAATGTTTGAAGAGCCGGTCGATACGCCGCAGGAGGCTAACCGCCAGCTGAAACGGATGCGGCGGATCCTCGCCTGGACCGGGCAGCACGATACGCCGGTGACGATTTATAGCTGGGTTGGTGCCGCAACGCGCTATCAGCTGCTAAAACGTGGGGTGGTGAGCAACACCAAAATCAGCGCCCGGGAAGAGGAGATCCTGCAGGGCGAAGTTGTTGTGCGCGCCGAATCCGCAGAGCGCCATCACGCCATGGTTAACTTCTGGCGTACCACTCTCTCCTGCGTGCTGGGTACGCTGTTCTGGTTGTGGACCGGCTGGACTTCCGGCAGCGGGGCGATGGTGATGATTGCGGTGGTGACATCGCTTGCCATGCGTCTGCCGAACCCGCGCATGGTGGCGATTGATTTTCTGTACGGCACGCTGGCGGCGCTGCCGCTTGGGGCGCTGTTCTTCCTTATCATCATTCCCTCAACCCAACAAAGTATGCTGCTACTGTGCCTGAGCCTCGCGGTGCTGGCGTTCTTCATTGGCATTGAGGTACAGAAAAGACGCCTTGGCTCGCTGGGGGCGCTCGCCAGTACCATCAACATTCTGGTGCTGGATAACCCGATGACCTTTCATTTCAGCCAGTTCCTCGATAGTGCGCTGGGTCAGCTGGTGGGGTGCTTCCTGGCGCTGATGGTCATCTCGTTGGTGCGTGATAACTCGCAGACGCGTACCGGCCGCGTGTTGCTGAACCAGTTTGTGTCAGCGGCGGTATCGGCAATGACTACTAACACAGTACGGCGCAAAGAGAATCACCTGCCCGCGCTGTACCAGCAGCTGTTTCTGCTGCTGAACAAGTTTCCCGGCGATCTCGCGAAATTCCGTCTGGCGCTGACGCTTATCATTGCTCACCAGCGCCTGCGCGATGCGCCCGTACCGGTGAATGACGACCTGTCGCTGTTCCATCGTCAGCTGCGCCGGACGGCGGATCAGGTGATTGCCGCCAGCAGCGATGTGAAGCGCCGTCTTTACTTTACGCAATTACTGGAAGAGCTGGATGTCTATCAGGAAAAACTACGAACCTGGGATGCCCCGCCGCAGGTAACCGAACCGGTGAAACGGCTCGTGGGGATGCTGAATAAGTACCAGAACGCGCTCACGGATAGCTAAAAACCTGAGAACCGACGCCAAAAGCGTCGGTTTTTTTATGGCTATACTTACCGGTTGTGCAGGACACCACCCATCAGGAGGACAAATGACCATTCAGGCACTGCAGGATAACGAACTGTTTCAGACCGGGTATCTGGTTAACGGCATCTGGAAACCCCTTGAGACCACGTTCGATGTAGTAAACCCGGCGACTGGTGACGTTATCGCCAAAGTGGCGAAGGCAGGTAAGAAAGAAGCCGAAGCCGCCATTGCTGCCGCCCACAAAGCCTTTCCCGGCTGGCGTGCAACCCCGGCGAAAGTGCGCTCAGAAATTCTCAATAAATGGTATCAACTGATCGTTGAAAACAAAGCCTGGCTCGCCCGGTTAATGACCACCGAACAGGGAAAACCGCTAAAAGAAGCTGAAGGTGAGGTGGAGTATGCCGCAAGTTTTATTCAGTGGTTTGCCGAGCAGGGCAAACGTGCTAACGGTGAAATTATTCCCCCTGTGAAACCAGGCTCACGCATTCTCGCCACCCGTGAACCGATTGGCGTCGTCGCGGCGATTACGCCGTGGAACTTCCCGATGGCGATGCTGACCCGCAAGCTAGGTCCGGCGCTGGCGGCGGGCTGTACCGGGATCATCAAACCTGCAAATAACACGCCGCTCTGCGCCTTTGCGCTGCTGGTGCTGGCCAAAAAAGCCGGGGTGCCGGACGGGGTACTTAACGCGGTCGCGGGGAATACCCAGGAGATAAGCGATGCCATTATGGCGAGCCACGAGGTGCGGAAAATCTCCTTTACCGGCTCTACATCGGTGGGTAAGACGTTGATGCGTAATGCAGCGGAGACCATGAAAAAGGTCTCGATGGAGCTTGGTGGCAACGCACCTTACATCGTCTTTGACGATGCGGATATCGACGCCGCGGTAAAAGGCGCCGTTGCCAATAAATTCCGCAACGCAGGCCAGGTGTGCGTCAGCGTTAACCGCTTCTTCATTCACGATCGCGTGTACGATGCGTTCACCCGCAAGCTTGCAGAGGCGGTCAGTGCACTCAAGGTGGGTAATGGCGCTGAAGAAGGGGTTATCGTCGGCCCGCTGATTGAACCTTCGGCGGTGAAGAAAGTTCAGGAACATATTAACGATGCGGTTGCTAAAGGCGCTAAGGTGCTGGCAGGCGGTAAAGCGCACGCGCTGGGCGGTTGCTTCTGGCAGCCAACGGTGCTGGGTGAATGCCATGATGACATGCAGCTGGCGCAGGAGGAGACGTTTGGCCCACTGGCGGCCTGTTTCCGCTTCAGTAGTGAGGAAGAAGTCATTCAGCGTGCTAATGATACACCCTATGGTCTGGCGGCTTACTTCTATACTCAGAACTTACAGCGCGTGTTTCGCGTCTCGGAAGCCCTCGAAAGTGGCATGATCGGCATCAACGAGTGTGCGGTCTCAACGGAGCTTGGGCCATTTGGGGGAGTGAAAGAATCCGGGCTTGGGCGTGAAGGCTCTGTTCTGGGGCTGGAAGAGTTCCTTGAAGTGAAAACTCTGCATCTGGGCGGTTTATAGGGCAGGAATGGGGCAGCAGAATGAAAGTCTATACCTTTGATTTTGATGAAATCGAAAGCATGGATGATTTCTACCGGCAGTTTTGCCAGACGTTCTCACTCGATCGTGAGCAGGTCAGCGATCTGGATTCGCTCTGGGATGTGGTGACCCTCAATGCGTTACCGCTGCCGATGGATATTGAATTCATCCATATTAGCGAGACTCAGCGTCGACGTTTTGGCGCACTGATTCTGCTGTTTGATGAGGCGGAAGAGGAGCTGGGAGGACAGCTTCGCTTTAACGTACAGCTATAAAAAAGCCCCCGCCGGGGCGGGGGCAAGTCGTCGGGTAAAAGACGACGAGGGTTTATTTGTACAGTTCAGCCGTTGCGTGCCAGGTGTCACCGGAGCGGGCTTCAATAATGCGGTAGGATGTGGCACCCTCTTTTTCCGCTTTCGCTGCCAGTTCCTGACGCATATCCATCGGTGCGCTACCTACCTGGGAAACGGAGATAGTGCCCATGGATTGCAGATTTTGTGCCTGTTCAGCGCTGATCTGATGAGCTGCCGCGTTGGCGCCGAATGACAGAACAGAAGCTAAACCAAGAGATGCGATAATCAGTGTGCGTTTCATAATCTTTACTCCTCAATAGGGTCTCATTTCCACGGCGAGAAGGTTTCTACTGCTTTTTTTATGCCTGGTGCCGTAGTCATTTACAGGGTCTGGTGCCGTTAAAACTTATTTGTACAGCTCTGCCGTGGCATGCCAGTGGTCGCCGCTGCGTGCTTCAATCACGCGATATGCGGTCGCACCTTGCTCCTGGGCTTTCTGGTTCAGCATTTCACGCATATCCATCGGAGAAGAGTTAACTGCACCTACAGAAATGGTGCCGATGGACTGACGGTTCTGAGCCTGTTCGCTGTTGATAGAGTCCGCAGCGAAAGTGGCGAAAGAGAGGGATGACAGGATGCCGATCATGGCAACTTTATTCTTCATATTCATTTTCAATACCTCGTCGAATCTTTTACTGGGGTCAATGTTTTTCGTGACCCTCATCACAAAATTAAGTATACACTCGTCACGGAAAAAATTAATACCCTGCTAATTGTTGCACTGGCAACAACTTGCTTAAAAAATAGGCAAAAAGGCCTTGTGAGAGTGTGTGTTTTATTGAAATATTCAAATAAAACAAATGGATGTGATGAGTTAGCATTTCGTGCGAAAGTATTCGCCATGTGAATGATTCGGGGTGGAGAAACGCACTATTTGTTAAAGTAACGGCAGGAGAATGTTGCGCTTTGGTTGCGGTAAGGCAGGTTTACCCTCTGACCGGCAGCCAGAGGGTAGGGGAATCAGAGCTCTTGTTCGAACAGCACCAGAATGGCTTCGTAGAGATCTTTCACTGAGAAATCACGGGCTGGGGTGGTGAAGATAGTGTCATCACCGGCAATGCTACCGAGAATGCCCTCTGCTTTACCCAGTGAGTCCAGCAGGCGTGCGATGAGCTGCGCAGCGCCAGGGCTGGTATGGATAACAACAACGGCGTCGTTGTAATCGATATCCAGTACCAGGTTCTTCAG
The DNA here is from genome assembly GCF_003634235.1 of Yokenella regensburgei. Lineage (NCBI taxonomy): Bacteria > Pseudomonadati > Pseudomonadota > Gammaproteobacteria > Enterobacterales > Enterobacteriaceae > Yokenella > Yokenella regensburgei. The sequence goes on along the minus strand of NZ_RBIZ01000004.1, from coordinate 698,964 downwards.
CGGGCTGGAGGTAGTCGGAACGCCCAGTTCAGCCGGAAGGCAGTACACCATCTCCATTTTGGCATTGCGCGTGCGCACGGCGCCAAACTTCGTCAACATGCGAGAGACTTTGGACTGATTGATATTTTCGAAGCCTTCTTCCTGCAGAGCCTGAACAATCTCCCCCTGAGAACTAAACTTTTCTTCTTTGAGCAGCGATTTAAACGCTTTAATTAACTCTTCTTGCTTGGCCGAGCTTCGCATAAGTCACCCATATTATGGTGGAAAAACAACATTATTATGCATATGAATGAATTTTTATGCAAACTATCTGCCATGAAAAAGGCTGAAATAATGTTATGAAAGGGGATGATTTTATCAAATTTCGTTATTAAGAAACATGCCTGTGTCACGGGACGAAAATAAGGGCAAAAGTAAATCAAATGTTATGAAAATGATGTTGTTTTGCGGGTCTGGCAGGGTGTATTGTAACCAGCAGTCAACCTCCAGGCGGTTTTCGGGAGATTCGAGTGTTAAAAGATTATTGAAACTCTACAAACCCCGCATTCCTGACGCGATCTTATTGCCATCATTTGCATGCTAAATTAAGGTCACCGCAATGGACGGTAGATTACATTAACCATAATAAGGAGTTTAAGGATGAAAGTCGCAGTCCTCGGCGCAGCTGGCGGTATTGGCCAGGCGCTTGCCCTACTACTTAAGACCCAACTGCCTTCAGGCTCAGAACTCTCCCTGTATGATATTGCGCCGGTCACCCCAGGCGTGGCAGTCGATCTTAGCCATATCCCAACTGATGTGAAAATTAAAGGTTTCTGCGGTGAAGACGCGACTCCGGCACTGGTTGGTGCTGACGTCGTGCTGATCTCCGCAGGTGTTGCACGTAAGCCAGGTATGGATCGCTCTGACCTGTTTAACGTTAACGCTGGGATTGTCAAAAACCTGGTGCAGCAGATTGCTAAAACCTGCCCGAAAGCTTGCATCGGTATTATCACTAACCCGGTAAACACGACGGTGGCGATTGCCGCAGAAGTGCTGAAAAAAGCCGGCGTTTATGACAAAAACAAACTGTTTGGCGTGACCACGCTGGACATCATCCGCTCTAACACCTTTGTCGCAGAGCTGAAAGGCAAGCAGCCGACCGAGATTGAAGTCCCGGTTATCGGTGGTCACTCTGGCGTGACCATTCTGCCGTTGCTGTCGCAGATCCCGGGCGTGAGCTTCTCTGAGAAGGAAGTGGCTGACCTGACCAAACGTATCCAGAACGCGGGCACCGAAGTGGTGGAAGCGAAGGCGGGTGGCGGTTCTGCAACCCTGTCTATGGGTCAGGCTGCAGCGCGTTTCGGCCTGTCGCTGGTTCGTGCCCTGCAGGGTGAGAAAGGCGTGGTGGAATGCGCTTATGTTGAAGGTAATGGCCAGCACGCGCGCTTCTTCTCTCAGCCGCTGCTGCTGGGTAAAAACGGTATCGAAGAGCATAAGGCTATCGGTGCGCTGAGCGCATTTGAACAGCAGGCGATGGAAGGCATGCTGGATACGCTGAAGAAAGACATTACGCTTGGCGAAGAGTTCGTTAACAAGTAACCGGCGTCAGATGTCAAAACCGGAGCCATTGGCTCCGGTTTTTTTATGCCTGTCAGTTGGTGACGGGGTATTCCTGAACGGTAACTTCGATGGTTATCTTCTTATCTTCACGCATCACTACCACCGGGATAACCGAACCGGGGCGGATCTCTGCCACCTGGTCCATGGTCTCCAGGGCAGAGATAGCCGGTTTGTTATTCACCGTCAGGATAACGTCGTTCACCTGAATGCCGGCAAGCGCTGCCGGGCCACCAGGGGAAACTTCGTTGACGACAATCCCCTGAATCTGGTCGATACCGCCGCCAGCCTGGGCGTGCATCGGTGCGATTTCGCGCCCACCAATGCCGATATAACCACGAATGACGCGGCCGTCACGGATAAGCTTATCCATGATTTTGGTCGCCAGCTGAACCGGAAGCGCAAAACCAATGCCCTCCGGAGTTTCGCCGTCGTTACTCTTATCAAAGGAGAGCGTGTTAATACCCATCAGCTCACCCAGGGAGTTCACCAGTGCGCCCCCCGAGTTGCCGTGGTTGATAGAGGCATCTGTTTGCAGGAAATTCTGTCGACCGCTTGGGTTGAGGCCGATACGACCGGTCGCGCTGATTATCCCCTGTGTCGTCGTTTGCCCCAGGTTAAAGGGGTTGCCGATGGCCAGCACAACATCACCGATGTGCGGTACGCGCTTCGGGTTAATCGGGATCACCGGCAGGCCGCCGTTGGCGTTAATTTTGAGTACCGCAAGATCCGTCAGGCTATCGGAGCCGACCACCAGGGCTTCGAACACCCTGCCATCCTGCAGGGCGACGATAATCTGGTCTGCGTCACTTATCACGTGCTTGTTGGTAATAATGTAGCCACGTTCGTCCATAATCACGCCGGAACCGAGGGTGCGTAGCTCCAGCTTATTTTGGCCGGTGCTGTTCAGCCCGCGGGTATAGACGTTAACCACGGCGGGTGCCGCGCGTCGTACCGCAGAGTTATAGCTGACAGGAGATTCGTCGCCACTGTCGAAGGTTGCCGAAGTTGTGGCGCCAAACTGGCGTAACGAGGGAAGCGCGGCGAGCAGAATGCCGCCAACAATCAATCCAATTGCAGTCGAACGTATGAGCTTTGCGAGCATAATGCCGATATCACTGGTGAGTAAACAGCCGAAGCATAGCACGAGTTATCCGGGCAGCACACGTCGGCGCTGCCCGGAGTGGGGCGTTTAACGCAAAAGCAGATAAATGCTTTCATTGCCGCGCACCACATTCAAGGCGATGACGGACGGCTTGGCTTCCATCACTTTGCGTAATTCAGCGATAGAATGGATGCGTTCACGGTTAATGCCGATGATGATGTCATCTTTATGCAAACCAATCTGCGCGGCGGCGCTGCCCTTCTCGACGCTGTCGATAGAGACACCTTTAGTGCCATCCTTCATTTGCCCATCGCTGAGAGCGGCGCCCTGAAGTGCCGGGGCGATAAGTTCTGCACTGGCGGTCGAAGAGGTGCTTTTATCCAGCGTCACTTCAACGGTAAGCGGTTTGCCGTCGCGTAGCAGACCGAGCTTCACTTTGGTGCCCGGCGCTGTCGTTGCGATACGCGAACGCAGCTCGGCAAAGCTGCTGAGTGGTTTATCGTTCAGACTAACAATCACGTCGCCCGACTTAATCCCCGCTTTTGCCGAACCGGAGTTTGGCAAGACTTCGCTGACAAACGCGCCGCGCTGCACATCCAGCTTAAAGGCTTTGGCGATGTCGGCGCTCATCTCGGTGCCTTTAATCCCAAGCAGCCCACGTTTGATTTCGCCAAACTGGATAAGCTGTTGCGAAAGCGTGCGGGCCATGTTGCTGGGGATAGCAAAGCCGATGCCGACGCTACCGCCCGCAGGTGCCAGAATGGCGGTGTTAATACCAATCAGTTCGCCGTTCAGGTTGAGCAGGGCGCCGCCGGAGTTACCGCGGTTGATGGAGGCGTCGGTCTGAATAAAGTTCTCCAGCCCTTCGAGGTTCAGCCCACTGCGCCCCAGTGCGGAGACGATGCCCGAGGTGGCCGTCTGGCCAAGGCCGAAGGGATTACCTACGGCCACCACGAAATCACCGACCCGGAGCTTGTCGGAGTCGGCAATGGCGATTTGCGTGAGGTGGCTGGCGTTTTGCAACTGCAGCAGCGCGATGTCGCTTTGTTCATCGCTGCCGATCAGTTTGGCGTCGAATTCGCGGCCGTCGTTGAGCTGGACGCTGATTTTTTGCGCCTGGCTCACCACGTGGTTGTTGGTCAGCACGTAGCCTTTCGCGGCGTCGATGATGACGCCAGAGCCCAGGCCTTCAAACGGCTGTGCCTGCTCGTCGGGTCCCTGGTCGCCAAAGAATTTTTTCAGCTCGTCAGGAACCTGCTGGCTCTGCACCGCCGTACCTTCTACCTGAACGCTCACCACGGCAGGCAGGACTTTTTCCAGCATCGGCGCAAGGCTCGGCAGCGCCCCCTGGCCTGGCACCTGTGTTGGCAGCGAGGCTACCGCAGGCATAGACGCAGAGAGAGATAAACCAACGCTTAACGCTAACGCACTCAACAGCAAAGTAGATTTCTTCATTGATGCTGGCTCTCGTAACCTGATGGGTAAGTAAAATTCCCAAAAACAGTATGATGTTATTGAAATTTTAACCGGGTAACAATGCGGGTAACGATTAAATAATAGCTGGGGTGAGGAAGAAGAGACGGGCGCAGAAGGCGCGCCCGTAAATAAATTTTAGCGGATGTGCGATTAATCGCGTTTCGCACCACCGCGCAGCAGGCCAGACGCGCCATCGGAGTAGTCGCGCGGCATCTGCACCGGGGCCTGGTCGTTGCCCGCTTCGGACTCGGCCAGACGGTTGCGGAACGGATTGGTTTCCGCGGTCATTTCCGGCAGCAGGCTGCTGGAGCTTTTCGCCATGTGCTGGTACAGCTGACGATAATCGTGCGCCATGTTATCAAGCAGCTCCGCGCTGCGGGCAAAATGGCTGACTAACTCTTCACGATAATCTTCGAGCTCTGCTTTGTTTTTTTCCAGTTCGTACTGCAGGGCCTGTTGTTGACGTAATTTGCGGTTGCCAAAACGCATGGCGACGGCGCCGATAATGAGGCCGACGACTAACCCAATTAGCCCATATTCCCAGGTCATGAACTTCTCCCGTTGTTTTGTTGTTCCGTAGGGTGTTGGCCGAGAGGCGACTCCTTGCCCGCGCCCGATAGTGCCACTATAACCGCTATTTCCTTAGAAGTGGAATCCTGGCGTATCATCACGTAGTGTAGAACGGCTTTTTTTTCGACAACTGTGAACGACTGCAAGTTGCTTTTCAGGGAATAACAATAACTTATGCAAAGCCTTACCCCAACATCGCGATATATCCAGGCACTCAACGAGGGCACCCACCAGGCGGACGATGTCCAGCGCGAGGCCGTGAGCCGGCTCGACGTTATCTGGCAGGAGCTGACCATCAGCAAAGAGGCTCCCCCCACAGGCGGCGGGCTGAAAGCAAAATTCGGGAAGCTGTGGGGTAAGAAAGAGACGGCAACGGCCCGGACGCCGGTACGAGGTCTTTACATGTGGGGCGGTGTGGGGCGTGGCAAGACCTGGCTTATGGATCTTTTCTATCAGAGCCTGCCGGGAACGCGTAAGCAGCGTCTGCATTTCCACCGCTTCATGCTGCGCGTGCATGAAGAGCTGACGCAGCTGCAAGGGCACAGCGACCCGCTGGAAATCATCGCCGACCGTTTCAAGGCCGAAACTGACGTTCTGTGCTTTGACGAGTTTTTTGTTTCCGACATTACCGACGCCATGCTGCTCGGCGGGTTGATGAAGGCGCTGTTTGCCCGCGGCATTACGCTTGTGGCAACGTCGAATATTGCGCCCGACGGTCTGTATCGTAATGGCCTGCAGCGTGCGCGCTTCTTACCGGCAATTGAGGCGATTAAAGAGCACTGTGACATCATGAACGTTGATGCCGGGGTGGATTACCGACTGCGCACGCTGACCCAGGCTCATCTGTGGCTGTCGCCGCTTAACACGGAAACCATGCAGCAGATGGATGCGCTGTGGCTGGCGCTGGCCGGTGCGCCGCGTGAGCACGCGCCGGAGCTTGAAATAAACCATCGCGCGCTGCAGACCATGGGCGTAGAGAACCAGACGCTGGCGGTGTCATTTACCACGCTGTGCGTGGATGCCCGCAGCCAGCACGACTACATTGCGCTCTCGCGCCTGTTCCACACCGTGTTGATGTTTGATGTACCGGTGCTGACCCGCCTGATGGAGAGCGAAGCCCGCCGCTTTATCGCGCTGGTGGATGAGTTCTACGAGCGCCACGTCAAGCTGGTGGTAAGCGCTGCCGTGCCTTTATATGAGATCTATCAGGGCGAGCGTCTGAAGTTTGAATTTCAGCGCTGCTTGTCGCGTCTGCAGGAGATGCAGAGTGAAGAGTATCTTAAGAAATCGCATATGCCATAAATGCCTCTTCTCCCCGTGGGAGAAGGGTTGGGGGGGAGGGCGTCAGGCCGCACACCCCCAAACCCCGAAAAACCCGCGGCAAAGCATATAAAGGGGTCGATCTTTGACCTCGACTTCTCTATAATCTTGCGACCCCACGTTACGAGAAGGTTTTTTCCCAAAACTTTCTATGTGCTGGCATTTGCTATTCGAAGGGGTAGGTTTGCCGGACTTTGTCGTGTGAGCCTCAACTGACTAAAACGTTTGGGTGTTCACCAACGTGTAACTTATTACTTGGGTAAGCTTTTAATGAAAACTTTTACAGCTAAACCAGAAACCGTACAACGCGACTGGTATGTTGTTGACGCGACCGGTAAAACTCTGGGCCGTCTGGCTACCGAACTGGCTCGTCGCCTGCGCGGTAAGCACAAAGCGGAATTCACTCCGCACGTTGATACTGGTGACTACATCATCGTTCTGAACGCAGAAAAAGTTGCTGTAACCGGCAACAAGCGCGAAGACAAAATGTACTACCACCACACTGGCCACATCGGTGGTATCAAAGAAGCGACCTTTGAAGAGATGATTGCCCGCCGTCCTGAGCGTGTGATTGAAATCGCGGTTAAAGGCATGCTGCCAAAAGGCCCGCTGGGTCGTGCTATGTACCGTAAACTGAAAGTTTACGCGGGCAACGAGCACAACCACGCGGCACAGCAACCGCAAGTTCTTGACATCTAATCGGGATTATAGGCAATGGCTGAAAATCAATACTACGGCACTGGTCGCCGCAAAAGTTCCGCAGCTCGTGTGTTCATCAAACCGGGCAACGGTAAAATCGTTATTAACCAGCGTTCTCTGGAACAGTACTTCGGTCGCGAAACTGCCCGCATGGTAGTTCGTCAGCCGCTGGAACTGGTCGACATGGTTGAGAAACTGGATCTGTACATCACCGTTAAAGGTGGTGGTATCTCTGGTCAGGCTGGTGCGATCCGTCACGGTATCACCCGCGCTCTGATGGAGTACGACGAGTCCCTGCGTGGCGAACTGCGTAAAGCTGGCTTCGTTACTCGTGATGCTCGTCAGGTTGAACGTAAGAAAGTCGGCCTGCGTAAAGCACGTCGTCGTCCGCAGTTCTCCAAGCGTTAATTGCTTCCTGCATCTGCAGGAGAACAATTGGCGAAAAAACCCGCTTCGGCGGGTTTTTTTATGGACATAACGCGTGTTTCTCACCATGCTGCGCTGAATTCCTGGTCTTTTTCAGCATTTCCAGAATCCCCTCACCACATCGTCGTTAAAATCTGGTAAACTATCATCCAATTTTCTGCCCAAATGCCGGGGATTGTTCATTTTTTGGTTTCTTATGGAACAAAAAGTGTATTCCTTGCGAATGGGGCCTTTTATCTGGCTGGTCACCGTGTGGCCGGTAGCAGTAAAAATTCTGAATATACCTGGAGGTTTTCATGGCTGTCGCTGCCAACAAACGTTCGGTAATGACGCTGTTTTCTGGTCCTACTGACATCTATAGCCATCAGGTCCGCATTGTGCTGGCTGAGAAGGGTGTTAGTTTTGAGATAGAACACGTGGAGAAGGACAACCCACCTCAGGATCTGATTGACCTCAACCCGAATCAAAGCGTACCGACGCTGGTGGATCGTGAGCTCACCCTGTGGGAATCCCGCATCATTATGGAATATCTGGACGAGCGTTTCCCTCATCCGCCGCTGATGCCGGTATATCCGGTTGCGCGTGGTGAAAGCCGTCTTTATATGCATCGTATCGAGAAAGACTGGTACACGCTGATGAACGTCATCACGACCGGTTCTGCTGCTCAGGCGGATGCTGCACGTAAGCAGCTGCGTGAAGAACTTCAGGCGATTGCGCCGGTCTTCACTCAGAAACCTTACTTCCTGAGCGACGAGTTCAGCCTGGTGGATTGCTACCTGGCGCCGCTGCTGTGGCGTTTGCCGGTACTTGGCATCGAAATCGTGGGCGCGGGTGCGAAAGAGCTGAAAGCCTACATGACTCGTGTCTTCGAGCGTGACTCTTTCCTCGCTTCCTTAACTGAAGCCGAGCGTGAAATGCGTCTTGGTCGAGGCTAACTGAATGGATGTCTCACAACTGTCTCCACGCCGTCCTTATCTGCTGCGAGCCTTTTATGAGTGGCTGCTGGATAACCAGCTGACGCCGCATCTGGTGGTGGATGTCACGCTGCCAGGGGTTCATGTGCCGATGGAGTACGCTCGTGACGGTCAGATTGTCCTGAACATCGCGCCGCGTGCGGTGGGGAACCTGGAACTGACTAACGACGACGTTCGCTTTAATGCGCGCTTCGGCGGCGTTCCGCGTCAGGTTTCTGTTCCGCTGGCGGCAGTGCTGGCCATTTACGCACGTGAGAACGGCGCTGGCACTATGTTTGAGCCAGAAGCAGCCTACGACGAAGAAGTACCCAGCCTTAACGACGACGGCGATGTCTCTGAAGAGAACGAGACCGTAATGTCGGTGATTGACGGTGATAAGCCGGATCACGATCACGATCCTGACGACACTCCGCCGCCACCGCGCGGTGGTCGCCCGTCGCTGCGGGTCGTGAAGTAATTGCTGACAGGCCCCGCGGGGCCTGTTTTGTTATCGGCTTCCCGTTTACCCAGTTAAAAATTCCTGTGATAAGATAAAGAAAGCCGTCACTTATCAACGCTATGGGCCTATGAACGCATTTGATCCTTCAGCCGACAACGCTTCCGACACCATTGGCCGCAGCCTGCGCCGTCGCCCGTTGGCGCGCAAAAAACTGTCTGAGATGGTGGAAGAAGAGCTGGAGCAAATGATCCGTCGGCGCGAGTTTGCTGAAGGAGAGCAGCTGCCTTCCGAGCGTGAGCTGATGACTTTCTTCAACGTAGGTCGCCCCTCGGTCAGAGAAGCGCTGGCTGCCCTGAAACGCAAAGGTCTGGTGCAGATTAACAACGGTGAACGTGCTCGCGTCTCCCGGCCATCAGCCGATACCATCATTGGTGAACTCTCCGGGATGGCGAAAGATTTTCTTGCCCACCCCGGCGGCATTGCGCATTTTGAACAGCTACGCCTGTTTTTTGAATCGAGCCTGGTGCGTTACGCGGCGGAAAACGCCAGTGATGAACAGATTGCGCTACTCACGAAAGCGCTGGAGCTGAATAGCCAGACGCTGGATGACAACACCCTGTTCATTCGCTCAGACGTTGATTTCCACCGCGTGCTGGCGGAAATTCCCGGCAACCCGATCTTTATGGCTATCCACGTTGCGCTTCTGGACTGGCTGATCGCCGCCCGACCGAAGGTGCCAGAGAAAGAGCTGTTGCAGCATAATACCGTCAGCTATCAACAGCATATCGCCATCGTCGATGCCATCCGTCGTCACGATCCGGACGAGGCGGATCGCGCTTTGCAAACCCATCTCAACAGCGTTTCTGCCACCTGGCACGCTTTCGGTCAGGGAAAAACACCCCGCAAGTAACACGATCCTGACGATCGGTATTTAGTGAAGCCGATCGCACAATAGAATTTTGCTATTGAGCTGCTGCTTATTTGATCTGGTATAACAGGTATAAAGGTATGCCGGTAATTCAAATATGACAGAGAGGTTTCTATGGCTGTGAACTTACGTGGGGTTATGCCCGCACTCCTGACTCCGTTCGACGAGCAGCAGCGTCTCGATAAAGAGAGCCTGCGCCGCCTGGTGCGCTTCAACATTGAGCAGGGCATTGATGGTTTGTACGTAGGCGGTTCCACCGGTGAGGCTTTTGTTCAGAGCCTGTCTGAGCGCGAAGCGGTACTTGAAATTGTGGCGGAAGAGGCGAAAGGGAAGGTGGCGCTTATCGCCCACGTGGGCAGTGTCAGCACCGCAGAAAGCCAACAGCTGGCGCACGCCGCCAGTCGGTACGGTTTTGATGCGGTGTCTGCTGTCACGCCGTTCTACTACCCCTTCAGCTTTGAAGAGCACTGCGAGCACTACCGGGCGATCATCGACTCGGCGGATGGTCTGCCGATGGTGGTCTACAACATTCCGGCGTTGAGTGGCGTGAAGCTGAGCCTTGAGCAGATAAGCACGCTGGTCACGCTGCCGGGCGTTGGTGCTCTAAAGCAGACTTCCGGCGATCTCTATCAAATGGAGCAGATCCGTCGCGCGCATCCGGATCTGGTGCTTTACAACGGTTACGACGAAATCTTTGCCTCCGGACTGCTGGCGGGAGCCGACGGCGGGATCGGCAGCACATACAACATTATGGGCTGGCGCTATCTGAACATCGTAAAAGCGCTGAAGGAAGGTGATATCGCGACGGCGCAGCGGCTGCAAACCGAGTGTAACAGCGTCATCGATCTGCTTATCAAAACCGGCGTATTCCGTGGCCTGAAAACGGTACTGCACTTTATGGATGTGGTGGCGGTTCCGCTATGTCGTAAACCGTTTTCACCGGTGGATGAGCAATTCCTGCCTGAACTTAAGGCTCTGGCTGAGCAACTAATGGCGGAAAAACGCTAATCTATTGCCGGATGGCACTGCTGCTGTCCGGCTCCACCACAATAGAATTGTCGGGAGAGTAAAATGAGTACTTCTGCCCCAAACATCCCGTGGTATCGCCATCTCAACAAGGCACAATGGCGGGCGTTCTCCGCCGCCTGGCTTGGGTATTTGCTCGATGGTTTTGATTTTGTCCTGATTGCTCTGGTTCTGACTGAAATACAGGGTGAGTTTGGTCTGACGACGGTACAGGCGGCAAGCCTTATCTCGGCGGCCTTTATCTCTCGCTGGTTTGGTGGATTGATGCTGGGGGCGCTTGGCGATCGCTACGGCCGCCGCCTGGCTATGGTGTCCAGCATTGTCCTGTTTTCTGTCGGTACGCTTGCCTGCGGCTTTGCCCCAGGTTTCACGACTATGTTCATTGCCCGCCTGGTTATTGGCATGGGAATGGCGGGAGAGTACGGATCGAGCGCAACCTACGTCATTGAAAGTTGGCCAAAGCATTTACGCAACAAGGCCAGTGGTTTTCTTATCTCTGGTTTTTCGGTGGGAGCGGTGGTAGCCGCTCAGGTTTATAGCCTGGTGGTTCCGGTGTGGGGCTGGCGGGCGCTGTTTTTCATCGGCATTCTGCCCATCATTTTTGCCCTGTGGTTACGTAAAAACATTCCTGAGGCAGAAGACTGGAAGCAACGTCATGCTGGAAAAGCGCCGGTACGCACCATGGTGGATATTCTCTATCGCGGTAAGTACCGGGTGTTGAACGTAGTCATGACGCTGGTGGCCGGTGCATCCCTGTGGTTGTGCTTTGCCGGAGACATGCGTAACGCGGCGATTGTCGCGCTGCTGGGGCTACTGTGTGCCGGGATCTTTATCAGCTTTATGGTGCAAAGCAGCGGTAAACGCTGGCCTACAGGCGTCATGCTGATGGTCGTGGTGCTGTTCGCTTTCCTCTACTCATGGCCCATTCAGGCACTGTTGCCGACCTATCTGAAAACCGAACTGGGCTACGACCCTTCCACGGTGGCACGGGTTCTGTTTTTCAGTGGTTTTGGTGCGGCGGTGGGCTGCATCGTCGGCGGTTTCCTCGGTGACTGGCTCGGTACTCGTAAAGCCTATGTCTGCAGTCTGCTGGCTTCTCAGGTCCTGATCATTCCGGTGTTCGCGATAGGCGGATCCAGCATCTGGATCCTCGGCTTTCTGCTCTTCTTCCAGCAGATGCTTGGTCAGGGGATCTCCGGGATCCTGCCGAAGCTCATCGGTGGCTATTTCGATACCGATCAACGGGCGGCAGGTCTTGGTTTTACCTATAACGTAGGTGCTCTGGGTGGCGCGCTGGCGCCGGTGATCGGCGCACTTATCGCTCAGCGTCTGGATCTGGGAACTGCGTTGGGATCGCTCTCATTCGGGCTGACCTTCGTGGTCATTCTGCTGATTGGCCTTGATATGCCTTCTCGCGTGCAGCGTTGGCTGCGGCCAGAAGCGTTGCGCACGCACGATGCCATCGACGGAAAACCATTCAGCGGTGCGGTGACTCGCGCAGTGAAAAGCAATGTGAGGACGCACCCATGACCACACTTGCCATCGATATTGGTGGTACCAAACTGGCGGCAGCGCAGGTTGGTGATAATTTGCAGATAGTCAGCCGACGCGAGCTTCCGACACCGGCGAGCCACACGCCACAGGCGCTGGCCGGAGCATTGAAATCACTGATCCAACCGTTGCTGCCTGGCGCTGTGCGCATCGCCGTTGCCTCGACGGGGATTATCCATCAAGGCGTACTGACGGCAATTAACCCCGCTAACCTCGGCGGACTGGCGGCTTTTCCGCTGGTCGAGACGCTTTCCGCGCTAAGCGGGTTGCCTTGTGTCGCGCTGAACGATGCCCAGGCGGCGGCGCTGGCGGAATTCCATGCGCTGCGGGTTCCGGTGCAGGAGATGGTGTTTATCACGGTTTCTACCGGCGTCGGCGGTGGGCTAGTTAGCGGTGGAAAGCTGCTGATCGGCCCGGGCGGTCTGGCAGGGCATATTGGTCATACGCAGGCAGATCCGCATGGTCCGCGCTGTGGCTGTGGCCGTATCGGCTGCGTCGAAGCGATTGCCTCGGGCCGGGGAATTGCCGCTGCCGCTAGCGGCAACCTGCAGGGCCTCGACTGCAAAACGATTTTCTCTCGCGCAGCGTGGGGGGATAGTCAGGCCTGCGAACTGGTGGCTCACTCCGCCCGTACGCTGGCGGCGCTGATTGCGGATGTTAAGGCACTGACCGACTGCGAATGTGCTGTTGTCGGGGGAAGTGTTGGTCTGGCAGAGGGCTATCTGGCACAGGTTCGTGGTTTTCTGGCCGAGCAGCCCGCTGCTTTCCAGACCCCCCTGCGTGCGGCGCATTATCGACATGATGCAGGGTTGCTGGGAGCCGCCCTGTGGGCACAAGGAGTCACACGATGATCACCGGAAATATTCAACATCTGCAGGCGGCGGGATTATCACCGTCTCTTATTGCTGCTATCGACAGGGCGCTGTCGCTGGCACCCGCTAAACTGGAGCCCGGCCGCTATAAGCTGCAGGGAGACAGGCTTTTCATGAATGTGATGCAGTTTGTCACCCAGCGGCCGGAGGAGAAACAGGCCGAGCTGCACCGACGCTATATCGATATCCAGATCCTGTTGGCGGGAGAGGAGCAGATCTACTACGGCGAAAACGGCAGTGCTCGCGAGTGCGGGGACTGGCATGAGAGCGATGACTATCAGCTGTGTCGCACTATGACAGAAGAACAGTGCCTGACGCTGACTGCTGGGGAATTTGTGATATTCATGCCCAGCGAACCGCATAAGCCAGGGTGTAGTCTGACTGCACCACAGGAAATAAAGAAAGTGGTGATAAAACTGGAGTTCGCTGAACCCGGGTGAAATTTCACAGAAAGTCACCTTTATTACCACTTTCGATGATAGTTCTTTAATAGTTAATCTATTTTGATAGTATGACCCCGAGTGGTTCCCACTGATATTCACCTTGATTGAGTGGAACCTTTTATCCCGCCCTTTAATCCGCAGGGCGGGATTTTTTTAATCTTTGCTGACCTGTGATTTAAGAAAGTTCACCCACTCGACAATCGGCGGGGAAAGGTATTTCTCTTTTTGGTACACAATATAGAGATTACGGAAAAAAGAGTCTTCGACGGCTAGCTGAACCAGGTGTGGGCCGTAGAAAGGGTTATTCAGGCAGGCTCTCGAAATAAAGGTGATACCTAACTGATGATGCACGCTGGACAAAATGGCATCGAAGCTATTGAGTGAAATCGCTATTTGTGGATTATCGAGCTTCATTGCTAGTTGATTATCAAAGTAATGGCGGCTGGCAGATTCTGTTTCCCTCAGGATCCACTTTTCCTGACTCAGCCGTGCGTAAGAAACGACGCTCTCGCCTGCCAGTGGATGTGAGCGTGAGGCAACCACAACCATCTCATCCTGCATCCAGAGCTGGCTTTGCTGAGAGATATCTACCACCGGGCCTTCCAGCAAGGCAATATCAATGTCAAAGCGGTTGAGCAAGCCATGGATTGCGTGAATATTCTCCGTAATCACTTCCGGCAACCACCCGGCTTCACGCTTAAAATCGCTCAGCATCGCTGGCAGCAGAAACGAGCCGATAGATTTAGTACAACCCACCTTAATGGCCGGTGGCGCGGCGCTGTGGCTGAACTTCTCTTCGAGATATTTTGCTCTGGTGAGTAGCTCATCGGCGAGGGGGATGAGATTCATCCCGGCCTGGTTGACATAGAGCCGGGCATGTCGCCGGTCAAAAAGCCGGGTGCCCAGCTGTTGCTCCAGGGCGGCCAGATTTTGCGAAAGCGCACCTTTCGTCATGTGCAGCGCCTCCGCTGCGGCGCTAAGATTGGTATGACGGATCACCGACATAAAAACAATGAGTTGCTTCAGGGTGAGATTCACTGATTAGCACTCCTAAACGGTTCGTTTAAAATAATTAGATTTTATAAACGAAACCATAGCACTAAACTCTGCCTCAGAACAAACATTGAGGTGGCTATGAACCAGGACAAGTTTGCATACTATATTCCGCTATCGGCTCTTCTTCTTTTTATTGCTTGCGTCATCTGGGCACTCTTTTTATAAAGTGCCACCGGGAGGACCATGAAAACGAGTACTGAAATATTGCATCGCTCAGTCATTATCGATTTGATCGAGAGGCTTTCAAGTAACCTATTCCATCAACACACGCTGGATGAGATCTCTACAATATCTGGTTATTCCAAAGGCTACCTGCAGCGAATTTTCATGGAAACCAGCCATGACACCGTGGCGAACTTTTTCCGTAAGGTCAGAATAAGACATATCATCGATGATATTAAATATTCATCGATTCCCTTCGCTGAGCTTTACCCGCAATATGGCTTTTCATCGCAGCAGGTGTTTTCTTGCCAGTTTAAGCGTGTGACCGGATGTACTCCTGGGAACTGTCGTAAAAATATGGCCTGCGAAAACTGTATTGAGCTGGATGTATAAGCGCATTCCTTGCATTGGTTTACATATCTTCGCGTTTCCTGAGACAAACAGGAGAATAATACCGGCGCATAATTCTTTGGTTTTTTATTAAGTTATAGGGAAATAAGGTATGTTAAAAAATATCGCGCTTGGGGCGGTACTGACGCTAAGTGCCTCTTTCGCCATGGCGGCACCGTTAAGTGAAGGCACGCAATATACCACGCTTGCCAGACCGGTGGCGGGGGCCCCGGAGGTGGTTGAGTTTTTCTCCTTTTATTGCCCACCCTGTGCGGCGTTTTCCGGTACTTATAAAGTCGGTGAAGCCATTGATAAACGGTTACCGGACGGTGCCAAAACCGAGAAATACCATGTCAGCTCGATGGGGGCGATGGGTAAATCGCTTACGGAAGCCTGGTCAGTGGCTAAAGCGCTGGGGGTGGAATCGCGGGTGGAGCAGA
The DNA here is from genome assembly GCF_003634235.1 of Yokenella regensburgei. NCBI lineage: Bacteria > Pseudomonadati > Pseudomonadota > Gammaproteobacteria > Enterobacterales > Enterobacteriaceae > Yokenella > Yokenella regensburgei. Next base: position 683,491 of record NZ_RBIZ01000004.1, on the reverse strand, counting down.
CGCTCTTCGCGGCGGTGCAGCAAAGTAAAACCATTCACAGCGATGCGGATATTCGCCAGGTCTTTCTGCATGCGGGGGTTTCAGCTGATGAATATGATGCCGCTAAAAACAGCTTTGCCGTGAAAGCGCTGACAGAAAAACAGGAGCGAGCCGCCGAGCAGTTTGGCGTGACGGGGACACCATCGTTTTATGTCAAAGGTAAGTATCAGGTGCGCAATAACGGTATTGGTGTGAATACACCAGAGGGTTATGCCCCGGCGTTTGCGGAAGTCGTGAGCGCGCTGGTTGAGAAAAAATGAGTGAACGAGTGGGGGCAGTAAACCCCCACTCGCTGTGGCTTAAACTTCCAGGTAGTTCAGGATGCCGTCCGCCGCTTTACGACCTTCGGCGATCGCGGTAACCACCAGATCCGAACCGCGCACGATGTCACCACCGGCGAAGATTTTCGGGTTGCTGGTCTGGAAGGCATTCTCGCTGCCTTCCGGCGCCACGATGCGGCCCTGTGGATCCAGCTCAACGCTATGTTTCTCCAGCCAGCTCATGCTGTGCGGGCGGAAACCAAACGCCATTACTACCGCGTCAGCAGGGACGACGTGCTCTGAGCCCGCAACGATTTCCGCGCGACGACGGCCTTTGGCATCCGGTTCGCCCATTGCGGTACGCGCCATTTTCACACCGCTTACCTTACCGTTAGCATTCACCTCAACGCCTAAAGGCTGCACGTTGAACTGGAACTCGACACCTTCTTCGCGCGCGTTTTTCACTTCGCGTTTTGAACCCGGCATGTTCTCTTCGTCACGACGATAGGCACAGGTAACGTGAGTCGCGCCCTGGCGAACGGAGGTACGTACGCAGTCCATCGCGGTATCACCCCCGCCAAGAACGACCACGCGCTTACCTTCCATGCTGACATACGGCTCGTCGGTGGTTTCACCGTAACCCATAATCTGCTTGGTATTGGCGATGAGGAACGGCAGGGCGTCAAATACACCGTCTGCGTCTTCATTCTCCAGACCACCGCGCATAGACTGATAGGTGCCAACGCCGAGGAATACCGCGTCGTACTCTTTCAGCAGGTCGTCTAACTGCACGTCACGACCGACTTCGACGTTAAGTTTGAACTCGATACCCATTCCGGTGAAGATTTCGCGACGGCGGGTCATCACCTCTTTTTCCAGCTTAAAGGCCGGGATCCCGAAGGTCAGCAGGCCGCCGATTTCCGGATGACGGTCGAATACCACCGCTTTAACGCCGTTACGGGTCAGCACGTCGGCGCAGGCGAGGCCCGCCGGGCCAGCGCCGATAATCGCCACTTTCTTGTCGGTCTGGCGAACGCCAGTCATGTCAGGACGCCAGCCCATTTCGAACGCTTTATCGTTGATATAGCGTTCGATGTTGCCGATGGTGACGGCGCCAAACTCATCGTTCAGGGTACAGGAACCTTCGCACAGGCGGTCCTGTGGGCACACGCGGCCGCAGACTTCCGGCAGAGTGTTAGTCTGATGCGACAGCTCGGCGGCTTCAAAAATACGCCCCTCGTTGGCGAGCTTCAGCCAGTTCGGGATGTAGTTATGCACCGGGCACTTCCACTCGCAGTACGGGTTGCCGCACGAAAGACAGCGGTCTGCCTGCGCCTTGGCCTGGCCTTCGGAAAACACCTCGTAAATCTCCACAAACTCAATTTTGCGGATCTTGAGCGCTTTCTTCGGCGGGTCAACGCGCTGCAGGTCGATAAATTGATATACGTTCTGGCTCATCTGAATTCCTTACTGCGCCTGCACGCGCAGCTCAGCTGCGCTACGACTACGGTGACCCAACAGTGCTTTGACATCGCTGGACTTCGGTTTAACCAGGGCAAACTTCGCTGAGAACGCTGGCCAGTTGGCGAGGATCTCCTCTCCACGCGAAGAGCCGGTATGCTGCACGTGCTCGGTAATAAGCCCACGCAGGTGCTCTTCGTGGATAGCGAGCGTGTCTACCGCCAGCACTTCCACCAGCTCCGGGTTCACGCGTTTGCGGAAGTCACCGTCTTCATCCAGTACGTAAGCGAAGCCACCGGTCATGCCCGCGCCAAAGTTGACGCCGGTTTTACCGAGCACGCAGACAATACCGCCTGTCATGTATTCACAGCCGTTGTCGCCAATGCCTTCGACGACGGTGATGGCACCAGAGTTACGCACGCCAAAACGTTCGCCCGCGCGGCCCGCCGCATACAGGCGACCCCCGGTGGCACCGTACAGACAGGTATTACCGATGATGCTTGCATCACAGCTACGGAAGGCAGAACCCACCGGCGGACGTACCGCCAGCAGACCACCTGCCATGCCTTTGCCGACGTAGTCGTTGGCATCGCCAGTCAGGTACAACTCAACGCCGCCGGCGTTCCACACGCCGAAGCTTTGCCCGGCGGTACCGCTGAAGTGAGCGGTAATAGGATCCGCCGCCAGGCCCTGGTCGCCGTGAGTCTGGGCGATATAACCAGAGAGAGATGCGCCAACGGAGCGGTCAGTATTACGGATATCAAACCAGAATGTTTTGCTCTGCTTGTCATCAACGAACGGTTTCGCCTGCTGCAGCAGTTGAGCGTTAAGCACCCCGTTATCAAACGGCGGGTTGTGCTCGGTGCAGTACACCGCTTTCCCCGGGTGCGGTTCAGCAGTCTCCAGCAGTTTGCCGAGATCCAGTTTTTGCTGTTTGGCGGTGAAGCCTTCCAGCTCTTTCAGCAGGTCGGTACGGCCAATCAGGTCAACCAGGCGCGTTACGCCAAGCTCGGCCATCAGCTCACGCACTTCACGGGCGATGAACTGGAAGTAGTTCGTCACTTTGAACGGCAAACCATGGTAGTGATTTTTACGCAGCTTATCGTCCTGGGTAGCAACACCGGTCGCGCAGTTGTTCAGGTGGCAGATACGCAGGTATTTACAGCCCAGCGCCACCATCGGGCCGGTACCGAAGCCGAAGCTTTCCGCACCAAGGATTGCCGCTTTGATGATGTCGAGGCCGGTTTTCAGACCGCCGTCCACCTGCAGACGAATCTTGTGGCGCAGACCGTTGGCAACCAACGCCTGCTGCGTTTCCACCAGCCCCAGCTCCCACGGGCATCCCGCGTATTTCACGGAGGAAAGCGGGCTTGCACCGGTGCCGCCGTCGTAGCCGGCGATGGTGATGAGGTCCGCATAGGCTTTTGCCACACCGGTGGCAATAGTGCCCACGCCCGGTTCAGACACCAGTTTCACTGAGATCATCGCTTTTGGATTGACCTGTTTGAGGTCAAAAATCAGCTGCGCCAGATCTTCAATCGAGTAGATATCGTGATGCGGCGGTGGTGAAATCAGCGTGACGCCCGGGACGGAGTAGCGCAGTTTTGCGATGTATGGGGTGACTTTATCACCCGGCAACTGACCGCCTTCGCCCGGCTTCGCGCCCTGAGCCACTTTAATCTGAATCACGTCGGCGCTGACCAGATACGCCGGAGTCACGCCGAAGCGACCCGAGGCCACCTGCTTAATGCGTGACACTTTATTCGTGCCGTAGCGAGCCGGATCTTCACCGCCCTCGCCGGAGTTGGAGTTACCGCCGATGCTGTTCATTGCTTCCGCCAGCGACTCGTGAGCCTCCGGGCTCAACGCGCCGATGGACATCGCGGCGGTATCAAAGCGTTTGTACAGCTCGCTTGCCGGTTCGACATCGTTGAGGCTGACGGCGGTACCGTCCGGGTTCAGCGCCAGCAGATCGCGCAGGGTGGCGGCGGGGCGGTTGTTCACCAGCGTCGCATATTCCTGATAATCGCTGTATTCACCGCTCTGCACCGCCTGCTGCAGGGTGCGCACCACGTCCGGGTTGTAGGCGTGGTATTCACCGCCGTGAACGTACTTCAGCAGCCCACCCTGAGCCAGCGGCTTGCGGGCAAGCCACGCGCGCTTGGAAAGGTTCAGCAGATCCTGCTGGAAATCGTCGAAGCCAGCACCGCCGATACGGCTCACCGCGCCCTGGAAGCAAAGACCAGAAACGTCGGCATGCAGGCCAACCGCTTCAAATAGCTTCGAGCAACGGTAGGAGGCGATGGTCGAGATGCCCATTTTGGACATGATTTTGTACAGGCCTTTGTTGATGCCGTTACGGTAGTTCAGCATCACCGTGCGGTAGTCTTTGTCGATAGCTTTGCTGTCGACCAGTTTTGCCAGCGTTTCGTAGGCCAGATACGGGTAGATAGCCGTCGCGCCAAAGCCCAGCAGCACCGCGAAGTGGTGCGGGTCACGGGCACTTGCGGTTTCGACAATGATGTTGGCGTCGCAGCGCAGGCTCTTATCTACCAGACGAGTCTGGATAGCGCCCACCGCCATCGGCGCCGGTACCGGCAGACGGTTTTTTGCAATATTCCGGTCCGAGAGCACCAGCAGAACGGTGCCGTTGCGGACCATTTGTTCGGCTTTGTCACACAGCGCTTTTACCGTCTCTTCCAGTGTGGCCTCGGTGACATCAAAGGTGATATCCAGGCGGTCAGCGCGGTAGTGCTCTTCCTTCATGGTCGTGAGCTGGGTGAAGTCGGAGAACAGCAGGATCGGCGATTTAAAGCTCAGACGGTGCGCCTGGCCTTCTGCTTCGCAGAACACGTTCATCTCGCGGCCAATGCTGGTGGCAAGGGACATCACGTGTGCTTCGCGCAGCGGATCGATTGGCGGGTTAGTCACCTGCGCAAACTGCTGACGGAAGTAGTCGTAAATGATGCGCGGCTGACTGGAAAGCACGGCGAACGGGGTATCATCACCCATCGAGCCTACAGCCTCCTGACCGTTTTCACCGAGCACGCGGATAACCGAGTCCAGCTCTTCCGCGCTGTAGTTAAACTGTTTCTGGAAGCTCGCGAGCATATCGTCGTCCAGCTCGCGGTGGCCGACGTCTTCATCCGGCAGATCTTCGAACGGCACCAGGCGACGGACGTTTTTCTCCATCCACTCTTTGTACGGGTGACGGCTCTTCAGATCGTTATCGGTTTCCGCCGAGTGCAGAATCCGGCCCCCGCGGGTGTCGATAACCATCAGCTCGCCCGGGCCCACGCGGCCTTTCTCAACCACTTCATCCGGTTGGTAGTCCCAGATGCCGACTTCTGAGGCACAGGTGATGAGCTTGTCTTTGGTGATGACGTAGCGCGCCGGGCGTAGGCCGTTACGGTCGAGGTTACAGGCAGCAAAGCGACCGTCGGACATGACGATACCTGCCGGGCCGTCCCACGGCTCCATGTGCATGGAGTTAAAGTCGAAGAAGGCGCGCAGCTCCGGGTCCATATCCGGGTTGTTCTGCCAGGCAGGCGGCACCAGTAAACGCATGGCGCGCACGATATCCATTCCGCCTGCCAGCAGCAGCTCGAGCATGTTGTCGAGGGAGCTTGAGTCGGAGCCGGTTTCGTTGACGAACGGCGCAGCGTCCTGCAGATCCGGGATCAGCGGAGTCTGGAATTTATAGGTACGGGCGCGGGCCCACTGGCGGTTACCGGTGATGGTATTGATCTCGCCGTTGTGTGCCAGATAGCGGAACGGCTGTGCCAGCGGCCAGCGCGGCACGGTGTTTGTGGAAAAGCGCTGGTGGAACAGGCAGATGGCCGACTCCAGACGCAGATCCGCAAGATCCAGGTAGAAGCGCGGCAGATCCGCCGGCATACACAGACCTTTATAGATGTTCACGAGGTTAGACAGGCTACAGACGTAGAAGTCTTTGTCTTCCTGCAGACGTTTTTCGATACGGCGACGAGCGATGAATAGACGACGCTCCATATCGCGCGGGCGCCAGCCTGCCGGGGCGTTAACAAAGATTTGCTCGATGCGCGGCATGGAGGAGAGGGCGATTTCGCCGAGCACGCCTTCGTTGGTCGGCACGTCACGCCAGCCGACAATCGACAGCGTTTCACGCTGCAGTTCTTCTTCCACCACACGGCGGGAAGCGCTTGCCAGTTCAGCGTCTTTGTTCAGGAAAATCATCCCGACGGCGTAGTTTTTGGCTAAACGCCAGCCGCGTTCTTCAGCCACCAGGCGGAAGAAACGGTCCGGTTTTTGTAACAGCAGGCCGCAACCGTCGCCGGTTTTACCATCGGCGAGGATCGCTCCACGGTGCTGCATACGGGCCAGTGCGTGAATGGCGGTACGCACTACCTTGTGGCTAGGTTCGCCTTCTATGTGGGCGATCAGGCCGAAACCACAGTTATCCTTCTCAAGGGATTTATCGTACAACATATCAGTGAACCTCCCCAGGCTCTACGGGACGACCTCCGAACCGATTGCGCGCAGGCGCAGCAAGGGCATGGCGACGGGGTTCGGTGTTTCATACACCTGCCTCGCATTCGCCCTCTAGTATCCTTTTCGCATCGGTGCACAAGTATTGAGGACTTGCTTCAGAGGGAATCTCAATTACTGCATAAATATGATGAGCAGAGCGCTCATCCAGAAAGCTTCCAGCGGATTTCCAACTTATCGGGAATCTGCACACAGGTCAAATGGCAAACTTATTGATAGAAAAATGTGCTAGCAGGTAGTTATGTTAATGATAAGTAATGATATATCAGTAATTTTATCGTAAAGATTCTGTCAGGGAAGTGGCGATTGAGTGTGATCTGTCTCACTGTATGAAAGCGGTATTAGCCCTTTAGTGTGCTAAAGTCGACATTTCCGACAGATTTTTATCCTGGTAATGCTGCTAAAGTCGCTTCATGCCTCTGTTTTTTACCATGCCGAAGAATAGTGAAAAAAAGCGTTCTGACATAAGTAAAAGTCATTGCCTTTAGGCTGAATGAAGTTGCAGTAATTGTGCTTGAATATGCAATAAATAAAAGGCGGCCGTGGCGATTGATCCAGGTCATCGCCAACAGAGCGTAAAAATGGCAGGCTTGGCCCCTTTGTTGAGGCCGGTTTACCAGATTATGCAGTTACAGAAATTAGTCAATATGTTTGGTGGGGATCTTACGCGCCGTTATGGCGAAAAGGTTCATAAACTCACGCTGCACGGTGGGTTCAGTTGCCCGAATCGCGATGGCACCATCGGCCGTGGCGGCTGTACCTTCTGTAATGTCGCCTCCTTTGCTGATGAAGCGCAGCAGCACAGCTCTATTGCCGAACAGCTGGCGCATCAGGCTCTGAGGGTGAACCGGGCTAAACGTTATCTGGCCTATTTCCAGGCCTACACCAGCACCTTTGCGGAAGTGCAGGTGCTGCGCTCGATGTATCAACAGGCCGTGGCCCAGGCGAGCATCGTTGGCCTGTGCGTTGGTACGCGTCCGGACTGCGTTCCTGAAGCCGTGCTTGATTTGCTGAGCGATTACCACGAGCAGGGCTATGAAGTCTGGCTGGAGCTGGGCCTGCAGTCGGCACATGATAAAACTCTGCATCGCATTAACCGCGGCCATGATTTTGCCTGTTATCAGAATACCACCCGACTGGCGCGGGCACGGGGGCTGAAGGTGTGCTCACATCTGATTGTTGGTCTGCCGGGTGAAGGACAAACCGAGTGTCTGCAAACTCTTGAACGGGTTGTTGATACCGGTGTTGACGGTATTAAGCTGCACCCGTTACACATCGTCACCGGCAGTATCATGGCGAAGGCGTGGGCAGCGGGCAGGCTTGACGGTATTGCGCTTGATGAATACACGGTGACCGCCGGAGAGATGATTCGTCACACCCCGGCAGAGGTGGTCTATCATCGTATTTCCGCCAGCGCGCGGCGGCCAACGCTGCTCGCTCCACTGTGGTGTGAAAACCGCTGGACCGGGATGGTAGAGCTCGACAAATACCTCAATGCTCATGGTGTTCAGGGATCTGCCGTCGGTTCTTGCTGGATCCCATAACGCATTTTTTACACTTCCTTCAACGCCTCGCTCAGAATTGGGTATTATTGAGCGAAGATGTGGCGAAGGGATCCCCTATGAAGCAAATCCGTTTACTTGCGCAGTATTACGTCGACCTGATGATGAAGCTCGGGTTGGTGCGTTTTTCCATGCTGCTTGCACTCGCGCTGGTGGTGCTGGCGATTGTGGTGCAGATGGCCGTGACCATGGTGCTGCACGGCCAGGTTGAGAGCATTGACGTTATCCGTTCAATCTTCTTTGGGTTGTTAATCACGCCCTGGGCGGTGTATTTCCTCTCGGTGGTGGTAGAGCAGCTTGAAGAGTCGCGTCAGCGCCTGTCCCGGCTTGTTGAAAAACTTGAAGAGATGCGCGAGCGTGACCTGAAGCTCAACGTTCAGCTAAAAGACAACATTGCGCAGTTGAACCAGGAAATCAGCGATCGTGAGAAAGCGGAAGCTGAGCGTCAGGCGACCCTTGAACGTCTGAAAATTGAAATGAAAGAGCGTGAAGAAGCGCAGATTCAGCTCGAACAGCAATCCTCTTTCCTGCGTTCTTTCCTCGATGCCTCTCCCGACCTGGTTTTCTATCGTAATGAAGATAAAGAGTTCTCCGGCTGTAACCGGGCGATGGAGCTGTTAACCGGGAAGAGTGAAAAACAGCTGGTTAATCTGAAGCCGCAGGACGTATACAGCGAAGAGGCGGCGGCGAAGGTGATGGAAACCGACGAGAAGGTGTTTCGCCATAACGTGTCGCTGACCTATGAGCAGTGGCTGGACTATCCGGATGGACGCAAAGCCTGCTTCGAAATTCGTAAAGTGCCGTATTACGACCGGGTGGGGAAACGCCATGGTCTGATGGGATTTGGCCGCGATATTACCGAGCGTAAGCGCTATCAGGATGCGCTTGAGCGCGCCAGCCGCGACAAGACGACCTTCATTTCGACCATCAGCCATGAACTGCGCACACCGCTGAACGGCATCGTCGGCTTAAGCCGTATTCTGCTGGATACCGATCTCACCAGTGAGCAGGAAAAATACCTGAAAACCATTCACGTATCGGCGGTGACGTTAGGCAACATCTTTAACGACATCATCGACATGGACAAGATGGAGCGCCGCAAGGTTCAGCTCGATAACCAGCCGGTCGACTTCACCAGCTTCCTCGCAGACCTCGAAAACCTTTCCGGCCTGCAGGCGCAGCAGAAAGGTCTGCGCTTTGTGATGGAGCCCGCTCAGCCGCTGCCGCATAAGGTCATTACCGACGGTACGCGCCTGCGCCAGATCCTGTGGAATTTAATTAGCAACGCCGTCAAATTTACTCAGCAAGGGAACGTTGCAGTGCGCGTGCGCTACGATGAAGGCGATATGCTGCACTTCGAGGTGGAAGACTCGGGGATCGGTATTCCGCAGAACGAGCAGGATAAGATCTTCGCCATGTACTATCAGGTGAAAGACAGTCACGGTGGCAAACCGGCGACAGGGACCGGTATTGGTCTTGCCGTTTCGCGTCGACTGGCGAAAAACATGGGCGGGGATATCACCGTCAGTAGCCGGCCGGGCCATGGCTCCGTCTTTACTTTAACCGTGCATGCGCCTGCGGTGGCGGAAGAAGTTGATGGCACTCTTGAAGATGACGATATGCCGCTGCCGGCTCTGCATGTGCTGCTGGTTGAAGATATTGAGTTGAACGTCATTGTAGCCCGCTCTGTGCTTGAGAAACTTGGCAACAGCGTGGATGTGGCGATGACCGGGAAAGCCGCGCTGGAGATGTTTGCCCCGGGTGAATATGACCTGGTGCTGCTGGATATTCAGTTGCCGGACATGACCGGGCTGGATATTTCCCGCGAGCTGAAGCAGCGCTATCAGTCCGATGAGCTGCCGCCGCTGGTGGCGCTGACGGCTAACGTACTGAAAGACAAAAAAGAATATCTTGATGCCGGAATGGACGACGTGCTGAGTAAGCCGCTGTCCGTCCCGGCGCTGACCTCTATTATTAAGAAGTTCTGGGATACCTGTGAAGAGGAGGACGTAGTGACAGCGACCGACAGCAGCAAAACGCAGACCGTACTGGATACCGATATGCTCCAGCAGTATATCGAGCTGGTGGGACCAAAACTGATTACCGACGGCCTTGCCGTGTTCGAGAAGATGATGCCGGGGTATCTCGCGGTTCTGGAGTCTAATCTCACCGCCCGGGACCAGAAAGGCATTGTGGAAGAAGGACACAAAATCAAAGGTGCTGCGGGCTCCGTAGGCCTTCGTCACATCCAGCAGCTGGGTCAACAGATCCAGTCTCCCGATCTGCCCGCCTGGTGGGATAACGTTGGTGAATGGGTTGAAGAGATGAAAAGCGAATGGCAACAGGACGTTGAAATGCTGAAGGCGTGGGTTGCTCAGGCTGGAAAAAAATGACCCCGGCCAGGCCGGGGTGCGCGAATACTGCGCCAACACCAGGGAAATCGTGGCTGCGCCGGGATTGATTGTTGGAATGATAATACTCGGACGCAACCTGAGGATTCGGATTGCACGCCCATTAAGATAGCAAATCTTAAATATTTTGTTACGTGAATCAGTAAAATGTGTGAAGCATGGCGACTAAATCAGAATATTTAATTGGCTTTATCCAGTTTTGATTAAGGATCGAGAGATGAAAAAAGTAGGTGTCGTGCTGAGTGGTTGTGGCGTTTATGACGGCTCAGAAATTCATGAAGCAGTCCTGACGCTATTGGCAATTTCCCGTGCTGGCGCTGAAGCAGTCTGTTTTGCGCCGGATAAAAGCCAGTCTGACGTGGTCAATCACCTCGCCGGTGCGCCAATGGCGGAAACGCGTAATGTGCTTATTGAAGCCGCACGTATTTCCCGTGGCGCGATCCGCCCCCTGGCGAGCGCCAGTGCCAGCGAGCTGGATGCGCTGGTGGTTCCCGGTGGCTTTGGTGCGGCTAAAAACCTGAGCAATTTTGCCTCACAGGGTGCCGAATGTGTGGTTGATGCTGACCTTCTGGCGCTTTCACAGGCAATGCATGCGGCGGGTAAACCGCTTGGTTTTATGTGTATCGCCCCGGCGATGCTGCCGAAGATTTTCGATTTCCCGCTGCGTATCACTATTGGTACCGATATCGACACTGCGGAAGTACTCGAAGCGATGGGAGCGGAACATGTACCATGCCCGGTTGATGACATTGTTGTGGATGAAGACCATAAAGTCGTGACCACGCCGGCATACATGCTGGCACAGAACATTGCGGAAGCGGCGACCGGTATTGATAAGCTGGTCGCCCGTGTGCTGGTTCTGGCTGAATGAGTCGAGGTCGCTCCCCGCTGGCATGGGCAAAACGCCTGATTATCCGTGTTCTGCTGGTGCTGGCGGTATTCTGGGGCGGTGGTATTGTACTGTTCAGCGTGCTGCCGGTGCCCTTCTCCGCAGTGATGATTGAGCGTCAACTGGGTGCCTGGATGCGCGGTGATTTTGGCTATGTTGCCCACTCAGACTGGGTGGGCATGGATGAGATATCACCGTGGATGGGGCTTGCGGTGATTGCCGCCGAGGATCAGAAATTCCCGGACCACTGGGGGTTTGACGTCGCCGCTATCGAAAAAGCGCTGGCGCACAACGAGCGTAACACCTCGCGCGTTCGCGGTGCCTCCACCATTTCGCAGCAGACAGCGAAGAACGTTTTTTTGTGGGACGGTCGTAGTTGGCTGCGCAAAGGCCTTGAAGCGGGGCTGACGGTGGGGATTGAAACCGTCTGGAGCAAAAAGCGGATCCTGACGGTGTACCTTAACGTCGCCGAATTTGGTGAAGGGGTCTTCGGGGTTGAAGAAGCCTCACAGCGCTATTTCCATAAGCCCGCCAGTCGTTTAACAATGTCAGAAGCTGCGCTACTGGCCGCGGTTTTGCCCGCCCCGTTGCGCTATAAAGCCAGTGCGCCTTCAGGGTATGTCCGCAGCCGCCAGGCGTGGATCCTGCGTCAGATGCGACAGCTCGGAGGGGAAGGATTTATGCAGGACAATAAGCTGCACTAATGAATTGGTGGGGAGGCCGGATAGCGACGTAACCGTCTTATCCGACCTGGTTTTCACTGATTAGTCTTCGTCAAAACCGGCGTTAAACAGTGCGATGACCGCCGCCAGCGCTTCGACTTCCTGCGGGCCGCTGGCTTCTATTTCAATCTGGCGACCTTTTGCGGAATCCAGCATCAACAGCGCGATAACGCTGCTGGCTTCCGCTTCGGTGCCTTCATCGTTGCGCAGCAGCACCTCAGCGTCATACTCCTGAACCAGTTCGAACAACTTCATGGCTGGGCGAGCGTGCATGCCCAGCTTGTTGGTTATCTCAACGGTCTGTTTTACGGTCATGTTTTACGTTTTTCCAGCGTCCGGTGACGTGACTGAACGTTCTTCCCGCGGGAGCGGAAATAGTCGGCCAACTGCTCGGCGATATACACCGAACGGTGCTTACCGCCGGTACAACCGATGGCAACCGTCAGGTAGCTTCGGTTATTGGTTTCCAGCATCGGTAACCATAACTCGAGATAGCTGCGGGTCTGGTAGATAAAATTGTGAACTTCTGTGTGCCTGTCGAGGAAGGCCGCTACCGGTTTGTCCAGGCCGGTCATTGGACGCAGCTTAGGGTCCCAGTGCGGGTTCGGCAGGAAACGAACGTCGAACACGTAATCAGCATCAATCGGAATACCGTGCTTGAAGCCGAAGGATTCAAACACCATTGTCAGCTCACGCTCGCGTTTGCCAAGCAGACGAGTACGCAGCATTTCTGCCAGCTCATGCACCGACATCTCTGATGTATCGACAATAAGATCCGCGCGTGAGCGCAGCGGCTCCAGCAGGGCGCTTTCTTCATCAATAGCGCTTTCCAGCGACAGATTTTTACTGGAGAGCGGGTGCAGACGGCGAGTATCACTGTAACGGCGAATCAGCGTATTGCGATCGGCGTCGAGGAAAAGCAGCTGTGGAGAGAACGCGTCCGGCAGGTTGTTCATCGCCTGCTCGAAAATCTCCGGGGATTCGGGCATGTTACGCACGTCGATGCTGACGGCAGCCGAGATCTCGCGGTCAGCCAGCGTTTTGGCAAGCTCGGGTAACAGCACTACCGGCAGGTTGTCCACGCAGTAGAAACCCATATCTTCCAGCGCGCGCAGGGCGACGGATTTCCCCGAGCCTGAACGACCGCTGACGATCATCAGTACCATGTACCGTTTCTCCTCAGTACGAAAAAGGGTAAACACATCATCCTGTAATCTGCCTCTTACGCATCATCACTGCCTTCGGCTTCCGTAATGATTTGGTAGAGCTCTTCATCACTTTGTGCAGCCCGCAGGCGCCGGCAAATAGTCTTATCCGCCAGACGTTTGGCCACCAGCGATAGCGTATGCAGATGCGTTTTCGTCTGATCGGCAGGGACCAGCAGGGCGAAAAGCAGATCCACCGGCTGGTTGTCGATGGCATCGAACGCAATCGGGGTTTCCAGCTGCACAAAGACGCCAACGGCGCGCAGCGTATCCTCTTCCAGTTTACCGTGCGGAATGGCAATGCCATTACCGATACCGGTACTGCCCATTTTTTCGCGGGTGAGAATGGCTTCGAACACCACCTGCGGGGGCAGACTTAGCTGTTTGGCGGCCAGCTCGCTGATAATTTCCAGCGCGCGCTTTTTACTCTGGCAGTGGACGCCACTACGGGTACATTCCTGGTTAAGGACATTGCTCAGTTGAAGAGCCGAATCGTTGTTCATCATAATTTCACCTGAGCATCGCCTGATGCAGAGGTCTGTATCAGGCGAGTGCTCGGACAATTAGTGTTGTTTTAGTTTATCTTTATGCTTGTTCAGCTGTCTCGCCAGTTTGTCTATCAAACCGTCAATCGCAGCATACATATCCTGACCTTCCGCACTGGCATGAATCTCACCACCGTTGACATGCAGGGTGGCGTCTGACACATGGGTCACTTTCTCCACTTTTAACACAATATAGACCTGATTGATCCTGTCGAAATATTGTTCGAGTTTGCTGAATTTCGAATTAAGAAATTCGCGCAATGCCTCGGTGATTTCGACGTTGTGTCCTGTAATGTTGAGCTGCATAGTGTCTTCCTTATCAGTTTTATCAGACCAGTTGTTTACGCTGGTTTGATGGCGGAATGGACAGAGACTCTCGGTACTTCGCGACGGTACGGCGGGCCACCATAATGCCCTGTTCAGACAACATAGAGGTTAGCTTGCTGTCGCTCAGTGGTTTCGCGGGATTTTCCGCGGCAATTAACTTCTTCACCAGTGCGCGAATTGCCGTAGAAGAGGCTTCGCCGCCGCCCTCGGTATTCACGTGACTTGAGAAGAAATATTTAAGCTCAAAAATACCGCGCGGACTGTGCAGATACTTCTGCGTTGTCACGCGTGAAATCGTCGATTCATGCATCTCGACGGCCTGGGCGATATCGGCCAGTACCATCGGTTTCATCATCTCTTCGCCCTGTTCAAAGAAGGCCTGCTGCTGCTCGACGATGCAGCGGCTGACGCGCAGGAGCGTGTCGTTACGACTTTCCAGGCTCTTGATGAGCCACTTCGCTTCCTGCAGGTTGCTACGGATAAACTGACCGTCAGTTTCGTTGCGCACGTTGTTACCCATGGCTGCGTACTGCTGGTTTATCTGCAGGCGCGGGATACTGTCGGAGTTGAGCTCTACGACCCAGCGGGTACCCATCTTGCGTACCAGCACGTCGGGGATGACATATTCCGGCTCTCCGGTCTGAATTGACTGCCCGGGGCGTGGATCCAGCGACTGGATCAGGTTCACCGCCTCTTTCAGCACCTCTTCTTTCAGACGTGTAACACGCATCAGGGAGCGAAAGTCGTGATTGGCGAGCAGATCGAGATGATCGCTAATGATGAGCCGCGCCTCTTCCAGACGCGGTGTCTCTTTGCTGAACTGGGAGAGCTGGATAAGCAGGCAGTCGCGAAGATCCTTCGCCGCCACGCCGACCGGATCGAAGCGCTGAATGCGTTTGAGCACGGCTTCAATCTCTTCGATACCGACATCGTCGTCGCCGATACTTTCCAGAATATCCTCAACGGAAATAGTGAGGTATCCGGTGTCATCGACCGCATCGACAATCGAGGTGGCAATGGCGCGGTCGGTATCCGAGAACGGGGTCAGCTCCACCTGCCACATCAGGTAATCCTGCAGTGACTGAGTGGTCTCTCCCTGGTAGACCGGCAGTTCGTCGTCGATGTAGTCCGCGCCGGTGCCAGACGGCGTTCCGGCGGTGTAGATTTCATCCCAGCTGGCGTCGAGCGGAAGCTCTTCCGGCATCTCTTTTTGTTCGAGGGCGTCAACGGTATCAAGGGTTTCCTTGTCCGGTGTCTCCGTGGTGTCGACCTCATCGTGAAGATCGGTTTGCTCAAGCAACGGATTGCTCTCCAGCGCTTGCTGAAGCTCTTGTTGAAGCTCCAGCGTCGAGAGTTGTAGCAGGCGAATGGCCTGTTGCAGCTGCGGCGTCATGGCGAGCTGTTGGCTGAGTCTTAACTGCAAACCTTGCTTCATGTTCAGGTCATTAATCTCCAGGAGTTACAACAATGACACTACCCTATCAGAGTCTGAAGTCTTCCCCAAGGTAGACGCGCTTAACATGCTCATCTTCGAGGATTTCTTTTGGCGTTCCGTGAGCTATGAGGTGTCCCTGGCTCACAATATAAGCTCGCTCACAGACGGCCAGCGTCTCGCGGACGTTATGGTCGGTTATCAGGACACCGAGACCGCTGTCACGCAGGTGCTCGATAATGCGTTTGATGTCGATAACGGAGATCGGGTCTACACCGGCGAAAGGTTCATCAAGCAGGATGAATTTCGGGTTGGCAGCCAGGGCGCGGGCGATTTCCACACGGCGGCGTTCACCACCGGAAAGCGCCTGACCGAGGTTGTCGCGCAGGTGCTCAATGTGGAACTCTTCCATCAGCTCGTTGGCGCGATCGACGCGCTGTTCGTTGCTGAGATCGTCACGGATCTGCAGTACAGCCATCAGGTTATCGTACACGCTCAGACGGCGGAAAATGGACGCTTCCTGCGGCAGGTAGCCAATGCCACGACGGGCGCGGGCATGCAGCGGCAGCAGGCTGATATCTTCATCATCGATGATAATATTACCCGCGTCGCGTGGAACGATGCCGACCACCATATAAAAGGTGGTGGTTTTACCCGCACCGTTAGGGCCAAGCAGGCCCACAATCTCGCCGGAGTTGACGGTCAGACTGACATCTTCCACCACGCGGCGGCCTTTATAAGCCTTGGCGAGATTCTTTGCAGTTAATGTTGCCATAACGAATTAGTTACTCTTCTTTTGCGCCGGAGCCGGGCTGTTGCCGTTTTTGTTCTGCAGCTGTGACGGTACCAGAACGGTGGTCACGCGTTTGCCTTTATCGCTAAAGGCCTGCATTTTCTGCTCTTTGACCAGGTAGGTTATCTTGTCGCCTGTAATGTTGCTGTCGAGCTGTTCAAGATACGCATTGCCGGTCAGCACCACGAAATCGTTCTGCAGTTCATAATGCATTTTAGAGGCGTGACCTTTCACCGGTTTGCCGCTGTCCTGCATTTGGTAGAAGGTCGCCGGGTTACCAAAACCGTCGATCACTTCTTTGCCTTTTTCGCCTTCCGGACGCGTTACCACGACCTTATCGGCATTGATTTTGATGGTGCCCTGGGTCACGACGACGTTACCGGTGAAGGTGACGATGTTCCCCTGCATGTCCAGCGACTGAGTGTCAGACTCAATATGAATAGGCTGATCGGTATCACCGGTTAACGCCAGTGCCGGCAGACTGGCCGCCAGCAGCGTGCTGGCGAGCGCTAATTTAAGGCTTAGTTTGTGTGTTCTGAATTTCATATGAGGTTCTAACCTTTTCAATCAGCTCGGCGTTTTTGCTGCGTAGATTTCCGCGCATTTTCAGGCCGCTGGAATTAAATGTGGTTCCGTACAGTGTTACCAGATCATCAGACGTGACATCCTGAGTGATCAAGTTAATCTGAGCGTTGTCCGTTGTAATTTTACGCAGTTGTGAGTCTGCCGTCAGCGCGTTAACTTCAACGTGTCCGTACAGATACAACATGCGGTCGTTAGTGAGTTTGGCTTTATCGGCCTTAATTGACCAGGTTGGCACTTTGTTGACGTCAAAGGTGGTCAACACCGGGTTGGTAAACCACGAAATGGCCTGGTCAGAAAAATACTCCACGTGCTCCGCAATCAAGCGGTAAGTCAGCGCACCCTCTGGGCTGTAGACGACCGTATCGGAGTGCTCACTCTTGTAAGTCGGTTCGTTAGGGTTGGCGACTATCTCCTTCGTATCGTCTTTGCTCGCCAGATTTACGCCGATAAGAATCAGCGCAATCAGCGATAGCAGAATGATAACCCAACGTCTGGTTTTGCTCATATCGATTGCCCTTTGGCTTCCTCTAGCTTGCCCTGTGCCAATAGTAACAAATCACAGACTTCTCGTACCGCTCCACGACCACCGTTGATATAGGTAACGTAATCCGCGCGTGAAATCAGTATCGGATGGGCATCGGCGACGGCAACGCCGAGCGCGACGTCCGCCATGACCGGCCAGTCGATAAGGTCATCCCCTACATAGGCCACTTGTTGCGGAGAAAGCGAGAGTTTCTCCAGCAGCTCGCGGTATGCCAGCAGTTTATCTGACTGACCCTGATACAGGTGGGTGATGCCAAGCGTGGCGCAACGATCTTCTAATAGTTTAGCCTTCCGCCCGGTAATGATCGCGACCTCAATGCCGGAAGTCAGCGCACAGCGAATGCCATAACCATCGCGGACGTTAAAGGCTTTTAACTCTTCGCCATTGTTGCCCATATAAATGAGGCCATCGGACATGACGCCGTCCACATCGAGGATCAACAGGCGGATATTTTCCGCGCTTGCCATCACCTTTGCACTCACGGGACCGTAGCAGGTCGCCACTGATGCACCAGCATTACTCATTCTTTCGTCCTTAATTACACTACGCCTGCGCGCAGCAGATCATGCATATGTACCACACCCAGCAAATGGTCGCCATCGGCAACCAGTACGCAGGTAACATGGCGGGATTGCATCAGGTTTAAGGCATCAACCGCCAGGGTGCCTGGGCGAATACGGATCCCGCCCGGCGTCATGACATCGGCAATGCTGAGGTTACGCATATCGGTACCGTTATCAAAGACCCGGCGCAGGTCACCATCGGTGAAAATACCCTGGATCTGCATCTGGTCATCGCAGATAGCGGTCATACCCAGATTCTTACGGGTGATTTCCAGCAGCGCATCGCGAAGCGAAGCGTCTTTGCTGACGTGCGGGATTTCATCGCCTGTGTGCATGATGTCATTAACCCGCAGCAGCAGCTTGCGGCCCAGTGCGCCACCTGGATGAGAAAGCGCGAAATCTTCGGCAGTAAAGCCGCGCGCTTTCAACAGCGCCACCGCGAGCGCATCTCCCATAACCAGTGCCGCAGTGGTGCTGGAAGTCGGGGCCAGACCCAGCGGGCAGGCTTCTTTCAGGACTTTGACACACAGGTGGATGTCTGCGGCCCGCGCCATGCTGCTTTCCGGACGGCTGGTCATGCAGATAAGCGGTACCTGCAGACGTTTAAGCACCGGGATCAGCGCGAGGATCTCGTTGGATTCACCGGAGTTCGACAGCGCAATCACGATATCCTGTGGAGTGACCATCCCGAGATCGCCGTGCGCCGCTTCGCCCGGGTGGACAAAAAACGACGAGGTCCCGGTGCTGGCAAAGGTCGCGGCCATCTTCCGGCCAATATGACCAGATTTGCCCATCCCCATGACCACCACTTTGCCGCTGCAATAGAATATCTTCTCGCAGGCCTGAGCAAAATCCTGATTAATATACTGATCGAGCTGTGCCAGACCTTCACGTTCAATTTCCAGGACTTCACGTCCTGCCTGCTGAAAGTCAAAATCCGGTTGCAAATCTAGTTGCGACATAGTGATTTTCCGATTTATTCAATAAAAAGCGGTGCTACCCAGTACAGCATCGCCAGCCACAGGAAAAAACCGCCAATTAACAGCGCGCCAGCACCACGGCCGATCTGCCGCTTACGGCGCCAGCAGAGCAGGGCGAATACGATGCTGACCAGCACCATAACGCCATAATCTCGCAGAAAAGCCTGATTATCGAAGTCCCCCGGCGCTATCAGCGCGGGCAGGCCAAGGACTATCGCGATATTAAATATATTGGCACCAATGATATTGCCAATCGCAATATCGTCCTCACCTTTACGTGCGCCGGCGATCGCGGTTGCCAGCTCCGGCAGGCTGGTGCCAATAGCGATTATCGTCAGACCAAGCGTCAGCTCGCTCATGGCAAAATAGTTAGCCAGCACGGTGGCATTATCGACCACCATGCGGGTCGACATCGGCATAATAATTAATGCTACTCCCAGCCACAGGCACGCCACCGGGAGCGAGCCATCCCGCGGTAGCTCCGCGACTTGTTCGCGGGTCAGGCTATCGTTACCTTGCCGTTCCGCCAGACGAGCGACTTTCACAATGTACAGTAGCCACAGCACCGCCAGCGCCAACAGGAAAAAACCGTCCATCAGCGTCAGCGAGCCTTTATACAGAACACAACCCGTCAGCAACGTGACGACTAACATTAACGGCAACTCGCGTCGCAGGATATCAGAATGCACGGTAAAGGGATGAAGAACTGCCGCTAAACCAAGGATTAGCAGGATATTGACGATGTTCGACCCAATGGCTGTACCAATCGCCAGATCTATCTGGCCATGGGTTGACGCTGCAAAAGAGACGATGATCTCAGGAAGTGATGTTCCGACGCTCACTACCGTCATCCCAATGATCAGCGGTGGGATCCCAAGCGATCGACATAAAATAGAGGCGGCATAAACCA
Source organism: Yokenella regensburgei (assembly GCF_003634235.1). Classification (NCBI taxonomy): domain Bacteria; kingdom Pseudomonadati; phylum Pseudomonadota; class Gammaproteobacteria; order Enterobacterales; family Enterobacteriaceae; genus Yokenella; species Yokenella regensburgei. The sequence goes on along the minus strand of NZ_RBIZ01000004.1, from coordinate 663,736 downwards.
GTCGGTCGGCACTGTAGACCACAAGAAGTAAACCAATAATTAACAGTGCCGTCGCTAAGAGCATCTAAAATCCTTTCTTCAGGTATAATCGTCGGTCCGTGACGCAAGGCCTGGCCAAAGAACGTAACGAATTCTTAATTTTGACTTTATGCGTCGTAAAAGTAAAACAAATGCCAGCTTTCGCTAACTTGTGCGGGTAAGATTCTGTAAAAATGATGGGTTCATGGCGAAATAACGCGTCATGCTGACCCCATGAGGTTTAGAAAGGATGATCCAATGAGCCAGACTGCAGCGAATATCGTCGAGATCCAGGGAGTGAGTTTCTCCCGGGGCGATCGCACGATCTTCGACAACATTTCACTGTCGGTACCCCGCGGTAAGATCACCGCGATCATGGGGCCGTCAGGGATTGGGAAAACCACGCTGCTGCGGCTTATCGGCGGGCAAATTCCGCCGGATAACGGTGAAATCCTGTTTGATGGGGAAAATATTCCGCAGATGTCGCGTTCGCGGCTTTATACCGTCCGTAAGCGGATGAGTATGCTGTTCCAGTCCGGCGCGCTGTTTACCGACATGAACGTGTTTGATAACGTCGCTTACCCGCTGCGGGAGCATACCCGTCTGCCACCGGCGTTGCTGAGAAGTACGGTCATGATGAAACTTGAAGCGGTTGGGCTGCGTGGCGCTGCCAGGCTGATGCCGTCGGAGTTGTCCGGTGGTATGGCTCGTCGTGCGGCGCTCGCGCGTGCTATCGCGCTTGAGCCTGACCTCATCATGTTTGATGAGCCGTTTGTCGGTCAGGATCCCATCACGATGGGTGTGCTGGTAAAACTGATTTCAGAGCTTAACAGCACCCTGGGCGTGACCTGTGTGGTGGTTTCGCACGACGTGCCGGAAGTGCTGAGTATTGCCGATTACGCTTATATCGTCGCCGATAAAAAGATTGTCGCTCACGGTAGCGCGCAGTCACTGCAGGAAAACACCGACCCGCGCGTCCGTCAGTTCCTTGATGGTATCGCTGACGGACCGGTACCGTTCCGCTATCCTGCAGGGGATTATCGTCACGACCTTTTACCAGGTTCAGGGAGTTAAGCTGCTCATGCTGTTAAATGCACTGGCCGCGTTGGGGCGCAGGGGGATTAAAACCACCGCCACCTTTGGCCGCGCCGGGTTAATGTTATTCAATGCCGTTGTCGGTAAACCCGATTTTCGTAGGCACGCTCCGTTGCTGATACGCCAGCTGTACAACGTGGGTGTGTTGTCGATGCTGATTATCCTCGTGTCCGGGGTGTTTATTGGCATGGTGCTCGGCCTGCAGGGGTATCTGGTCCTCACCACTTACAGTGCGGAATCAAGCCTTGGCATGCTGGTGGCGCTCTCGTTGCTCCGTGAACTGGGGCCTGTTGTCGCGGCCCTGCTGTTTGCCGGTCGTGCCGGTTCGGCGCTGACGGCAGAAATAGGCCTGATGCGCGCGACGGAACAGCTCTCCAGCATGGAGATGATGGCGGTGGATCCGCTGCGTCGCGTGATTGCACCGCGCTTCTGGGCTGGGGTAATCTCGCTGCCGCTGCTGACTATTATCTTTGTTGCCGTGGGTATCTGGGGTGGTTCACTGGTTGGTGTGAGCTGGAAAGGTATCGACAGCGGGTTTTTCTGGTCGGCGATGCAAAACGCCGTCGACTGGCGCCTCGATCTGGTTAACTGCCTGATTAAGAGCGTGGTATTTGCGATTACGGTGACCTGGATTGCATTATTTAACGGGTACGATGCTATCCCTACTTCGGCCGGGATTAGCCGGGCGACAACGCGTACGGTTGTACATTCGTCATTGGCAGTCCTTGGGCTGGATTTTGTGCTGACGGCACTGATGTTTGGGAATTGAGTTCATGCAAACGAAAAAAAGTGAAATTTGGGTTGGTATTTTTCTGCTGATTGCACTGCTGGCGGCCCTGTTTATCTGCCTGCAGGCAGCCAATGTAACCTCGCTGCGCACGGAGCCAACATACCGCTTGTATGCCACCTTCGACAACATTGGTGGCCTGAAAGCACGCTCCCCGATCCGCATCGGCGGGGTGGTGATTGGCCGCGTCTCCGACATTACGCTTGATCCAAAAACCTACCTGCCGCGCGTAGAGATGGATATCGAAGAGCGCTACAACCATATTCCGGATACCAGTTCTCTGGCGATTCGCACTTCTGGCCTGCTGGGCGAACAGTATCTGGCGCTGAACGTTGGCTTTGAAGATCCTGAACTGGGAACGGCTATTCTTAAAGACGGCGACACTATCCAGGATACGAAGTCTGCCATTGTGCTTGAAGACCTGATTGGGCAGTTCCTCTACAACAGTAAAGGCAGTGACAATAAGAGTTCTGGCGATGCACAAGGAAGCAGCGGAGACCATACTACCGCTGCGCCGTCTGCCGCTGGCACGACGAATTAAATCACGGGAGAAATGAGAGATGATTAAACGCTTGCTGATGATCGCCATGCTGGTGATTGCCCCACTCACGGCGGCCACCGCGGCTGACCAGACCAATCCCTACAAGCTGATGAATGAAGCGGCAGCGAAAACCTTCGGCCGTCTGAAAGCAGAACAGCCGAAAATCCGTGCCAATCCGGATTACCTGCGTGACGTTGTGGATCAGGAACTGCTGCCGTACGTGCAGATTAAGTATGCCGGTGCGCTGGTTCTGGGTCGTTACTACAAAGACGCCACTCCCGCACAGCGTGAAGCCTATTTCACCGCATTCCGTGAGTATCTGAAGCAGGCTTACGGTCAGGCGCTGGCGATGTACCACGGCCAGACTTACCAGATTGCTCCGGAACAGCCGCTGGGCGATGCGACTATTGTGCCTATCCGCGTGACCATCCTTGATCCGAACGGTCGCCCGCCGGTACGTCTGGACTTCCAGTGGCGTAAGAACAGCCAGACCGGCAACTGGCAGGCATATGACATGATTGCGGAAGGCGTAAGCATGATCACCACCAAACAGAACGAGTGGAGCGATCTGCTGCGTACCAAAGGGATCGACGGTCTGACGGCGGAACTGCAGTCTATCGCCAAACAGCCGATCACCCTGGAACAGAAAAAATAATGGCTAATGAACTACGCTGGAGCTGTGAAGACGGCTGTCTGCGGTTACAGGGCGAGCTGGATCAGGACTGGCTCGTGCCCCTGTGGGAAGCGCGTGCACAGGCCACTAAAGCGGCGTCCAGCATAGATCTTTCTGCCGTGACCCGTGTCGATACCGCAGGGCTGGCGCTACTCATCCATTTAATTGCCGATATTCGCGCGCAGGGCAGAGAAGCGAGCGTCATCGGCAAGAGTGAAAATTTACAGACGCTTATCCAGTTATATAACCTGCCTGCGGATATGATCCCGTAAATCTTTCAGTACGTTATTATTTAAAGCCCCGTCTATTTTCAGGATGGGGCTTTTTGCTTGTTTAAGACAGCGCCACTTTCCTCTAAGATGATGGGCTGTTTTTACTATCAGATGAAATTTGAACCCATGGAAAATCATGAAATTCAGACAGTGCTGATGAACGCACTCTCCCTTAAGGAAGTCCACGTTTCTGGCGATGGCAGTCACTTTCAGGTTATTGCTGTGGGTGAATTGTTTGACGGCATGAGCCGCGTCAAGAAACAGCAATCGGTCTATGCTCCTTTGATGGAGTACATCGCCGACAACCGCATCCATGCCTTGTCGATCAAAGCGTATACACCGCAAGAGTGGGAACGTGATCGCAAGCTAAACGGCTTTTGAGTCGGGACGAGACCGTCCCGGCAAGTATGAATTTTAAAAGAGACCAGAATTAATGGATAAATTTCGTGTGCAGGGGCCGACGCGGCTCCAGGGCGAGGTCACCATCTCAGGTGCCAAAAACGCCGCGCTGCCGATCCTTTTTGCAGCCCTGTTGGCAGAAGAGCCGGTAGAGATCCAGAACGTACCGAAGCTCAAAGACATCGATACCACGATGAAACTGCTGAGCCAGCTGGGCACAAAAGTTGAACGTAATGGCTCCGTATGGATTGATGCCGGCCCGGTAGACGTTTACTGTGCGCCTTACGAACTGGTCAAAACCATGCGTGCCTCTATCTGGGCGCTGGGCCCGCTTGTGGCGCGCTTTGGTCAGGGGCAGGTTTCTCTGCCTGGCGGTTGTGCAATTGGTGCACGTCCGGTCGACCTGCACATCACCGGCCTGGAACAGCTGGGCGCTGAGATCAAGCTGGAAGAAGGCTATGTGAAGGCTTCGGTTGATGGTCGTCTGAAAGGCGCCCATATCGTGATGGACAAGGTCAGCGTTGGCGCGACCGTCACCATCATGAGTGCCGCAACCCTTGCGGAAGGTACCACCATCATCGAAAACGCCGCGCGTGAGCCGGAAATCGTTGATACGGCTAACTTCCTCAACACCCTCGGTGCGAAAATCACCGGCCAGGGTTCCGATCGCATCACCATTGAAGGCGTAGAACGTCTGGGTGGCGGCGTATACCGTGTTCTGCCTGACCGTATCGAAACCGGGACCTTCCTGGTCGCGGCGGCCATCTCTGGCGGTAAAATTCTCTGCCGTAACGCCCAGCCGGATACGCTGGATGCGGTGCTGGCGAAGCTGCGCGACGCGGGTGCTGAAATTGAAACCGGTGAAGACTGGATTAGCCTCGACATGCATGGTAAGCGTCCGAAAGCGGTTAACGTGCGTACTGCACCGCACCCGGGCTTCCCGACTGACATGCAGGCTCAGTTTACGTTGCTGAACCTGGTCGCTGAAGGTACCGGTGTTATCACGGAAACTATCTTCGAAAACCGCTTCATGCACATCCCAGAGCTGATTCGTATGGGTGCGCACGCGGAAATCGAAAGCAATACGGCGATTTGCCACGGGGTGGAAAAACTGTCTGGTGCCCAGGTGATGGCGACCGATCTGCGTGCTTCTGCAAGCCTGGTGCTGGCGGGTTGTATTGCGGAAGGGGCGACCCTGGTTGACCGTATTTATCATATCGATCGCGGCTATGAGCGTATCGAAGATAAACTGCGCGCGTTGGGTGCTAACATCGAACGTGTGAAAGGCGAATAACGCCTGCCTCTCTGATGCAGCCCCCTGCCAGTCTGGCACGGGGGGTGCTTCTGCCTGCTTTACAGCTTCTTACGTTGACGCATCAGACGCGTTCTGTCGATAAACTCATGGGTAACAGGATCGTGATAGCGCGATGGCCAGATGACCCACGGGTCGGTGCCGAGTGCGTTCGCGATAATAAGCTCGCCTTTCGGCCATGGGCGGGTTAGCGCATTCGCCAGTGTCGAAGAACTGAGTCCGTTTTTTCGTGACTCCGCCGCCATCGACGTGCCTTTCTTACGTAATCCGGAAATGATATCGGCCGGATGCCAGTCAATGAACTTTTCCATGCTTTCTCCCTGTCAGTGACATTTCAGAGCGTCGCCAGACTTCACGACGAACTTACTATAACCCCGGAAAGCCTGTGGTTCTAAAAAGTTCGACTAAATAGAATGCATATTCAGAAAATATCAAGGAAACAGGTAAATACGGGAAAATGAATACTGTTTTTATGGAACTTTCCCGCGCATTTGCGCGGGAGAGAGAGGGGATTAATGGTCGCGCTGTACGGCGATGTGTGCCAGCGCCACGAGGGCTTCACGCCACGGAGATTCCGGAATGGAATGCAGGGCAGCAATTGCTTTATCAGCTTCCTGCTCGGCACGCATACGGGTCCATTCCAGCGAACCGCACGCCGCCATGGTTTCAAGAACCGGCTCCAGCAAATGGCGGCCGTTACCCTGTTCAATCGCTTCGCGAATCATGGCAGATTGCTCAGCGGTACCGTTACGCATCGCGTGCAGCAGCGGCAGCGTAGGTTTGCCTTCGTTCAGGTCGTCACCCACGTTCTTGCCAAGGGTCTGACCGTCTGCGCTGTAATCGAGTAAATCGTCAATCAGCTGGAAAGCTGTGCCAAGATAGCGGCCATAGTCCTGAAGCCCTTGTTCCTGTTCAGGCGTACAGTCTGCCAGGATACCGGAGCATTGAGACGCGGCTTCAAACAGGCGTGCGGTTTTACTGTAGATAACGCGCATATAGTTTTCTTCAGTGATGTCCGGATCGTTCACGTTCATCAACTGCAGCACTTCGCCTTCGGCAATGACGTTTACTGCTTCAGACATGACATCAAGCACTCTGAGCGAGCCAAGGCGGGTCATCATCTGAAACGCGCGCGTGTAGATGAAATCACCAACCAGCACGCTTGCGGCATTACCAAACGCTGCGTTAGCCGTCGCTTTACCGCGGCGCATATCCGATTCATCCACCACATCGTCGTGAAGCAGGGTAGCGGTGTGGATAAACTCGATTAGGGCGGCAATTGTGACATGCGCATTGCCTTCATAACCCACCGCTCGCGCTGCCAGCACAGCAATCATCGGGCGAATGCGTTTACCACCGCCGCTGACGATGTAATACCCCAGTTGGTTGATCAACTGCACATCAGAGTTGAGCTGCTCGAGGATGGTTGCGTTGACTCCCGCCATGTCTTGCGCGGTTAACTCATTGATTTTTTCTAGATTCATCGCAAAAGCCGGGCTTAATGTCCTGTTTTCCATCTATCCAAAAGAGATAGCAGAGAGTTTGTATTAGAATTGTAGCCGCAATTGTACTGAAAAAACGCGCCAGATAAACGTCGCCGTGTGCGTTGTGTTTTTTTTCTGCATCAATCGATGATCGCTCTTGTCAAAGCCGCGCGTTTTGCGTAATATTCGCGCCCTATTGTGAATATTTATAGCGCACTCAGAATCACTCGATGACGTGCGCGGAAGCGGAGTTTATATGTACGCGGTTTTCCAAAGTGGTGGTAAACAACACCGAGTAAGCGAAGGTCAGACCGTTCGCCTGGAAAAGCTGGACATCGCAACTGGCGAATCTGTTGAATTCGCTGAAGTTCTGATGATCGCAAACGGTGAAGAAGTCAAAATCGGCGTTCCTTTCGTTGATGGCGGCGTAATCAAAGCTGAAGTTGTTGCTCACGGTCGTGGCGAGAAAGTTAAAATCGTTAAGTTTCGTCGTCGTAAACACTACCGTAAGCAGCAGGGCCACCGTCAGTGGTTCACTGACGTGAAAATTACTGGCATCAGCGCCTAAGACCTGAGGAGAGATTTAAATGGCACATAAAAAGGCTGGCGGCTCCACTCGTAACGGTCGCGATTCAGAAGCAAAACGCCTGGGCGTAAAACGTTTCGGCGGTGAAGCAGTTCTGGCAGGTAGCATCATCGTTCGTCAGCGTGGCACCAAGTTCCACGCAGGTACCAACGTTGGTTGCGGTCGTGACCATACTCTGTTCGCTTTGACTGACGGTAAAGTTAAGTTCGAAGTTAAAGGCCCGAAAAACCGTAAGTTCATCAGCATCGAAGCTGAATAAGTTTTTCGCGTCCTGAAACGGATTAGAGCCCCGCAACTCGTTGCGGGGCTTTTTACATTAGAAGTCCGGTAAATTTCTGCAGGAAACGGGCATGAAGCAGCAGGCAGGCATTGGTATTATCCTGGCGCTCACCACAGCGGTGTGCTGGGGTGCATTACCCATTGCTATGAAGCAGGTGCTTGAGGTGATGGAGCCGCCAACGGTGGTGTTCTATCGCTTCCTGATGGCAAGTCTTGGTCTTGGCGCCATTCTGGCTATCAAGGGCAGGCTTCCGCCGCTGCGCATCTTTCGTAACCCGCGCTGGCTGGCGCTGCTGGCTATTGCAACCGGGGGGCTTTTCGGAAACTTTATTCTGTTTAGCTCATCGTTGCAGTACCTCAGCCCGACGGCATCCCAGGTGATTGGGCAGCTGTCACCGGTAGGTATGATGGTGGCAAGCGTCGTGGTGCTGAAAGAGAAAATGCGCGGCACGCAGATTATTGGCGCCATTATGCTGCTCTGCGGCCTGGTGATGTTTTTCAATACCAGTCTGGTAGAGATTTTTACCCGTCTGACGGATTACACCTGGGGCGTTATTTTTGGTGTATCTGCCGCGACGGTATGGGTCAGCTACGGTGTCGCGCAAAAGGTGTTATTGCGTCGTCTTGCATCACAGCAGATCCTCTTTTTGCTGTACACTTTATGTACAATTGCATTATTGCCGCTGGCCGCTCCAGGCAAAATTTTTGAACTGAGCGACTGGCAATTGGCCTGCCTGATTTTTTGCGGGCTGAATACCCTTGTGGGGTACGGTGCGCTGGCGGAAGCCATGGCGCGCTGGCAGGCGGCGCAGGTGAGTGCGTTAATCACCCTGACACCGCTGTTTACCCTGTTATTTTCGGATTTATTATCCCTGGCCTGGCCCGATTTCTTCGCCAGACCGATGTTAAACCTTTTAGGTTACCTCGGTGCGTTTGTCGTGGTTGCGGGCGCGATGTATTCCGCCATTGGTCATCGTCTTTGGGGCGGCTTACGCAAGCGTGAAGCAGGTATGCCGGTACCTCGCTCAGGCGAATGATTTACGGAGAGTAAAATGAAGTTTGTTGATGAAGCAACGATCCTTGTGGTCGCAGGCGATGGCGGTAATGGTTGCGTCAGCTTCCGCCGCGAAAAGTATATCCCGAAAGGGGGGCCGGACGGCGGTGACGGCGGTGATGGCGGTGACGTCTGGTTAGAAGCCGACGAAAACCTGAACACCCTTATCGACTACCGTTTCGAAAAATCTTTCCGTGCCGAGCGTGGACAGAACGGCCAGAGCCGTGACTGTACCGGCAAGCGCGGGAAAGACGTAAGCGTGAAAGTTCCTGTTGGTACCCGCGTCATTGACCAGGGCACCGGCGAAGTGATGGGCGACATGACCAAACACGGTCAGCGCCTGATGGTGGCTAAGGGTGGCTGGCATGGCCTCGGCAACAGCCGTTTTAAATCCTCCGTTAACCGTACCCCGCGTCAGAAGACTATGGGTACGCCGGGTGATAAACGTGACCTGCAGCTGGAGCTGATGCTGCTGGCAGACGTTGGGATGCTGGGGATGCCGAATGCCGGTAAATCTACCTTCATTCGCGCCGTTTCTGCGGCGAAGCCGAAAGTCGCTGACTATCCGTTTACCACGCTGGTTCCAAGCCTTGGCGTCGTCCGTATGGACAACGAGAAGAGCTTTGTGGTTGCCGATATTCCAGGACTGATTGAAGGCGCTGCGGAAGGGGCAGGCCTCGGTATCCGCTTCCTGAAGCATCTTGAGCGTTGCCGCGTTCTGCTGCACCTCATCGATATCGATCCTATCGACGGTTCCGATCCGGTTGAGAACGCCCGCATTATTATTGGCGAGCTGGAAAAATACAGCGAGAAACTGGCAGAGAAGCCACGCTGGCTGGTCTTCAACAAAATTGACCTGATGGACAAAGCGGCTGCTGAAGAGAAAGCGAAAGCTATCGCGCAGGCGCTGGGCTGGGAAGATAAGTTCTATCTTATCTCTGCGGCGAGCCAGGTGGGTGTGAAGGACCTGTGCTGGGATGTGATGACCTTTATCATCGAAAATCCGATTGTTCAGACGGAAGAAGAGAAAGTCGCGCAGAAAGTCGAGTTTATGTGGGAAGACTATCATCGCGAACAGCTTGAAGAAGTTGAAGTCGAAGACGATGAAGACTGGGATGACGACTGGGATGAGGACGACGAAGAAGGCGTCGAATTTATCTACAAGCGTTAATCAAAAAAGGCTCCCGATGGGAGCCTTTTTACTTAGTTATTCTGGTAAATATCTTTGTACAGACGACTTTCGAAGCGAACCAGTGGAATTCGGCGGTTTTTCTGATCGGCCGGCTCTACCGCATAGCCTGAAAGGTACTGCACAAAGGCCATACGCTGGCCGCTGGCGGTGGTGATAAAACCAGCGAGGTTGTAAACACCCTGCAGCGAACCGGTTTTTGCCGAGACCTTACCATCCACCCCAGCCTGGTGCAGACCCGCACGATACTGCAGAGAGCCGTCGTAGCCTGCCAGCGGCAGCATTGAGATAAAGTTCAGCTCGTTATCGTGCTGCGCAATGTACTGCAGCACCTGCATCATGGTGGCTGGCGCAATCAGATTGTGACGTGAAAGCCCGGAACCATCGGCGATGATGGTGTTTCCGAAATCAACCCCAGCCTGCTGACGAAGGATCTGGCGTACCGCATCAGAACCCGCACGCCATGTTCCCGGAACACCAAAGCGGGCATGGCCAATGGTACGAAAGACGGTATCGGCAATCATGTTGTCGGATTTCTTCAGCATGATCTTCAGCAGATCGTGAAGCGGGGCGGATTGCTTGCTGGCAATCACTGTGCCCGGGTCATTGACCTGAGTCTGGCGCAGAAGCGTGCCGCTGTAGGTAATGCCTGCCTGCTTAAGCTCGTCTTTGAGGATCGCCCCGGCGTAGGCCGCGCCGTCCTGAATGGCAAATGCCAGCGGCAGAGGCTCTGCGCGCTGCGGCAGGCACCCAGTCAGGGTGTAGCGGTTTAAATCGCCCGGCACGACGTCCAGTTCGCAATACTGTGCCTCACCTGAGCCACGTTGCAACGTGCGCACCTGGCTGAACATGGTAACCGGGTAGTATGACGCCACGCGAATAAACGCCAGATCGCCAGGCTTCTGACCGCTGTATAGGGAAATGGAGAAGCAGTTGCGGTCAACGATGGCCGCCGCCGGTGGAGCACTGAAGCACTGGGTTAAATCGTTCCACGGCCAGCCTGGGGCTTTATCATGGCTGGCAAAGACGGAGGTATCGATAAGCAGGTTGCCTTCGATTTTCTCGACCCCGGATTTTTTCAGGGTGGCGACCATATTGCGCAGATCCTGGCGCTTTAAGGTCGGATCGCCGCCGAAACGGGCGATAAGATCGCCTTTCAATACACCGCCCTGAACGTTGCCTTTGCTTTCCAGCGTGGTGGTAAAGCGGAAATCAGGGCCGAGCTGCAGCAGGGCCGCCAGCGCAGTGATAACTTTCTGGGTACTTGCGGGCAGCGCCATCTGTTGACCGTGATAGTCAATTTGTGGCGTAGGAGAACCTACTTTCTGGACCATGAGCGCAAGATTGGCACCTGCGGGAAGTTGACTAAGGTAATCCTCAACATTCGCCGCCTGGACACTGAACGCTATACTGGTGGTCAATCCGATGATAAATCTGGAGAATCGCATAATCTCGCGCTAACAACCTGGAATCAAGCCGTCATACTACGGCGCATCGCCCTGAAAAGTAAACGATGACCCATAGTGAACTTCGGGGTAAAATACGCATCAAATTAAAAAATTGCTGCTGACCTGGGACAATGCTTCCGGGTCAGTTTTCTTTTGCTCTTATCCTGCCAGCCACCGATCTGTGCCAGGAAGAGGCTCCGGAGCGGTCAGTAGCCGCTCCCCGAAGGAATGATGAAGAGGTATAACAAATGCAAGCTATTCCGATGACCTTACGCGGTGCTGATAAACTGCGCGAAGAACTGGAGTTCCTGAAATCCGTTCGCCGTCCTGAAATTATTGCGGCCATCGCTGATGCACGTGAACACGGCGACCTGAAAGAAAACGCGGAATATCATGCCGCCCGTGAACAGCAGGGCTTCTGTGAAGGACGCATCAAAGATATTGAAGCGAAACTGTCGAATGCGCAGGTTATCGATATCAGTAAAATGCCCAATAACGGTCGTGTGGTGTTTGGTTCCAGCGTCACCGTGCTGAATCTGGATAACGATGAGGAGCAGACCTATCGCATCGTTGGTGACGATGAGGCTGACTTCAAGCAAAACCTGATATCTGTGAACTCACCTATCGCCCGTGGGCTGATTGGTAAAGAGCAGGACGACGTTGTCGTTATCCGCACGCCAGGTGGTGAAGTGGAGTACGAAATCATCAAAGTGGAATACCTTTGATTTTGGCCTTCGTCACATTTGTTGACAGTTTGTAAAGATAAGAAAAAGGCCGCATAGCGGCCTTTTATCAACGTAAAGAGCATGGCATTTTGCTCGTCTGCTTGCGGAAACCCCTCGTTTTACACAATGTTGTGTTCGACTTTAGGATATCCTTAGCGTGGCAGCGAGATTTTGCGCTCTTTAGTTGGACGATACAGAACCAGCGTTTTACCGATGACCTGTACGTTACAGGCACCGGTCTCACGAACGATAGCTTCAACGATCAGGTTTTTGGTGTCGCGGTCTTCCGAGGCGATTTTCACCTTGATCAGTTCGTGATGGTCCAGCGCTTGTTCAATCTCGGCCAGTACCCCTTCGGTCAAACCATTATTGCCAAGCATAACAACAGGCTTGAGCGGATGTGCCAGACCTTTGAGGTGCTGTTTTTGTTTAGTACTCAGATTCATCGTATATTTTTGCTTACGTTGGGATTGAAAACGGTACATTCTACCGCCATCTCCCTAATATCGCCAAACTACCGCGTCGAAATTTACGTCGGTGTATATGATGAACCCGGATGGAAAGTTAAATGACAGGTAAAAAGCGTTCTGCCAGCTCGAGCCGCTGGCTCCAGGAACACTTTAGCGATAAATATGTTCAACAGGCACAGAAAAAGGGGTTACGTTCCCGTGCCTGGTTTAAACTTGATGAAATACAGCAAAGTGACAAACTTTTTAAGCCGGGAATGACCATCGTCGATCTCGGTGCAGCTCCCGGAGGATGGTCACAGTATGCTGTGACACAAATCGGTGGGGCGGGTCGCATCATTGCTTGCGATCTTTTACCAATGGATCCAATCGTCGGTGTGGACTTCCTTCAGGGCGATTTTCGTGATGAATTAGTGCTGAAGGCGTTACTTGAGCGTGTTGGTGACAGTAAGGTACAGGTAGTCATGTCAGATATGGCACCAAACATGTGTGGAACACCGGCGGTTGATATTCCGCGAGCCATGTATTTGGTGGAACTGGCGCTCGAAATGTGTCGAGATGTACTGGCGCCAGGTGGTAGTTTTGTAGTCAAAGTGTTCCAGGGCGAAGGTTTCGAGGAGTATCTTAAGGAAATTCGCTCCCTGTTTACGAAAGTGAAGGTTCGTAAGCCGGACTCTTCCCGCGCACGTTCGCGTGAAGTGTACATTGTAGCGACCGGGCGAAAATGATAGACGGTGGATTTCAGGCGAAATTTTGAAAGAAACTGGATATATAGTATCCTGACGCTGTTTTTAACACAGTTGTAATAAGAGGTTAATCCCTTGAGTGACATGGCGAAAAACCTAATACTCTGGCTGGTCATTGCCGTTGTGCTGATGTCAGTATTCCAGAGCTTTGGGCCCAGCGAGTCGAACGGCCGTAAGGTGGATTACTCAACCTTCCTGCAAGAGGTCAATAATGACCAGGTTCGCGAAGCGCGTATCAACGGACGTGAGATCAACGTTACCAAGAAAGATAGTAACCGTTACACGACTTACATTCCGGTTAACGATCCTAAGCTGCTTGATAACCTGCTGACCAAAAACGTCAAAGTTGTTGGTGAACCGCCGGAAGAACCAAGCCTGCTGGCTTCTATCTTCATTTCCTGGTTCCCGATGCTGCTGCTGATCGGTGTCTGGATCTTCTTCATGCGCCAAATGCAGGGCGGAGGCGGCAAGGGGGCGATGTCCTTCGGCAAGAGCAAAGCCCGCATGCTGACGGAAGATCAGATCAAAACCACCTTTGCTGACGTTGCCGGTTGCGACGAAGCGAAAGAAGAGGTGGCGGAACTGGTTGAATACCTGCGCGAGCCGAGCCGTTTCCAGAAGCTGGGCGGTAAAATTCCTAAAGGTGTCCTGATGGTGGGCCCGCCAGGTACCGGTAAAACGCTGCTGGCGAAGGCGATTGCTGGCGAAGCGAAAGTGCCTTTCTTCACCATTTCAGGTTCTGACTTCGTTGAAATGTTCGTTGGTGTTGGTGCATCTCGTGTGCGTGACATGTTCGAACAGGCTAAGAAGGCGGCACCTTGCATTATCTTCATCGATGAAATCGATGCCGTGGGTCGTCAGCGTGGTGCTGGGCTTGGCGGTGGTCACGATGAACGTGAGCAGACACTGAACCAGATGCTGGTTGAGATGGACGGCTTTGAAGGTAACGAAGGTATCATCGTTATCGCGGCAACTAACCGTCCTGACGTACTGGACCCTGCGCTGCTGCGTCCAGGTCGTTTCGACCGTCAGGTTGTTGTTGGTCTGCCGGACGTTCGCGGTCGTGAGCAGATCCTGAAAGTGCATATGCGCCGTGTACCGCTGGCGCCGGATATCGATGCGGCAATCATTGCCCGTGGTACTCCTGGTTTCTCCGGTGCGGATCTGGCAAACCTCGTCAACGAAGCTGCGCTGTTTGCCGCTCGTGGTAACAAGCGCGTTGTGTCGATGGTTGAGTTTGAAAAAGCGAAAGACAAAATCATGATGGGTGCGGAACGTCGCTCCATGGTGATGACGGAAGCGCAGAAAGAGTCTACGGCGTACCACGAAGCGGGTCACGCGATTATTGGTCGTCTGGTACCGGAGCACGATCCGGTGCATAAAGTGACGATTATCCCGCGCGGTCGCGCGCTGGGTGTGACCTTCTTCCTGCCGGAAGGCGATGCTATCAGCGCCAGTCGTCAGAAGCTTGAAAGTCAGATCTCCACCCTGTACGGCGGTCGTCTGGCAGAAGAGATTATCTACGGTGTGGAACACGTTTCGACCGGTGCGTCTAACGACATTAAAGTCGCGACTAACCTGGCACGTAACATGGTCACTCAGTGGGGCTTCTCTGACAAACTCGGTCCGCTGCTGTATGCGGAAGAAGAAGGCGAAGTGTTCCTCGGACGTAGCGTGGCGAAAGCGAAGCACATGTCTGACGAAACGGCTCGTATCATCGACCAGGAAGTGAAAGCGCTGATTGAGCGTAACTACAATCGCGCCCGTCAGATCCTGAACGATAACATGGATATTCTGCACTCGATGAAAGATGCGCTCATGAAATATGAGACCATCGATGCTCCGCAGATCGATGACCTGATGGCGCGTCGCGAAGTGCGTGCTCCGGCAGGGTGGGAAGATCCAAATACGCCGAACAATTCTGACAACAATGGCACCCCGCGTGCGCCACGTCCGGTTGATGAACCGCGTACGCCAACGCCGGGCAACACCATGTCAGAACAGTTGGGTGACAAATAAGTTATCTGCTGTTGATGACTGCGTTTCTTATCAAAAACCCTGGGGCTTGCTCCGGGGTTTTCTCATTCCAGTAATCATAAAAAAGCATGGATAAGACGATGAAGCTGACCGCTCAGGGCACCACGCTCGACCTCAATTTTCCTCATGTGATGGGGATCCTCAACGTAACTCCTGATTCGTTCTCCGATGGCGGCACGCACAACACGCTGGTTGAAGCGGTAAAACACGCCAACCTGATGATTAATGCCGGGGCAACCATTGTTGATATCGGCGGCGAGTCCACTCGCCCAGGTGCGGCGGATGTCAGCGTAGAAGAGGAGCTTGAGCGGGTTATTCCGGTGGTAGAAGCTATTGCCCAGCGTTTTGAAGTCTGGATTTCGGTAGATACCTCAAAACCCGAAGTTATCCGCGAATCGGCACGCGTGGGGGCGCACATCATCAATGATATTCGCTCGCTGAGCGAACCAGGCGCGCTCGAAGCTGCTGCACAGACCGGCTTACCGGTGTGTCTGATGCATATGCAAGGGCAGCCCAAAACGATGCAGGAAGCGCCGCATTACGATGACGTATACGCCGACGTGAATCGCTTTTTTATTGAGCAGATCGAACGCTGTAAACGTGCCGGTATCGCAAAAGAAAAATTGTTGCTCGACCCGGGCTTTGGTTTCGGTAAAAATCTCTCCCACAATTACGCATTGCTCGCACGACTGTCCGAGTTTCACCACTTTGATCTGCCGTTGCTCGTGGGGATGTCGCGTAAATCCATGGTGGGGCAACTGCTTAACGTAGGGCCTTCGGAACGTCTGAGTGGCAGCCTGGCTTGCGCGGTTATTGCCGCCATGCAGGGTGCGCAAATCATTCGCGTCCATGATGTAAAAGAAACGGTAGAGGCGATGCGCGTGGTCGAAGCGACGCTGTCAGCAAGGGAAAATAAACGTTATGAGTAACCGTAAATATTTTGGTACCGATGGGATCCGTGGTCGCGTTGGTGATGCGCCTATTACACCTGATTTTGTTCTGAAGCTCGGCTGGGCGGCAGGGAAGGTGCTGGCACGTCATGGCTCACGTAAGGTGATTATCGGTAAGGACACCCGTATCTCTGGCTATATGCTGGAATCTGCACTGGAAGCAGGCCTGGCGGCGGCGGGGCTTTCTGCCTCCTTCACCGGCCCGATGCCGACTCCGGCGGTGGCTTACCTGACACGCACCTTCCGTGCCGAAGCAGGGATCGTTATTTCTGCTTCCCATAACCCGTATTACGACAACGGCATCAAGTTCTTCTCTATCGATGGCACCAAACTGCCGGATGAAGTGGAAGAAGCTATCGAAGCTGAACTCGAAAAAGAGATTACCTGTGTTGATTCCGCCGAGCTGGGTAAAGCCAGTCGCATCGTGGATGCCGCCGGACGTTACATCGAATTCTGTAAGGCGACCTTCCCGAATGAGCTGAGCCTGGCTTCGCTTAAGGTGGTGGTGGACTGCGCAAACGGTGCGACCTACCACATTGCGCCGAGCGTTTTCCGCGAACTGGGCGCGAAAGTTATCACCATGGGCTGCGAGCCGGATGGGTTGAACATTAACGAAGAAGTGGGGGCTACCGATGTACGTGCCCTGCAGGCGCGCGTGGTGGCTGAGAAAGCCGACCTCGGTATTGCTTATGATGGCGACGGCGATCGCGTCATCATGGTTGACCATCAGGGTAACAAGGTCGATGGCGACCAGATCCTCTATATCATTGCCCGTGAAGGGTTGCGTCAGGGCCAGCTGCGCGGCGGAGCCGTCGGCACGTTGATGAGCAACATGGGCCTTGAGCTGGCGCTGAAGCAGCTGGGTATTCCGTTTGCCCGTGCGAAAGTGGGCGACCGCTACGTGCTGGAAATGCTGCAGGAAAAAGGCTGGCGCATTGGCGCGGAAAACTCCGGCCATGTGATTCTGCTGGATCAGACCACGACCGGTGACGGTATCGTGGCGAGCCTGCAGGTGGTGGCGGCGATGGTGCGTAACCACATGACTCTGCACGATCTGTGTAGCGGGATGAAAATGTTCCCACAGCTGCTGGTGAATGTACGTTACACCGCAGGCTCAGCGAACCCGCTGGAAAACGAAACCGTGAAACAGGTGACGGCAGATGTTGAAGCGGCGCTGGCTGGCCGTGGCCGTGTACTGCTGCGTAAATCCGGCACCGAGCCGTTGATTCGCGTGATGGTGGAAGGCGAAGATGAAGCGCAGGTCAGCGAGTTTGCCCATCGTATTGCTGATGCAGTAAAAGCGGTGTAACACCCCGCGCTATGTGCTTAAAAAGGCGGCGTAAGTCGCCTTTTTAATGAGCAAAGATGTGCTTTTTGCTGTTTTTTTCCGCACTTGATACAATGCGATGAAATTGCCCTTGCGAAGGTTATTCGCTTTGGTTAGTATTCACACCCGCTTCAGTGGGAAACGTTAAAACGTCCCGCTTTATTGGTCGAAGCAATTGGCATGCGGTATCCCCGCAAGGAACAGGTTGATTATGTACGAAGCTCTTTTAGTAGTTTTCCTTATTGTAGCGGTTGGCCTGGTAGGTCTGATCATGCTGCAGCAAGGTAAAGGCGCTGATATGGGAGCCTCCTTCGGAGCAGGTGCTTCCGCTACACTGTTTGGTTCCAGCGGTTCAGGCAACTTTATGACCCGTATGACTGCAGTACTGGCGACGCTGTTCTTCATCATCAGTCTGGTTCTGGGTAACCTGAATACCAACAAGACCAACAAAGGAAGCGAGTGGGAATCACTGAGCGCACCGGCGAAAACCGAGCAGACTCAGCCAGCAGCTCCGGCCCAGCCGAGCAGCGATATCCCGCACTAAGTTATAAGTCGTACCGAGGTGGTGGAATTGGTAGACACGCTACCTTGAGGTGGTAGTGCCCTAACGGGCTTGTGGGTTCGAGTCCCATCCTCGGTACCAATATTCCAGAAGAAAGACGTCGAAAGACGTCTTTTTTTTCGTCTGTATTTTCCCCTTAACGATCCCATTCCGGCATTTATTAATAAACAAACCTGTACTGGCTCCACCTCTGGCAAAACAGATAATGTTCGCTACCGAATATTTTTTATGCTGAAGCAGGATCCGGTCGTGCGTTATTACCAAATGTTGATGTTATCAGGAGCCCTTTTTTTGGCAGGGTGTAGCAGCCAGTCTCAGGAAACGGTCAACGATATTAAATCGTTGTCGATACCAGTGGTGAACCAGAGTGTGTCATCACCGACAGGAGAGGCAAACAGCAGCCTGAAGGGCCGTCACCGCGACAACTCGCAGCGCATTAATACCCTGAGGCAGGATCTTAAAACTGAGTATCTGCAGAATATCAGGCCGGAAGATGTGCTGGACGCGAGAAATAGTGAAGTGCAGAGCGTGTACGCCGCGCTGACCAAACTCGATGAGCTTGCCGCGATGAACGATCATTATTTGAAGGAAAGTAATCAGCCTGGGCTTGAGAAGATAAGCCAGGTGTTAAAACCGCTGACGCTTAAATCGTGATACATCCAGACCGGCCAGGGCGGCCGGTCATGGTTTATGATGGTCAGAAGCTGAAGTTCATCCCCGCATAGGCCCCATCGGCCAGCACGTTGTCCTGGTGACCATCTTTCCCTTCCATATCGATATAACGATAACCCGCTTCCACGTTGAATGATTTGGTGATCTGGAAACGCGCGCCAGCGCCGGCTTCGGTGTAGTCTTTTACACCACTCGACAGAGAGTCCGGTGAGTAGTAGTAATCACCGAACAGCGCGAAACGATCGCCAAGCGGGATGGTTGCCCCACCGCCCAATGCGACGGCATAACCTTCATTACCTTTGTTTGGGTTCAGGTACATCGCCTTACCGCCAAAGTTGACCATAATCGATCCCAGCAGGAAGTTATAACCCATACCCAAACCCGCGACATCGCCGTCGTTATCACTATGCGCCCAGTTGCCGGTGAACGTGAATCCCGGCTCGGAGCCGCCAAAGGTGGCCGACAGGTTCGTGTAGTTATCACCGGCCTCGCCATGAAGATTAACGTCAGCGAAAGCGCTGGTTGATGCGATCATGGCGATCGCCAGAATACCGGTTTTCAGAGCAGAATTTGTCATCATTGTTTCTCGCAGATATAAAAAAGCCCGACTGACAATCGGGCAAACAAAAACCAAATGCGTAAGCATGCCTACGCGAAGCAGGGCGTCTTACTGACCTGTGATATTGATAACGACGCGACGGTCCGGTGCCAGGCAGCTTTTCAGCGCGCTGCCGGTCAGGCTGTCGCACTGGGTTCCGGTAACGGATTCAGTGGCGCCACGGCCTTCGGTGCTGATGTTATTTGCCGGCATACCCTGCTCGATAAGCGCTTCGGCGACGGCCTGTGCACGTTCAGCGGAGAGTTGCTGGTTGTAGGCTGCGGAACCGGTACGGTCGCTGTAACCAATAACCATCGTGGATTTGTCTTTTGCTGCCTGCAGTTCTGGGGACTGGTACAGCTGGGCAACGGCCATTTTGCCTTCCTGCGTCAGCGTTGCTGAGTCGTAGGCAAACATGACGTCAGATTTCAGGTTGAAGGTTTTAGTTTCAGCGACAACCGGCGCCGGAGTCGGTGCCGGGGCAACCACTGGCGTTTCCTCGTTCTGACCGAAGCGGTAAACGATGCCAGCGGTTACGGTGCTGGAGTCAGCGCTGATGCCAATCTGATTGGAGTTACCTACATTGCTGACCCACTGGTATTCCAGGCGACCGGCCAGAGCTGGGGTGAACGCATACTCGGTACCTACCGCAGCCAGAGGACGTACACCGGTTTCGAAGTTGTTGTGACCGGCAACATCAGATTCAGCACGGTAGCCCATGGCACCCGCACGACCGTAGATGTCCCAGGCGTCATTAATGGCGTAGCTGGCTTTCATTGACAGCTGCAGGCCCTGGCTCTTCATTTTGCCGCCGTTTACACCGTTATTACCGTTCACCTGCATATTGCCGAGGTAGTCATAGCCACCTTCAACCGCCAGCCAGTTGTTGATCTGGTAGCCGCCGAATACACCGCCGCCAACGTTGTCGCTGTCGGTATTAAAGTCGGAGGCACCCTGCAGAGAATCGTTGAAGTTGCCGTTACCGCTGGCGTCGAAATAATGCGACCAGCCCAGTTTAGCACCGCCGTACCAGGTGCCGGCGTCAGCAGCAGCGAAAGCGGTAGAAACCGCGCAGGAATTTAAGACGAGTAATGCAACGAGTGTTTTTTTCATAGCGAATCCTGTTGGACCATAATGTGGGATGGTCAAAGAATGAAAATGTAATTATTTCAGGCCGCTACGATAAAGCTAAATATGTGAGAGGGTAATCATTGTTTTGTTTAAATTTAAATGGCATCCATGCGCATTTAATAATATGTCAAAACTTTTCAGGTAATAACTTAATGCTACGTAAATATCCGCCGCGGATAAAATCAATATATTCCCCTTTCTTTAGTGCGGATAATACATTCAGGACACTGCTGCGGGATAAATGTGTGCGATCTTGTATATATTCCAGAATAGAAACCCGCATACGTGTCTCTTCCGGCAGGAGGATCATTTCCAGTAGATGATTACGTATCACCGAGTAGGTGCGCTGTTGGAGTACCAGATCGTCACGGTATCCCATATACGCCGTGTGATAGGAGAGTAGTGCTGTCACGTCCTCCCAAAGGTTCTCTTCACGAAAGATAGCTTTGGCCTTGCTGGCCTCAATACGTAATATCGTCGATTTCACTTCCGGACGTAGTGCGTGGCTGCGTAAAGGTTGAAACATTTCCGCGACACCAAACAGATGGGGTTCGTAGACGGTGACCAACACCAGATTATCAGAGGTGCGAAGAATAGAGAGCTCACCCTCAAGGAAAATATATAAATTTGCCTCTTCTTTCTGTTTCCATGTAATTCGCTTACGAGAAGGAATATTCATGGGTGTCGCATGCGGCAAAAGTGTGTTAATCAGACGAGAGATAGCCTGCTCGGGTCTGGTTGGAGGACAGATTTGCATGAATGCCTCATGAAATAAATGAAAGTCAGTTGATGAAAAATTATAGACCGAATTACCCGCGTGAAAATGGCAAGCATAACATTTTAGTTACGTTCCGTGAGGTCGCAAACTTTTTGTTGTTTAAAAATGCACAAGGCTGACACGCTTTCACGTATCAGCCCTGGGCGGAGTACGACCCGCTTATTTCTTGTCGCTGTGTTCCAGATTCTCAACCTGCGGCAGGCCATTGCCGGCTGAGGTCGAGAGCAGGCCGGTCTGGCTGTAACCAAACAGTTTTGCCCGCGTGTCGATGATATCGAGGTTACGCATGGTCAACTGGCCAATACGATCGTCCGGTGAGAACACGGAGTCGCCTTTCTCCATGGTCAGACGTTCGGCCTGGTAGGTCAGGTTATCAGAGACGGTATTCAGAATGGAATAGTCGTTACCGCGACGCAGCTCAAGCGTGACTTCGCCGGTGATGGCGCTTGCCACCCAACGCTGCAGTGAATCACGCAGCATCAGTGCCTGAGGATCGAACCAGCGACCCTGATACAGCAGACGACCCAGCTGGCGACCGTGGGCGTGGTACTGCTCAATGGTATCTTCGTTGTGGATACCGGTCAGTAGACGCTCGTAGGCGATGTGCAGCAGCGCCATCCCCGGCGCTTCGTAAATACCACGGCTTTTCGCTTCAATGATACGGTTCTCAATCTGGTCGCTCATGCCCAGACCGTGACGACCACCGATGCGGTTAGCTTCCAGCATCAGCTGTACGTCATCGCTGAAGGTTTTGCCGTTCAGCGCGACCGGATGCCCCTGCTCAAAGCGGATGGTGACTTCTTCTGCGGCGATTTTGACATTCTCATCCCAGAACTTCACGCCCATAATCGGGTTCACGATTTTCACGCTGGAGTTGAGAAACTCCAGGTCTTTGGCTTCGTGGGTGGCACCCAGCATGTTGGAGTCGGTCGAGTAGGCTTTCTCAACCGACATTTTGTAGTCGAAACCGCAGGCAATCATAAACTCAGACATTTCCAGACGACCACCGAGCTCGTCGATGAAGTCGGTATCGAGCCACGGTTTGTAAATCTGCAGCTCGGCGTTGGTCAGCAGACCATAGCGGTAGAAGCGCTCAATGTCGTTGCCTTTATAGGTGCTACCGTCGCCCCAGATGTTCACGCCGTCTTCTTTCATCGCGGCAACGAGCATGGTACCCGTCACGGCACGGCCCAGAGGAGTGGTGTTGAAGTAGGTCAGACCGCCGGTGGTGTTATGGAATGCGCCACACTGAATGGCGGCAATACCTTCGGCGACCAGCTGTTTGCGGCAGTCGATTAAGCGGGCGTTCTCAGCGCCATATTCCATCGCACGGTGTGGAATAGCGTCATAGTCATCTTCGTCGGGTTGCCCCAGATTAGCGGTATAGGCATAGGGAACCGCGCCTTTTTTGCGCATCCACAGCAGCGCAGCACTGGTGTCCAGCCCACCGGAGAAAGCGATGCCAACGCGTTGGCCTGTTGGAAGATGCTTGAGAATCGTCGTCATAAGTAAAACCCTGCTCGCCAGACTATGATGGAATCATTATGAATTCGTAATTGCATGTTTATGCAATTTTAGTGAGTTTTCATTTAATCATTTTTTATGTGGAACAGGAAGGGGTTCCCGAATTTTTCTTGAGATTTTCTTCCTGACCGCAAAAATGTATCTGCATAAGCATAGCGGATCTATGCGGAAAAAAGCCGCGCGGATAAGGTTGACACCAGGGGGCATTTTTCAATATACTGCAAGCCGATTTAACGTCCCGTCCTCGGTACCAAATCCCAGCAGTATTTGCACTTTTTACTCAAGATGAGTAAAATATGCCACGTTTCAGGCGCGGGGTGGAGCAGCCTGGTAGCTCGTCGGGCTCATAACCCGAAGGTCGTCGGTTCAAATCCGGCCCCCGCAACCATTTTCCCATTGAGATTTTTTTCAAATATACTGTGAAGACATAGGGCTTCGTAGCTGGATTTGAAAGAAATCTCCTGGAAAATGTTCCAGACCGCGTCAGCGGTTATAGGGTTCAGTTATCTAAAGCCCCGATTTATCGGGGTTTTTTGTTATCTGACTACAGAATAACTGGGCTTTACGCCCTTTTTTTATGTCTTGGGGGTGGGTTTGTCCACATTAGAGCAAAAATTAACTGAGATGCTCACTGCACCGGTTGAAGCTTTGGGTTTCGAGCTGGTCGGCATCGAATTTGTTCGCAGCCGCACTTCGACGCTGCGTATCTATATAGATAGTGAAAATGGCATCAACGTTGATGATTGTGCTGATGTCAGTCACCAGGTCAGCGCGGTAATGGACGTCGAAGATCCCATTACTGTTGCCTACAACCTGGAAGTGTCTTCTCCAGGTCTCGACCGTCCTCTGTTCACCGCGGAACACTACACGCGTTTCCTGGGTGAAGAGGCCACACTGGTCCTGCGTATGGCGGTACAGAACCGTCGCAAATGGCAGGGCATCATTAAAGCGGTTGACGGTGAAATGATAACAGTAACTGTCGAAGGCAAAGATGAAGTGTTCGCGCTGAGTAACATCCAGAAGGCGAACCTGGTTCCCCACTTTTAACAGTCTGGATTGAGGTGAAAGGCCCCGATGAACAAAGAAATTTTGGCTGTTGTTGAAGCCGTTTCCAACGAGAAAGCGCTGCCGCGTGAGAAAATTTTCGAAGCGCTGGAGAGTGCACTGGCAACGGCAACAAAGAAAAAATACGAACAGGAAATTGACGTTCGCGTAGAGATCGATCGCAAAAGCGGCGACTTCGACACCTTCCGCCGTTGGGTTATCGTTGAAGAAGTGACCCAGCCGACGAAAGAAATCACCCTCGAAGCAGCACGCTACGAAGACGAAAGCCTGAACGTGGGTGAGTACGTTGAAGATCAGATCGAATCCGTCACTTTCGACCGTATCACTACCCAGACCGCAAAACAGGTTATCGTACAGAAAGTACGTGAAGCTGAGCGCGCGATGGTGGTCGATCAGTTCCGTGAGCACGAAGGTGAAATCATCACCGGCGTGGTGAAGAAAGTGAACCGTGACAACATTTCCCTGGATCTCGGTAGCAACGCTGAAGCCGTTATCCTGCGTGAAGACATGCTGCCGCGTGAAAACTTCCGTCCGGGCGACCGCATTCGCGGCGTACTGTACTCGGTACGTCCTGAAGCGCGCGGTGCGCAGCTGTTCGTGACCCGTTCAAAACCTGAGATGCTGATCGAACTGTTCCGCATCGAAGTGCCGGAAATCGGCGAAGAAGTTATCGAGATTAAAGCGGCTGCTCGCGATCCTGGCTCCCGTGCGAAAATCGCGGTAAAAACTAACGACAAGCGTATCGATCCGGTCGGTGCTTGCGTTGGTATGCGCGGTGCTCGTGTTCAGGCGGTTTCTACCGAACTGGGCGGCGAGCGTATCGATATCGTACTGTGGGACGACAATCCGGCGCAGTTCGTTATCAACGCTATGGCTCCGGCGGATGTGGCGTCTATCGTCGTTGACGAAGACAAACACACCATGGACATCGCTGTTGAAGCGGGCAACCTGGCGCAGGCTATCGGCCGTAACGGTCAGAACGTGCGTCTGGCATCGCAGCTGAGCGGCTGGGAACTCAACGTGATGACCGTTGACGACCTGCAGGCGAAGCATCAGGCAGAAGCGCACGCTGCTATCGATACCTTCACCAAATATCTTGATATTGATGAAGATTTCGCAACAGTGCTGGTAGAAGAAGGCTTCTCCACGCTGGAAGAACTGGCCTATGTGCCAATCAAAGAGCTGCTGGAAATTGACGGCCTGGACGAACAGACCGTAGAAGCTCTCCGTGAACGTGCGAAAAACGCACTGACTACTCTGGCGCTGGCCCAGGAAGAAAGCCTCGGTGATAAGAAACCGGCTGACGATCTGCTGAACCTTGAAGGTCTGGATCGTGCAATGGCCTTCAAACTGGCTGCCCGTGGTGTTTGTACGCTGGAAGATCTCGCTGAACAAGGCGTTGATGACCTGTCTGATATCGAAGGGATGACCGACGAGAAAGCGGGTGAACTCATCATGGCCGCACGCAACATTTGCTGGTTCGGCGACGAAGCGTAATAAACTGTAGCAGGAAGGAACAGCATGACAGATGTAACCGTAAAATCGCTGGCCGCAGAGATTCAGACCTCAGTGGACCGCCTGGTACAGCAATTTGCTGATGCAGGCATCCCGAAGAAGGCTGATGACTCTGTGACCGCGCAAGAGAAACAAACCCTGTTAGCACACCTGAACCGTGAACACGGTTCAGCACCTGACAAACTGACGTTGCAGCGTAAAACGCGCAGCACGTTGAGCGTTCAGGGTACCGGTGGTAAAAGTAAATCGGTACAGATCGAAGTCCGCAAAACACGCACCTTTGTGAAACGTGATCCGCAAGAAGCTGAGCGTCTCGCGGCAGAAGAAGAAGCGCAGCGTGAAGCGGAAGAAAAAGCCCGTCGTGAAGCAGAAGAAACTGCTAAGCGCGAGGCGCAACTTAAAGCTGAACGTGAGGCCGCAGAACAAGCGAAGCGTGACGCCGCCGACAAGGCTAAACGTGAAGCAGCGGAAAAAGACAAAGTGAGCAATCAACAAATCGACGAAAAAACCAAAGCCGCCCTGACTGAAAAAGCTCGCCGTGAAAACGAAGCTGCTGAGCTGAAGCGTAAGTCAGAAGAAGAAGCGCGTCGCAAGCTTGAAGCTGAAGCAGCTCGCGTAGCGGAAGAAGCTCGCCGTATGGCCGAAGAGAATGCGGGTGCCTGGGCTGAGCAGGAAAAAGTGGAAGAAGATAAGAGCGATTATCACGTTACCACTTCCCAGCATGCTCGCCAGGCTGAAGATGAAAACGACCGTGAAGTTGAAGGTGGTCGTGGTCGTGCTCGCACAGCATCAAAAGCGGCTCGTCCTCAGAAGAAAGGCAACAAGCACGCTGAATCCAAAGCTGACCGTGAAGAAGCTCGTGCAGCGGTTCGCGGCGGTAAAGGTGGTAAGCGTAAAGGTTCCGCTCTGCAGCAGGGCTTCCAGAAGCCGGCTCAGGCCGTTAACCGTGACGTTGTGATCGGCGAAACCATCACCGTTGGCGATCTGGCCAACAAGATGGCGGTTAAAGGCTCTCAGGTCATCAAAGCGATGATGAAGCTGGGCGCAATGGCGACCATCAACCAGGTTATCGACCAGGAAACGGCACAGCTGGTTGCAGAAGAGATGGGTCACAAGGTTATCCTGCGTCGTGAGAACGAGCTGGAAGAAGCCGTAATGAGCGACCGTGATACTGGCGCTGCGGCTGAACCGCGTGCACCGGTTGTGACCATCATGGGTCACGTTGACCACGGTAAAACCTCTCTGCTTGACTACATTCGTTCCACGAAGGTGGCCTCCGGTGAAGCGGGTGGTATTACCCAGCACATCGGTGCTTACCACGTAGAAACCGATAACGGCATGATCACCTTCCTGGATACCCCGGGCCACGCCGCGTTTACCTCTATGCGTGCTCGTGGTGCTCAGGCGACGGATATCGTGGTTCTGGTTGTCGCGGCTGACGATGGCGTGATGCCGCAGACCATTGAAGCAATCCAGCACGCGAAAGCGGCGCAGGTGCCTCTGGTAGTTGCAGTCAACAAAATCGATAAACCGGAAGCTGACCTGGATCGCGTTAAAAACGAACTGTCTCAGTACGGCGTTATGCCGGAAGAGTGGGGCGGCGAAGCGCAGTTCATCCCAGTATCTGCAAAAGCAGGTACCGGTATTGATGACCTGCTGAACGCTATCCTGCTGCAGGCTGAAGTTCTGGAGCTGAAAGCGGTTCGCAAAGGTATGGCAAGCGGTGCAGTCATCGAATCCTTCCTGGATAAAGGTCGTGGTCCGGTGGCAACCGTTCTGGTTCGCGAAGGTACGCTGAACAAAGGCGACATCGTTCTGTGTGGCTTCGAATACGGCCGCGTTCGTGCAATGCGTAACGAACTGGGTCAGGAAGTGCTGGAAGCGGGTCCGTCTATTCCGGTTGAAATCCTCGGTCTGTCCGGTGTTCCGGCTGCGGGTGATGAAGTGACCGTGGTTCGTGACGAGAAGAAAGCGCGTGAAGTTGCACTGTATCGTCAGGGCAAATTCCGTGAAGTTAAGCTGGCTCGTCAGCAGAAATCTAAACTCGAGAACATGTTCGCCAACATGACCGAAGGCGAAGTTCACGAAGTGAACGTCGTTCTGAAAGCTGACGTTCAGGGTTCTGTCGAAGCGATTTCCGACTCCTTGCTGAAACTGTCTACCGACGAAGTTAAAGTGAAGATCATCGGTTCTGGCGTAGGTGGTATCACCGAAACCGACGCAACCCTGGCAGCAGCTTCCAACGCTATCCTGGTTGGCTTCAACGTACGTGCTGATGCTTCTGCGCGTAAAGTTATCGATGCTGAAAGCCTGGATCTGCGTTACTACTCCGTCATCTATAACCTGATCGACGAAGTTAAAGCGGCAATGAGCGGCATGCTGTCTCCGGAACTGAAACAGCAGATCATTGGTCTGGCTGAAGTTCGTGACGTGTTCAAATCACCGAAATTCGGTGCGATCGCGGGCTGTATGGTTACCGAAGGTCTCATTAAACGCCACAACCCGATCCGCGTACTGCGCGACAACGTGGTTATCTATGAAGGCGAGCTGGAATCCCTGCGCCGCTTCAAAGATGACGTTAACGAAGTCCGTAACGGCATGGAATGTGGTATCGGTGTTAAGAACTACAACGACGTTCGCGTTGGCGATATGATCGAAGTATTCGAAATCATCGAGATCCAGCGTACTATTGCGTAATTGCTGATGGTAAGCCGGGATCGCCTCGCGCCCCCGGCAGTTAATTTTAAAAGGGGCTTCTGGCCCCTTTTTTGTCTGGAGAATTTATTATGGCGAAAGAATTTGGTCGCCCGCAGCGCGTGGCCCAGGAGATGCAAAAAGAGATCGCAATCATCCTGCAGCGCGAAATTAAAGATCCGCGTCTGGGCATGATGACCACCGTTTCCGGTGTTGAGATGTCCCGCGATCTGGCCTATGCCAAAGTGTTCGTGACTTTCCTGAACGACAAAGATGAAGAAGCGGTGAAAGCGGGGATTAAAGCCCTGCAGGAAGCGTCTGGTTTCATCCGTTCTCTGCTCGGCAAAGCCATGCGCCTGCGCATTGTGCCTGAGCTGACCTTCTTCTACGACAACTCGCTGGTCGAAGGTATGCGTATGTCTAACCTGGTGACCAGCGTGGTGAAACATGACGATGAACGTCGTGTGAACCCGGACGACAGCAAGGAGGACTGATGAGTCGTCCTCGTCGTCGTGGTCGCGATGTGCATGGCGTGCTGCTGCTGGATAAACCGCAGGGCGCGTCCAGCAATGATGTTCTGCAAAAGGTGAAGCGTATCTATAACGCCAACCGTGCCGGACATACTGGTGCGCTGGACCCATTAGCAACCGGCATGCTGCCGATCTGCCTGGGCGAAGCGACCAAGTTTTCCCAGTACCTGCTGGACTCTGATAAACGCTATCGCGTGATTGCCCGTCTGGGCCAGCGTACCGATACCTCCGATGCCGACGGTCAAATCGTCCAGGAGCGTCCGGTGACGTTTAATGACGCGCAGTTGGCAGAAGCGCTGGAAAGTTTTCGTGGCAATACCGAGCAGGTACCCTCGATGTATTCCGCGCTGAAGTATCAGGGTAAAAAGCTGTACGAATACGCCCGCCAGGGTATTGAAGTACCGCGCGAAGCCCGGCCGATCACCGTCTACGAGCTGCTGTTTATTCGCCATGAGGGGAATGAGCTGGAGCTTGAAATCCACTGCTCGAAGGGCACCTACATTCGTACCATTATTGACGATTTAGGTGAAAAGCTCGGCTGCGGAGCGCACGTTATTTACCTGCGCCGTCTGGCAGTCAGCAAATATCCGGTTGAGCGGATGGTGACGCTCGAGCAGCTGCGTGAGCTGGTCGAGCAGGCAGAGCAGCAGGCGATACCGGCGGCAGAGCTGCTGGATCCGCTGCTGATGCCGATGGACAGCCCGGCATCCGACTTCCCACGGGTGAACATCCCGACGGTAGTTGCCGCGTACTTTAAGAATGGCCAACCGGTTCGTGCCTCGCAGGCGCCATCGGAAGGTCTGGTTCGCGTCACCGAAGGTGAAGAAGAAGCGTTCATCGGTATGGGCGAAATCGACGATGAGGGCCGTGTGGCACCGCGTCGTCTGGTTGTTGAATACCCGCAATAATCCACTCATCTTGCGATCAATGATGGCTACGAGTAGAATATTGCGGCTTAACGCTCGTTCAATTGTTTAACAATTGATTTGGCGTTACACCTGGGGTGGCTGAATTAGAGATCGGCACCCTTTCTTTCTTTTTAATTCTGGAGTTCAAAATGTCTCTAAGCGTTGAAGCTAAAGCTCAAATCGTTTCCGAGTTCGGTCGTGGTGCAAACGACAGCGGTTCTACCGAAGTTCAGGTAGCTCTGCTGACTGCTCAGATCAACCACCTGCAGGGCCACTTTGCAGAGCACAAAAAAGATCACCACAGCCGTCGTGGTCTGCTGCGTATGGTTTCTCAGCGTCGTAAACTGCTCGACTACCTGAAACGTAAAGATGTTGCACGCTACACCGCGCTGATCGAGCGTCTGGGTCTGCGTCGCTAAGTCTGGCGAGTTTCAAAAAAGAGGGGCCTTCATGGCCCCTTTTTTCAAGCCGATGGCAGCAATTCACTGGAAACTAATGTATTGTTGCTTTAAATGATCTTCATTGCAGAGGTTCGCGCGGCTAATGAGAGGCTTCACCCGTGACGGGTTAGGGTTGTCATTAGTCGCGAGGATGCAAGAGGATCGGGTGCATGGGGCGGTATACCCGAAGCGGTTTGCTGCCCCTTAACTACGTAAAGGATATTATTTTGCTTAATCCGATCGTTCGTAAATTCCAGTACGGCCAACATACCGTCACTCTGGAAACCGGCATGATGGCACGCCAGGCAACGGCTGCTGTCATGGTTAATATGGATGACACCGCGGTATTCGTTACCGTTGTTGGCCAGAAAAAAGCTAAACCGGGTCAGGACTTCTTCCCGCTGACCGTTAACTACCAGGAGCGTACCTACGCTGCCGGTAAAATCCCGGGTGGTTTCTTCCGTCGTGAAGGCCGTCCGAGCGAAGGCGAAACCCTGATCGCGCGTCTGATTGACCGCCCGGTTCGCCCGCTGTTCCCGGAAGGTTTCGTGAACGAAGTTCAGGTTATCGCGACCGTGGTTTCCGTTAACCCGCAGGTTAACCCGGATATCGTGGCGATGATCGGTGCTTCCGCCGCGCTGTCTCTGTCCGGCATTCCGTTCAACGGCCCAATCGGTGCTGCTCGCGTTGGTTACATCAACGACCAGTACGTACTGAACCCAACCAAAGAAGAGCTGGTTTCCAGCAAACTGGATCTGGTTGTTGCCGGTACTGAAGCCGCTGTCCTGATGGTTGAATCCGAAGCTGAACTGCTGAGCGAAGATCAGATGCTGGGCGCGGTGGTCTTTGGCCACGAGCAGCAGCAGATTGTTATCCAGAACATCAACGATCTGGTGAAAGAAGCCGGTAAACCGCGTTGGGACTGGCAGCCGGAAGTGGTTGACGCTGCACTGAACGCGCGCGTTGCAGCCCTGGCTGAATCCCGTCTGAGCGATGCTTACCGCATCACCGACAAACAGGAACGTTACGCTCAGGTTGATGCTATCAAATCTGAAGTTATCGCGACCCTGGTTGCTGAAGACGAAGCGCTGGACGCTAACGAGCTCGGCGAAATTCTGCACGCTATCGAGAAAAACGTCGTTCGTAGCCGCGTTCTGGCCGGCGAACCGCGTATCGATGGTCGTGAAAAAGACATGATCCGTGGTCTGGACGTCCGTACTGGCGTGCTGCCGCGTACTCACGGTTCCGCACTGTTCACCCGTGGTGAAACTCAGGCGCTGGTCACCGCAACGCTGGGTACTGCCCGCGATGCACAGATCATCGACGAAATCATGGGCGAGCGTACTGACAGCTTCCTGTTCCACTACAACTTCCCTCCGTACTCCGTTGGTGAGACCGGTATGGTTGGTTCGCCGAAGCGTCGTGAAATTGGTCACGGTCGTCTGGCGAAACGTGGTGTGCTGGCAGTGATGCCGACTGCGGATGAATTCCCGTACACCGTTCGTGTGGTTTCCGAAATCACCGAATCTAACGGTTCTTCTTCCATGGCTTCCGTGTGTGGTGCTTCTCTGGCACTGATGGACGCGGGCGTTCCGGTGAAAGCCGCCGTTGCGGGTATCGCGATGGGTCTGGTGAAAGAAGGCGACAACTTTGTTGTTCTGTCTGACATCCTGGGCGACGAAGATCACCTGGGCGATATGGACTTCAAAGTAGCGGGTTCCCGCGAAGGTATCTCTGCGCTGCAGATGGATATCAAAATTGAAGGTATCACCAAAGAGATCATGCAGGTTGCTCTGAACCAGGCTAAAGGTGCACGTCTGCACATCCTGGGCGTGATGGAACAGGCTATCAACGCACCGCGCGGTGATATCTCTGAATTCGCTCCGCGTATTCACACCATCAAGATCAATCCGGACAAGATCAAAGACGTTATCGGTAAAGGCGGTTCTGTTATCCGTGCCCTGACCGAAGAAACCGGCACCACCATCGAAATCGAAGATGACGGTACCGTGAAGATCGCAGCAACCGATGGCGACAAAGCGCAGCACGCGATTCGTCGTATCGAAGAAATTACTGCAGAGATCGAAGTAGGTCGTATCTATAATGGTAAAGTGACCCGTATCGTTGACTTTGGCGCGTTCGTTGCCATCGGTGGCGGTAAAGAAGGTCTGGTTCACATCTCTCAGATCGCTGATAAGCGCGTAGAGAAAGTGACCGATTACCTGCAGATGGGCCAGGAAGTACCGGTTAAAGTTCTGGAAGTCGATCGCCAGGGCCGCGTACGTCTGAGCATCAAAGAAGCAACCGAGCAGTCTCAGCCTGCTGCCGCGCCGGAAGCTCCGGCCGCGGAACAGGGCGAGTAAGGTTGCCATTTGCCCTCTGCTTCGGCAGAGGGCGTATTGACCCGGCAGGATGCCTTGTTAGCAACCGGGGAACAGGACGTTCATCCAATTGTTGTCTTCGGGAGTGGGAAATGAAGCCTTTTTTGCGCTGGTGTTTCGTTGCGACAGCACTCACGCTGGCAGGATGCAGTAATTCCTCCTGGCGGAAGAGTGAAGTCCTCGCAGTGCCACTGCAACCGACTTTACAGCAAGAAGTGATTCTGGCACGCATGGAACAAATTCTTGCCAGTCGGGCTTTAACCGATGACGAACGCGCACAGCTTTTATATGAGCGCGGAGTGTTGTATGATAGTCTCGGTCTGAGGGCACTAGCGCGTAATGATTTTTCACAAGCGCTGGCCATTCGACCGGATATGCCTGAAGTATTCAATTACTTAGGCATTTATTTAACGCAGGCAGGCAATTTTGATGCTGCTTATGAAGCGTTTGATTCTGTACTTGAGCTTGATCCAACTTACAATTACGCGTACTTAAATCGCGGCATCGCACTGTATTACGGCGGTCGCACTAAGTTAGCGCAAGATGATCTGCTGGCGTTTTATCAAGACGATCCCAATGATCCTTTCCGAAGCCTGTGGCTTTACATCGTTGAGCGGAAGCTCGATGAGAAGCAGGCACGTGAAGCACTGAAACAGCGCTTCGAGAAGTCGGATAAAGAACAATGGGGATGGAACATTGTCGAGTTCTACCTCGGTGACATTAGCGAAGCAACGCTGATGGAAAAACTGAAGGCGGACGCAACGGATAACACCTCGCTCGCTGAGCATCTCAGTGAAACCAACTTCTATTTAGGTAAGTACTACCTAAGTCTGGGGGATAAGGACAGCGCTACGGCACTGTTCAAACTGGCGGTTGCTAACAACGTTCATAACTTTGTTGAGCACCGATACGCATTGTTGGAATTGTCGCTCTTGGGCCAGGAGCAAGATGACCTGGCAGAATCGGACCAGCAATAGCTGACGAACAAATCAGCCCGAAATCTTTTTGATTGCCATCACCTTAACGGGTGAGGGCTTTATTGTTCGTTAATTCAACTAATTTGAGCCGGTTCACACTTTTCAATGAAAATTGCCGTAATTTTTCACGATGAGTTATGTAGACTGGCCGCCATTCATATTGAGGCACACGTACTACATGGCTGAATTCGAAACCACTTTTGCAGATCTGGGTCTGAAACCAACTATCCTTGAAGCACTCAACGATCTGGGTTACGAAAAACCATCCCCGATCCAGGCAGAGTGTATCCCGCATCTGCTGGGCGGCCGCGACGTTCTGGGTATGGCCCAGACCGGGAGCGGAAAAACTGCAGCGTTCTCTCTTCCGCTGCTTAACAATCTTGATCCGGAACTGAAAGCACCACAAATTTTGGTGCTGGCACCGACCCGCGAACTGGCGGTTCAGGTTGCTGAAGCAATGACGGACTTCTCTAAACATATGCGCGGCGTAAACGTGGTTGCCCTGTACGGCGGCCAGCGTTATGACGTGCAGCTGCGCGCACTGCGCCAGGGGCCGCAGATCGTCGTCGGTACGCCGGGTCGTCTGCTGGATCACCTGAAACGTGGCACCCTGGATCTCTCCAAACTGAGCGGTCTGGTGCTGGATGAAGCTGACGAAATGCTGCGCATGGGCTTCATCGAAGACGTAGAAACCATTATGGCGGAGATCCCGGACGGTCATCAGACCGCACTGTTCTCTGCAACTATGCCGGAAGCTATCCGTCGCATTACCCGCCGCTTCATGAAAGAGCCGCAGGAAGTGCGCATTCAGTCAAGCGTAACCACTCGCCCGGACATCAGCCAGAGCTACTGGACTGTGTACGGCATGCGTAAAAACGAAGCGCTGGTTCGTTTCCTGGAAGCAGAAGATTTTGATGCGGCGATTATCTTCGTTCGTACCAAAAACGCGACCCTGGAAGTGGCTGAAGCCCTGGAGCGTAGCGGTTACAACAGCGCTGCACTGAACGGTGACATGAACCAGTCCCTGCGTGAGCAGACCCTGGATCGTCTGAAAGACGGTCGTCTGGACATCCTGATCGCAACCGACGTTGCGGCACGTGGCCTGGACGTTGAGCGTATCAGCCTGGTCGTTAACTACGATATCCCGATGGATACCGAATCTTACGTTCACCGTATCGGTCGTACCGGCCGTGCGGGTCGTGCTGGCCGTGCGCTGCTGTTTGTTGAGAACCGCGAGCGTCGTCTGCTGCGTAACATCGAACGTCTGATGAAGCTGACCATTCCGGAAGTAGAACTGCCGAACGCAGAACTGCTGGGCAAACGCCGTCTGGAGAAATTCGCCGCGAAAGTACAGCAGCAGCTGGAAAGCAGCGATCTTGACCAGTACCGTGCACTGCTCGCGAAAATTCAGCCGACCGCTGAAGGCGAAGAGATGGATGTGGAAACGCTGGCTGCCGCTCTGCTGAAGATGGCACAGGGCGAACGTCCGCTGATCCTGCCGCCGGATGCACCGATGCGTCCGAAGCGTGAGTTCCGTGACCGTGACGATCGTTTCGAACGTCGTGGCGATCGTAACGATCGTGGTCCGCGTGGCGATCGTCCGGAGCGTGGTGGTGAAGACCGTCCGCGTCGCGAGCGTCGTGACGTTGGCGATATGGAACTGTACCGCATTGAAGTGGGCCGTGATGATGGTGTTGAAGTTCGTCACATCGTGGGCGCGATTGCCAACGAAGGCGACATCAGCAGCCGTTACATCGGTAACATCAAGCTGTTTGGCTCTCACTCCACTATCGAACTGCCGAAAGGTATGCCGGGCGAAGTACTGCAGCACTTTACTCGCACCCGCATCCTGAACAAACCGATGAACATGCAGCTGCTGGGCGACGCGCAACCGCGTCCGGACCGTGGCGGTGAGCGTCGTGGCGGTGGTCGTGGTTTCGGTGGCGAACGTCGTGAAGGCGGTCGTGGTGGCGAAGGTCGTCGCTTCTCCGGCGAACGTCGCGAAGGCCATCGCGGTCAGCGTCGTGATGACAATGGTGCTCCGCGCGCTCCGCGTCGTGATGACAACGGCAGCAGCCGTCGTCGTGACGCATAATCGCCGCGTAAAAACCTGCGTTTATTGACGTAAAGTAAAATATACAGCCCCGATCTTGATGATTGGGGCTTTTTTTATTCCATTTGTACTCGTGTACTGGTACAGTGCGTCACGTTATCGGATGAATGAATTTCCTGGAGACTGGCCCGCATGGCAACACTCACGACCACAGCAACCCGACCGTCACTCATTGGCGGTGTGGTAATTATCGGCGGCACCATTATCGGTGCAGGCATGTTCTCTCTGCCTGTGGTGATGGCGGGCAGCTGGTTCTTCTGGTCGCTGGCGGCGCTGGTTTTTACCTGGTTCTGTATGCTGCATTCGGGGCTGATGATCCTTGAAGCGAACCTCAACTACCGCATTGGTTCAAGCTTTGACACCATCACCAAAGATCTGCTGGGCAACGTCTGGAACGTAGTGAACGGCATTTCCATTGCCTTTGTACTCTACATCCTGACCTACGCGTATATCTCTGCGAGTGGTTCGATTCTGCATCACACCTTTAGCGAGATGTCGCTGAACGTTCCGGCACGGGCAGCCGGTTTTGGCTTTGCGCTGCTGGTGGCCTTTATCGTCTGGTTAAGCACCAAAGCGGTGAGCCGAATGACGGCTATCGTACTGGGTGCAAAAGTGATTACCTTCTTCCTGACCTTCGGTAGCCTGCTTGGGCACGTGCAGCCCGCTACGCTGCTGAACGTCGCAGAAGCAAATACTTCGTACATGCCTTACCTGCTGATGACGCTGCCATTCTGTCTGGCCTCATTTGGCTATCACGGCAACGTTCCAAGCCTGATGAAATACTATGGCAAAGATCCTCGTACCATCGTGAAATGCCTGGTGTATGGCACGTTGCTGGCACTGGCGCTGTACGTGGTGTGGTTGCTGGGGACAATGGGTAACATTCCGCGTCCGGAGTTTATCGGTATTGCGCAGAAGGGCGGTAACATCGATGTGCTGGTGCAGGCGCTGAGCGGCGTACTGAACAGCCGTAGCCTGGATCTGCTGTTGGTCGTGTTCTCAAACTTCGCCGTAGCAAGTTCGTTCCTTGGCGTAACGCTGGGGCTGTTTGATTACCTGGCAGACCTGTTCAAGTTTGACGATTCTCCGCTGGGGCGTTTCAAAACCGCGCTGCTGACCTTCCTGCCGCCGATCGTCGGTGGTCTGCTGTGGCCGAACGGCTTCCTGTATGCCATTGGCTATGCAGGACTGGCGGCAACCATCTGGGCTGCCATTGTTCCGGCGCTGCTGGCTCGCGCATCACGTAAACGCTTTGGCAGCCCGCAGTTCCGCGTGTGGGGTGGTAAGCCGATGATTGCGCTGATCCTCGTGTTTGGTATCGGTAACGTGGTGGTGCATTTCCTGTCGAGCTTTAATCTGCTGCCTGTTTACCAGTAGAAGATTATGCCGGATGCGGCTGCGCCTTATCCGGCCTGGGCTATCCTGTAGGCCCGGTAAGCGTAGCGCCACCGGGCAAACAACACTAACCCGCCATCTCCTCACGCACCTGCATCGCCAAATCAAACGAATGCAAACGGGCCTGATGATCGAATATCTGCCCGTTAACCATAATCTCATCGGCCTGGGTTTCGCGCAGCACTGACTCCAGCCCATGGCGTATCTTTGCTTTATCGCCAACCAGCGACATGCTGAGCGCCTGCTGCACGCCGTATTGCTCTGATGCAGACCACAGCTGGTGCATATTCTCCACCGGCGGCGGCAGTTGCCCGGTTTCACCACGACGTAGCTTCACGAACGCCTGCTGCATCGAGGTGAACAGGAATTCCGCGTCGCGGTTGCTGTCGGCGGCGATGATATTGATGCACACCATGGCATACGGTTTTTCCAGCCGTGCGGAAGGCTTGAAGTGGGTACGGTAGAGATGCAGCGCCTGGTGCAGCATATCCGGCGCGAAGTGTGAGGCGAAGGCGAAGGGCAGGCCAAGCTGAGCTGCCAGCTGCGCGCTGTAGAGGCTGGAGCCCAGCAGCCACACCGGGATTTTTTCCCCATAACCAGGGACCGGACGAACGTGGGGGTTCGGATCTACTGCGTCGAACCAGTCGACCAGCTCGGCGACATCGCGCGGGAAGTTGTCGATGTCGCCGCTCATGTGGCGGCGCAGTGCCATCATGGTGCGCTGATCGCTGCCTGGCGCACGACCAATACCTAAATCGATACGGCCGGGATACAGGGTGTTCAGAGTGCCAAACTGCTCGGCAATCACCAGAGGCGAGTGGTTGGGCAGCATGACGCCACCGGAACCCAAATGCAGCGTGGTGGTATTCGCTGCCAGGTAGCCAATCAGTACGGAGGTCGCGGCGCTGGCGATCCCCACCATATTATGGTGTTCTGCCAGCCAGTAGCGGTGATAACCACGCTTTTCGGCCAGGCGCGCTAAATCGAGAGAGTGAGAGAAGGCCTCCTTCGCGGAGGATCCTTCGGGGATCGGTGCCAGATCCAGCACCGAAAACGTAACGGTTTTATCAGTCATAACGGCTCACTTTGTTACCGGATAATCCTGCAATACTGCATTAAAGATTAGCGAAAGCTGTTAACAAAGTGAGCTTTTATCAGGCCTGCAACTCCAGGCCGGCAAGGCGTTTCCAGTAACCGTTGCAGTCACTGTGCGGTGCGAGTGACAACGGTGCTGTGCCATTTTCATTGGCGCGGAAGGCGTCAAGCATCGCAAAGGTATCAGTGCCAAGCGGCGACAGACGTACCATATCAACCAGGCCGTGCATCGAAGCCAGCTCGTTGCCCAGGTTATAGACATAACCGCTCATGGTCTGAATACCATTGAGTACAAACACCTGCTGGTTTTCCTGCGACAGCATGCTGCGACCGTTCGGGTACTTAATGCAGCAGGTTTCGCACTCATCCTTTGGTTTGTCTTCTGAACGTGCAGTAAAGCAACGGGCGGAGTAAGCCAGCGGCAGATGACCATAGCTCAGTACTTCCACTTCGAACTGGTTACGGATGCCGAGTTCATCGCACTGAGTAAGCAGGTTTGCCAGCCAGTCGCGGGAGAGCTCAACCGGCATGCACCAGCGCACCATACCCTGTTTTAGCAGCAGGCGCAGGGTGACCGCGTTATAGCAGTTCAACGCATGGCCCGCCACGAACGGCAGCTTGCGCTCGGCGCAGAGGTTCACCACGCCGAGGTCGCTGGCTTCAAGCAGAAAATCGCCATTATCGACATAGCGTTTCAGTTCGCCGAGCTCCGACGACGCCTGTACCAGCGCGAGGGTGGAAAGCACCACCTGTTTGCCGCTGGTCGCAAGGCTTTTAGCCATATCCAGCCAGTCGCCGGTTTTGGTCGCACGGCGCTTGCTGCATACCGCTTCGCCCAGATAAATGACGTCGGCGCTGCTGTTCGCCGCCTGCTGGTAGAAATCTTCCAGCGTCTCTTTTGACCAGTAATAGAGCACCGGTCCTAAGGAATATTTCATCACGTTTCCTACTGCCACTTGCGGTGATAGGCGCCGAGCGTTGTCTGGCTGCCTTCCGACATTGAACCGAGCGTCTCCATCCAGGCCGACTCGGGAACGAAGTTTTGTGGATTTGCTTTGCAGCGATCGATAGCCTGACGCCACACTTTCGCGACCTGGCTCACGTAGGCCGGGCTGCGCTGACGCCCCTCAATTTTCACCGAGGCGATGTTGGCTGCCAGCAGCTCAGGCAGTAGCTCAAGCGTGTTCAGGCTGGTGGGCTCTTCCAGCGCATGATAGCGCTCACCGTCGACCAGATAGCGTCCTTTGCACAGCGTCGGATAACCGGCGTTTTCACCATCCTGATAGCGGTCGATCAACACCTCATTGAGGCGTGATTCAAGCCCCTGTGGCGTTTGCTGCCAGCGCACATAGCGGGCAGGTGAACAGGCACCCACGGTGTTGGGGGATTCGCCCG
Organism: Yokenella regensburgei; assembly: GCF_003634235.1. Lineage (NCBI taxonomy): Bacteria > Pseudomonadati > Pseudomonadota > Gammaproteobacteria > Enterobacterales > Enterobacteriaceae > Yokenella > Yokenella regensburgei. The sequence goes on along the minus strand of NZ_RBIZ01000004.1, from coordinate 624,574 downwards.
TCAGATAAGAGGAAAGGTAGCAGCGACCTTCCGCCATAATACACAGGCTGCCGAAAGCAAAGACCTCCAGCGGCACTGGCGTAACGCGTGCCAGTTGCTTAACCTGATGGATGGACAGTACGCGGGGGAGCACGACGCGCGCCACGTCAAAGTTGCGATGATAGAAACGCACCGCCTCTTCGTTGGTGGCAGATGCCTGAACGGAGACATGACGCTCAATATGCGGATAGCGTTCTGCGGCATACTCAAGCATGGCGATATCGGCAAGGATAAGGGCATCGGCACCCAGCTGCGCGGCCATATCTACCGCACGCTGCCAGCGGGCGTAACCGTCCGGATGCGCGAAGGTATTAATGGCAATGTGTAGCTTACGGCGATGTTGATGCACAAAGCTGACGGCTTCCTGCAGTTTCTTTTCGGTGAAGTTAAGGCCGGCAAAGTGACGGGCGTTGGTGTCATCCTTCAGCCCGATGTAGACGGCATCTGCGCCGTTCTCAATGGCCGCCTTAAGCGCCGGGAGGTTTCCGGCAGGGCAGAGCAGCTCCATAATATTTCCTGAGCATCGCGACCATGCGGTCGCCAGAATTGTTAACGAACTGGGATTTTAGTTAACCCATCGGTGATAATTTTTGATTTGGGGCAGTTAAAAGCGTATTGATGGCACTATTGTTAGGCTGTGGTGAATTTGTTGATTTACGCCGCTATGTCATTTATCGGATGTGGCAGAATATCCGGATTACAGAATTCAGGGAGTAAAGTTGTGTTAGATAAACTGCGTTCACGTCTGGTGCATATGGGGCCGTCTCTTCTGAGCGTGCCCGTGAAGCTGACGCCATTCGCCTTAAAGCGTCAGGTACTGGAACAGGTGCTCACGTGGCAATTTCGCCAGGCGCTGGCGGACGGTGAACTGGACTTCCTTGAAGGGCGCTGGCTGAGCATTGAAGTGCGCGATATCAACCTCAAGTGGTTTACCAGCGTTGATAACGATCGCCTGGTGGTGAGTCAATCTGCCGAGGCTGACGTGAGCTTTAGCGCCGATGCCAGCGATCTGCTGATGATCGCGGCACGTAAGCAGGATCCGGACACGCTCTTCTTCCAGCGTCGCCTGGTGATTGAAGGTGATACGGAGCTTGGGCTTTACGTCAAAAACCTGATGGACGCCATTGAGCTTGAGCAGATGCCGAAAGCGCTTCGCGTGATGCTGATGCAACTGGCAGACTTTGTTGAAGCTGGGCTTTCCAGCGAGCCGACAACCAAACACACATCGGTAGGTGAGCCATGCTGATTCGAGTTGAAATAGGGATCGATGCCCCGGGTATTGACGCGCTGCTGCGCCGCTCATTTGAAAGCGATGGGGAAGCGAAGCTGGTCCACGACCTGCGGGAAGATGGGCTAATTACCCTTGGACTGGTGGCGACCGACGATGAAGGCCAGGTGGTTGGCTATGTTGCGTTCAGCCCGGTGTCGGTAGAAGGCGAAGAGCTGCAGTGGGTTGGGCTCGCGCCGCTGGCGGTGGATGAAAGCTACCGGGGTCAGGGGATTGGCCGTCAGCTGGTCTATGAAGGGCTGGATTCACTCAATGAATTTGGCTATGCCGCTGTGGTGACCCTTGGCGAGCCAGAGCTCTATCAGAAGCTCGGTTTTGAGACAGCGGCGAAGTACGATCTACGCTGCCGCTGGCCGGGCACGGAAGAGGCTTTCATGGTGCACCGTCTGGCAGATGATGCGCTGAACGGGGTCCATGGCCAGGTCGAGTACTGCGACCACTTTAATCGTTTCTAAGACGCGCCAGCAGCGTTTCAAACGATCCATCTCCGGCGACGAGGCGCTCCTTCTGGTGCTTCGTCAGCTGTTTAATCTGGTACTCCAGCCGTAGCGCAAGTGAGCGTTCACCCACCTCGCGGTGAAAAGCCAGCTGGAGTTCACCTTTTCCCCGTAGCGCTTTCGCTCCCTTTCCCGCCTGATGCTCTGCAAAACGCCGCTCCACGTCCGTCGTAATACCGGTATAAAGGCGATTGTCTGCACAACGAATAAGATAAAGAAACCAGCGCACGTTCCGAATCATCAATATGTTAAGGTGAACGCAGCCTATCATAAGGAGCATTCAAGATGGAAACGCCTGACGCTATCCAACGCTGGCTGGCAAAGCAACATGTGGTGACCTGGTGCGTTGCCCGGGATGGTGACCTGTGGTGCGCCAACGCGTTTTACCTTTTTGACCCTGAGCGCATGGCTTTCTACCTGCTGAGCGATGACTCTACCCGTCACGCGCAGATGTCGGGCCAGCACGCCCGGGTTGCGGGTACGGTCAACGGTCAGCCGAAGACGGTCGCCCTGATCCGTGGCGTACAGTTCAGAGGCGAAATTCGTCGCCTGGATGGGGAGGAGAGCCTCGCTGCCCGGGCACGCTACAATCGCCGCTTCCCGGTGGCACGCGTAATGTCAGCGCCAGTGTGGGAAATTCGCATCGATGAACTAAAATTTACGGATAACACACTGGGGTTTGGTAAGAAAATTCACTGGCAGCGACAGGAGTGAATCTATGAGTCAGGTGCTTATTACCGGTGCCACCGGATTAGTTGGTGGGTGCTTACTGCGTATGCTGATGCGGGAGCCGCGGATCACCGCCATCGCTGCCCCTACCCGTCGTCCGCTGGAGCCGCTCCCTGGCGTCTTTAACCCCTACGATACGCAGCTAACCGATGCACTGGCTGAAGTTCAGTCTGCCGTGGACGTGGTGTTTTGCTGCCTTGGCACCACGCGGCGGGATGCCGGGAGCAAAAAAGCCTTTATTCATGCCGATTACACGCTGGTGGTCGACACCGCGCTGACCGGGCTGCGCCTGGGCGCGAAGCATATGCTGGTGGTCAGCTCCATGGGAGCAAACGCCCACTCTCCGTTCTTCTACAACCGGGTAAAAGGGAAGATGGAAGAGGCGCTGATGGCACAATCCTGGGAGCGTCTGACCATTGTCCGCCCGTCGATGCTGTTGGGCGATCGCAAGCAGCAGCGTTTTAATGAATCCCTGCTGGCGCCGCTATTTTCCTTCCTGCCGGGTAACTGGAAATCGATTAAAGCCAGAGACGTGGCGCGGGCAATGCTGCATGAGGCTCGTTCCCCGTCGCGGGATGGCGTCAATATTATCTCGTCAGCAAAACTGCGTGATATTGCACAAAACGAGGCGTAGTATTCCCCGACTTATCGACTCTCCCCGGGGAATGCTATGGCTGGTCAGTCTTCATCTCAGGCGGCAACACCACGACAGTGGTGGAAGCCCGCACTCTTTTTTCTCGTTCTGGCCGTCGGCCTTTGGTATGTGAAGTGGCAGCCCTATTACGGCAAAGCCTTCACCGCCGCAGAAACTCACAGTATTGGTAAATCGATCCTTGCCGGGGCTGACGGCAACCCACTGCGCGCCGCATGGGATTACGCGCTGGTCTATTTCCTCGCGGTGTGGAAGGCGGCGGTGCTTGGGGTCATTCTCGGTTCTCTGGTTCAGGTGCTTATTCCGCGTGACTGGCTACAGCGAACGCTGGGACAAACACGCTTTCGCGGAACGCTGCTGGGGACGCTATTCTCTCTGCCCGGGATGATGTGCACCTGCTGTGCAGCGCCTGTCGCCGCGGGAATGCGGCGACAGCAGGTGTCGATGGGCGGGGCGCTGGCCTTCTGGTTGGGTAACCCGTTGCTGAACCCCGCTACGCTGGTGTTCATGGGGTTTGTGCTGGGCTGGCAGTTTACCCTGATTCGGCTGGTGGCGGGTCTGGCAACCGTGCTGGTGGTCGCCACGCTGGTGCAGAAGTGGGTGAAGGAGACACCGCTTCCAGCCGCGGTGCCCGAAGCGATAAAGTCGGAGCCGCAGGACGGCTTTTTCAGCCGCTGGCTGAGGGCGCTATGGTCGCTTTTCTGGAGCACTATCCCGGTCTATATTCTGGCGGTACTGGTGCTGGGAGCCGCGCGGGTCTGGTTGTTCCCTCATGTCGATGGCCTGGTGGGTAACACGCTGTTCTGGGTTATTGCGATGGCGCTTGCCGGGTGTCTGTTCGTTATCCCGACCGCGGCAGAAATTCCCATCGTGCAGACCATGATGCTGGCCGGAATGGGCACGGCACCCGCGCTGGCGTTGCTGATTACGCTTCCGGCGGTGAGCGTCCCTTCGCTCATCATGCTGAGAAATGCGTTTCCGGCAAAAGCGCTGTGGCTGACCGGGGGGCTGGTGGTGCTGAGTGGTAGCGTAGTGGGGGCGCTGGCGCTGCTGTAAGCAAAAAAATGGCCCGCTGGGCGGGCCATAATACGGGCTACTTGAGGTAGGTAAACGCGGTGGTGACGTGCTTCACGCCGCTCACCCGGCTCGCCATATCGGCGGCAGCTTTACCTTCACGATCGGTGACCAGCCCCATCAGGAAGACTTCGCTGTTCTCGGTTGTCACCTTCACGTTGGAGGATTTTACCTGGTCGCTGCTCAGCAGCTGCGAGCGGACTTTGGTGGTTATCCAGGTATCGGAGGATGCCGTGCCAAGACTGATGGGTTGCCCAATACGAATTTCATTAAACACTTCGGTGGCACCGTCCACGCCGACGGCGATTTGCTTCGCCCGGGAGGAGAGTTCGCTGTTCGGCGCCTGGCCCACCAGCAGCACTTTGCCCTGGTAAGCGGTCACGTTAATACGGGCTTCTTTCTTAATTTGTTCGTCTTTTGACAGGGCGCTATTCACGCGCAGTTCCAGCGTGCTGTCATCAACCTGCGTGCCTACGCTACGCGGATCGGTTGCGGCTTTCGTTCCGACAGCGGCAGTACCAACTACCGCCGCGGCAACGCATCCCTGAAGCAGCAGCGCGGAAATAAGGACTGCGAGGGGCGAAAATGCCTTCACCTTCATATGTACTCCTTAATCGTCCTGGTGTGGGAAGAGCGTATTATCAATCAGATCGCACAGGCAGTTGACGGTCAGCATGTGCATCTCCTGGATGCGCGCGCTGCGATGAGAAGGAATGCGGATCTCCACATCCTGCTGACCGAGTAAACCGGCCAGCTCACCACCATCATAGCCGGTGAGGGCAACGATAGTCATATCGCGGGTGACGGCGGCTTCAACGGCTTTCACAATGTCACGGCTGTTGCCGCGCGTTGAAATCGCCAGCAGCACATCTCCGGCATGACCTAGCGCACGCACCTGTTTTGCATAGATTTCTTCATGCAGGCGATCGTTAGCAATCGCCGTTAAGACCACATTATCGGTATTAAGTGCAATGGCGGGTAAACTAGGACGCTCTGTTTCAAAGCGATTGATCATGCTGGCAGCAAAATGCTGTGCGTTGGCGGCAGAGGTGCCATTACCACAACAGAGGATTTTGTTGCCGTTAAGCAGGGACTGCACCAGCGTCATTGCTGCACGGGAGATGGCATCCGGAAGCGCTTCTGCTGCCGCGATTTGGGTTTGAATGCTTTCCGTAAAGCAGGCTTTAATTCTTTCGAGCACGATATCCCTTAACTTTTCAAAATGACGCTATTCGCCGAAGGCGTTCTGTAACCACTCGATCTGATTGCCGGTGAAGGCTACCACATCGAAACGGCAATCCACAGTGTCAAAGCTCCCATTGTGACCTGCAAGCCACAGACGGGCAGTGTGAAGCAGCTTTTGCTGCTTGCTGCGGGTCACGCTGGCGGCAGCGCCGCCGTAGCTGGCTGACTGCCGGTAGCGAACCTCAATAAACACGGTTACGTGGCCATCACGCATGACGAGGTCAATTTCACCGCGCCTGCCGCGCACGTTAGCGGCAATAAACCGCAGACCTTTGTTTTCCAGCCAGCGACGCGCCTGCTGTTCCCACGCGTCGCCGGTTTGTTTCCCGGTCAGTTGGCCGGAACGATTTGTCCCTGCTGGTATTTGAGCCATGACAACTTCCTGTTGATCACGCAGTCCGGGGTGGCGCTCAGATCGCCGGTGTTACCATTCAATTCAAAACCAGGCATCTGGCGCATTTGCGAGAAGTGGTTGGCAAGCGTCCAGGCATCCACGCCCATAGCATACAGGCGAGCCAGGGAGTAGTCGTTGCGAACGGCGGCGAGCGCCTGCTGCATTAACGCCGGGTTACTGCCTGCCAGCATCGGAATTTCGCTGTACTGCAGACCGTCCATCTCCAGACGGAAGTCCGGACCGGCGGTACCCTGAGCGCTGCGGGAGCTGGCATACAGCGTAGCACCGGCCTGGCTGCCGTTACGCATGGCGATCATCGGTTTGATGTAGGCCACTTCTTCCGGTGTGGCGACGATGTAGACTGCATCAACTTTACCACCGCTGGTGATTTGCGCATCCGTTGGCGGGGCCGGAATGGTCAGGCCGCCGATGGTCACGCCGGGCTGCTGTGGCACGCTGGAGGCGACAGGGCTGCCGCTCAGGGCGATACCCGCACCGCCGTTTACACCCATTTTCAGCTCAGAGATGGAGCCAAAGCGCTGCTGCAGCACAATGCCGCCGCTCTGTTTCTGCCATTCATCGGAAAAGGCTTTCGCTACGCGATCGCCGAGTGCGCTACGCGGGATAAGCAGCAGCGGAGATTGTTTACCCTGCTCGCGGATGTGGCGTGCGGCATCACGGGCTTCATCTTCCGGAGAGAGCGCAAAGTAGCAAATGTTAGCGCGGTTCTGTACGGCCTCCGGTTGGTTCAGCGCCAGCACGTTCAGCGGCGTGTTGCTACGCAGCAGTTCGTCGACGTTGTTTTTCAGCAGTGGGCCAACGACCAGCGTGGCGCCATCCTGCTGTGCCTGGGCCAGGAGCTGATCCATCGGCTGAGCCGTAGTGTCGTAAATCTTCAGTTCTGCTGACGGGTTGGACGGTGCGGCGACAACCGCCTGGGGCTGTGCTGGCGCAACGGCCTGGGTGCTATCCGTAGTGGTTGGTGCCTGCGCTGGCGCAGACGTTGGCACCGGCGTTTGCACCGGGGCGGCGGTCGGCGCTGGAGCCTGAACCTGCTCGGCAGCTGGCGTTTGTACCGGGGCCTGAGTTTGTGCCGGTGTCGGCGCCTGTGCGGCTGCCGGGCTGCTGCCGGTAAGATCGCTGACTTCAGCCTGTGACGGGCTCACCACGGCCTGATTAACGTTCGCGACCTGTGCGACCTGCGAAGGGACTGCGCTACCGGAAACCGTACCGATGTTGCCATTTTTTGCGGCTTCAAAACCCTGCTGGATCACGCGACCAAATACCGCCGCCTGGCCGTTTAACGGCAGGAACAGGGCAATTTTGTTAGCAGAGGCGGCTTTGAAGTTCTGCACATTCGCCAGCTGGCTCGGCAGCATTTTGGCGCCCGGGTTCTGCGGGTAACGGGTCTGCCAGTCTTTGATCCCGGCTTTCATCATGTTGGCGTCGCTGCGGTTCTCAAACCAGACGCGCTGCAGATCCAGCCAGCCCTGCAGGACGTTTTCGTCCGCGTTGATAACCAACGTTTTGGCCTGATCCTGGGTCATTGCTGAAAGCGCCTGCCAGGTGGCGTCGATGTTACTCTGTTTGTCTTTCACCGCGCTCAGCAGCGGCTCCTGGGCAATCAGTGCACGCAGCAGCGACAGGGACGGTTTACCCTGTTCGGCGGTAATGCGGTCCTGCCAGTAGCGGGCCTGCTGCGGCGCTTCAAGATCTGCTGGCGTGATTTTTGTCAGCAGCGCCAGGGCACCGGCGAAATCTTTCTGCGCCAGCTTCAGTTCGGCGGCAAGCAGAGACTGCTCAAGGCGCTGTTCAGCGCTGAGGTTTTGTGGCAACTGGGCGAACAGCTCGCCTGCCTGCTGGCTCTTCCCTTCCTTCAGCAGTGCACGAATGGCGAGTAATTGCCAGTTGGTCTTGCTATCATCAGCGCTTTGCTGCATTTGCTGGAGATAGTAGCCTGAATCCGCCTGCGCGGTGCCCTGAAGATGGGCGGCGCTCTGGTCTGGCGCTTTGGTGCCACAGCCGGCGAAAAATAACGCTGCCACAACGAGAGGCAGACAGCGTGCGGCTTTCGAACGTAAAAGAGTAGACGGTACCATACTGTATCCAGTGATTATTTTTATACGCAATGCTCAATATTAAATCGGCTATACGGACGACACAATGAAACAACACGAATCCGCGGATAATTCTCAAGGTCAGCTCTACATTGTTCCCACTCCGATTGGGAACCTGGCTGATATCACCCAGCGCGCGCTGACTGTGTTGCAGTCTGTTGATTTAATTGCCGCAGAAGACACCCGACACACCGGTTTGCTGCTGCAGCATTTCGCGATCAGCGCCCGTTTATTTGCCCTGCATGACCACAACGAACAGCAAAAAGCTGAAACACTTTTAGCGAAGCTGAAAGAGGGGCAGAACATCGCGCTGGTCTCCGATGCCGGGACTCCGCTGATTAACGATCCCGGCTACCATCTGGTACGCACCTGTCGTGAAGCCGGTATCCGCGTGGTGCCGCTGCCGGGGCCGTGTGCGGCAATCGCTGCGCTGAGCGCAGCCGGGTTACCTTCGGATCGTTTCTGCTATGAAGGCTTCCTGCCTGCCAAATCAAAAGGGCGCCGCGATACCCTGAAGGCGCTGGAAGAAGAGCCGCGTACCCTTATCTTCTATGAATCAACCCATCGACTGCTTGAGAGCCTGGAGGACATCTGCACGGTGCTGGGCGAGTCTCGCTACGTGGTACTGGCGCGTGAGATCACCAAAACCTGGGAGTCCATTCACGGCGCGCCTATCGGCGAGCTGCTGGCGTGGGTGAAAGAAGATGAGAACCGTCGCAAAGGCGAGATGGTGCTGATTGTCGAAGGTCATAAGGCCGAAGAAGACGCGCTGCCCGCCGACGCGCTGCGTACTCTGGCGCTGCTGCAGGCCGAGTTGCCTCTGAAGAAAGCCGCGGCACTGGCAGCCGAAATTCACGGGGTGAAGAAAAACGCGCTCTACAAATATGCGCTGGAGCAGCAGGGGTAATGCATTACCAATAGCGACCGCCTGGCGGAAGAAAAGCCATTACGAGCGTACTGCCCGGGGGCCGGGCAGTACGCATGGTGGGTTATTTCAGTGGGGTTGCTTCCAGTACCACCGTTTCCAGTGGTTTAAGCGTAATCACTACCGCTTCTTTGTAGTTCGCCGGAATAGTACTGTTGTTGCCATAGACCGGTTTCAGGGTGAACTGCGAGGTCGCGCCCTGCGGCAGCTCAAAATCCTTCACCAGATTCAGATAGTAGGTTTGCGGTTTGTCCGATGGATTACGCAGACCAAGGATCGCTTTGTCTTTGCTCCATGACGCCCAGCCGTAGGCTTCAAGCGCGGTCGGATCCCCACCGATCCAGTGGGTATCAACCAGCACGCTGGCGTTGTCGCGCGACCATTTCGCCGCCTGCGCCAGGGTGTCCCACTTCGCCTTGTTCAGCATTGACGGCGTGATATACAGCTCCTGCAGCTGGGTGCCGGTGGCGAAGTAGCTCCAGACCTGATCGGCAAAATCGCTGTCGGTTTGTACCTTCTCCAGCCCGTAGTAGGCATGTTCTGCACTAACAATACCGTGATACATCAATGAGTTCAGCGGGAATAGCGGCCCTTTACGTACGATAGAACGGTAGGTTTCCGCATCGCGATAGGTCATCCACTGCTGCACCGGAGAGCCCACGCCATACAGGTTGATGTCATCGCCCTGGCGCCAGATGGAATCGGCATAGAACAGCCACGACGGGCTGGCATCGGTACCGGTGGTCAGGTTAATGAACAGGTCTTTGTTGGCTTTACGCATGTTGTCGAGCAGCACAATAGAGGCATCAAAGTCCGAAGCGAACGGGCTGCCCTTAATGTGTGAGTTGGCATTGCCCATGCCGTCGAGCTTGAACGAGGTGATGTGCTCGTCTTTGATAAGACGGGTTATCTGCTCGTTGAAGTTCTTGAAGTAATTCGCCCCGGAAAGCGCCAGTTTGCCGTCGACGGTCTCGAAACCATACTCTTTGGCGTGCGACACGCGGATATCACGCGGTTTGTTGTAGCCGCCCCACGGCGACAGCCACAGACCTACCGAGCTGTGCAGGCTCTCGGCTTTGTCCTTCACCACGCCAAAGCCGTTGCTGAACGCCGGGCCAAATAGCCATCTGCCGGTACGGTCGTCCCAGCCATCGTCGAGCAGGAAGGCGTCGAGCTTCACGCCCCGGCCGGTGATGAACTCTTTATTCCACTCGTCCATACGTCCGATAACGTCTTTCTCGGTGTAGGTTGTGAAGAAGCCGATATCCATCCAGCTGTTGTAGTGCAGATACGGTTTATACGGACGCGGGCGCACGGCATCAACGAACTGATTCACGCTACGGCGCAGCTGGTTGGTTTCCGGGAAGGTGCCGAAAAACACGGTATAGCTCACCGGTGTTTCCGGCTGAACGGGCGTTTTCAGCTCGACGTTAAGATTCGTGGTCGCCTCATAGGCGTAGGTATTGATAATTGGCTTGTTCGGCAAAATAAAGAACGAATCGGCAACGATCGGCGAGCTGTTGATCGCGCCATCCACGTACGGTGCCTGCGCCTGCTTCTTCGTCGGGAAGAAGGTGATTTTCGCTACGTTACGGGCTTTGCCTATGGCGGCAATGGTGTAGTCGATGCTGGCGTATTTTCCTTTCAGCAGATTCAGCGTCACGGTAACGTTGAAATCCGGGTGGCTGTAATCGATGCGGATGGCGTTATCCTGCTTGTCGACGTGCTTAATTTTAAAGTCGGCGGCGTGAATAACTTTCTCATCCGGTAGCGTCAGGAAAAACAGCTCCTGCGGCGACAGCTGGTGGTTGGCGCGGGTATCTTTAATTACCGTTGCCGAATTAGCGTCGTCGAAGGTAATGGCCATATTTTCGTTATTCAGCGCATAGTTCGCCGCAAAGGCGCTGTTTGATACCAGCAGGGCGAGTAACGAAACATTGAGCACTTTTTTCATGGGGCAGAGGTCCTTGTTTTCGTTTATTTATAGTGAGTTAACATTCGCTCGATCGACTGCTCCAGCCAGTGACGCTGGGTGCCGAAGTTAAAACGCAGATAGTTTTCGCCGTTCTGTACGTAGTGGCTGCCGTCTTCAATCACCACCCCCGCCTTTTGGGCGAAGTGCTGTGTCAGTTCAGAAGCGCTGCGATCGTCCTGGCTGATATCCACCCACGCCAGATACGACGACTCCGGCGTCATCATCTTCCAGTGCGGGAAGTGCGTTTTGATGGCGTCGGCCAGATACAGGGCGTTATTGCGCAGGTAGACGTTCAGCTCGTCGAGCCACGGCAGTCCGTGTTGATAAGCCAGAATGATCCCCCAGACGCCGAAAATGTTCGGTGAAGTTATGGAGTTCTTCTCCAGCTGCTGGCGAAAACGCTGGCGCAGTTTGTCGTCCGGGATCATCGAATACGACGTCTTCAACCCGCCGAGGTTGAAGGCTTTGTTCGGCGAGGTGAGGACGATAAGGTTATCCAGCGCGGCAGCGCCTGTGCTCAGGCAGCTTACGAACTGGCCGTCGAGAATATGCTCGGCGTGCACTTCATCAATCACCAGAATCACGCCATAACGCTGACACAGGTCAGAGACCTGGCGGATCTCGGCCACGCTCCAGATACGTCCGGATGGATTATGCGGTGAGCAGAAGAAATAGAGCTTCGGCTGGTGGGCTTTGAACTGCGCCTCCATCAGTTCGAAATCGAGATGGTAGCGGTTGTCCTCCACGCGAAGCGGGTTTGCCAGCACCTGTACGCCCTGGCGCTCCGTTGCCATCGCAAAAGGATCGTAAACCGGCGTGTTCATCATCACGCTGTCGCCCGGCTTGCAGAAAGCCTGCACCGTATAGTGCAGGGTGGAGACGGTGCCGTAGGTCAGGGTTATCCACGATCTCTCAACGCTGACGTGGTGGCGCTCACGCTGAAAGCCGATAACCGCGTCGTAAAACTCATCAAAGCACCACGTGTAGCCAAAGGTGCCGTGCGACACGATGCGCTGAAAGCCGTCGATAACCGCCGGTGGTGAAGTGAAATCCATATCGGCAATCCACAGCGGGATGAAATCCTCCGGGACGTTGCCAAAGCGGGAGCAGACGAAAGCATGATCCCACTTGCGGCATTTATCACTTTTACGCTCGATAATTTTGTCAAAATCAAACACAACAACCCCCGGTTAAATTAATGCTTCGATACCTGTTTTCACACCCTGTACCTGCGGGCCGATAATGACCTGAACGCTGTGCGCATCCAGCACCACCACCGACAGCGCTCCCGCGTCTTTCAGTGACTGCTGGTCGACTTTACTCATGTCTTTCACCACCAGGCGCAGGCGGGTAATACAGTTATCGAGTGAATCAATGTTCTCTTTGCCACCGAGCGCGCTCAGGATAAGTCCGTGATCGTATTTCGATTTGCCACGCGCTTTGGTATTGCTGGCCACCGCCTGAGCGGCACCTTCGGTGTCCTCTTCACGACCCGGCGTTTTGATATCGTGCTTGAGGATGTACCAACGGAAGACGAAGAAGTAGATAGCGAACCAGACCGCACCGACCGGAATAACCAGATACCACTTGGTGGAAAGCCCCTGCATTACGCCGAAGATCAGCAGATCGAGGATCCCGCCGTCGGTGTTACCGATAGTGACGCCAAGCATCGCCATAACCATCAGCGCCAGGCCCGACATCACAATGTGGAAGGCATACAGGGCAGGGGCGATAAACAGGAACAGGAATTCGATAGGCTCGGAGATCCCGGTAACCACGGAAACCAGTACACCGGAGAGCAGCAGTCCTTTGATGACCGGGCGGTTTTCCGGGCGAGCGGTGCGGTAAATGGCGTAGGCGACCGCAGGCAGACCGAAGATAAACGTCGGCATAAAGCCCTGAGAGAGGAACGCGGTAACGTGCGGGCTGAACGGCATGCCGGCTTTCAACTCGGCATAGAAGATGTTCAGTGCGCCAGCCACTTCCTGGCCGCCGACCATTTCAACCCCGCCTGCCGGGGTGAAGCGCACCATTGCCAGCAGAATGTGGTGTAAGCCGAAGGGTTTAAGCAGCAGAACCCCCACGCCGTACAGGAACGGACCGAAGACGCTGGTACCCTGAATAATATGGCCAATACCGGCGATGCCCATCGCCACGTATTCCCAAAGCAGTGGAATAAACAGACCGACCAGGGACAGCGTCAGTGCGGTGATGATAGGGACAAATCGAATACCGCCGAAGAAGGCGAAGGCATCGTGCAGCACGGTGTCCTGGAAGCGCTCGTGCAGGAAATACGTGATAACGCCGACGACGATCCCGCCAAGTACCCCCATTTCCAGTGTCTGAATACCCAGCACAATCGACTGACCAACCTGCTTCATGGTCGCCGCATCGGCAAGCTGGTGGGTGACGGTGAGATAGTAGTTAATGCTGAGGTTCATCAGCATATAGCCGACGAAACCGGCGAAGGCACCGACGGCTTTGTTACGGGTGGCAAGTCCCATCGGGATAGCCATGGCGAACATAATGGGCAGATAGGTGAAGGCAAAACCGCCCACCATCGCGATAAAACCAAAGGTCAGCTGAGTGAGCTCACCGCCCAGAAAGGGAAAACTTTTAATGGTTGAAGGACTGGTGACTGAGCTACCAACGCCCAACAACAACCCCATAAAGGCCAGCAGGGAGACGGGAAACATAAAGGTTTTCCCCAGGCTTTGAAAAAACTCCCACGCTTTCGATTTAAACGACTTTTCCTGCGTCATGTAGGGGACTCCTCGGATACAATAATTTTAATGGAAGGCGCACCCCGGTTTAAGGATGCGCCTTCGTTTTTGCGAGGCTTATAGTTATTTTTTAATGATGTTCTGATGCGACGGTATTCAGACTTCGGCGGGCAACAACAGGCGGTTTTGCGATCCGCAAACGGTAATTTTGCTTCTCACCACCTCTTTCATGGCGTCCATTCCCACACGCATGTAGTAGCGTGGATCGTTCCCCTCCGGGTTGTCGGCAAACCACTTCTTCACCGCATCGGCGAAGGCGATTTTGAGCTCGGTGGCTACGTTAACTTTGCACACGCCAAGCTCAATGGTGCGGCGGACGAACTCATCCGGCACATCGCTTGCGCCGTGCAGTACCAGCGGGATGTTCACCACTTCACGAATTTCGGCCAGGCGCTGGAAGTCGATTTTCGGCCGTTTGGTGTACAGGCCATGGGCGGTACCGATGGCGACGGCCAGGCTGTCAACGCCGGTCTGCTCAACGAAGCGTCTGGCTTCCTGCGGGTCGGTCAGGAACGCGCTCTCTTCGTCCACGTCCATGTCGTCTTCAACGCCGCCAAGACGGCCCAGTTCGGCCTCAACGCTGCAGTCGTGGAGATGGCAGAAATCGACCACGGATTTCACCAGCTTCACGTTGTCGGCAAACGGGAAGTGGCTACCGTCGATCATTGCGCTGCGCACACCTGCATCAACTTTGCGACTGATGTCCGCCAGTGATTCATGGTGATCCAGATGCAGCGCCAGCGGCATGTCGTAGGTGTTGGAGTAGGCTTCACACAACGCGTAAATTTCATCAAACGCGATGTGTTTGAAGGTGCCCGGTGTACCGGCGAGGATCACCGGCGATCGCATTTCGTGGCACACTTCCAGAATTGCCTGGATGGTTTCGGCGTTGTGAATGTTGAATGCCGGAACCGCATAGCCTTTCGCCTGTGCGTCCAGCAGGAGGTACTTCGTAGAAATAATACCCATCTCTTAATCCTCTCAGGCCAGCCATGGATGAATAACGACGCCTTTCACCACGCGGTTTACGGTGCCGCTGGCGGAAGGGGTATCCGGGGTGTTGCCGCAGTGCAGTGATTCCGTCAGTGCGAAAACCTGGGCGTACATCAGGAAGCAGAAGGCCTGCTCGACGTCGATGAAATCGCGGGAGGCTGGCAGCAGAATGTGCGGGCCTTCTTCAACGATCGCATCACTTTGGGCGGCGATCGCTACCACGCGCATCGCCTGTTTGTCGCGGCGCAGTTCGGTCAATAGATCGAGATCGTACTGGCGGGTGTAGGGGTGGCTTGAAATGAACATCACCACCAGCGTTTCGCTGTCGACCAGCGATTTCGGCCCGTGGCGGAAGCCGGTTGCGGAGTCGTAGAACGCGGCAACTTTACCGGCAGTAAGCTCCAGTACTTTCAGCGCTGATTCGCGGGCAGCACCCTGCAGACCACCGCTGCCGAGATAGACCACGCGCTTCCACGGCTGGCGGCCAAACACGCCGTCGCTGAAATCACCGAGCGACTGCAGAATGCTCTGGCAGCGGTCAGCCACATCGTGGAAAGTACGGCTGTTGATGACTTCCGGTGCGAATACCGCCAGGCAGCTTGCCATCATGGTGGTGATGCTGCTGGTCATCGCAAAACCACGATCGTGGGTTTCAGCTGGCATCAGCAGCGCGAAGGCGTTGTCGCTGTTGTGAGCGTCCTGATAGAGGGATCCCGCTTCGTTACAGGTGATCGCCAGGTGGTAGCACTCGGTCACGAACTGGTTAGCCAGCGTGACTGCCGCAACGCTCTCCGGGCTGTTTCCGGAACGGCCAAAAGAGATGAGCAGCAGCGGGCTGTCGCTCTTCAGGTAATCCATTGGGTTGGTGACCAGATCGGTCGTCGGTACCGCAGAGAAGTTTTTCCCGGTGTGGCGCGCCAGCCACGGTGCAATGATGTCACCAATAAATGCGGAAGTTCCGGCACCGGTCAGGACGATGCGCAGATCGTTTTTACGCAGCAGCGGGGCGAGGAAGCTGTCGATCGCCTGACGGATGCTGTCGATATGGGTTAACGAGCGGATCCAGGTACCAGGCTGCTGGCGGATCTCTTCTTCGGTCCAGGTGCCGGTTTTGGCAGGGGCGGGGATATAGGTTTCAGGCATAACTCAGTCCTTAGTCGCGTGAAATCAGCGTCAGACAGGTTCCGTTATGTTGTGGATTGCCTTTCGTTTCGTTTCACTTAATTACGTAAGTCGATAAGTGAAATCTACAGAAAAGAAATCGAAAGTTCAACGAAGGAAAGTGAAATAAAACGCAAAGTGTGATCCCTGATAAGGCTGCTTTACCTTTCTTTTAAACGAGGGAGGGAGAACAAAAGCTTTCGAAAGGGGAATAAAAAGCCCTGCGCGGGGAGCCACGCAGGGAACAAGAGACACACATTGAAACGGCTATAGGGGGATAGCCTGACCTTGAACCCAGGTTTGTTGCACCTGCAAACCCGCGTCGAGGGCAATCAGGTTTGCCCGTTTACCGATGCGGATGGAACCTAACTGGTCGTCAACGCCAATCAGCGCTGCTGGATGCAAAGTGGCCATGCGAATCGCCGCTTCGGCGCTGACGCCCGCAAGCTCAACCATGTTACGTACTGCTGCATCAAGCGACAGCGTACTGCCCGCTAACCCGCCGGTAGCGGTGCGGACGACGCCGTCTTTCATTTCGACGTCGTAGCCACAAATGTCGTACTTCCCGTCGGGCATTCCGGCGGCACGCATGGCATCGGTTATCAGCACCACGCGATCTTTGGCACACTGGCAGCACAGCCGCATGGCGGCCGGGTGAACGTGATGACCGTCGGCAATCAGTTCAAGCCAGGCGCGAGGGTCGGTTAACCCCGCGCCCACCATGCCCGGCTCGCGATGATGCAGACCGGTCATGCCGTTGAAGCAGTGCACCAGCCCGTCGGCACCGGCATCCAGCGCGGCAATGGTTTGCGCGTAGGTTGCGGCGCTGTGGCCGAGCATGACCCGAATACCGCGCTGCTTAAGGTGACGAATAGCCGCTAACGCCCCCGGTTTTTCTGGGGCGAGGGCGACTACGCGCAACGTGTTTTGCGAGCAGGCGATAAGCGCGTCGAGTTCTGCTATTTCCAGTTCGCGGAACAGTTCCGGCGGGTGTGCGCCTTTGTTCTGCGGCGTGAAGTACGGCCCTTCGAGATAGCTACCAAGCACCTGCGCGCCTGGCCCGCCGTGGTGTATACGTTGGGCGATGCGTTGCAGCGCGGACTCAATCGACTCGCGCGGCGCAGTTACAGTGGTTGGCAGCCATGCACCTACCCCTTCCCGCGCTTTGTGCATCGCCAGAATGTCCAGCGTTTGCGGCGCGTCGTCCATCACATCGACCCCGTCGCCTCCGTGGACGTGGAGGTCGATGTATGCCGGACACAGCAGTTCGGCATCGCGCACCGTCACGCCGGACGGGATGGGCTCAATGGCCACGATTTCCCCGTCGTCGATACGCAACTGATGGTCGTCAAGCCAGCCGATTTCGCTGAGTACACGCCGGGCACGCAGCAGCATGCTCATATCCCTTCCTCAACCGCCTTTTCTTCGCGGCAACGTCCCATTTCATCCACCAGGCTTGTCAGCCCCCGATGGCCGCACTCCAGCGCCTGCAGGCGGAACGCCTCGCTGCTAAGACCGTCACGCTCCAGCACCATCTCCAGCAGCAGCTGCAGGTTGGTTCCGGTTATCACTTCCCGCCCGGGCTTTTGCATCGCCAGCGTCGATGCCACGCGGAAGGGGGTTCCGCCCAGCAGGTCGGTGAGAAAAACGATGTCCTGCTCAGGGTCGAGTGCGTTAATTGCCTCAGAAAGCTGCGAGGTCAGCAACGCCGTGGTGGAGGCCTGCGGAAAGTCGATGGCGACAAACTGCGGCTGTTCGCCCAGGATTTGCTCCATTGCCTGTTCCATACCGCTGGCGAACCCGCCGTGACCGCAAAGAATAATGCCTAACATCATGACTCCTAAGACTTACAGGAAGTGAGCAAATTTGCCCACAACACCCAGGACAACGGTGATACCGATCAGGCGCAGCGGGCTCCAGCCACGGCGCACCAGCCAGTACATCCCCATGGTATAAACCAGCGGCAGGAAGGCCGGCATTAGTTTATCGATAACGTCAGTTTGCAGCTTAACGACCGCATCACCCGCGGTGATTTCAAGCGTTGTATTGAGGCGAACATAGGTCGCCACCAGAGCACCGATAACCGTCATCCCGACGATAGACGCCGCATGGCCCACCTTACGGGTGTTGGCTTTGATAAGCGGAATGGCTGACACCCCCATCCGATAAGCATAGTGCGCCAGACCAAAACGCAGCCCCAGATGTACCACGTTGAACATCACGAAAAAGACCACCGCGCCGAGGATAGAGCCCTGCAGCGCCAGGCTTGCACCGATACCACCGCAAATAGGCAGCAGCGTCAGCCAGAACATCGCATCACCGATGCCGCCCAGCGGTGCGCCTACGGCGATTTTGGTGCTCTGGATGCTGTTCACATCCTGCTTGGAGCGCTCCATCGCGAGGATAATGCCAATAACAAAAGTCACCAGGAACGGGTGGGTATTAAAGAACCCCATGTGCCCTTTCATGGCTCGGGCCAGGTCACGCTTGTTGGTGTGGATCTTCTTCAGCGCAGGCAGCAGACCGTACAGCCAGCCGGAGGCCTGCATACGTTCGTAGTTGAAAGACGCCTGCAGCAGCATGGAGCGCCATGCCACACGGTTGATGTCCTTTTTCGTTAACTCTTCACCAATCGTCTGATCTTCATAGATGTTTTCGTTGACGCCGGTCAGCAGGGTCTTCTCTTCACTTTCCGTGACTGAAGGCAGGGTGGTTTGATTAGATGCCATCTTCAAATTCCTCTTTCTGGGCCTGAGACACAGTGGGTTCCGGATCTTTACGCATCAGATCGATAAGGGCCATGGCCAGCGCCGCGGCGGCAATTGCCAGCACCGGCAGTTTCAGCCATGCGGCGGCAACGAAGCCGATGATGAAGTAAGGGATATAGACGTTTTTCATCATGATTTTCAGCAGTACGGCAAAGCCGATAGCTGGCATGATGCCGCCCGCAACGCCGAGACCATCGATAAGGCGCGTCGGCAGGACATCAATCACGGTTTTAGCGTGTTCGGCACCGAAATAAATCGGCAGGAAAGCGCAGAGGAAGTAGAAAATCCCCAGCACCAGCATCGCCAGATAGTTCACTCGCTCAATGCCGCGAGTGTCAGCGTTCGCCGCCATGCGATCGCAGCGTGACATCACACCGGACATCACTGAGAACAGGAAGGTAATACCCATCTGCACGGCGACAGCGAACGGTACCGCAACGCCGACGGCAACTTCGGGTTTAACACCGGTGGAAATAGCAAACGCGGTGCCGACGATGGTGCCGATAATGACGTTAGGTGGCTGCGCGCCAGCCAGCGGTGCGAGGCCCATCCACACCAGTTCCAGCGTACCACCGGTAAGAATACCGGTATGCAGATCGCCGAGGATAAGGCCAACCAGCGGACCGAGGACCACCGGCCGGTGCATGTGTGTTAAGCCGTTGAACATATCCAGGCCAGCGATAAAGGCAAGAATGCCCAGAGCAAAAGCCTGTAATAGACTGATTTCCATCGCGAATCCCTCAGAGTAGTTTGTAGAGGTCCATAGCAGTCTCGGTCGGGACACCCTGCACGAAGCATTCCACACCGGCAGCTTTCAGGCCACTGAAGGCGGTAATGTCATCAGCATCGACGGAAACCGTTTTGGCGATTTGTTGTTTGCCATCGGCATAATGCATGTTGCCAACGTTGATACGCGTGACCGGCACACCGCCCTCAACCAGCTTGAGGAAATCAGCAGGAGATTTGCAGACCAGCAGAATTTTCTGGCGATCGGCGGCACGGTGAATGTTGTCGATCACTTTTTGCAGCGACCAGAAACGCACGGCGATCCCTTCTGCAAGCACCATCTCCATCAGGTTTTGCTGTACCGGATCTTCAGCCACTTCATCATTAGCGACCAGCACCAGGTTTGCGCCAGCGAATCCGACCCACTGCACACCGACCTGACCGTGAATCAAACGCTCATCAATACGACTTAGAACGATATTGGGCATCGTGGAATTCCTCTTATTCTTTGTGGGTCTGAACACCCTGACATGCGTCGTGATACTGACGTATGACGTCCTGGATGTGGTCGATGATTAATTCGCGCGGCGTGGCGGTAAGCTCCCCGGCGCGGACCTTGCTGTACTGCAGCGGCAGATACTGACTGATAAGCGGCAGTGGAATCGGGTCGTCGGCCAGATTACGAACTAACTGGTCGAAGGCTTCATCAATCTGCCCGTCCGGCCAGTAATAGCGCACGCGGTCGGAGTAGCTGTAGCCGCGCGCCAGACGGCGGGCGTTGCTGTCACCGTGATAATGGTTTTGCCAGTATTCCGGATGTTCCAGCATGACGTTTTCAAGAATATGGCGCAGCCCGGAACAGGCTTTCGCCGTCAGCAATTCTTCTTCAATGGCGGCGAGTGAGAACAGTGCTTCACGCAGCGCAAAGGTGAGCGCCGGGCCAACTTTCAGAATGGCGAAGTGATCCACCACTAACTGACGCAGCGCCTGAGGCGTCTGGTAGTCCGTGGAGTGGGCTTCGTATACCAGAGTGTCATACTCTTCTACCATCTTGCTCAACGCCACCGCTTTTTGCGGCTGGTAATCGATAACGTGCGTGTGGTCAAACTCAACGCCAGGCTGAACCACCAGGCCAATAATTCGTGGCCAGATAGCGCTCAGGCCTTCGGCTTCGAATGCATGGCGGTGAGCCTGCAGGGTAGCTTTAGCGGCTTCAGGCGTAGTCACGGCAAGCTCGGTCAGCGTTTCATGCGCACCGCCCGGTACTGGAACTTCGGTTCCGATAACGTATTCCAGCGATGACTCACCGAAATGCTCCTGCGCCGTGGCCTCAGCAATTTTGGCAAGCCTCGCCGCACGTGATGCGACTATCTCATCGGTTAACGGTACCGGGTCGTCCGCGCAGGACATACTGCAGTCGAGATGGATTTTGCTGAATCCGGCGGCCACATAGTTTTTAATTAAGTCGTCGGCGTGAGCCATGGCCTCGGCCGCCGGCAGTTTTTGCCAGCGGTTCGGGCCCAGGTGATCGCCACCTAAAATCAGCTGTGCGGTCGGGTAGTCAAGCTTGTCGGCAAGCTGGCAGACAAAACCGCGGAAGTCTGCGGGAGTCATACCCGTATAGCCGCCAAACTGATCGACCTGGTTAGACGTTGCTTCTATAAGTAGTGGGGTGTCATGCTTCTTAGCGAAGCGGATGGCGGATTCCAGCACCAGCGGATGTGCCGAGCAAACCGCATAAATACCCGTAGCGGTTCCCTGTTTGTGCTGCTTCACCATTTCTGTCAGATGTTTCACTTTCCTCTCCGTAGCGGATAGTTCCGGCACTCATCTTTCGTTTTGTTTCATTTAATACTGCAGTAAGGTGTTATAAAAATAAAACGAAAGATAATAGTTTTCCGATCTGTTTCACAAAAGAAACATAATGAAAGCATCTGAATGCTGTCTCTATCACCATTAATCCCTGAACAGCACTTGCATTCGTGCAAAAGAAAGGTGTTAATAGACCAATCGAAATGAAACGAAAGATTTGACTAAAGGATCACGTATGAGCAGCACCGACTCTTCAACGGATAGGCGCGTCACTGGCACCAGTGAACGACGCGAGCAGATAATCCAGCGGTTGCGGCAGCAGGGAAGCGTTCAGGTCAACGATCTTTCTGCGCTGTTTGGCGTCTCGACGGTGACGATTCGCAACGATCTGGCGTTTTTAGAAAAGCAGGGGATTGCCGTTCGTGCCTATGGCGGAGCACTTATCTGTGAAGGTAACGCCACCGGGAGCGAACCGTCCGTTGAGGACAAAAGCTCCCTCAACACGGCCCTGAAGCGTGGGATCGCCCGGGCAGCGGCAGAGCTTATTCAGCCAGGGCACCGGGTTATCCTCGACTCCGGTACCACAACATATGAAATTGCCCGCATGATGCGTCACCATCATGACGTTATCGCGATGACCAACGGGATGAACGTTGGCGCGGCGCTACTCGAAGCCGAAGGGGTGGAGCTCCTGATGACCGGTGGGCACCTGCGTCGCCAGTCGCTCTCCTTTTATGGCGACCAGGCCGAGCAGTCGCTGCAGAATTACCACTTCGACATGCTGTTCCTCGGTGTGGATGCCATTGATACCGAACGCGGTGTGAGCACGCATAATGAAGACGAAGCGCGACTGAACCGCCGGATGTGCGAAGTGGCCGAACGCATTATCGTGGTCACCGACTCCAGTAAGTTCAACCGTTCCAGCCTGCATAAAATCATCGACACCCAGAGAATCGACATGGTGATTACCGATGAGGGCGTGCCGGTCGAGAGCCTGAAAGAGCTGCAACGTTCCGGCATTGAAGTGATTCTGGTTCGGGAATAGTGTGGAGCCGTGACATTGCGGCTTAAACCCACTATACTGCGCGCCGAAGCTGACCAGACAGTCGCCGCTTCGTCGTCGTCCTCTTCGGGGGAGACGGGCGGAGGGGAGGAAAGTCCGGGCTCCATAGGGCAGGGTGCCAGGTAACGCCTGGGGGGGAAACCCACGACCAGTGCAACAGAGAGCAAACCGCCGATGGCCCGCGCAAGCGGGATCAGGTAAGGGTGAAAGGGTGCGGTAAGAGCGCACCGCGCGGCTGGTAACAGTCCGTGGCACGGTAAACTCCACCCGGAGCAAGGCCAAATAGGGGTTCACAAGGTACGGCCCGTACTGAACCCGGGTAGGCTGCTTGAGCCAGTGAGCGATTGCTGGCCTAGATGAATGACTGTCCACGACAGAACCCGGCTTATCGGTCAGCTTCAACTCTTCAGAAAACCCCGCTTCGGCGGGGTTTTTGCTTATGTAAGTTGAGTGGTCACGGTTGGATGAATGACTGTCCACGACGCTATACCAAAAGAAAGCGGCTTATCGGTCAGCTTCAACTCTTCAAAAAACCCCGCTTCGGCGGGGTTTTTGCTTTTTCCTGCCCGACCTCTCTGAGACTTTTTCGGAAAATTGCGACAAACTCCACAAATCTGTTGCCAGTGACTCTGTTGTTAGTTTCTTATTCTGCATGTGACTTGAATCACGCCTGAATTCACCAAAAAATAGCAAAAAAAGCAGTGTTGCAAATCATGGTTATATGTTTTTGTTTTGTTATTTAATATCTCAATGAAATGATAAATATATATTAACATCTCCGTATGTTTAACAATTTAATGTGATGGGTGGCGCATATTTAATTGCGACACCTCTAAATTTAAAAATTTATTTTATATCTTCAAATTTTATTAATAAATGATGTGGTGAGTAATTGCGCGTTAATTGCTTGAAATATGGTCTTATACCCGACCATTAAATAGGGTCTTAGGCCTCATCGTTATCGCCATAAATTAAAGTTATTACCTCATTATTTATTGATAAAAGTCAGCCAAATAGCGAATGATGTTTTGTCTATCATATTGATAATATGGTGTTTTATCGTATTTCGTGACCTGTGTTGAACATGCGTTCCGGCAAATTGTGAGTAACAGCACATACCCCCGATGGCAATATTTATTAAAATTCTGTTCGAAACATGAAATACGGGAAGAGTGATATGGATAATGTTCTTCTGCCAAAAACTCAGCAATTGGTCGTTTTCCAGGAAGTTATCCGGAGCGGTTCAATTGGTTCGGCAGCCAAACAACTTGGACTGACTCAACCAGCCGTTAGTAAGGTAATCAATGACATTGAATCTTACTTCGGTATCGAGCTGATGGTGCGGAAAAACACCGGGGTTACGCTGACCAGCGCTGGGCAAGTGCTGCTGGCCTACTCGGAGTCCATCACCCGTGAGATGAAAAACATGGTGAGTGAAATGAACAGTCTGAGCTGCAGCAGCGTGCTCGACGTCTCTTTCGGCTACCCGTCACTCATCGGTTTCACGTTTCTGTCGAGTATGATGAAGACATTTAAAGAGGTGTTTCCGAAAGCGCACGTCTCCATGTATGAAGCGCAGCTCTCCTCCTTCCTTCCCGCACTGCGAGATGGACGGTTGGATTTTGCTATCGGAACGCTGAGTGAGGACATGCAGCTACAGGATCTGCATGTGGAGTCGCTGTTTGAGTCAGAGTTTGCGGTTGTCGCCAGTCAGTCACGAACGTGCACGGGTACCACCACACTGGAGTCGTTGAAAGACGAACAGTGGGTTTTACCGGACACGAATATGGGCTACTACAAAGAACTCCTCAACACCCTCCAGAACCACCACATCAGCACTGAAAACATCGTAAAAACCGACTCCGTAGTCACCATTTATAACCTGGTCCTGAATGCCGATTTCCTGACCGTGATACCGTGCGACATGACGGCGCCATTCGGTTCGAACCAGTTCATTACGCTGCCCGTTGAGGATGAATTACCGGTCGCACGTTATGCCGCGGTGTGGTCTAAAAATTATCGAATTAAAAAATCAGCTTCGGTACTTGTTGAGCTGGCAAAACAATATTCATCGCAAAACTGCACCAGACGAAGGCAATTTGTAGAAAATATTTAATTTAAATTTAATTTCACAACACCAAGCCCAGAGTTTCTGTATTTCAGAACTCTGATGCCCAGATTTTACATAAATTTAGGTCTAATTCTGAAGAGAGTATAAAATGCATATTACCTATGATCTCCCGGTCACTCTTGATGATATCCAGGTAGCGAAACAAAGACTCGAAGGAAAAATATATAAAACAGGGATGCCGCGCTCAAATTATTTGAGTGAGCAGTGCAAAGGTGAAATATTCCTCAAATTTGAAAACATGCAGCGCACCGGGTCGTTCAAAATTCGTGGGGCTTATAACAAACTGAGCTCGTTGACGGATGCTGAGCGTCGCAAAGGGGTTGTGGCATGTTCTGCGGGTAACCATGCTCAAGGGGTGTCGCTTTCTTGTGCCATGCTGGGGATTGACGGCAAAGTCGTGATGCCGAAAGGGGCGCCAAAATCAAAAGTAGCGGCGACTCAGGACTACTCTGCAGAAGTGATTCTGCACGGCG
Organism: Yokenella regensburgei; assembly: GCF_003634235.1. NCBI lineage: Bacteria > Pseudomonadati > Pseudomonadota > Gammaproteobacteria > Enterobacterales > Enterobacteriaceae > Yokenella > Yokenella regensburgei. The sequence continues at coordinate 599,729 of NZ_RBIZ01000004.1, read as the reverse complement.
ACAGCTTCAACGATACTATCGCTAAAGCGAGCGAAATCGTTGAAATGGAAGGCCGTATCTTTATCCCACCGTACGATGATGCACACGTTATTGCCGGCCAGGGTACCATTGGTCTGGAAATTCTGCAGGATCTGTACGATGTGGATAACGTGATTGTGCCAATCGGCGGCGGCGGTTTAATTGCCGGTATCGCGACGGCGATTAAATCTATCAACCCGACGATTAAAATTATCGGCGTTCAGTCAGAAAACGTTCACGGCATGGCGGCTTCTTTCTATGCCGGTGAAATTACTAACCACCGTATTAACCCAACACTCGCCGACGGTTGTGACGTCGCGCGTCCTGGCAACTTAACCTTCGAAATCGTCCGTGAACTGGTGGACGATATTGTACTGGTCACCGAAGACGAAATTCGTGACAGCATGATCGCCCTCATTCAGCGTAATAAAGTCATCACCGAAGGTGCTGGTGCCCTGGCTTCTGCTGCGCTGCTGAGCGGCAAACTCGATGATTATATTCAGAAACGGAAAACCGTCAGCATTATTTCCGGAGGCAATATTGACCTCTCGCGTGTTTCACAAATTACCGGCTTTGTCGGTGCTTAATTGTTATTTTTTTGCTAAGGACACGATATGAGTAACACAGATACCATCATCGCCAGCCAGGCAAAAGCCTCGCTATGGCGTAAATCCGATACCACCTGGACTCTTGGACTGTTCGGCACCGCGATCGGTGCCGGGGTACTGTTCTTCCCTATTCGCGCAGGTTACGGCGGTTTAATCCCTATCCTTATCATGCTGGTACTGGCGTACCCGATTGCCTTCCTGTGCCACCGTGCACTGGCGCGCCTGTGCTTGTCGGGTAAAAACCCTTCCGGAAACATTACTGAAACCGTTGAGGAGCATTTCGGTAAGACCGGTGGCGTTATCATTACCCTGCTGTACTTCTTCGCTATCTGTCCGCTGCTGTGGATTTATGGCGTAACCATTACCAACACCTTTATGACCTTCTGGGAAAACCAGCTGGGCTATGCCGCCCTCAACCGTGGCGTGGTCGCACTATTCCTGTTGCTGCTGATGGCCTTTGTTATCTGGTTTGGTAAAGACCTGATGGTTAAGGTAATGAGTTTCCTGGTGTTCCCGTTCATCGCGAGCCTGGTACTGATTTCCCTGTCGCTTATCCCTTACTGGAACGCATCAGTGATTCAGGATGTGAACCTTAGTGATATCGCCCTGACCGGTCACGATGGCATTCTGGTTACCGTGTGGCTGGGTATCTCCATCATGGTGTTCTCCTTCAACTTCTCACCCATCGTCTCTTCGTTTGTGGTGTCCAAGCGTGAAGAGTATGAGAAAGACTTTGGCCGCGACTTCACCGAGCGTAAATGTTCTCAGATTATCTCTCGTGCCAGCATGCTGATGGTTGCCGTGGTGATGTTCTTCGCCTTCAGCTGCCTGTTCACGCTCTCTCCGGCCAACATGGCGGAAGCGAAAGCGCAGAACATTCCAGTGCTGTCCTATCTGGCGAACCACTTCTCCACCATGACCGGCAGCAAATCTACCTTCGCTACGGTTCTTGAGTTTGCCGCGTCTATCATCGCGCTGGTTGCCATCTTCAAATCCTTCTTCGGCCACTACCTCGGCACGCTGGAAGGTCTGAACGGTCTGGTGCTCAAGTTTGGTTACAAAGGCGATAAGACCAAGGTCTCCGTCGGCAAACTGAACACTATCAGCATGATCTTCATCATGGGTTCCACCTGGGTCGTGGCTTACGCCAACCCGAACATCCTGGACCTGATTGAAGCCATGGGCGCACCGATTATCGCTTCCCTGCTGTGCTTGCTGCCGATGTACGCGATTCGTAAAGCGCCGTCTCTGGCGAAGTACAAAGGCAAAGCTGACAATATCTTCGTTACCGTGATTGGTCTGCTGACCATCCTGAATATTGTCTACAAACTGTTCTAATTATCTGTAGAGCCCAAAGTCAGGATGGGCGGAGAAATAAAATGATGGATTTATCTGTAGTGCTGGTCATTAATTGTGGGTCCTCATCGATTAAGTTTTCGGTGATTGATGCAGATACCCAGAATGTGCTGTTGACGGGTATTGCAGAAGGTATTAATACAGAGAGTGCATGTTTAAGTGTTAATGGAGGTGAGCCAGCTCCGCTGGCTCACCAGGATTATGAATGTGCCCTCGAAGCCATTACCTTCGAACTGGAAAAAAGAGATCTCATGGACAGCGTGGCCTTAATTGGTCACCGTATTGCCCACGGCGGTAGCATCTTTAATGAATCAGTATTAATTACTGATGAAGTGATTGAATTAATTCGCCAGGTTTCCCCGCTGGCACCGCTGCACAACTATGCCAACCTGAGTGGTGTAGAGTCTTCCCGCCGGCTGTTCCCGGGCGTGAAGCAGGTGGCGGTCTTTGACACCAGCTTCCACCAGACCATGGAGCCAGAAGCCTACCTGTATGGTTTACCGTGGCGCTATTTTGAAGAGCTGGGCGTGCGTCGTTACGGTTTCCACGGCACCTCGCATCGCTATGTCTCCCAGCGAGCGCATGAACTGCTTGGTTTAAGCGAGCAGGATTCTGGGTTAGTGATTGCTCACTTAGGTAACGGTGCCTCGATTTGCGCGGTGCGCAACGGCGAGAGCGTAGACACCTCAATGGGTATGACGCCGCTGGAAGGCCTGATGATGGGCACCCGCTGTGGCGATGTTGATTTCGGTGCTATGACGTGGATAGCCAACCAGACAGGCCAGTCGCTGAGCGACCTGGAACGTGTGGTGAATAAGGAGTCTGGCTTGCTGGGTATTTCTGGCCTCTCTTCCGATCTGCGGGCGCTGGAAAAGGCCTGGCACGAAGGCCATTACCATGCCCAGTTAGCCATCAAAACCTTTGTCCACCGCATTGCCCGCCATATTGGTGGTCACGCCATGGCGCTGCATCGTTTAGACGGCATTATTTTTACCGGCGGAATTGGAGAGAACTCCACTCTTATTCGCCAACTGGTGATTGAACATTTACAGGTACTCGGCATTCATCTCGACAGTGAGAAAAATAAATTACCGGGAAAAGCCGGTGAGCGCATTATTTCCCTGCCAGATTCCCGAGTGACATGTGCGGTAATTCCTACCAATGAAGAAAAAATGATTGCGCTTGATGCCATTCATTTAGGGAAAATTAGCGCGCCTGTTGAATACGCTTAATTCTGAGAGAGATTAATTTCATGAAGGTAAATATCGATACCGGCGATATGCTGTATACCGACGCCTGGCAGGGATTCTTTGGTTCTGAATGGAAAAACGAAATTAACGTTCGTGATTTTATTCAGAATAACTATACGCCTTATGAAGGTGATGAATCTTTCCTTGCCGACGCCACCCCGGCGACCACGTCGCTGTGGGAAAAAGTGATGGACGGTATCCGCACCGAGAATGCCACGCATGCTCCGGTTGATTTTGATACCAACGTTGCAACGACCATTACGGCCCACGCGCCGGGCTACATTGATAAAGCGCTGGAAACCATCGTCGGCCTGCAAACCGATCGGCCGCTGAAGCGTGCGCTGCACCCGTACGGCGGGATCAACATGATCAAAAGCTCGTTTGACGCTTATGGTCGTGAAATGGACCCGCAGTTTGAATATATGTTCACCCACCTGCGCAAAACTCATAACCAGGGCGTATTTGATGTTTACTCCCCGGAAATGCTGCGCTGTCGTAAATCTGGTGTTCTGACCGGTCTGCCGGACGGCTATGGCCGTGGACGCATCATCGGCGACTACCGTCGCGTTGCGCTGTACGGTATCCGTTATCTGGTGCGTGAGCGTGAGCTGCAGTTTGCCGATCTGCAGTCACGTCTGGAGCGTGGTGAAGATCTCGAAGCGACCATTCGTCTGCGTGAAGAGCTCTCAGAACAACGTCGTGCGCTGCTGCAAATTCAGGAAATGGCGGCGAGCTACGGCCACGACATTTCTCGCCCGGCGACCAACGCCCGTGAAGCGGTACAGTGGTTGTACTTTGCCTACCTGGCAGCGGTGAAGTCACAAAACGGCGGCGCCATGTCGCTTGGCCGTACCGCCACCTTCCTCGACGTCTACATTGAACGCGATCTGCGTAACGGTGTGCTGTCCGAGCGTGAAGCACAGGAACTGGTCGATCACTTCATCATGAAGATCCGTATGGTGCGCTTCCTGCGTACGCCGGAATTCGACACGCTGTTCTCCGGCGACCCTATCTGGGCAACCGAAGTTATCGGCGGAATGGGGCTGGATGGCCGCACGCTGGTGACGAAGAGCTCCTTCCGTTATCTGCACACCCTGCACACCATGGGCCCGGCGCCGGAGCCGAACCTGACTATCCTGTGGTCGGAAGCGCTGCCGGTGGCGTTCAAGAAATACGCCGCGCTGATGTCGATTGAAACCTCTTCGCTGCAGTACGAAAACGACGATCTGATGCGTCCGGACTTCGAGAGCGACGATTATGCTATCGCCTGCTGTGTGAGCCCGATGGTCATCGGCAAGCAGATGCAGTTCTTCGGCGCGCGCGCGAACCTTGCGAAAACCCTGCTGTACGCGATTAACGGCGGCGTGGACGAGAAGCTGAAAATCCAGGTCGGCCCGAAAACCGCGCCGCTAATGGATGATGTGCTGGACTATGACACGGTGATGAGCAGCCTCGATCACTTCATGGACTGGCTGGCAACGCAGTACGTCAGTGCGCTGAACCTTATTCACTACATGCACGACAAGTACAGCTATGAAGCTTCGCTGATGGCGCTGCACGATCGCGACGTTTATCGCACCATGGCCTGTGGTATGGCTGGCCTGTCGGTGGCGGCGGATTCCCTCTCCGCTATCAAATATGCCCGCGTGAAGCCGGTGCGTGACGAAAACGGTCTGGCGGTCGATTTCGAAATTGAAGGCGAGTATCCGCAGTACGGTAACAACGACGATCGCGTGGACAGTATTGCCTGCGACCTGGTGGAACGCTTTATGAAGAAAATCAAAGCGCTGCCAACCTACCGTAACGCGGTTCCGACACAGTCTATTCTGACCATCACCTCAAACGTGGTGTACGGACAGAAGACCGGTAACACGCCGGATGGTCGCCGTGCGGGAACTCCGTTTGCGCCGGGTGCGAACCCGATGCACGGCCGTGACCGTAAAGGTGCCGTAGCGTCGCTGACGTCGGTCGCCAAGCTGCCGTTCACCTATGCCAAAGATGGTATCTCTTACACCTTCTCGATCGTCCCGGCGGCGCTGGGTAAAGACGAAGGCGTGCGGAAAACCAACCTCGTTGGCCTGCTCGATGGTTACTTCCACCACGAAGCGGCGGTGGAGGGCGGTCAGCATCTGAACGTCAACGTGATGAACCGCGACATGCTGCTCGATGCTATCGAACATCCGGAGAACTACCCGAACCTGACTATCCGTGTGTCGGGCTATGCGGTGCGCTTTAACGCCCTGACCCGCGAACAGCAGCAGGATGTTATCTCGCGTACCTTCACCCAGGCGCTCTGATAATTCATCCAGCCGTCAGCATGACAGGCCGCCACCCGGCGGCCTGCTCAGGGATATCACTCACTTTTGACCTGGTGCTGAATATGATTAGCTCATTCGATATTTTCAAGATTGGTATTGGTCCTTCCAGTTCTCACACCGTGGGGCCAATGAACGCCGGAAAATCCTTCATTGATGAACTGACGCGTTGTGGCTTAGTGGCGACAACCGACCGCGTCAGCGTCGATCTCTATGGCTCGCTCTCTCTCACTGGCAAAGGTCACGCGACCGACACCGCCGTTATTATGGGGCTGGCAGGCAATAGCCCGCAGAATGTGGATATTGATGCTATTCCTGCCTTCATTGAGGAAGTCACCCGAAGCGGGCGACTGGCGATTGCCGGAGGGCAGGCGAGCGTTATCTTCCCGATGCCGGAAAGCGTTGCCTTCCACGATACGGCGCTCTCTCGCCATGAAAATGGTATGCGTATTACCGCCTGGCAGGGTGATAGCCCGCTGTTGACGAAAACCTATTACTCCGTCGGCGGCGGCTTCATCGTTGAAGAGGAGCAGTTTGGCCAGGATCACAGCATCGAACAGCCGGTGCCGTATCCGTATCGCTCCGCCAGTGAACTGCTACGGCTTTGTAATACGCACGGCCTATCGATCTCCGGTCTGATGATGCAGAACGAACTGGCGCTGCGCAGCAAAGAGGAGATCGATACCGGGTTTGCACAGATCTGGCAAACCATGACCACCTGTATTGAGCGTGGGATCAATACCGAAGGCGTGCTGCCGGGGCCGTTGACCGTACCGCGTCGTGCAGTCGCTTTGCGGCGAATGCTGGTATCGAGCGATCGCGTCTCCCAGGATCCGATGATCGTTATCGACTGGATCAACATGTTCGCGCTCGCGGTCAGCGAAGAGAACGCGGCAGGTGGACGAGTGGTGACGGCGCCAACCAACGGCGCATGCGGTATTGTTCCGGCGGTGCTGGCCTACTATGACAAGTTCCGCCGCACGGTGAATGCTAACTCGGTAGCGCGCTATTTCCTCGCTGCCGGAGCCATCGGCGCGTTGTACAAGATGAACGCTTCGATTTCTGGCGCCGAAGTGGGCTGTCAGGGGGAAGTCGGTGTCGCGTGTTCGATGGCGGCCGCTGGCCTGACGGAGCTTCTGGGCGGTAGTCCGCAGCAGGTATGCGTAGCGGCAGAAATCGCCATGGAGCATAACCTGGGGCTAACCTGCGATCCGGTTGCCGGCCAGGTGCAAATCCCGTGTATCGAACGTAATGCGATTAACGCAGTGAAAGCGGTGAACGCAGCGCGCATGGCACTGCATCGCACCAGCGAAGCGCGGGTTTCTCTCGATAAAGTGATTGAAACCATGTACGAAACCGGGAAAGACATGAACGACAAATACCGCGAAACCTCACGCGGAGGGCTCGCCATCAAAGTGGTTTGTGATTAAGCCCTGAAAGCCGGCAAAGCCAGTGCAAGTTTCATTAAATACAAAATTGTATGAATAATTACTTACATACATTTATGTCAGAGTGAAAAATAATTGCCTGGCTTTTTAACCGGATAATTTCAGGATCAACTTATGAAGAAATTTACTCGTATCGCGTTACTGGCCGTTGCCGTAACAGGTTTCTCCGTGGCAGCGCAGGCGGCCGAAGTCGCTCCGGCACCGGCTCAGGATCCTATCGTTCAGCATCTCAAGCTGACGAACGATCAGGTCGCGAAAATCAAAACCCTGCATCAGCAGATGGCTGACAACGTGAAAAACATCTCCATGAAAGACGTGAAAGACGGTGCGCTGCTTAACGTCATTCAGTCTGGTAAATGGGATGAAGCGACGGTCAAAAATCAGCTGTCCGCTTTCAGCAAAGTGGATCAGCAGGTGCGCTACTATCGCGTGAAATACTACTTTGACGTTAATCAGGTGCTGACTCCTGAACAGCGTAAGCAGGTACGAGACGATCTGATTCAGCAGGCTGTTGCTGAATAACGCCTGCGTACTTCGCTAAGCCCCGGCCTTTGACCGGGGCTTTTTTTATTCTTGCTGTATATAATGTGATATGCCTCTCACAAGCAATTCTGTTAGAAAAAAATACTCTTTTTCTTGATTACGTAGAAAACTCTTGTCAGCGATCGCCTAAAACCATACAAATCTTGTGACTTTTTTCTCTTTGTTCAGGAGTATGATTTTTCGCATTAAAAGAAAACTCGCCTGCAAATATAGTCCGATTATCGCAACGGAATAATTAAAATAAACCTCTACCTACACAAGCGAGAACGTTATGGAAACGGCGTCAAATAATAGCGTAATTCTGGATGATGGTTCGCCTGCCCGGCGGGCAAATATGAGTGAAAGCGAATGGCGGGAAGCGATTAAATTCGATAGCACCGATACCGGCTGGGTCATCATGAGTATTGGGATGGCTATCGGTGCCGGTATTGTATTTTTACCCGTACAGGTGGGGCTGATGGGGTTGTGGGTATTTTTACTCTCCTCGGTCATTGGTTATCCCGCTATGTATCTGTTCCAGCGGTTGTTTATTAATACTCTGGCGGAATCACCAGAGTGCAAAGATTATCCTAGCGTAATTAGCGGTTATCTGGGTAAAAACTGGGGCATACTGCTCGGTGCACTTTATTTTGTGATGCTGGTTATCTGGATGTTTGTTTATTCCACCGCTATCACGAACGACAGTGCTTCTTATTTGCACACTTTCGGTGTAACCGATGGCTTAATGTCTGAAAACCCATTCTATGGCCTGGTGCTGATTTGTATTCTGGTGGCAATTTCGTCACGCGGTGAACAGCTGCTGTTTAAGATTTCAAGCTTTATGGTATTGACCAAACTGCTGGTGGTTGCCGCGCTTGGCCTGTCGATGATTGGTTTGTGGCATCTGCACAATATTGGCGCACTGCCGCCGATGGGGCTGTTGATCAAAAACGCCATCATTACGCTGCCGTTTACCCTGACGTCGATCCTCTTCATTCAGACCCTGAGCCCGATGGTTATCTCTTATCGCTCACGTGAAAAATCGATTGAAGTGGCACGGCATAAAGCGTTGCGAGCCATGAATATTGCCTTCGGCATTTTGTTCGTAACCGTCTTTTTCTACGCCGTGTCATTCACTCTCGCCATGGGGCATGACGAAGCGGTAAAAGCCTACGAGCAAAATATTTCGGCGCTGGCGATTGCCGCCCAGTTTATTAGCGGTGATGGTGCTGGCTGGGTGAAAGTCGTTAGCGTGGTGCTCAATATTTTCGCGGTGATGACGGCCTTCTTCGGGGTGTACCTGGGCTTCCGTGAAGCCACGCAGGGGATTGTGATGAACCTGCTGCGTCGTAAATATCCGGCTGAAAGCATCAATGAAAAACACGTCCAGCGCGGGATTATGATCTTTGCCATCCTGCTGGCATGGAGCGCCATCGTGCTGAATGCCCCGGTCCTGAGCTTCACCTCTATCTGTAGCCCCATTTTTGGCATGGTGGGTTGCCTTATCCCGGCGTGGCTGGTCTACAAAGTACCGGCACTGCATAAATACAAAGGCGCATCGCTGATGCTGATTATTGTAACCGGCCTGCTGTTGTGCGTTTCACCGTTCCTCGCATTCTCCTGATGCAGAATATTACGTATTAAGGTTGTGATTATGTTGAACCCTGAAAGTCATTCATTATGGAAAAAATACATCCGCGCGGTGCAGGAAGAAGTAAAACCTGCGCTGGGATGTACCGAGCCGGTTTCTCTGGCGCTGGCCAGCGCCACGGCCGCCGCGCAGCTCAACGGGCGGGTGGATCGTATTGAAGCCTGGGTGTCGCCGAATTTGATGAAAAACGGGATGGGCGTAACGGTTCCGGGGACCGGGATGGTGGGGCTGCCCATTGCTGCCGCGCTCGGTGCCCTCGGCGGTGATGCCAGCGCTGGACTGGAAGTGCTGAATAAGGCCTCCGTGGAGGCCGTTTCCAGCGCCAAACAGATGCTGGCAAGCGGTGCGGTTCGGGTCATGCTCGAAGAGCCGTGTGAGGAAGTGCTCTCTTCGCGGGCAAAAGTGTACGCAGGCGATGAGTGGGCCTGCGTCACGATTGCCGGAGGGCATACCCGCATTACTCGTATCGAGAAACAGGGTGAAGTGCGGTTTACGCTCGATGAAACGACGGCGGTAGACGAACAGGAGTGCCCGCTGCAGGTGCTGGGGCAGACCTCTTTGCACGAGATCTTCGATTTTATCAACCAGGTACCGTTGGAGGATATTCGCTTCATCCTCGACGCAGCACGCCTCAATGATGCGCTGTCTCGCGAGGGGCTACGCCGTGAATGGGGGCTGCACATCGGTGCAACGCTTGAGAAACAGTGCGCTCGCGGGCTGATGACCCACGATCTGTCGAGTGAAATCGTCATTCGTACCAGCGCGGCATCAGATGCGCGTATGGGCGGAGCGACGCTGCCAGCGATGAGCAACTCGGGCTCAGGTAATCAGGGGATAGCCGCAACGCTGCCGGTGGTGGTGGTGGCTGAACACTTCAACGCGGGGGAAGAGAAGCTGGCGCGTGCGCTGATGCTGTCGCACCTGAGCGCTATCTACATCCACTATCAGCTGCCGAGGCTGTCGGCGCTGTGTGCGGCAACGACCGCTTCGATGGGGGCTGCTGCAGGCATGGCATGGTTGGTGGATGGCCACTACGACACCATTGCCAAAGCGATAAGCAGCATGATTGGTGATGTCAGTGGGATGATCTGCGACGGGGCTTCCAACAGCTGTGCGATGAAAGTCTCAACCAGCGCCACATCGGCGTGGAAAGCGGTGCTGATGGCGCTGGATAACACCGCAGTAACCGGTAATGAAGGGATTGTGGCGGATGATGTCGAGCAGTCTATCGCCAACCTTTGTGCGCTGGCCTGTCGTTCGATGCAGCAGACTGACCGGCAGATCATTGAGATTATGGCGAGTAAGGGATAGTTAAGGGACCCTCTCCCTGAGGGAGAGGGATCTTTTTACACGGGCAAATCAATCAACAATGCGCGCAGAGGCGTATCGGCTACCAGCGTGATGTTTGCTTCATCGCGAATAAACGCGCCGTCACCGCAGGTCAGCCCCTGCTTATCCTCTTGCGAGGTCAACGCATGGACCGTGCCGTGAATTGACTGCAGATACGCGCGCGGACCATGAAGCTTAAAACTCATCTGCTCACCTTTTGCCATCTCGATGTGATGGATCCACACCTGCTGGCGTAATTGCAGACTACCGTTTTCGCCATCCGGCGAAGCCAGCAGCTGTTGCCCGGTATTGGCAATTTTCATTTTCTGCACCGGCGGGTTTTCACGCTCCGGGCAGGCATCCAGCCAGAGCTGCATGCGCGTCAGGGATTTATCTTTGCTGAGATTGTGCTCGCTGTAGCTGACGCCCGCCTGGGTGGCTATCAGCAATGCTTCACCGGCTTTCGCCTGGACATGGTTACCTTCACTGTCGCGGTACTCCGCTTCTCCCTCCAGGATCAGATTCAGAATATCGACTTTCGGATATGCGCGTGGCTGAAATGACGCGCCGGGTGCCAGCACTTCCTGGTTCAGAACGCGCAGGGAGGCATAACCCAACAGTTTCGGGTCAAAGTAGTGTCCAAAGGAAAAGGTGTAGCGGGCCTGCAGCCAGCCGAAGTCTGCTTGTCCGCATTGTTTGGCGGTTCTTGTCGTAATCATGATTCTTGACCTCTCTTTACACTAAAACAATGGTAAAGGTATGGACGCTGCATTGTTAGCCAGATATTCTGCCGGGTATGTTCAAATTTCCTGAATGAGAACTCGATGGCTAAAGAAAGAGCATTGACGCTGGAGGCGCTTCGCGTCATGGATGCAATCGACCGACGAGGCAGCTTTGCGGCGGCGGCAGATGAACTGGGACGCGTCCCTTCCGCCCTGAGTTACACCATGCAGAAGCTGGAAGAAGAGCTGGATGTGGTGTTGTTTGATCGTTCAGGACATCGAACGAAGTTCACCAACGTCGGGCGTATGTTACTCGAACGTGGCCGGGTATTGCTGGAGGCGGCCGACAAACTGACCACCGATGCTGAAGCGCTGGCGCGTGGTTGGGAAACGCACCTGACGATAGTCACCGAGGCGCTGGTGCCCACCCCGGAGCTCTTCCCGCTGGTGGAAAAGCTTGCCGTGAAAGCGAATACCCAGCTCTCTATTATCACCGAAGTGCTGGCCGGAGCCTGGGAGCGGCTGGAGCAGGGAAGAGCGGATATTGTTATCGCCCCTGATATGCATTTCCGTTCTTCCTCGGAAATTAACTCCCGCAAGCTCTATTCAATAATGAACGTCTATGTGGCCTCACCGGATCACCCGATTCACCAGGAGCCAGAGCCGCTCTCTGAAGTGACCCGTGTGAAATATCGCGGAGTGGCGGTGGCGGACACCGCGCGCGAGCGCCCGGTACTGACGGTTCAGTTGCTGGATAAACAGCCGCGTCTGACCGTCAGTACGATTGAAGATAAGCGCCAGGCGTTGCTGGCAGGTCTGGGAGTGGCAACGATGCCCTATCCGCTGGTCGAACAGGATATTGCCGAAGGGCGTCTGCGGGTGGTCAGCCCGGAGTATACCAACGAGGTGGATATCATCATGGCGTGGCGGCGTGACAGCATGGGAGAAGCCAAATCCTGGTGCCTGCGTGAGATCCAGAGGCTGTTCGGTAAGAAGTAGAATAAAACAGGCCGGGTACATTGTGTGTGCCCGGCCTGAGAGCGTTATGGGTTCAGTTTAGGGTCCGGACCAAAACGGTTTGACCCCGGCGTGCCGCTCTGGCAGTTGAACACCAGAATAACAATCCAGCCGATAATCGGAATGAGCAACAGCAGCAGCCACCAGGCTGTACGGTCGGTATCATGCAGACGGCGGAACTGAACAGCCCAGCTTGGGATCAGTACCAGCAGACCGTAAATCGTCGTCAGGACGCCTTCACCGTTGCTGTGTTCCCAGCCCAGTATTCTGTCAATAATACTGATCACTGCCGCGAGGATGAAGCTGACCAGCACAAACATCCAGTATTCTTTACGTCGTGCGCGGCCACCAAATCCAATGTAATTCTTAAGTACTTTTAGATACCAGTCCATATTCCTTGCCTCAATTAACGGTCAATCACTTGCTTCCTAAGCAATCGAAATAAGGATAGTCGGTGGCTGAGAAATAAAAAAGGGCATCCATGGATGCCCGATAAATTTATCTGAAACGTTCGTCGCGGCCGTGGGGCTCGTCAAGATCCTGCCACGGACCGATTGAGATAATACCCGTAGGATTAATGGTTTTATGGCTGCGGTAATAATGCGTGCGAATATGGTCAAAATTCACCGTTTCCGCAATGCCCGGCATCTGGTAAATATCGCGCAGGAAACCGTACAGATTCAGGTAATCGCTGATACGGTGTTTATCGCATTTGAAATGCGTAACGTAGACCGGATCAAAACGAATGAGCGTCGTCCACAGACGAATGTCGGCTTCCGTCAGACGATCGCCGGTCAGGTAGCGGTGCTGGCCGAGGATTTGCTCCAGGCGAGCCAGCGATTCAAACACTTTCGCAACCGCTTCGTCATAAGCTTCCTGGCTGGTGGCAAAACCGGCCTTGTAGACGCCGTTATTGACGTTGTCGTAGATCCAGCTGTTTAACTCATCAATCTGGCTGCGGAGCTCCACCGGGTAGTAATCGCCCGCACGCGCGCCCAGGCCGTCAAAGGCGGTATTGAGCATACGGATGATTTCAGCGGATTCGTTGCTGACGATGGTGTGATTCTTTTTGTCCCAAAGTACGGGTACCGTTACCCGCCCGGTGTAGTGCGGATCGGCATGCAGATACAGCTGGTACAGAAATTCATGCTGATACAGCGTATCACCGGTGGCTGCCGGGAAATCGTCGTCGAAGGTCCAGCCATTTTCCAGCATCAGTGGATTCACCACGGAAACCGAAATGAAGGGTTCCAGCCCTTTCAGCTTGCGCATAATAAGCGTGCGGTGCGCCCAGGGGCAGGCCAGCGATACATAGAGATGATAACGGTCCTTCTCGGCGGCAAAGCCGCTTTCACCGCTTGGGCCTGGTGCACCATCGGCGGTCAGCCAGTGGCGAAAAGCAGAGACCGAACGTTTAAACCGTCCGCCGGTGGATTTGGTGTCATACCAGGTGTCATGCCAGACGCCGTCAATCAGTTGTCCCATTTTCTCCCTCCTTCAGATGGCAAAAACGAGGGGAGAGCCCCTCGTTTTTCATATTCAGTTCAGTATAGCGGTGTTACCACTTCTTGTTCAGCACGCGGTCGATGCTGAAAGCGCCCGGACCGGTGACGGCCAGCAGCAGGAAGCCGCCTGCGATGGTCAGGTTTTTCATGAACATCAGAGAGTTAACGCCTTCCGCAAAGTTACTGTGGAAGATGAACGCGGTCAGCAGCGTAAAGACTGCGGTGATGATCGCCGTAGTACGGGTCAGCAGACCGAACAGGATTGCCAGACCGCCGCCAAATTCGAGCAGGATGGTCAGTGGCAGCAGCGCGCCCGGGACGCCCATCGCTTCCATGTACTGTTGGGTACCCGCATATCCGGTGATTTTTCCCCAGCCTGCGGTAATGAACAGGATTGGCATCAGAATGCGTGCTACCAGTACACCAACATCTTCTAATTTTTTCATTTTACTCTCCAGATAACCCAAACGGCGGCTGTATTGATTTAGTGTGCAATTTCGCGGAGATACCGCGTGATTGCTGTCGATGGAGAGGAGTGTAAGCGTGACGGAGATCAATTGTTAGCAAGGAAAACTGTCGATCTTTTTCAAAGATATTGAGTAATTAACGTGAAAGACGGAAGGCAAAAGACAGGCTTGATAAGCGGGGAAAAGTAGGCCGGGTAAGGCGAAGCCGCCACCCGGCACTAACGGGTGAGGATCAAGAACGAAGCTGCTGCTGGCGTAGCGTGCTTTTGACCATGCGCCAGGCGCTCCAGAGGCCGAAGCCACGCCTCGCCCAGCGGATCAGAAAGCGCGGGTGACGTACCGACCAGACTGCCGCAATACTGCTGCCAACCAGCGCCCAGGAGCGCAGATTGAGCAGCATATTCCAGCCACGATCGTAGCTTTGCGTCGCGCTTACCCAGTCACGCTGGCAGGTGGATAAGTCGAGGCGCTGCTGCTGGATGGTGCTCAGCAGATGCGCCTTGCGGCGCGCGAGCTCCTGCTTGCTGCTCATGGCTTTTCATCCTCAAGCAGCTCGCGGTCGTTAGCCAGTTCCTTACGGGTATGGCGCAGCAGGGTTGAGCGGCGCGCTTTTCGCATCGTCCATATGCCGCCGATGAGCGCTGCCGAGAGCAGCACCACCGTGGTGGCAATCATCGCGTTAAGACGATACTCCGGGTCGACGGCCCAGATGATAAGAACCATCAGACTCATCAATCCGAAGGCGGCAAACAGCATGGTCAGGCCGAGCATCAGCAGCAACTGGAAGAGATTCGCTTTCTCCTCTTCCAGCTCAACAACAACCAGCCGCAGACGCGTTTCGACCATCTCCACCAGTAAGGTGATGATGCGCTGTCCAATGCCCAGTACGCTTTTGCCCGGGCCCTGCGCGTGGTGTGAGTCAGACATCATTAACGACGCGTGAGCAGAACGCCCAGTATCACACCGACCGCAGCACCGATGCCGACGCCGGTCCACGGATTCTCACGCACATAGTTATCTGCACGCGCGGCGGCTTCACGGGTTTGCTTCGCGATGGCATCACCGGTTTCACCCAGATGATGACGGCTGTCTTTGAGCGCTCGCTCTGCTTTGCTGCGCAATTTGCCCAGCTCTTCTTTTGACTTATCACTGGAGGTATTCAGCACTTCTTCCAGCGTATCTGCCAGTGATTTCAGTTCAGCGCGTAGATTTTCTGACGTAGTATCTTTTGACATGATGTTCTCCTGTTAGTAATCGCGAGATTCCAGCGCTTTTAGCTCATCCTGCGCTTCTTCAAGTTTTCGTTCACGTTTCTTGATCTTGTCAGGATCGCCTTTCTGTTGGGCTTCACGCAGATCATCCTTGCGTTCAGCGACATCTGCTTTCTGTTTGTCAATTTTCTTCTGGTGATCGGCAAGGACCTGGCTGTCGCTGCAGTGCGCATTGACTTCGCTCAGGGCTTTCTTCAGGCCGTCTACACGATGCTGATTGTGGTGTTTCTCGGCATAGCTTATCTCGCGCTGAATATCCTGCGCTTTATCCTTACAAGGAGAAGCAGCATAGACCGCGCTGCTGAGAGAAGCAAAAACCAGGGCAATGACGATGCGGTATTTCATGTATGAACCTTCCATTGTGCCTGAAGCTCATCAAAATGATGTGCTCCGTTCCAGTTAATCAGGGGTGTGTAGACGGTGATGCCTATTCAATCATAGTTAGTCTGACGCGAATAACCAACCAGATTGCAGTACCCTGGCGCAGATTCAGAACATTGAAGGTTAGCCGAAGCGGTGTGTACCGTCGCGCAGACGGGCAATCCAGAGGGCGGTAGTGCTTTCCTCGTCGAGCAGCGCAACGACGTAACCATGGGGCAGGGAGCGGTCCAGCACCTCTTTGGCTGCAGCACTTTGCGCCTGCGAGTCAAACTTGATAAGCAGGGTGTCGTCTTTCGGCGTAATGCTCTTAAAACGAATACCGTTAGCATCAAGATGGTGCCAGATAGAGAAGCCATCGGGTGTGCTGGCTCCCTGGCTTATTGGACGAATCGCCAGTGTAGATTCGTGCCGCTGCAATGCCGCCCAGAGATACAGGGCGAGCAGCAGAAAGACCATTGCGCCGACTCCCATTGAGACCCGGCGCAGGTTAAGGTTTTTTGTCACCATGGTTAGCTACGGCTTCCGTGTTTCTTCTTCCACAGTACGACCAGAGAGCCGATGAGACCGAACACCAGTAAAGCTACCGGCAGTATCATCAGGCATGACATCAGCTCAGCTTCATATTTCTGGAAGACCGGCGTTCTGCCCAGCATAAAGCCAAGGGTTGTCAGGATAAGCACCCACAGCAGGCCGCTCAGCCAGTTAAAGACCTGAAAACGTCCGTTGCTCAGACCCGAGAGCCCGGCGATGGTTGGCAGCAGCGTACGCACAAAGGCAATAAAACGACCGATGAGCAGCGCAGAGAGCCCGTGCTTGTGGAACAGGTGATGCGCTCGCTGGTGATAGTGGGCCGGCAGATGCGACAGCCAGTTTTGTACCACCCGGGTATTGCCAAGCCAGCGTCCCTGAATGTAACTCACCCAGCAGCCAAGGCTTGCCGCAATCGTCAGAAGGGCCAGCGTTTCGCCAAAGCCCAGCGCACCTTTTGCGATCAGTACCCCAACCAGCACCAGCAGGCTATCGCCTGGCAGGAATGCGGCGGGCAGTAACCCGTTCTCAAGGAACAGGATCATAAACAAAACAAAATAGAGCATGCCAATCATGGAGGGGTTGGCCAGAGTCTCGAAATCCTGGCTCCACAAGGCATGAAGTAATTGATTCAATAATTCCATTCTCAATCCCCGGTACTTCGGTTAACGTCACGTCTGAACGCGGTGTAACAACGCGGCGAGATTGTCATTTTCTTTTTATACCCATCCTGCAACTCAAATCGCCTGGGTAAACTCGCGAATAGCGCGTTCCTGACTGTTCCATGTCGATTATCTGAGGTCAGTAAAGTCTGACGCACGGAACGACGAAGTGCATTTAATTGTAACAACTCTGCCGCTATTTGGTCAGAGAAATTGCACGTTGTTGAGGTTAGATTTTGCGGGTTGCGGGGAAAGGGTGCGAGGCTTTTTACAAACGCTGACACAATATGTATTTTGCTTACCGGGACAGAGCGGTCTGACCTGCCCCGGCAATGAGAAGAGGCTTATTTTGTGCCATTAGCGGCGGTATCGAGATGCACTACCGGGTTTTCCGCAAACAAATAGCGGTCGGCGTTGAATTCGAAGTCGTCGCTGGTTTCGTTAAACAGCATCAGCTTGGTATTCTCCAGATGCTGCCACATTGCCAGTTTCGCGGCATGCGGATCTTTGCGAATCAGTGCCTTAAGGATCTGGTCGTGATCGTCGCACCAGTTATCCACGGTACGCGCATCGATGTGATCGTGCAGTTTCTTCCAGTACGGGTTATGAACGCGTTGAGTCCACATTTTTTCTACGATGGCGGCAAGCGCGGTGTTCTGCGTTGCCAGCGCCACCTGAACGTGGAACTGCAGATCCCACTCGGAGTCGCGGAAGCACTTCTCTTTGCGCGCTTTCTCCTGGATCTCCATCAGCTTCATGATGTCCTGCTTGGTGACCTGGGTGGCGGCAAACTCGGCGATGTTACTCTCAATCAACTGACGCGCCTGCAGCAGTTCGAAGGGGCCATAGTTGGCAAATTCCAGCGACTCATCCGGTACCTGGTAATGCTTCGGCTGGCTGGCAATAACGTGGATCCCGGAGCCTTTGCGCACCTCAACGTAACCCTCAACCTCCAGCATAATAATGGCTTCACGCACCACGGTCCGGCTGACGTTTTTCTCATCGGCGATAACGCGCTCGGCGGGCAGTTTGTCACCAACAAGATATACCCCTTGCTCAATACGGCTTTTAAGCTCGGCGGCAAGCTGTTGATACAAACGACGTGATTCGGTGAGTTCCATATGCGCTCCAGGCAAGGTACAGCATTATAGATTTGTTATACCACTTTTACCGTCCTGGCTCCATCTTTCTGGCAACGAAAAAGCCGCCAGTACGGCGGCTTAGCTCAGGAATGTGCGGGAGCGCTAATTCTGCGCGGCGGTATCGCCAACCCCACCACCGGAGGTTTCCGAGGCCGGTTTATTTTGCAGCACCGTCCAGATAACAATTGCACCCAGGATATCGAACACCGCCAGCACGGCGAACAGCGGGCTGAAGCCGATGGTATCAGCCAGAGCACCGACGACCAGGGCAAACAGGGTGCTGGCAGTCCACGCCGCCATCCCGGTCAGACCGTTAGCGGTCGCCACTTCGTTACGCCCGAAAACATCGGAAGAGAGCGTAATCAGCGCACCTGACAGGGCCTGGTGAGCAAAACCACCGACGCACAGCAGCGCAATCGCGATATACGGGCTGGTGAAAAGACCAATCATACCCGGGCCAATCATCAGTACCGCGCCCATGGTGACCACCAGTTTACGAGAAACAATCAGGTTCACGCCAAACCAGCGCTGGAACAGCGGCGGCAGGTAACCACCGACGATACATCCCAGGTCAGCAAACAGCATCGGCATCCAGGCGAACATGGCGATTTCTTTCAGGTTAAAACCATACACTTTGAACATGAACAGCGGGATCCAGGCGTTGAACGTCCCCCACGCCGGTTCAGCCAGGAAACGCGGCAGCGCGATGCCCCAGAACTGGCGGGTGCGCAGGATCTGCCACGGAGACATTTTCTTGCTATTGTCGGTCTGGTGCTGAGCTTCCTGACCACCGATGATGTATTCACGTTCTTCTTCGGATAATTTTTTCTGATCGCGCGGGTGTTTGTAGAAGATGAGCCAGGCCATCGCCCAGGCAAAGCTCAGCACACCGGAGATGATGAACGCCATCTGCCAGCTGTGCATCACGATAGCCCATACGACCAACGGTGGAGCAATCATCGCACCGATAGAAGAACCCACGTTGAAGTAGCCTACAGCGATAGAACGCTCTTTCGCCGGGAACCACTCAGAACTCGCTTTCAGGCCGGCCGGGATCATCGCGGCTTCAGCGGCACCTACTGCACCGCGCGCCAGCGCCAGTCCACCCCAGCTTCCGGCAAGCGCAGTCGCGCCACAGAAGACAGCCCAGGTTACAGCGAAGAAGGCATAACCAATTTTGGTACCAAGAACATCAAGAACGTAGCCCGCAACAGGCTGCATGATGGTGTAAGCAGCAGAATAGGCTGCAATGATATAGGAGTACTGCTGGGTAGAGATGTGCAACTCTTCCATCAGTGTTGGCGCTGCGGCCGCCACGGTGTTACGAGTCAGGTAACCCAGCACGGTGCCTAGCGTCACCAGTGCGATCATGTACCAACGTAACCCTTTAATCTTACGCATGTAAACCTCATCGTTATGTTATATCCGCGTTCTGCGCGGCCATCTTCCATTCCAGGCGGAGTAGGTGATGTAACGGTGGGGCGAAGCCGAAAATATCCGGTACGGCCCGAACCTTGCCATCAGTGCTTGTGCTTAATTCGGTATCCGTACCGTAAAATCTGATGCTTAAAACATCGGAAATGCATTCCGTCGGCTGATAGGTTGCGACGGCAGAAAGATAACTTGTCATACAACTTTAAAAGGTGAGTGACATCACAAAAGAAGGAATCTTAGTAGGGTCTTTATTCAGGCTGCATAAAGCCAGAGCTGGTGCGGTACGCGGGGCGTTTTACCTCTTTGAGGGTACTTTTTTTGTCGGCGTTTATTGATCTAACTCACGAAAAAATCTTCGGTGGCTGGAAATTGGTGTGATAACTTTGTCAGCATTACAGATAAACATCTGACGCTCTCGCTAAGAGGAAGACGCTAATGACCCCGTTTATGACTGAAGATTTCCTGCTCGACACCGAGTTTACCCGCCGTCTGTACCACGATTACGCCAAAGATCAGCCGATTTTTGATTATCACTGTCACCTGCCGCCGCAGCAGGTTGCGGAGGATTATCGCTTTAAAAATCTGTATGACATCTGGCTGAAAGGCGACCACTACAAGTGGCGTGCAATGCGTACTAACGGCGTGGCCGAGCGCTTGTGTACCGGCGACGCTTCTGACCGTGAGAAGTTTGACGCCTGGGCCGCTACCGTTCCGCATACCATCGGCAACCCGTTATACCACTGGACGCACCTCGAACTGCGTCGCCCGTTTGGTATTACAGGTAAGCTGCTCTCCCCGGCAACCGCTGACGAAATCTGGAACCAGTGCAATGAGTTACTGGCACAGGATCGTTTCTCCGCCCGCGGAATTATGCAGCAGATGAATGTGAAGATGGCGGGCACCACCGACGATCCGGTGGATTCCCTGGAGCATCACGCGGCCATCGCTAAAGACCGCAGCTTCAGCGTGAAAGTGCTGCCGAGCTGGCGCCCGGACAAAGCCTTCAACATTGAGCAGGCGACCTTTAACGACTACATGGCGAAGCTCGGCGAAGTTTCAGACACTGACATCCGTCGCTTTACCGACCTGCAGACCGCGCTCAGCAAGCGTCTGGATCACTTTGCCGCCCACGGCTGTAAGGTCTCTGACCACGCGCTGGACGTCGTCCTGTTTGCCGATGCGAGCGAAAGCGAGCTTGATAGCATTCTCGCCCGCCGCCTGGCCGGTGAATCGCTGAGCGAACATGAAGTGGCGCAGTTCAAGACGGCGGTGCTGGTGTGGCTGGGTGCTGAGTACGCCCGTCGCGGCTGGGTGCAGCAGTATCACATCGGTGCACTGCGCAATAACAACCAGCGCCAGTTCAAACTGCTGGGGCCGGACGTCGGCTTTGACTCCATCAACGATCGCCCGCTGGCGGAAGAGCTCTCTAAGCTGCTCAGCAAGCAGAATGAAGAAAATCTGCTGCCGAAAACTATCCTCTATTGCCTGAACCCGCGCGACAACGAAGTGCTGGGCACCATGACCGGCAACTTCCAGGGTGAAGGCATGCCGGGCAAGATGCAGTTTGGTTCCGGCTGGTGGTTTAACGACCAGAAAGACGGAATGGAGCGCCAGATGACACAGCTGGCACAGCTCGGTCTGCTGAGCCGCTTTGTCGGCATGCTGACCGACAGCCGCAGCTTCCTCTCCTACACCCGTCACGAGTACTTCCGTCGCATCCTGTGCCAGATGATTGGCCGCTGGGTGGCGGCAGGTGAAGCACCGGCGGATATTCAGCTGCTGGGTGAAATGGTGCGCAACATCTGCTTCAACAATGCCCGTGATTACTTCGCCATTGAACTGAACTAAGTCCTGAGGTTGGTTGATATGCAATACATTAAGATCCATTCACTGGATAACGTGGTGGTCGCGCTGGCGGATATTGCCGCGGGCACGGAAGTTTCGGTGGATGGGCAGGTGGTTACCTTGCGCCAGGATGTCGTTCGCGGGCATAAGTTTGCCCTGCGGGAGATAGCGAAAGGGGAGAATATCGTCAAGTACGGCCTGCCCATTGGCCACGCGCTGGCGGATATTCTGCCAGGGGAGCACATTCACTCCCATAACGCGCGTACCAACCTGAGCGATCTTGATGAGTATAGCTACCAGCCGGTTGTGGCGGACAGCACCGTGCAGCCTGCCGATCGGGAGGTACAACTCTACCGTCGCGCCAACGGAGACGTTGGCGTACGTAACGAGCTGTGGATCCTGCCGACGGTCGGCTGCGTCAACGGCATTGCCCGCCAGATCCAGAATCGTTTTCTGAAAGAGACCCATGATGCCGAAGGCACCGACGGCGTCTTTCTTTTCAGCCACACCTACGGCTGTTCGCAGCTGGGTGATGACCACGTGAACACCCGCACCATGTTGCAGAACATGGTTCGTCATCCTAACGCCGGAGCGGTGCTGGTGATTGGCCTTGGCTGCGAAAACAACCAGGTTGACGCCTTCCGCGAAACGCTGGGAGATTTCAATCCTGAGCGCGTGCACTTCATGATCTGCCAGAAGCAGGATGATGAAGTGGAAGATGGTGTGGCGCATCTGCACCAGCTGTATGACGTGATGCGCCACGATAAGCGCGAGCCGGGTAAGCTCAGCGAGCTGAAATTCGGCCTCGAATGCGGCGGCTCTGATGGTCTGTCCGGCATCACCGCCAACCCGATGCTGGGTCGTTTCTCCGATTACGTGATAGCCAACGGTGGCACGACGGTACTGACCGAAGTGCCGGAGATGTTCGGCGCAGAGCAGATCCTGATGAGCCACTGTCGCGATGAATCAACGTTTGAGAAAACCGTGACCATGGTGAACGACTTCAAACAGTACTTTATCGCTCACAATCAGCCGATTTATGAAAACCCGTCGCCGGGCAACAAAGCGGGTGGGATCACCACGCTTGAAGAGAAGTCGCTGGGCTGCACGCAGAAAGCGGGCTCAAGCCAGGTGGTGGACGTACTGCGCTATGGCGAACGGTTGCACAAACCGGGCCTGAACCTTCTGAGCGCACCGGGGAACGACGCGGTGGCGACCAGCGCGCTGGCGGGGGCTGGCTGTCATATGGTGCTGTTCAGTACCGGCCGCGGCACGCCGTACGGCGGCTTTGTGCCGACGGTGAAAATCGCGACCAACAGCGAGCTTGCGGCAAAGAAGAAGCACTGGATAGATTTCGACGCCGGACAGCTGATTCACGGTAAAGCGATGGATCAGTTACTGACTGATTTTATTGACCTGATGGTGGATGTGGCGAGCGGCAAACAAACCTGCAACGAGCGTAACGACTTCCGCGAGCTGGCGCTGTTCAAAAGCGGCGTCACGCTGTAAAGGAAAAGCAAAACGGCACCCTCGGGTGCCGTTTTTGTATCCGGATCACCCTCTCAGGGCATCCTTCGCCAGACGGTCATCCTCTGCCATACAGGCGGCAGCGGTGAACAGCACGTCGGTTGAGGAGTTCAGCGCAGTTTCGCACGAATCCTGCAGCACGCCGATGATAAAGCCAACCGCCACTACCTGCATGGCGATATCGTTTGGAATACCGAACATGTTACAGGCAAGCGGGATCAGCAGCAGAGAACCGCCTGCCACGCCGGATGCCCCGCAGGCGCACAGCGAGGCCACCACGCTCAGCAGCAACGCGGTAGGCAAGTCCATCGGGATATTCAGCGTATGTACGGCAGCAAGGGTCAGAACGGTGATGGTGATTGCCGCCCCGGCCATATTGATAGTCGCCCCCAGCGGAATAGAGACCGAATAGGTATCGCGATCCAGGTTCAGCTTCTCGGCCAGCGCCATGTTCACCGGAATGTTAGCGGCAGAGCTACGGGTGAAGAAAGCATACACACCGCTTTCACGCAGGCAGGTCAGCACCAGCGGATATGGGTTACGGCGAATGCGCCAGAACACCAGCAGCGGGTTAATGACCAGCGCGACCAGCAGCATACAACCAACCAGCACGACCAGCAGCTGCGCGTAACCAAACAGGGTTTCAAAACCGGTGGTGGCAAGCGTGGAAGAAACCAGACCAAAAATACCGATCGGCGCAAAGCGAATCACCACGCGAACCATAAAGGTCACCGCGGAAGAGACGTCGTTAATCAGGTTTTTTGTACTCTCGCTGCCGTGACGCAGGGCGAAGCCAAGACCGACTGCCCACACCAGAATGCCGATGTAGTTGGCGTTCAGCAGCGCATCTACCGGATTCGTGACCATGCTCAGCAGCAGCCCGCGCAGCACTTCAACAATGCCCGATGGCGGCGTGATGTCGCCCGCGCCGGTGGTGAGGTGTAGTGTCGAAGGGAACAGGAAGCTGAACAGCACGGCGGTCAGCGCCGCGGAGAAGGTACCCAGCAGATACAGGAACAGTATCGGACGGATACTGGTTTTCTGCCCCTGCTGGTGGTTGGCGATAGAAGCCATCACCAGCATTAATACCAGCACAGGTGCGACGGCTTTCAGGGCACCGACGAACAGCGTCCCCAGCAGGCCAACGGCTTCTGCGGCAGGTTTAGAGATCCACGCGAGTAAAATGCCCAGAATCAGGCCGATAAGAATTTGTTTAACCAGGCTGCCTTGCGCAAAACGATGCAGCAGCCCCGAATGACGTTGAACGGTCATAGGCTCTTCCTTTGAGTGTGATGTGGTTTCATCCCGATGGCTCTTTGGCCACGCTTAGCAGGATGCAACGAGTGTTTGCCTGGCTGAGTATAAGGAATTTGGGGAGGGAGCAAAGCGAGAAATGCTGAATTCCTCGCCCGCGTCTAATTTTTTAACCAAAAACCAACCGAATATTAACATTTGTGCGGTTGGTTTGAGTGACTTATTTGGCTAACTTTTTCTTGTCGTTCTGGTGGTTAACCCAGGCGTTGAGAATAAGGGTCGCCGCCAGGATACCAAACACCACGCCCAGCGAAATGGCGATAGGGATGTGGTAGAAATCGACGATCAGCATCTTGATACCGATAAACACCAGGATCACCGACAGGCCGTACTTCAGCATCGAGAAGCGCTCCGCCACGCCCGCCAGCAGGAAGTACATCGCACGCAGACCGAGGATCGCAAACAGGTTCGAGGTCAGAACGATAAACGGATCTGTCGTCACCGCAAAGATAGCCGGAATACTGTCGACCGCAAAGATAACGTCGCTAAGCTCAACCAGAATCAACACCAGCAGCAGCGGAGTGGCGTACAGCAGGCCGTTGTGGCGCACGAAAAAGTGCTCGCTATCGAGCTTGTCGGTCATGCGCAGATGTCCGCGCAGCCAGCGCACCAGCGGTTTGTCGCCGATACCTTCGTTGTCTTCTTTCGCCAGCGCCATCTTCACGCCGGTGAACAACAGGAACGCGCCGAAGACGTACAGCAGCCATTCAAATTGCGAAATCAGCCAGCTTCCGGTGAAGATCATCACCGTACGCAGCACGATAGCGCCAAGTACCCCGTAGACCAGCACCCGACGCTGCAGCGCAGGCGGCACAGAGAAGTAGCTGAACAGCATCAGCCAGACGAAGACGTTATCCACCGCCAGCGATTTCTCGATGAGGTAGCCGGTGAGGAATGCCAGCGCCTGCGGGTCGGCGACTTCGCGCCCCTGCGTCGTTGCCAGATACCACCAGAAAGCGAGGTTAAACAGCAACGAGAGCGTCACCCACAGGATGGACCAACCTGCCGCCTGCTTCATCGACATGGTTTGCGCCCCGCGTCGCCCCTGCAGCAGCAGGTCGATAGCCAGCATAATAACCACAACGACCGCGAATCCGCCCCACAGCAACGGTGTGCCGACACTATTCATAGATTTTCCTTACGCAAAAAAAAACGGCTAACGTCGAAAGACGATAGCCGCTGCAGCTTTTTTTGCACGGACCTCGCCTTTCGGCAAGGTCTCACTTACAACAAGAAAGCCCAATTTCATCATATGGCTTTCTTGTTGCCCGGCGACCGGATGTGGTTTTGCACACATCGTAATGACGATCAACCGACCAGGAAGTTACTCCCCTTTGCGGGAGACAAAATATGACGGGACACGACTTTCGTCAATGTCCCGCCTGGGGGATTTTACAATCCTTTACGCAGTCGCGGCGGCGCTGGCGTCATCCGCCGGGAAACGCACGCCCGTCTGACGACGGATTTCAGTTTGCACCTTCGCGGTAATACGGCTGACCTCGAGACCAGGATGGTCAATTTCTCCGTTTTCCACAAGGTTTGCGAAGGTCTCCGCTTCATACAGCATGGTATTGATATGCTGAGGCTGGCTGAGATCCTGCGACTTACCGCCGCGCGGAATAAAGCACACTTTCTGGCACTCGGAAATTTTCTCAATAACCAGTGAACCGGCTTCACCCTGAATCTCGCTTGCCTGCAGCGAATCGCTGACCTTAGAGTGATGCAGGGTGACGTCAAAATCACCGTAGTTCAGCACCACCGTGCCGTGCGCATCTACGCCGCTCTCCAGCAGACAGGCGCTGGCCTGAATAGCCTTCGGCTCGCCCCACAGCGCCACCGCCGAGGCCAGACAGTAGAAACCGATATCCATAATCGAGCCGTTAGAAAACGCCGGATTGAAGGTGTTCGGGTTCTCACCGTCGAGGTAGCGCTGATAGCGGGAGGAGTACTGGCAGTAGTTGATAAAGGCTTTGCGAAGCGGCCCCACTTTACTTAGCGACTGCTGCAGCGTCAGGAAATTCGGCAGGCTCGCGGTTTTGAACGCTTCGAACAGCACCACCTGGTTCTCTTTGGCAAGCGCGATGGCGGCTTCGGCTTCACGCAGGTTAGAGGCCAACGGCTTTTCACAAATAACGTGTTTTTGGTGGCGAAGGAACAGGCAGGTTTGCGGGAAATGCAGCGAGTTCGGGCTGGCAATATAAACCGCGTCAATGGCATCGCTTTGTGCCATCTCGTCGAGTGAGGTGAAGAGATGTTCGACGAGATAGTCGTTGGCGAAAACCTGCGCCTGTTCAAGGCTGCGGGAATAGACGGCGGTGAGCTTATATTTGCCGGTTTCATGAGCGGCATCGACGAACTGGCGCGTAATCCAGTTCGTCCCTATGACAGCGAAACGTATCATAAGGCGTAACGTACTCCGTAGCTTAAGGATCTGTCGTCACTGTAGCATGCCATGATGACAAATCGAGTGCGCTACGACGCATTACGCTTTAACGAAAGATGCGTTAACCACAGCCGGGTATCAAACTCCAGCTGGTGATACTGCGGCTCCATATAACAGCACAGCTGGTAAAAGGCTTTGTTGTGATCTTTCTCTTTCAGATGCGCCAGCTCATGCACCACGATCATGCGCAAAAACGCATCCGGCGCGTCGCGAAAAACCGTCGCCACGCGAATTTCTGCCTTTGCTTTCAGCTTCCCGCCCTGCACGCGTGAAATGGCCGTATGCAGACCGAGCGCGTTGTTCAGCACGTGGATCTTATTGTCATACATCACTTTATTGACCGGCGGTGCGCTCTTCAGATACCGGTTTTTTAGATCCTGCGTATACTGCCAGAGGGCTTTATCGGTCGTGAAATCATGCGTATCCGGATAGCGTTTTGCCAGTACCGCACCCAGTTTATCCTCGGCTATCAGGGTGCGAACCTGAGAAAGTAAATGCTCCGGGTAGCCCTGGAGATAAGTTAGTTGGTTCATCAAAAGCCCAAATTAATGCGAAAACGGGTATACTCACGCACCCTTTTCAGGGATACGACAAATTTTACCACTCAGGAGGGCCGATGAGCCACTTAGACAACGGTTTCCGTTCACTCGACTTAAAACGTTTCCCGGAAACGGATGACGTTAACCCGCTTCAGGCGTGGGAAGCCGCGGATGAATATCTGCTGCAACAGTTGGATGACACCGAAATCAGCGGCCCGGTTCTTATCCTGAATGACAGTTTCGGTGCGTTGGGCTGCGCGCTGGCGGAGCATACGCCGTACAGCATCGGTGATTCTTACTTAAGCGAGCTTGCGACGCGCGAAAACCTCCGTCACAACGACATCCCGGAAGGCAGCGTCAAATTCCTCGACAGCACCGCTGAGTATCCGCAGGCGCCGGGCGTGGTGCTGATTAAAGTGCCAAAAACCATGGCCCTGCTGGAACAGCAGCTGCGCGCGCTGCGTAAAGTGGTGACGCCGCAAACCCGTATCATCGCGGGCGCGAAGGCGCGTGATATTCACACCTCCACGCTCGAACTGTTTGAGAAAGTATTAGGCCCAACCACCACGACGCTGGCGTGGAAAAAGGCGCGTCTCATCAACTGTACCTTCAGCGAGCCTGCGCTTGCCGAAGCACCTGAGACCCTGAGCTGGAAGCTGGAAGGCACCGACTGGACCATCCACAACCACGCGAACGTCTTCTCGCGCACCGGGCTGGATATTGGCGCACGTTTCTTTATCGAAAATCTGCCGGCGGGCCTGGAAGGTGAGATTGTCGATCTCGGCTGCGGCAACGGCGTGATTGGCCTGACCCTGCTGGCGAAAAACCCGCAGGCGAGCGTCGTCTTTACCGATGAATCTCCGATGGCGGTGGCATCGAGCCGCCTGAACGTCGAAACCAACATGCCGGAAGCGCTGGATCGCTGCGAATTCACCATCAACAACGCGCTGTCGGGCGTTGAGCCGTTCCGCTTTAACGCGGTGCTGTGTAATCCGCCGTTCCATCAGAAACATGCTCTGACGGATAACGTGGCCTGGGAAATGTTCCACCACGCCCGCCGCTGCCTGAAGATCAACGGCGAGCTGTATATCGTGGCCAACCGCCACCTCGACTACTTCCATAAGCTGAAGAAGATCTTCGGCAACTGCGAGACTATCGCCACTAACAACAAGTTCGTGGTGCTGAAAGCAGTGAAGCTCGGTCGCCGCCGCTAAATTTCCAGTGCTAAACGGGTGCCCTGCGCAATCGCTCGCCGGGCATCCAGCTCCATCGCCACATCACATCCGCCAATCAAATGCACCGTTTTACCCATTGCTGCCAACGGCTCGGCAAGGGTGCGACGCGGCTCCTGTCCGGCGCAAATAATCACGTTATCCACCGCCAGCAGCTGCGGTTCACCGGCTATCAACACGTGCAGCCCCTGATCATCAATTTTCTGGTAACTGACGGACGGGATCATTTTCACACCGCGAGAGAGCAGGGTGGCGCGGTGGATCCAGCCGGTGGTTTTACCTAATCCATCGCCCGGTTTGCTGGCTTTACGCTGCAGCATCACAATCTGGCGCGGGCTTTTCGGCAACTGCGGCCCTTCCGGGCGCAGACCGCCCGCGGTGTTCAGGCTGGTATCTATTCCCCATTCAACGCAGAACTCCGCGATGTTCTGGCTGGTGGGGGCGCCAGGCTGGCTCAGGTACATGGCGGTATCAAAGCCGATACCGCCGCAGCCGATAATCGCCACTCGCTCGCCAACGGGCATTTTGTCGCGCAGTACGTCGAGGTAGCTCAGTACTTTCGGATGGTCGATACCCTCAATAGCGGGCAGGCGTGGCTCAATGCCGGTTGCCAGCACCACTTCATCAAAGCCGCTCAGCTGTTCAGCGTTAACGTACTGATTAAGCTGCACCTGAACGCCGGTTATCTGCATCATACGGCGGTAATAGCGCAGCGTTTCGTAGAACTCCTCCTTGCCCGGGATCTGTTTGGCGATATTGAACTGCCCGCCCGGCTCTGCCGCGGCGTCGAACAGCGTTACCTGATGACCACGGGCGGCGGCGTTCACCGCGAAGGCAAGGCCCGCCGGCCCGGCACCGACCACCGCCAGATTTTTGCGTAATACGGCGGGCTCGACCGGCATTTTGGTTTCATGACAGGCGCGCGGGTTGACCAGGCACGAGGTCACTTTGCCGACAAAAATCTGGTCAAGGCAGGCCTGGTTACAGCCAATACAGGTGTTAATCTCATCGGCGCGGCCGCGTTGCGCCTTCGACAGCAGCTCGGCGTCGGCGAGGAACGGGCGCGCCATCGACACCATATCGGCATCGCCACGGGCCAGAAGATCTTCCGCCACCTGCGGATCGTTAATCCGGTTGGTTGTGATAAGCGGAATCGACACCTTGCCTTTCATTTTGCGCGTCACCCAACTGAACGCCGCGCGGGGAACCGGCGTGGCGATCGTCGGGATCCGCGCCTCGTGCCAGCCGATCCCGGTATTGATGATCGTCGCGCCTGCGGCCTCGATCGCGCGGGCCAGTTCGACGGTTTCCTCAAAGGTGCCGCCGCCTTCCACCAGATCCAGCATCGACAGGCGGTAGATAATGATGAAATCGGATCCCACGCGTTGGCGGACCGCCCGTACCACCTCCACGGCAAAACGCATTCGCCGCGGGAAGTCACCGCCCCATTCGTCGTTACGCTGGTTGGTGCGGGCGGCGAGGAATTCGTTGATCAGATAGCCTTCAGAACCCATCACCTCCACGCCGTCGTATCCCGCTTCGCGGGCGAGCTGTGCGCAATGGGCAAAGTCGTTAATCAACGTCAGGATCTCCTCATGAGTCAGCTCATGAGGCTTAAAGCGGTTAATCGGCGCCTGAATGGCGGAAGGGGCAACCAGATGCGGCTGATAGCTGTAGCGACCGGTGTGCAGGATCTGCAGTGCGATTTTGCCGCCTTCCTGATGGACGGCATCGGTCACCACCCGATGATGCGGCAGCTGGCTCACATCGTTGAGCACCGCACTACCTTCCATCGTCACGCCAGAATGTACCGGCGCCACGCCGCCGGTGACAATCAGCGCCACGCCGTGCCGCGCACGCTCGGCATAAAATGCCGCCAGCCGCACTGCGCCATCCGGGCGCTCTTCCAGCCCGGTATGCATAGAGCCCATCAACACACGGTTTTTGAGCGTGGTAAAACCCAGGTCGAGCGGGGCAAATAACGACGGATAGCGGCTCATAACGGTTTCCAGTATGTAAAATTATTGTTATGTGGTCGGATGAGTTTCTAATCTAGCCAGTCGTACGCAAAAGGAAAAGGCAGAGCGCTGTGAATGTGATGAGATTCAAAGATCCCGCCGCTGTAGCAGAAATACCCCGGCGGAGATCAGCACCAGCGACAGCAGTTCTGTCGCGGTTACCGCTTCCCCGGCAAATACCACGCCGATCACCAGCGCCACCACCGGCGGAATATAGGTAACCGACGAGGCCGTCACCGCCCCCAGCCGCTGGATCAGGAAATAGTAAATCAGGTACGCGACGCCGGTACCGAGCAGGCCCAGGCCGAGGACCAGCCCAAGGCTCGCTGAGGGGCTATGCAGAATGGCGCTCAACCCGCTAAACGGGGTAACCAGCGCCAGAATGAGCAGCGCGGCGCCAATCTGGTAGCTGGTGAGCGTCAGCGCCGGGAGCTGTAGCGGGGCCAGAAAACGACGGGCGTAGACGAAAGACGCTCCGACGCTGAGTGAGCCCAGAACCATATAGCCCACACCTGCAAGACTGATGCTATCTGCCGATACTGCCCACGGACGGGCAATCATCAACACCCCGGCAAATCCCAGCACAATACCCACCACCTGCAGCTTCTGCATCGGTTCCTGACGCAGAAACAGCGCCGCCATAATGAAAGAAAACAGCGGTATCGCCCCGCTCAGCACGCCGGAAATCCCCGAAAGCAGCAGCGACGTACCGGAAGCAAATGCCCAGTAATAGATAACCGTCGCCAGCAGTGCCATTACCACGAAATGGTGGGCGTGACGCAGATGTTGGCGGCGAAAAACGCGGTGCCAGCAGGCCAGTGCCAGGATGGGCAAAAAGCCAAACAGTACGCGCAGAAAGACAATCTGTAGCGGCGAGATCCAGCGGCTCGCCTGATGCATAAACAGGAAATTGGTGCCCCAGATGAGGCCGAGAAACGCAAACGCGATAAATGTTTTCTGATTCATAGTTCCCCCCGAAAATCGCTATTGTTGGCGCTATCAGGGCGTGCTACAAACGATTAAATATCACAAATAAAATAGAAAAACTCTCTTATGAATTCACTGCCACCGCTAAAGGCGCTGCAGGCGTTTGAGGCGAGCGTTCGCCTGGGCAGCTTTCTGAATGCCGCCAGCGCGCTACACGTGACGCCGGGGGCTATCAGCCAGCTGGTGAAGAAGCTCGAGAATCAGCTCAACGTTCAGCTTTTTATCCGTGACGTTCGTCGCCTGACGGTGACCGAAGCCGGGCTTGAGTATTATCGCCTCATCGTGCCCGCGCTGGCCCAGCTGGCAGCTGCAGGTGAAGCCATGCAGGCGCTGAACCAGCACCGGCTGACGTTTTCAATGCCTCCGGGCGTAGCCGCCCAGTGGTTCTCTGCGCGGATGCCGGCGCTGATGGCGGCTTTTCCAGGGACCGATCTGCATCTCAACGCGACCAGCGCAGTGATGACGCTGGAGCGGGATAATATCGACATTGCTATCCGCTACTTCGATGGCCGCAGCCAGCAGGGGCCATTGTGCCAGCCGCTGTGGGACGATGAGTGCCGGGTTTATGCTAATCCGCAGTATCTGCAGGCGCAGGGGCTCCGCAGCCCGGAAGATGTCGTTCGGGCCACGCTTTTGCACACCACCATGTATCCGGACTGGAACCAGTGGCTGATGCGTTATACCAGCCTTACCGAAGCACAGCGGGCGGCGATCCCCGGTATCCACGTTGACCAGACGCTGCTGGCCATTGATGCCGCCCGGCGCGGGCAGGGGGTGCTTATCTGCCATCCGCAGCTGGTGAACGAGGCCCTGAAACAGGGAGCGCTGACAGAGATTTTCAACGCCCCCTGGCACAGTGGGAAAGGTTTCTGGCTGCTTATCAACCCGCGAAAGCGGGAGGATAAGCGAGTGCTGGCGGTGGTTGAGTGGCTGAGAGGGCAGGCGTAGCCGCACCCGGAAACTGGGTTTACACCGCAGCCTATTTATTTAACCCAGGCGCCTGCCACATGGAGGTGGTGAGCCCGCTGTCGACCAGGCCGAGCTGGTCGGCGTACACCGCCTGCCATTTCTGCATCATGCCGTCGTACAACTCGCGGTGGACGGGGTTTGGCGTAAACTCGCGGCTCCAGCTCACCAGCCGCTCCCCGGCGGAGGCCATGTCGTTGTAGAGCCCGGCTCCCGTACCGGCGGCAATCGCACAGCCGAGCGCGGTGGCTTCTTTCACTTCCGGCACACGTACCGGCAGCCCGGTGACGTCGCTTAAAATCTGGCTCCACAGCGCGCCTTTTGCGCCACCGCCGGCAAACACCAGGCTATCAAACTGGACGCCGGAGAAGCGGGAGATCTGCGCCAGATTACAGGCAGACACGATCGCCGCATTCTCTTCAAGCGCGCGAAACAGCGTGGCTTTGTTGCACTTTTCCGGATCTATCGACAGGTTAATGAACGACGGCGCGGCGTGGTACCACTGCTTAAAATGCATCGCGTCAGAAAAAATAGGCATCACGCCGTGGGAGCCCGCCGGCACCCGGTTAGCCATCTCTTCGAGTAGTGAATAAGCATCCACGCCCAGCCGTTCGGCTATCAGTTTTTCTTCCGCGCAGAAGGCATCGCGGAACCAGCGCATGGTGAGCCCGGTGAAGAAGCTTATCGACTCGGCCTGCACCATGCCGGGGATCACGTGCGGATTCACGCGAATGTTCATCTCCGGGTCGGTACGTACCTGCGGCAGGTTCACCACCTGCTGCCAGAACGTTCCGCCCAGTACGGCGGTTTGCCCGGCGCGCACGACGCCAAGCCCGAGACAGCCAAGCTGCACGTCGCCGCCGCCCATCACTACCGGCGTGCCTTCCCGCAGCCCGCTCTGCTGCGCCGCCGTTTTGCTGACGGTGCCCAGCAGCGTACCGGTCTCTTTCACCGGAGAGAGGATATCGGCCCGCAGGCCAGCCATATCCAGCAGCGCTGGTCGCCAGTCGCGGCTGAAGAGACTGAGCATGCCGGTGGTTCCGGCGTTGGAAGGATCGACCGCCAGCTCGCCGGAGAGCTTCGCCGCCAGCCAGTCGCTTATCATGGTGATGGTGGCCGCATTGCGGTAGATATCCGGGCGGTGGTGCGCCAGCCACAGCAGGCGCGGCATGGCGCTCAGCGCCAGAGTCTGCCCGGAAACGTCATACACTTCGGATTCAAAGCGGTCGTTGTGGATCTCTTTTAGCTCGGCGACTTCGCGGCTGGCGCGGGCGTCGACGTTAGCACAAGCCCAGATGGCATCGCCGTTGCGGTCGTAGAGCACGATCCCTTCACGCATTGAGCAGCAGGCAACAGACTGGATGTCGGCGGCGGTGAGCTTTGCGCGTTCCAG
The DNA here is from genome assembly GCF_003634235.1 of Yokenella regensburgei. Taxonomy (NCBI): domain Bacteria; kingdom Pseudomonadati; phylum Pseudomonadota; class Gammaproteobacteria; order Enterobacterales; family Enterobacteriaceae; genus Yokenella; species Yokenella regensburgei. Next base: position 565,839 of record NZ_RBIZ01000004.1, on the reverse strand, counting down.
CGCCTGGCGAATGCACTGGCAGGCAAGCTGCCAGTTGGTGTTGAGGTCAAACTCCATGGAGCCGGGCACGTTCTCCACGCTGAGGTGCTTCCACTCCGCCTGGCCGACGGCAATCTGCCGACCGTTGAGGTCAAATATCACCGCCCGAACGCTGCCGGTCCCTGCATCTAACGCTAAAAGGTAACTCATGACTAACGCCTCGCTATGTTTGCGCGGCGGCGCACCTATTGCGCCAGAGCCAGTACCGCGCGAGCTGTCGTCTCTTCCGTCACCAGGCCATTGATACGGCGACCCTTCAGTGCGGCATAGATGGCTTCTGCTTTTTCATCTCCCCCGGCCACACCAACGATGGTGGGCAGCTGCGCCAGCTCATCGAGCGTGACGCCCAGTAATTCCTGGTGGATCTCAAGGCCTTCCACCTTTTCGCCATTGGCATTAATGAAGTAGCCGAGAATATCGCCCACTGCGCCCTTGCGCGCGAACATCAGCTGCTCACCTTCGCTGATATAGCCTGAGCGCAAAATGGTGGCGTCGCGGCGCTGGTTCACCGAGCCAATCCCCACGACCGCCACATCCGCTGCCGTGGCGGCGAGGATCACATCCTGCACGCTGGACTCGCGTTTGAGGATCCCGGCGACGTCTGCCGAAGAGACGCGAAGCGGCGCCGGGATCATGCTGACGTTGCAGGCGGCATCCAGCTGGCCGATGCCGGTCATGTACGGCCCAACGCCGCCGGAGAGGGTCACCAGGCGGATCTGCTGCGAGCCGATAAACCCGCTCAGATGCTGCAGACAGCTCATCGTCGCCTCGCCAAACCCAACCGCCAGCAGCTGTTCGGGCTGCAATACGCCCATCAGCGACTGCGCGGCACCGATCCCCAGGCGGGTGTTCATCGAAGGGGTATTCAGCGCGGGCAGCACGCGGACCATCTTCAGGCCAAAGTGCTGCTGCAGGGCGGTTTCCAGCGCCAGGCAGCCTTCATAGCGGGAGTTTATCTGCACACGAATAACGCCGGACTGGCGGCCTTTTTCTAACAGCCGCGAGATCTTCAGCCGCGGCAGGCCAAGGCGTTCGCCGATGTCGTTTTGCGTCAGCCCGTCGTGGTAGTAGCACCAGGCCACGCGGGCCACCAGTTCCTCCTCCGCCAGCGCAAGCCCGGCGAAGCGGTTGTCATCCATTGCTCTCTTTTCGCTCATGATTGAACTCTTATAAAAATTTAGATCATTTGTTCGGTTCTGTACGCCAGGAAAGTGTGAGCTATCCGGCAAAAGCGATCATTCAGCTCGTTGTTCACAATTCAAACGATCTAAAGAGATAAAAATGTGATCGCCGCACGGTTGTAAATATAGTTCAGGGTCTACGCTTTTGAACATTATTAAATCTAAAAATCATTTGTTCAAATGCGGAGTGATGATGACCCCACTGATCGAAGCGAAGGCTATCCGCAAAGCGTTCTCCGGCGTGCCGGTGCTGAAAGCGATTGATTTCACCCTGTTTGCCGGGCAGGTACACGCGCTGATGGGGGGCAATGGCGCGGGCAAATCGACGCTGATGAAAATTATCGCCGGGGTGGAAACGCCGGACGACGGCGAACTGTGCATCAACGGCACCACGTTTACCCGCCTCACGCCCGCTCAGGCGCACCAGCAGGGGATCTACCTGGTGCCGCAGGAGCCGATGCTGTTTCCGAACCTTAGCGTTCGCGAAAACATTTTGTTCCGTCTGCCGCGCACGGAGGATCTCGACGAGCAGCTCGCCGCGAAGATGCAGCAGCTTAGCTGCCAGATCAACCTGACGGCGGCGGCCAGCACGCTTGAAGTGGCGGATCAGCAAATGGTGGAGATCCTGCGCGGTCTGATGCGCCGGGCGCAGATCCTGATCCTCGACGAACCGACCGCCTCGCTGACGCCGGGAGAAACGGACAGGCTGTTTCGCCAGATCCGCGCGTTGCAGGGGTCAGGCGTGGGGATCGTCTTTATTTCCCACAAGCTGCCGGAGATCCGCAAGCTCGCAAGCCATGTGTCGGTGATGCGTGATGGCGCGGTGGTGCTGAGCGGTGAAACTCACCGCTACGACGATGCTGCGCTAATCACCGCTATGACCCCCGTCAGCCGGGAGCAAACGCTGAGCGACACGCAAAAACTGTGGCTGTCGCTGCCCGGCAATCGCCGCACCCAGGCGCAGGATTTTCCGGTGCTGCGCGTTGAAACGCTCACCGGGGAAGGGTTTATCGATCTCAGCCTTGAGATCTACGCCGGTGAGATAGTCGGCCTTGCGGGGCTGGTGGGCTCCGGGCGGACCGAATTCGCCGAAACGCTGTATGGCCTGCGGCCTGCGCGCGGTGGGCGGATATGGCTGGAGAATCAGGAGATTGGCAGCCTGTCGACGGCGGCGCGGCTGGCGCGAGGACTGGTGTATCTGCCTGAAGACCGACAAGTTTCCGGGCTGTTTCTGGATGCGCCGGTACGCTGGAACACGGTGGCGCTGAACGAGCCGTCGCTCTGGCAGCAGCAGAAACGCGAGGCGGCGGTGGTGGAGCGCTACCACCGGGCGCTGGGGATAAAACTGAACGATGCCGAACAGCAGGTGCGCACGCTCTCCGGCGGCAATCAGCAGAAGGTGCTGCTGGCGCGCTGCCTGGAAGCCAACCCACTGCTGCTTATCGTCGATGAGCCGACCCGCGGCGTAGACGTTTCTGCCCGGGCGGATATTTACCAGCTGCTGCGCAGCGTGGCGGCGCAGAACGTGGCGGTGCTGATGATTTCAAGCGATCTCGACGAGTTTCCCGGGCTTGCGGATCGGGTGCTGGTGATGCATCAGGGCGTGCTCAACGGTGAACTGGCGCAGCAGGCGGTGAGCGTCGATCGGATGATGGCGCTGGCCTTCGGAGGACAAGCATGAAGAGGTTACTTAAAAATCGCGAGCTCAGCGCGTTTCTTGCCATTCTTGCGCTGTTTGCCCTGCTGGTGGCGCTGAACCCGGCCTACTTCAGCCTGCAGACCGTGGCGATGATCTTTGCCAGTAGTCAGATCCTCGCGCTGCTGGCGCTGGGGGCAACGCTTGTGATGCTGACGCGCAACATCGACGTTTCGGTAGGCTCAACGGTAGGGCTGTGCGCCATTGCGGTTGGCGTTGCGCTGAATAATGGCTACAGCCTGCCGCTGGCAATGGCCTTCGCGCTAAGCATCGGGGCGCTGGCGGGGGCGTTTAATGGACTGCTGGTGGTGGGGCTGCGGATCCCGGCGATTGTCGCCACCCTTGGCACCCTGGGGCTGTATCGCGGGGCAATGCTGCTGTGGACCGGCGGGAAGTGGATTGAAGGGTTGCCCGCCAGCCTGAAGTCGCTTTCTGAACCGCTGGCGGTAGGCGTTTCGCCGCTGGGCGTGCTGGTGTTGCTGCTGTTGCTGGCAGGGGCGTGGATGCTGTCGCGCACCGCCTTTGGCCGCGATTTCTATGCCGTGGGCGATAACCTTGCCGCCGCGCGCCAGCTCGGCGTGGCGGTGAACCGTACGCGGATGATTGCCTTTACGCTCAACGGTGTGCTGGCCGCCTGCGCCGGGGTGGTGTTCGCTGCGCAAATCGGTTTCGTACCAAATCAGACCGGTAGCGGGCTGGAGATGAAGGCTATCGCCGCCTGCGTGCTCGGCGGGATTTCGCTGCTGGGCGGCACCGGTACGCTGATTGGTGCCTTCCTCGGCGCCTTTTTCCTCACTCAAATCGACACCGTACTGGTGCTGTTCAAACTCCCGGCGTGGTGGAACGACTTCATTGCCGGTCTGGTGCTGCTTGGCGTTCTGGTGCTCGACGGGCGCCTGCGTCAGGCGCTGATGCGCCACCAGCGGGCGCTGAAATACAGCCGCTTTCAGCCGGGTAATAAAGGCGGTAAAAACGTGACCCCATTTACTAAGCGCAAAGACAAAGAGGTGGCGTAAATGAAGCTGACCTGGGAAAGCGTACTGCTGCTGTTGCTGGTGCTCGAGATCCTGCTGTTCGGCGCCATCAATCCACGCATGCTCGACGTCAACCTGCTGCTGTTCAGCACCAGCGACTTCATCTGTATCGGTATTGTCGCGCTACCGCTGACGCTGGTTATCGTCAGCGGCGGAATCGATATTTCGCTCGGCTCAACGGTTGGCCTGTGCGCTATCGCCCTGGGGGTGATGATGCAGTCCGGCGTGCCGATGGTTGCGGCCGTTCCGCTGACGCTGCTGGTCGGCCTGCTGTGCGGCCTGTTTAACGCCGCGCTCATCCATTACACCGGCATCAGCCCGCTGGTGATAACGCTTGGTACGCTGTACCTCTACGGCGGCGCGGCGCTGCTGCTCTCTGGCATGGCCGGGGCGACGGGGTACGAAGGGATTGGCGGCTTCCCGGACAGCTTCACCGCATTCGCCAACCAGACGCTGCTCGGGCTGCCGGTGCCGCTGGTGCTGTTTGCCGTCATCACGCTGGCGTTCTGGCTGATTGCCCACCGCGGGCGCTTTGGTCGTCATCTGTTTCTACTCGGGCAAAACTCGCGTGCCGCGCGCTATGCCGCGCTGTCGGTAAACGGCCTGCCTTACGCGCTGTATGGCCTGGTGGGCGTGGCGTCGGCCATTGCGGCGCTGGTGATGGTCTCTTATTTCGGCTCCGCGCGTTCTGACCTCGGGCGCGATCTACTGATGCCGGCGCTGACGGCGGCGGTGCTGGGCGGCGCCAATATATATGGGGGTTCTGGCTCGGTTATCGGTACCGCGCTGGCGGCGCTGCTGGTGGGCTATTTGCAGCAAGGTTTACAGATGGTTGGTATCCCCAATCAGGTGTCGAGCGCGCTGTCTGGGGCGCTGTTAGTTGTGGTGGTCATGGGACGTTCGCTGAGCCTGCACCGTGAATGGGTGCGCACGGCCTGGCGTCGGGTTCACTCGCGAAAAACAAGTGGAGCATGAGATGAAAGCAAAACAGATAGTGCAGCTGAGCGCGCTGGCGTTGGCTATGAGCGTGGCGGTGGCCCAGGCGGCAGATCGCATCGCGTTTATTCCAAAGCTGGTCGGCGTGGGCTTTTTCACCAGCGGCGGCAACGGAGCGAAGGAAGCGGGTAAAGCGCTGGGGACAGACGTTACCTACGATGGCCCGACGGAGCCAAGCGTTTCAGGGCAGGTGCAGCTCATCAATAACTTCGTTAACCAGGGTTACAACGCGATTATCGTCTCGGCGGTATCGCCGGACGGTCTGTGCCCGGCGCTCAAGCGTGCCATGCAGCGCGGTGTGAAAGTGCTGACCTGGGATTCCGACACCAAACCTGAATGCCGCAGCATTTACATCAACCAGGGCACTCCGCAGCAGCTCGGTGGCCTGCTGGTGGAGATGGCCGAAAAACAGGTCACTAAGCCGAATGCCAAAGTTGCGTTCTTCTACTCAAGCCCGACGGTCACCGACCAGAACCAGTGGGTAAAAGAGGCGAAGGCTAAAATCGAAAAAGAACACCCGCAGTGGCAGATAGTCACCACCCAGTTTGGCTATAACGATGCCACCAAGTCGCTGCAAACCGCAGAAGGCATTCTGAAAGCGTACCCGGATCTCGATGCAATTATCGCTCCGGATGCCAACGCCCTCCCGGCGGCGGCTCAGGCGGCGGAAAACCTGAAGCGAGAAGGGGTGGCGATTGTCGGCTTCAGCACGCCAAACGTAATGCGCCCTTATGTTGAACGCGGCACGGTAAAAGCCTTCGGTCTGTGGGATGTGGTGCAACAGGGCAAAATTGCGGTCAATGTCGCCGATCATTTGTTGAAAAAAGGCGATCTTAACCCGGGTGACAGCGTGGACGTGAAGGACATCGGTGCGCTGAAGGTCGAACCGAACAGCGTGCAGGGTTACCAGTACGAAGCAAAAGGCAACGGCATTGTGTTGCTGCCGCAACGCGTGGTGTTCACTAAAGAGAACATCAACAACTACGATTTCTGATTGGGGGAAAGATGGCTGATTTAGATGACATCAAAGACGGAAAAGACTTTGGCATCGGTGTGCCACAGCAAAACGTACCCTTTACGCTGAAAGGGTGTGGCTCACTGGACTGGGGGATGCAGTCGCGGCTGGCGCGGATTTTTAATCCGCAAAGCAACCGGACGGTGATGCTGGCCTTCGACCATGGTTACTTCCAGGGACCGACCACCGGGCTTGAGCGTATCGATCTCTCTATCGCCCCGCTGTTTGCCGAAACCGACGTGCTGATGTGTACCCGCGGGATCCTGAGAAGCCAGGTGCCCGCGGCCACCAACAAGCCGGTGGTGCTGCGTGCTTCGGGCGGTAATTCAATTCTGACGGAGCTCTCGAACGAGTGCGTGGCGGTGGCGATGGAAGATGCGCTGCGCCTCAACGTTTGCGCGGTGGCCGCTCAGGTGTACATCGGCAGCCCCCATGAGCATCAGTCGATCAACAACATCATTAAGCTGGTGGATGCCGGGAACCGCTACGGCATGCCGGTGCTGGCAGTGACCGGGGTTGGGACGCAGATGGCGCGCGATGCCCGCTACTTCTCACTGGCCAGCCGAATTGCCGCCGAAATGGGCGCGCAGTTTGTGAAAACCTACTTTGTGGAAGAGGGCTTTGAGAAAGTTACCGCCAGTTGCCCGGTGCCGATTGTTATCGCCGGTGGCAAAAAATTGCCCGAGCACGAGGCGCTGGAGATGTGCTGGCGCGCCATTGACCAGGGGGCTTCAGGGGTGGACATGGGGCGCAATATCTTCCAGTCCAGCGCACCGCGCGCGATGCTGAAGGCGGTGAAGAAAGTGGTGCATGAGAATATGCATCCGCGCGAGGCATACCAGTTCTGGCAGGAGGAAAAACAGGGAGAAGCAAAATGAACGTAACGCTGGTAGAAATCAATATTAAACCGGAGCGAGTAGACGAGTTTCTCGAGGTGTTTCGCGCTAACCATGAAGGCTCTGTTAAAGAGCCGGGCAACCTGCGCTTTGACGTGCTGCAGGACCCACGGGTGAAGACCCGTTTCTTTATCTACGAAGCCTACCAGAACGATGACGCGGTGCTGGCGCACAAGCAAACGCCGCACTATCTGGCCTGCGTGGATAAGCTCGAGGAACTGATGTCGGAGCCGCGCAAAAAACGCAGCTTTGTAGGGCTGTTGCCGGAAGTGTAACGGTTAACACCACCCTCACCCTGACCCTCTCCCTTTGGGAGAGGGCTGGGGTGAGGGGGAAATTACTGTTTTCTGAAAAACTCGTTATACAACATATACAAATGCGCAGCGCTCCACGAGAAGTTCGGCGCACCCTGCTGATCGCCGGTCAGCGGGTTGTAGTTCTCCTGAATCGGGCCGTCGGCGGTCAGGCCTTTGGCGTGGCGGAAGAAGGTGTCAGCGAGCGCTAGCGCCTCTTCGCGGTGGCCGTACTGCGCCATGCCCTTTAAGCCAAACCAGAACTGATCCACCCATACCCGGCCACGCCAGTAGATGTCCGGGCCAAACGCCGGGTTGGTGAGCGCCGCGGTGCCGAGCGGTACGAAGGTATTAAACTCTTTCGGGTCAAGCATCACCGCCACTACCGCATCGGCGTGTTCCTGGGTTGCTGCGCCGTTAAACAGCGGCGACCAGCCTTCCGGGCCCTTACCGCGCTCGACGATAGGTTTGCCCGCGCAGCCGTTAGCCAGCGGTTTGTCTTCGATACGAATGTCGTAATAGAAGCCGCTTTGCTTATCGAACATGCAGGTGTTGATGTAGTCGGCGAGGCGCTTTGCCAGCTTCTGGTAGCGTTCAGCGTCGGCGGGTTTGCCAAGAATGGTTGCCATCTGTGCGAGGTAGTGATTGTCGCTGTACATGTAGCTTGCCTGGTCCACCGACTCCTGCAGCAACGAATAGCCGAGCAGCGTGCCCTGTGGGCTGCGGTTCTCCGCCACTTTTACCGTCCAGTCGCTGCGTTTACCCCCGTTTGCCACGTACTTATCCAGCTGGTCTTTATCGATAAAACCAAAGTTGGCGGCGTCGTCGCGCCCGGATTCCCACGAGGCGGCGGTGAGGATTGGCGCATCGCTGCCGGTGTGCGCTTTATCGCGGGTCGCGCCGTATTCCGGCACGCCGTTACCGTTGTGATCGCGGTTGCGTAGCCACCAGTCGTGATAGGCCACCAGCTTCGGATACATCTCTTCGAGCCAGGCTTTGTCTTTGGTGACGTTATACACCTCCATCACCGACCACGCCGCCAGGCTCGGCTTGGTATTGCGTTCGTTCCAGTTGCCCCCGTCACCGCCGCGCTCCGGGCTCAGGTTCCAGGCGATGAGATCGGGAATAAACCCGGCATCCTGCGGGCGTACCGGGTCGTCAGGTTTAATCTGCCAGGAGAATACCGTGCGGATATTTTCTTTCGCTATCTGCGGGTTAAAGTGCGCCATGGCGTAGGCCTGCTTCCAGGTATCCCACGGCCAGGTCTGGTTGCCGGAGAACCAGCGCCCGGTCACCGATGGCGTCACGGTGTTGTGGCGTAACGCCCCGCCCGGCGAGCGCCAGTTACCGTTCAACGTCTCGATGGCTTTCACCGCCACGCGGGTCTGCTCCGGCGTGGCGTCCGGATTATTCAGCCCCTGTTTCAGATAATCTTCCCAGCGCTGAGCAGAAGCCTGCAGATAGAACGCCGGTCGGGCCAGAATATCGCGGATTTGTGCCTTTTCGTGGCTCACCTGCGCGGCGGTTAACAGATGCGAATAGGTCGTGTAGAGGGTGGTGGAGCCGTTGATTTTAGCGGTGCTGGTGAAGCGATGACCCTCAACGCGGGTCGTGGTCGGAAGGGAACGATGCAGCTGATATTCCGATGCGCCGGAGGTCAGCAGGTCCGAGGCGGCGCGCACTTTCCCGAAGGTCACTTTCAGGCCGTCCGGCGTGGCGATGATTTTACGCTGATAGCCAGGAAACGCGCCGTCGATAGTCTTATCTGACAGCGGTTTCCCCTCTTTGGCTTCAAGCTTTTCCAGTAGTTCACCGTCCCACACCAGGGTCAGCGGCGCGTCGCTGGTGATGCGGGTTTCCAGCAGCGAGGTGTGAGGGCTTGCAAAGCGCAACGTCATCGTCACCTGCACGGAGGGAGCGCTCAGCGTTTGCATCAGCGCGCCGGGAATGCTCCACGCCTTCAGGGTGAAATCGACCTTCTTACCGTTTTGGTACACCGTCAGCCGGTCAAAATTGGTCGCCATAAAGTTGATGTACTCTTCGGTCAGCAGCGCCGGGCCGGGGAATCCGCCCTGGGTCTGTGGGCCGTCCGGCAGCAGGTGTCCGTGCCAGGCACCAAGGTCGAAGAACGGGTTAAAGCGCTGGTGGTCGTCATAATCAAAATCATGCATGTACTGCGGCGCACCGGTGCGATTAATCACGTTTTTAAAATCGTTAGCGGTGACGGCATGAGCGGAAAAGCTGAGCAGCAGGGCGCAGGCGAGCGGCGCCAGAGTGGTGTTAAATTTCATTGCGGTTGCGTCCCTTACCAGTAGAAATATTGCATCAGGAAAACTTTATCGCTCGGATTGCCCGAGGCGTTTTGCATGTAGAACCGGCTGTCGAAGGCGGTGGCAAAACGCCCGCCACCGTACTCATACCAGATCCCGAACTGGGCAAACGAGGTGGTCTCATCCGCTTCGTGATCCGGTCGATGCTTTGCGTAGCTCCAGGCGGTGGAGAGGTACACCCCTTTTAGCGCTTCAATCATGGCACTCAGCATAAAACCGCTTTCGCTGCCGGGGACATTTTGCCCTTTAGCGCGGCCAGTATGGTGCCAGGCGCGGGCGGCGAAGTTTGGCGACAGCAGCCCGGTTAAAAACAGCTGTCCGGTGCCGTCGGTGACTTCCAGCCCGTTCATCCAGGTCACGCCTTCGACGAGGTCATACTGGACGTAGCCGTTCATCATTGCCGGATAGGTGTACTTATCGTCATAGCGGTCGTATTTGCCAAAGTGCAGCACGGCGGTGCTTTCGTTATGGTGCCCTGCGGGCGTCGCGGTCACGCTGTAGCGGAGCTTGCCCGTTAGATTCTGCACCTTCAGCGCATACATAATGTCGCGAGTGTTCGGGATGACGTAGCCGAGATCGGGGGTGAAATCGCCCCACCACTGCAGGTCGTCAAGCGAGGAGTCCTGGCGCAGGCTGAGCATCGTCTCGGTGCCGTTGTCGCTGCGGTAGCCACCGTACAAACGGTTAAGCCCGCCCTCAAAACCGCCCCAGCTATGGCCTGCCGCCCAGGCATTGCCCTGGCTGTCTGCCTGCACCGTCCAGCCTTCCCCATAAATCAGGCCGAACCAGGCGCCATGTTTGACCTCCAGCCCGCCTTCAATATAGGTGCCATCGCTGTACTTATGCTTGTCCGGCCCCTCTAAATCCATGTAGCCGCCAAGCCCCATCTCGCCGTAAAAGCGATACGAGATCTGGTTCAGCTCCGGCGTGCGGGTGTCGTCGTGCTCCGCCGGGCGAACTTCTTCTGCTCCTGCCGGAAGGGCGCAGCAAAAGGACAGGGCACAGAGTGCCCTGTAAAGATTAACCTGTTTTTTCATAGACTCATTCCAGTGAGATGAAGGAATGCCTGAAGCTGTTTTTATTTTTTTATTGAATGGTGGAGGTGGAGGCAGGTGCGGCCTCTATTTCTTGTTCTTGTCGGGATAGCCCCTTGATGTATTTGCTGTATTTCCACCAGGCAAAGCCAAGGAACAGGACGATGCCGCCGACGTTATAGAAAATAATCGTCAGAATGTTGCCACCGGTCGGGAAGGTTGAGGCCACAAAGCCAATGGTGAAAATCACAATCAGCATCGATACCACCACGATGCCGGTGGTGCGCGAACCCATGCGGAAATCACGCGGCAGGTGGTCGAGCTTACGGCGCAGGTTGAGATAGGCGAGCATGATGAACAGCGGCGGCAGCATCGAGGCTGCAGCGGTCATGTTGATCACCGTATTCATCAGATCCTGAGCGGTATTGGAGCCAAGCGTCGGGATAATCATCAGCGGGATAACGATTAAATACTGGATCCACGCCGCGCGCGCCGGAACGCCGTTCTCGTTCAGCTCAACGGTCTTCTTACCAAAAATACCGGAAGGAATTTCCGAGAAGAAGATTTTCACCGGCGTGGCGGTCCACATCAGCAGTGAGCCAAACATCGCGGTGAAGGAAACCAGGCCGACAAAGCGGTTCATCAGCACTTCCGGCAGGCCGAAGTGCGCCGCCAGTCCGTGGAACACCTGTACCGATCCGCCGGTAAACTTCAGCTCTTTGCTGCTGATAAAGACGTTAATCAGTACCGAAGAGATGGAGTACAGCACGCCGATGAAGATCCCGGCGAGGATGATGACCTTCACGAACGATTTTGAGCCGCCTTTTACGTCGTTGACGTACACCGCCACCGACTCAGCGCCCCCGGCGGCCATGAAGATCCAGGTGGTAATACCGAGGAACGCCCAGCTGAAGTTCGGGATCATCGCATCCACGGTTATCGGATCCACCGGCTGCACGCCGCCGAGCAGCGCCGCGCCTGCCAGTAAAATATAGGAAAGTGTCAGCAACAGCATTAGCGTGGAGGTGACCGAGGTGATTGGCCCGAGCATTTTCGCGCCGTTGGTCGACACCCACGTGGAGAAGGCAAACAGCACCATGCTCAGCACCGTGGTGGCAAATGGCGTCAGAATGTACTCATACCCGAGAAACGCATAGGAAGCGTAGGCAATTACGCGCGGTAATAACGAGGTAAAGAAAAACAGGTTCACAAACCAGTAGGTGTAGGCAGTAATAAACGCCCAGCGCCCGCCGAGAGAACTTTTCACCCACGCATATACTCCGGCTTCGGAGTTTTTATTCAGCGCCACAAATTCGGCGATGATCAAACAGAAGGGAATAAAGTAGAACAGGGTTGCCAGGAAGAACATCGGCGCTGACGCCAGTCCAAGCTCAATATTGTTATTGATGACGTTGTTAAAACTAAACACGGCGGCAAACGTCAGCGACAGCAGGCCGAATTTGCCGATGGTATTACGCTTCGTATCTGACATAGCGTTCTCCGGGTACAGGGGAGTGTGGTGGCGCTGCTTTGGCGCCACCGGTTTTGTTATTTGTTATGGAAGTAACCGTCTTCGATGGTCACTTTGAGTACGACTTTTTTTACTGGGGTATCGCTGATGAAGCGGTAAGCCTCATCGATATCACAAATCACCATCTGGCCTTCGTGCACCTGCACGGTGTCTCCGCAGCCCTTCAGGTATTCACGATCGGTTTCGTCGCGGTAGCATTCCACCTCCTGCAGCTGGCTTTTCTCCGCCACTTCAATTTTTTGCGCGCCCTGCAGGTAGTAATGCACCTCGAAGTAGCGGCGATGACCGACGAACAGCGCGTCGGTGGTGGTGTCCGTGGTGACGCGATAGGCCAGTGAATCACCAATCGAATGCGCCACGCCGGGCTGGATGTTGCCGATGTTCTCAATCGCTTCAATACAGCGCTGCCACTTCCGCCCGGAAGGATAGCGTTCGCGGAACTGCTCCAGGTTATCGATGATTCTCATTGGTCTGCCTCGCTGTGCGAATTCGTGGAAAAGAAGCCATTGCCAAAACGGTGTCCGGCAAGCGCCTGCGAGGTGGCAGAACCGCCTTCCAGTGGCAGCAGGGTAAAGCCGTAACGGAAGGGCGCGAACCGGACGCGCCAGCTGTCGAGTACCTCGCTGCCCCAGGAGTTCGAGCCAAGGCCCAATAGCTGATGGTCGATATTGAGCGTGATATCACCGGCCGGCATCAGCTCATTACAGTGCTGCGCCGCGTGGATATCTTCGGCGCGATACGGCCAGGCGCTGAAATGGACAGGCTCCTGCGGGATAACCAGCAGCCCGCTACCGTGGCGGTTGGTGAGCGATGCCCAGCGCACGTGCTGGCGGTTGCCGTTGTTCTGCGGGAACGGGTAGTTCTCAAACATCGCCGCCACGCTGCTGCGCCAGATATCGATAATGTTGGCCTGCTGGCTGTCGGGGTAGTTTTCACCGGGGCCACGTCCGTAGTACGCCACCTGGTCAAAATCACCGTTAATACCGAGGGTGAAGCCGATGCACGGAATGATGTGCGGGTAATCGCCGTAGCGCTCGCCGGAGAGCTCGACGTTGAGCTGACCATCTGCCGCCAAGCGCCAGCGATAGGTGCAGCGCATACCAAAATCAAACACCGGCGGGGCGATGATGCTGCGGGTGGTGATAAGCACCGCGTCTTCCTGTGCTTCCACGCTGAATGCACGCAGATGCTCCTGCATGATCTGCAGATGATTCGGCTGCCACAGCCCTTCGTACTCCTGCTTGTGGTTATCAATCATCGGTTTGAAGAAATTGATCTTCGGCTCGCGGGTGATGCGCTCTTCGCCGTTGACCTGCCAGCTGGTGAGCTTGCCGTTGACTCGTGAGAACACCACGCGGAAGTTATGCCCGCTGATAACGTATTCAAGACGTTTATCATCGACGATAAGCGGCGTGGCGTTCGGGTTAGCCCATTGCGCGGCGTTCGCGGTGCGCGCTTTTAGCGGGAACTGATAGACGGCAATTTCAGCGTTAGCGTCGCTGTAGCGGGTGCGGGAATCGCGGGTGACGCGCACGTTGACGAAGGCTTCACGCTCGTCGAGCATTGGCCGCGCAAACGTCAGTGAACGACCGCTGTTTGGCGCCAGATCGGGAACTTTCAGCCGCTGGCTGGAGAGCGTTTCGCCTTCGGCGCGCACTTCAACCTGCAGGGTGTAATCATCAAGCGTGGTGAACCACAGCTTGTTATCAATACGCAGCTCGCCGCGTTTCAGATCCCCTGCGCTCACCTTCACCGGGGCAATAACCTGTTTGTACTCTTTCAGGCCCGGGCCCGGGGTTTGATCGGAATAAATCAGGCCGTCGAGGCAGAAGTTGTAGTTGTTCGGGTAGTCGCCGTAGTCGCCGCCAAAACGATAATATTCCCGTCCTTCGGCATCGTGAGCCTGAATACCGTGATCGCACCACTCCCAGACGTAGTGACCCTGAATGCTGTCATGGCGGTAGAACACGTTCTGGTATTCCGTTAGCCCGCCGGGGCCGTTGCCCATCGCGTGGGCGTATTCACAGATAATGCGCGGTTTGGCGTGCGGGTATTCGCCGAACTCGTTCATCAGCGGCACGCGGGTGTACATGGTGGAGATGATATCCACCACTTCGGCGTCGCGATCCTCTTCGTAGTGAATCAGGCGCGTGTCGTCGAGCGCTTTAGCCGCCAGATTCATCGCGCGGATGTTGCAGCCGTAGCCGGATTCGTTACCGAGCGACCAGATGATGATTGATGGATGGTTCTTCTGGGCGTGGATATGGCGCACGATGCGCTCTACGTAAACCGGCTCCCACAGCGGATCGTCGGTGATGCGGCTCAGATCGCCGACGTTGGCAAAACCGTGGGATTCGACGTCGGTTTCCGCCATCACGAACAGGCCGTAGATGTCGCACAGCTCGTAGAAGCGCGGATCGTTAGGGTAGTGGGCGGTACGCACCGAGTTGATGTTGTGCTGCTTCATCAGCACCAGATCGCGTTCGACGCGATCCATTCCCACCGCACGGCCTTTCAGATGATCGTTATCGTGGCGGTTTACGCCGTGCAGCATCAGATAGCGATTGTTAACGTAAAACAGACCGTTGCGCACTTTGATATCGCGGAAACCTACGCGCTGTGGGATAACTTCGAGGATCTCACCCTGCGCGTTTTTCACCGTCATCACCAGATGGTACAGATACGGATCTTCCGCCGACCAGGCGCGCGGGTGCTTTACCACCATGCTGAACTGCGCCTGATGACGATCGGTGACGTTCAGGTGGGGCAGGTGTCCCTCATGTAAGCACTGTTCTCCGTCATACAGGGCATATTCCAGCGATAGCTGAGCGGACTGCGGCGCAAGGTTTTCCAGCACGACATCGCAGGAGAGGGTTGCGCTCTGGTAGTCGTCACTGAAATCGGTTCTGACGGTAAAATCTTCGACGTGCGCCAGCGTTTTGCCCACCAGGTAGACGTCGCGGAAAATCCCCGCCGACCACCACATGTCTTGATCTTCAACGTAGGTGGAGTCTGCCCACTGCATCACACGCACGCAGAGCAGGTTGTCCCCGCTGTGAACGGCGCTGCTGATGTCGAACTCGGCGGTCAGGCGGCTGCCTTTGCTAAAACCGATGTAGCGACCGTTTACGTACACTTCGAAATAGGTCTCAACGCCGTCAAACTTAATCAGCGTCTGCTTACCCTGCCAGCCTTCGCCAAGGGTAAAGGTACGCTGATAGGCGCCGGTCGGGTTGTCGGTCGGGACATAGGGCACATCAATGGGGAAGGGGAAGCCTTCATCGGTGTACTGCAGCTTACCGTGGCCTTCCATCTGCCACATGCCGGGAACGGTAATGGTGCCCCAGTCAGCCATTAACTCTGTGGTAAAGGCTTCCGGCACCCGCAGCGGATTATCAAAAAAGCGGAAATTCCACTGCCCGCTCAGCAGCTGAAACAGGCTGCTGCTCTCGCGAACAAAGGAGCGCGCTTCGGTGACGGACGGATAAGAGAAAAAGTAAGCACGCGGCGGTAGCCGGTTCTCGTGCGTGAGTTGAATATTTTCCCAGCGGTTCATGCGATCTCCCTGTGGAGTAAAACATCATTACAGGGATTTTAGTAAAAATTTTACTAAATAAAATCGCTAAAATTGATTAACTTTAACTCGATCACGAAAAAGACGCGGTGCCGGGCAGGCGATGCTTATCCGGCCCGGGAGGAAAACGCAGGATTAACGGGTGGTGCCGCGCAGTTTTAGCTTGCTTGGCACAAACACCTGCAGCGGCAGGGCGCGGCCGTCGCGGGCCTTTTCGTACACCAGGTTAACGCCCTGGCTGCCCATCATTTCGGAATGAATGCGTACCGTGGAGAGCGGTGGGAAGGTAAAGCGTGCGGTCGGAATATCGTTAACGCTAATCAGCGAGATATCGTCCGGAATGGTTAAGCCTTTCTCGTGAATGGCGCGCAGCACGCCGATGGCAATGGAGTCTGAGGCGACAAACAGCGCCGTGGGCCAGTCGTCGCCCGCGAGCATGGTTTTCGCCAGCGTATAGCCCGACGAGCTGGAGAAGCCGCCGCGCCAGATGTCTTTCTCTGACACCACGCCCTTCAGGCGACCATATTCCACAAAGGCCGCCTCGCGGATATCGGCTTTGCCCGGTTCATCTTCCCCGCCGATAAAGCCAATGCGCTGCACGTCCCGGGCGATGAAGAAGTCGATAACCTCTTTGCTGATGCGCACGAGGTCAATATCCACGGCGTCATAGTCGCTGCCGGGTTCGTGAAAATCGATAAAGCAGATATTGTCGGTGAGCGCCATCGCGGCCTGACGCACGCCGTGGCTTGGCTTGCCGACGATGAGCACGCCGGTGATGCGTCTGGGCTCCGGAAGCGTGGCGCTGGCATAGCAGTTGGTCAGCTCAATACCGAGCTTTTCGCACTGGGTCTCAACTCCGTGGCGGATGGCGAGGTAGTAGGGATCGTTGATCTCCAGATCCTGCTCATAGCTGTAGAGCGCCAGAATATGGTGCTGCCCGACGGCGCTGGTCTGCGCTTTGCGGGAGCTGCTGCTGCGGTATTCCAGTTTTTCCGCAATCTCCAGAATGCGATGCTTGGTCTCTTCTTTAACGTTCAGGGTTGGATCGTCATTGAGAACCCTGGAGACGGTCGCCAGAGACACTTTTGCCTCGCTGGCGATATCTTTAAGTGTTGCCATGTTTGCCCTTTTTCTGCCTGCACCACTGCCTGCGCTTGTTCATTGTAAAGGATGCGCCCCGACATGCATCAGTTTTTACTAAATAAGCTGGCATTCTCCAGGGATAAAAAACGTGATAGTGTTTAGTAAAACTTTACCAGAAGGAGAAAACGATGGAATCAGTAGCCTACGGTGATTTTGCCAAACTTGAACTTCGTGTTGGTAAGATTGTGGAAGTGAAGCGGCACGACAATGCCGACAAACTGTATATCGCGCAGATAGACGTTGGGGATCGCACCCTGCAGACCGTCACCAGCCTGGTGCCTTACTATCGGGAAGAGGAATTGCTCGGTAAAACGGTGGTGGTTCTGTGCAATCTGGCGAAAGCCAAAATGCGCGGTGAAACCTCGGAATGCATGCTGCTGTGCGCTGAAACGGATGACTCCAGCGAAAGCGTGCTGCTAACTCCGGAACGCATCATGCCAGCGGGTGTTCGGGTCGTGTAAATCTGAAAATCCTCTCCCTTTTGGGGAGAGGATTTAGGGGATGGGTCTCAGGACTCCTCCTGCTCGACCGCAACGCGCAGTGCCGCCAGGGCCTTGCGGGTTGCTTTCAGCACCAGCTGGCACTGTTCAGGTGTCAGCGTTAGCGGTGGTTCGACACGAATCGTTTTCGAGTTGTTGAGCGTACCGGCAACCAGTACCCGCTGGCGGAACATTTCGCTCGCAAAGGTATAACCAGTTTCGTTATCAACAAACTCAATCGCCATCAGCATCCCTTTACCACGCACATCCTGGATGAGATCCGGATATTCGCGCATCAGGTTGCGGAAGCCATCCAGCAGCATGTCGCCTTTCTGCTCCGCCTGCGCAGGCAGGTTCTGCTCCAGCAGCACGTTGATGGTCGCCAGCGCCGCCGCACAGGCGAGCGGGTTACCGCCAAAGGTGGTGGTATGCAGGAACGGGTTGTCGAACAGCACGGAAAACACTTCTTCGGTGGCAATGGTGGCGCCAATTGGCATCACGCCGCCGCCGAGGGCTTTCGCCAGGCACATAATGTCCGGCTGCACATTTTCATGCTCACAGGCGAACATCTTGCCGGTACGACCCATGCCGGTCTGTACTTCATCGAGGATCATCAGTGCACCAAACTCGTCGCACAGCTTACGTACGGCAGGCAGGTAGCCCGGCGGCGGTAGAATAACACCACCTTCACCCTGGATAGGCTCGAGGATCACCGCCGCCACGTCATCGCCGGTTTTCTTGCACTCGGTCAGCACTGAGCGCATGGCGCTGATATCGCCAAACGGAATATGACGGAAGCCCGGCAGCAACGGCATGAACGGCTTACGGAAGGTTGACTTCGCGGTGGCCGACAGCGCGCCAAGCGATTTGCCATGGAAGGCACCGCTGGTGGCAATAAAGGTGAATTTGCTGCGCGGTGACTGATAGGCTTTCGCGAGCTTAATGGCCGCTTCTACCGATTCGGTACCGCTGTTACAGAAGAAGCTGTACTTGAGTTTGCCCGGCGTCAGTGCCGCCAGCGTTTTCGCAAGCATTGCCCGTAGCGGGTCAAGCAGCTCCTGGCTGTGTAGGGGTTGTTTCGCGAGTTGATTCTGTACGGCGGAAACGACGACTGGATTACGGTGCCCCACGTTGAAAATGCCAAAACCACCCAGGCAATCAATGAACTCTTGCCCCTGAGTGTCGACAAGCGTGTTCAGACTTCCTGCTTGCCACTCTACGGCTCCGTAATCCCCACCGGCAGTTACAGATTTTCGATACTCTAAAAACCCCGGGTTGACGTGCTCTTTAAAGTATTCCTTAACTTCAACGTTGAGAGCTTTCATTTCCTCATGATCAAGCGTGCGCTTTTCGATGAGATTCAATGCGTGCGCTGTGCAGGCCAGAGCCGATGCGCTAGAAGGTAACCTGTTCAAAATATGCTCCGGGAGTTCGCGTATCACATGATACCGATTTAAGTATTGCAGCGATTACGTGTCTCCAGGACGGGGAAGAAAAATCGGGATAAACGCCTGTACGAAACGGCATGAAACCATATTTTATCATTTCATTAACATTTGGATGGCATTTGCTCCTGCAACGGGCTGCGCTACCTTAAAATCCGCCATATGCATACAAATTTTAAGGTTTAAAGGCAAATTGCGATCTACATCAAATTTAACAACTAAAGATAAATTAATTATCGCCGAAATAACATTTGTACCCCTTTTTCCTCTCTATTAACCAGCAAAGGACGCGCTTATGTCTTCCCAGCCCTACGTCAGCCAGCAAAATCATCCGCTGGACGATGACACGACGCTGATGTCCACCACCGATCTGCAAAGCTACATCACCCACGCCAATGACACCTTTGTCGACGTTAGCGGTTACCGCCTGGAGGAGCTGACCGGGCAGCCGCACAACATGGTCCGCCACCCGGATATGCCAAAAGCCGCTTTTGCCGACATGTGGTACACCCTCCAGCAGGGTGAGCCCTGGAGCGGGATCGTCAAAAACCGGCGCAAGAACGGCGACCATTACTGGGTTCGCGCCAACGCCGTGCCGATGGTACGCGGCGGTAAAACCACGGGATATATGTCGATTCGCTCCCGGGCAACCGATCAGGAGATTGCAGCAGTCGAGCCGCTGTATGCCGCGCTGAACGCCGGGCGCTGCAACAAACGCATCCATAAAGGGCTGGTGGTCAGCAAGGGCTGGCTGGGGAAATTGCCGGCGATGCCGCTGCGCTGGCGGGTGCGTAGCCTGATGTTGGGGCTGTTCTTATTACTGAGCGTGGCGCTGTGGTTAACCCAGGCACACTGGGCAACCTGGCTTGCCAGCGCGCTGGTGATGTTATTCGGCTGCGGCATGCTGCAGTGGCAAATAATTCGACCAGTGGAGAACGTGGCGCGCCAGGCATTACATGTGGCAACCGGGGAGCGAAACAGCGTCGAACACTTAAATCGCAGCGACGAACTGGGGCTTACCCTGCGTGCGGTAGGCCAGCTCGGGTTGATGTGCCGTTGGCTGATCCATGACGTTTCTGGCCAGGTGGCGAGCGTCCATCAGGGCAGCGATGCGCTGGCGAAGGGGAACGACACCCTGAACGAACGTACCCGCCAGAGCGTGGACAACGTCCAGCAGACGGTCACGACCATGAACCAGATGGCGGCGTCGCTGAAGAGCAACTCGCAGACGGCGGCAGAGGCAGACAAACTCTCGAGCTCCGCAAGCCAGGCCGCCACCCAGGGCGGGCAGGCGATGCAGACGGTGGTTAACACCATGGATGACATTGCCGACAGCACCCAGCGTATTGGTTCTATTACCAAGCTCATTAACGACATTGCTTTCCAGACGAATATCCTGGCGCTCAACGCGGCGGTTGAAGCAGCGCGCGCGGGCGAGCAGGGGAAAGGGTTTGCGGTAGTGGCAGGCGAAGTGCGTCATCTGGCGAGCCGCAGCGCGACGGCGGCGAACGACATTCGTAAACTCATCGATGCCAGTGCCAGCAAGGTGCAGTCCGGTGCAGAGCAGGTGCATGCAGCCGGTCGCACAATGGATGATATCGTGGCGCAGGTGCAGAACGTCACGCGCCTGATTGGGCAGATAAGCCACTCCACCTCCGAGCAGGCGGCGGGGCTTTCCGACCTGACCCGCGCGGTGGCGGAACTGGACGCTATCACCCAGAAAAATGCCGGATTAGTCGAAGAAAGTGCGCAGATCTCGGCAATGGTGAAACACCGCGCCAGCCGCCTGCAGGACGCGGTTACCGTACTGCATTAATCATTTTTGAGTGACCACACCAGCCGCTTATCGTCCCCGGTAAGCGGCTTTTTATTTGTGAAGTTAGTTGGGTGATAATGTTAACCTTATATTAAATTGAATGGGTCGTATCATAAGGAAATATATTTTAAAATTACTTTGTTACATTTAGTTAATTAAAAAGCGATCAAATTCATAAAGTTAGCGATTTTAGTGCCGATAGCGACTTCCATTGGATATATAAACCTGTCGATGGAGAGAATATGTTCTTAAATGACATTAAGATCAGCACTAAATTATTTCTGGCGTTTAGCTTCTTTATTGTTCTACTGATTGTCAGTTCCGTGCTGTCACTGACAAGCCTCAGCCGCGCAAATGATGGAATGCAAACCATCATTTCTGATGACTACCCCACCACGGTCAAGGCCAACGAGCTTATCGATCATCTCAATGATTCTATTATTAACCAACAACTTATTTTGCTTGATGAGCAGGGACAGAAGTCGAAGGAGTGGGAGAAACAGCTTAAGGATCTCAGTGCGCGAGTCACGCTAATCCTCGATGATCTGACCCAGAGCCGCAAGGATCCGGAGTCGCAGAAAATCATCGCCGGTATCAAAGAGATCCGCCAGCAGTACACTGAATCGCTTAACCGCGTGGTGAACAACGTTCAGCAGGGCAACCGTCAGGCGGCGCTGGACGAGATGATGAACAATGCGCAGGTCGTTCAGCAGGCCTATAACGATAAAATAGTGGAGCTGATTGCACTGGAAAACCGGCAGATGAACACCGCCGGGGCGCAGGTTGAAACGGAGTATAAATCTAACCGTTCCCTGCTGCTGGGAATGTCGATTTTCAGCATTCTTGCCGGGGTGCTGATTGGCCTGTACATCGTGCGTGCCATTACTCGTCCGCTGGATGAAGCGGTGAACTTCGCCCAGGCGATTGCCGAAGGTGACCTCACCGGCAACATTACCACGCAGCACAAAGATGAAACTGGCGTGATGTTAAAGGCGTTGATGGAGATGAAAACGCGTCTGCTGACCATCGTACAGGATGTTCAGAACAGCGCTGAGAACATCTCCAGCGCCGCCTCGCAGATCGTCGCCGGGAACCAGGATCTGGCCGCTCGTACCGAAGAGCAGGCAAGCTCGGTGGAAGAGACCGCTGCTTCTATGGAGCAGATCACCGCGACGGTGAAAAACACCGCCGGACACACCGCGGAAGCCGCGCAAATCTCTACCAACACCGCAACCGTGGTCAACAGCAACGGCGAGATGATGAAGAACGTGACCGGTAAAATGCGCGCCATCAATGAAACCTCCGGCCGCATGTCCGACATTATCAACCTGATCGACTCCATCGCGTTCCAGACCAATATTCTGGCGCTCAACGCGGCGGTGGAAGCGGCACGTGCCGGTGAACATGGTCGCGGATTTGCCGTCGTGGCGGGCGAAGTGCGTCAGCTGGCGCAGAAAAGCGCCTCTTCCGCGAGCGAAATTCGTAGCCTGATTGAAAGCTCCACCACCCAGGCGCAGGAAGGGATGGAGATGGTCGAGAAAGCGGAAAACCTGATGAAGGGGATGGTCAGTAACGTGGAGGAGATGAACACGATTCTGCACGAAATTGGCCAGGCGAGCCGCGAGCAGACCGATGGTATTTCGCAGGTAAACAGCGCGATTGGCCTTATCGACTCAACGACCCAGCAGAACTCCTGCCTGGTCGAAGAGTCGGTTGCGGCGGCGGCATCGCTCAACGACCAGGCGCTGCACCTGCGTGAGCTGGTGAAAGTCTTCCGCGTTAACGAGGGAGAGGTCGCTTAATCTAACTGCGAAATCTCCAGCGCCGCGCGGTCAATCACGCCGATGATTTGTTTTAACTGCGCGGCGCTCAGTTCCTGCTGGTTCACCTTCAGATCCAGCACGGCTTTGAAATTATCCAGCGCGCGCTTCATCTGCGGGTCTTTGCGCAGCTCATGGCCGACCATTCGCGCCTGTAAACGGGCCTGAATATGTCCAAGGTGTTCCCGGTTCTCCTCCAGCCACTGCTGGCCATCCGCGGTAATCGCGATGCGCTTGCGCCCGCCGTCTTCCACATCGATAGCAATTAAGCCCTGATCCTGGAGCAGGTCGAGCGTGGGGTAGATGACGCCGGCGCTGGGGCTGTAGTTGCCCTGAGTCAGCGCTTCAATCTCTTTGATAAGCTCATAGCCGTGGCTGGCATTACGGGTGAGGATATCGAGGATCACCAGACGTAATTCTCCGTGGCCGAAGAACCGCTGGCGACGTCCTCCACGACCGCCGCAGCCGCCGCCGTGACCACCGCGCATGCCGTGGTGCTCATGTTCAGATTCACAAAAATGGTGGTGACGCATCGTCATACTCCTGTGTGTTTTCGATATATCTAATTTATATCTAAAAATTGAATGATGACAAGCATGAACATTGATAATTTTTTATTTAATTGAATTTAAAGCATTTATCTTTGTATGTTAGCTTTTGATGCGCGTTGTGATGTGTATATCAAAATTTATCTTGCTTTCTTTCTAATTGGCAATCATTATCATTTGACTGAAATTTAGATATATCTTTTTTATTCACGAAGGCGACGATGACAACGAACAACTCTGACAAAAAATACCCGCAGCGCGTTCGCAATACGCTGCGTTTTCGCGAACTGACCGTGCAGCGCGTTGAGCGCGTCAGCGCCGGATTCCAGCGTATTGTGCTGGGCGGTGAAGCGCTGGAAGGCTTTACGTCACGCGGTTTTGACGACCATACCAAACTCTTTTTCCCGGAGCCGGGCAGCCACTTCACGCCGCCGACGGTGACCGACGACGGGATCGTCTGGGCCGACGACGTGCGTCCGGCCACCCGCGACTACACGCCGCTGTATGATGCGACGCGCCACGAACTGGCGTTTGATTTCTTCATCCATGATGGCGGCGTGGCAAGCCAGTGGGCGATGGCGGCGAAGGTGGGAGATACCCTGACCATCGGCGGTCCGCGCGGTTCGCTGGTGGTGCCGGAAGACTACGCCTGGCAGCTTTACGTCTGTGATGAATCCGGCATGCCCGCGCTGCGCCGCCGTCTGCTGGAGCTACGGCAGCAGCCCGCCGCGCCGCAGAGGGTAAAAGCCATTGTGACGGTGGCAGATGCGGCGTACCAGGACTACCTGGCGGATCTCGACAACGTAGATATCGACTGGGTTATCGGGCACAGCGAGCAGGCGGTGGCGGAGAAGCTGGCGGCGTTAGCCGTTCCGGCGGAAGATTACTTTATCTGGGTCACCGGGGAAGGTGCGGTGACCAAAGCGCTGGTGAGCCGTTTTGAAAGCGATGAGATTGACCAGCAGCTGGTGCGGTATCAGGCGTACTGGCATAAGAAGTGAAGGGGAAGGTGGCTAGGCCACCTCATCAAGCCCCGATTCCAGGATCTGCTTGTGCAGGGTGGCGATGGTGTTCGACAGCGCTTTTTCCTGCTGGCGGAAATAGGCCTGCGGATCGGCAAGCGTCGACACCAGCAGCCAGGATTTCTCTTTCTCGAGGGTCAGCATTTCGGCCTGCAGGCTGGCAATCTGCTGCTGAATGGCGCTGATTTTGCGCAGCAGCAGCGTCAGATCGTTCAGCCTTTCGCTCGCCATCATTGGCTCATGCTCGCGCATCAGCCGGGCAAGCAGGTTACGGATGGTGGGCAGATCGCCGCGCTGCCGGGCCTGGTTGAGCTGGGCCATCATCTCGTTAGCCTCTGCCTTCAACGTATCGTCCACCAGATCCGGGTGACAAAGTTTGCTCGCCTGACGCCACAGCCGTTTTAGCTCCTGGCGATCTTCTTCTGCCATATTTTCCTGACGATCGCGGCGCGTTTGCGCTTTTTGCTGCTGATCGCGCCAGGTTTCGTACTGCTCGCGCGCTTCGTCGCGCGCGCGGCGTTCGCTGGCGTCTTCGTCCTGACACATTTCGGCTCGCTTGCGCAGTGAAGCCTCTGCCAGAGTCTTACGCAGCCTCAGCACCTCGGTCATCAACGGCCCCAGATGCTGCATATAGAGATCGTTAAATTCATCAAGCCGGGTCAGGCGCGCATTTCTGGCATCAATCAGCTCCCGCAGCTGCGTTTCCAGCGCTTTCAGCTCCAGCTTGCTGGCGGCAATACGCGGATCCTGCCAGTGGATCATCGCCCGCTGACTTTGCAGCCAGCTGACGATGGCGTTCATTGCCTCGCCGTAACGCTTCGCCTCCAGCGCCTCAATGATGGCGTCGATCGCAGGATCGTCAATGTCGTTTTTCAGGTGGGAAAGCTGGCTGGCGATGATCTCATCATCTTCCAGTTCAATGGCGTTTTTAATGATTTCCAGCCGCTTGATGGGTTTACTCATGGGGGCGTTTGCTCAGCGTCCTGACCGTCGGAATGGATGGCAGAGTAGCACTCGTCCCGGTGTGCCGTCAGCCGCTATGTCATATTATAAGTGACGTTATTTCAGTCGCTTAGATATTCGATATGAAGTATAGACTTAAGTCGGACTGACGGCGGTTAATATCGTTATTCTGCCAGCGCCTGACGCAAATCGGCGCGCAGATCTTCAACACCTTCAATACCTACCGAGAGGCGGATAAGCTGCGGCGTAATGCCGTTAGCCAGCCGCTGCTCAAGCGGGATAGAAGCATGGGTCATACTGAATGGCTGGCTCACCAGACTCTCCACGCCGCCAAGACTCTCCGCAAGGGTAAAGAGTTGCAATTTTTTGATAACCGCGTCTGCCCGTTCGGCATCGCCTTTTACCACGATGGAGATCATACCGCCCGGCTGCGCCATCTGACGGCGTGCGAGCGGGTTGTCGGGGTGTGATTCCAGCCACGGGAACCAGACTTTTTCCACCTGCGGCTGCTGCTCAAGCCACCGGGCGAGCGCCAGCGCGTTGCTGCTGTGGCGCTCCATGCGCAGCGACAGGGTGCGGATCCCGCGTAGGGTCAGGAAGCTGCTGAACGGATCGAGTACACCACCGACTGCGTTTTGCAGATAGCCAAGCTGCTCTGCAAGCGCTGGGTTATCGCCCACCACCGCAAGACCGGCGACGACGTCGGAGTGGCCGTTGAGATATTTAGTGGCGGAATGCACCACGATATCGAAGCCGAAGGCCAGCGGGCGCTGGATAACCGGCGAGGCGAAGGTGTTATCCGCCACGCTGATAAGTTTGTGGCGACGGGCGATCCCGGCGATCGACTCCAGATCGGCAAGCTTCAGCAGCGGATTGGTTGGCGTTTCGACCCAAATCATCCGGGTATCCGGGCGGATCGCCGCTTCAAGCGCTTCGAGTTCGCCTGGTTTGACCCAGCTCACCTGCAGTCCGGCGCTGCGACGACGGACGTTTTCAATCAGCCGGTAAGTTCCCCCGTAGACATCATCCACGGCAACGATGTGGCTGTCTTTATCCAGCAGCTCCAGCACCGTCGAGATGGCCGCCAGCCCGGAGGCAAAAGCGTAGCCGCGGCTGCCGCCCTCGAGTTCGGCGATGGCGGTTTCCAGCGCATGGCGCGTCGGGTTGCCGCTGCGCGAATACTCATAGCCGGTATGTTGCCCCGGTGCGGGCTGGGCGTAGGTTGATGTGGCATAAATTGGTGGCATCACCGCGCCGTGGCTGTCGGTAAAGGTGCCGCTGTGAACGCTCAGGGTGTCGAAGGTTTTCATTATTTATTCCTTATTGTTCAAGGCGATTGCGCCAGCTGGTGAGAACATCGCTGCGGGTGATGAGGCCGAGAAAGCGCTCGTTATCCACCACAACGGCGACCTGGCCGCGATCAAAAATGGGTTTCAGGGCACTTTCGGGCGCCGTTTTGTCGAGAGTTTCAACCTCGCGGGTCATCGCCTCGCGCACCGGCAGGCCAAAGCGCTGACTGTCGCCCTGCACGTGGCTCAGCAGATCCCACTCATCGACGATGCCCACCACCCGGCTCGCTTCCAGCACCGGTAGCTGCGAGATGTCGTACAGACGCATACGAGCCAGCACGGTGGCGAGGGTGTCGTCCGGCGCGGCGGTGACGGTGGCGCCTTCGTCGTGGCGCAGGGCGATGAAATCGCTAAGATCACCGTGTTTTGCCCGGATGAGCAGGCCCTGCTGGCGCATCCAGTCGTCGTTAAACATCTTCGACAGGTACTTGTTACCGCTGTCGCAGGCAAAGGTCACCACCCGCTTAGGCGTGGTTTGTGCACGGCAGTAGCGCAGCGCCGCCGCCAGCAGGGTGCCGCTTGAGGAGCCAGCCAGAATGCCTTCCACCTGCAGAAGCTCGCGGGCGGTGGTGAAGGCTTCCCGGTCGCTAACGCGCAGCGCTGTGCGCACGTTGTCGATGTGCGCCAGCGGGGGAATAAAGTCTTCGCCAATCCCTTCTACCAGCCAGGATCCAGCGTCCTGGTAACGACCGCTTTCGACCTGATCGGCCAGGATCGATCCGGCCGGATCCGCCAGGACAAACTCGGTGTGCGGTGAGTGCTCGGCGAACCATGCCTGCAGGCCGCCCAGCGTACCGCCGGAACCCACGCCGACGACGATGGCATCAATCTGTCCGTCGAGCTGCTGATACAGCTCCGGTGCGGTGGTGGTGGTATGAGCCAGCGGGTTGGCAGTGTTGTTGAACTGGTCAATGTAGAAGGCGCCGGGGATCTCTTTCGCCAGCCGCTGGGCGTAGTCCTGATAGTAGGCCGGATGGCCTTTGCCGACGTCGGAGCGGGTCAGCACCACCTGAGCGCCCAGGGCGCGGAGGTGGAAAATCTTCTCACGGCTCATTTTGTCCGGCACCACAAGGATGAGTTTGTAGCCGCGCTGGGCGGCGATCAGCGCCAGCCCAAGCCCGGTGTTGCCCGCGGTGGCTTCGACAATGGTGCCGCCAGGGAGCAGCAGCCCCTGCTTTTGCGCGGCGTCGATCATCGACAGCGCCACCCGATCTTTGATTGAACCGCCGGGGTTCTGGTTTTCCAGCTTCAGGAACAAGCTGCACGGGCCGGTATCCAGCTTATGCAGCTGCAGCACCGGCGTCTGGCCGATGAGCTCGGTGACGGAATGGTAAACGGTCATACGCTTTCATCCTGATTCATGAGTAATGGCCAGAGTGTAGGACTGCAAAAAATGGCTGATAAAGAACCTTTCGCTACCCGTTAGCGCAAATTGGAATATGACCTGCTATTTAGCCATTTGGACGGAAAGACGTTCAGTGGTGCAGAGGGGTTGATGGCTGAAAAAGGGCGAATTTGCTCTGTTTTCAGCCACAAAAGCCGTTTTATGGCGCGCCTTTTGCCGCGTCACGGCTTTCTATTGCTGAACTTCATCTAAGGGATCTTCACCGCATTCTGCCTGCTGTTATCGCTGCAGGTTATAAGTCATGCCAATTTGTTCGTTGAAAGTGTTTCATCACTCGCTATATCGTTTGGACGTCCATACTTCTAAACCGCCATTTGCGGAAAGAACGTTAATCCAGAAATACGCAGCAGCGGATAAGAAGAAACATGATTGCTCTCAGGAATATTTCGAAAATTTTTGCCCACGGAAAGGCGCCGGTCACCGCCGTTGATGACGTCAGCCTGTCGGTGGAGCAGGGGCAAATTTACGGCATTATTGGCTACAGCGGCGCGGGGAAAAGCACCCTGATCCGCCTGCTGAACGGCCTCGAAAAACCGACCTCCGGAAGCGTGACCGTTAACGGGCACGATATTGGGGCGGCAAAGGGGGAAACCCTGCGCCAGGCGCGGCTTAAAATCAGCATGGTGTTCCAGCACTTCAACCTGCTGTGGTCGCGCACCGTCAGTGAAAACATCGCTTTCTCTATGCAGATTGCCGGTACGCCGAAGGCACAAATCCGCACCCGCGTGGCGGAGCTGATTGAGCTGGTTGGCCTGACCGGACGCGAGCATGCGTATCCGTCACAGCTTTCCGGCGGGCAGAAACAGCGGGTGGGCATTGCCCGGGCGCTGGCCAATCACCCTGACGTGCTGCTGTGCGATGAGGCGACGTCGGCGCTCGACCCGATGACCACCGACCAGATCCTCGATCTGCTTTTAGATATCAACCAGCGCTTTGGCCTGACCATCGTCCTCATCACCCACGAAATGCACGTGGTACGCAAAATCTGCGACCGGGTGGCGGTGATGGAAGAGGGGCGCGTGGTGGAAGAAGGGCCGGTGGCGCAGGTATTCAGCCAGCCGCAGCAGCCGATCACCCGCCAGTTTGTCCGCCAGGTGAGCCAGTACAGTGAGGTGCTCAAGCATGACTGAGACCTGGTTTCCTCATCTGAATTGGGATCAACTGTGGGCGGCCACCCAGGAGACGCTGTACATGACCGCGCTCTCCGGTGTGGCGACCTTTGTGCTCGGCATCCTGTTGGGGCTGGCGCTGTTCCTGACCGCCAAAGGCGGGCTGTTTCACAACCGCCTGGTCTATAGCGTGATTTCGCTGATGGTGAACGTGTTCCGCTCTATTCCATTCATCATCCTGATTGTTCTGCTGATCCCGTTTACCAAAACGCTGGTCGGCACCATTCTCGGCGCCAACGCGGCTTTGCCGGCGCTGATTGTCGGGGCGGCACCTTTTTACGCTCGGCTGGTGGAAATTGCCCTGCGCGAGGTGGACAAAGGCGTGATTGAGGCGACCCGTTCGATGGGAGCCCGGCTCTCGACGCTGATTTTCCGCGTGCTGCTCCCTGAATCTTCCCCTGCGCTGGTCTCAGGCATCACCGTCACGTTGATTGCTCTGGTGAGCTACAGCGCCATGGCCGGTGTGATTGGCGCAGGCGGGCTTGGAAATCTGGCTTATCTGGAAGGATTCCAGCGCAACCACGGCGACGTCACGCTGGTAGCAACGGTGACCATCCTCATCATCGTTTTCGCTATCCAGTTTTGCGGCGACACCCTGACTTCTCTGTTAGATAAACGCTAATTACACACAGGAACCATCATCATGAAAAAAACATTAACCCTGATTGCCGCCGCGACGCTGAGTGCGCTGAGCTTTGCCTCCTGGGCCGATACGCTGACCGTGGGCGCGTCTAACACCCCGCACGCCGAGATCCTCGAGCAGGCGAAACCGATCCTGGCAAAGCAGGGGATCGATCTGGAGATTAAACCGTTCCAGGACTACATTCTGCCGAACACCGCGCTGGCTGGCCGTGAAATTGATGCCAACTACTTCCAGCACATTCCTTACCTGAACAGCGTGATGAAAGATCATAAGGGTGAGAAAGACTATGACTTCGTCAGCGCCGGGGCGATTCACATTGAGCCGATTGGTATCTATTCGAAGAAATTCAAATCGCTGAAGGATCTGCCGGAGGGCGGCAAAATCATCATGCGTGATGCGGTGTCCGAAGAGGGGCGTATCCTTTCTATCTTCGAAAAAGCGGGCGTCATTAAGCTCAAGCCTGGCGTGGATAAAGTGAGCGCGCGCATTAGCGATATCGTTGAGAACCCGAAAAAGCTGCAGTTCCTGCCAAACGTTGAGGCTTCTCTGCTACCGCAGATGTATAACAACGACGAAGGCTCGGCGGTGGTGATCAACGCCAACTACGCTATCGACGCGGGCCTGGATCCGGTTCACGATCCAATTGCCGTTGAAAGCGGAGAGAACAACCCGTATGCCAACATCATTACCGTGCATCGCGGCGATGAGAAGAAAAAAGACATCGTGGCGCTGGTGAACGTGCTGCACTCAAAAGAGATTCAGGACTGGATCCGGACCAAATACAAAGGTGCAGTTATTCCGGTGAATAACTGATCCAGAAGACCCTCTCCCGGCGGGGGGAGGGTCAGACACTTCTTTACAGCATTAAGATTGCCAAAGTATTTCTCGCCGTTAAGATAAGCCTTGTGAATATTCGAGGTGGTGATGATCAAACGGCAGCGTAAAGCGATTCTTCTGGTAGCGCTCGCATGTCTGGTGGTGCTGGTATGCACCGCGCAGCGCATGGCGAGTCTGCACGCGCTGATGATGACCCCAACCGCCGTCGCCCAGTCCGCACAGCAAAACGCTGAGGCGGAAGCCCCGGTCACTCCCTGCGAGCTCAGCGCGAAGTCTTTGCTGGCCTCTCCTCCCGTGTTGTTTGAAGGTGCCCTGTTCGCCGCCGCGCTGCTGCTGACGGTCTTAGCCGCCCAGCCGGTACGTCGTGAACGCCGCTGGCCACCGCGGGTTATCTCGCCTCCCCGGCTGCGGGTGCATCTGCGATTATGCGTCTTCCGTGAATGAGTTCTGACCTGTTCCTGCAGGTTCATTAATCATTTACGGAGAAAAACTATGCTTACTTTTTTCAGGCAGCTTGTGCTCTGCCTGGTCTGTCTGTGGTTGCCCGCAAGCTGGGCGGCAGACAGCGGCTGGCTGCGCGCCGCCGATAACGATCACGCCAGCGTTCGCCTGCGAGCGCAAACCGGGCCGCAGGGTGATACCCGGCTGCTGCTGGATGTTGCGCTTGAGAAGGGCTGGAAAACCTACTGGCGATCGCCGGGCGAAGGGGGCGTGGCGCCGTCGATCGCCTGGTCGTCACCGCAGTCGGTGGACTGGCGCTGGCCCACCCCGCAGCGTTTTGAGGTGGCGGGTCTTGCCACCCAGGGCTATCACGGGAACGTCACTTTCCCGATGATGTTAAGCGGCAACGCGCCGAAAACGCTTTCCGGCGTGCTGACGCTCTCTACCTGTAGCAACGTCTGCATTCTGACGGATTACCCGTTCACGCTGGACATGAGCCAGCCTGCGGAGGCGAACTTCAGCTACGACTTCACCCGGGCGATGGGCACGCTGCCCCGCGCCGACGGCCTGACTTCGTCACTTAACGCCGAATATGCGCCGGGTAAACTGGTGGTGAAAGCCACGCGTGAAGCGGGCTGGCAAAAACCGGCGCTGTATCTGGATTCACTCGACGACGCCGACTTTGCGAAGCCGGAGATGACAGTGAGCGGCAACACCCTCACTACAACGGTGGCTGTCAGCGACGGCTGGGGCGACAGCGCGCCGGATCTGCGCGGTAAAACGCTTTCTCTGGTGCTGGCCGACAGCGGTCTGGCGCAGGAGAGCACGACGCTGATTGCCACCGCCAGCAGCTTGCCGACGGCGGGGCTCTCGCTGTGGCTGGTGGTGCCGATGGCGCTGCTCGGCGGCCTTATCCTCAATATCATGCCCTGCGTGCTGCCGGTACTGGCGATGAAGCTTGGCTCGGTGCTGCACGTGGAAGGGGCCAGCCGTGGCGTGGTTCGCCGTCAGTTTCTCGCCTCGGTGACCGGCATTGTGGCGTCATTCCTTGCGCTGGCGCTGATGATGACGCTGCTGCGCCTCAGCAACCAGGCGCTGGGCTGGGGGATCCAGTTCCAGAACCCGTGGTTTATCGGCGGCATGGCGCTGGTGATGGTGGCGTTCAGCGCCAGCCTGATGGGCTTGTTTGAACTGCGTCTCTCTTCCGGCGTGAACACGTTCCTCGCGACCCGCGGTGGCAACGGGCTGGGGGGGCACTTCTGGCAGGGAGCCTTCGCCACGCTGCTGGCGACCCCCTGTACCGCGCCGTTCCTCGGTACCGCCGTTTCGGTGGCGCTGGTTGCACCGCTGCCGGTGCTGTGGGGGATTTTCCTCGCGATGGGCGTTGGCATGAGCCTGCCGTGGCTGCTGATTGCCGCCTGGCCGGGGATGGCGCTGCGCCTGCCGCGCCCGGGGCGCTGGATGAATAGCGTGCGGGTGATCCTCGGCCTGATGATGCTGGGCTCTGCGCTCTGGCTGTTCACGCTGCTGACCGTGCATATCGGCCCGGCCGCGACGTGGATAGTGGTGGCGATTGTGGCGCTGCTGTTGCTCGCCGCGACGCTCCGGCGCTATCGCTGGCGGGTGGCGCTAAAGGCAAGCCTGGTGGCGCTGTTGCTGGCGGCGGTAGGCGTCTGGGCAACGCAGTCCGACAACGACGGCGTGGTTCGTGACCGGGTGCAGTGGCAGCCGCTCAGCGAGCAGGCGATTACCGATGCGCTGGCAGCGAACAAGCGGGTGTTTGTCGACGTGACCGCCGACTGGTGTGTGACCTGTAAAGCCAATAAATACAACGTGCTGCTGCGAGAAGAGATCCAGCAGGCGCTGACCGCACCGGACGTTGTCGCCCTGCGCGGCGACTGGAGTAAACCTTCAGAGAGCATCAGCCAGTTTCTCAACCGCCGCCAGAGCGCGGCCGTCCCCTTCAATCAAATTTATGGACCGGGTCTGCCGCAGGGGAAAATTCTGCCTGCGCTGTTAAACCGCGAAGTGGTGCAGAGCACCCTGTCCGACGCTAAAGGAACGAAGTAATGCGTTATTTCACACTGATCCTGCTGCTTTGTGTTTCAGCATTCAGCGTTGCCGCAGAACCGGCTTCATCCGGGGAAGATCAGCTGGCAAGCCTGCTGTTCAACGACCAGACCAACCCGCGCATTGGCGCTGAGAAACCGAAGCTGGTTATCGTCAGCTTCACCGATTACAACTGCCCGTACTGCAAACAGTTTGACCCGATGCTGGAGAAAATTGTCCACGACAACCCGCAGGTGCAGCTCATCGTGAAGCTGCTGCCGTTCAAGGGGGAAAGTTCAATGGCCTCGGCTCAGGTGGCGCTGACCGCCTGGCGACAGGCACCGGACAAGTTCTGGGCGCTGCATCAGCGGCTGATGTCGAAGAAGGGCTACCACGATGCAGCTTCGATTGCTGCCGCGCAGGAGAAAACCGGCACTTCTGACATCAAGCCCGACGACAAAAGCCGCGACAGCGTGCAAATGAACCTGATCCTCTCCCAGGTGCTGGGCGTGCAGGGCACTCCGGCCACCATCATCGGCGACCAGATGGTGGCGGGGGCTATTCCTTATAACGACCTGGAGGCGCTGGTGAAAGAACAGCTGGCGAAAGCCAATGCGCAGTAAGCTGCGCCGCTGGATGCGGGAACTGGTCGTCCTGCTGCTGCTGGCGATGGCAGTGATGTGGGGCATGGATCAGCTGCGTAAACCTGTGCTACCGGCAGATTTCTCCGGCATGCCGATGCAGACGCTGACGGGGAGTCAGGTGGATCTGGCGGCACTCAGCGCTGACCGCCCGCTGCTGCTTTACATCTGGGCGACGTGGTGCGGGATTTGTCGCTACACCACCCCGGCGGTAGACGAGATGGCGGAGCAGGGCGCGAACGTGATGACGCTGGCGATGCGCTCCGGCGACGACCAGGAGCTTACGCGCTACCTGCAAAAACGCCAGCTCAGCATGCCGGTTATCAACGATGCCCGCGGTAACCTGGCCAGGCAGTGGCAGGTGGGGGTAACGCCAACGCTGGTGGTGATTTCCAAAGGTAAAGTGGTGACCGCTACCACCGGCTGGACCAGCGCCTGGGGCATGAAGCTCCGGTTGTGGTGGGCGAGCGTGTAGGGAATGAAAGAATAAACCTGCCAGGGAAGGTGGAGTGCCCCCGAGCCCGTAGACAAATCTGCCCTATAGTTGGAGTGCCTGTTCGTTTACTCTGTCGGGTGCTGAATGTTCATCCGAGTGGGTTTTACACCTGGCTTAAGCAGCCGCATTCACCACGGCATCAGGCGGATCTCAGGCTGACAGGACAAATCAAACAGTTCTGGCTGGAGTCCGGTTGTGTTTATGGCTATCGCAAGATCCATCTCGACTTGCGAGATAGCGGGCAACAATGTGGGATTAACCGGGTCTGGCGACTGATGAAGCGTGCCGGGATAAAGGCTCAGGCCGGGTATCGAAGCCCACGAACGCGTAAAGGTGAAGCCAGTATCGTGACACCCAACAGACTCCAGCGGCAGTTCAACCCGGAAGCACCGGATGAACGTTGGGTAACGGACATAACTTACATCCGAACTCACGAAGGTTGGCTGTATCTGGCCGTAGTTGTTGACCTGTTCTCGCGCAAAGTTATCGGCTGGTCAATGCAACCGCGGATGACAAAAGATATTGTTCTGAATGCGCTTTTGATGGCTGTGTGCCGACGTAATCCCCAAAAACAGGTGCTGGTTCATTCTGATCAAGGTAGTCAGTACACAAGCCATGAGTGGCAGTTGTTCCTGAAATCGCACGGTCTGGAGGGCAGTATGAGCCGTCGTGGTAACTGTCACGACAACGCAGTTGCAGAAAGCTTTTTCCAGCTACTGAAGCGTGAACGGATAAAGAAAAAGATCTACGGAACACGGGAAGAAGCACGCAGCGATATTTTTGATTACATCGAAATGTTTTATAACAGTAAGCGTCGGCATGGTTCGAGTGATCAGATGCCACCGACGAAATATGAAAATCAATATTATCAACGGCTCGGAAGCGTCTAGATTATCCGTGGAGATTCAAGATTTGAGTTTTCGTGATCTGGCTATATGCAGTTTTTTTAGTCATGGTGAAAGCCTCATTGTTTCACTGTTGATTTTAGTTGGGATAGAGACAGCTAGCAAGGCTGTTATCTGTTGGTCCTTTACCAAAGGGTATTTTGAT
The DNA here is from genome assembly GCF_003634235.1 of Yokenella regensburgei. Lineage (NCBI taxonomy): Bacteria > Pseudomonadati > Pseudomonadota > Gammaproteobacteria > Enterobacterales > Enterobacteriaceae > Yokenella > Yokenella regensburgei. Next base: position 530,904 of record NZ_RBIZ01000004.1, on the reverse strand, counting down.
TTATCTGGTTACCTATTAACCGAAATCACAGGATGGTTATGATCGGTGAAATGGACGTGAACCATTATTTGTTAAGGAAAAATCATTTTGTGCACTGGTTTGATATGAGATAACGAGATGTATAATAGGCATTAAATGTTGACTGAGGGGTTACAGCATGGCAAAGCATTTTCATCGTTTATCGGAACTGACATCCTTTTCTGAGGATGAGAAAGGGCTGCGTTTGGGGAACGTACAATATTGTACGGTTGTGTTATCGCAGTAGGGTGTACTCCCGCGCTATACAGTGTTTAGCTGGTATGTTTGGGTAATGAGACAACCTAAATGCGACATCATGAACGCAATAACTTAAAAGCGATAGCTTGTGATAACAAATCAATCTGTCACCTGGCGGAAACGGTTTATTTATGCTCATAACGTACAATAATTTCCGTTTCCCAAACCGACCCCATCAATCGCACCAGCCAGTTCCGGGCTTCTCACTGCAGAAACAGTGTTCTCAGTAGCCACAGGCCCCTGACTCGATGTAACCCGAGTCACCACCAGTGTCGTTCAATGTGGCAGTTGCTGAAAAAAGTACGCCATTTTATGGAAACTGCCAGTCCGTTTCCCGGAAGTAAACATGGTCTGACAAAAGTGTAGCGGTATTAGGCGCAGCTATTTAGCCGTAGGGTATTTTATACATTCTATAATCGTCAGTTATGAACAATAATACATCATACATAATGTATTAATTGTACTTACTTTAATGGAAATCATAAAATTTACTGATCAAAAAAATGTACGCGCTCATAAAACTTATGTTGCTATGTGTTTGCAACATTATAAAAATTATTCTTTATAATGAATAAAATTAAGGTTATTTATCCAAAATTATTTAATTTCTCAGATTATTAAACCGTAAATGCGGGGTGTTGTGCTGCATGTTATTGGATGTTATTTTTTTGTTTCTAATGTGTAATATTCAATTTTCATTTATTTTAACTCATTGATTTAAATTGTTTTCCCACAAGTTTGATAATATTCACACTGCTGAGATTAATAAAAATATATTCTCATTTAACGTTAAAAATACAAATCATATCTCCCAGAATTAGTACACGTTGACATGCATTTAATGTTGCAGTACGGTTTATCTCGGCATAAAAATGCCATGTGAACAATGACGTTTTATTAAAACACTATCGCAAACATAATATTGAAGGATATAGAAATGGATAAGTCTCAAGAGTTAGAGCTCGCTGTTGCTGAATTGAATGCAGAAAATGCAGAAGCAGAAAATGAGTTGCTGCTAGATGTGACTTGCCTGGTGTCAAACAAAGAGTGGCAAGAGTAATATCCCGTGGCCGCAATGCGGCCACACTTCCATATAACTCCACTATGAAAATCAATGCATTTTAAATTATCATTGTGCAATACGGTGTGTTTTATGTTTAATAATACTGGTGGAATAGACAGTGTCAAAAGCATCACGGTAGATGAGTTAAAAACTTTTAACCCCCCTCTATTGATTGATGTTCGGGAAAGTCATGAGTATTCTAATGGTACCATTCCCGGTGCATTAACCATTGGGCGAAGCTTTTTAGAAATAGAATTAAAAAAACGGGAAGTATCCTCAGAACAACCTATTTTGCTATTCTGTGCCAGTGGATTACGTTCAAAATATGCCTCATTGAGTTTGACAACGCTGGGCTACTCACAGGTATATTCGCTTGACGGCGGCTTTGAAGCCTGGAAAGCTCAGGGCGAAACAATCGTATATCCCAAGATTCTTAATGAGAAAGAAAAATCCCGTTATGCCCGTCACCTGTCTTTAACAGATATCGGTAGTGAAGGGCAGATAAAAATCATGCAGGCTAGGGTGTTAGTTATTGGCGCGGGCGGGTTGGGTTCTTCTTGTTTATTATATTTGGCAGCAGCAGGTGTCGGTGAAATAGGTGTTGTCGATCACGATATTGTTGATCTTGGCAACCTACAGCGTCAGGTTATTCATAATGAAGCCACATTAAAAAGAAAAAAAATAGACTCTGCGCTCAGCACCCTTCAGGCTTTAAACTCTGATATAAAAATCAAAACCTATGATACGGCCGTCAATGCCGATAACATTTCCACGCTAGTCGCGGGGTATGACATTATTATTGACTGCACAGATAATTTTAATGCCCGCTACACAATCAATGATGCAGCAGTATTCGCGCAGAAACCGTTAGTTTCTGCCGCCGTTTTCCGTTTTTCCGGTCATGTATTAACGCGTACCAACCATACTTCACCATGTTACAGATGCGTTTATCCTGAAGCACCTCCTGCGGCACTCGCCCCGTCCTGTTCGGAAAATGGCGTACTAGGCGTGATACCTGGCATTCTAGGTCTGTACCAGGCAAATGAAGCCATAAAGATTATATTGGGCATCGGTGAAACTTTGGACGGAAAGTTGTTAAAAGTAGACATGCTTAATAATCAACATCACTTATTAATGACGAAAAAGCGACACGATTGCCCATGTTGCTATCAATGAAAAAGTAAGAGGACAGTCATGATCAATGTCTATCTACCTGAATCAATAGGCACCGTTCACCATATGAAAGTGAATGCCAAAAATCTTGACGGTGCGTTGAAAGAAATAAGAGAAAATACACCTGACACTTTTCAACTGATTGCTATAGAGCGAAACGGCATTTGCCAGGTAAAACCTTATATTACTTTGTTCATAAATGATGTCATGTCTGTGGAAAGTAATCCTGTATTAACCACGGGTGATCGAATTACGGTCGAAGTTGCTATTTCCGGAGGATGAATGGACGCTAAACTTTTACAAAAGGTTTATGTGTCGCTGCTCTACAGCGACAACTACCGAATGCTTGGTGCCGAGGAAGAATATCAATTCCTTAATAAAACCATGGACAGCGAACGCCTTAAGATCGAGCGCGCGGCGCGGCGGAGAAATTTGCGAACGGTGCTTTATTCCGATATGCATTTTGCACCTCGTTTTTTCACGAAGGAAGAGTTTCTCGATTTAGTGATTAAATACTGTGAATCAGATAGTTTCTGGAACTGGAATAGCCGCACTCTCGTTGAGAGCTTTTGTTATTTCGTTTTCCATCATTCTGCCCTTAGCGATGAAAAAAAGTTTATTTTCATGCTGGATGGAATTTATTCTGGTATTTCAACTGGTTTGGAAAATTCACCATGGCATTCATCAGTGAGCAAACGCCAGGCAAACGCACTAACGGAAGAAATCGGCAGCGATTGGTATTTACCTTTGGCTAACCTGAATAACGTATCCAATCTAGACGGTCTCGGTTTTGTCAACAAACCCACCTGCGTACGTTTCCATAATGAAAATGGAAAAGTGGCGCTTTCTTGTCGGGAGGCGGCATGACTGCACGCGTCGGTTTAGGTATTGATTATACCCATAGTTACGGTCATAAATTGCATGACTTATTACAGCTGGCCCCCAATGGAATTAGCCATTTATCCGTCGTTGCTATTCCTGATGAAGACGTTGCGCATACCTTCCGTCAAACGTTTTCACAATATGCGATGATCCATCATTTCTCTGGTATGGAGCCTGCCGGTATTGAGGGGTTACGGTCTGGCGTACTGAAAAAACAGAATGCTATCAGTGAAGTGTTACAGGCTGCCTGGTGCCTGGAAGATATCGGCATCTGGAATATTGGTCCCTATAATCTGCCCTATTTTGCAGCCCCAGTACTGTGTGAACCCGTATTGACCATGGCCATTGACGGCGTAAAACGTATTCAAGATGTTTCCAGTATCCCTTTCTCGGCAGAAATTCCCTCATTCAGTATTGCGGCAGGTGACATGCCGCTAGGCGAATTTTTCCATCGCCTGGTCGACGCGACAGGCTGTAACGTAGTGTTGGATATCAGCCACGTATTTTCCTACGCCATCTATTACGATTTGCCTCCTGAAAAGGTGTTGGCAACGTTACCGTGCCATGCCGTAAATGAAATACATATAGCAGGCGGCAGCGTTCACCCTACGCACCAATGGCGCTATCGGGATACCCATTCAGAAAAGATTGTTGCCGAGGTTTTCCCGCTGCTGGAGCGCGCGTTAGTTGACTGCCCTAATCTAAAGGCGGTGACGTATGAACTCGGCGTAGGTATCACGCCAGAAGTCATCACCACGGACTTGCGTAATATAGAAGAATCCTGCCAACGGATGAACTTTGTCCCTTCTTTTGATCAAGCGACCCGTTAGGTTGGTAAGGCAACGTATGAAAAACAATGGCACAAATATTCTCTTAATTGATAGCGCGGTAGAAAACCAAATAGTACGGCTAAAGGATGTGGCAGACTGGACGCTATTGCATGAGCATACGGTCAAGATTTCAGGTCTGTTAGCAGCAGAGCCCTTTACCGGTATTGGCACCGGCTTTAGCCTGAGCAATGTAATTTCAGCCAGCTATAAAGACGCCTTCAATCAAGGTTATGGTGCACTGAGAGAACGTATTCTGCATGAGTTTGGTGCCTGCCCTATTGAAGCGCACGCCTATTCCGTAGCAGAAAATGAACACAATATTGGTTTGCATACTGCATTATCAAAATATCCTGATGGCGTCCCCGAACCTTATATTTTAGCCTCCGCGGGGCATGATATCGGACGGCAACGCTTCCCGGGTTCATCATCAGAAACCATTGGTGTTGCACTCCTGCAATCCAATGGTGATATTCCCGGAATCCCTCCGTTAGGCCATGGTAATGTTGAATTCCTGGTCGAGGAATTCGATTATCCAACTCAAGATGTATCGCGGCAAAAAACAATCACCAAAGGCACGTCAGCCGCAGTGGTGTATCTTGCAGGCCTCGCATCTTCGCTGCATCAACAATTGCATCAACAGCAACTACCAAACGATAGGCTGGCTTTACATAGCGCTATGCTGTGCCTGGCTCGGCGCTATCAGGATTTTTATCTTTTTGATCATGCGCCGCTGTTGGCTTACCCTCTGCAAAGCCGGATAGTCAACATCCCCCGAGCAAAACAGGCAGAAATTCAACTGACCGCGCAATCGTCCATTGCGGGGACACAGATCGCGGTGGTGGCATCTTACCAGGGAAAAATAGTCCGAGAAGCACAGCTGAGTATGCTGTTGAATGACCAGTCTATTTTGGGATCACGAGGCACGTTGCTGGTCGCACGAGAGCACCTTGTATCAGGCGTAACCAACATGACATTACACGTCGACGGCAGGATTGATCGGTTAACCCTGGCAGGCCAGGCAATTTTTACCGCCGATATTACCCAACTGGAGCCTCTGGTCGCGCCTGGTGATGACATTATTGTGGGTATTTCTGCCAGTCACGATGCCTCCGCCTGCTTAATGATCAACGGCAAAATCCGCTATGGCATTCAGTTAGAAAGATTAACCCGCGTCAAACGTGACGGCCGCAGCGTTCTCGACAGCACGCTGGCGGTGGATTATTGCCTTGAGGCCGCTGGCCTGACACGGGATGATGTAAATTGCTTTGCCTATAACATTCAATCCGCTACCCCGGAATATATAGGGCTGAATCAGCCTGTTTGCAGTGCCGACTTCCGGTTGTTTGACCCCTATTCCGACAATATCGTCGTCGCCAGCCACCATTTATGTCACGCCTTCGCGGCCTGGTCAGGCTCCCGTTTCAGAGAGGGAAACGTCGTCGTGATTGATGGATCCGGTGGTACCGTCGTCGGCCACGATGATTTACTGTTATCTGGCACCGAGTTTGCCCGTTATTTAAATACTGGGCTTGAGGGAAAAAGGCCAGAATTGCACGTGGTTTCACACTACGTTTTCACTGAAGATAATTACACGTTACGCCACCGGGAATATAGCCCATCGTTCAACGTCAGAAGCGGCAGCTGCTCTTTGGGAGAAGCCTACGCTGCAGTGAGCCAGTTGGTGTTTAATTCATGGCACGCCTCTGGAAAATTAATGGGGTTGGCGCCATATGGTTCACCTAAATTTGCGGACGAGATAGCAATTGAAAGCCCGCAAGGCATTTCGTTCGGCTATAACTGGAAACAAAAATTCACCGAGAAAAAAAACAACCCAATGGATTATGCCGATCTGGCAGCCTCGGTGCAGATGGTGCTGGAAAAAGGCGTTTTCTCCCGACTTGAACATTACGGTCTGGATAACAGTGAACCGCTGGTGATGACCGGCGGCGTCGCCTTGAACTCCGTCGTTAATCACAAAGTTCGGCAGCAGTTTAAACTCAAAGATTTCTATTTGTTCCCCGCACAACATGACGCTGGTATCTCAATCGGCGCCGCCACCGCCGCGTATTACAAACGGCATGGCAAAATACTCAGTAACGCATTCAACCACGACTACCTGGGCAAAATTTACAGCTATCACCAGGTCGGATTAACGCTCAATCGTTTTGCCGACCGGATACAGGTTTCTCCTATTGATGTTCAAAGCCTGGCCGCACGATTGCATGCGGGGCAAATCATCGGATATTTCTCTTGCAAGAAAGGCTCTGAATTTGGCCCAAGAGCGTTAGGGGCTCGCTCATTGTTGGCCAGCCCATGCTCTATGGATACCTGGAAATTTATTAACAAGTGGGTCAAATTTCGGGAAGATTTCCGCCCGTTCGCGCCGATGGTCGCAGCGGAACATCTCAACCGCTATTTTGAAGGTGAAGGAGAGCATAAATATATGCTCGAGGTTTTGCCGGTCAGGGAGGAATACCGCAAACAACTGGCAGCCATCACTCATGTTGATGGCTCTGCGCGAGTACAAACCGTCTCTGCCAGTGACAATGCTGAAATCCATGCGCTACTCAATGCATTTGCGGCGTTATCTGACTTCCCTATTTTGCTGAACACTTCTTTTAACGTTCGCGGCCAGCCGATTGTTGAACAGCCACAACAGGCAATTGAGATGCTGCTTTCCACGCATATTGATGCGGTAGTTTTTGACGACTATATCGTCGAACTACGCCTCAGTTCGTTCCGTGACGATCATCTCCCCGGTTTGTTGCGCCTGAGTCCCGGCTGCAAGTTACAAAGCGTACTGGAAAAAAACGAACACCGGCATCAGTTGATTCACGAGTATCAAGGCCACGCTCAGTACATCAGTACACCGCTGTACCAAGCCATAGCGCAGCTTGTTTCGTTCCACCAACTGGCGGAAGCGCAGCAGTATTATTCCGGCCTGAGTCAGGGTCTTAAACAGCAATTAGCGCATTATGTTCGTTTGAAATTCTTGAACATCGCCCATGATTTTTCCAGCGGAAACGGGCATGCAAAAGTTAGCTAACTCAGGATTGCGCCGTTATTCATCGAAAGAGGCTCTTACGCTGGCGCTTCCCTTACAGCGTCTTTTGGGGATCTCACGATTAGCCTCTGTGGGTGAATTTATCGATCTTCCTGGCATCAGCGTGGTAAATGCCGTGCGAACGACGCTGAAAGAAGGCCAGGTTTCCTCAACACAAGGTAAAGGACGCAGCCTGGTATCTGCTACCTGCAGCGCCTTGATGGAAGCCTATGAAAGGCACTGTGCATGCTGGTGTGATGATGCTATTTACCCGCGAACGGCCGATCAGGAGGATTCTGCGCTAGTGGCTCAGTTGGGCTTTAAACCCGACGGTGAAATCACTTTTTGGATGAACGGACAAGAATTGCATACGGGTAAGCCCATACGCATCCCCGCGATTGAAGTGCAATTTCCTTACCATAAACCGGATGCAAAGCTGACCAATGTTCGCGCGCATACGTCAGGACTGGCGACGGGAGGAAGCAAAGAAGAAGCTATTTGCTTTGCAATGATGGAGACCATTGAACGGAATATAACTTCGCATTTTTATCAACACTGTTTATCCAGTATTTGCGCCGACATGGTCGATTTAAACAGCATCGTTCATCCAGCAACACGGGCACTGTGGCACAGTCTGAACGACAAAGGCTACGAAAGTTTTGCCCTGCGTATTCACGGCCCACTCCCTGTTTTTTATGTCGCATTGTACGATCCTGTCAGCATGGGGCCGAAGTTTATGATCGCGGGATCTGCAGCAGGTTTCACCGAATCAGAAGCACTTGATGCCGCATTATTAGAAGCGGTTCAGGGTTTGGTCGTCAGCCTGCAAGCATCTCGTGAAGATTTGAGCCGCCAAAAGCACAAGTATGCTTCACAGACGTTCTCCAACCAGTCCAGGTTCAGTACGCTGCGCGACCTGTTTCGCAAGCATTACCCAAGTTTCAGCCTACCGTTGCAGGAAACATCGCCAGCGACATTACAGTGTGCTACTCAGCATCTTGTCAGTATGCTAACCGCTCAAGGAAAAGAACGAATTTATATCGTGGATCTGTCGCTTCGCGATACGCCTTTCCACACGGTTAAAGCCATTGTACCCGGTATGTTTGATCGCCACGTCAATCCAGAGAGAGATGCTTAACCATGCTGTTTTCTCGCAAACACAAACCCGCCGTATTTGTTGGCCCTTCCCTGTCGAATCCACAGAACGATTCGCTGTTTGAAATTCGGCCACCGATCCAGGCCGGCGATTTGAATGCATTAAAGGGCTCTGGCCAACCCGTATTAATCATTGACGGGCTGTTTGGCTCCACGATGTCGATAACCGTAGTGGAATGTCTGGAGTTTTTGCAGGCCGGTGGCATTTTATTAGGCAGCTCTAGTATGGGCGCATTGCGCGCGGCGGATTGCTATAACAATGGCATGGTAGGAATAGGACAAATATTTCAAGGCTATTTGCTGGGTTACTATCGTTCTGATACCGATGTAGCCGTGCGTTATCACGCGGGCAGCTATGACGAAATCACACTTTCCTATGTTCATATCGATCGCCTTATTTGTTTTTTGACACAGTCAGGGCTACTGTCGAGGGTAGACGCTCGCAAGATCTTGTCTCAGGTTCGCGCGATTAGCTGGTATGATCGTTATATCGATAGAATCGTTGATATTGTGTGTTCACATTCCGCGGGTATTGAGGGCAATCAACTGATTAAATTATTTAAAGATGAGGCACTGCATCCTAAAAAAGAGGATGCAAAGTTAGCCATACATTATTTTACTCAATTTTATTTGGCACGATGTGAGAGCTAGGAAATGAAAAAAAGTGTTTGGTTGAAAAAAATAGGTTATCTAGACAGCACCTTTCGTGCAATGCAATCGACCTCAAATCAGATCAGTCATTTATTGGTTGGCGCTCTTGGTGGTATGTTCGGTTCCGCGGTTTCTTTACGCGTTTCAATTGCATTCTATTCCTCTATATTATTAGAGATCCCATCAGGTTTACTCGCTGACAGGTTGGGACATTTCAAAAGTGTCTCTCTCGGGTGTCTATTTACTGCCATTGCATTGATTGCTCTCTATTTTTCTTTAGCATCATCAAGCGAAGTTAGCTTGCAAATTACCATGCTGATTTTCAGTTCATTTATCAGCGCAATTGGGATGTGTTTGATTTCAGGCGCATATCAAGCAATGCTGCAAGACATGATCGACTTTCAAATCATCAAGAATAATGAGGCCAGCGGCATGCGAACCAAAGCATTGCTGCTGTCACAACGTTATGGAAAGGAAATTGTTTCGGTTGTACCTATTCTATTTTTGCTGATCTTACTGATTATGTATCGTACCGTCGGCCATGCTGAGATCATGCTATTCATTCCAGCAGCCATGTTTATTTGCTTAAGCTTCTGGCTGTGGAACTATCCGGAAAGAAATGAAATGCATGCCAACATTACTGCCGAAACAGTAACGTTAGTAAAGAGTAAAAACACCCTTAAAAACTTTACTCATCATCTTAAAACGATGTCTCGGGAGCAGCTATTTGTATTGCTAAAACTTTCTTTAGTTATTATTTTCTTAAACTTCTCCATGGTACACGTTCATACGTACTTGATGGTGGCCGAATTTAGAGAATATAACATCATGAATATTCAGGTGGTTTATCTCATCCCTCTGTTCATTTTTATCGCTTCATTCGATGCTGCTCACTATGTTAAGGGTGTTATTGTACCGCATGTCGCCGCACGCTTTTCCGACCGAAATATGATTATTATATCATTTTCCAGCCTTTCACTACTCTCAGCGCTATGCTACGAGTTATATCTTCATTGGAATGGCATTTTCGCCCTTATTTTGTATGTATTATTTTTCCGCGCGGCCGTTACCATAGGTCAAGATGTGGCCATCAGTAATTTACTGGCCCGCCTTCCCGAGGAAATAAGGGCATTTTCACTTAGTCTCGTGATGAGCACGGTGATTGTACTCTACGGTGCATATTCCATTTATTTAACGTTCATTGGCGTTGGAACTGAACCTGCACAAAATGTGCTGCTGGAGATACTATTTTTAGCTTTATTAGGGGGAGGCATGGCACTATATATTAAAATCACGCCACTGACTGAACCTCAAACATCAGAAATACAGCAGACTAACTGAGTGCGTTTGGAGTAACATTATGAAAGACCAAAAGATAAAACTGTTTTCTACAGAAAGAACGGATGTGTACTGTCTGACGGAGAGTTTTTCTCAGACAATGCAAGCCTTCCTAATAAAAAACAAAGAAAAATTTGCCCCCTTCGAGCCTTTGCGTTCAGAAGATTATTTTTACGAAAGCAGTATTAGACAGCGTATTTCTGCATCCTGGGTAGACTATGAGGCAAAAAAATGTTTGCTGCTAGTATTCACACTGAAGGATTCGGCGGAAATTATCGGCAGTGTTAACTTCACAAATTTTATTTATGGTGTTTTTCAAGCCGGCTATCTGGGTTTCTCTTTGGATAAGAACCACGAAGGGAAAGGATTAATGCATGAGGTTTTGTCGTTTTCCATAGACTATGTCCATCAACAGTATGGTCTACATCGTATTATGGCAAATCATTTGGCTGATAATCAACGCAGTAAAAATACGTTGGCAAAACTGGGATTTGTGCAAGAAGGCTTTGCCCGCTCTTATCTAAAAATTAACGGTATGTGGCAGGACCATGTATTAAATTCTTATGTCTTTCCGGTAGATGAGCAGGAGCCACAATAGTGAGTATGACACCATCTTATCAGCCTCTAAAGGATGAGCTGGGCGAGATTTCTCGCCAGGCTAGTGAAAAATATGGTCCTGGTACAACAAAGCGACTGGATTCATTTTTTTCAAACCTATTAGGTGAGGATAAAATACCATCTAAACACCCTACGCAAAAACCAAGATTACTTTTTTATCCCGGTTTAAATAATGGGCCATGGATTGACGAGGGAGCGTTCCATCAGACACGGAAAATTTCACACCTGTTGGCAAAAAACTATCAAATTATTAAGGCAGAGTTCAACTCCGCCGTCGAACATCTTTCAGGTTACGCCTCGCAGGGGCTTTTCAAAAATCTAAATGAAAATGACTGGACATCTATTACTCTGTGGAGTCGTGGAATATTTAGCGATAAAGCAGGCTATTTTCCGCAGACAAAACAAATTATTAAAGAGTTTGAAAATGACCTTTTCCCATGGCGTGGGGAAGTCACCTTCATGCGACTGAAAGCTGGTGCTTATCTCCCTGAACATTATGACTGGACCAATATGCAGATTACCGGTCATTTTGGGATTAATATTCCTGATGAATGCGGGCTCACCGTCGCCGGAGAAACCCGGAGCTGGCAAGAAGGCGAGACATTATTTTTTGATCACAGCTTTTTACATAATGCGTTTAACCGGTCGAATGAAGATCGTGACATTCTGCTGTTCAATTTATTACACCCCGAGCTCGATACGGCCGAAGTGTATGGAATAAAACGATTAGGTGCGGTTTTGAATAGAGTTGCTCAAAAAAAGCAGTCCTCTTAATATCGAGTGCTGGAAATATAAAACACCCGTGACCTGGGTACAGCTCGGTTCCCCAGATATATATTAGTCACGGCTTGATCTGACATATGACCTTTAAAGGTTGAGAGTTACCGATTTGATATGGGTGTCGAATCCTTATACAAAACACGAGGTGACTCTCATGCTTCATACTACCAATCCCCTCATTAAACACAAAACAGGTTTGCTCAATCTGGCCGAAGAACTTAGCAGTGACCTGCTCCCCGTCGAAGGATGCTTACGAAGATGATTTCTTCAGTATTCGTTACTTCCTGAAAGGGACTGCGCACATCATTTTTAAGCGTCCTGACCTGACAGAAAAGATGAATGATATCGTGGCGAAGCACTATCCGGGGATGTTGGCAGAGAGATGAAGACGGTAGAGGCTAATTCCTTACCTGACCCATTACCTGACCCGATTCGTATAAAACGAAAAAGGAGTCAGACGATTTCTCATCTAACTCCTTGTTTTGTTTGGTGGCCCCTGCTGGACTTGAACCAGCGACCAAGCGATTATGAGTTAGAATGAAACTTCTTACTTTAAAATACTTATTTATAATTTTCAGTTAGTTAAGTGATATCCAGGTACTGTATAAATAACCAGAAATACTCTAAAATACTCCTTTGAGGTATCCTATAGGTATCCTAGAGAAAAACAAGCGATGTACAGGATACCCTAATCGCTTGGTGTGGAGTGTTTGTGGAAACATTCAAATTTACGAAAACTAAGCTCGAAAGCTTGCCTCCTGCCGAGCGTGGCCAAGTTGAGTACGGCGATACAATCGTTAATGGCCTGCGCATCCGTATTGGCACCAGTGGTGTGAAAAGCTTCTGTATCTCACGTAAGCGAAATGGAAAATTCATCCGCGCCACGCTGGGCCGTTTTCCGGATCTTACTATTGATAATGCCAGGGCAAAGGCACTCGAAATGCTGGGTGACGTAGCTACCACCGGGAGAAACCCTAATGTGGAAAAGCGAGTCAATGAGAGGGCATCTGTTACACTTGCCGATGCACTGGATGCCTATATTAAGAACCGTGGCCACCGCTTGAAACCCACAACCGAAAAGCAATATCGCGCTATCTTACAAAATTACTCTGGCGACTGGATGAAACAATCCCTCGCTACCATTTCGCGTGAACGTGTTGAGCATCGTCACAAAGCAGTAACTGATGGCTCAGTTTGGTTTGGCGCTGATAAGGAAACGCTCCGTGCTGGGGTAGGAACCGGTAGTAAATCCCAGGCTGACCTGTGGGCCAGAGCACTACGTGCTGTTTACCGTTTCGCGCATGATCATTATCGTAATGAAGAAGGGATAACGCTGTTACCTGACCCGCCAACACTGGTGCTGAGCACAAAACGTCAGTGGCATGGCACGGTCAGAAAGACAGAGCGCATCCGCACCCATGACTTTGCTCGATGGTTAAATGCCGTTGCTGTGGTTCGTGATAAGGCTGAAGAAGGACGAGACGACTTAGCGGCTGCAATATGTGACGCTGTAGAAATGTCGATGTTCACCGGGCTACGTAAATCAGAAATATTCGAATTAATCTGGGAACGGGTGAATATTGGCGGTCGCTATTTCTGGATAGATATCACTAAGAACGGCGATCCGCTGGAGCTACCGATCACTGAAACACTACTGAATTTGTTTCGTCGCCGGCTGAAACTGAAAACCGGAAACGAGGTTTTAGTGTTTCCAGGAGCTAAAGGAATCATTAAAGAATATCGCCATGTAATCGATCGTATCAGTGCCGCCACTGTCCCTGACCCCAATCCTGATATGCTCCAACCTATCCCTTTTAAGTGGCACGATGCCCGCCGCACGTTCGGTACAGTCGCTGAGCTGGTGGGCGTCGGTAGTTATATCCTCAAGCGACTGATGAACCACAAAACGATGCGAAGTGCCGATGTAACGCAGGGCTATCTTCATTTCGGTGCTGACGAGCTACTTGAGCCAGCAACCAGGATAGAACGGGCTGTTCTTGAATATGCTGGCCTAGTGGAGAGTAAAAGCAGACTAGATGCTCAGTTACTCGCCGCTATGGAGTCTCTGACCGATGAGCAGAAGCGGAGAGTTATTTTTGACATGCTAAATCACGATAACAGGCAGGTTGAAAAATGAGTTATTTGAAAAGAGTTGATAATAAGCATGTGGCAAAAATGATTGCCTTTAGAAAAATGTTCGATGATTTTTCATCTGAGCGGGCATCGGAGCATGTTAATTCCACTGAAAAGTTGGTAGATAAAAAAACTATCAGTGAGAAAAAGTGGATTGCTGATCAGCTTGCAGTAGCAGAGCTGGTTTATAAGAGCAGGAGGGTTTCTCCTGATGAAGAGACCTTGACTAGAGCTGTAAATGTTCTGACAGTCCTTGGTTATACGGATCTAGCGAGGGATCTTGGAACTTTTACTGAAAAAGTTATCCGCAGTACAACTTTCAGCGATATCTATATTAATAACATTATCGATGGCGCAATCAAAAAGAACAGAAGCGACGCAGCTTCAGGTTATCGCCATCATTTAAGCGATGAAATTTTGGCAATTATGAAAGCCACCTGGAAGAAAAATCCAGCATTGTCAAAAAAGAAAATAATTGCAAAATTAATGATTCGCTATGAGGGGCGAGTAGATGAAGGAACCCTGGATAGCTGGATCAAGAAAGAAAAATTGTTGCCACCAAAACCAAAAAAATACTTAATTTCTGATTTGGTTATTCCCAGCCAGTACGCATAGCGTTGGATTACCAAATGGGGAGGGGATAGCAGATACCCATCCCCATAAGTAACTCGCCATTCTGAATATTTGCTTCTCATCTTATTGGAAAAAAATCAAAAAATTAGAGTAGCTCCCGTTGTTAACCAGCAATACACGGAGCTACTTATGCATTTAGCTGTAACCAGTAATTCAAAAAAACTCACTCGCAGTGAAGCCGCTGACCATCTTGGCGTTAACCCCCAAACGCTGGCGAACTGGGCGCATACCGGAAAGGTAAAAATTCCATTTCATAAAGTGGGCCGCAAGGTCATTTACTTCAAGGCTGATCTGGATGCTTATCTGGACTCCACTCGCAGAACTCAAACGGCATAGGAGCTGGATATGGCACATAAAACAAAGGCGGCCATGTCGGGCCGCCAGAGTCACAACGTCTTACTGAAGCGCGATCAGATTATCAGCCTTGCTGCTGGTGGTCAAAATCAGCCTTTTGGCTCGATGCCACGCTTACGGAGTTCCGATCTCCCGAGTTCCTTTAGCCAATTACTGGTACTGGTTTTTTCCTCTAAAGCCAGTTCATCAAATTGTTTGCGTAATTCAGCTGGAATGCGGATTGGGAGCATTGGTGACTTTCCCCCACCCTTCGGTTGCTTATCTCTTGATATTGACATGCATATGCCTATAGGTTTATCGTTGTCTCAAATAGGCATATACACTAACACGTGTAGGCCTATAAAGACAACGCCCCGGACTGCGGGAACAGTGCCAGGGCGTCTGACCACCACGTTAAACCAGTAACGAGGCAGCTATGAAAAATCATACCACACACCCGCAAGGGTGGGACTCAATCCACCAGCAAAAATTCACCTGGCTTTTCCTTGGTACACCCCGCGGCCACACCTGTACACCAATAGTTCTGCGCACCGTTGCCGACACGGAAGATACCGCCCGGGCAGCGTTCTGCGGCTGGGACTTAACCTTTGCCGCCAAAATCCGAACCGAAAGCCCGCTTTCAGTGTCGTTTATGGATTCTGAAAGCCGCACTCTGTGGAGCATTCTGGGTAGCGATCCTTACTGCGCGGAAGACATACCAACGGAGGTGCGTCATGCATAATTCCGATTTACCAGCAGATTACGAGATCGGCGTCCTGATGACCGTCAAAGAAGAATTTGTAAGGGTCATTCGCCTGTCGGTAAAAACGCACGGTTTATCCGGCACCGATAAGGAATAAGACCATGGTTAAAAAATTAAATCAGGCCCTGCCTGAGGGCCGCGCTCAACCAAAAATCGAGCTTAACAGTAGCTGGAAAGACTCCTTCGGTGAAAAAATTATGGTCACTAGTGTCACGGAAAGCCGCATTACGTATGTGCGTGATGGGTATCCCCGTGAATGCATCTGTTCTGAATATCGTTTTCGTAATGATTTTATTTTTTTGCCGGAAGAGACAGAAAAAAGCCAGGCGGCCGCTAAAGAAAATGGCCGAAAAAAAATAGCTGCTCTGCGTTCTTCTCTGCCGCTGAGTCTTGGATGTGACGGATGGGACAAGGGACTGAAATGAAAAACGCACCGAACGTTAAGGCGCTGCCGAAAGACAAATACACCGAAGCGATTATTTTTGCTGGCGCTGATGCATACGCACATGCAAAACACTGGAGCGAGAGCGAGGGTAAAAAAGCGGGAGATACAACGCCGCCGATCTACCTGGGGCGTGGCGAGCTGGCGCAGCTGCAAAATATCCGCGTGGTGGATGATGGCCGATATCGTGCGCGCGTCCTCCTGGCCGGGGAGATTACCGAACAGCAAATTAATGATGTGGCTATTCGTCTGGCTGCTGCTGGTGTGGTAGAGGCAAGGATGTACCGCAGCGCGGAGCACGAGCCAGAGGAATGGGGCGATTATCTCGATCGTCTGCGGGAAAACATCGAGGAGAACAGCCAGTACGTGCACACGCTGCCGCTGAGTGTTGGCTCTGACGGGTTCGACGTTGAGCAGGATTTCACGCTGAAAAGCTATCTCCCGGCGCAAAGCCTTAGCAGCATTTACGGGCCCAGCGGATCCTACAAGAGCTTTCTGGCGGTGTCGTGGGCGTGCCACGTTGCCGCCGGGATGAAGTGGGCGAGCAAGTCGGTTTCTGCTGGCTCTGTGCTGTACGTGGTTGGTGAGGGGGGGATTGGCGTTCCCCGGCGCATCAAGGCGTGGGAGAAGCTGCACGGGATTAAGCTGGATAACCTGTACCTGGTTAACCGCCCTGTGTTTCCGGTTCGCTCTGAGGATATCAGCCAGGTGATTAACGCCGCCCGTGACGTGGAGAGAAAAACAGGCCAGCCCGTTCGCCTTATTATTCTGGACACGCTGGCGCGTTGTTTCGGTGGTAACGATGAGAACGATGCGAAGGATATGGGGGCATTTATTGAAGGGTGCGACCATATCAAACAGGCGACACGCTCGACGCTGCTGGTGGTCCACCACTCAGGGAAGGACGATACCAAAGGCGCTCGCGGATCCAGCGCGTTCCGTGCGGCACTGGATGCTGAATTTAGCGTAAGGCGGGAGGGTGATGGCGGCGCTATCGTTCTGACCTGCACAAAGATGAAAGACGCCGAGGAGCCAAAGCAAGCGGCCTTTGATTTACGAACGGTAGAGCTGTTTACCGATCGCGATGGTGAAATGGTTTCGTCGCTGGTGGTTCGTGATGTACCGCGCGATGCAAAAGATGTGGATCCTGAACTGGCGGAAGTAAAAAACCTGACCGGCAACCACGAGATGATCTATCAGTTTATTCGCAGCCGTAAAGCGAGGGGAGAGCCATGTAATTATGCCGTTCTCCGTGATGATGTTATTGCGGCTACCGGAGAAAATGGCCGTAAAGGCTTCCGGCGCTGGCTTAACAAGCTCATTAATGGCGGTTTAATCACTGTGGATGATTCAGGAGAGGTTACGCTTATTTCTGGGTGAAAAGTGCGACAGTAAGTGCGCGAGGTGCGCGAAATTAACGATTCGCGCACTTTCTGTGTATTAAACACCCGAAAAGTGCGCGAATTTGCAAAACAGACCCGAAACCCGCGCCGTTACTGAGTTTTAGAGGTGCGCACTGGTAGTGATTTGCGCACCTAAGTGCGCGGGTAAAAAGTGCGACATAAAGTGCGCGAGGTGCGCGGATTGAGTTGCAGTGGAATGCTTGTGTACGCAAATCGAAACCGGGGATCCCTCGGTTTTTTTTATACCTGAAAACAATCAATCTGTTTTTCTGATAAAAATATATTTACTTACCACTTTTGGTGATCAATCATCATATCTGTTTACTTATACAGTAGAGGACACCATGAGTGACATTAACGATTTAAACATGGGCGAGATTAAAGGCGGTTCCGTTCATCTGGATGCACAAACCGTTTTACGCCTCAAGCAGTACCGTAACGACCACCAGCAAGTTAACCCCGGGCAGCCGTTACCTGGAGTGGCACAGGTAGTACGGCACGCCGTAAACGCATGGCTTGATGAAAATGGCTTTGCTGTTACGGAGGGCGAAAAATGAAAGGCTGGTACACCATTAAAGCGGCCAGCGATGGCGCCAGCGCAAATATCAGCATTTACGAAGAGATCGGTGGCTGGGGTATTACGGCGCAGCAGTTCTCCGAAGACCTGAAAGCCCTGGGCGATATCTCACATATCAGCCTGCACATTCATTCACCCGGTGGCGATGTTTTCGACGGCATCGCTATCTACAACCTTCTGAACAAACACCCGGCAAAAGTTACGGTGCAGATCGACGGTCTGGCCGCCTCTATGGCGTCAGTCATTGCGATGGCCGGTGACCGCATAGTTATGCCAGAAAACGCGCTCATGATGATTCACAAGCCGTGGGGCATTTCAGGCGGTAACGCCAACGATATGCGCGACTACGCCGAACTGCTGGATAAGGTGGAAAGCGTACTTATTCCGGCCTATTCCCGCAAAACGGGTAAATCAGCCGAATCGCTGGCGGCCATGCTGGAGGATGAAACCTGGATGGACGGGCGCGAATGTGTGACACAGGGTTTTGCCGATGAGCTGTTACCGGCTGTCAGTGCGATGGCCCGTATTGAATCGAAACGAATTGAGGATTTTGAGCATATGCCAAAAGAAATTAAAGGGATGATCACCAGCCCGAAAGGCTCCACCAGCAACGCGGCTCCGGAGCAAAACCGTATCAACGGGATTAAGGATCTGTTTGCCATGTTCGGCGGCAAGCATGACTCGCTCAAAATGCAGTGCCTGGAGGATGTGGACTGCACGCCTGAAAAAGCGAAAGACATGCTGCTGACGGTGCTGGGTAAGGGCGCTACGCCATCGAATAAAACCCCCACTGCGCACATCTACTCAGGTAACGGCAATATCACCGGCGACGCTATCCGCCAGGGGCTTTATGCCCGTCTGGGTCATGAGCGTGCCGAAAGTGGTAACCCCTACACCATGATGAGCCTGTTTGAAATGGCGCAGGCCTCGCTAGTGGATCGCGGTATCAGCGTGGTCGGTTTTGGTAACCGTTCGCAGATAGTGAATCTGGCGTTCACCCACAGCAGCAGCGATTTTTCGCATATCCTGGCTGGTGGTGCTGAAAAGTCGGTGCTCACCGGCTGGCAGAACAGCGGGGAGACGTTCCAGCAGTGGACGAAAAGCGGATCACTTTCCAACTTCCACGAGGCAAAGCGCGTCGGGCTGAATGGCTTCTCTGAGCTGGGTAAGGTGCCGGAGGGGGCTGAGTACAAGTACGTCACAACCAGTGACAGCGGCGTACCTATCGCCTTAGCGACGTACGGCAATATCTTCTCTATCACCCGTCAGGCCATCATCAATGATGACTTAAGCCAGCTGACAACCATCCCGCAGGCAATGGGGCGCGCTGCCGCGCGTACCGTAGGCAATCTGGTCTATCTGAACCTGACGAAAAACAGCAAGTTTACCGACGGCAAAGCGCTGTTCCACGCCGACCATAAAAACCTCATCGCTAAAGGGATGGACACCGACGGACTCAATGAGGCCCGTAAGGCTATGCGCCTGCAGCAGGATGCGAACGGCGACCCTATCAACGTCATTC
Organism: Yokenella regensburgei; assembly: GCF_003634235.1. NCBI lineage: Bacteria > Pseudomonadati > Pseudomonadota > Gammaproteobacteria > Enterobacterales > Enterobacteriaceae > Yokenella > Yokenella regensburgei. The sequence continues at coordinate 511,289 of NZ_RBIZ01000004.1, read as the reverse complement.
CTGCCTACATTCTCGTTCCGGCGGCGCTGGAAGGGCTGGCAAACCGTGCTGTGCTGTCATCATCTTCCCTGTTCCCTGTAGACCAGGGCGGCACGCTGAACCAGAACCCCGGCATTATCAACGTGGTGAAGGATATGGCGCAGGTGGTGGTTGAGCCACGTCTGGACAGGGCCAACAACAAGGAATGGTACGTAACCGCAGCGAAAGGGATGGACACTATCGAGGTGGCGTATCTGGACGGAATGGACGTGCCTTATCTCGAGCAGCAGGAGGGCTTTACGGTGGACGGTATCGCATGGAAGGTGCGCATCGATGCTGGCGTGGCTGCGCTGGACTATCGCGGCATGGTTAAGTCGAGCGGTGCGGCCTGATGCTGGTCCGGGCGGCTGAGGCCGTCCTTTTTCAAAAGGTACTCCCTGCGGGGGAGCCTGCCACGAGGCGGCGGACTCGCGGGAAACGGCTCGTTTTTCGTATTTTATGCGTGCAGCAGCGGCGTGTTAATGCATTGATTTATAACGATACAGGTTGCTTTTGCTGCAAAAGTGACCGTGCAGCAGAGGTGAAGAATGGAGCTGAGCAGGACGCGGGTTAACGTCTCCCAGCTGGCGGAACTGGTGGACATGAATCGTAATCTGGTGGCGCGGCGGTTGCGTGAACTGGAGCTGGTCGGCGGGAACGGGGAAAACCTGAAACTGTACGAGCTGGGTCCGGCGCTGCAGGAGCTGCTGACGCCATCGATGAAGGAAAACGGTGAGATGTCGCCGCATGACAGGAAAGCCTGGTACCAGTCGGAGAATGAGCGCCTCAAGTTTGAGGAAGCCGAAAGGCAACTGCTCCCCATTGATGAGGTGGCGCGGGAATATGCGACGCTGGCAAAAGCGGTCGTTATGGTGCTGGAAACCCTGCCGGATATTCTGGAAAGGGACTGTGCGCTGACACCAGCAGCGGTTTCTCGCGTTCAGGTGATTATTGACGATCTCCGCGACGAGATGGCCAGAAAGGTAGAGAGTTCAGACAGCGAAGAAGGCTGGCCAGCGGTGGCCATCAGTGAGAAATTTTAGAGGAAACGACATGCAACACGAAGAATTCATGGCGACGATTAAACTGAGTGGTTCTCTCGCTAAGTTTTTTGGTCGTGATCACCAGCGCCTTATCCGTACGCCCCGGGAAGTGTTCCGTGCCTTGTCTGCTACGGTGCCGGGGTTTGAAAAATATATGAATACCGGTAGAGCCCGCGGGCAGACGTTCGCCGTCTTTGTGGGTAACAGGAACATCTCTGAGGATGACCTGGATTTTCCTCTAAATGCGAATGTCATCCGGGTTGTGCCGGTCATCATCGGCAGTAAGCGTGCCGGAATGCTACAGACAATTTTAGGTGCCGTTCTGGTCGTCGTAGGCGCCCTGGGGGCAACAGTCGGTCAGGCGTGGGGTGGCAGTGCATGGGGCCCGTACATGATGCAGGCTGGTGGGGCTCTTATGGCTGGTGGAGTTATTCAGATGTTGTCACCACAGCCTGCGGGTATCTCCAGTAAACAGGATTCTGACAATCGCGCCTCTTATGCATTCGGCGGAGTGACTAATACAGCATCGCAGGGCTACCCGGTACCGCTGGCTTACGGTAAGCGCCGCATTGGTGGCGCCATCATTTCAGCTGGTATTTACGTGGAGGATAAGATGTGAAAGAGCAGCCTCTGATGTGGCCGGAGGGGGAAACCTTCGTACGCGAGGTTATGATCCCTACAGAAGATGAGCCGTTTCCGGTGCTGGTCACGTTCACGGTTCCAAAATTTGAAGTTGCGGTAGAGTTCTGGAAGAACTCAGATCCAGAGAAGGCATACGGGCTTTTCCGGCAGTTCATTGTTGACTGGGATCAGCAGGATAAGCTGATGGATGATGTACTTATCGCCTATCTGTTCAAATGGCCTGGAACCGATGCGGCTATTTTTTCCGTGTGGTGTCAGCACATGAAAAAGGTACTATCAAGTTACCGGCAATCCTCCGTAAAAATATCGAACGCAATTAGCTAACTGCTTAAACCATATGGTCGTATTTTGACCATATGGTTTAAGTCGGGAGCAATAACTCAGAAAACTGTTTTTGTTATCTTATCAACTCCAGTTATAAGTTCGTATACTTCTTCTTTTGTTGGTTCTCTTTCCTTTCCATGATCACAGAGATTACGGATATCACCTAAATGTTGAATGAATCTCCATGCTGGAGTATCGATAATATCATTATCTTTTAATAGCTGATTAAATTCAGCTATAGAAGGGTGTGCTTTTCTTGATTTTAATGTGTGAAGAGAACAGACATGTGCCAGATGTTTTTCTAAGACCACACCAGTTACAGCACCTGCGGCCCGAATAAAACCTTTTTTATTCAGTTCTTTAGCGGTTTCTAATTCAGAATCAAAAATGTCTGCTTGAACAATATCTTTTATATCGAACAAAGTACTTTTGAAACGCTCTTTTGCTGATGATAGTATTTTATATTGAATTTCCATTTTCCTAATTGCATCTTTAGGACTACGAACAACTTCTCCCAGGCCATTAGTTTGCTGTAGTCCTACCAGATAGTCGCTTACAGAATAGTTCATGTATGTGACATCTTTTCTCTTAGGATCGCCTTTGTAAATTGTTTCGAATTCGGCTAAACGCTCAGGAATTATCTGGGAAATTACTCGATAGGCCTTAGTATACCACTTTTGATATTCGTCACGAAAATTAACAAATTCCCAACCAGCACCTTGAATGTTCTTTATGGTTTTCTCATTGAGTTGGTCACACTCTTTAGCCATGGAGAAATAAAGCTGATGGCCCATGATATCTAAATCATCTAGTTCTTTTTTGAGTTTTTCAAATTGTGTAGCCATCGCACTCCCTCTGCAGAACATTGGTTAACTTGAAAGGACAGGAAGGGTGGCCTAACTTTCGTTAGGCCGGGCTTGTTACGCCATCATCTACGCAGCATGAAAACTAGAGCAATGCTTACAGGAATAACAAGATAGGCGTGAAGCCCGACACTTGCTAGAGCCAAGATAAGACCACTCATAGCACAGATACGTTTAGACAGCAGGTCTGAGCCCTTTTCGACAGTATCCATAGAAATACTCCTGAAGGTTGCCTATGAGGGGGCACTCAAACCCGTAGCACTTTCTTAAATTGCAGTTGAACGGCTGCTACGACCCAACTGTAGAACACTGAGGAATACTCGGTTATACCTTGCTACGGTATCCTATGGGTATCCTAGAAAAGCAAGAGGACTTAAAACTATACGCAAGTCCTTGAAATTTGGTGGCCCCTGCTGGACTTGAACCAGCGACCAAGCGATTATGAGTCGCCTGCTCTAACCACTGAGCTAAGGGGCCGTGGCGGTGGATTATAAAGTAACTCCCGAAGGCTTTCCAGCGTAAAGCACGCGCATGCTGCTTTTATAAACAATGTCTTTTCAATCCTTTATACTGAGATCTCATTTTGCTGAACGGGGACGCTATGATTCACGACATTCTGGCACCTGGGCTGCGGGTGGTGTTCTGCGGTATCAATCCGGGGAAGTCATCGGCGCACACCGGGTTTCACTTCGCGCATCCGGGGAATCGCTTCTGGAAGGTTATCCATCAGGCGGGGTTTACCGAGACGTTGCTCAGGCCTGAAGAGGAGCTGCATCTGCTGGATACGCGCTGCGGTATTACCATGCTGGTCGAGCGCCCGACGGTGCAGGCGAGTGAAGTGGCGTTGCAGGAGCTACGCAGCGGCGGTCGGGGGCTTATCGCGAAGATAGAAGAGTACCAGCCAGCGGCGCTGGCGATACTGGGTAAGCAGGCGTATGAGCAGGCTTTCAGCGTTCGTGGCGCGAAGTGGGGCAGGCAGCAGGCAACTATCGGCGGAACGCAGGTGTGGGTGCTGCCGAATCCCAGTGGTCTGAACCGTGCGACGCTCGATGAACTGGTGGAAGCATATCGTGAACTGGACGAAGCGCTGGCGGTGCGTGGGCTGTAGGCCTGACCCGACCTTTCCTACAGTGAGAAAGTAACAGACATAAAAAAAGCTCCCCGCAGGGAGCTTTTTGTTTTCCGATGGCCGATTAATCGTCCAGGAAGCTACGCAGTACTTCAGAGCGGCTCGGGTGGCGCAGTTTGCGCAGCGCCTTCGCTTCGATCTGACGAATACGTTCACGGGTAACGTCAAACTGTTTACCCACTTCTTCCAGCGTGTGGTCGGTATTCATGTCGATACCGAAACGCATACGCAGAACTTTCGCTTCACGGGCGGTGAGGCCAGCCAGCACGTCGTGAGTGGCGGCACGCAGGCTCTCAGTGGTCGCAGAGTCCAGCGGCAGCTCGAGGGTGGTATCCTCGATGAAATCACCCAGATGCGAATCTTCATCGTCGCCGATCGGCGTTTCCATGGAGATAGGCTCTTTGGCAATCTTCAGCACTTTACGGATCTTGTCTTCCGGCATCAGCATGCGTTCAGCCAGCTCTTCCGGGGTCGGCTCGCGGCCCATTTCCTGCAGCATCTGGCGGGAGATACGGTTGAGCTTGTTGATGGTCTCAATCATATGCACCGGAATACGGATGGTGCGCGCCTGATCCGCGATAGAGCGGGTGATTGCCTGACGGATCCACCAGGTAGCGTAAGTCGAGAACTTGTAACCGCGACGGTATTCAAACTTATCAACCGCCTTCATCAGGCCGATGTTACCTTCCTGAATCAGGTCAAGGAACTGCAGACCGCGGTTGGTGTATTTCTTGGCGATAGAAATAACCAGACGTAAGTTTGCTTCCACCATCTCTTTCTTCGCACGGCGGGCTTTCGCTTCACCGATAGACATACGACGGTTGATGTCTTTAACCTGCTCGATGGTCAGGCCGGTCTCTTCTTCAATTTGTTGCAGCTTCTGCAGGCCGCGCTGAACATCTTCAGCCACGTCGTGCAGTTTTTCAGACCACGGTTTGTTCATCGCCACTGCGGCGTTGAACCAGGTATCGCTGGTTTCGTTGCCGGTAAACAGGGTGATGAAGTTTTTCTTCGGCATTTTGCACTGTTCAACGCACAGCTTCATGATGATACGTTCCTGAGTACGAACGCGGTCCATCATGGTACGCATGCTGTTCACCAGGTAGTCGAACTGTTTCGGCACCAGGCGGAACTGCTTGAACACTTCAGAGAGCTTCTGGATCTCTTCCTGAGAAGCGGCGTGGCTGCGGCCCTTAGCTTTGATGACGTCGCGGGTGACTTCGTACTGGGTGCGCAGTTCAGCGAACTTCTCACGCGCCAGTTCCGGGTCGATGCTGTTGTCGTCATCGCTGCTGTCGTCGTCTTCTTCCTCTTCTTCGTCTTCGTCATCGTCCATCTCTTCCTGAGACAGCTCGGAGCCGACGTGGGTCGCGGTAGGCGCCATGTCTTCTTCAGCGTTAGGATCGACAAAGCCGGTGATAAGGTCGGACAGACGAGCTTCGGCAGCTTCAACGCGATCGTACTGCTCCAGCAGATAGGTGATCGCTTCCGGATATTCAGCAACAGAGCACTGTACCTGGTTGATCCCGTCTTCGATGCGTTTTGCGATGTCAATTTCGCCTTCGCGGGTCAGCAGTTCAACAGTACCCATTTCACGCATGTACATGCGCACTGGGTCAGTGGTACGCCCAATTTCAGATTCCACGCTGGACAGCACCTGCGCAGCAGCTTCTTCCGCATCTTCGTCGGTGTTGTTGGAAGTTTCAGCCAGCAACAGATCATCGGCATCCGGTGCTTCTTCCATCACCTGAATACCCATGTCATTGATCATTTGGATGATGTCTTCGATCTGATCTGAATCGACGATATCTTCCGGCAGATGGTCATTGACCTCGGCATAGGTCAGATAGCCTTGCTCCTTACCACGTTGGACAAGAAGTTTCAGCTGTGACTGCGGGTTTTGCTCCATAAGACGGTATCCACACTTATTTCATGAGGTTGGTGTCGGTCAGCGAATCCGCCAACATTTAAAGCGAGGGCATATTTATATTTTTGCCGCAGCACCTCAGCGCGGCTGTCGGGGGCTTCCCGAGCGATATTCGGCAGTTAAGCCGTGAAATTCATTTTTTCGCCAGTTCCTGACTTATCGTCCAGAGTTCCCGGCGTTCTTCGCTGCTTAAACCGTGTGTGCGATCGCGAGCTATCAACTCTTCTTGTCGCAGCTCAAGCATCGAATCAAACATATGATTGAGTGAGTCGGTGAACGTTTTTTCTGCAATATCCTTATCTGCTATATCGTCCCACATCGACAGTTTTTCAAGGGTGGCGGCCTCTTTTGTGCCGCGGTACTGTTCCAGCAGTTGCCCGGTAGTCAAACCCGGCTGAGACAGACAAGTCTTGACCAGTTCTGCAAATAAGCCAAGTCCGGGCATTTTTTCCTGATTCAGCCCCTGTAAAGGCGGAACCTGAGGCGCCAGATCCGGGTTTTGCACCAGTAACCCTATCAGTATACGCATGGTCGTGCGTTTTAGCTGTGGAGCGGGGCGAACCGCGCCATTTTCAGCCTGTTTTGGCATTAAACGTTCAAGTTGGGCGTCATCCAGAATCCCTAACTTGTTGCCAAGCTCCTGGCGCAGATAAATACGCAGGGTTTCGCCGGGCACCTGGCTGATTAACGGCAGCGCCAGGGTGCTGAGCTGAGCGCGCCCGTCCGGGGTGCTCAAATCTACCTGCGGCAGCAGGCTGTTAAACAGAAACGTGGAGAGCGGCTGTGCCTGCTCCATCCGCGCTTCAAACGCTGCTTTGCCCTCTTTACGCACCAGCGTATCCGGATCTTCGCCATCCGGCAGGAACATAAAGCGCAGCTGGCGACCGTCGGTCATATACGGTAGCGCGGTTTCCAGCGCGCGCCACGCGGCATCACGGCCTGCGCGGTCGCCGTCGTAGCAGCAGATGACGTTATTGGTCACCCGGAACAGCAGCTGAATATGATCGGCGGTTGTGGAAGTACCAAGCGACGCGACGGCATAGTTAATGTCGTACTGCGCCAGCGCCACCACGTCCATATATCCTTCGACGACGAGAAGCCGCTGAGGTTCCGCTTGCGTTTGCTGCGCTTCATAAAGCCCGTACAGCTGACGGCCTTTATGGAAAATATCGGTTTCCGGGGAGTTGAGGTATTTCGGCATCCCGTCACCGAGTACCCGACCACCAAATCCAATCACCCGGCCACGTTTGTCGCGAATGGGGAACATCACCCTTTCACGGAAACGATCGTAGCTGCGCCCCTGATCGTTAGTGACCAGCATGCCCGCATCAATCAACGATTGACGGTTTTCACTTTCGGCACCAAAACGCTTTAAGACGTTATCCCAACCAGGCGGGGCGTAACCAATAGCAAAGCGGCTAATCACTTCACTGCTCAAACCGCGCTTTTCCAGATACTGGCGCGCAGGAGCAGCTGCGGGGTTTGTCAGCGACTGCTGGTAAAACGTGTTCAGACCGTCCAACAGCTGATAGAGCGTTTGCCGTTGATGGCGCTCAATCTGGGTCGGCCCGCTGCCTGCTTCATAAGGCACTTCAAGGTTGTGCATGGCAGCCAGTTCTTCGACGGTTTCGACAAACTCAAGTTTGTCGTAATTCATCAGAAAATCGATGGCGTTGCCGTGCGCGCCGCAGCCGAAGCAGTGATAAAACTGTTTCTCACCGTTGACGGTGAAAGAGGGGGTTTTTTCATTATGGAACGGACAGCACGCGTGAAAATTCTTGCCCTGCTTTTTCAGCTTTACCCGGGCATCGATGAGGTCAACGATGTCAGTGCGTGCCAGCAGGTCATTGATAAAAACACGTGGGATTCGTCCAGCCATATGCCCCGCAAATTTTTAACAACTTATAAACGAAAATAAGCCGCGCATTCCTTCCGGAAGCACGGCCTTGCAACTATTACTCTGTCTGTATTGAGAGCGTGCGCCCTCAATAGATTAGTACAGACGAGTACGGCGTGCGTTTTCGCGAGCCAGTTTCTTCGCGTGGCGTTTTACTGCAGACGCTTTAGCGCGCTTACGTTCGGTAGTCGGTTTTTCATAGAACTCACGACGACGAACTTCAGCCAGAACACCTGCTTTCTCGCAGGAACGCTTGAAGCGACGCAGTGCTACGTCGAACGGCTCGTTTTCACGTACTTTAATTACCGGCATGTAACTCTCACCTTTAATAAATTCGGTTTGCCGCTGGCATCAACGCCAGCTTATTTCAAAATGGTGCGGAATTTTACTGCAACTGCTGCTGCTTTGTAAAGCACCAATGCCGTTTTTGAACGGGACCTTTGTAAGGGGGGTGAGTATACACGAAGTCGTGCCCCAGGGTATACATCGACCCGCATTCGCCCTACACTGCGCGGTATTGAAATGAGGTAAAACAAGCCATGCGTGTACTGGGAATTGAAACATCCTGCGATGAAACCGGCATCGCGATTTACGACGACGAAAAGGGCCTTTTAGCCAACCAACTGTATAGTCAGGTGAAATTACATGCTGACTACGGCGGCGTGGTGCCGGAGCTTGCCTCCCGCGATCACGTTCGTAAAACGGTTCCGCTGATTCAGGCGGCATTAAAAGAAGCGAATCTGACGGCAAAAGATATTGATGCCGTTGCCTATACCGCAGGCCCGGGCCTGGTGGGGGCGCTGCTGGTTGGCGCAACGGTAGGTCGCTCGCTTGCGTTCGCGTGGAATGTTCCTGCTATTCCGGTACACCATATGGAAGGTCACCTGCTGGCACCGATGCTGGAAGACAATCCGCCGGCGTTTCCGTTCGTGGCGCTGCTGGTCTCCGGCGGCCATACCCAGCTTATCAGCGTCACCGGTATCGGCCGGTACGAGCTGCTGGGCGAGTCCATCGACGATGCGGCCGGGGAAGCCTTCGATAAAACCGCCAAACTGCTGGGGCTTGATTATCCGGGTGGTCCGATGCTGTCAAAACTGGCCGCACAGGGCACCGAAGGACGCTTCGTGTTCCCGCGCCCGATGACCGACAGACCGGGCCTCGATTTCAGCTTCTCGGGCCTGAAAACCTTCGCGGCGAACACCATTCGCGGTAACGATAACGACGACCAGACGCGTGCCGATATTGCTCGTGCGTTTGAAGATGCGGTGGTCGATACGCTGATGATTAAGTGCCGTCGTGCGCTGGACCAGACCGGTTTTAAACGTCTGGTGATGGCCGGTGGTGTGAGCGCTAACCGTACGCTGCGTGCGAAGCTGGCTGACATGATGCAAAAGCGTCATGGTGAAGTGTTCTACGCCCGTCCGGAGTTCTGTACCGATAACGGCGCGATGATTGCCTATGCCGGGATGGTGCGTCTGAATGCCGGAGCGCGAGCCGACCTCGGTGTGACCGTGCGTCCACGTTGGCCACTGGCAGAACTGCCTGCGGCGTAATGTATTGCCGGGTACGCTTCGCTTACCCGGCAACAAAATCTCTCTACTCTTCTTCTTTGTCTTCTTCTTTCTTCTTGCGCTTCAGCTTTGACCAGATTTTAGGTTCCTGTCGACGCCACAAACGCTGAATGTTGTCGTGGTGACGCAGTAAAATCAGGCAGGAGAGCATCGACACCGGAAAGGTGAACTGCGGCTTGAACCACCAGACGTAAAACGGGGCAATGAGCGCGCTGACAATCGCTCCCAGCGAAGAGTATCCGCTAAGCAGGATCGTCAGTAGCCACGTTCCCGCCATAACGCCGGTCAGATCCCAGCCAATAGGCGCGATAGCACCAAACGCGGTCGCTACCCCTTTCCCGCCGCGAAAACCGAAGAAGATGGGCCAGATATGCCCAAGGCAGGCAGCGATAGCGATGAGCCCCAGCCAGAATGGCGACACGCCCAACGCATAGGCGCCCCATACTGGCAACATCCCTTTCAGGACATCAAAAATCAGAACCGCTACGGCTGCTCCTTTGCCGCCAATTCTTAAAACGTTGGTCGCTCCCGGGTTACCGGAACCGTTGTCGCGAGGGTCGGGTAACCCGGCGATGCGGCAGACCAGAATGGCGCTGGAGATTGAGCCGCAAAGGTAGGCAAGGAGAACCAGTCCAGGCGCGATTGCACTCATAACGATGTTCCGTATTGAAAATGTCGTTTTAATCTCTGCATCTGTGGATAATACGCATAATTCGCCGGAAGTGGTATCCGGTTTGGACAAAAAGCAGGCGGGGCGTGATGGATATTGTATTTATAGAGCAACTTTCGGTAATCACCACTATCGGCGTTTACGACTGGGAACAGACCATCGAACAGAAGCTGGTGTTCGATATCGAAATGGCATGGGATAACCAGAAAGCCGCAGCAAGTGACAACGTTGATGATTGTCTGAGCTATGCCGACATCAGCGAAGCGGTTGTCGGCCACGTGGAAGGCGCGCGTTTTGCGCTGGTAGAGCGAGTGGCGGAAGAGGTAGCTTCGCTCTTACTGAGCCGTTTTAACTCACCGTGGGTGCGCATTAAGGTCAGTAAACCTGGTGCGGTAGCCAGGGCTGCAAACGTCGGTGTGGTTATCGAGCGTAGCCAAACTCTGAAAGCGGAAAAATAGCGTCACAATAGTACAACCATTTCCAGCTATATTAGTCTTAGTTCCAGTCCCATTAGGTTCTTATCGCTGGGAAATTTTTGCGGCTGCACGTTCGCAGACCGTTTTTTTATGTCTTTTAAAAGGGTTTAGTGATGGGTGATATGCACTCGCTGCTGATCGCGGCGATTCTGGGTGTGGTCGAAGGGTTAACGGAGTTCCTGCCGGTTTCCAGTACTGGCCATATGATCATCGTCGGACATCTTCTGGGGTTCGAAGGTGATACGGCGAAAACGTTTGAAGTGGTCATTCAGTTAGGTTCTATTCTCGCGGTTGTCGTCATGTTCTGGCGTCGTCTGTTTGGCCTGATTGGTATTCACTTTGGCAAGCCGCCAGAGCACGAAGGGACCGGTAGCGGTCGTCTGTCGCTCATTCACATTATCCTCGGGATGATCCCGGCGGTGGTGCTGGGGCTGGTGTTCCACGACGCTATCAAATCCTTATTCAACCCGATCAACGTCATGTACGCGCTGGTGGTAGGGGGCTTCCTGCTCATTGCCGCCGAAGTGCTGAAGCCGAAACAGCCGCGTGCGGTCGGCATTGATGATATGACTTATCGTCAGGCGTTTATGATTGGCTGCTTCCAGTGTCTGGCGCTGTGGCCGGGCTTCTCCCGCTCGGGCGCGACGATTTCTGGCGGTATGCTGGTGGGGGTGAGCCGCTACGCGGCTTCTGAGTTCTCATTCCTGCTGGCGGTGCCGATGATGATGGGCGCCACCGTGCTCGACGTTTATAAGAGCATCGGCTTCCTGACCACCGGTGATATTCCGATGTTCGCGGTGGGCTTCATCATGGCGTTCCTGGTGGCGCTGGTGGCGATTAAAACCTTCCTGCAGCTGATTAAGCACATCTCCTTTATTCCGTTTGCCATCTATCGTTTCATCGTGGCAGCGGCGGTGTACTTCGTCTTTATGTAACCTGCGGGCAGCGGTTTTCCTTCCATGACGCGACGGCCAGAATACGACGTCGCGTCAGCTCCTCGCGGATAGCCGGGCCGCTAAATCCGGCTTCAATCACTTCTTTGTTCGAGACCGTTTGTGCAACGAGCCACGCTTCGCGCAGCAGACGCCCCTGCGGATAATCGCAGGCTTCAAACCCCGTTCGACCACGGACATCGGCTTCGCTGGTCAGCGCAACCTGCTCAACGCGCTGTGGTTTGCGCCAGGCATCTATCGAATCAAACAGCTTCACGATGGTGGCCGGTTTGAGGATAGGGAAGGTGTGGATGAGATCGTGATACTCCGCGACCAGCTTTGCTAAATCGCGCAGTTCATTCGGCACCTTCAGGCGTGCACAGATTTGCTCAACCAGTTTCACTCCCGCCGGACCGTGGCCGTGATGGCGCGGCCAGAACTCTTTTGGCGTGAGTCCTTTGCCGAGATCGTGGCACAGGGTGGCAAAGCGCACATCGATAGCCGGGGAGAGCATCGCCGCCATCGAGAGCGTCATCAGCGTGTGAATGCCGGTGTCAATTTCCGGGTGCCATTTCGCGGGGGCCGGGACGCCGAACAGGGCGTCAATCTCCGGGAACAGCACCTTCAGTGCGCCGCAGTCGCGCAGCGTCTGGAAAAATACCTGTGGGTTGCGGGTCCCTAAGGCGCCCTCGGTCTCCTTCCAGACACGCTCTGGTGTCAGATGCTCCAGCTCGCCCGCGTCGGTCATGCGCTTCATCAACGCCATCGTTTCATCGGCGATGCGGAAGCTGAGGTGGGCATAGCGGGCGGCAAAGCGCGCCACGCGCAGCACGCGCAGCGGATCTTCACTAAAGGCCGGGGAGACGTGACGTAGCAGCCTGTCGCGCAGATCTGCTTTGCCGCCGTAGGGATCGATGATGTTGCCGTCGGCGTCCTGCGCCAGTGCGTTAACCGTCAGATCGCGACGCAGAAGATCCTGCTCAAGGGTCACGTCAGGGGCGGCATAGCAGGTGAAGCCAGTATAGCCGGAACCAGATTTTCGCTCGGTGCGGGCCAGGGCATACTCTTCGCGGGAATGAGGGTGAAGAAACACGGGAAAATCGCGGCCTACCTGCTGGTAGCCCGCGTCTAACATCTGCTGCGGCGTTGCGCCCACAACGACCCAGTCTTTGTCTTTAACCGGCAGCCCTAATAACGCATCACGTACGGCACCGCCGACCAGATAACTCTTCACCTGCATCACCCTCAACTAAAATCGTTTTCATTCACGATAATACGTAAGTGTAGAGGAGATGGCTATTCAGGCTTAGTTCATCCAGCGGTCTTTGCGTTTGCGGCTCGGGATCAGATGCGGCAGCACCAGTCCAAGAATCAGGCCCACGCCCAGTACGCCGCCGCCATACATAAACCACTGCATGATGATGGTGCGCTGTTTGTCATCCAGCTGCAGGTTCGCGGCGTTCACTTTTTTCTGCGCCACGATGAGCTGGTTTTTAAGCTTTTGATTCTCTTCTTTCAGACCGTTGATTTCGTTATCGCTACCAGAAACCTTTTTCTGCATATCGGCAGTGCGCTGGTTCCAGGTTGCGTCAATATTGTTCAGCTTGTCGGTCAGCGTTTTTACCTGGTTTTCCAGGTCTGGTACGCGGGTGCGCAGGCTGGGTTCGTTGCTGAGTTCTTTTAATGGGATCCACGCGGTACGGCCGTTGCCGTCGCGAACCTGGGCGTAGTTGGTGTTGCTGTCAGTTTGCAGCAGAGCCACCTGCTCGCCGGCATTAATCGTGCCCACGAGACGATAATTGTCACCGGGACCAGAACGTACCCAGGTGTTGAGTTCATCAGAAACATAACGTTTCTCTTCGGCGTGTACCCCGGCAGAAACGCTAAGCGCGAGTAAAGTTAGTCCAATCAGGCGTAATTTTCGCATCAGGTCATCGTTTTTGTCATAAAAGTGGAACGATAGTAGTGGCAACAGTCTGACGACGCAAAGCATTCTGCATCAATCGGAATCATCCAGGAGGTGCTGGCGGGGCATTCAAACTTTTATGCCCGTCAAACTGCGCGTTGCATGGCAATTTGCCGCAAAATACTATCTACTGACAAAAAAGATCGCTGTAAGTTCGCTGCAGCGACATTTTGGGGCAACCTAACCATAAGAATTCAGTCATGGCTCAAGAAATCGAACTCAAATTTATCATCAATCACGACGGTATCACGGCGCTGCGCCAGCATCTCAACACCCTGACGCAAGAGCATCAGGATGCCGCTCAGCTCCTTAATATCTATTACGAAACCCCGGACAACTGGCTGCGTCGCCACGATATGGGTCTGCGCATTCGCGGCGAAGGCGAGCGCTACGAAATGACCATGAAGATTGCGGGTCGCGTCGTGGGCGGCCTGCATCAGCGTCCGGAATACAATATTGACCTCGACAAACCCGAACTGGCGCTGGAAAAGCTCCCGGCTGAAGTCTGGCCGCAGGGGGAATTACCTGCCGAGCTCGCCAGGCGTGTGCAGCCGCTTTTCAGCACTGATTTTGCCCGCGAAAAGTGGTGGGTCAATGAAGGGGAGAGCCGCATTGAAATCGCCCTGGATCTTGGTGAAGTCAAAGCGGGTGAGCATCAGGAGGCTATCTGCGAGCTCGAACTGGAGCTGATGTCCGGACGTACAGAAGATGTCCTGAAACTCTCGCGACAGCTGGTGGTGCTGGGTGTGCTGCGTCAGGGAAGCCTCAGTAAAGCCGCGCGGGGTTATCACCTGGCGCAGGGGAACGCCCCGCGTGAGGTGAAACCGCTCGATGTGCTGCGCCTACCGGCGAAGGCAAGCGTAGAGCAGGGGATGGAAGCCGCACTCGAGAAGGCGCTGGCCCACTGGCAGTATCATGAAGAGCTGTGGATCCGTGGTAACGCCGACGCGCGCCCGGAGATCCAGAACGCCATTGCGCTGATTCGCCACACACTGACCCTGTTCGGCGGGCTGGTGCCACGCAAAGCAAGCGCTCACCTGCGCGATTTGTTGACCCAGGTTGAAGCGACGCTGGCATCCGATATTTCCGCTGAAACGGCGGCCTGTGATACGAAAACAGCGCAGGCGAAGCTGGCGCTTACCGAATGGCTGGTGACCCGCGGCTGGCGCACGTTTGTTGATGCCAAAGGGCAGAGCAAGCTGGCCGATTCGCTCAAGCGTTTTGCCGATATCCAGCTCTCCCGCGTGGCGGCTGAACTGCGTAAAACCTTTATGCACCCGCTGGGAGATGCCTACGCCGACCAGCTTCCGCGTCTGTCGCGTGAGATTGACAGCGTTCTGCTGCTGGCCGGTTATTACGATACCGCCGCAACCCAGCGCTGGCTGGAAGAGTGGCAGGGGCTGCGCCATGTGATTGCGACCCGCCAGCAGTATGAAATTGAAATCTTCCGCAATTCGGCGCTTAACGCCGAGCCATTCTGGTTACACAGCGGAAAACGATAACTCAGGCAAAGGATACTCCTTATGATGCCGCTTTCTTCGCAGTTACAGCAGCACTGGCAGACGGTTGTGGACAGACTGCCGGATGATTTCCCGACCACAGCCCTGAGCGAGTCCGCGCAGGCGGTGCTGGTTTTCAGTGATTTTGTACAGGGCAGCCTGTGCGCGCATCCCGAATGGCTCACGGAGCTTGAGAGCGCGCCGCCGGTGGATGGCGAGGAGCAGCACTATGTTGCCTGGCTTCGGGAGCAGCTTGCTGAAGTGCAGGATGAAGCTGCGCTGATGCGCGCGCTGCGCCTGTTCCGACGCCGGGTGATGGTGCGTATTGCCTGGGCGCAAACGCTGCGACTTGTTAGCGAAGAGAGTACCTTGCGTCAGCTGAGCGTGCTGGCAGAGACGCTTATCGTTGCCGCCCGCGACTGGCTGTATGACGCCTGCTGTCGTGAATGGGGTACGCCTTGCAGTGTGGAAGGGGTGCCGCAGCCGCTGCTTATCCTCGGAATGGGCAAGCTCGGCGGCGGGGAGCTCAACTTTTCCTCTGATATCGATCTGATTTTTGCCTGGCCGGAGCACGGTTCAACCCGTGGCGGTCGCCGCGAGCTCGATAACGCCCAGTTCTTCACCCGCATGGGGCAGCGGCTTATCAAGGTTCTCGACCAGCCGACCCAGGATGGCTTTGTTTATCGCGTCGATATGCGCCTGCGCCCCTTTGGCGACAGCGGCCCGCTGGTGCTGAGTTTTGCCGCCCTGGAAGACTACTACCAGGAGCAGGGGCGCGACTGGGAGCGCTACGCGATGGTGAAGGCGCGGATCATGGGCGACAACGACGATGTCTTTGCGGGCGAGCTGCGCGCGATGCTGCGTCCGTTCGTTTTCCGTCGTTATATTGATTTCAGCGTGATCCAGTCGCTGCGTAATATGAAAGGGATGATCGCCCGTGAAGTACGCCGCCGGGGGCTTAAAGACAACATTAAGCTTGGTGCGGGCGGGATCCGCGAAATTGAATTTATTGTGCAGGTCTTTCAACTGATCCGTGGCGGACGCGAGCCGTCGCTGCAGTCGCGTTCACTACTGCCGACGCTTGCGGCTATCGACGCACTGCATCTGTTGCCGGAAGGCGATGCAGAGCGTCTGCGCTCGGCGTACCTGTTCTTGCGCCGTCTGGAAAATCTGCTGCAAAGCATTAACGACGAGCAAACCCAGACGCTGCCGCAGGATGAGCTTAACCGCGCGCGTCTGGCGTGGGGAATGCAGTTTGCCGACTGGTCTGCGCTTGAAAACGAACTGGCGGAGCTAATGGCGGGCGTGCGCCGGGTTTTCAACGAACTTATTGGCGACGACGAGACCCCCTCGCAGGAGGAAGAGATCTCCGGCTACTGGCGCGAGTTGTGGCAGGATGCGCTGCAGGAGGATGATACTACGCCGGTGCTGGCACACCTCTCGGACGATGACCGTCATCAGGTACTGGTGCTGATCGCTGATTTCCGTAAAGAACTCGACAGGCGCAGCATCGGGCCGCGTGGCCGCCAGGTTCTCGATCAACTGATGCCGCATCTGCTGAGTGAGATTTGCAGCCG
This sequence comes from Yokenella regensburgei, assembly GCF_003634235.1. Classification (NCBI taxonomy): domain Bacteria; kingdom Pseudomonadati; phylum Pseudomonadota; class Gammaproteobacteria; order Enterobacterales; family Enterobacteriaceae; genus Yokenella; species Yokenella regensburgei. The sequence goes on along the minus strand of NZ_RBIZ01000004.1, from coordinate 494,755 downwards.
TGCCGACGCCCCGGTACCGCTGGCACGTATTGCCCCGTTGCTCACCGGTATCGCGACCCGAACCACTTATCTGGAATTGCTGAGTGAATTCCCGGGGGCACTCAAGCACCTGATTACGCTCTGCGCCGCTTCACCGATGGTGGCAAGCCAGCTCGCCCGTTATCCGCTGCTGCTCGATGAGCTGCTCGACCCGGCGACGCTGTACCAGCCGACCGCCACCGACGCCTATCGCGACGAGCTGCGTCAGTATTTGCTGCGGGTGCCGGAAGAAGACGAAGAACAGCAACTGGAGGCGTTGCGCCAGTTTAAACAGGCGCAGCTGCTGCGCGTGGCGGCGGCAGATATCGCCGGTACGCTGCCGGTGATGAAAGTGAGCGATCACTTAACCTGGCTTGCCGAAGCTATCATTGATGCCGTTGTCCAGCAGGCGTGGGTACAGATGGTGGCGCGCTACGGTCAGCCAACCCACTTACACGACCGCGAAGGCAAAGGCTTTGCAGTGGTGGGCTATGGCAAACTCGGCGGTTGGGAGCTCGGCTACAGTTCCGATCTTGACCTGGTGTTTCTCCATGACTGCCCGGCAGAGGTGATGACCGACGGCGATCGCGAAATCGATGGGCGTCAGTTCTACCTGCGTCTGGCACAGCGCATTATGCATTTGTTCAGCACCCGCACGTCGTCGGGCATTCTGTACGAAGTGGACGCTCGCTTACGTCCTTCCGGTGCTGCGGGCATGCTGGTGACTACCGCGGACGCTTTTGCGGATTATCAGCAAAATGAGGCCTGGACCTGGGAGCATCAGGCGCTGGTGCGCGCCCGTGTGGTATACGGCGATCCGGCGTTGCAAAAGCAGTTTGATGCTATTCGTAAAGCCGTGCTGACGACTCCACGCGACGGCAATAAACTGCAGACCGATGTGCGCGAAATGCGCGAAAAAATGCGTGCTCACCTGGGTAATAAGCATCGCGACCGCTTTGATATTAAAGCGGATGCCGGAGGAATTACCGATATTGAGTTTATTACGCAGTATCTGGTGCTGCACTATGCGCATGAAAAGCCGAAGCTGACCCGCTGGTCGGATAATGTGCGCATCCTTGAGCTGCTGGCGCAAAACGACATCATGGAAGAGTCAGAAGCGATGGCGTTGACCCGCGCCTACACCACGCTGCGTGATGAGTTGCACCATCTGGCGTTACAGGAAGCACCAGGCCATCTGGCGCTGGATGCCTTTGTTGAGGAACGCCACCAGGTAAGCTCCAGCTGGCAGAAGTGGTTGGTGGAATCGCGCGCGGCAAAATAATTGTGATATCATCGCGCGCAAATTATGAATGTTTCAGGAGTCTGGAATGAAAGTAACGCTGCCAGGGTTTGAACGTGCAGGCGTCATGGTCGTTGGTGATGTGATGCTGGATCGTTACTGGTATGGACCGACCAGCCGTATTTCGCCGGAAGCCCCGGTTCCGGTTGTTAAGGTGGACAGTATTGAAGAGCGTCCAGGTGGTGCGGCGAACGTGGCGATGAACATTGCTTCACTGGGTGCAACCGCGCGTCTGGTGGGTCTCACCGGGATTGATGATGCTGCGCGAGCGCTGAGCAAAGCGCTGGCTGACGTCAACGTGAAGTGCGATTTTGTTACCGTTCCGACACACCCGACTATCACCAAACTGCGCGTACTTTCTCGTAACCAGCAGCTGATCCGTCTCGATTTTGAGGAAGGCTTTGCTGACGTTGATCCGCAGCCGATGCATGAACGTATTCAGCAGGCGCTGGGTAACATCGGTGCATTGGTGCTCTCTGACTACGGTAAAGGAGCGCTTTCCAGCGTGCAGGCGATGATTCAACTGGCGCGTAAAGCCGGAGTGCCGGTGCTTATCGACCCGAAAGGTTCTGAGTTTGAACGCTACCGCGGTGCGACGCTCCTGACCCCGAACCTGTCTGAGTTTGAGGCCGTTGTTGGCAAGTGCAAAGATGAAGCGCAGATTGTTGAGCGTGGCATGAAGCTGATCGCTGATATTGAGCTGTCTGCACTGCTGGTGACCCGTTCTGAGCAAGGGATGACCCTGCTGCAGCCGGGCAAACCGCCGCTGCATATGCCGACGCAGGCGCAGGAAGTGTATGACGTCACCGGTGCTGGTGATACGGTGATTGGCGTGCTGGCGGCGACGCTCGCGTCCGGTGACTCGCTGGAAGAAGCCTGCTTCTTCGCGAACGCGGCGGCAGGTGTCGTGGTTGGTAAGCTCGGTACCTCTACCGTATCTCCGATTGAGCTGGAAAACGCAGTGCGTGGTCGTGCGGACACCGGCTTTGGTGTGATGAGCGAAGCAGAGCTTAAGCTTGCCGTTGCTGCCGCGCGCAAGCGTGGTGAGAAAGTGGTGATGACTAACGGCGTATTCGACATTCTCCATGCTGGCCATGTTTCCTATCTCGCCAACGCGCGTAAGCTCGGCGACCGTCTGATTGTGGCGGTCAACAGCGACGCTTCAACCAAACGCCTGAAAGGGGAAACTCGTCCGGTGAACCCGCTGGAGCAGCGCATGATTGTGCTCGGTGCGCTGGAGTCTGTCGACTGGGTGGTTTCGTTCGAGGAAGACACCCCGCAGCGTCTGATTGCTGGTGTCCTGCCGGACCTGCTGGTCAAAGGCGGTGACTACAAGCCGGACCAAATTGCCGGTAGCGAAGAGGTCTGGGCCAACGGCGGTGAAGTGATGGTTCTCAACTTTGAAGATGGGTGCTCTACGACCAACATCATCAAAAAGATCCAGAAAGACAGCGGCCAGTAACCTTACTCAACGTTGTTGAAAACGAACCCCGGAGCCTGGTGCCCCGGGGTTTTTTTATGCATTTTTGGCGAAAGGATATCATTTATGATTCAGCGCAATTTTTAATCAGTAATTGCGCACTTTTCGCTCATCCCTTTTGAGGATATAGAGAAATACTTAGAGTAGATAAAGCTTACAGCAGTTTCAGAACTTGTATGACTGAAGGAGTATGCGGATGAAGCACAGCGATATCTATTCTATGAATAATTTTGATTTCCTGGCGCGCAGCTTCGCCAGAATGGCCGCACAAGGGCAGTCTGTTAACATTGAAGCCGTGACCGGTAATATGGACGATGAACATCGGCACTGGTTCTGCAAACGCTATGAGCTCTATTGCCAGCAGGCGCGGAATGCCAGGGCACTGGAGCTGGAGCACTAAGCGGCTTTACACGACATAATGCTTTCCTGAAATGACAACGGGCCTGATGGCCCGTTGCTGTTTTTAGTCCTGATTTTCCACCGGCGGGATAGCTGGCGCTGGTGTTACCGCCGCACTGCGGGTTTCCAGTTCGCTCATACGCTGTTCCAGCAAAGCTAACTTCTCACGCGTACGCAGCAGCACCTGGGTTTGTACGTCGAACTCTTCACGGCTGACCAGATCAAGACGGGTCAACTGAGACTGAAGCACCTGACGTATTTTCTTCTCTACATCGTCACCGAAATCACGAAGGCCTTTTGGCATCGATTCGTGAACCTGGCGGGCGATTTGTTCAATTTTTTTCGGGTCAATCATCTTCGTTTCCCTGGGTTTCTCTGTTCTGACGTTCATTGTAGTGCCTGAGCGTCGGTCGATAAACCAGAAATGTTTGCGGTTGATCCATTGCCCAGGATAGTCAATGGCGTTATAGTTATCTCGCTTATTCTCAGGGCGGGGCGAAATTCCCCACCGGCGGTAAATCAGCTGATGCTGAAAGCCCGCGAGCGCTTCAGGCTAACGCCTGAAGGTCAGCAGATCCGGTGTAATTCCGGGGCCGACGGTTAAAGTCCGGATGGGAGAGAGTAACGATCCAGTCGGGCAGAGGCCCGCTCACGTTATTTTTTTGCCGCTTATACGGTACTCCTAAGACTGCCCTGATTCTGGTAACCACAATTTTAATGAGGTTTTTATTACCATGAATCAGACGCTACTTTCCTCTTTTGGTACTCCATTCGAACGTGTAGAACAGGCACTGGCTGCGTTGCGCGAAGGCCGCGGCGTAATGGTGCTGGATGACGAAGACCGTGAAAACGAAGGCGACATGATTTTCGCCGCTGAAACCATGACCGTTGAGCAGATGGCGCTGACTATCCGCCACGGCAGCGGCATTGTTTGCCTGTGCCTGACCGAAGAACGCCGTAAGCAGCTTGAGCTGCCGATGATGGTGGAAAACAACACCAGCGCCTTCGGAACCGGCTTCACGGTAACTATCGAAGCCGCTCACGGTGTCACCACCGGTGTTTCAGCCGCTGACCGTGTTACCACGGTACGTGCAGCTATCGCCGACGGCGCGAAACCTTCCGATCTGCATCGTCCTGGCCACGTGTTCCCGCTGCGCGCGCAGCCGGGTGGCGTACTGACCCGCGGTGGTCACACCGAAGCCACTATCGATCTGGTGACGCTGGCTGGTTTTAAACCAGCAGGTGTCCTGTGTGAACTGACTAACGACGATGGCACCATGGCGCGCGCACCGGAGTGCATCAAGTTTGCAGGCGAGCACAATATGCCGGTCGTCACTATTGAAGATCTGGTGCAGTACCGCCAAAAGCATGAGCGTAAAGCCAGCTGAGCATGACTAATAACGCCGGGAATAACCCGGCGTTTTTCTTCGCATCGTCTCACTTCATTCAAATTTTCTGATTAACTTCATCATGCTTATCTGAGTTTATCCGGGTGGAAAAAGGGGTAATGTTGCTGCATACCTTAATTATCATCCCTCTAAGGATAACATCATGTCTCTTACCCGCATGCCAGCGCTGTTTTTAGGTCACGGTAGCCCGATGAACGTGCTGGAAGACAATATCTATACCCGTGCCTGGCAACATCTGGGAGAGACGCTGCCGCGTCCGAAAGCGATTGTGGTGATTTCTGCACACTGGTTTACCCGTGGCACCGGCGTTACCGCGATGGAAACCCCGAAAACGATTCATGATTTCGGTGGATTCCCACAGGCGTTGTACGACACGCACTATCCGGCTCCGGGCTCTCCGGAACTTGCCGGGCGCTTAGTTGAGCTACTGTCTCCGGTTCCGGTTCCGGTGGCGCTGGATAAAGAAGCCTGGGGTTTTGACCACGGCTCCTGGGGCGTGCTGATAAAAATGTATCCGCAGGCGGATATCCCGATGGTGCAGCTCAGTATCGACAGTACCAAACCGGCGGCCTGGCACATGGAGATCGGGCGTAAGCTCGCCTCGCTTCGCGATGAGGGCATTATGTTGGTTGCCAGCGGCAACGTGGTGCATAACCTGCGAACCGCGCGCTGGCACGGGGAAAACACGCCGTATCCGTGGGCAACATCGTTTAACGACTACGTGAAAGCCAATCTCGACTGGCAGGGACCGACGGAAGCGCACCCACTGGTGAACTATCTGGCGCATGAAGGTGGCTCGCTGTCGAACCCGACGCCGGATCACTTCCTGCCGCTGCTGTATGTTCTGGGGGCATGGGATGGCAAAGAGCCCATCACTATCCCGGTAGACGGGATCGAAATGGGCTCATTAAGTATGCTGTCAGTGCAAATTGGCTGACGGTTACTCGACGAAAACGTGAGGATAGAAGCGTGACAGATCCTGAGTGATCAGCGCTCTGTCCTCACGGATCCCGATCCCGGCTGGCTGGTCGTTGATGAGCCAGCTGCCGATCAGCGTGTAGCTGTCGCCAAATTTTGGCAACTGCCAGAACTGTTGCACAATCATGCCTTCTTCGCCGTACGGGCCTTCCACCGCCTCAACCACTTTACCGTCTTCAACGATAGAGACGTTAGCGCCTTCGCGGGAGAAGACCGGCTTCATGACATACTTATCCATTGGCGGATAATTGTCTTCGGCAAAGTACGTCGGCAGCAGGTTCGGGTGGTTCGGGAACATCTCCCACAGCATCGGCAGCAACGCTTTGTTGGAGATAATGCTCTTCCAGGCAGGCTCCAGCCAGCGCACCCCCGCGTCTTCAAGCTTGGTAGAGAACATCTCGCGCAGCATGAATTCCCACGGGTAGAGCTTGAACAGGTTACCGATAACCTGATCCTGCAGATCGGTAAACTGGCCTTTCTCGCCCAGACCAATATCTTCCATAAACAGGAATTCGGTGGCAATGCCCGCTTCCGCGGCGCAGTCCTGCAGATACTGCACGGTACCGCGATCTTCAACGGTATCGCGGCAGCAGGCTAAATGCAGATACTGGAAACCAAACTGCTCGCGCAGTTCGTTGAAGCGCTCGATCAGCTTTTCCTGCAGGCTGTTGAACTGATCGCTGCCTGCGGGCAGGTTGCCCGCATTCATTTGATCTTCGAGCCAGATCCACTGGAAGAACGCCGCTTCGTACAGCGAGGTCGGGGTGTCGGCATTATTTTCCAGAAGCTTAGGTTCACCGATGCCGTCCCAGGCCAGATCCAGACGCGAGTAGAGCGACGGTTGGTTGGTTTTCCACGACTGGCGGACAAAACCCCAGGTGTGTTTTGGGATGCGGAATTTGGTCATCAGCTCGTCGCTGTCGATAACCTTAGCCACAACCTGCAGGCACATCTGGTGCAGCTCAGCCGTCACATCTTCCAGCTTATCAACCTGTGCCAGAGTGAGTTTGTAAAAAGCATCTTCACACCAGTACGGTTCGCCATACATGGTGTGAAAATTGAAACCGTACTCGGTGGCTTTTTCGCGCCAGTCCGGACGTTCGCTAATGCTGACTCTTTCCATACTGCTTAGCCGCCCATCGAACGAGTGGAGGAAGTGCCAGCGGCGCTACGCTGCATGGTGTTCTGTTTAGCGACAGACTCACCAAAGCCGCCGCGGGTGACGGTGCTGGTGGTGGCTGGTTTCGGCGCCATGGCGGATTTCGGCACAGTCATGGTACGGCCTGGCTGGGCAGCACCGTAGTTTTTACCACCGGCGTCGGTGTACTTACCGTAGGCCGGGCTTGCCGGGTTTTTTGAGGTAAACAGCGGCTGCTGGTTCATGCCGCCGCCCATCAGGCGACCCATCATGTAGCCTGCCATCAGCGGCATCCAGAAGCTGCCGCTGCTCTGAGCTTGCGCCTGGTTTTCCGGTGCCATGCCTGCCTGTGCCGGAGCCTGCTGGCACTGGCCTTCACCAAATTCCGCCACGCAGTCTTCACGGGAGGCATATTTCGGAGCAGTACGCTGCGCTTCTTTCATCGCGTTGTTGTAGGCGGTGGTACATTCTGCGCTTTTACCCGGGTTGGCCGTCGAGCAGTCGTCCGCGTTCTGATACATGGAGACCGTTTCGTCGGTTTTTTCACAGCCTGCGAGCATAAACACCGCAGTAATGGCGAGCGCTACGGGCGTCAGATGACGCGCACCCCAGTTCTTTCGGAACGAGGCGTGATTAATCGATTTTGTCCGTTTCATTATTTTCTTCCTGGACCCAGTAGGTTAGTGCTCAGGATAGAGGATGAGTGGTCGAAATTGAAGCGATGGGGGCGGTGGGAAGGGGATCTTTACGTTGCCTTACGTTTATTTTTAGCCCGGTGCAGAATGCACCGGGCTAACAGCATTAGTTACGGAACGGATTCGTACCTTTACTGCTGCTGGTCGTGCTGGTGCGAGCTGAAGCAGGCTGTGCGGCCGGTGCCGCGCTATTGGCGGTGTAGCCGTCAGCGCTGGCGTCCTGCTGCGGGTTTTCCGGTGCCACGGTATCAGCCGTGGTGGATACCGGTTTACCCAGCGCGTTGTTCAGGGCAACCAGATCCTGCTCATTCAGCGTACCGAGCGCAGATTTGATATTCAGCTGGTTAATCAGGTAGCTGTAACGGGCGCTGGAGAGCTGCTGTTTGGCGTTGTACAGGGTGGTGGTGGCATCCAGCACATCAACAATGGTACGAGTACCCACCGAGTAACCGGCTTCCATCGCGTCTAAAGAGCTCTGAGCAGAGACAACGGCCTGTTTGTAGGCGTTGATGCTGCTGATAGAGGCGTTGATGTTGTTGAAGGAGGAACGCACGGTCTGTACGACGCTACGGTGCGCGCTTTCCAGCTGCTCGCTGGCACCAACAAAGTTGTACTGCGCCTGTTTGACCTGAGAGGTAACAGAACCACCGCTATACAACGGCAGGCTGAAGTTCAGGCCAATCTGGTTCTGACCAATAGTACGGTCGGTGTACTGGGTGCCAGTGGCGTTGCTACCGTTATATTTGTTGTCGGTGACGCCGGTAGATGCCGTTAACCCGACGGTTGGCATATGGCCGGTTTCTGCGTAGCGAATCTGTTCACGCGCCAGATCCTGGCTCAGACGAGCCTGCAGCAGCGACAGGTTACGGTTTTCCGCTTCTTTCAGCAGGGCGTTCACCGGCTGTGGTTTGTCGGTTTTGAAGTTGCCCACGTTTAGCGAGGCCAGTTCCGGGTAGTAGTTACCGGTTACCTGACGCAGTTGTTCTACTGCATTATCCAGGTTGTTACGAGCGGTCACTTCGTTTGCCAGTACGGTATCGTACTGTGAACGGGCGTTCTGCACGTCGGTAATGGCAACCAGGCCCACGTTAAAGCGTTGAGTTGTCTGATCTAACTGACGGTATACCGCCTGTTTCTGCGCTTCGGTGTAGGAGAGCGCATCAATCGCGCTCAGCACGTTGAAGTAAGCCGTGGCGCTGTTCAGAATCAGGGTCTGCTGATCGGTCTGATAGGTGACATCCTGAATACCGGCCGTTTTTTCCTGCAACGTCAGCGCACGCCATTTTGACATATCAAAAATGGTCTGCGTCAGGGTCAGCGATCCGCTGGTGGTGTTGGAGTTAATCCCGTTATTATCGCGATAGCCGTTGCTGTAGGTATAATCAGCACCTAATCCCAGCTGCGGCAGTAATGGGCTGCGCGCTTCGTTGATCTTCTCAAATGCTGCATCGCGATCGGCGGCGGACTTACGCAGGTCCGGGTTGCTTGAACGCGCCTGCTGATAAATCTGCAGCAGGTTCTCTGCCTGACTCATGGAACTGAACCCTACGAGGCTCAGGCCGATAAGGATAGGGAGCAATTTCTTCATTTGCATTCCTTGTTGTGAAGCACTTAGCGCTGATCTAATTCGAAAACATTCGCCGATTGTACCAGAGTCTGCCAGTCTAAAAAGTTGGCGTATCGTGCCATCTGGCGTTAATTTGCACCAATCTATCATACCGTTGGTAAAACAGTAGCCAATCTGGCTTGAATTCCATAATTTCATCACTATTGCTAGCAGGACTCAATAATGACAAAGCCTTCCGAGCAGGCCGTGACCTTCTCCAAAAATGATGTAGAAATTATTGCACGTGAATCACTATATCGTGGTTTTTTTTCACTTGATTTATATCGCTTTCGCCACCGTTTGTTTAACGGCGAAATGAGCGGCGAAGTCAGACGCGAAATTTTTGAGCGCGGACATGCGGCGGTCTTGCTACCCTTTGACCCAGTGCGCGATGAAGTCGTGCTGGTGGAGCAGATTCGCATTGCGGCGTATGACACCAGCTCTAGCCCGTGGTTGCTGGAGATGGTTGCCGGAATGATTGAAGAGGGCGAGAGCGTTGAGGACGTCGCGCGTCGCGAAGCGATGGAAGAGGCCGGGCTTGACATCGGACGTACCCGTCCTGTGTTAAGTTATCTGGCAAGCCCGGGCGGGACCAGCGAGCGCCTGTCAATTTTAGTGGGTGAAGTGGACGCCACGACCGCAAGCGGGATCCACGGTCTGGCAGATGAAAACGAAGACATTCGTGTTCATGTGGTGAGTCGGGAGCAGGCTTACCAGTGGGTTGAAGAGGGGTTAATCGACAACGCAGCCTCTGTCATCGCTCTGCAATGGCTCCAGCTGCATTATCAAGACTTACGACACGAGTGGAAAAAATGAAGCGTTACACACCTGACTTCCCAGAAATGATGCGCCTGTGCGAAACTAACTTCGCGCAGCTGCGACGCCTGCTGCCTCGAACCGATGCACCCGGCGATACGGTGAGCTACCAGGTGGGCAGTGCGCAGTACCGGTTAACAATAACCGAGTCCACCCGCTACACTACGTTGGTGGAAATAGAACAGACGGTGCCGGCAGTGAGCTACTGGAGCCTGCCGTCAATGACCGTGCGGTTATATCACGATGCGATGGTGGCTGAAGTGTGTTCAAGCCAGCAGATCTTTCGCTTCAAAGCGCGGTATGATTACCCGAATAAAAAGTTGCATCAACGCGACGAAAAGCATCAAATTAACCAGTTCCTCGCGGACTGGCTGAGATACTGTTTTGCACATGGAGCGATGGCGATTCCGGTTTACTAGTACCTAAGGACACCATTTGGAAAGCCTGTTAAACCTACCTTTGGCTGGTGGAGCCAGGGTCAGGATATTACAAATAACTGATACTCACCTGTTTGCAGAGAAACATGAAACGCTGTTAGGGGTTAACACCTGGGAAAGTTACCAGGCGGTGCTGGAAGCCATCCGAGCCTCGAAGCGTGAGTGTGACCTGATTGTGGCAACAGGCGATTTAGCACAAGATCATTCTACCGCGGCCTATCAGCACTTTGCTGAGGGTATCGCGAGCTTCGCTGCGCCCTGCGTCTGGCTACCGGGCAATCATGATTTTCAGCCGGCAATGTACAGCACCCTGCAGGATGCTGGTATCTCTCCGGCCAAGCGCGCCCTTATTGGTGATAACTGGCAGATCCTGCTGCTCGACAGTCAGGTTTTCGGCGTGCCGCACGGTGAGCTGAGCGAGTTCCAACTGGAGTGGCTGGAGAACAAACTGGCTGAGGCTCCGGAGCGCTATACGCTTCTGCTGTTACATCATCATCCGCTTCCGGCCGGTTGCAGCTGGCTCGATCAGCACAGCTTGCGTAACTCGGCAGCGCTCGATCGCGTGCTGGCGAAGTTCCCACGGGTGAAGAATCTGCTGTGTGGGCATATTCATCAGGAGATGGATGTCGACTGGAACGGTCGCCGAATGATGGCAACGCCTTCCACCTGCGTACAGTTCAAACCGCACTGCGCGAACTTCACCCTGGACACCATCGGGCCAGGCTGGCGCTGGATTGAGCTGCATGCCGATGGCACGTTGACCACGGAAGTTTGCCGCCTCGAAAGCGCAAAGTTCCGCCCTGATACCGCTTCAGAAGGCTACTGATGTCCACGCTTCTCTATTTGCACGGATTTAACAGCTCACCTCGCTCAGCGAAGGCGACTGCGATGAAGCAGTGGCTGGCGCAGCATCACCCTGACATCACCATGCTGGTGCCGCAGCTTCCGGCTTTTCCGGCGCAGGCGGCAGAGCTGCTCGAGAGTCTGGTGCTGGCACGCGGCGGTGAGCCGCTGGCGGTGGTTGGATCTTCGCTGGGAGGCTACTACGCCACCTGGCTCTCTCAGTGTTTTATGTTGCCAGCGGTGGTGGTGAACCCGGCTGTGCGACCGTTTGAACTGCTGCAGAACTATCTTGGGCACAACGAGAATCCCTACACCGGGGAACAATATGTGCTAGAGTCACGCCATATTTACGATCTCAAAGTGATGCAGATCGACCCGCTGGAATCACCCGATCTCATCTGGTTACTCCAGCAAACGGGCGATGAAGTGCTTGATTACCGACAGGCGGTGGCCTACTACGCCTCCTGCCGCCAGACGGTGGAGGAGGGCGGAAATCACGCATTTATCGGCTTTGAAGATCACTTCACACAGATTATCAATTTTCTGGGTTTGCCTTGAGCCACCCTTCGACCTACGAACAGACCATGACGCAATCTTCATATAACGCTGATGCCATTGAGGTACTCACCGGGCTTGAGCCGGTTCGCCGCCGCCCGGGAATGTATACTGACACGACTCGCCCTAACCATCTGGGCCAGGAAGTCATTGATAACAGCGTGGACGAAGCGCTGGCGGGCCACGCAAAACGCGTGGAAGTTATCCTGCATGCCGATCAATCGCTGGAAGTCATTGATGACGGTCGCGGTATGCCGGTGGATATCCATCCGGAAGAAGGCGTCCCGGCGGTTGAGCTGATCCTCTGTCGTCTGCATGCGGGCGGCAAATTCTCGAACAAGAACTATCAGTTCTCCGGTGGTCTTCACGGCGTTGGGATCTCGGTCGTTAACGCCCTGTCAAAACGGGTTGAAGTTACGGTTCGACGTGATGCCCAGGTCTACAGCATCGCCTTTGAGAACGGCGATAAAGTGGAAGATTTGCAGGTGGTCGGTACCTGCGGTAAACGCAATACCGGTACCAGCGTGCACTTCTGGCCGGACGAAAGTTTCTTCGACAGCCCGCGTTTCTCCGTTTCCCGACTCACTCACTTGCTGAAAGCCAAAGCGGTGTTGTGCCCGGGCGTTGAGATTGTTTTTAAAGACAAAGTTAACAATACCGAGCAGACCTGGCGCTACGAAGATGGCCTGAACGACTATCTGTGCGAAGCGGTTAACGGTCTGCCGCTGCTGCCTGAGAAGCCGTTCGTCGGCAATTTTGAGGGCGATACCGAGGCCGTTGACTGGGCGCTGCTGTGGCTGCCGGAAGGCGGTGAACTGCTTACCGAAAGCTATGTGAACCTGATCCCGACGATGCAGGGTGGTACGCACGTTAACGGTCTGCGCCAGGGCTTGCTCGACGCGATGCGCGAGTTCTGCGAGTACCGCAATATTCTGCCGCGCGGCGTGAAGCTCTCGGCGGAGGATATCTGGGATCGCTGTGCCTACGTGCTGTCAGTCAAAATGCAGGATCCGCAGTTTGCCGGTCAGACCAAAGAGCGTCTCTCTTCGCGTCAGTGTGCGGCATTCGTTTCCGGCGTGGTGAAAGATGCCTTCAGCCTGTGGCTGAACCAGAACGTCCAGGCGGCAGAACTGCTGGCCGAAATGGCGATTTCCAGCGCCCAGCGTCGTCTGCGCGCGGCGAAAAAAGTGGTACGTAAAAAACTGACCAGCGGTCCGGCGCTGCCCGGGAAACTGGCCGACTGTACCGCTCAGGATCTCAATCGCACCGAACTGTTCCTCGTAGAAGGTGACTCGGCGGGCGGATCCGCCAAACAGGCGCGCGATCGTGAGTATCAGGCGATCATGCCGCTCAAAGGTAAGATCCTTAACACCTGGGAAGTTTCCTCCGACGAAGTTCTGGCCTCGCAGGAAGTACACGATATCTCGGTGGCGATCGGCATCGATCCGGACAGTGACGATCTCAGCCAGCTGCGCTACGGCAAGATCTGTATCCTGGCGGATGCGGACTCCGATGGCCTGCACATCGCCACGCTTCTGTGCGCGCTGTTTGTGAAACACTTCCGTACCCTGGTGAAACAGGGGCATGTGTACGTGGCGCTGCCGCCGCTCTACCGTATCGATCTCGGTAAAGAGGTGTACTACGCGCTGACGGAAGAAGAAAAAGCCGGCGTGCTTGAACAGCTTAAACGCAAGAAAGGGAAGCCGAACGTGCAGCGCTTTAAAGGTCTGGGTGAGATGAACCCGATGCAGCTGCGCGAAACCACGCTTGATCCCAACACTCGTCGTCTGGTGCAGCTCATCATTACTGATGAAGATGAACAGCAGACCACCGCGATGATGGACATGCTGCTTGCCAAGAAGCGTTCGGAAGATCGTCGTAACTGGTTACAGGAAAAAGGTGACCTGGCGGATATCGAAGGTTAATACAACAAAAGGCGGGTAGCCTTCGCTTACCCGCCTCATTTCACTCACGCAAGTTTTTGTCCTGCGGAATTAAACACCCTGCTCAAGAATACGAATGTGCGTTTCCAGCACGTCGCCTTTCACCGCTTCGCTCCACGCTTTCATGTGCGGAGTCTGCAGATGCGCTTCAAGATGCGCCACGGTTTCCCACAGTTCAACCATCACGATGGAGTCCGGCGCGGTTGCCTGGAAGCTCACGTCAGCGGCATGGTCTACCAGCGGCGCATAGCCGTGGCAGCCTTCTTCTTTCAACACGGTTGGAATAATTTTCGCAAATTCATCCAGCACAGCCTGGCGGTGATGTTGGCCAGGACGGGTGCGGATTTCAGCAATGATCGTCAACATGGTACCTTCAACTCCTTCTGTTATTAGAGTTCTAGTTAACCAAAAATCGCGGTCAGATGCTTGCGATATTCTGCGATATAGCTCGGTACATCAGGCATTTTAATCACGTCGTTGACGATAAAGGTTGGCAGCGCTTCCATTCCCAGGAACTGGTTGGCTTTGTGGAACGGCAGATACACGCCGTCAACGCCCACGCCGTGGAAGAACTGTGCTTTATCGTCAAAGGCTTCCATCGGCGCGTTCCAGGTGAGAGACAGCATGTATTTTTTGCCCTGGATAAGGCCGCCGGAACCGTATTTTTTGTTGGCATCAGAGCGGGTGCGACCGTCGCTGGCGTACAGTGAACCATGGCCTTCGGTGAAGACATCGTCGATGTACTTTTTCACGGTCCATGGCGCACCCATCCACCAACCCGGCATTTGCCAGATGATGACGTCAGCCCACAGGAAGTTTTGTACTTCAGCTTTGATATCGTAATCGCTGTCAGCGCGAACAATTTTAACATCATGCCCGGCGTCGCGCAGATGGCCATCCGCGACCTCGGTCAGGGTGTCATTCAGCTGGCCATTAGAGTGGGCAAATTTTTTTGCACCGTTAATAATCAGAATGTTGCTCATGTCATGTCCTCAAAATAAGCGTTTGTCCACAATAATACGCGGGCTAACGATGTGAGAGAACAGGCAAAATGTGCAAAATCTTTTGCTAAATGAGCAATAATCTGCCGCTTACCAGCGCACGCAGACGATGAACCCGCCCTCCGGCGCATTGGCAAAGCTGACCGACATCTGGTGCAGCGAGGCAATACGGCGAACGATAGATAATCCCAGCCCGCTGCCGGTTTCATCTTGCCCCGGCGGACGATAGAAACGCTCGCCAATCCTTGCCAACGCCTCGGCGCTCACTCCAGGGCCATTATCACGCACGCTGAACTGACCGCTGCTGAGCGTGACGTCTATCTGGCTGCCGTGTGGCGTGTAGCGAATGGCGTTATCGAGCAGGTTACGCACCAGCAGGCTCAGCAGCAGCGGCTGCCCGGTGCGTTCAACGTGGGGGGTATCGAGATGCAGGCGGATATCGATTCCCGCCTGCTGCGCCGGATAGTACGCATCGATCACCGCCGACTGCAGTAAGTCTTCAAGGGCGATGGGCGCAACGTCGTCGAGGTTCTCCAGTGAATCGAGGCGGGAAAGCGTCAGCAGCTGTTCGACCAGCCGGGAGGCGCGGTCAATGCCGGTGTGCAGCTGGCTAAGCGCCTTCTCGCGCGCCTGTGGGTCATCCATCGACAGCTGCGCCACTTCGGTTTGCACCTTCAGGGCGGTCAGCGGGCTGCGCAGTTCGTGGGCCGCGTCGGAGGTAAACTGCCGCTCACGTACCATCATGGTGTGGGTACGGCTAAAGAGCTGGTTCAGCGCTTCGACCAGCGGACGAACTTCGCTCGGTACGCCCTCAGTACGCAGCAGGTCGGCGGATTCCGGCTCTCGTACCCGAAGCGTCTGGGTGATTTTTTTGAGCGGTGCCAACTCGCGGCTGAGCAAAAAGAACAACAGCAGAAGCATCAGCGGTAGCGCAATCAGCCACGGCGTCAGCTGCGACGTAATGATATCGAGCGCCATTTCCTGGCGGTAATCCCACTCCTGGCCAACCACGATGCGGTGCTTGCCGTCACTGGTGGTGAGCCACAGGAAGCGCCACTCGTCGTCATCGTCCTTCAGGTGCCCATCGTCGAAACCTTCTCGGCGATAGTTGTACGGGATCTCACGGCCGTTCTCGCCGTCATGCAACACAAGCTTGCCGTCGGCGGTAAAAATAGCGAAGGCCAGCGCGTCATCATCAAGATGACCGTGCTTGATTTTTTTCCGCTCAGGAAGCGGTGGGGTGAGGGCGGTGATATCGGCAAAATGCATGGCGCTCAGGCGTTTGGCGAACAGCATCTGCTGGGTATCGAACAGCTTATCGAGCTTTTTGGAGGTCTGGTGCCAGGCCATCAGGCTGGCGCTGCCCCAGGCGACCAGCGTCAGCAGCAGAAACAGCAGCGTCAGACGCAGGCGGAGGCTCAGTTGGCGAAAACGCATTATTATTGACTCAGGGTATAGCCGATGCCGTGCACCGTGCGGATAAAATCACTGCCGAGCTTGCGGCGCAGATGGTGGACGTGCACTTCCACGGCGTTGCTGGACACGTCGTCGTCCCAGTTGTAGAGCTTCTCTTCAATAAGCTTACGCGGCAGCACGCGACCCACGTTGCGCAGCAGAAGCTCCAGCAGGGCGAACTCTTTCGGTTTCAGTGTAAGGGGCTCATCGTTTAGCGTGGCGGTGAGCTTTCCCGGGTCGAGGGTGACGGCACCGTGCTGCAACACGTTACTCGACTGACCGTGGGCGCGGCGAATCAGCGCCTCCAGGCGGGCGGCCACTTCGATCAGGGCAAACGGCTTACACAGATAATCATCGGCGCCGAGCCGCAATCCTTCCACGCGCTGCGAGAGCGCATCGCGGGCGGTCAAAATCAGCACCGGTTCGCTGTGCCCTTTTGCCCGCCACTCACGCAGAATGTCCAGCCCGTCGATACCCGGTAGTGAGAGGTCAAGAATCACCGCATCATAAGGTGCGCTGTACAGTGCGCTGCGCCCTTCATCGCCGCGGGTAAACCAGTCCAGACTGAAGCCCATTTTGCTAAGTCCGGTCTTTAATCCGTCACCGATGAGCTTGTCATCTTCTACCAAAAGAATGCGCATAATAAAGTCCAATATCACCACCGGGGAAACTCAGTAAACCCTTTCAGAATGGCTGCTGTACAGCATTTTTAAATATTTTTCTCCCTTAAGAAGTTGTTAAGTTTTATCCTGTTTACTGGATGTCATTGAGATACCAATGGAGAAGATAAATGAAAAAAGTAGCTGCTTTGACCGCCGTTCTGGTACTGATGTCTGCACCGGTATTTGCTGCCAATACTCAGGGCGGTTTTACCGGACCTGGTACCACCACCACGACACAAACTCAGGCCGGAGGATTCCAGGGGCCGAGCGGAAGCGTCACCACGGTTGCGAATGCTAAAGGCCTGCGCGACGATACCTGGGTCACTCTGCGTGGTAACATCGTGGAGCGCATCTCTGATGATAAATACACCTTTAAAGATGCCTCCGGCACGGTGAATATAGATATCGACCACAAACGCTGGAACGGTCAGACCATCACCCCGCAGGATGTGGTTGAGATCCAGGGTGAAGTTGATAAAGACTGGAACTCTGTTGAGATTGACGTTAAACAGATTAGCAAAGTGAAATAACACATTGCGCAAGATCGGTCAGGATCGCCCCCCGCGATCCTGACAAAGTACACCGCAGGAGGACGTAATGAATGACAGTCTGAAAGCGGTGTACGCGGCGCGATTTCGCGATGTTTGCGACTATATTGCCCGCCACCTTGATGAACCCCTGTCGCTGGAACAACTGAGCCGCATCGCCTGCTGCTCGCCATACCACTTTCATCGACAGTTTACGGCGTACAGCGGCCAGCCGTTGTACCGCTACATTCAGTGGTTGCGTCTGCGGCATGCCTCATGGCGGCTGGCGTTTAAACCACAGGATAAAATCATCGACATCGCCCTGGATACCGGGTTTCAGAACCCGGAGTCGTTCACCCGCGCCTTCAAAGTCGCGCTGGGGAAAAGCCCGCGTCAGTTCCGCACTGAGCCGGACTGGGCGCAGTGGCACCTGCGCGTACCTAAAAATACTTTTCAGGAGCAAATTTCGATGAACGTTAAGGTTATCGACTTCCCGCGTACGTTGGTGGCGAAGATAGCGCATCGCGGCAGCGCCGAGCGGGTGAACGACAGCGCGGCGATATTTATTCAGTGGCGTAAAAGCACCGGACTATCGCCGGTGCCATCAAGCCAGACCTACGGCATCGCCTGGGATGATCCGGAAACCACGCCGCCCGAAGCGTTTCGCTTTGATATTTGCGGTAGCGTAAGTGCCCCGGTGTCGGAGAATCGCTTTGGGGTGGTGAATGATGAAATCCCCGCCGGGCGCTGCGCGGTAGTGCGCCACAGCGGTTCGCTGGATACGGTTTCACAAAGCGTCTGGTATTTATTCCGCGACTGGCTGCCGCAAAGCGGTGAAACGGCCCGCGATTTTCCGGTCTTTTTCCAGTACCTGAATTTCGTGCATGACGTGGCGGAGCACGAGCTGCAGACCGATATTTATTTACCGCTGAAGTAAATCCACTCCGGGCGAAACCTGGCCCGGAGTCCTGCCAAATTGTCGCCAGACGCCCCTGTGACTCAGCGCGCCAGATAGGGTATTATCGCGGGTAGTTTTGCCGCCTGCACCAGACCGGCGCATCAATAAAGGAATCACAGTTAATGAGCGATATGGCAGAGCGCCTTGCGCTACATGAATTCACGGAAAATGCGTATCTGAACTACTCCATGTACGTCATCATGGACAGGGCGCTACCGTTTATTGGCGATGGCCTGAAGCCGGTTCAACGCCGCATCGTGTACGCGATGTCTGAGCTGGGGCTGAGCGCCAGCGCAAAATTTAAAAAATCTGCCCGTACCGTCGGTGACGTGCTGGGTAAATACCATCCGCACGGCGACAGCGCCTGTTATGAAGCGATGGTACTGATGGCACAGCCGTTCTCCTATCGTTACCCGCTGGTCGATGGCCAGGGGAACTGGGGGGCACCGGACGATCCGAAATCCTTCGCGGCGATGCGTTACACCGAGTCTCGTCTGTCCAAATATGCCGAATTGCTGCTGGGCGAGCTCGGGCAGGGGACCGCGGACTGGGTGCCGAACTTCGACGGTACGATGCAGGAGCCGAAGATGCTGCCTGCGCGTCTGCCAAACATCCTGCTGAACGGTACCACCGGGATCGCGGTGGGCATGGCGACCGATATTCCCCCGCACAACCTGCGCGAAGTGGCGAACGCCGCTATCACCCTGATTGAAAAACCGAAGACCACGCTCGATGAGCTGCTGGATATCGTTCAGGGGCCGGATTACCCGACCGAAGCGGAAATCATCACCCCGCGCGCGGAAATTCGCAAAATCTACCAGAACGGTCGTGGCTCCGTGCGCATGCGCGCGGTGTGGAATAAAGAAGACGGAGCGGTGGTTATTACCGCGCTGCCGCACCAGGTGTCCGGCGCGAAGGTGCTGGAACAAATCGCCAGCCAGATGCGCAATAAAAAGCTGCCGATGGTGGACGACCTGCGCGATGAGTCAGACCACGAAAACCCGACTCGTCTGGTGATTGTGCCGCGCTCGAACCGCGTCGATATGGAGCAGGTGATGAACCACCTGTTTGCCACTACCGATCTGGAAAAAAGCTACCGTATCAACCTGAACATGATTGGTCTGGACGGTCGCCCGGCGGTGAAAAACCTGCTTGAGATCCTGACCGAATGGCTTGCCTTCCGTCGCGACACGGTGACGCGTCGACTGAACTATCGTCTGGAAAAAGTGCTGAAGCGCCTGCATATCCTCGAAGGTTTGCTGATTGCGTTTCTCAATATCGACGAAGTCATCCACATCATCCGCAGCGAAGATGAACCGAAGCCGGTGCTGATGTCGCGCTTTGGTATCAGCGAAACGCAGGCCGAATCGATCCTCGAGCTTAAACTGCGCCACCTCGCCAAACTGGAAGAGATGAAGATCCGCGGCGAGCAGAACGATCTTGAGAAAGAGCGCGATCAGCTGCAGGCGATCCTCGCCTCTGAGCGCAAAATGAATACCCTGCTGAAGAAAGAGCTGCAGGCCGATGCCGATGCCTATGGCGATGACCGTCGTTCCCCGCTGCGCGAGCGCGAAGAAGCGAAGGCGATGAACGAGCACGATATGCTGCCGTCTGAGCCGGTGACCATTGTGCTGTCGCAGATGGGCTGGGTTCGCAGTGCCAAAGGCCATGACATCGACGCCCAGGGGCTGAGCTATAAATCCGGTGACAGCTGGAAGTCCTCAGCGAAAGGTAAGAGCAACCAGCCAGTGGTGTTTATTGATACCACCGGGCGTAGCTACGCGATTGACCCTATCACGCTGCCGTCGGCGCGCGGACAGGGCGAACCGCTGACCGGTAAACTGACGTTACCGCCGGGCGCGACCGTTGAGCATATGCTGATGGAAGGCGACGAGCAGAAACTGCTGATGGCATCCGACGCCGGTTACGGCTTTGTCTGCACCTTTAACGATCTGGTAGCGCGCAACCGTGCCGGTAAAGCGGTTATCACGCTTCCGGATAACGCGCAGGTGATGCCGCCGGTCGTTATCGAAGACGAATCTGACATGCTCCTCGCGATCACCACCGCGGGCCGGATGCTGATGTTCCCGGTCAGCGACCTGCCGCAGCTGTCGAAAGGTAAGGGTAACAAGATTATCAATATCGCTTCGGCGGATGCCGCGAAAGGGGTTGATGGCCTGGCGCATCTGTATCTCCTGCCACCGCAAAGCACGCTGACTATCCATGTCGGCAAGCGCAAAATTAAACTGCGTCCGGAAGAACTGCAGAAAGTGACCGGCGAGCGCGGGCGTCGCGGTACCCTGATGCGCGGCCTGCAGAAAATCGACAGGATTGATATCGATTCACCGATGCGCCCCGCCGCAGGCGATAGCGAAGAGTAAAAACAAACGCCCCTGAAGCAGAGGGGCGTGTTAAAATTTGCTGCAAAACCCAAGGGTTAGGGTTTCAGAGGGTGTTATGTTATTCATTTTTCGACTTATTATCGCTGTTATCTACTGTATTCTGGTGTGTATAGTTGGCTGCATCTACTGCCTGTTCAGCCCGCGTAATCCAAAACACGTTGCTACTTTCGGCCATATGTTTGGCAGAATGGCGCCGCTGTTCGGTTTGAAAGTAGAACTGCGTAAACCCGCAGATGCAGATACCTACGGCAATGCGATTTACATCGGTAATCACCAGAACAATTACGATATGGTGACCGCCTCTAACATTGTTCAGCCGCCTACGGTGACCGTCGGGAAAAAGAGCCTGATATGGATCCCGTTCTTTGGCCAGCTGTACTGGCTGACCGGCAACCTGCTGATTGACCGTAATAACCGTGCGAAAGCGCACAACACCATTACCGAAGTGGTGAATAACTTTAAAACGCGCCGGATCTCGTTCTGGATGTTCCCGGAAGGTACCCGTAGCCGTGGGCGTGGCCTGCTGCCGTTTAAAACCGGGGCATTTCACGCGGCAATTGCGGCAGGCGTCCCGATTATTCCTGTGTGTGTTTCCAATACATCGAATAAGATTAATTTGAATCGCCTGAACAACGGCCTGGTGATCGTGGAAATGTTGCCTCCGGTGGATACCAGCAACTGGAACAAAGATCAGATCCGTGAACTGGCGACCCACTGCCGCGAGCTGATGGCAGCGAAGATTGATGAGTTAAATCAGGAAGTCGCACAGCGAGAAGCGGCCGGAAAAATCTAATAAGCGGGAAACGAATTTCCGCCTCTTTTTGTCAGTTTTGCATGGAGTTTATATGTCACTCAGTCGGCGTCAGTTTATTCAGACATCAGGGCTTGCACTGTGTGCAAGTGCGGTGCCGCTGAGGGCAAATGCGGCCGGGCAGCAGCAGGTGCTGCCGGTCCCTCCACTGCTCGAATCCCGTCGCGGTCAGCCGCTGTTCATGACGCTGCAACGTAGCCACTGGTCGTTTACGCCGGGTACTCGTGCGCCGGTGTCAGGGATTAATGGCCGCTATCTTGGCCCGACTATCCGTGTCTGGAACGGTGATGACGTTAAACTGATTTACAGCAATCGACTCGCAGAAAACGTCGCGATGACCGTACGTGGCCTGCAGGTGCCGGGGCCGCTTATGGGCGGCGCGGCGCGTATGATGTCACCGGGTGCCGACTGGGCGCCGGTACTGCCTATCCGCCAGAGCGCGGCAACACTCTGGTATCAGGCGAATACTCCCAATCGCATGGCGCAGCAGGTCTATAACGGCGTTGCCGGGATGTGGCTGGTCGAAGATGAAGTAAGTAAGTCCTTACCTATTCCCAATCACTACGGCGTCGACGACTTCCCGGTCATTATCCAGGATAAGCGGCTGGATAACTTCGGCACGCCGGAGTACAGCGAACCCGGTAGCGGTGGCTTTGTTGGCGACACGCTGCTGGTGAACGGTGTGCAGAGCCCATACGTTGAAGTCTCTCGTGGTTGGGTGCGCCTGCGTCTGCTTAATGCTTCTAACTCTCGTCGCTATCAGCTGCAAATGAGCGATGGCCGACCGCTGCACGTTATTTCCGGCGATCAGGGCTTTTTACCCACGCCGATTTCGGTGAAACAGCTGTCGCTGGCGCCGGGTGAGCGGCGTGAAATTTTGGTGGATATGACCAACGGTGACGAAGTGTCGATCACCTGCGGTGAGGCGGCGGGCATCATGGACCGCATCCGTGGATTCTTTGAGCCTTCCAGCATTCTCATTTCTACGCTGGTACTGACGCTGCGCCCGACCGGGCTGCTGCCGCTGGTGACTGACAGCCTGCCGATGCGCCTTCTGCCAGCAGAAATTATGTCCGGCACGCCGATTCGTAGCCGCGACATCTCGCTTGGTGATGACCCGGGTATTAACGGTCAGCTGTGGGATCCGAAACGCATTGATATCACCGCGCAGCAGGGAACCTGGGAGCGCTGGACGGTGCGTGCTGACCGCCCGCAGTCGTTCCATATTGAAGGTGTGATGTTCCAGGTGCGTAACGTGAACGGTGCAATGCCGTTCCCGGAAGATCGCGGCTGGAAGGATACGGTATGGGTGGATGGCCAGGTTGAACTACTGGTCAACTATGTTCAGCCGTCGTGGCCGCACTTCCCGTTCCAGTACAGCAGCGGAACCCTTGAGCTCGCCGATCGCGGCTCCATTGGTCAGATTCTGGTGAACCCGGCATCGTAAAAAATACACTGGCAGGGGATGAATAAAAACCTGCCAACCTTTCTCAATATTTATTACTTTCTATTATGATAACCTTTTATTGATTGAAGGTGATGATAAAACCATCTCTACTTATTAATAGATTCAGTTATTCTAAATTGTTAGATTCTGTGTGAATTGTTAGAGTCAGGTGCTTGATGTATGGAAGATATATGCAATCTCTCTAATTAATAATCACACCTTGAGAAATCTATGAAGAAAAATAAACGTTCTATTATGTTATTGTCATCAGTATTGACAATGGCAATGCTAGCTCCACAGTTTGCACATGCGGCAAAGGAGTGTTTTTTTTATGGAACTCGCTCTGTCAAAATCAACGCTGCCACCGTCAATAATGACCTGAAAGGATTGCATATTTATAAAGCAGGTACTGAAGGTTTTATCCTGGATTATGATGTACTGACTGATGCTGCTAATCTGAAAACAAAGTGTAATGTTGGCCCGGATGGAATGAATCTCGGGGCCTGGCGTGTTGCTCCCGCTGCGTCAAAGGTATCAACAATTGAATATAATACGCAGGCGCATAACATTGCACTGTTTGCGACAAATGTACCAGGTATTTACTACTCGGTGAAGGTGCGAGCCAAACCAGATAATATTCAGGTGCTCAATCAATTTGTACCATGGTATACGGATATTCCTGGCGGGTCTTTACCTTACGAGAGTGGGTTTAAGTATCCGCTCCACTCAGGTACAAAATCGTTCCTTGATGGTGGCCGTCAACATAATATATTCATTAACTTCTATCAGGATAAATCGTTTAAAGGAACAACGGAGAAATATATAAAGCCGAAGCAAAAAAATACGCTGCTGGGTTACTTTGTTTTCGGTAACAACTCTGATGGTGATGATAATGTTTCTGTCACCATGGGCGATTTCTCTGTGCCCGTTATCCAGCCTGTTGCGGCAGGACTCGTCGTACAGCCCACCCCTGGCCTTGGTGGGGCTACATTGTCAAAATAATTGCTTATATTTTAATAAAAAAAGCCGGAAGCGAGTTGTTTCCGGCTGTATAACCCATCAGCGTAAGTCAATTCCTTTAGTAGTCGCCTCTCTAAATATAAAAGAACATCTTGATTTCATCATAATGATATTTTGTGACTGGAAATTATAATTGCAGCCAGTCAGTATTACCTCTCCATACCAGCCTCTTTCGAGGTGAAGTGGTAAACGATGATGCTCAAATTTAGTGTGAGTTTCTTAATTAACAGAAAGGTAATCATTATGGCTATGAAAAACAAAACTGCAATTGCAATTCTCACAACCGTACTGGCAGTTTCTGCAGTTGTGCCAAACCTGGCTTTTGCAGCAAAAGAGTGTTTCTTCTACGGGACGCGTTCGGTAACAATTAATTCCCTCAAACCGATTGGTAATGAAGGTGGATTACATATATTCAAACCTGGAACCGAGGGTTTTATTTTGGATTATGACGTATTGACTAATACGCCAACCCTGACGACTAAGTGCAATGTTGGTCCGGATGGGATCGGCCTGGGTGCCTGGCGCGAAGCCCCGGCGGCGTCTAAAGTTTCAACGGTTGAGTACAATACTCAAGCCCATAATATTGCACTCTTTGCTACAAATATTCCGGGTATTTATTACTCTGTAAAAATGCGCGCAAATCCTGGCAATATTAGCTCACTTGAACAATTCGTACCGTGGACAACTGATATTCCAGCAGGTTCATTGCCTTACGAAAGTGGATTTAAATTCCCACTGCATTCCGGATCGGTAGGCTTCCTTGATAGTGGTCGTCAACACAATGTGTTTATTAACTTTTATCAGGATAAAACCTTCAAAGGTACTACTGAAAAATATATTAAACCATTACAGACCAATACCCGCTTAGGCTATTTTGTTTTTGGTAACAACTCGGATGGTAATGATAATGTTTCCATCACCATGGGTGACTTTTCATTACCAATCATTCAGCCGTGAGCCTTGAGCCCGAGACTAGTGGCAAAAAAGCACCAGCCGTCGCCCGGAAGCTGGTGCTTTTTTAACCGCCAATAACGCCAAATCCCCCTTCTTTCCCCACTCGTTCCAGCGTATAATCCCCGCCTTTTGAAGTCTTTTTAACCAATCCCCGGAAGCATTATGAGCGCAATTTCCCTGATCCAACCGGATCGCGACCTTTTCTCGTGGCCCCAGTACTGGGCGGCCTGCTTTGGCCCAGCCCCGTTCCTGCCGATGTCACGTGAAGAGATGGATTTACTCGGCTGGGACAGCTGCGACATCATCCTCGTCACCGGCGACGCCTATGTCGATCACCCAAGCTTCGGGATGGCAATCTGTGGCCGTATGCTGGAGGCTCAGGGCTTCCGCGTAGGGATAATTGCCCAGCCGGACTGGAACAGCAAAGAAGACTTCATGCGTCTTGGCAAACCGAACCTGTTTTTCGGCGTGACCGCTGGCAACATGGACTCGATGATTAACCGCTACACTGCCGACCGTAAGCTGCGTCATGACGATGCCTATACGCCGGACAACGTGGCCGGGAAACGTCCTGACCGTGCGACTCTGGTTTATACCCAGCGCTGTAAAGAAGCATGGAAAGATGTGCCGGTGATCCTCGGCGGTATCGAGGCAAGCCTGCGCCGTACCGCTCATTACGACTATTGGTCAGATACCGTGCGTCGTTCGGTGCTGGTAGATTCTAAAGCCGATATGCTGATTTTCGGCAACGGCGAACGTCCGCTGGTAGAGGTGGCTCACCGTCTGTCGCAGGGCGAGAAGGTCGGTGAAATCCGCGATGTGCGCAACACCGCGATTATGGTGAAAGAGGCGCTCCCGGGCTGGAGCGGGGTGGATTCCCGCATCATCGATATGCCGGGCAAAATTGACCCGATCCCGCATCCATACGGTGAAGATCTGCCGTGTGCGGATAACAAGCCGGTTGAGCCGAAAAAGCAGGAAGCAAAAGCCATTGTTGTGCAGCCGCCGCGTCCAAAACCGTGGGAGAAAACCTATGTGCTGCTGCCGTCCTTTGAGAAGGTGAAAAGCGACAAGGTGCTCTATGCGCATGCCTCACGAATTCTGCACCACGAAACCAACCCGGGCTGTGCGCGTGCCCTGATGCAAAAGCACGGCGAGCGCTATATCTGGATCAACCCGCCGGCTATCCCGCTTTCTACCGAAGAGATGGACAGCGTGTTTGCTCTGCCGTACAAGCGTGTACCGCACCCGGCGTACGGTAAGAGCCGTATTCCGGCGTATGAGATGATCCGTTTCTCAATCAACATCATGCGTGGCTGCTTCGGCGGTTGCTCATTCTGCTCCATTACGGAACACGAAGGTCGCATCATTCAGAGCCGTTCTGAAGACTCGATCATCAACGAGATCGAAGCGATCCGTGACACGGTGCCGGGCTTTACCGGTATTATTTCCGATCTCGGTGGCCCGACGGCCAACATGTATATGCTGCGCTGTAAGTCGCCGCGCGCAGAGCAAACCTGCCGCCGCCTGTCCTGCGTCTATCCGGATATTTGCCAGCACATGGACACTAACCATGAGCCGACAATCAACCTTTATCGTCGTGCGCGTGACCTGAAAGGCGTCAAGAAGATCCTGATTGCATCCGGTGTGCGTTATGACATCGCGGTAGAAGATCCTCGCTACATCAAGGAGCTGGCGACGCATCACGTGGGTGGCTATCTGAAGATTGCCCCGGAGCATACCGAGGAAGGCCCGCTGTCGAAAATGATGAAGCCGGGGATGGGCAGCTACGATCGTTTCAAAGAGCTGTTCGACACCTTCTCTAAGCAGGCGGGTAAAGAGCAGTATCTGATCCCGTACTTTATCTCGGCACACCCGGGCACCCGTGATGAAGACATGGTAAACCTGGCGCTGTGGCTGAAGCAGCGTCGCTTCCGTCTGGATCAGGTACAGAACTTCTATCCGTCACCGCTGGCGAACTCGACAACCATGTATTACACCGGCAAAAACCCGCTGAGTAAGATTGGTTATAAGAGTGAAGAAGTGGTGGTGCCGAAAGGGGACAAACAGCGCCGTCTGCACAAAGCGCTGCTGCGTTACCACGATCCGGCCAACTGGCCGCTGATTCGTCAGGCGCTGGAAGCGATGGGTAAAAAGCATCTGATTGGCTCACGCCGCGACTGTCTGGTTCCGGCTCCAACCATCGAAGAGATGCGCGAAGCACGCCGCCAGAACCGCCATACCCGTCCGGCACTGACCAAGCACACGCCAATTGTGCACCAGCGTTCGAACGGTGGGGCTACTGCGAAAAAAAGCGTGAAGCGTAAGACTGGCTAACGCTGTGCCCTCATCCGGCCCTCTCTCTGTGGGAGGGCCAGGGTGAGGGGTGAACTACCCGCTAAACTGATCCGGATCGGGGCCTAAGCGTTTGCCCTGATCCAGTTTCGCTATCTCACTGACGTCGTCTTTATCCAGACGGAAATCCCAGACATCAAAGTTCTCGGCAATTCTTGCGGGGGTTACCGATTTCGGGATCACCACTAATCCACTGTCGAGATGCCAGCGAAGCACCACCTGAGCCGGGGTCTTGCCGTGCTTATCCGCCAGTTCACGAATGATTTTCTGATCGAACACCCCTGCGCCACCCTGTGCCAGCGGGCTCCAGGATTCGGTCTGAATTTTGTGCGTGGCGTTCCAGGCATGGAGGGGGCGCTGTTGCATCAGCGGGTGCAGCTCAACCTGATTAATCACCGGGGCAACACCTGTTTCATCGATCAGACGCTGCAGATGAGGGATCTGGAAGTTACACACCCCAATGCTTTTAATCAGCCCGGCTTTTTGCAGCTCAATCATTCCCTTCCAGGCATCGACATAGTGGTCAATCGCGGGAACAGGCCAGTGCATCAGGTATAAATCGATATAGTCGAGCTGGAGCTTTTCGAGGCTCTCTTCCAGGGCTTCGCGAGGACGCTTCTGATCGTCATTCCAGAGCTTGGTGGTGATGAACAGTTCATCACGAGGGATCCCGGCGCTCTTTAATGCTTTACCGACGCCGCTTTCGTTCTTGTACGCCGCTGCAGTATCAATTGAGCGGTAACCCACCTCCAGCGCTTTGTGGATCGCAGTCACGACCTCCTCGTTACCTGCCTTCCACACGCCGAGACCCAGTTGCGGCATTACGTTGCCGTCATGCAGCTTGATTAAGGTTGGATGTGTCATGCGTTCCTCCATATTTTTAAGCTCGCCGGGTCGAAACCCGACGAGACTCCAGTATTAAGCCTGGTCGAAATATGCCAAAACGAAAGGGGAAAACCGCAAATCCTTAACGAGCTGCCTCATAGATGCGGCGGCTGACATCGAGGGTAATGTCTTGTTTTTCACCGAGTTGAGTCATTCCGTGAGCTTCCAGTTTCGCCACCAGAGCCGGGATGCTGCTGCCATCGAGGCCATAGTCTGAAAGGCGAGTCGGTACACCCATCTGTTCGAAGAAGTGGCGAGTCGCGGCGATGGCGGCGTCGATACGCGCATCGTCGGAGCCTTCAGTAATGTTCCAGACACGTTCGCCGTACTGCAGCAGTTTGGCGCGTTTGGTATCGCGTTTTTCATTCCACAGCGCCGGCAGGACGATAGCCAGGGTCTGGGCATGATCCAGGCCATGCATGGCGGTCAGTTCATGGCCCAGCATGTGCGTTGCCCAGTCCTGAGGAACACCCGCGCCGATCAGGCCGTTCAGCGCCTGAGTAGCAGCCCACATCACGTTAGCACGCACGTCGTAGTTCTCCGGTTCGGCCAGCGCTTTCGGGCCTTCTTCCACCAGGGTCAGCAGAATACCCTCGGCAAAACGATCCTGAATTTTGCCGTTAACCGGCCAGGTAACATACTGCTCAACGGTGTGAACAAATGCATCAACCACGCCGTTGGCTACCTGACGCGGCGGCAGAGTGTAGGTGTACACCGGGTCAAGAATGGCGAACACCGGCTGGACGTGGTCATTCATAAACGCCTGCTTATCGCCGGTGGTTTTACGCGAGATAACCGCACCTTTATTGGATTCAGAACCGGTAGCAGGCAGGGTCAGTACCGAGCCCATCGGAATGGCGCTTTTGATGTCGCGACCGCCGGTCTCCAGGATATGCCACGGGTCGATGTTTTCTGCATAGTGTGCGGCTGCAGCGATAAATTTGGTGCCATCCAGCACGGAGCCGCCGCCGACGGCGAGCAGGAAGGTGATGTTTTCACGACGAGCAAGCGCCACCGCGTTCATCAGCGTTTCGTACGATGGATTCGGTTCGATACCGCCAAACTCGACCACGTTCAGGCCTTTCAGGGTATTCAATACCTGATCAAGAACGCCGGTTTTTTTCACGCTGCCGCCGCCGTAGGTGACCATCACGCGAGCATCAGCCGGGATCTGGTCGCGCAGTAAGGCGATGGCGCCTTTACCAAACAGAATACGGGTTGGGGTGTGGAGATTAAAATTGTTCATTGCTCGTGCCCTTATGGAGGGTGAATAAAAATGGCGGCGGGTGGCCTGCCTGATGTGGCACATTGTGGTCTTCTGGCCCGGAGCTCTCAATGCACATTCCTGCCGTTGTCTTGCCCATTTCTACAACGGGCTGGAGAAACAGCACTATTCTGCGCACAATAAGATTGTCGAAAACCGCGAGCGGAGAACCCTTTCATGAATCGTGAAGCCATCTGTCTGCAGCTAACAGAACAGATTAAGTCACTGATAAACAATCAACAGCGCCTGAGCGAGCTGCTGCCTGACGTGCGCCTGTTGTACGGCACTCAGCCGGGTACCCGCACGCCGGTGATGTACCAACCGGGCATCGTGTTTCTCTTTTCTGGCCACAAAGTCGGTTACATCAACGAGCGTTCTTTTCGCTACGACACCAACGAATATCTGCTGCTGACCGTACCGCTGCCGTTCGAATGTGAAACCTTTGCCACGCCGGAAGTCCCGCTGGCCGGGCTACGCCTGAATGTCGATATCCTGCAGTTACAGGAGCTGCTGATGGATATTGGTGAGGATGAACATTTTCGCCCTGCGGTGGCGGCAAGCGGCATTAATTCCGCCGTGTTGAATGAGGATATTCTCTGCGCCGCCGAGCGTTTGCTTGACGTGATGGACCGCCCGCTGGATGCCCGTATTCTCGGTAAGCAGATAATCCGCGAAATTCTCTATCACGTGCTCACCGGGCCGTGTGGCGGTGCGCTGCTGGCGCTCGTGAGCCGGCAGACTCATTTCAGCCTGATTAGCCGGGTGTTAAAACGCATTGAAAGTCAGTACACGGAAAACCTGAGCGTCGATCAGCTGGCGGCAGAGGCCAACATGAGCGTCTCGGCGTTTCATCATAACTTCAAGTCAGTGACCAGTACTTCACCGTTGCAGTACCTGAAAACCTACCGCCTGCATAAGGCCAGAATGATGATGGTGCACGACGGAATGAAAGCCAGCGCGGCGGCGATGCGCGTGGGCTATGAAAGTGCTTCGCAGTTTAGCCGCGAGTTTAAGCGTTACTTTGGCATTACACCGGGGGAAGATGCGGCCCGCATCCGGATGATGCAGGGGCTGTAGCCCTCTCCCGACGGGAGAGGGAGCTGAACTCAGGCGTTGCTGTACTTTTTCTTGAGCACCACCGCGATGGCGCCAAACAGCCCGGCAACCAGCAGGAACAGCGGCAGGATCATCAGGAAGGTCATCACCTGATCTTCATGGCGTTTGACGAAGGGGATCATACTGAGCGCGTAGCCGAGGCTGGTGACCACACCGACCCACAGCAGGGCGCTCAGCCAGTTAAAGAACTGGAAGCGGCGATTCGACAGTCCTGAAATCCCGGCCATGGTAGGCAGCAGGGTGCGAACAAATGCCAGAAAGCGACCGACCAGCAGGGCCAGCAGACCGTGGCGGTCGAACATGCAGGTGGCGCGTTGATGGTATTTCGTCGGCAGCTGCGCCAGCCAGCCTTTAACGGTTTTGGTGTTCCCGAGCCAGCGGCCCTGGATATAGCTCAGCCAGCAGCCGAGGCTGGCGGCGGTCGTCAGAATAATCAGCGTCGGGACAAAACCCATCACCCCTTTGGCAATCAGAGCCCCCGCCAGCAGCAGCAGGCTGTCGCCCGGCAGAAAGGAAGCCGGAAGCAGACCGTTCTCAAGGAACAGCGTCGCAAACATAACCAGATAAACAATACCAACGACGTGAGGATTCGCTAATGCAGCAAAGTCGTGCTGCCAGAGAGCGGCGACAATCTCTTGAATGACTACCATGGGTTTTCCTAAGGAACTACGCTTTTCGGAATATTGTACTCCTGAAATGCCCGGAACACCTTGATCCCGGGCGCACCGCCGACAGAATTTTCGTACAGTAGTGTCTGTAAATCTGTCCAGACCAGGCGGAACCTTAGCGAAACTTTACACGATGCGGGCAAACCCTGCCGCTAAATCGGCCAAAAGATCGTCAACGTTCTCTAAACCGATGTGAAGTCGGATCAGGGTGCCGCTGAAATCTACCTCACCATCGGGGCGGATCTCGGCGATATGCGCGGGCTGATTGGCCAGAATCAGTGACTCATAGCCGCCCCAGGAATAGGCCATGCTAAAAAGTTCGAAGTGGTCGAGATAGGCGGACAGCTCCTCGTCAGTCAGCTGCTTTTTGAGAACGAACGAGAACAAGCCGCTGCTACCGGTGAAATCGCGTTTCCAGAATTCATGTCCTTTACTGCCTGCAAGGGCGGGATGATTGACCCGCTCCACCTGGGGATGAGTGGAGAGCCATTCGGCAATTTTGACGCTGCTTTCATGATGCTGGCGAAGGCGGACGCCCAGGGTGCGCAGCCCGCGGCTGGTCATGTAGGCGGTATCGGCGTCCACCATTTGTCCCATCAGATAGGCATTTTCGCGCAGTTGATCCCAACAGCGGGCGTTGGCAACGGCGGTGCCAATCATGCCATCGGAGTGACCAATCAGGTACTTGGTCGCCGCCTGAATGGAGATATCGATGTCGAACTCCAGTGCTTTGAACAGCACGCCCGCGGCCCAGGTATTGTCGATCATGATAATGGCTTCAGGAGCGACGCGGCGAACCGCCTGCACGATAGCCGGAACGTCGTGCACTTCCATGGTGATGGAGCCTGGAGATTCAAGAAACACCACTTTGGTGTTGGGTTGAATCAGCGCGGCAATACCGTCGCCAATCATCGGGTCGAACCACCGGGTGGTGACACCGAGTTTTGCCAGAATTTTGCTGCAGAAGTCCTGGCTTGGCTCGTAGGCTGTGTTGGTCATCAACACCTCATCACCCTGTTCGACAAATGCCAGAATCGTATTGGCAACCGCTGCTGCTCCGCAGGGGAAGAGGGCGCAACCGGCCCCGCCTTCCAGCTCGCACATCGCGTCCTGTAATGAAAAGTGGGTGAGCGTACCGCGACGACCGTAAAACAGTTCACCTTTCGCGCGGTTGCGGGTCGCCTGTTTTTTAGCAGCTACCGTGTCAAACACCAGTGATGAAGCGCGCTGGATCACACTGTTTACCGCGCCATGGGTGTATTTTTTACTGCGCCCGGCGTTGACCAGTGCGGTATCAAGGTGTTTGTCAGCCATGAGGAATTCCTGTTTTTATACGTCTGGACGTCTAAACTAACATGTTTGTTCGTCACTGTACCTGCTGCGGGTGGATAAAGCAGAAAATTTTGTCAAAAATCCCGCGTGGCACTTTTTACTGCGTAAGCGCAAAGAATTGCGGTGGGATTTGCGTCAGTATGTAAATACTAATGAGAACCACTATCAATTCGACGTTAGTTTGATATGATTAGCGCAAAGTTTTGATGATTTAAATCCTGGAGATAAAGAGTGGGTAATAATTTGATGCAGGCGGATCTCTCCGTTTGGGGTATGTATCAACATGCCGACATCGTGGTTAAGGTCGTCATGATCGGTCTGTTACTGGCCTCGGTCGTCACCTGGGCTATCTTCTTCAGTAAAAGCATTGAACTGTTGTCCCACAAGCGCCGCCTCAAGCGCGAACAGCAGCAGCTGAGCGAAGCCCGTTCTCTCGATCAGGCGAGTGAAATGGCAGCCTCCTTCCATAATCAGAGCCTGAGTTCACAGTTGCTGAACGAAGCCCAGAACGAGCTGGAGCTCTCCGCAGGTTCGGAAGATAACGAAGGCATTAAAGAACGTACCGGTTTCCGCCTCGAGCGCCGCGTCGCCGCCGTCGGTCGCCATATGGGTCGTGGCAACGGCTACCTCGCCACCATCGGTGCGATTTCCCCGTTTGTCGGTCTGTTCGGTACCGTCTGGGGCATCATGAACAGCTTCATCGGTATCGCCCAGACGCAGACCACCAACCTCGCGGTGGTGGCTCCGGGTATCGCCGAAGCGCTGCTGGCAACCGCCATCGGCCTGTTTGCCGCCATCCCGGCGGTGGTTATCTATAACATCTTCGCCCGCATGATCGGCAGCTATAAAGCAACGCTCGGTGATGTGGCGGCTCAGGTCCTGCTGCTGCAAAGCCGTGACCTGGATTTGAACGCCAGCGGTGCTGCTCGTCCGGTTCGCACGGCTCAGAAATTACGGGTAGGTTAACGCGTTATGGCCATGCGTCTTAATGAAAATCTGGACGATAACGGTGAAATGCATGAAATCAACGTGACGCCGTTTATCGACGTCATGCTGGTGCTGCTGATTATCTTCATGGTGGCCGCTCCGCTTGCCACCGTAGACGTGAAAGTGAATCTGCCGGCGTCATCCAGCCAGCCGCAGCCACGTCCGGAAAAACCGGTTTATCTGTCGGTGAAGGCCGATAAATCGATGTTCCTCGGCAACGAGCAGGTCACGGATGCTGACATGATTAACGCGCTGAACGTGGTGACGGAAGGTAAGAAAGACACCACTATCTTCTTCCGTGCGGATAAAACCGTCGACTATGAAACGATGATGAAGGTGATGGATACGCTTCACCAGGCGGGCTATCTGAAGATTGGTCTGGTCGGTGAAGAGACCGTGAAGGCGAAGTAAGCTCTCATTCACATCATGAAAGGCTGGCCGGGTGCCAGCCTTTTTTATTTACCTGAGCTCGGCTTTTCAGTAAGCGCCACGATGTTGACGTTAGCGGTTCGCAGTTCGCCATCGGCGAGCTTGCGTGACAGACGCAGGGTCGCGGCCTCTCGTGCCACTATCTTCTGGTAGCTGGCTTCGATTTGCGCCCAGATTTTATCTTTCAGCTCTGGTTTGCGGCTGATGATTTCGTTGATCGTCGCGCCATAGATCTCTTCTTTCACCTGCCAGCCGTAGATTTCACGGCGGTGCTGCCATTTCATCTGCACCAGTGCCGCCGGAATAGACACCAGCGCCTGGGCGGTGCGTTCAATGGCTGCGTTCTTTTCATTAATCAACGCCGTCAGGTTCTTCTGCAACAGGATCTCATCGCGATTTATGTCGTCTAAAGTCAAATAGACGTTATTATCTTCAACATCCTTCATGTTTATTACTCATCTGCGATGTGATAAAAGATAGGCGTTGTTTTTTCACGGGTAATTAAATTAAGCCAAATTTTATTACCTGCCTCATTAATAAACTCTGTTTTTTCGCTAATAATTTGACTTAATTCCTGAGCGTCGAGTACACCCTGCGCCTGTAAATCATTCATGGCCCGGGCAAAGGCTTCAATTTTAATGACGCGGAACAGTCGTTCTTTTATATGGCGATCGCGTTCTTCCAGCAGCATATTGCGCGACTGCCCGTTGTGAGCCACCGTTGCCAGAATATCGTTCTCATAGCCGGCAAGCGTTCTTTTATTTTGAGTTTGGTTAGCATTTTTATCTGCTTCTCCGGATTCCTTTGCCGTTGCAGCAAGATGGAACCGTTCCGGAGTCAGCGTCTCAGGTATCATTGAGATAGTCCTTACGGATTTAATTCGTGCAGGAAGGAGGCGCGTTGACAATATCATGAGGCAATTTTAAAATCAAAAAAAATGGAGTGAACCATGAACAACGTTATTTATTTCGTGATAGCAATTTTATTGGTCACGGGCATCATTCTTTTATTGATGTCGGGCAGCAATAAAAAACAAACAATGGTGGAGGGTTTTCCCGAAGAACCACTAAATCCGCTGACTAAAGACGAAGGGGAAGATCATTTCTCGCTCCTGATGAATGCGATCACGCCGGTGTGGTACTGGCGCGTCAATCATGAGTATATCGATTTTCTCCACGCCACCGTCAAACGCATGAACATGGCGGAAATAAACACCACGCCGGGGTTATTTGCAGCGCAGCGTCGCTGCAGCGATCTCAACTCTGCCGTGTATAAATACTACGACAATATTAAGAAGCGCTGCCTGAACGGCGAAAAGGTCCCGCATACCGATCTCGATGTGCTCAACCTGCAGCAATGCTTCCGTGAGTTCAGCCTTGATGCGTGGCCTGCGCTGGTGGCGCTGGTCTGGCCGCAGTATCGTCGGCCCTATATCGATCCGCAGGAAGTGTAGCCCCCTCTCAACTCTGCACATCCACGCCGCTAAGCGCCTGCCTGCGGTGGTATGCTCTCTGATGAACAGACAGTAGAGAAGGGGGAGTGGATGGCGACTATCAAGGATGTGGCAATGCTGGCGGGGGTATCCACCGCCACGGTTTCTCGCGTCATGAACCAGACGGCGTGGGTGGAGCCGGTCACCCGCGAGCGCGTCGAGAAAGCGATGCGCGACCTCAACTACCGGCGTAACGCTGCGGCTATTGCGCTGGCAAAACGCAGCGGGGATATGCTTGGCCTGTTGACCGGTAATCTGGCTGACCCTTTCTTTGCGCATCTGGCGCGCGGCGTGGAGAGCGTTGCCCGCAAGCAGCAGTATCGTCTGATGGTGTGCAGCGGCGGACACGACGAGGCGATGGAAAAAGCCGGTCTCGATTTTCTGGTAAACCAGGGCTGCGAGGCCATTGTGGTTCACGCCAGCCGACTGTCAGAAAAAGAACTCCTGCGCTATGGTGCCCATTTTCCGGCGATGGTGATGGTGAATCGCTACATCGCCGGGATGGCGAACCGCTGTATCTGGCTGGAAAACCGCAGCGCCGCGCGGGAAGCCACCCTTCATCTGCTCGCACAGGGGCACCGCTGCATCGCCTGCGTGACCTCCGATCTCCCTATCATCGACCGTCAGGAGCGTCTTGAAGGCTACCGCCAGGCGATGGCGGAATATGGCATCACGCCGGATAAACGCTGGGTGATTAGCGTTCCCTTTAATGAAGAGGGGGGAGAGCGTGCGGCACACCTGCTGCTTAATAGCGGCATTCCCTTTACCGCCGCCGTGACCTTCAACGACGTAATGGCCGCCGGGATCATGCGCGTGCTGCACCAGCAGGGCATCGGCCTGCCGCAGCAGTTGTCGATTGTCGGGTTTGATGATGTGGTGCTGGCGCGTTACCTGCATCCGGCGCTGACCACCATGCATTATCCGGTGGAGCAAATGGCACGCTGTGCGGCACAGCTGGCGATCCAGCTCCAGGAGGGAGCGACCATTCCACCGAGCGCCAACAGCTTTACGGCGGAGCTGGTTATCCGCGACTCGGTTGCCCCTGTCTCTGCGTCCATCCACCGTCAAGCATCAAAACTGTGATCTGCTTCAGATTTGTAAATTCCATGTAATCGCTTACATGGCGGCACATTGTCGATCACAGTTGCTATCAGGCTATCAACCTACCCTTGAGCTACCTTACCGACTGGAGCTCCATTATGAGTGCATCAGAGAACAAGAAAAAAACGCTGTCATTTGGCCTGGCCCTGATCCCCATTATCGCCATGCTGCTGTTGCTGATTGTTGGCTACGGCGTCATGGGTTTACGCATTGAACCGCTGCTGCTGTGTTCTGCGGCGGTGGCAGCGGCCCTTGCCTGGTGGCAGGGATACTGCTGGGAAGACATTATCAACTCCGTGGTGGATAAGCTCGCGAAGGCGATGCCGGTTATCATGATTTTAATCTGCGTCGGCGGCCTGATTGGCACCTGGATGTTCAGCGGCACCATCCCCTACATGGTGTACTGGGGGCTGAAACTGATTAGCCCGGAATATATCCTGATTGCGGCATTCTTCCTGACGAGCGTCGTCTCCGTCTGTACCGGGACCTCCTGGGGTTCTGCCGGGACGGTGGGTGTGGCGCTGATGGGCGTGGCATCGGGTCTGGATGTCTCTCTTGCCGCAGCGGCGGGGGCGGTTGTTTCTGGTGCTTACTTCGGCGACAAAATTTCGCCGTTGTCCGATTCTACTAACTTCGCGGCGATCGTTGCCGACACCACGCTGTTTGAGCATATTCAACACCTGATGTGGACCACCATCCCGACCTTTATACTTGCCGCGGTGGTGTATCTGGTAGCAGGTCACAGCAGCATGATTGGCGACGTGGCAACCCCACAGCGCGTGACCGATATCGTCAACTCGCTGGAATCGCTGTATCACTTCAACATCATTCTTATTCTGCCGCCGGTCATCGTACTGTGGGGCGCAATCCGTAAAAAACCGGTTATCCCGTTGATGCTGAGCGCCTGCGTGCTGGCGCTGATTCTCGGCGTGGTGATGCAGGGGCTGAGCGTGAAGCAGGGGCTGGATGCTTTCATCGATGGCTTCAATCTCTCGATGTTCCCGCAGGGGACTGAAGGGGTGATTGCCGATGTTCCTCGCCTGCTGAACCGCGGCGGCATGTTCTCGATGATGAGTACCATCCTGCTGGTGTTCTGCGCCTTCTCGTTCGCCGGTGCGCTCACGCTTACCGGTGCGCTGACCATCATCATCAACCGCCTGCTGACGGTTATCAAAAGCGTCGGACAACTGATTGCGGCGACCGTGGCCACCACTATTCTGGTCACCGGCGCTACCAGCGACGGCAAGCTGGCGCTGCTGGTTCCCGCAGAGCTGTTCAAAGACGCCTATCGCCGCATGGGGCTGGATAACAAGAACCTGTCGCGCACCATCGAGGATGCCGGCACCGTTATCGAACCACTGCTGCCGTGGACTTCGGCCGGGGTCTATATGGCGACAACGCTTGGCGTGAGCACCCTCGACCTGCTGCCGTGGGCGGTTCAGTGCTACGCGGCTATTTTCTTCGCATTATTTTATGGTTTTACCGGGATCGGTATTGCACGCACTGCGGCTCCCACAGAGCAGGCGCAGAAGAGTGCCGTAACGGAATAAGAAGGGAACAAGATGGATTTTAATCAGATTATCGACAGGCATGATACCGGTTCAGTGAAATGGGATTTCATTGAGCGTCACTTCGGCGATGGCGCTGCAAAGCTGCTGCCGATGTGGGTTTCCGATTTTGATTTCACCTGTCCACCGGTGGTGCAGCAGGCGCTGCATCAGCGCGTTGATCACGGTATTTTTGGCTATAGCGAACGACCGCAGGCGTACTTTGATGCGCTGATTGCCTGGTCTGCCGCCCGCCATCAGCTCACTGTAAAGCAGGAGTGGGTGTGCAGCGTGGAAGGCGTCGTGCCAGGGCTTTCTCTGCTGGTACAGATGTTGAGCCATCCCGGTGATGGGATCGTGGTTCAGGGGCCGTACTACGGCTCCTTTGCCAAAGTTATCAATCTGAACGGCAGGCGACTGCTGGAAAATCCGCTGCGCGAAGAAGGTGACGCCGGATACAGGATGGATCTGGAGCAGCTGGAGGCGCTGTTCCGCGCCGAGCGGCCGCCGCTGATGATCCTTTGCAATCCGCACAACCCGACCGGGCGCTGCTGGTCTAAAGAAGAGCTGCAGCAGCTGCTGGCGCTGTGTGAAAAGCACGATGTTATTGTTATCTCTGATGAAATCTGGGCTGACCTGCTGCTGCCGGACGAGACGTTCACCTCGGTGCTGCATCTGCACGAACGCTGGCATAACCGGGTGATTGCAGCAACGTCTGCCAGCAAAACCTTTGGCCTGTCGTCGCTGCGGATCTCCAACTTCCTCATCCCCGACCCGGCATTACGTGATGCTTTCATGCGTCGCCTGGATGCGCACGGGCTTGATGTATTCAACGCGCTGTCGGTACAGGCGGCCACCGCAGCCTGGGAGGAGGGCGGACCGTGGCTCGATGAACTGCTGGCCTATCTGGCTGAAAATCGCCGTTGGTTTGAGGAGCAGGCAGCAGCGCATCTTCCGTGGGCGAGGATCACCCCGGCGCAGGGCACCTATCTGCTGTGGATTGATTGTCACCAGTTGAATCTCGACGATGAACAGCTCAAATGGGTAATGGCCGATATCGCCGGTATAGCACCGTCGATGGGCTGCGGCTTTGGCCCCGGTGGCAGCGGCTTTATTCGCCTGAACCTGGGTTGCCCGCGTACCTATCTGGAAAAGGCACTGGAAGGGTTAAAGCGGATTTAAGCGCTAACAAAAGGGAGGCTTTATGCCTCCCTTTTCCTGACTACTTATCGGATGACGCCTGCCACAGGTTCAGCTCACCGTCCGCCACGTGGCGGTCAATCTGCGCCAGCTCTTCTGGCGTAAACTGCAGATTGTTCAGCGCCTGGACGTTCTCTTCCAGCTGCTCTGGCCGACTGGCTCCAATCAGCACCGACGTAACGCGGTTGTCCTTCAGCAGCCAGCTCAGCGCCATCTGCGCCATAGACTGCCCGCGACGTTGCGCCATGTCGTGCAGCAAACGCAGGCTGTTGAGATTGGCTTCGCTCAGCATATTTTCCGTCAGCCCGCGGGCTTTTTTCCCTTCGGTCTGCATACGCGAACCGTCCGGAATGCCGTTGAGGTATTTCCCGGTCAGCAGGCCCTGCGCTAAAGGCGTGAAGGCGATGCAGCCCACACCGTTTTCTTCCAGCGTGTCCAGCAACCCACTGCTGTCGACCCAGCGGTTCAGCAGGTTGTAGGAGGGCTGGTGGATGAGCAACGGGATTTTCCAGTCGCGCAGCAGTTCCACCATTTTTAGCGTGCGGTCGGGCGAGTATGAAGAGATACCCACGTACAGCGCTTTACCGCTCTGTACCGCCTGCGCCAGCGCGGCGGCGGTCTCTTCCATCGGGGTTTTCTCATCAACGCGGTGAGAATAGAAAATATCGACGTAGTCGAGCCCCATGCGCTGCAGGCTCTGGTCGAGGCTTGCGAGCAGATATTTACGTGACCCGCCGGAGCCGTACGGACCTGGCCACATGTCGTATCCGGCCTTGGTAGAGATAATCAGCTCATCGCGATAAGCGGGGAAATCTTCGCGCAGCAGGCGGCCAAAATTCTCCTCGGCGCTGCCCGGCGGCGGGCCATAGTTATTGGCGAGGTCAAAATGAGTAATACCGAGATCGAACGCTTTTCGCAGCAGCGCACGCTGGGAATCCAGCGACTGCACGTGGCCAAAACTGTGCCACAGGCCGAGCGATAAAGCGGGCAACTGCAGGCCGCTGTTACCACAGTAGCGATACTGCATCTGCTCATAGCGAGCAGGATCCGCAAGCCAGGACATAATATCTCCTTCAATGGTTGTTATTTTCGAAACACTGTTTCTATCTTAACGCGTTTACCCTACACCACCCGTTGACTGGAAAACAACCTGTCTGTGTCCTGCATTTAGATCTGGCCTGAGGTTAAAAAATCGCTATATAATTTAATATATAACGATTGAGGGAATTGACATGATGGACAACCATTTTGGTAAAGGGCTGATTGCCGGGCTGAATGCGCCAAAAGCCGACAGCGCGGTCAACGTGGCGCAGTTCTGTGCTGACTACAAGCGCGGGTTTGTGCTCGGATACTCGCAGCGAATGTATGAAAAAACGGGAGATCGGCAGCTCAGCGCCTGGGAGGCGGGGATCCTCACCCGTCGCTATGGGCTGGAGCGCGATATGGTGATGGATTTCTTTCGCGAGAACGAATCCGCCACGGCGATCCGCTATTTTATGGCGGGGTATCGGCTGGAAGGATAAACCGGGCACGAGGCCCGGTTATAGCGAATTATCCCTGACGCTTGTCTTCGGTTTGCGTATCGAAGTCGCTGGCGTCGTGGCGTTCGTGGAGCTGCTCTTCCAGCGGGCCGTTGGTTTTGTTAACGATGCGCCCGCGTTTCACCGCCGGGCGGTGCGCAATGTCGTTCGCCCAGCGCAGCACATTCTTATAGCTCTGCGCATCGAGGAACTCAGCGGCGTTATAGACGTTGCCAAGCAGCACGTTGCCATACCAAGGCCAGATAGCGATATCGGCAATGGTGTACTCTTCGCCCGCCACATAGCGCCCGCGACCCAACTGTTTATCCAGCACGTCGAACTGACGTTTTGCTTCCATCGTAAAGCGATCGATCGCGTACTCGATTTTTACCGGCGCATAGTTAAAGAAGTGGCCAAAGCCGCCGCCGAGGAACGGGGCCGCGCCCTGCAGCCAGAAGAGCCAGTTCAGGGTTTCGGTGCGTCCTGCCGGATCTTTGGGCAGCAGATGACCGAACTTCTCTGCCAGATACAGCAGGATATTACCGGATTCGAACACCCGGGTCGGTGGGGTCGTGGAGTGGTCGCTCAGTGCCGGGATTTTTGAGTTCGGGTTCACGTCTACAAAACCGCTGGAGAATTGATCGCCCTCGCCAATGCGGATGAGCCAGGCGTCATATTCAGCGCCCGTGACGCCAAGCGCCAGCAGCTCTTCGAGCATGATGGTGACCTTCTGACCGTTCGGGGTGCCAAGCGAGTAAAGCTGAAGCGGGTGCTTGCCAACCGGCAGCACTTTTTCATGGGTCGGGCCAGAAACCGGACGGTTAATGTTGGCGAAAGCACCGCCGTTGTTTTTCTTCCATTCCCATACCTTCGGGGGTTGCCAGGTATTGTCTGTCATGTTGACCTGCCTTTTTACATGGGGTGTTGAGCCAGTGTAGCAGGTGCAAGAGGAAGGGTTTAACGAACTGAGGGGTTATTGGAGGGAGCCGGTGAGGCGGCCGTCTCCCCCCAATGGTTTACTGCTCGGTTAACTTAAGCTCGGCCACGACCGGGACGTGGTCGCTGGTGGCAGGCCAGTTAATGTTGTTCCACTCCGGGCTCTGGTTCGGTACGGTCAGTGACTCTACTGCCCAGCGCTGGCCCTTGAAGGTGAGGAGGTGATCGAGATCGAGCGCTGGGTTAGCGGCAGGCCAGGTGCGCATATCTTTGCCTTGCACCAGCACCGGGTT
The DNA here is from genome assembly GCF_003634235.1 of Yokenella regensburgei. Lineage (NCBI taxonomy): Bacteria > Pseudomonadati > Pseudomonadota > Gammaproteobacteria > Enterobacterales > Enterobacteriaceae > Yokenella > Yokenella regensburgei. Next base: position 452,776 of record NZ_RBIZ01000004.1, on the reverse strand, counting down.
CCAGTAACGCTGCAGCTCATTCAGCACGACGCTGCCCTCCACATCGTTGAAATCCCCGGCGAGGATCTTAATGCGCGAGGCGATTTCGCTGACGTCGGAATCGGTGCTGCCGATGCTGATGCTGTTGATCTCACGGATCTGCTGCTGGCGAAGCGCAGGATCTTCCTGCCAGTCGAGGTGGGTGGTCATGAACAGCACCGGCTCGGCGAGGCCAGGTTTACGCACCTGCACCATCAACAGCACGCGCTGCTCACCGTCGCCGGACGGCAGTTTGAAGACCTGCTGTTTTTCCACCGGATACTTAGACAGGATCGCGACGCCGTACTGGCCACCTTCAAAATCAATCGCTTTGCCGAAGGCACCGTGCATGCCGGTCAGTTTTGCCAGTTCACTCACCTGGTCCACTTTGCCGCTGCGTTCGGTATTGACGTCAACTTCGTTGAGCGAAATAAGATCTGCGTTCAGGCTCTTGATTGCCTTTGCTACTTCACTCAGTTCACCCACGCGCGCTGCCGCCATGTTGTAGGTGACGACCTTCAACTGCGGAGCTTCCGCTTTGCTGAAGACTTTATTCGGGGTACCCCCTTTCTCCGGGGTCAGCACTTTGGAATCGGCCTGGGCGCCAGCGCAAAACAGCGTGGCAAAGAGGGCAAGAGTGAGTGTTTTATTCATAATTATCTCTCCATTCATAACTATGATGAATAATACTTAATTTACGGAGAAAAAAATGGCTACGGGTTCACACTTACTCACCTCCGCGCTCCGGCAGTGCTATCATAAGGCACCTCTGACCGGTTCATCATGCCTGCAGCAGCATATCTAGAGGGATTTATCCAACCATTCTGCTCGGGCGGTCTTTTTCTAAGGTTTGCGCATGAGCAAAGGTACAAAGAGCAGTGATGCCCCATTCGGAACGCTGTTGGGGTACGCGCCAGGTGGCGTAGCGATTTACTCTTCGAATTACAGCAGTTTAGGTTCCGATTTCTCCCACGACGATCCGTCGTTTCGTAGTTATATCGGCAATGAATATATGGGTCACAAGTGGCAGTGCGTTGAGTTTGCGCGCCGCTTCCTGTTTCTGACCTACGGCTTTGTCTTTACCGATGTCGGCATGGCCTATGAAATTTTCTCGCTGCGCTTCCTGCGCGAAGTGGTCAACGATAACCTCCTGCCGCTGAAAGCGTTTGCCAACGGCTGCCGCCGGCCTCCTGTCGCCGGTTCGCTGCTTATCTGGCAGAAGGGGGGGGAATTCCACGAGACGGGTCACGTCGCGGTAGTCACCCAGCTTTTGGGTAATAAAGTGCGGGTTGCCGAGCAGAACGTTCTGCACCACCCGCTGCCGCCGGGCCAGCAGTGGACCCGTGAGCTGACGCTGACGGTGCAGGACGGCCACTACACTATCCACGATACCTTCGACGACACCCATATTCTGGGCTGGATGATCCAGACCGATGATGCGCAGTACAGCGAACCGCAGCCGGAGGTTCCTGGCGAACTGCTGGCGATCCATGGCGCGCGGCTGGCAGATAAAGGTCAGTTTGACGGCAAATGGCTCAACGAGCGGGATCCGCTGCAGATGGCCTACGTGCGTGCCAACGGCCATGTGATCAACAAAGATCCGTACCAGTATTTCACAATTTCAGAGACCGCCGAGCAGGAACTCATCAAGGCCACCAATGAGCTGCATCTGATGTATCTGCACGCGACAGATAAGGTGATGAAAGACGATAACCTGCTGGCGCTGTTCGATATTCCGAAGATCCTCTGGCCGCGTCTGCGCCTTTCCTGGCAGCGTCGTCGCCACCATATGATCACCGGTCGTATGGATTTCTGTATGGATGAACGCGGGCTGAAGGTGTACGAATACAACGCCGACTCTGCCTCCTGCCATACGGAAGGTGGTCTTATCCTTGAGCAGTGGGCCGAGCAGGGCTATAGCGGTAAAGGACATAATCCGGCGGAAGATCTGCTGGATGAGCTGGCCGGGGCGTGGCAGCACAGCCGGGCGCGGCCATTTGTGCACATCATGCAGGATAACGATCTCGAAGAGAGCTATCACGCGCAGTTTATTCAGCGCTCCCTGACCCAGGCCGGGTTTGAGAGCAAAATTCTCTGCGGGCTGGCTGAACTGCGCTGGGACGATGCCGGGCAGCTTATCGACGGCGACGGCAGGTTAGTGAACTGTGTATGGAAGACCTGGGCGTGGGAAACTGCCATTGAGCAGGTACGCGAAGTGAGCGAAACGGAGTATGCCGCCGTCCCGATCCGCACCGGACATCCGTACCAGGACGTGCGCCTGATAGACGTGCTGCTGCGTCCTGAAGTGCTGGTGTTTGAGCCGCTGTGGACGGTTATTCCCGGCAACAAAGCCATTCTGCCGGTGCTGTGGTCGCTGTTCCCGGGGCATCGTTATCTGCTGGATACCGATTTCGTGGTTAACGAAGAGCTCGCCAAAACCGGTTACGCCGTGAAGCCCATTTCCGGGCGCTGTGGCAGTAACATCGATCTGGTCAGCCACGACGAGCAACTGCTGGAGCAGAGCTCGGGTAACTTCGCCGATCGCAAGAGCATCTACCAGCAGCTGTGGTGTTTGCCGAAGGTCGACGGTAAGTACATTCAGGTGTGTACCTTCACGGTGGGCGGCAGCTACGGCGGGACCTGCCTGCGCGGCGACGATTCGTTGGTGGTGAAAAAAGAGAGCGATATCGAACCCCTCATCGTGGTGAAGGATAAAGACTTCCTCTAATCGGGTCTGCGCTTTGCGGTTAAATACTGCCGTGAAGCGCGGCCAGGAAGTTTTCCATCAGCGCAGAGAGCGGTTCATCCATCCATAACGCGTACAGATCGGCGGGAATGATTTGGGCAAGCGGCAGGAACACCACCCCCGGCCAGTGGATCAGCGCGCTGGTCTCCGGCAATAGCGAAATCCCCATTCCCGCGCTCACCAGCGCCAGCGCCGTTTGCGGCTCAAACACCTGGTGGGCAATGAGCGGGTAAAACCCGGCCTCAACGCAGCGGTCGTAAAGCTGTTGGGCAAAATCACTCTGGCTGAACGACAGCGAAATAAATGGCCGTGCGGCGAGCATCGCAAGCGTAATGCGCGGCTCGTGGCACAGCGCGTCACCTTCAGGCACCGCCACCAGCATCGATTCACGGGAGATAAGCTGGCAGCGAATGTTGGCTTCGGGAGCCGGGATGACGTTGCGGTTAATCGCTACGTCGATGGTTCGCGCGCGCAGCGCCTCGATTTGTTGATGCTGAGAAAGCTCCAGCAGGCTCCACTCCATACCGGGAATGGTCTCCCGGCAGGCTTTCAGACGCGTCAGCAGCGTCCCCCACAGCGCACTGCCGACAATGCCGATGGTGATGTGCTGATGCTCACTGCGGCCAATCTGACGCACGTAGTTCAGCGACTGGTCGGTGGCGCTGAGGATGCGGTCCACCTCCGTTTTCAGCACTTTTCCGGCGCGGGTCAGCGCCACCTTACGGCTGGTTCGTTCAAAGAGTGCTACCTCGAGGATCTCTTCCAGCTCTTTAATCTGCATACTGAGCGGTGGCTGGGAGATGTTCAGCCTGGCCGCCGCACGACCAAAGTGCAGCTCGTCGGCAAGAACCTGAAAATAGCGCAGCATCCGGATGCGGATACGGCTGTTAGCCTGAGGATCGATCATGGCGCTCTGCGTACAAGGGAAGGGATAGCGCATGATGCCGCTCCCTTCCCGTACCTGTCAAACCGCCGCTGGCGCAGGCTGGTGCAAACGCTCGGCGCGGCTGAACAGCACTGAGATCACCAGCACTACCAGCAGCACCGCGTAGGATACCGTTGAGGTATTCAACGCCCCGTGCAGGCCGAGGTGGCTATTCACCAGCGACGAGACGCTGGTAAACAGCAGCGTTCCGACGGTGCCGCAGGTCAGCAGGGCGGAAATCAGCGTTGGTGAACTGCGGCTGACCTGCAGCGAGCCGTAGCTCATCAGCCCCGAGAACAGCCCGGAGTTGAAGAAGCCAAACACGGCGCAGGCCACCAGAATCAGCGTGGTGTTGGCGCTGTTGCCGATGGTCATTATCGCGGCGAGCCCAATCAGCGTACAGACCAGCAGGAAAGTGCGCAGCTTCATCCAACGAACGGTGAACTGATTAAGGAACAGGCCAATGGCTTTTGCTACCCAGTAAACGGTGGTGTAAAGCGCTGCGGCTTCAGGCGTCATGGTGAAACGAGCCTGCAGATACCCCGGTGTCCACATGGTGAAAATCGGCTCGGCCAGCAGGAAAGCAAACAGCGCAAAGCAGATAAGATACACCGAGGCCCCCCATGGCTCCGCCGCCGCAGGGCTCTCCTCGTTGACCGGCGATGGAGATTCGGTTGAGGGGAAGCGGCAGCGCAGCGTCATCGCCAGCATCAACGCGCCAAGCGCGCCCATAATGCCGTACATCGCTATCCAGCTGGCGCCCAGTTTAAACAGCCACGCCAGCAGTAAAGAGAGCGTCGCGCCCGCCAGGCTAAAGAAGAAATCGGTGAAAATCAGGCTCGCAGAGCGGCGTTTTTCATCCGGGTTGATGCGCACCACCAGGTAGCTGCCGATGGTCATGAAAATTCCGCCGCAGGCGCCAATTCCCGCGACTGCCAGGCTGAACATGGTGAGCGTGGGGGTGAAGAACAGGATCAGGCTAATCAATACGGTGAGGGCAGACGCTGCCACCAGCGGCTTCTGTAAGCCCCATTTTCGCATCAGAACACCACCGAGCATGATCGGAATAAACATACCGATGTTCATCAGAGTAAAGACCTGACCGATGAAGCTGGGGTCTTTCTGGAAGGCGACGCACAGCGGGCCGAGCACGATGCCAAGCGTTGAGACCAGCGCACCGACGAAGTAATAGCTCAGGTACGAAACCGCATTGATATTGGCGCGGGAAAAGGGTTGTTCAGGCATGATGGTGTCTCCTGGCGGGCCGGGACAGCCCGCCTGTGGAAAGGATTCAGGCGTAGTTCTGGACGAACTGGCTAATCAGGCGCACAAAGTCGTCGGTGACCATGGCCGCACATTTCAGGGTTTGCTCGTGGGAAAGCTCCACGTCACTCAGCCCTTCCGCCATGTTGGTGATCGCGGAGACCGCCAGCACCTTCAGGCCACAGTGGCGCGCCACGATAACTTCCGGCACCACCGACATGCCTACCACGTCGCCCCCCATGTTCTGCATCATGCGGATTTCTGCCGCGGTCTCGAAGTTCGGGCCAGGGTAGGAGACAAACACCCCTTCGTGCAGCGGCAGGCTGAGCTCGCCGGCGGCAGCGTGCAGCTGGTGGCGCAGCTCCTGGTCATAGGCGTTGGCCAGGCTGAAGAAGCGTGGGCCGAAGCGATCGTCATTCGGGCCAACCAGCGGCGTGGAGGGCATGGTATTGATATGATCGTTAAGCGCCACCAGGCTGCCTGCCGGAATGGCCGGGTTCAGCGATCCTGCGGCGTTGGTGCAGAACAGAAATTCACAGCCGAGCAGTTTAAAAGTGCGCACCGCGTGGGTCATGATGCCCATGCCGACGCCCTCGTAGAAATGGCCGCGCCCCTTCATGCAGATAAGACTCACGCCGTGCAGCGTGCCCATCACCACTTCACCGGCATGACCAATTACCGTACTCACCGGGAAGCCCGGCAGCTGCTGGTATGACACCGTGGTTTTGTTCTCCATACGGTCGGCCAGCACGCCAAGGCCGGAGCCGAGGATCAAAGCAATTCGGGGATGAAAATCAGGCCGGGCGGCACGCAGCACTTCAACGGCTTCATACGGGGTATTGTTAAGAACAGGCTGTGACATTGGGAACTCCGGAATCAGTTGCGATAGGCTCATTCTGGGTTTCCGGTGATTGGCAATCCAATACGATAGTTATGCTTATTGATACTATTTTTCGAATCAATTGACCTGAGATGTTCACGGAAATTTTAATTATCAATGGGTTAAGATTTAAGGTGGGGGAAAAAGCTGACAGCCGGGCAGATTTGATGACGGGGATTTGTGATGGGCTTCACTGTCACCGGGCAGACGGGCTGCCCGGTGTTGCTAAGCGCTACAGCGCGGCCTGTGCCAGCGGCTGGCAGCGCCACTTTTTGTAGATAGTGGCAAAGGCGGCAATCAGCGCCGGCAGACCCAGGAACATCAGAATGCTGTCGGCCTGCCACTGCATGGAGAGCATCTGCGCACTCATCATGGTGCCCGCCACGCCGCCGAAGCGACCCACGCCCTGCATCCAGGCAATGCCGGTAGCACGGCACTGGGTCGGATAGAAGGTGGCGGCCAGCGTCTGCATCCCGGACTGCGCGCCGTTCATGGTGATACCCATCAGGAAAATCAGCGCCCCAAAGAGCCAGATATGGCTGTTTTCCTGGGCCATCAGGATGATAAACAGGGTGGTGACGATGAAGCCAACGGCGACCACTTTGTGGGCTTCCCAGCGGTCCATCAGCCAGCCTGCAACGAGGATCCCGGCGGTTCCGCCGAAGGTGAACAGCGAGGTCAGCATCGCCGATTGCCCCATTTCATACCCCATGCCCTGCATCAGAATCGGCATCCAGCTCAGCAGTACGTAGTAAATCACCAGCCCCATAAAGTAGCTCATCCACAGCATCAGCGTGCCGGGTAAGTAGGCGGCTGAAAAGAGCTGAGAAACGCTGCCTTTGCTCTGCGTTTTCTGCTCTTCATGAAGATAAAAACGCTGTACGTTGTCGATGCTCTGCGCGGCAAAGCGGCGCACGATGCGTTTGATTTGCTCGACGTTGCCACCGCGGTTAACCAGATATTTTACCGACTCCGGCAGCAGGAAGAAAAGCAGCACCGTTAGCACCAGCGGGGCTATCGCACCGAGCAGCAGCACGCTGTGCCAGCCGTGTGCCGGGATAAGCCACGACGAAATAAATCCACCGCCCGCCGCGCCCAGCGGAAACCCGCAGTACATGGTGTTGATAGTCATGGAGCGGCAGCGCTGCGGGGCGTATTCAGAGATAAGCGTAATAGCGTTAGGCATGGCAGCACCCAGCCCCAGGCCGGTCAGAAAACGCCACGTCGTCAGGGTGTTAATCGACTGCGCGTAGGCGGTGCCGAGGCTTGCCAGGCCAAAAAACAGGCAGGAGAAGACCAGCACCCGCTTACGACCAATGCGATCCGAAACCGGTCCGGCAATCAGCGCACCCAGCGACAGCCCGAGCAGCGCGGCGCTCAGTACCGGCCCGAGATCCTGCTTCTTAATTCCCCAGTCGCTGGAGAGCGCCGGGGCAATGTAGCCCATGGCGGCGGTATCAAAACCATCGATAGCCAGCACCAGAAAACCCAGGATAATGAGCGTCCAGTGGAAGATAGAAAAGCGACTGTCATCAATGGCTTGCTGAATATTCATCTCGCCGGATAGGGCCATACAGATATACTCCTGCCGATTAGGGTGGTTGCAGAGGGTGGCGTGTTGTTATGTTTGTATTTGCCTGTATATACATCTGCGATGGCACGAGATATGTCAAATTCTGTTTGTCTGAATGTTAATCTATTGTTTAATTTTGCGAGCTATCCTGCAATTATTAGCCGGTTAACGGTTAACCACTTTGGCCGGGGTACAGGGGTCGATATGGGTCATCACGTTCAGCGCGTTCCCCTGGCGCACCACCGTATCACGCACCGCCACGGCGATGGCATGGCCTTCCTGAACCGACAAACTGCCGTCCACCTCAATATGTACATCCACCAGGATCCTGTCGCCCATCTTGCGGGTTTTCATGTTGTGTAACCCCTGCACGCCGGGGGTGGTGAGGATAAGTTCGCGGATCTGCGCTTCGGTATCGGCATCCGCGCAGCGATCCATCAGATCGTGCAAGGCGTCTGCCGCAAACTGGTAGCCCATCCGGGCGATCAGCACGCCCACCACCAGCGCGGCTACCGGATCGAGCCACGGAAAACCGAGCAGGTTACCGATGATGCCTATCGAGACGACCAGTGACGACGCAGCATCCGAGCGGGCGTGCCAGGCGTTGGCAATCAACATGGAGGACTGGATACGTTTGGCCACGCGCAGCATATAGCGGAAAAGCAGTTCCTTCACCACCAGCGCGAAGAGCGCCATCCACAGCGCGGAGATATGTACACTGGCGATGGTGTCCGGGTGCCACAGCTTGTTACCCGCAGACCAGATCATCCCCGCGCCCACGGCAAACAAGATGGCGCCAATGATGAGCGACGCCCCGGTTTCGTAGCGCAGATGACCATAATGGTGATCGTCGTCGGAAGGTTTGCTGCTTTTTTTATTTGCCGTCAGCACCACGCCATCGGCGACTAAATCAGAAAATGAATGTACCCCATCGGCAATAAGCCCCTGTGAGCCAGAAAATATTCCGGTGATAATCTGAAAGCTGGATAAAAAGATATTTAATACCGCGCTAACCAGCGTGCTTTTTTTCGCAGCCTGTGAACGCGTGTGAGAGTCGTTCTCATTGCTAATAGTGTGATGCATAAGGGAATATCCGATGCGATGATTTTCTGGCTGCCGTTATAACAAATTATTTTCGCATCCGTAAAAGTATTTCATCGGTTATTTAATAGGGGTTTAAAATATAGCAAAGGGTAATTTTAACCCTTATTGTCACGCTTCACTTGTCGGCCTCTCAACCAGATGAAAAGTAATACCATATTTTTTCACCTTATATTGCAGCGCCCCGCGTGAAATCCCCAGCATGCGCGCGGCCTCAGCCACGCAGTTGCCGGTGTGCTTTAGCGCCTCCACCACCAGCTGGCGCTCGTAGGCTTCGACCTTATCGGCGAGGGATGCCAACGGTGCGGTATCGCTATGGTGGTTTGCGGGTGGCACAGAGGCGGTGCTGTGCGCCGTTGTGCCAGAGGCCCCGGTCTCATCATTGAATACCAGCTCCGATAGCGGCCCGGGCTCTTTTTGCAGGATAAGGCTCCTGATTATCACGTTCTCCAGCATGCGGATATTCCCCGGCCAGGGGTAACTGATAAGCTGCTGCTGGATAGCTTTTGACAGTGGGTACACCTTCATTCCCGCCTGCTGCTGATAGCGGGTCATAAACCAGGTAGCAAGCTCGACGATCTCCTCTTTTCTTTCCCGCAGGGGTGGCAGGTCTACCATTCCGACCTCGAGGCGATAAAAGAGATCTTCGCGCAGACGCTTCTGACGGATCATTTCAAATGGGGATTCATTCATTGCCGAAATAATACGGATATCGACGTTCTGCTCTTTATTTCCCCCCACTTTCCAGAAGGTTTTTGTTTGCAGGAAACGTAATATCTTTCCCTGAATTTCAACCGGCATGGTGTTCAGCTCATCAAGAAATAGCGTCCCACCGTGGGCAAGCTCAAAATAGCCACTGCTATTTTCGGCACCGGTAAACGCGCCTTTTACTGACCCAAATAAGGTACTTTCAATCAGCGAGACGGGCAGGGCGCTGCAGTTCAGGGCAATAAAGGGTTTATTTTGCCGTGAGCTCTGGCGATGAATAAAATCGGCCAGCAGCTCTTTCCCCGTGCCGGTTTCACCGGTTATCACGACCGGAACATCGCTGATGGCCAGCCGTTCTGCCTTACTGAGCACTTCACGCATTCTGGCGGATGAATGGATAATGCGGTGTTTGGTTTTTTTCTGGCGGCTGAAGAGCTTTTCGTTCAGGGCGGAAACCTGCCGCTGTAGCGTGCGATAGCGGGAGAGATCCTGCCCGGACTCAATCACTCCCATTATCTCTCCTGCGCTGTTGTATAACGGCACGGTGGTGTGCTGGTAGTCAATCAGCCTGCCACCCGGCGTGTAGTAGCTTTTCTGGTGATTAATGAACTCCTCGCCGCGGCGTAGCGCGCTCAGCATTTCATTATCTTCTTCGCGGATCGCAGGAAACAGCGTCTGCATCGGTTTGCCTAAAACCTCGTGCTGCTGGCACTCATCAAGCGCTGCATTCTCCTGGTTGTAATAGAGATGCTCCCCCGTGTAATTGATGACTGACAGGGGCTGCCCCAGTACATCGAAAAAGTGACCAAACACCTTCAGGGCGGTGCGCAATTCCTGGTCTGTTTCCATGGGGCTTGCGGTCATGCTACCTCCGATTATTTTTCTTCATGGTGCTTAAAATTAAGCACTATGTAGGGTTTTAATCATGTCCGTAATTATAGTAACCATTTGATAAATATTGTTAATTAAGAAATATTCTTTCTGGCATAAACCTTGCTGACAATAAAACATAGCGTGGCATTGGCAGATGCGCCATGTCGTTTACTCGACGATCGGGAGTCAGCATGGGTATACCCGGCAGCAAAGGCAAAATGGGCGTTTCACAAATCGCGTTGTTCTGTATGTGCGCGGTCATCGTACTGGAAACACTGACTGCATCCGCCGCTATCGGCCCCAGTGGATTGTTCTGGTGGGCGGTGACGCTGGTGTTTTTCATCGTTCCCTATGCCCTGATAACTTCCGAACTTGGAACGGCATATCCGGCGGAAGGGGGGATCTATGACTGGATCCGCCGTGCCTTTGGTCCTCGAATGTCTACACGGGCGGTATATCTGTACTGGCTGGCGGGTGGGCTCTGGATGCCCGCGGGCTATATCCTGTTTGCTGGCATGTTTGCCCGGGTGTTTATGCCGGAGCTGTCTCTCGCCTGGCAGGTGGCGATGGTGCTGGTGATGACATGGCTCACCGTTGCGTTCATCAACTATAAAACCAGCGTCGGGATCTGGCTCACCGTTGCCGGGGCGGTGTTTAAAATCACCGTTATCATGATCCTCGGGGTGGCGGGCTTCTACCACATGCTGGTGAATGGCCCAGCCAACGATTTCTCGCTTCACGCGCTGCTTCCTTCGGCATCCTCCGGAATTGGTTTTCTGGCAGTGATTGTCTACAACCTCGTGGGCCTGGAACTGGTCGCCTGCATGGGAAAAGAGCTGCGCAACCCGGTGCGGGATATGCCGAAGGCTATTCTGCTGGCATCGCTTGCCATTGCGTTTCTCTACGTGTTCGGTTCGATGGGCATTCTGATGGCTATTCCGCTTAACCAGTTAAATCTGGTTTCCGGCATTGTCGATGCGCTGGAGCTGCTGCTGGGGGAGGGAAGTCCGCTGGTGGTGCTGGTGAGCGTTTTCTTTATGCTTTCTATCATCGGTAATAAGGTGACCTGGGCGATGGCCCCGTCACGCGCGGCGGCAGAGGCTGCGCGCGAAGGGGAGCTTCCGGCCATCATCGGCCGCTGGCACCCGAAAAACCAGACGCCTTACTGGGCCAATATCATCCTTGGCCTGGTCTCGACCATTATCACCCTGATTTACGCCGGGTTTGCCCATGGGGATAACGTCAGCATGTTCTGGTCCGTTTTCTCTTTCTCCAGCGCCTGCGTCATCATCAGCTATCTGATTTTCTTCGCTTCTTTCCTCAAACTGCGAATATCCGACCCGATAACCGAGCGGCCTTTCCGGGTGCCTGGCGGCATGCCGATGGCGGTGCTCTGTACGCTGCTGTGCATGGGGTTCGTCTTCATGTGCGCGGTGCTGTTCATCTTCCCCGAGCTGCTCAAGGGGATGATTAACTGGGCAGACAGTGGGCCCATCCTCACCGGCGTGCTGTTTATCCTGATTTCCGGGGAACTCGTTATTCGCTACGGCGAGCGCCAGTTCGCCGCCCATTCCCTACGATGCTATCTCAACAGGAGTTCATCATGACTCGTAACGTAACAATTGCCGCGACCCAGTTTGCCTGTAGCTGGGATTTATCCGCCAATCTGGAGAAAGCCGAAGCCCTGATCCGCCGGGCGGCGAGCGAAGGTGCGCAGATAATCCTGATTCAGGAACTGTTTAAAGCGCCGTACTTTTGCATCGATCAGCATCCGGATCACCGGGTGCTGGCTGAAACGCTGGAAGAGTGTGAGTTAATTAAGCGCTTTCAGGCGCTGGCGCGTGAGCTGGATGTGGTGCTGCCGTGCAGCTTTTTCGAGCGCCACAATAATGCCTTTTATAACAGCATGGCGATGGTCGATGCCGGGGGCGAAGTGCTGGGGGTTTACCGCAAAACGCATATCCCGAACGGCCCGGCGTACCAGGAGAAGCATTTCTTCACCCCTGGCGATACCGGGTTTAAGGTCTGGAAAACGAAGTACGCGAAGATAGGGCTTGGGATCTGCTGGGATCAGTGGTTCCCGGAGGCCGCGCGCTGCATGGCGCTGATGGGGGCGGAAATTCTGCTCTATCCCACCGCAATTGGCAGTGAGCCTGACTTCCGCCAGCAGGACAGCCAGCCGCACTGGACCATGACCCAGCGCGGGCATGCGGCCGCCAACATCATGCCGGTGATTGCTTCCAACCGCATTGGCACCGAGAAGAGTAAGTATATTCCGGACTACGAGATGACCTTCTACGGTTCCTCGTTTATTACCGATCAGTTTGGTGAGCTGGTGGCGCAGGCGGATAAAACGTCGGAATGTATTATCACCCACACCTTCGATCTGGAAGCGATTAACCACGTCCGCGACCAGTGGGTGGTGTTCCGCGATCGCCGCCCGGAAATGTATACTGCGATCCTGACCTCGGACGGCGAGACGATTCATCATGCGGTGAGGTTTTAGAGGGCGCAGAAAGCAAAAAACCAGCCCGTAGGCTGGTTTTTCTGGAATAAGTGGTGCCCGGACTCGGAATCGAACCAAGGACACGGGGATTTTCAATCCCCTGCTCTACCGACTGAGCTATCCGGGCAACGGGGCGCATTAAACCTGATTCACCTCGCCTCGTCAACGAAATTTATGAATTTCGCAGCAGACTGCACAATCTATCACCACTTTCGCACATTAACACCATTTTCAGGCAAAAAAAGCGGTCCAGGCGGCGGAAAGCGGCATTGCCAGCAGCAGCGCGGGGAGCATGTTAACCACCGCAAACATCTTGATCCCGCAGATCCGCAGGCCGGTTGCGACCAGTAATAGCCCGCCAACGGCGGTGAAGTCGGCCATCATCGCCGGGGTGGTCATCGGCAATATCAGCGTGGCGCAGGCGGCGAGCGTCAGCTGGATGATGAGCATCGGTACGCTGATGGCCGCAACGGCGATGCCGAGCGTGCAGGCGAAGATGGTGGCGGTGAAGAAATCGAGAAACGCTTTGGCGATCAGAATGCTGGGATCGCCAGTCATTCCTTCATGCATTGAGCCGAAAATCCCGGTGCCGCTGGCGCAAAACAGGATGATGATAGCGACATAATTCTGCACAAAAGCATCGTGACCACCGCCGTGTTTACCGGGCCTGGAAACCATTCGTTGTGCCTTACCGACCGCCGCATTAATGCCTTTTTCCAGATAGCAAAACTCACCAATCAGCGCGCCCAGGAGCGTTGCCAGCACCATCACCGGCAGGTTGGCGCACTTCACGACCAGCAGAATACCAATACCCAGTGAGGCAAGGCCAAAGATAGAGGTCATGGAGACACGAATACGCTCCGGCAGGCGCTGGCTGAGCACTGCCCCCAATACACCGCCGAGCAGTACGGCTCCGGCGTTGATAAATGGCCCTGTAACCACAACTCCCTCCTGGTAATTAATCGTTATTGTTGCATTATTATTTATAATTTTCCGAATGTAAGCCAGATATTGCTCATGAAACTGCATAATCAATGCATCTTGCACCCACTGGCGAAAGGTGCCATGATTGCGCGAATTTTCTCCTCTCCTGAGATGGGGCCGACAGTGATGACCACTTCATTACGAATTTGCCTGCACCCATGCGCGCGCAAGCGTAGGTTTTCTCATACTTTCCGTTTACTTTCTATGATCGTCATGCGGTGAAGTTCACGCCCACTCATTGTCGTTAACCCTTTATTTTCCTCCCGAAACGGGTCTGATTGCCTATGAAATCTTTGAAAATTGCCGCCAGCCATACGCTGGTTTCTCAACTCTCTACGCACCGGGAAGTGGTAGCGCTGGACGCGACCGATTTTACCGACGTGGCGGCGGTCGTCATCAGCGAAGCGGACAGCCGCAGCGGTATTCTGGCGCTGCTGAAGCGCAGCGGTTTTCAGTTGCCGGTGTTTATGCTGACGGAAGCAGAGACGACACTTCCGGAAGGTGTCAGCGGGGCGATAAACGGTAAAGCCCAGCAGTGGCTGGAGCTGGAGAGCGCCGCGGAGCGCTATGAGCAAAATCTGCTGCCGCCATTTTTTGACACCCTGAAGCAGTACGTTGAGATGGGCAACAGCACCTTTGCCTGCCCGGGGCATCAACATGGTGAATTCTTCAAAAAGCACCCGGCAGGGCGTCAGTTTTACGATTTCTTTGGCGAGAACATCTTTCGCGCCGACATGTGCAATGCCGATGTCAAACTGGGCGATTTGCTGATCCACGAAGGGGCGGCAAAAGACGCGCAAAAATATGCCGCAAAAGTGTTTAATGCTGACAAAACCTGGTTCGTGCTGAACGGCACTTCGGCGGCCAACAAGGTGGTGACTAACGCGCTGCTGACCCGGGGGGACCTGGTGCTGTTCGATCGTAACAACCACAAGTCGAACCACCATGGCGCGCTTATCCAGGCGGGAGCAACCCCGGTGTATCTCGAGGCCGCGCGTAACCCGTTCGGCTTTATTGGCGGCATTGACGAACACTGCTTTGATGAAACTTACCTGCGCGGGCTCATTGATGAAGTCGCACCAGAGAAGGCAGGAGACGCGCGGCCGTTCCGTCTCGCGGTTATTCAGCTTGGCACCTACGATGGCACCGTGTACAACTCCCGCCAGGTTATCGATAAGATAGGTCATCTCTGCGACTACATCCTGTTTGATTCCGCGTGGGTAGGCTATGAGCAGTTTATCCCGATGATGGCTGACTGCTCGCCGCTCTTGCTGGAGCTTAACGAGAATGACCCGGGGATCTTTGTGACCCAGTCGGTGCATAAGCAGCAGGCCGGGTTCTCGCAAACCTCGCAGATCCACAAGAAAGATAACCACATTCGCGGTCAGGCGCGTTTTTGCCCTTACAAGCGACTCAATAACGCCTACATGCTGCATGCGTCAACCAGCCCGTTCTACCCGCTGTTTGCCGCCCTCGACGTCAACGCGAAGATCCACGAAGGGGAGAGCGGACGTCGCCTGTGGGCGGAGTGCGTAGAAATGGGGATCGAAGCGCGCAAGGCGATCGTGGCTAACTGCAAGATGATCAAACCTTTTATTCCGCCGGTGGTGGCGGGGCGACCGTGGCAGGATCATCCGACAGAGGCCATTGCCCGTGAGCGTCGCTTCTTCAGCTTCGGGCCGGGTGAGCGCTGGCATGGGTTTGAAGGCTACGCCCAGGATCAGTACTTTGTTGATCCATGCAAACTGCTGCTGACAACGCCCGGGATCGACGCTGAAACCGGTGAATATACCGACTTTGGGATCCCGGCAACCATCCTTGCTCACTATCTGCGGGAAAACGGCATCGTGCCGGAGAAGTGCGATCTGAACTCGATCCTGTTCCTGCTCACCCCGGCGGAAAGCCCGGAAAAGCTGGCGCAGCTGGTGGCCATGCTCGGGCAGTTTGAGCAGCACATTGAAGACGACACGCCGCTTTGCGATGTGCTGCCCACGGTCTACCAGAAATACCCGGTGCGCTATCGCGATTACACCCTGCGCAAGCTGTGCCGGGAGATGCACGACCTTTACGTCAGCTTTGCGGTCAAAGATCTACAAAAGGCAATGTTCCGCAAGGCCAGCCTGCCGCCGGTGGTGATGAACCCGCAGGATGCCAACCGTGAGTTTATTCGCGGCAACGTAGAGCTGGTGCGCCTCAGCGAGGCCGAAGGGCGAATTGCTGCTGAAGGGGCGCTGCCGTATCCTCCGGGCGTGCTGTGCGTGGTGCCCGGTGAGATTTGGGGCGGTGCGGTGCAGCGCTACTTCCTGGCGCTGGAAGAGGGGGTTAACCTGCTGCCCGGGTTCTCGCCGGAGCTGCAGGGTGTCTACAGCGCGACCGATGCCGACGGCATTGAGCGGCTGTACGGCTATGTACTGAGCGCCTGACCGAAAAAGAGGGGGGAACTTAATGTTCTCCCCGCTTGTATAACCGGCGCGGATGACCGATTTTGCCATACAGCATTTCTACCTGAAGAAACCCGGCCTCGACGCAGTGCTCCAGATAGCGGCGGGTCGTGGTTTTGCTAAGCCCGGTGGCGGTTACCACGTCGTCAACGGAAAAGCAGCGCGCTTCATCCTGGTGAAACAGCGTTTGCACAATAGTCAGCGTTTTTTCTTCAATCCCTTTGCTGCCGCTGTCGAGGCGGTAGTTCTTAGCCTGTAGCTGGTACAGAGAGTCCACGTTCTGCTGGTCGACAATCTTCCACGTTCTTTGCTGTTCATGAAACTGCACAAAACGTTCCAGCGACTGGCCGAGGCGTTTCCAGGACACTGGCTTCAGAATGTAGTCAAAAGCGCCGTTGCGAATGGCCAGGCTGCAGGTATCCATATCGCTGGCGGCGGTGATAAAGATCACCGAGCAGTTCGCGCGTGCCAGTAGCGGATCGCTGATAAGGGTGATGCCTTTACCGTCGGGCAGATAGTTGTCGAGCAGCATCAGCTGCGGATGGTGCTGGTTGATAAGCGCGTGCGCCTGCGATAGCGATGCCGCCATCCCCACCAGACGCATCCGGGGGTGCTTCTTGATAAGCTCTGCGTGAAGCTCAGCAAGTTCCGGCTCGTCCTCCACGATAATTACGTCGATGATGTCAGTGTGTTGCATAATCTGTCTCTTCTGGATCCTGACCCTGGCGTATGTGACCGCCGTCGGCAGGAATAAATAAAGAAAATATCGTGCCGCGTGGCATGTTGTCTGCCACTTCGATAGTTCCGCCCACCTGAGTCACGTAGCTCTCGATAAGATAAAGACCGATGCCGTGATCGCCCCGGGTTTTGGTGGTGACGCCGCGTTCAAAAATACGTTCGCGGATTTCTGGTTTAATGCCAATGCCGCGATCCGCGACTTCAATAAGCAGCTCCCTGTCGTTAAGCTGGATCAGCACATCGACCGGATCGTGCGGTAAAGGTGCGCGCTGGGTGGCTTCAATGGCGTTGTCCAGCAGGTTGCCGATGATTGAAATAAGCTCCGATTCTGCAAGGCCGGTGAAGGGCCTGTCCATAAGACAACCGGCATCAAACGCCAGTTCGACGCCTTTTTCGCGGGCGCGCGCCGCTTTGCCGAGCAGCAGCCCGCAGAGCGTCGGCGAACTGAAGCGCGAAGAGATAAAGTCGAGCAGCTCCTGGGCGTGCTCTGACTGTGCCTGGATATAGCGAATGGCTTCATCATAGCGTCCCATATGCAGCAGACCCGAGAGCGTGGTCATCCGGTTAAGCTGCTCGTGGCGCATGATGCGCAGGTTATCGACGTAGCGTTTTACCTGGCTTAGCTGGGCGCTCAGTGAGTCTATTTCGTTGCGATCGCGGAAGGTGATAACCCAGCCCTGCAGCGAGTTTTCCAGCATTATCCGCACCCGGCTCGCAATGACGTTGAGCTGGTTGAAATGGCAGATTTCGTCGTGGGTGTCTTTCTCGAGCATATGCTGGAGCTCAAAGAACGATACCGGCTCAATGACTTGCGTAATCAGCTGCCCGCGCAGGTGGCGGGTGGGCTGGCTTAAGCCCAGAAGCTTACGCGCCGCCTGGTTGATAACCTCAATGCGCATGTTTTTATCGATGGCGATAACCCCTTCGTAAATCGACTCCATCAACGCTTTTTGCTGGCGTACCAGCAGGCCAATCTCGCGGGGTTCAAGCGAGAAAATCTGTTTCTTAATGCTGCGGGTGAAAAACCACGAGAACACAAAGAGGGCTGTCAGCAGCAGTACCGCCGCAATCAGGATGTTCACTACCTTATTGACCGTGATGCTGTCGAGATAGCTGGTGAGGTAGCCGACGGAGACAATCCCCACGACCTGGCCCGCATCGTTGAACACCGGTGCTTTGCTACGCAGCGAAATGCCTAAGCCGCCTTTGCGGATAGTGATGGTGGTTTTCCCCTCCAGCACTTCCTGGTTATCACCGCCGACCAGTTTGGTGCCAACGCGGTCGCTGAATACCGAATGAAATAAATGGATACCGTGGTTATCGCCAATAACAATAAAGCTGGCGTCGCTGTGCTGAGCAATCTGGCGCATGAAGGGAGTAATTGCCGCAATATCTTTTTGCTCGATCTCTTTACGTAAATTCGGAATAAGCGCAATTTCCTCTGCCTGAATTCTGGCACGAGCACTCATCTCCTGGTAAAGCTGACGGCCGACATCGACGTAATAATATCCGCCCAGCAGCGCGAACAGAATCGAGAAAAACGCGACCAGGGAAATAAAGAGTTTTATCTGAAATGACAACTTCATGATTATCACGCGCGTAACTTGTCGGGCGCTCACTGTATCACTCTTTCCCATCGCTGCGGGCGTTTTGCCGGAAACTTGTGATCCTTTGCACAGCGCGGCCTGCAGAGAATAAAAACCATAAAAACCACGCTAAAAAATAAGGTGCTTCTCACAAAAAAATAATAGAAACCATAAAAACCATAGGTGCCATTAAAACTTCGGTTGTTATCTGCATTTCCTCACATAAAGTGCGTCATTGCCTCACTACTCTGACAATGCAAAATAACTAAGGGGCTTACTCATGAGCACAACTGATGATTCTTTTTCTGTTACCCACGACCCGATAGATATTCCAAAGCGCTCTCTCAAAGAGAAGTGGTGGCATATTATGGATACCTGGAAGGTGGGGATTATTCCTCTGCCACTGTTTTTGTTAGCCGGTGCGCTTATTGCCATTGACTGCCTGGGCGGTAAACTGCCAAGCGACATTGTGGTGATGGTTGCCACCCTGGCGTTCTTCGGTTTTGCCTGCGGTGAGTTCGGTAAACGTTTACCGATTATCGGCAAGCTGGGGGCGGCGGCAATCTGCGCGACCTTCATCCCGTCTGCGCTGGTGTATTACGGCCTGCTGCCGGACGTGGTGGTCGAGTCGACCACCAAATTCTATAAATCTACCAACATTCTGTATCTCTATATCTGCTGCATTATTGTCGGCAGCATCATGAGCATGAATCGCACCACGCTGATTCAGGGCTTCCTGCGTATTTTCTTCCCGATGCTGTGCGGTGAAATCGTCGGCATGATTGTCGGGATGGGCGTCGGTCTGGCGCTGGGTCTCGAACCGTTCCAGATCTTCTTCTTCATTATTCTGCCCATCATGGCCGGCGGCGTTGGCGAAGGGGCGATCCCGCTCTCCATCGGTTATGCGACCCTGCTGCATATGGATCAGGGCGTGGCGCTGGGGCGTATTCTGCCGATGGTGATGCTGGGTAGCCTGACGGCTATCGTTATCTCCGGTTGTCTGAACCAGCTGGGTAAACGCTATCCGCACCTGACCGGCGAAGGTCAACTGATGCCGGACAGCAAAGCAGATGCGAAAAACGAAGCTCCTGCGGCGATCTTCAGCGGCAAAGTTGACGTAGCGACCATCGCTTCCGGCGCGCTGTTGGCGGTGCTGCTCTATATGCTCGGCATGCTCGGCCATAAACTGATTGGCCTGCCGGCACCGGTTGGCATGCTGTTCATCGCCGTCTTCATCAAGCTGGCGCACGGTGTTTCTCCGCGCATCCTTGAAGGCTCGCAGGTAGTGTACAAATTCTTCCAGACCTCCGTGACCTACCCGATCCTGTTCGCCGTGGGCGTGGCGATTACGCCATGGGAAGAGCTGGTTGCTGCATTCAACATCACGAACCTGCTGGTCATCATCAGCACCGTTTCGGCACTGGTCGCGACCGGCTTCTTCGTCGGTAAAAAGATCGGTATGCACCCGATTGATGTCGCCATCGTTTCCTGCTGCCAGAGCGGCCAGGGCGGTACCGGTGACGTCGCCATTCTGACCGCAGGTAACCGAATGAGCCTGATGCCGTTCGCGCAGATTGCTACCCGCATCGGCGGCGCTATCAACGTCTCGGTTTCCCTGCTTGTCCTTGGCAACTTCCTTATTTGATTGATGTATTTCAGGAACCACTATGAAACTTGCAAGCTTTACCCACCAGGGGACCCGCAGCTACGGCATCGTGAAGGCCGATGGGGTGGTCGATTTAGGCCGACGTATTGGCACCCGCTACGCCGATTTAAAAGCCCTGCTGGCCGCCGATGCGCTGAACGACGCGCAACAATATGCCAGCGAAATCAGCGACTACGCGCTGAACGCGCTGCAGTTTTTGCCGGTGATTGAACACCCGGAAAAGATCCTGTGTGTCGGTATGAACTATGCCGAAAAGCGCAAAGAGTTTGACCAGCACAACCCGGCGCCGACGCTGTTTGTCCGCTTCCCGGATTCGCAGACTGGCCACAACGCGCCGGTGCTGAAGCCGCGTCACTCTTGTGAATTTGATTATGAAGGTGAACTGGCGGTCATTATCGGTAAGGGCGGGGAGAATATCTCCCGCAGCGCGGCCCTGGAGCACGTGGGGGGTTACAGCTGCTACATGGATGGTTCCGCCCGCGACTGGCAGCACACCTGGTTTACCGCCGGGAAAAACTGGCGGCAGACCGGGGCGTTTGGTCCATGGATGACCACGGCGGATGAAATCCCTGACCCGCATCAGCTGGCCATCCGCACCTGGCTTAACGGCCGTATGGTGCAGGAGGACAACACCGCCAGCATGATCCACAAAGTGGCGGAGCTGATTGAATACATCAGTACCTTCACCCGCCTTAGCCCGGGCGATGTGATCATCACCGGGTCGCCCGGTGGTGTTGGCAAAAAACGCACGCCGCCGCTGTTTATGAACGCAGGCGATCGTATTGAGGTGGAGATTGAGCACATCGGCCATCTCAGCAACGTGATTATGGACGCACCCGCGCAGCAGCTGACGGCAGCGCACTGAGGAACGGCAGGGCATCATGATTGACTTTCGCATCACCGAGGTTCTGAAGCACCCGGAACGGATGAGCCAGATCCGCTACCTGCTGGCCGACAGCGGGTTAGGTATGGACAGCGACATCACCTGGGTTGTTGAAGCCTGGAAAGACGGCAGCCTGGTAGGCTGCGCCGGGCTCGCGGCGAACGTCATCAAGTGCGTAGCGGTAGACGAGCGTTTGCGGGGCGAAAACCTCAGCGCTCGCCTGCTGGGGGAAGTGGAGAATCTGGCGCTGGCAACCGGCCATTTTCACCTTTTCCTCTGTACACGCCCCTGCAATCGGGAGCGTTTTCAGAGCAGCGGTTTCTGGCCGATTGCCCAGAGCGGTGACAACGCCGTCTTAATGGAGAACACCCCGCAAGGGATTGCCCGCTACTGCCGATCGCTTGCCCAACAGCGCAGGCCTGGCGCCAGAATCGGTGCCATTGTGATGAACGCTAATCCGTTCACCCTCGGGCATCGTCATCTGGTGGAGCAGGCGGCGCGTAGCTGCGACTGGCTGCACCTCTTCGTCGTGCGGGAAGACGCTTCGTTCTTCCCGTTCCGCGACCGTCTGGCGATGGTGAAAGCGGGGGTCGCGCACCTGCCTAATATCACTCTGCACGAGGGATCGCAGTACATCATTTCACGTGCCACTTTCCCGGCCTATTTCCTTAAAGAGAGCGGCCTGGTGCAGCAGGCGTGGAGCGAAATCGATGTGCTCATCTTCCGCGACTACATTGCCCCGGCGTTGGGTATTACCCATCGTTTTATCGGCTCTGAGCCGTTTTGCGATATCACCCGTCAGTACAACCACACGATGCACACACTGCTTTCCGGCGCGGTTGAGGTGGTGGAGATCCCGCGCATAAAAGCCACCGGCAGCGCAATTTCTGCCTCTGAAGTCCGCCGTTTATTAAAAACCCGGCAGTTCTCGCGCATACAGGAGATCGTGCCGCAGACCACGTTCACGCATCTGGAGGCCCGCTTTGCCGCCAGCGCGGACGTCGCTTAAATACCAGGAAAAAACTATGAAAATTGTAAGGGAGGCGCTGGCCGGAACGCAGGAGTCCAGCGACCTGATGGTGAAAATTTCCCCCGCCGACGGCGAGCTGGAAGTGGTCATCCACAGTGAAGTGATGAAGCAGTTTGGCGAGCAAATTCGCCAGGTGGTGAACGACACGCTGCGCGCAATGGGCGTTCGGCAGGGACTCATCATTATCGAAGATAAAGGGGCTCTGGATTGCGTGATTCGTGCCCGCCTGCAGAGCGCCCTGATGCGCGCCGCGGAAGTCACAGAGCCAGAGTGGGAGAAACTCCAATGAACAAACTCCGCCGCAGTATGCTGTTCCTTCCGGGAGCCAATGCTGCCATGCTCTCCACGGCGTTTATCTATCGCCCTGACTCCATTATGTTCGATCTTGAAGACGCCGTGGCGCTGCGCGAAAAAGACACCGCGCGGATGCTAGTGTTCCACGCGCTCCAGCACCCGATGTACCAGGATATTGAAACCGTGGTACGCATCAACCCGCTCAGTACGCCCTTTGGCCTGCTCGATCTTGAAGCCGCGGTCCGTGCGGGCGTGGACGTCATTCGCCTGCCTAAAACCGATACGCCAGAAGACGTTGCCGAACTGGAAGGACACCTGGAGCGCATCGAACAAGCGTGCGGCCGGGAAGTGGGCTCTACCAAAGTGATGGCGGCGATTGAATCTGCGGTGGGGGTTATCAACGCGGTAGCGATTGCCCGTAGCTCTCCGCGCCTTATCGGCATTGCGCTGGCGGCCTTTGATTATGTGATGGACATGCAAACCGAGCGCGGCGACGGCACCGAGCTGTTCTATGCCCGCTGTGCGGTACTGCACGCGGCACGTGCCGCCGGGATTGATGCGTTTGACGTGGTGTGGTCCGACGTTAACGACGAAGCGGGGTTCCTGCGCGAAGTTGAGCTGATTCGCAAGATGGGCTTTAACGGCAAATCACTCATCAACCCGCGTCAGATAGATCTGCTGCACAATGCCTATGCGCCAACACAGCAGGAAGTTGACCACGCGCAGCGGGTGATTGAAGCCGCAGAAGAGGGCGAACGTAACGGCCTTGGCGTGGTATCGCTCAACGGCAAAATGGTCGATGCGCCTATCATCAACCACGCGCAAATGGTCCTGGAGCGCGCTGCCGCTTCGGGTGTACGTCGCTAAGGACAGAGCCATGAACCAGACAGAACTTCTCCACATTCAGTATCCGCATTTGCGGGACTTAGCGCCGTTCGACCGCGCGCACAGCGCCACTCCGTGGCTTGACGATGTCACCGACAAACACCAGCGCAAGCTGTGCGAAACCCTGGAACAGGCCGTCATTAAAAGCGGGCTGCAGGACGGAATGACCATTTCGTTCCACCATGCTTTCCGCGAGGGAGACCGGGTGATTAACCGGGTGGTCGCGTTGCTCGCGCAGATGGGATTCAAAAATCTGACCCTCGCCTCCAGCTCGCTGATGACCTGCAACGATGCGCTGATTGAGCACATCCGCAGCGGCGTTATTCGCCGGATCTACACCTCCGGCATGCGTGGCAAACTGGCGGACGCTATCTCTCATGGCCTGATGGATGAGCCGGTACAAATTCACTCACACGGTGGCCGCGTGAAGCTGCTGCAGGACGGTGAGCTGAAAATTGACGTCGCGTTCCTCGGCGTTCCATGCAGCGACGAATTCGGCAATGCCAACGGCAGCAGCGGGGCATCCTGCTGCGGTTCTTTGGGATACGCCATGGTGGACGCGCAGTTTGCCAGCAAGGTGATATTGCTGACAGAAAGCCTGGTGCCGTTTCCGAATATGCCCGCGAGCCTGGTGCAGGATCAGGTGGATTACATCGTACAGGTGGAGAGCGTGGGCGACCCGGCGAAAATCAGCGTCGGCGCGGCGCGCGTGACCAGCAACCCGCGTGAGCTGATGATTGCCCGCAACGCGGCAGAGGTGATTGAGCACTCCGGCTACTTCTACGATGGCTTCTCAATGCAGACTGGCTCTGGCGCGGCGGCTACCGCCTGCACCCGCTTTATGGGTGAGAAAATGCAGCGCGCGGGGGTAAAAGCACGTTTTGCTCTCGGCGGGATCACCGGCAGCCTGGTTGACCTGCACGAGCAGGGGCTTATTGAAAAACTCCTCGATACCCAGTGTTTTGACGGGCAGGCGGCGGCGTCGCTGGCGCGTAACCCTGATCACGTGGAGATCTCCACCAACGTTTACGCTAACCCCGGCAGTAAGGCGGCGAGCTGCGATCAGCTGGATGTGGTTATCCTCAGCGCGCTGGAGATTGACGTCGATTTTAACGTTAACGTGATCACCGGATCCGACGGCGTAATGCGCGGTGCATCCGGCGGTCACTGTGACGTGGCGGCGGCGGCTAACCTGACCATCGTTGTCGCCCCACTGCTGCGTAGCCGTATTCCAACGGTGGTGAAACGGGTAACGACCCGCCTGACCCCGGGTGAAAGCATTGACGTGCTGGTGACCGATCACGGCATTGCGGTGAACCCGGCGCGCCCGGAGATCCGCGAGCGTTTAGAGGCCGCTGGCCTGAAAGTGGTGGATATTACGGCGCTGTACGAGCGCGCGATAGCGCTCACCGGAGTCCCCAAAGCGATTGAGTTTACCGATAAAATCGTCGGCGTTATCCGCTACCGCGACGGTAGCGTGATTGACGTTGTTCGTCAGGTGAAGGAGAGCGAGTAATGAGCGTGCTGACCCCCGAAGTGCCGGTGGTCAGCCTGGATGCGCTGTTGGCGGCGAAAGATAGCCGCGCAGCGCGGCAGGCAGACTGGCTAACTCACTACCAGCAACCGGTGATTTCACTGACTCTGGTGACGCCGGGCGCGGTGAAAGACAGTATTCGTTATCGCAACAGTATGGGGGTAGCGCTGCAGGCCTGCGACCAGCTGCTGTGGCAGCAGCGCTGGCGCGTACTCGACCGGCAGGTGCTATGGTTACCCACCGGGCCAGAGGCGCTGTGGTGCGTGGAGCATTCGGCAACGGAAATCAAAGCCCACTGTGCGATGCTCGAGCAGACGCATCCGCTGGGCCGGCTGTGGGATCTGGACGTCATCTGTCCCACGCTGGGTCCGGTAGGGCGTAAATCCCTGGGCAACGACATGCGCCGCTGCCTGCTGTGCGATGAGCCTGCGCACGCCTGTGCGCGTTCTCGCCGCCACCCTCAGGATCAGGTGGTATCCCGCGTGGAGAAATTGATTGATGACTGGTTTACTCGCGACTAAACCGCGCGCTGCGGATGTCCCGGCGCTTGCCGAAGCGGCACTATGGCACGAGCTGAACCTGACGCCAAAGCCGGGGCTGGTGGACCGCGCCAACAGCGGTTCACATCGCGATATGGATTACGCGCTGTTTACCCGCAGTATTGCCGCCATCACCCCCTGGTTTCGCCGTTTTGAAGCCGCCGGTTTTGCGTATGCGCACTTTCCGGTGAGCGAGCAGCTGCGCAGGCTGCGCCCGTTCGGCATTGCCTGCGAACAGGCGATGCTCGCGGCCACCAACGGGGTCAACACCCACAAAGGCGGGATTTTCGCGCTGGGGTTACTCTGTTTTGCCGCCGGAAGGTTGCGTGGCCAGGCGCGCAGGCTTAGCGCCGACGCGCTGTGTCAGGCGGTGAGCGAGATGTGTCGCGGCATGGTGCAGCGTGAACTGGCGGGAAAAAGTGTGGCAACCACCGCCGGTGAACGTCAGTTTCAGCAGTACGGCCTGACCGGCGCGCGCGGTGAAGCCGAGAGTGGTTTTGCGATGGCGCGAAGTGTACCGGGCGTTAGTTTGCACGAACGGCTGCTGCGGCTGATGGCGGTCAACCCGGACAGTAATCTGGTGTCGCGCGGCGGCATTGAAGGTCTGCATTATGTTCAACGCTATGCGCAGCGGTTGCTGAAAGAGGGTTGGGATCTGGCGGCGCTGGAGGCCATGAACAGGGCGCTGGTGGAGCGTAACTTAAGCCCGGGCGGAAGCGCTGATTTGCTGTCGGTGGCGTGGGTGCTGGGGGAAATATAGCATCCTCTCCCGCAGGGGGAGAGGATGAGAAGGACTTAGTGGGCGACGGGCTGAGCGCCTGCCGGAACACGAACGTGCTTGTACTTGAACAGGGAGTAGAACGCGACGGCCAGAACCAGAGAGTATCCGGCGAAAATCAGCCACACGGATTTCCAGTCAGTGACACCGCTCAGGGTGTACATCTCAACGACCTTACCGCTCACCATACCGCCGAGGATACAGCCGAAGCCGTTGGTCATCATCAGGAACATGCCCTGGGCGCTGGCGCGGATTTCAGGTTTCACTTCTTTCTCAACGAACACCGAGCCGGAGATGTTGAAGAAGTCGAAGGCGCAGCCGTAAACAATCATCGACAGAACCAGCAGGATGCTACCGAACGGCGTCGGGTCGCCGTAGGCGAACAGACCAAAGCGGAACATCCATGCGAAGATACTGATCATCATGACTTTCTTAATGCCATAACGGCTCAGGAAGAACGGGATGGTCAGGATGAACAGGGTTTCAGACATCTGCGAAATCGACATCATCACCGAAGCGTGCTGCACGATAAAGCTGCTGGCAAACATTGGATCTTTGTCGAAGCTGTGCAGGAAGGTGTTACCGAACATGTTGGTTATCTGCAGTTCAGCACCGAGCAGCATTGCGAAGATGAAGAATACCGCCATACGCTTGTTTTTGAACAACGCGAAGGCATCGAGGCCGAGCATGGTGCTCCAGGTGAGGCTCTTCTGCTGGTTAGATACCGGAACATGCGGCAGCGTCAGGGTAAAGAGTGCCAGCGCCACGGACAGGGCCGCACCGATGTAGAGCTGCATGTGGCTCATTTCAAAGCCGCCGAAGCTCACTGCCCACATCGCCGCGATAAAGCCGATGGTGCCCCAGATACGGATAGGCGGGAACGCCGTCACGATATCCATACCGGCGGTTTTCAGACGGTAGTAAGAGATAGTGTTAATCAGCCCAAGTGTCGGCATGTAGGCCAGCGAGTTGAGCAAGATAACAAAGAACATCATGCCCGGTGTAGTTACCCCGGCGGCGATAAATAACGTCGCAGCACCCACCAGATGGCAGAAGGCGTAAAGCCATTTTGCACTGATCCATTTATCCGCCACTATCCCCAGTAAGGTTGGCATAAAGACCGCCGCAATCCCTAAGGAGCTGTAGACCGTACCGACAGAAACGCCGTCGAACTTCAGGGTGACTATCATGTAGGTGCCGAGCGTGGTCAGCCAGCTACCCCATAGACAGAACTGCAGAAATGACAAAATTTTAAGCTGCAGCTTCAGGTTCATTGTTACTTTCCTCACAAGAGAGCGGAATAAGTGTTCTGTTAGAAACATTCACGGGTATGAATTTGGTGAGATTCTATCGGTATGGTACGAGGCTTTTTGTTACTTTCCGCAAAAAAATGCAATGATTTTAATTTTGCAGCGCTAAATAGTGACGCAGTTAACATTTATGCATCATGTATAAGAAAAACCTCTCCCTTGCGGAAGAGGTTTACGAGGAATTACTTACGACGATAGCCTTTCTGCGCGCTATTCACTTTATACAAATAGCGGCGTGACTCAGCCGACGGGTGGCGAGTGGTGAGCGTCTGATAGACATCACCTGGCGCCATGTTGTTGATGATGTTCGCCGCCTGCGCTTTATCGCTGGAGAACACCCGCAGCACGCTGCCCGCACCGCCGTTGTAGGCGGTAATGACCGCGTAACGACGTGAGGTCGGGTTATCGATGCCGGAAAGATAGACGTTGTTCAGCATTGCCAGATACGCCGTACCGGTGTCGATATTGCTTGCCGGGTCGAACAGGAAGCTGCGGCTCGGCGTGCCGGATTTCCCTTGCGAACGGTACACGTCTTTCCCGGCGCTGTGCTGTACGACCTGCATCAGGCCGAGGGCGTCGGCGTTGCTCACCGCATACGGGTTAAACGACGATTCCGTCTGCATAATCGCGAGGATCAGGGATTCATCAACGCCGTACTTATGCGAAGCCTTACGTACCATGCCGATGTACTTATGTGCACGCTTATCGAGGTGGTTCGGCACCAGGTTGATGGTCACGCTATAGATGATGTGCAAGCCGTTGTTGCGGCTCTTCAGGCGGTTCTGAATCAGCCAGTCGGCATAGTTCGCCGCACGTCCTTGCCAGCGAATCGGTTGCCCGGTGTTGTCGACCACCTGGCCATACAGGAACGGCTCTTTAGAGATCTGAATATCGTCGGCATCGGAGTAGAGATCGACCGAGCTCGGATCGTCGCCCATCAGCAGGGTTTTGATGATGGTCTGACGCAGGCGCGCTGCAGGTTCCGTCCCGGCGATGGTTTCGACGGTAATGGTCCCCTCATCAAAGTTGATGTGGCTACGGGTCTGATACTGATCGGTATACTTCACGTAGTCCTTCGGCCCTGCCAACAGAACTTCGTTATACCCCCAGATATTCTCGATGTTGTGAGCAAACTGCCCCATCAGAATATCAAAACCGTTGGTGTCCTTTTCCCAGGCCTCGTTGTAGCTGTCGCCTTTTTTATTGGAGCTGGAACAAGAAACGAGCAACGGCGCAATCAAGGCTAGCGCTAATAATTTTTTCATCATTCCGGGAGTGCGTGTTGTGTTTGTTGTAAGGGCCGTCGGGCCCTTATGGTTTTTCCGGCGGCGTGTAGCCTTCGATATGCACGTCTTTGCCTTCAAACAGGAAGTTAACCATCTCCTGCTCCAGCAGCTTGCGATGCTCCGGGTTCATCATGTTGAGTTTTTTCTCATTAATCAACATGGTCTGCTTATGCTGCCACTGTCCCCAGGCTTCTTTTGAGATTTCGTTGTAGATGCGCTTGCCGAGTTCGCCCGGGTAAAGCTGAAAGTCCTGGCCGTCTGCGTCGCGCTGCAGGAAAGTACAAAAAATAGTTCTGCTCATGATATATCCTCTTTTTCGACCAGGGCGCTATGCCAGCGCTCCGGTGCGTAACTGCTGTAACAAACGCTCCACGGGAGCCGCCAGCCCGACGGCCGGTGGCTGGGCTAAGTTATACCAGAGAGCGCTGCCTTCATCCATGCATGAGGCACTGGACTGCACATCCAGCCACATTGGCACAATATCCAGATGGAAGTGGCTGAATGTGTGACGAAAAGCGGTCTGCTGGCTGAGATTATCCGCATTTATCTGCCGCTGCGCCAGCCACTGACGCAGGGCTTCTTCGGTTTCGAACTGCGGGAAGCAGAACAGCCCGCCCCACAGGCCGACCGGCGGCCGCTGCTGCAGAAACACGTCGTCGTGTTGCTGCATAATAAGGAAATAACCGGTGCGTTCAGGAATAGTCTGCTTCGGTTTCTTGCCCGGATACTGCGCCCAGCTGTGGTTGGCTTCAGCAATGCACAGGTTGTTGAGTGGACACAGATCGCACTTGGGTTTAGTACGCGTACAGACCATGGCACCCAGATCCATCATTGCCTGATTAAAGCGCTCAACCCCTTTTGCCGGAGTGACTTCTTCGCTGATTTGCCACAGGCGATTCTCTACCTCTTTTTTCCCCGGCCAGCCGCCGATGGCATAAGCACGTGCCAGCACGCGCTTGACGTTGCCGTCGAGAATGGGGAAATGCTTGCCGAGCGATAATGAGAGGATCGCCCCTGCCGTAGAGCGCCCGACGCCGGGAAGGGCGGCCACTTCTTCATAGGTTTCCGGGAATTTTCCCTTGTGCAGGCTGGCAACCTGTTGAGCCGCCTTATGCAAATTGCGCGCACGGGCGTAATAGCCAAGACCGGTCCACAGGTGCAACACTTCATCCAGCGGCGCGTTCGCCAGATCGGTAACCGTGGGGAATTGCGCCATAAAGCGTTCAAAATAGGGGATAACGGTGGTGACCTGAGTTTGTTGCAACATCACCTCTGAGAGCCATACTTTGTAGGGCGTCTTTTCAATTTGCCAGGGCAGAGTTTTACGCCCGTATTTGTCGTACCAGTCCAGAACCTGGGCTGAAAATTGAGAGGCTTGCATGGTCACCGATTCGTAATAACAGGGAGGCAAATTCCAGCACAGCGGCACAATGCTGTAAACAGGATCTTTCCCATGCTTGCATACTATCCCTAACTTTGGATAATGCCCGTTTCCCGAACACTCTCACAAGCAGACTTAATTTTTATGAATAACGACGTCATTTCACCGGATTTTGATGAAAACGGCCGCCCGCTGCGCCGTATTCGTAGCTTCGTCCGTCGCCAGGGGCGCCTGACCAAAGGACAACAGCACGCGCTGGATAACTACTGGCCGGTGATGGGCGTCGAGTTCAGCGAAGAGCCGGTCGACTTCGACACGCTGTTTGGCCGCTGCGCGCCAGTCACGCTGGAAATTGGTTTTGGTATGGGCGCATCGCTGGTGGCGATGGCGAAAGCAAAGCCGGAGCAAAATTTCCTCGGTATTGAAGTGCATTCGCCGGGCGTGGGCGCCTGCCTGAGCTCTGCTCATGAAGAGGGTGTCGATAACCTGCGTGTGATGTGTCACGACGCGGTTGAAGTGCTGCACAAAATGATTCCTGACAATTCTTTGAACATGGTTCAGCTCTTTTTCCCTGACCCGTGGCATAAAGCGCGTCATAATAAGCGCCGTATCGTTCAGGTACCGTTTGCAGAACTGATTAAAAGCAAGCTGAAGCTCGGTGGTGTATTCCACATGGCGACTGACTGGGAAGCGTATGCAGAACATATGCTGGAGGTCATGTCCTCGCTCGAAGGGTATAAAAACCTGTCTGAGAGCAACGACTTCGTACCGCGTCCGGAATCACGTCCGGTAACCAAATTTGAACAACGTGGCCATCGTCTTGGCCACGGCGTATGGGACTTAATGTTCGAGAGGGTGAAATAATGGCAAAGAACCGTAGCCGTCGTCTGCGTAAGAAAATGCATATCGACGAATTCCAGGAATTAGGATTTTCGGTCGCCTGGCGTTTTCCGGAAGGCACCAGCGAAGAGCAGATCGATAAAGTGGTTGATGACTTTATCAATGAAGTCATTGAGCCAAACAAGCTGGCGTTTGACGGCAGTGGCTATCTGGCCTGGGAAGGGCTGGTCTGCATGCAGGAAGTCGGTAAATGTACCGAAGAGCATCAGGCTACCGTTCGTAAGTGGCTGGAAGAGCACAAATTTGAAGATGTGCGCATCAGCGAACTTTTCGACGTCTGGTGGGACTAAGTTAAAGAAAGGGCCGGCAATTGCCGGCCCGTTTTGTATTGAGGGAAGAATATGATGCGCAAAACGCTGCTTGCGGCGGCGCTGACGGTAACCGCCTTTGCGGCACAGGCCGATTATCAGTGCAGTGTCACCCCGCGTGACGATGTGATTTTGAGCCCACAAACCGTGCAGGTGAAAGGGGAGAACGGCAATCTGGTCATCAAACCGGATGGCAGCGTGACCTTCAACGGCCAGGCGCGCAATCTGACCGCTGCCCAGCGTGAACAGGCGAAAGATTACCAGACCGAGCTGCGCACCGCGCTGCCGTGGATTGATGAGGGTGCTCGTACCCGCGTTGAGAAAAGCCGCATCGCGCTGGATAAAATCATCACCGAGCAGGTTGGTGAAAGCAGCAGCATGCGCGGGCGTTTGACCAAGCTTGATGCGCAGCTGAAAACCCAGATGAACCGCATCATTGAGCACCGCACCGATGGGTTAACCTTCCACTATAAAGCCATCGATCAGGTGCGTGCTGACGGACAGCAGCTGGTGAATCAGGCGATGGGCGGCATTCTGCAGGACAGCATTAATGAAGTTGGCGCCAAAGCGGTGCTGAAAGGCGGCGGTAACCCGCTGCAGGGGATTTTAGGCAGCCTCGGCGGCCTGCAGACCGCGATCCAGAATGAATGGAAGAATCAGGAAGATGATTTCCAGAAGTTTGGTAAAGACGTTTGCTCCCGCGTTGTGTCGCTGGAAGACAGCCGTAAAACGCTGGTAGGGTCGTTGAAGTAAGATTTTTTCCCCTCACCCTAACCCTCTCCCTTTCAGGGAGAGGGCTGGGGTGAGGGTAGCAGCGTTTGCAGAACCTCAAGCAGTTGGTCTAATACAGCCTCTTCATTACTCCATAACTCGTTATTCCAGAAACGAATGACTTCCCATCCTTTCGCATTTAACCAGGCGGTTCTTTGCCGGTCATATTGCGCTCTTTCGTCGTGCTGTCCGCCATCCAGTTCGACAACCAAATGCGCTTCGCAGCAGGCAAAATCAACAA
Organism: Yokenella regensburgei; assembly: GCF_003634235.1. NCBI lineage: Bacteria > Pseudomonadati > Pseudomonadota > Gammaproteobacteria > Enterobacterales > Enterobacteriaceae > Yokenella > Yokenella regensburgei. The sequence continues at coordinate 420,628 of NZ_RBIZ01000004.1, read as the reverse complement.
TATAGTTGCCTATGGGGTGTTGTCGGCGAAACTTGTAACGAGAAAACCGGCGGCCGCGTAACAGATACCAGAGATGCCTTTCTTCTGTCGTCAGCTCTCGCCTGAGCTGTTTTGCATAAGAATGAATAATGTCCATCCCCGCACTCTGCCAGTTTTTGCTTCGTCAGGCAGAGTGGAGGGTAAAATCTGGAATCTGGCTTCAGGACTCTTCGGCGAGGAACAGCTCAAGGAGGGAGTTTAAGAACAGTTTTCCGTGCTCGGTGATTTGCCAGAACTGGTCACACTCGGTGAGATAACCCTGTTTCAGCGCTTCTTCAATCTGCGGACGGACCGCCGATTCCGTCAGACCGGTGTAGAGCGGAAACTCAGCGCGCGGGGCAGGCTCCAGTAGGCGAAAGCGGTTCATGAAGAACTCAAAGGGTTTATCTTCAACTGCCACGTCGTGCTGGCGCTCCAGATAGCGTCCTTCCATATAGCCGCGCGGATGACGGGTTTTGGCGGTACGTAAAATGCGCCCATCCGGGAAGGTGACTTTGCCGTGCGCGCCGCAGCCAATCCCCAGATAATCACCAAAGCGCCAGTAGTTCAGGTTGTGTTGACACTGGTAACCCGGTTTGGCGTAGGCTGAGGTTTCGTACTGCTGATACCCTGCGGCGCTCAGCAGCTGATGGCCCTGTTCGAAGATATCCCACAGCGCATCGTCATCCGGCAGCACCGGCGGGCGTGAGCCAAACAGCGTGTTCGGCTCGATGGTTAACTGATACCACGACAGGTGCGGCGGATTAAGCGCAATCGCCTGGCGCAGGTCGTCCAGCGCCTCTTCCAGACTCTGGTCAGGAAGGCCATGCATCAGGTCGAGGTTAAAGCTGCGTAAACCGAGACCGCTTGCCAGTCGCGCCGCGCGTTTTGCTTCTTCCGGGCCGTGAATGCGCCCCAGCCGCTGGAGCTTGGGCTCGCTAAAACTCTGCACACCGATGGAAATTCGGTTAACCCCGGCACGCTGATAGTCGGTGAAGCGATCGGCTTCGACCGTACCCGGGTTGGCTTCCATGGTGATTTCTGCATCTGAAGCCAGGGTCAGGCGTGCGCGCACGCCGTCAAGCAGGGTCTGCATCGCAGGGCCTGAAAGCAGGCTCGGCGTACCGCCACCGATGAAAATGGTCTTTACTTCACGTCCTTGCGCGTAAGCCACGTCGGCATCGAGATCGTTTAGCAGATGCTGAACGTAATCATCGTGCGGCACTTCGCCCTTCAGCGCGTGCGAGTTAAAGTCGCAGTACGGACATTTCTGCACGCACCACGGAATGTGAATATAAAGACTGAGCGGTGGCAAATTAGCCATTACGTAATGCTTCCAGTAACTGTTTCAGCGCCTGACCGCGATGAGAAATAGCAATTTTCTCTTCACGGGTCAGCTCGGCTGCGGTTTTCCCTTCAGAAGGGACATAGAAAATCGGATCGTAGCCGAAACCGCCGTTACCGGCGCGTTCGCGGGTAATGACACCCGGCCAGCAGCCATGGCAGACCAGCGGCGTCGGATCTTCAGCATGGCGCAGATACACCAGCACACAGTGGAACTGCGCCTGGCGCTGTTCGTCCGGCACGTCTTTCAGGGTTTCCAGCAGCTTTTGCAGGTTCTGTTCGTCGCTGGCATCAACGCCGGAGTAGCGGGCGGAGTAGATCCCCGGCGCGCCGCCCAGCACATCGACCGCAAGACCTGAATCATCGGCAATCGCCGGAAGACCGGTGATTTGCGCCGCGTGGCGGGCTTTCAGAATAGCGTTCTCAATGAACGTCAGGCCGGTTTCTTCCGCCGACTCTACGCCAAGCTCAGTCTGAGCGACGATATCAAGACCAAAATCGTTGAGCAGCGTGGCGAGCTCACGCACTTTACCGGCATTACCGGTAGCAAGGACTACTTTTTGCATGGAATATCCTAATCAGTCAGCGCCGCGACGTTCGTCGGGATGTTTTGCGGATTCATGATCCTGACCTGCTTGTGGCGACCCAGTTCACCTTTTTCAATGATGACCTGGCTTTTCGCCACCTTAAACTGTTTTGCGAGGTATTTTACCAGATGCGCATTGGCCTGGCCGTCTACCGGTGGGGCGGTGATGGCGACTTTTAACTCGTCGCCATGCAGACCCACAATGCTGTCACGGCTGGCCTTCGGCTGAATATAAAGCCGCAACACCAGCGTACCGTCAGCGCTTTCTACGGCACTCATAGCGCCATCCACAGCCCCGGCAGCAGCATGTTACCGGTTGACTGCAGCAGTTCTGCGATGCCCATGTTAATGACATACAGCAGCAACACCAGAATCATTGGTGAGAAATCAATGCCACCCATCGACGGCAGTAGATTACGAATCGGGCGCAGCAGCGGATCGGCAAGCTGCATCAGCACGTACTCAACCGGGCTACGCCCACGGCTGACCCAGCTCATGATAGCCATCGCCAGCAGCACCCAGAAAATCAGCACGCCGATGGTTTTCAGCAGAATGAGAACGGCGGCAATCCAGATGATTGGCTGGAAAGTGATGACCATGAACAGCACAATGGCTTTCAGCACGCAGAGGATAAATGCGAGCAGCAGCGAGGCGCTATCAATCGGACCCATCGCCGGGATGATACGGCGCAGTGGCCCGACGATGGGCTGCGTGGCTTTCACCACAAACTGGGCGAACGGGTTGTAAAAATCACAGCGTGCCCACTGCATCCAGATGCGCAATAACAGCACCATCGTATACAGCTCAAGCACCGTTGAGAGCAGGAAAGTCAACGTCTTCATGGCGTTCCTCAGTTTTCCTTATTATTTTGTGTAGTCGCGCGCACCAAAAATGGCTGTGCCAATGCGCACCATCGTGCTACCTGCCGCAATGGCAGCTTCCATATCGTCCGACATGCCCAGAGAGAGCGTATCTACCGTAGGGTAGCGGGTTTTCAATTCGGCAAATGCTACCGCCATTTGCTGGGCGACGGCAAACTGCCTTACATATTCTGACTCAGGCGCGGGAATGGCCATAAGCCCGCGCAAGGTAATGCCCGGCAGCGCGGCAATGCTTTTTGCCAGCGCGTCGACTTCGTCGAGTGCGATCCCGGACTTACTTTGTTCGTCGCTGATATTTACCTGAATCAACACATTCAGCGGCGGTAATTCTGCCGGGCGCTGCTCGCTTAAGCGGGTGGCAATCTTCAGACGATCAACGGTATGGCACCAGTCAAAGTGTTCGGCGACCAGGCGGCTTTTGTTGGACTGCAACGGGCCAATAAAGTGCCATTGCAGGTTCTGTTGCCCCTTTTGCTGGAAATAGCGGACCTTATCCACCCCTTCCTGCACATAGTTTTCACCAAACGCCAGCTGACCCGCGGCGATAGCTTCTTCGATGGCGCTCGCAGGCTTTGTTTTACTGACTGCAAGCAACGTAACTTCTTCTGAATCGCGGCCGCAGCGTTCTGCCGCAGCGGAGATTTTGTCCCTGACCTGTGCCAGGTTATGCGCAATGTCGTTCATTTTTCCTGGTGGGTATATGGATATACAAGAGTTGGTGGAGCTTAGTGTAAAGCATAACGTCTCGGATCTACACCTGTGCAGCGGCAGAGCGCCACGATGGCGTCGGGATGGACGGCTTGAACCGGCAGAGCTGGATGCCCCAACCCCGGAACACTTGCTGAGGGCCTGGCTGACAACCGGGCAGCAGCAGGCGTTGCAAAAACAGCATCAGCTTGATTTCGCGCATCAGTTGCCAGACGGACGGCGGCTGCGTGCCAGCGCTTTTGCCAACCTGAATGGCCTTTCTCTGGCTCTGCGTATTTTACCCACAGCGTGCCCGCGCTTCATTGATCTGTCGCTCCCTCCTGCGCTGGAACCGTTACTGGAAGCACAAAGCGGGTTAATTCTGGTCACCGGTGCGACCGGCAGCGGTAAATCCACCACCCTCGCGGCGATGGTCGATACGCTTAACCACCGGCTACCCGGGCATATCATCACGCTTGAAGATCCGGTGGAATTTGTCCATACCAGTGCACGAAGCCTGATCCAGCAGCGTGAAATTGGTCTGCATTGCTCCTCGTTTGCCGACGGACTGCGAGGGGCGCTGCGTCAGGATCCTGACGTGATTCTCCTCGGCGAGCTGCGAGATGGTGAAACTATTCGTCTGGCCCTGACTGCGGCGGAGACCGGGCATCTGGTGCTGGCAACGCTTCATACCCGTACGGCGGCCTCGGCGATTGAGCGTCTGGCTGATGTGTTTCCCGGGGCAGAAAAAGATCTCGTACGCAGCCAACTGGCTGGAAGCCTGTGCGCCGTGCTGGCACAAAAGCTGGCGACCGGAAAACAAGGCGGGCGAATTGCACTATATGAGCTCCTTATTAACACCCCCGCGGTAGCGAACCTGATCCGCGAGGGGAAAAGCCATCAGCTCCCTGGCGTAATGCAAACCGGGCAGCAGGCTGGTATGCAGACCTTCACCCAAAGCCATCAGCAGCGGGTGTCGGCTGGGTTACTTTAGCCATATATCAGCGGGTGGTTAAATAATGATCTCATGGTGTTATTTGATGATAATCAAATACAGCGCAGTAAATCTATTTATTAATATTTGCGCTAAATCATTTATTACTTTAAATGCTTATGTAAAGTTATTTCAGATAATACGTAATAAATACTAATGTTGTGATTATGTTATCCTCAATAAGAGGTTATATGATGTATTATTACAGTGTGACTACGTACGGCTGTAATTACCGTCAGGCTCAGCATTGTCTCTCTTATTCAGGGGGGATGAGGTACGCAGAAAACATTAGATTGTATTGTTGATAGCTAGAAAAAAGTGGGGATATCTTTTGACACTTCTGATGCATTCGTTCTATCCTGATAACGGAAACAGGATGTTTCCCATAAAATATTGTTTCAATATGTTTTGTTTTTTTAAAAAATAATAACAAATTGGCTTTTTATTTTTGCATCATTTAACCACCAAGACGGTGGCTATCAACTAAGGAGAGTTTTAAATGCTTGATGTATCAGATAAAGTAGCGGGAATGCGACAGCTTGTTCTCATTACGCACCCTTCAGTTCAGGCTAATACTTTCGCCACCTGGCTTTGCGATCAACTACAGGTTTCTGTCGAAGTTCACAATATTAATAAACCACTGTTGCAACATCTTCCGAAAGGTACTGTCGTATTATTCGATATCGCCGTTTCGGGCAAGAAGCTTAATGGTATCTGGCGGGATATTATCCGCACCCAGGCGGATACCCCAAAGGTGTTAATTATCAATAGTGCACAGAAGTACGAGTTATACGAAATGGCGCAGTGGCCGTCGCTGTATGGTGTATTCCGTCATGATGATGATGAAGTACGTTTAATCGAAGGGGTGAAAGCCGTCTTAAATGGCGAGCAAACCGCCGAATTGAGCGTAATGCATCCAGCAATGTATTCTGCAGAGAATAATGCTGAGAGCACTGAGTCTATTCCATTGACCGAACGCGAGTGTGAAATCCTCAATGAATTGCGCCATGGCGCAACTAACATGGATATTGCGAGAGCGCTGTTCATCAGTGAAAACACGGTACGAACCCACCTGTACAATGTGTTTCGCAAGCTGAGTGTCAAAAATCGTACCCAGGCCGTTAGCTGGGCAAACGAACACCTGCGGCACTAGTCCTATTCACGGCCGGGTGCCTGTTTTCAGGCCTCCGGCTGAGAACACTTTTTTAGTAGCCCTGCTCGAAGAAACTTTCCAGAATAACCACCGCAGAAGCCGAATCGACGCTGCCTTTGTTCAGCGCCCGGTAGCCACCTTGCTCAAACAGTCCAGCCTTCGCTTCTACCGTGCTTAAGCGCTCGTCGTGGAGTGTCACCTGCACGCCAAAACGGCCATGAATTTTGTTGGCAAACTTGCGGGCTCTGGCGGTTAACGGCTGTTCGGTGCCATCCATATTTAGCGGCAGGCCGACGATGACGTTTTCCGGTTGCCACTCTTTCAGCAGCCGCTCTACGGCGTTCCAGTCCGGCGTACCGTCCTGGGCTTTCAGAGCGCCCAGTGGGCGGGCAGTACCGGTAATACGTTGGCCAATAGCAACGCCGATGCTGCGGGTACCAAAATCAAAAGCGAGAAGTGTTCCACTCATCATGCGTGCCCCGCGACGCCAGACATGGTGACAATATCGATACCAATCAGCCTGGCGGCCTCGCGCCAGCGATCGGCTATCGGAGTTTTAAACAAGATGTTCATGTCGGCAGGAGAGGTGAGCCAGGCGTTATCGAGGATCTCCTGCTCCAGTTGACCCTTTTCCCAGGAAGCATAGCCCAGCGCGACCAGAACTTCGCTTGGCTGCTGCGCGGTGCCCAGGGTTTCCAGCACGTCGCGCGAGGTGGTCACCACGGTATTATCAGAAATACGGATGCTTGATGAGAAATCAGACGGTGGAGTGTGCAGAATAAACCCACGATCCTCAGCCAGCGGCCCGCCGAGCATCACCGGTTTGTCCAGACGAATGGCCGGATCCCGCGGCTCAGGGACGATCTTCAGCTTTTCCAGGATGCCCTCAACCTTCAGATTTTCCAGTGGTTTATTAATGATTATCCCCATCGCTCCGTCTTCATTATATTCACAAATGTAGACCACGGCGCGGCGGAAGATAGGATCCTGAAGGGCAGGCATAGCAATAAGGAAGTGGTGCTGTAAATTCATCGTTTGAGGTCTGTGTCCTGGTTTAAAAAGCAGCACCCAGTATGCGGGAAAACGCCGGGTGCTGTCGAGCGCAGACGGGATCCCTCCCGTCGCGTGGATTACTTCGCCAGACGCTTCTCGATAGCGTCCATCAGCATTCCGGTAATAGAAATCGGGAACTCGGCTTCTATTTCACGAATGCAGGTCGGGCTGGTGACGTTAATTTCGGTCAGGCGATCGCCAATGATATCGAGGCCGACGAAAATCAGTCCCTTGGCTTTCAGCGTTGGGCCGACTTTGCGGGCGATTTCCCAGTCGCTTTCAGACAGCGGACGCGGCTCACCACGACCACCGGCCGCGAGATTACCACGGGTTTCGCCGCCCTGCGGAATGCGCGCCAGGCAATACGGCACCGGTTCGCCATCGACAACCAGCACGCGTTTGTCACCGTCTTTGATGGCTGGCAGGTAGTTTTGTGCCATGCAGTAGCGGGTACCGAGCTCGGTCAGGGTTTCCGCAATCACGCCGATGTTCGGATCGCTCTCTTTCACGCGGAAAATAGAGGCACCACCCATGCCGTCGAGCGGCTTCATGATGATGTCGCCGTGCTGCTGCCAGAAGGCTTTCAGCTGCGCTTTGTTGCGGGTGACCAGGGTTTCCGGCGTCAGCTCTGAGAACCAGGCGGTGAACAGCTTTTCGTTACAATCACGCAGGCTCTGCGGCTTGTTAACGATGAGGGTGCCTTTTTCCTCTGCGCGCTCAAGAATGTAGGTTGCGTAGATAAATTCGGTATCGAAGGGCGGATCTTTACGCATCAGGATGACATCGAGATCCGCCAGCGGCAGATCCTGCTCACCGCTGAACTCGTACCATTTGTCATAGTTCTGTTCAACGCTCAGCAGTTGCGTACGGGCGCGCGCTTCACCGTTAATCAGATACAGGTCGTTCATTTCCATGTAATGGAGTTCGTAACCACGACGCTGTGCTTCCAGCAACATAGCAAAACTGGAGTCTTTCTTGATGTTGATGTTCGCAATGGGATCCATCACGATGCCGAGCTTGATCATTGTTCTTCTCCGTTAGCCCAGGTCGCCAAAACGCACCTGCAGTGCGGTAATAGCGGTGAGTGCAGTTGTCTCAGTACGCAGAACGCGAGGTCCCAACAGGATATCAGTAAACTGATATTGTGCGGTCATGGCAATTTCTTCCGCCGACAGCCCACCTTCCGGGCCAATCAGCAGGCGAATGCGTTCAACCGGCAGCGGCAGGGTATTGATACTCTGGCTGGCGCGCGGGTGCAGGTTCAGCTTCAGGCCATCTTCCTGCTCGGCGCACCACGCTTCAAGACTCATTACCGGGCGGATTTCCGGAACCCGGTTCCGACCACACTGCTCGCAGGCGGCGATAGCAATCTTTTGCCACTGCTGGAGCTTCTTGTTCAGGCGCTCAGCATCCAGTTTAACGCCACAGCGCTCAGATAAAAGTGGCGTAATGAGGCTTACACCAAGCTCAATCGATTTCTGGATAGTGAATTCCATTTTTTCGCCACGCGACATCACCTGCCCAAGGTGAATGTGCAGAGGAGATTCACGATCGTCGAGCGTGGCGTTCAGGATGCTTACCCGTACGCTTTTCTTATCGGCCTGAATGATTTCGGCATCAAACACCTGGTTGCTGCCGTCGAAGAGCTGTACCTGCTGGCCTGCGCTCATGCGCAGTACGCGGCCAACGTGGTTGGCGGCGTCATCGCATAATGCAACTTGGCTGCCTTCTGCGAGTGGTTCGGGATGATAAATGCGAGGAATGCGCATAGTTCTGGATGATCCGGGTAAATTATTTACATTTGTCGCTAGTGTAGGTTAGCTCTTTTGCGCCTGGCAAGCGCGCTGCACATATGGGTTATGGTTGCCCTGATATTTCGCGATGCGCTCATCGCGCTCGCACTCCCACTCGCTTACCGGGTACTGCTTGTCCCAGGCGTTAAAGAGCTGTGTCTGCTGGCGTGAAAGCGAGAGCTGGTAGCGGTCGCGCATATAGAAGTAAGTGCGGGCGATGGCGCCACGTGCACGCGCCGGAGGCTCGGCGACCTTACCTTTGAAATCGACCTTCATGGCGCACTGGCCGTACTGACCTTCGCCGCCGTTCCACTGACTGTACATAAAGTTGCCGCGATCGCCATTGACCTCACCGACGGCGGGCTGCAGGTTGTGCATGTCGCTTTCCATCTGGCGATAGACCGGGTCTTTACCACAGCTTTTGCGGCCACCGTCCTGCCAGCACTGGCGCTGATGACCAAACTGCCAGGCAGGGACGACGTGCTCCCACTCGATACGGCTGGCACGGTTCTCATTTTTTCTGACTTTGTAACCGCAGGATTCGAGGTCAACGACCCCTTTCTTACCCTGCCAGTTTATCTTGCAACCGCAGTAGAAATCCCCGGCAACGTCGGCGTTGACCTTCACGCCAGCGGCTTTCGCCTGAGAGAAACTGTTAATACCTTCGGCCAGTAACGGGGCCGGGCTGGCTGCTACAACCAATGCAGCAGCAAGGGACAACAAACGGGACATCACACACTCCGTGTTAAAACGAGCCCGCAACGTAGCGAAAGTTGTTCCTGGATGCAATCAGTCAGATCATGAATGTTCTTGATAATTCTGCGGGTTATTCAGCAATCAGCGCTTCACCGCAGTGCACGCAGCGATAAACCGCCTCGCCACGCAGAACACGGTTGTGTCGACGCACGGTCAACTGATGCTGTTGGCACTTACAGCGGTAGGGGAAGGTGTTGCGACGCACGGACTCAAGCTCGAACTGGTGAGTGCGGCGGGCGGGAACGCCAAGAACGCTTTCCATCATCCACTTCCACTCTTTACCGTGTGGTGCCACCCGGCCAAAATGCCGCCACGCCAGTATATGCGCCAGCTCGTGAGGAACCACCTCATCAATAAACGCCTGCTGATTTTCCATCATCAATACCGGGTTGAGACGGATTTCGTTGCTCTCAAGCCAGGCGGTACCGGCGGCGGTGCCGCGCTGTTGATAGACAAGCTTTGGCTCCGGGTAGTTACGCTCAAGCTTAAGGTTTGCCAGGGCGAGTTTTTCCCGCAGGCTGCGCATAACGGCTTGCTGAATGGCGATGGGGAGACGAGGGGTTTTCATAAGCGCAGAGGATAGAGCGAGGAACCACGGAGTGCAAGAAAAGGCTTCCACCCCAGCAAGGAGTGGAAGCCTTAGGCCGATTATTGCGCACCAATCTCACGAAGCGGGCGGCCGCGCATCAGGTTGCGTTCAATATGTTCGAGTGACACATGTTTGGTTTCCGGTACCAGCCACAGGGTCAGCACGATGAACAGCACGTTCAGCCCACCGTATACCCAGAAGGTATTGGCGTTGCCGAGCGAGTTGAGCATGGTCAGGAAGGTAGCGCCGACAATCATGTTGGCAATCCAGTTAGTGGCAGTGGAACAGGTAATACCAAAGTCACGCCCTTTCAGCGGCTGGATTTCAGAGCACAGTACCCAAATCAGTGGACCGGCGCTCATCGCGAAACCGACGATAAACATCAGCAACATGGCGACCGCGAAGTATTGCGCAGCGGCGGAGTGGATACCCATATGCATCATGCTGCCGAGAATACCCATGCCGACCGCCATGACGAGGAAGCCCAGCACCAGCGTTGGTTTACGGCCCCAGCGGTCAACCAGGCCGATGGCGATAAAGGTGGCCAGTACGTTGGTCAGCCCGACGATAACCGTTCCCCACATCTGCTCGGTGGTGTTGGCATAGCCCGCCAGTTCAAAAATTTTCGGGGCGTAGTACATGATGACGTTCATCCCGGTGAACTGCTGCATCACCTGCAGCAACACGCCAAGGAACACCGCGCGGCGGAAGTTGCTGTTCTCTTTAAACAGCGCCCAGCCGGACTGTTTCACCTTCAGACTTTCACGAATTTCATCCAGCTCGTTGCGGGCTTCTGCGCTGGTGTCGCGCAGGCGCAGCAGTACACGTTCGGCGTCGTGGAAGCGGCGCTTGGCCGCAAACCAGCGCGGGCTGTCCGGCAGGAAGAATACGCCGACGAGCAGCAGAAGGGCCGGGATGATGATGACGCCCAACATCCAGCGCCAGGAGCCGCTATAGCTGAACGCGGTATCGGACAGATAGGCACCGAGAATACCGATGGTGATCATCAGCTGGTACATAGAAATCATGCTGCCGCGGATCTTTTCGGGTGCGATTTCAGACAGATACAGCGGTGCGGTATAAGAGGCCACGCCAACCGCCAGGCCGAGCAGGACGCGGGAGATAAGCAGCACTTCTACGTTTGGCGCAGCCGCAGAGCACAGCGAACCTGCTACAAACAGAATTGCGCCAATCATCAGGCTTTTTTTACGCCCAAGACGGTAAGAGAGCCAGCCGCTACCAATGGCACCGACGGCGGCACCAAACATCATGGAACTCACCACCCACTCCTGGGTGTGTGCACTTATCTGGAATTCGGTGGTAATGAACGGCAGAGCACCGGCGATAACGCCGATGTCGAGGCCGAACAGCAATCCGGCCAGGGCTGCAAGAAAACAGACAAAGAACGTCATCGCCCTGTTTGAACGCCCCTGTTTTATATTGTCAGGCATATGCCCTCCAGTTGGATTATCAGTTTTATCGATGTAAAGGGTAGGTGAGCTCGACGCAAAAATATGTGAGACCAATCACGTTAGTGTAATCGGTTACACTAAGTGTTTATGTATTTTTTGGATAAAAGTATGATTAAACAATAAATTAACTGTAATTAAATAGCGGTTAAAATACATGCTTTGCTCTTAACTGAAATGATATGTAACAAAGGAGCAATCATTATCATATGACTGATTATCATGTCACATTATTGGCATGATATATGGTGTAATCGCTTTCATTGGCGTTAGCAGTGATTCTCGCTGATACCTGACTTTGCCGGTGGCGCAGGGTAGTATGAATGCCATGATTTCAGATAGCTGGCGCAGACAAAAATGCAGATGAAGGGTGAACTGAACAGTATTCCGGTGTTTGTTGCCGCCGTTGAAGCCGGCAGTTTTTCGCGCGCCGCGGAACAGCTTTTCCTGACACGCTCAGCGGTCACCAAAACGATTGCCAGGCTGGAGTCGCGCCTGGGGGTGACGCTGTTTCACCGCACCACCCGTAGCCTGCGTCTTACCGAACAGGGGGCGATTTATTATGACTACTGTCGCCGGGCGCTGCTGGAGATGGAGAAGGCTGAGGCTACGCTTGCTGAAAATCGTCTGCAGGTGAACGGTAGCCTTCGCGTCTCATTACCCGTGTTGTTCGGCCGTCTCTGTATCGCCCCGCTGCTGACCGCGCTTGCCCGCGAGCATGAAGGGCTCCAGCTTTCTCTCTCGTTTAGCGACCGGCTGGTGGATATTGTTGAGGAGGGGGTCGATCTGGCTATCCGTATTGGTGAACTGGCCGACAGCAGCAGCCTGGTGGCACGGCAGATTGCTTCTCACGGTATGGTGTTCTGTGCCTCCCCTGATTATTTGCAGGCATTCGGTGAACCTGCATCCGCCGATGCCCTCGTGCATCACCATGCTATTGGTTATACCCGGGGCGGGCGCGTGCAGAAATGGCAGGCAGGTGAAGCAGAGATAACCCCAACGGCACGAATCATGATGGATGATATGCAGGCTCTCAAAGACGCTGCCATTGCGGGCTGCGGTATTGCCTGGTTACCCTACTGGCTGGTGCGGGAAGCGCTGGAGCAGGGTATGCTGCAGGAAGTGTTGCCTGGCGTGAATACCAGCAGCTGGCCGGTGTATGCGGTATGGCCGCAGTCGCCGCATCTGTCGTTAAACGTTCGCGTCGCCGTTGAGCGACTGCAGAGTGCGCTGCCGGAAATCATGGCGGTGGTGGAGGCCCCCACCGCCCGGCGTTCAGAGTAACGCCGTCAGTTCAGCATGGGCGTTAGCCAGCCCCTGGTCACGGCCATGCGGGCGCATATCCATCCCTTCCGCATTAACGAAACTAACGTCGCTGATGCCAATCAGCCCCAGCACCGCGCGCAGATACGGCGTTACCGCATCCGTCGGCTGGTTGAGGTGAACGCCGCCGCGCGAGCTAAAGACGATAGCGTTGACGTTTTCTACCAACCCCAGCGGGTAACTTTCGGTATAGCGGAACGTTTTACCCGCACGAGCGACCAGATCGAACCAGTTTTTCAGCGGCGTTGGCACGTTGAGGTTATACATTGGTGCACCGATGATAAGCGTGTCGCTGGCGTTAAGCTCTGCAATTAGCCGGTCGGAAAGGGCGATAGCCTCAAGCGCGCGGTCGCTCGGGTTCTCCGCTCCGCGCAGGGCGCTGAAGATCTCAAGATCCAGCACCGGTAAATCCAGAGCCGCCAGATTATGCTCCACAATTTCATCGGCAAAGCCTTTTGCCCGACGTGCCGCCACGTAAGCATCAATCAGCGAATTGGTTTGCGAGCTGGCGCCCATCATGCTGGATTTCAAAATAAGTAATTTACTCATGGTATCTCCTGATTCGTGGTGAACGTTTTCCCGTCGGATGAGGCCGGGAGTTCATGACGAAGAGACTACCACCGATGATTATTCAACATTGTTGGCACTTTTTCTTTTTATTGTTTCCTATTTGGAATCAATATGGCGCAGGCAATAAAAAAGCCAGCGCGAGGCTGGCTTTTATTTTGCTGACGTAGTGGCTGAATTATTTCAGGCCAGCCGCATCGCGCAGCAGAGCTGCTTTGTCGGTTTTTTCCCAAGGGAAGTGTTCACGACCAAAGTGACCGTATGCCGCGGTTTCTTTGTAGATCGGGTGCAGCAGATCCAGCATCTGGATAAGGCCGTACGGACGCAGGTCGAAGAACTCGCGAACCAGCAGGGTCAGCTGTTCAGAAGCGATTTTCTCAGTACCGAAGGTTTCTACCATGATAGAAGTCGGTTCTGCCACGCCGATAGCGTAGGAAACCTGAATTTCACAACGGTCAGCCAGGCCCGCGGCAACGATGTTTTTCGCTACGTAGCGCGCTGCGTAGGCAGCAGAGCGGTCAACTTTAGAAGGATCCTTACCAGAGAACGCACCGCCACCGTGACGAGCCATGCCGCCGTAGGTATCAACGATGATTTTACGACCGGTCAGACCGCAGTCACCCATCGGGCCGCCGATAACAAAACGACCGGTCGGGTTGATGAAGAATTTGGTCGACGCGTTCAGCCACTCGGTCGGCAGAACCGGTTTGATAATCTCTTCCATCACTGCTTCCTGCAGGGATTTCTGATCGATGCTTTCGGCGTGCTGGGTAGACAGAACCACAGCATCAATACCAACAACTTTACCGTTGTCGTACTGGAAGGTGACCTGGCTTTTCGCATCCGGACGCAGCCACGGCAGGGTGCCGTTTTTACGTACTTCAGCCTGACGCTGCACCAGACGGTGAGCATAGGTAATCGGTGCTGGCATTAGCACGTCGGTTTCGTTGGTCGCGTAGCCAAACATCAGGCCCTGGTCGCCAGCGCCTTGTTCCAGCGGATCGGCACGGTCAACGCCCTGGTTGATGTCCGGAGACTGCTTACCGATAGCGCTCAGCACCGCACACGAATTGGCGTCAAAGCCCATATCGGAATGCACATAGCCAATCTCGCGAACCGTGTTACGGGTGATCTCTTCGATATCGACCCATGCGCTGGTGGTGATTTCACCGCCTACCAGCACCATGCCTGTTTTGACATAGGTTTCACACGCTACGCGGGCTTTCGGATCCTGCTCGAGGATCGCGTCCAGTACGGCGTCAGAGATTTGGTCAGCAATTTTGTCTGGATGCCCTTCAGATACGGACTCGGACGTAAAGAGGTGTTTTGCCATGTTTAATTTCGCCTGATAAGAAAACGATAAGCTCAAACTGTTGTGTCTGTTAACTTTTCTGGAGTATTCCGCTAATGCGATGAAGAATAGGCACAAGAAGTCTGAGTGTTAATCAGTATAGATGGATTAACATCTGGATGGCTATTTTAGGTCACTTCTTCATCGGATTGCCAGTTTTTTTCTTCGAAGGCGCACAGATTGACGAAAAGGGCATGGAAATTTTTCCTGCCACCGTTCTGACACTGGCGACAGAGTGTGCATTTTTATTTTGCATTTTCCCCCGGTTCTCGGTATAAAACGCCGCGCGCGGCTTATACAAAAAGTGCACGGTAACTCTTATCGTGACGTCACTTCCAGCCGGGTTAAGCAATGATACTTTTAGCCTGGTCTTGTCGCTGGCCTTGAGGGGTTGGCGTGGAGGTGATACGAAAGAATGAACCGTCGTTTTCCGCTGAATCAGTCATGCCGTTCTGGCATGTGTCTAATCCCCGCAACCTGCATCTCTGTTTTGCAAACCTGCCGATGTTCTACCCATTTCGGCGCTTCTCAGGATTCAAGGGCCGGTCTGGCTCTGTGAACTGAACAAGGGCGCTCTTGTTAAGCAAGAGTTTTCTCGTGGTTTCTCCGGACTGTCATCTCTCGTTCGGATCTGTGTTTTACAATGATATGAACATGAAACCGGTCGCACAGTCGATTCTTCAGCACGCTATGCTGGGTAACCGAACTGTTTATGGGTTGTTATCGCAACTTTACGCTGCGATAGTAGTCAATTCTTTAGGCTATACACTAAGTAAAACAATTTGAGGTTCGCTATGTCTGACGACATTTCTTTGGTTTCGCCTTCGTCAGCAGGCGAACAGGGTGTACTACGTTCTATGCAGGAGATTGCGATGAGCTCCCAGGAAGCCAGCAAGATGCTACGTACCTACAATATTGCCTGGTGGGGCAATAACTACTACGACGTCAACGAACTGGGGCATATCACCGTGTGTCCGGATCCTGACGTACCTGAAGCACGCGTCGATCTCGCCGAACTGGTGAAAGCACGTGAAGCGCAGGGGCAACGCCTGCCTGCACTGTTCTGCTTCCCGCAGATCCTGCAGCACCGTTTGCGCTCAATTAACGCCGCGTTTAAACGCGCGCGTGAATCCTATGGTTACAACGGCGACTACTTCCTGGTTTACCCGATCAAGGTTAACCAGCATCGTCGCGTGATTGAATCGCTGATCCACTCCGGCGAGCCGCTGGGTCTGGAAGCCGGTTCTAAAGCGGAGCTGATGGCGGTGCTGGCGCATGCCGGCATGACCCGCAGCGTGATCGTCTGTAACGGCTATAAAGACCGTGAATACATTCGTCTGGCGCTGGTGGGTGAGAAGATGGGCCACAAGGTCTATCTGGTCATCGAGAAGATGTCTGAAATCGCGATTGTGCTGGAAGAAGCTGAGCGACTGAACGTGGTGCCGCGCCTTGGCGTGCGTGCGCGTCTGGCCTCTCAGGGTTCTGGCAAATGGCAGTCTTCCGGCGGGGAGAAATCCAAGTTTGGCCTGGCGGCCACTCAGGTTCTGCAACTGGTGGAGATCCTGCGTGAAGCAGGGCACCTCGACAGCCTGCAGCTGCTGCACTTCCACCTCGGTTCGCAGATGGCCAACATCCGCGACATCGCGACCGGCGTGCGTGAATCCGCGCGCTTCTACGTGGAGCTGCACAAACTTGGCGTCAACATCCAGTGCTTCGATGTTGGTGGCGGTCTGGGCGTAGACTATGAAGGCACACGTTCGCAGTCCGATTGCTCCGTGAACTACGGTCTCAACGAATACGCCAACAACATCATCTGGGCGATTGGCGATGCCTGTGAAGAGAACGGCCTGCCGCACCCGACGGTCATTACCGAATCCGGGCGCGCCGTCACCGCACACCATACGGTGCTGGTCTCTAACATCATCGGCGTTGAGCGTAACGAATACACCGAGCCGACGGCGCCGGCGGAAGATGCGTCCCGTGCGCTGCAGAACATGTGGGAAACCTGGCAGGAGATGAACCAGCCGGGCACGCGCCGTTCACTGCGTGAATGGCTGCACGATAGCCAGATGGATCTGCATGATATCCACCTCGGTTACTCGGCGGGTACCTTTAACCTGCAGGAGCGCGCGTGGGCAGAGCAGCTGTATCTGAGCATGTGCCACGAGGTGCAAAAGCAGCTCGATCCGAGCAACCGCGCGCATCGTCCAATTATCGATGAGCTGCAGGAACGTATGGCGGATAAGATTTACGTCAACTTCTCGCTGTTCCAGTCGATGCCGGATGCCTGGGGTATCGATCAGCTGTTCCCGGTTCTGCCGCTTGAAGGGCTGAATCAGGTACCTGAGCGCCGCGCCGTGCTGCTGGATATCACCTGTGATTCCGATGGTGCTATCGACCACTACATCGATGGTGACGGTATTGCGACCACCATGCCGATGCCGCCGTACGATCCGGAAAACCCGCCGATGCTGGGCTTCTTTATGGTCGGCGCGTATCAGGAGATCCTCGGCAACATGCATAACCTGTTCGGGGATACCGAAGCGGTTGACGTGTTTGTCTTCCCGGATGGCAGCGTTGAAGTTGAGCTGTCTGACGAAGGGGATACCGTGGCGGATATGCTGGAGTACGTGCAGCTCGATCCGAACACGCTGCTGACGCAGTTCCGCGACCAGGTGAAAAACACCGGTCTCGATGCAGAACTGCAAAAGCAGTTCCTGGAAGAGTTCGAAGCGGGTCTCTACGGGTACACTTACCTGGAAGACGAGTAACCGCATAGACGGGCGCTGCGGCGCCCGTTTTTTTATATCTCCAGCACCAGGTTACGGGTTATTTCATCCCTGAGCGCCGGGAAGACACCATTCTCTTCTGCCACCTCTGGCCACCGTTTCACCTCACCGATTATCTCATCGATAATGGCATTGGCTTTCTTCTCACTAAACCGGGTGATCAGCGTACTGACCGATAATAAATCGTCCCGGGTAAAGTGGTCGCGTTTTCCGGCAATGGTCATTTGATGTTGGTCTACCCATGGCGAACCTGGCTTGTAGCTATACGCCACATCATAGGCCGGAGCCAGCAACCAGCGGAAATCATCATCCACCAGAAAGGCGGTATTCTTCGTGTGATCGTCATGATTTCTGGCGACCACGTTAAACACCATGCGGCGGAAAATCTGCTCCTGTTGTCTGATGGGAAGCCCCAACTGGCGGGCGACGTTGAGCAATTCTTCATAGCTGTATTGCCCGGGTTTCCTGAAATCAGCATGGTCCATGCCGCACAGGGTCAGAACATGGTATTTCTGATTCCCTTCCCGGTCGAAGCGGCGGGTCATGAAGTGGCTTCGCCCATGTTCAGACAGGATTTCGCAGGGTGACATGGTGATACCGCAGCGGGTTGCCATCTGATAATAGCTGTATTCCATCAGGCCAAAACCTCGGGGATCGCCAAAGGTCTCCTGATCCGCGTGCTGCTCTCTTACCCCATCAAATTTCAGTAAATAGTGCTCGAAGCCTTCCGGAACCGCGACCTGGCCGGAAAGGATATGGCTCCTGTCGTGGTTCACCGCAATAACGGCTTTAGGTCTGGCTCCACCGGCCGAGGTGCCTATCTGCAGAAGATGCGACATCGCGTGCTGCTCGCTGGCGTCAATATCGACATGATTGCGTTCGTTCAGTACTTTTTGCGCCAGCTCGACGAGAGAGGAAAGCTGAAGCTCTTCGGCACGGTTCGCAGGAAGGTCGATGGCATCCTGATACTCCAGCGCTCCCATCCCCCGCGTGCCGGTATAAAGCAGTCGGTCCAGTGCACCAAACTGAGCTTTATCCAGCCCCTGCCGGGTGAGCCAGCTATTAATTAACGCGTTACCAAAATCGTCGGGCAGGGAGTCAGCGAACACCGCCGGGAGACCGCGCCAGGTATCGGTGGCCAGCGCCGGGAAATTCTGCGGGGCCGTGGTGAGCGGCATATGGAGTGGAGAAAGGGAGAACCCCTCCGCAACCCAGGCGGCGTCATACTCAAAAGAGATCCAGGGTGAGTCATCGGTTATTGCCAGCGTGCCGACGTCTACGCCAGAGAACTGTACTTTGCACGCATTCGCAATCATCTCTTACTCCCCTGTTTTATATTTCTTGCGTTTTTCCATCATGCTGCGGATCTGCATCGCTTTGGTGGCCGTGGACGGTTGCCTTTTCCCCGCCCTGGAGACCTGGGCCCAGACTTCTGCAGGCCGCAGCGTGGCGGTGGGAACCAGCGTATCCAGATTCTCCAGCAACTGTAGCTCACGAAGAATGCTGATAAAAATAAGCAGGCTGCACGAGCCACTCTTCACCGCCCGGTAGGTTTTGGGCGTGATACCAACGCGTTCAGCGAGCGTTAGCTGGGTGATTTTCATCGCTTTACGCCGTGCTTCCAGGCGGTTGAATAATCTCTCTGCCAGCACGCTGTCGGTCATGGCCCGGGTAAAATCATTCATGGGTAAAAATGTACCTTTAATCATCATTAAACCGCATTTATAGGTAGTATAATACCTTTTTATTAGTTTGTGATTTTTCTTTTTTCGGTAATATTTTACCTGTTTCAGGCTAAAATGCCTCCTTTCAGGTCAAATTTTACCTTATCAGGGCTGAGGGGCAGATATTCTGAAATTGTCTATAATGCTGGTGCTTGAACCCGTATGAATTTGCGGCGATAATCCGCAGACAAACTGAATTCGAATAATCCCTTCCTCGTCGGGCCTAACGACGCGGAGGGGATTTTTTTTCATCTGTTTTTAATGTATCGACTTTAGAAGAGGTCAGGACATGAGCACTTTAGGTCATCAGTACGACAACTCCCTGGTTTCCAACGCCTTTGGTTTCCTGCGTCTGCCAATGAACTTCCAGCCCTACGACAGCGATGCTGACTGGGTTATCACCGGCGTTCCGTTCGATATGGCGACATCTGGCCGCGCGGGCGGTCGTCATGGTCCGGCGGCTATCCGTCAGGTGTCCACCAACCTCGCGTGGGAGCACAATCGCTTCCCGTGGAACTTCGATATGCGCGAACGTCTGAACGTCGTGGACTGCGGCGATCTGGTGTACGCGTTTGGTGATGCGCGTGAAATGAGTGAGAAGCTGCAGGCGCACGCGGAAAAACTGCTGGCAGCCGGTAAACGTATGCTCTCCTTCGGCGGTGACCACTTCGTTACTTTGCCGCTGCTGCGTGCCCACGCGAAGCACTTCGGTAAAATGGCGCTGGTGCACTTCGATGCGCACACCGATACCTATGCTAACGGCTGTGAGTTTGACCATGGCACCATGTTCTTCACTGCGCCGAACGAAGGGCTTATCGATCCGAACCACTCCGTGCAGATCGGTATTCGTACCGAGTTCGATAAAGACAATGGTTTCACCGTGCTGGACGCAGGCCAGGTGAACGATCGTAGCGTTGATGATGTTATCGCTCAGGTGAAGCAGATTGTCGGTGATATGCCGGTTTATCTGACCTTTGATATCGACTGCCTGGATCCGGCGTTTGCACCGGGTACCGGTACTCCGGTTATCGGCGGCCTGACCTCCGATCGCGCGATCAAGCTGGTCCGTGGCCTGAAAGACCTGAACATCGTTGGGATGGACGTGGTAGAAGTTGCTCCGGCATACGACCAGTCTGAAATCACCGCGCTGGCTGCGGCGACCCTGGCGCTGGAAATGCTCTATCTGCAGGCTGCCAAAAAAGGCGAATAAGTCTGAAATAAAAATGCTGCTGAGAAATAATACTCGGCAGCATCTTTTCAGCATATTATTCTGGACATCAGGCAAAATCCCCTGTCAGTTAACCCCTCGTTTTATTTCTCATCTTTAAATCATTCTCAAGGTTTTACGCTAATACCATAATAAAATGTGGTTATTATTTTTCCTGCAAGGTGATAGTCACAGGAGTAAATTGGTTCATTGGTGAAACTCATTGTTTTTAAAGGTTAATTATAATTGAAGTTTCACAGGTGAAACTTCATGTTTTCCCAATCTTTATATTTATCATTCCTTAATTTCATAGCTTCCCCCTCATTTTTGCATTGATGAATGTTTTTCAATAAACAGCGAGATCTGCTTTTCTTTAAAAACGACGCTCTCATCGACATTATTTTTCGTGATCGCTTCCACAGTTAATTAATTAATCACAAAGTGTTTAACAAATTTGTCACATCACGCCTTGACGAAATAGTGATCGCTTTTATATTGACCGTATTAAATAAGAAACAATGTTTCATATATGAAACTTACAGCTGGAGGATCATGATGAGCTGGATAAGCGTGTGTGACGCGAAGCAAGTGCAGGAAGATTTTCCTTTTAGCGGCAATGTCGAGGGTAAAGACATCGGCATTTATCTTATCGACGGTGAATATTACGCGCTGGAGGACGTCTGCCCGCATGCTTATGCCCTGTTAAGTCAGGGATTTGTTGAAGATGGCAAAGTCGAATGTCCGCTGCATGAAGCGGTGTTCGATATCAAAACCGGGAAGTGCCTGCACGGCCCAGGTGAGCGGAACCTCAACCGTTACCCGGTACGGATTTTTGAAAACCAGATCCAGATTACCTTCATCGAGGAGAGCGTGGTATGAGCGAATTCCGGGCGTTCAACCCATCCCTGCCGGAAAGTCGCCAGTTCACGCCGCCGTCGGAAGGCGGCAGCGGCAATATTCATAAACCCGGTGAGTATCAGAATCTGGTCTGGCAGACCCGCAGCCGCCAGCCGGAAAGCTGGGAGCTGTCGCTAATCGCCACCCTGGAAACCCTGTTTGAACGGGGAGTCGAAACCCTGCCGGAACTGGTTCATGGGTTGAATCAAATAAAAATGTATGACCAGCAGGGCGAGGCGTGGAGCGAAAGCAGTTTCCAGGCATTTTTACAGGTTAACGGATACTGAGGAGAGGGCGATGACAACGACGGTTCAGCAATATCTCGACACAGGGCTGCGCGGTCTGTGGTATCCGGTGCTGGCGAGCTGGGAAGTGCAATCCGCGCCGGTGGGTATCACCCGCCTTGGGGAACAGATTGTGGTATGGCGGAATAAAGATGGCCAGGTTCAGGCGCTGGAGGACCGCTGCCCGCACCGCGGTGCGCGTCTGTCGATGGGCTGGAACCTCGGCGACCGCATTGCCTGCTGGTACCACGGCCTGGAAGTGGCGGGCAGTGGCGAAGTTAAAGATGTTCCGGCCGTCGACCGCTGCCCGCTGGTGGGGCAACAGTGCGTGCGCAGCTACAACGTACAGGAAGCCCACGGCGCGATTTTCCTCTGGTTTGGCGTTACCGCTGACCAGCAGCCTGACGAACTGAGCTTTCCGGAAGAGCTTGCCGATAGCGAAACCTACAGCCATTTCCTCTGCACCGCCGCGTGGCAGTGTAATTACCAGTACGCGCTCGAAAACGTGATGGATCCGATGCACGGCACCTACCTGCACTCGTCGTCGCACTCGATGGCGGAAGGCGACCGTAAGGCCGATATGGTGCTGCAGCCAACGCAGAGCGGGTTTGTGTTTGAGAAGAAAGGGCAGAGCGGCGTTAACTTCGACTGGGTTGAACTGGGCTCCAGCGGTGCGTACTGGATGCGCCTGTCCATCCCGTACAAAAAACGCTTCGGGCCCGGCGGTCACTTCTGGATTGTCGGCATGGTGGTTCCGGAAGACAACGACAACTGCCGCGTGTTCTTCTGGCGTATTCGTGGCGTGAAAGGCTGGCAGCGTGACCTGTGGCGTTTTATGTACCGTAATCGTCTGGAAAAACTGCACTGGGAAGTCCTGGAGCAGGATCGCGTGGTGCTGGAAAACATGGCTCCGAACGCCCGCGACCATGAATACCTCTATCAGCATGATGTGGGGCTCTCACGCCTGCGCCGGATGATGCAGAAAGCCGCGAAAGAGCAGCTTGCCCGGCGCGAAGCCGCGCAGGGAGCTGCCTGATGAATGGATTGCTTAACGACAAACGCATCGTCGTTACCGGCGCAGCGCATGGTCTGGGTTACCACTTCGCGCTGGCCTGCGCTCAGCAAGGGGCCACGGTGGTGCTGTGCGACATCCTCAAGGGTGAACTTGCAGAAAGCGCGCAGCGTTTACGCCAGCAGGGCTATCGAGTTGAGACGCAGTGGATAGATCTCGCGGACGCAGAGTCGATCGCCCAGGCATTCAGCGACATCGGCAAACGCGGCGCCGTCGACGGGCTGGTGAATAACGCGGCGCTGGCGACCGGCGTCGGCGGCAAAGACATGATGGAGTACGACCCGATGCTATGGGACAAGGTGATGACGGTTAACGTCAAAGGCACCTGGCTTGTGACCCGTGCAGCCGTACCGCTGATGCGTGAAGGTTCTGCCATCGTCAACGTGGCGTCGGATACCGCGCTCTGGGGGGCACCGCGCCTGATGGCGTATGTCGCCAGCAAAGGGGCAGTGATTTCCATGACCCGTTCGATGGCGCGTGAACTGGGTGAAAGACGTATACGTATCAACGCGATTGCGCCAGGCCTTACCCGGGTTGAAGCCACGGAGTACGTCCCGGCGGAGCGCCATCAGCTGTATGAAAATGGCCGGGCGCTTAGCGGTGCACAGCAGCCTGAAGATGTGACCGGCAGCGTAGTGTGGCTCCTGAGCCCGCTTTCCGGATTTATCACCGGGCAACTGCTACCGGTGAACGGTGGATTTGTCTTTAACTAAGCGTGGCGGAGACGGTATGGCCAACGAGCAGGAAACGAGATATCTGGTGCCAGGACTTGAGCGGGGTTTGCAATTGTTGATGGCGTTCAGCGAACAGCATCGCGACCTGACGTTTGCCGAAATGCACCGGCTGGTGGGGATGCCGAAAGCGACCGCCTATCGGGTAGTACAGACGCTGGAGTACCTGGGGTTTCTGGAACGTAATCCGCGTACCAACACGTTTTCATTGGGAATGAACGTGCTGCGGCTCGGCTTCGAATACATTGCGTCGCTGGATGTCGCCCAGGTGGGGCAACGGGTGATTGAACAGCTGCGCGACAGCAGCCAGTGCAGCAGCCACCTGGCTATCCGCGACGGTCGCGACATTATCTACGTGGCCCGCGTTAGCGCCGCAGGTTCGCGGGTCAATCAGGTCAGTATCGGGACACGTTTGCCGGTGCACTGCACCTCGCTTGGGCGGGTGCTTCTCACTGACCTTAGCCGTGCAGAGTACGAAAAACTGTTCCCGGATGCGCGCCTGCCGGGCAACGTGCCGGGCCAGCTTTACGATCGCGAAGCGCTGTGGGAAATGGTGCAGCAGGACAAAGTGCGCGGCTACGTCATCGGTGAATCCTTCTTCCGTCAGGGGATCTCCTCAATCGTCTGGCCGATTTACGATCGCAGTGGGCGGGTAGCGGCGGTGGTGAGCATCATGGTACCTGCCGAAGAGGTGCCGTCTACGGATAAACGTCGCCTGTTGAACGAAGTCCGTGCGGCGGCAGAGAAAATCTCCGGCTTCCTGGGGTATCTGGCGAAAGCTAGTTAAATCAAATAATTACATTCAGGCGCTGGCGGGCGTCGGGCCCCTCATACGCCCAAAAAAGGCAACTGAACGGTAAAGAGGCAACCCATTATGAGCATCACTGGAATTGAAAAGCTGGAATTTGGCGTCGACAACCTGGCGGATTGCAGCAAATTTATGGCGGACTTCGGCCTGCGCGGTGACGCCGGTGGGCGCCACTTTACTACCCTCAGCGGCGCGAGCGTGGCGTTGAAACCGACGAATGATCCTGACCTGCCACCAGCGTTTGAAGCCGGAAATACCCTGCGGCGCATGACCTGGGCGGTGGCTGACCGCGCGGCGCTTGACGCGCTTCGTCCGCAGCTTGCAAAGCAGCCGGGTTTTCGTGAGGTCGACGGTGCGCTGGAGTGCCGTGACCCGAACGGCATGACCCTGCGGGTGCAGGTGACGCAGCAAACGGAAGTGAGGCTTCACGTCGAGCCGATTAATCAGTGGGGCGATATGCGTCGGATCGACACCCCAAGCCCGGTGTATGACAAAGCCACGCCGGTCAACATCGGCCATGTGGTGTTTTTTGTCGAAGAGCTGGCGGCAGTCGAGCGTTTCTATCGTGAGGTGCTTGGCTTTCAGGTTTCCGATCGTTATATCAACCGCGCCGTGTTCCTGCGCTGCCAGACGCGCGGCGGTCACCACAACCTGTTCCTGCTGCAACTCCCGAACCGCAAACGCGGGCTCAACCACGTGGCGTTTACCGTGCGCGATATCCATGAAGTGGCAGGTGGCGGTATCGCTATGAACCGCAACGCCTGGAGCACGTTTATCGGCCCCGGTCGTCACCCGGTTTCTTCCGCCTATTTCTGGTACGTCAACAGCCCCACCGGCGGCGCGTTCGAATACTACACCAACGATGATTACCTGACGGAAAAGTGGCAGCCGCGTGAGCTGGAACATTCGCTGGTCTCCTTTACCGAGTGGGCCGTAGAGGGTGGCATTGACCACGATACCCGTCGTCAGCAGAAGAAGACGGAGGCGTTATGACAGAACGAATCATCATTATCGGCGGCGGTCAGGCCGGAGGGTGGGCGGCAAAAACGCTGCGCGATGAGGGATTTAACGGTGAAATTGCCGTGGTGAGCGACGAGCCGTGGGATTTCTACGAGCGCCCGCCGTTGTCGAAAGCCGCGCTGCTTGATGAGGTCCCGGCACTGCCGAGACTGTTCAGTGAAGAGGTTCAGCGCTCTCTTGACCTGCGCTGGTACCGCCCGCTGCGCGCGATGGCGATTTATCGTACCGCGAATCGCATTCAGCTCAGCAATGGTGACACGCTGCACTACGACAAACTGCTGATCGCGACCGGCGGCAGCGCCCGCCTGCCAGGGGACAGTTGGGCACAGCACCCGCAGGTATACACCCTGCGCCACTGGCAGGATGCCCAGCGGCTGAAGCAGCGTCTCGCCAACTGCGCCAAACTGGCTATCGTCGGCGGCGGCTGGATTGGGCTGGAGATAGCCGCCTCAGCGCGTAAACGGGGTGTGGCGGTCACGCTGTTTGAACAGCAGCCTGCGCTGTGCATGCGCTCGGTAGGGGCCGAGGTTTCTGCCGAACTGCTGCACCTGCACCGCGAGCAGGGGGTGGATGTGCGCTGCGGCTGCGGCGCGATGGAGCTGGAAGATGCTGACGGGCTGCCGGTGATTCAGTGCGATGGCAAACGCGAACTGTTCGACGCGGTGGTGGTGGGGATTGGGGTGACGCTCAACGTAAGCCTGGCCCGCCAGGCGGGGCTGACCACGGCGCAGGGCATTATCGTAGACGCGCAGGGAAGAACGTCCGATCCGCTGATTTATGCCGCCGGTGACGTCGCACAGCACCACCAGTACGGACTCTGTCTACAGTCGTGGGCCTTTGCGCAAAATCAGGCGGTGGCGACGGCCAAAGCGATGCTCAACGACAGCGCGCCGGGCTACGACGAGCCTGCCTGGCTGTGGTCAGATCAATATCAGCACAACATTCAGATCCTCGGGGTACCGCGATCCGATTGCCGGATGGTGGTGCGCCGCGATCCCAAAGGCCCCTTGTTCTTCTCGCTGGCGGCTGACGGCACCCTCGAGCAGCTGGTTGCCTTTAACGATGCGAGGACCGTTAAGCTTGCGAAGCGCTGGATAGCCGCCCGACGGGATCTGCGCGATGTGCCGCTCGACGATCCTGAATTTTCTTTGATGTCACTGCGTTAGCGCCCGTGTACCCGTAGGGGGAGACATGACCACATTAGAGACAAACACCGCGGCAGATGACGCGCGCGGTGAGGGCGCCCTCGCGCCGAAAAAAGCGGTTCGCTGGTCGATCCCGCTGTCGCTGCTGGCCTGCGTGCTGCTGGCGTTCTTCGACAAAATCAGCATCGCGGCGCTGTTTGTTGACCCCGAATTCCAGCAGGCGATGGGGCTCGATTTCGATACCACTCGCCTTGGATTACTCATGAGCGCCTTCCTGCTGAGCTACGGGATCTCTTCCGTCCTGCTGAGCGGATTGGGCGACCGTATTGCACCGCTGCGCCTGCTCACCGGCATGATGGTGGTGTGGTGCGTGCTGATGCTGATGATGGGCTTTACCCATAGCTACAGCCTGATGCTGGTGCTGCGTATCCTGCTCGGTATCGCCGAGGGGCCGCTGTTCCCGCTGGCTTTTACCATTATCCGCCAGACCTTCCCGGCACATTTGCAGGCGCGAGCCACCATGCTGTGGCTGTTGGGGACACCGTTCGGGGCGGCAATTGGTTTCCCGCTTTCGCTGACGTTGCTCAACCATTTTGGCTGGCAGAGCACCTTCTTCACCATGGCGCTGCTGACGCTCCCGGTGCTGGTACTGGTGCGTATTGGGCTGCGCGGTGTGCAGCTGGCAAGCCGGGGAAAAACCGCCACCGAGAGCCAGAACACCCGGCGTTCGGCGCGCAGCGAGCTGCTGGTTAGCCCGCACTTCTGGATGATCTGCGTCTTTAATATCGCCTTCCTGACCTATCTCTGGGGGATCAACGGCTGGTTGCCGGGGTATCTCATCAACGGCAAAGGGATCCACCTCGAACACGCGGGCTGGCTCTCTTCTATGCCGTTTATCGCCATGCTGCTGGGGGAAGTGCTGGGGGCGTGGCTCTCTGACAAGCTCGATAAACGTGCCGCCGCCTGCTTTATCTCGATGGCGGGCGCAGGTATCGGGCTTATCGCCGTGATGCACTACAGCACGCCCCTGACGGTGATTGCGGCAATGTCTTTCAGCACTTTTATGTGGGGGATTGGTGCACCCAATATCTTTGCCCTGCTGGCGAAAGCCACCCACTCCGGGGTCAGTGCCACAGCAGGCGGCATTTTCAACGGTCTGGGGAATTTTGCCGGGGCGCTGTCGCCTGCGGTAATGGGCGCCCTGATTAGTTTCACCGGCAGTATGGATTCCGGACTTTTCTTTCTGGTGGTCATGGCCGCGCTGGGCTGCGCGCTGTTGCTGCCGATGCTGACACGCTACTGAGGAGATTGCCATGACTGATTCAACCGTTACCAAACCACCCGTCGTTAAACCGGACAACCTGACCATGGAGGCGTGGATCGAATCGCGCATCGCCCGCTTTGAAGGACGTAAATATGACTGGAATGCGCTGAAGTTTCAGGCCGACTTCGACCCGAAATATCGTCGCGCTCAGATGCGTTATATCGGCACCGGGGCAACCGGCGTGGCAAACGATACCAACACCGTTCCCGCTGAGCATTTCACCTTCTCCACCATGGTGCTGCCCGCGAAATGCGAAGGACCCATGCACCTGCATGACGACGTCGAAGAGGTGTTCTTCATGCTGAAGGGACAAATCACCCTGATGGTGCAGGACGGGGACCATTACACCGAAACCGTATTGCGCGAGCGTGATCTTATCTCCGTGCCAGCCGGGATCTATCGCGGGCTATTTAACCACGGGGAAGAAGAGGCGCTGATGTGCGTCATGCTCGGTACATCGAAGCCGCACATCCCGACCTATCCGGTAGACCATCCGTTAGCCCAGGTCAAACGCAACTGAGGAGGGGACGATGACCGCGTTTCGTGAACAGGGAGAGGGTACGCCGGTGATGCTGCTGCACGGGATCAGTTCCGGGGCGTCCTCCTGGCATAAGCAAATGGCGTTGCCGGGCTGTCGGGTACTGGCCTGGGATATGCCGGGCTACGGCAACAGCCCGATGCTGACGGTAACCAAAGCGATGGCGAGTGATTATGCCGATGCGCTGGCGGCGCTGCTGGATGCGCTAAGAATTGAGCGCGTCGTGCTGGTCGGGCATTCGCTGGGGGCGCTGGTGGCCAGCGCCTTTGCCGCCAGCCGCCCGCAGCGGGTACAGGCGCTGGTACTGGCTTCTCCGGCGCAGGGCTACGGGCAGGCGGAACCCGCCCAGCGCGAGCAGGTCTGGCGTAAGCGCGAAGCGCAAATCAGCGCCGGGGTAGAGGCGCTTGCCGAAAGCAGGGCGGCGAAGCTGCTGCACCCGGGGGCGCGCGAAGAGGATATCGCGACGGTGGCGGCCGGGATGCGCCGCCTGACGGAAGCGGGCTATCTGGCGGCAGCGCGGATGCTGGCGTATGACGATATTCACCGCTGGCTGGGCGATTATCGCGATCCGTTTGAGGTCTGGTGCGGCGAGCAGGACTGCATTACTTCGCCCGAGATGGCTTATGGCCTGGCGCTGCGCTATGGCATGGGCTGGCAGCCGTTAGCGAAAGCCGGACACGCCTGTTATCTCGATAACCCTCAGGCGTTTAACCAACAATTATTACGTGTCGTTGAAGGAGTTCGCCATGCAGGCGCAAATTGAAGGACGGGTGGCGGTAGTGACCGGAGGGTCATCCGGTATTGGTTTTGAAACCCTGCGCCTGCTGCTGGCGGAAGGCGCAAAGGTGGCTTTCTGCGGGCGCGATCCGGACAGGCTCGCCAGCGCGCAGGCGGCGCTGATGAACGAGTATCCGCAGGCGGAAATCATGGCGCAGCGCTGTGATGTGCTGGACGACACGCAGATACAGGCGTTTGCCGGGGCGGTGGAAACACGCTTCGGCGGTGCCGACATGCTTATTAATAACGCGGGTCAGGGCTATGTTGCGCACTTCGCCGATACCCCGCGAGCGGCCTGGCTGCATGAGGCTGAACTCAAACTGTTCGGCGTCATTAACCCGGTGCAGGCGTTTATCCCCCAGCTTGAGCGCTCGGATATTGCCTCGATTACCTGCGTTAACTCCCTGCTGGCGCTTCAGCCTGAGGAGCACATGATTGCCACCTCGGCGGCACGGGCGGCGCTGCTCAACATGACGCTGACGCTTTCTAAGGAGCTGATTAGCAAAGGCATTCGTGTGAACTCCATTCTGCTCGGCATGGTGGAGTCCGGCCAGTGGCGCCGCCGTTTTGAAGCCCGCTGCGACAAACAGCAGAGCTTCGGTGAGTGGACGGCAGAGATTGCCCGTCAGCGCGGGATCCCCATGCAGCGTCTTGGCAAGCCGCAGGAACCGGCGCAGGCGCTGCTGTTCCTTGCCTCGCCGCTGGCATCGTTTACCACCGGCGCGGCTCTGGACGTGTCGGGCGGTTTTAACCGTCATCTGTAGGGAGCGAAGATGAAAAAAATCATGCTGTTGGGATATGGAGCGATGGCGCAGGCGGTGATTGAGCGTATGCCGGAGGCGGTTGCTATTGGCTGGATTGTGGCGCATGAGCACCACCATGCCGGGATTCTGGCACGCTTTCACGGCACGGTAATGCCGCTGCTGTCGCCGGGTGACTGTGCTGATACGCCGGATTTAGTGCTGGAGTGCGCCAGCCAGCAGGCCGTTGCGCAATACGGTGAGGCTATCTTACGCCGGGGCTGGCATCTGGCGGTGGTTTCGACCGGGGCGCTGGCCGACCGGGAACTTGAAGCCCGGTTGCGCAACGCTGGTGGCAGACTGACCCTGCTTTCCGGAGCCGTTGCGGGCATTGACGGTCTATCTGCGGCGAAAGAAGGAGGGCTGCAGCGGGTGGTTTACCGTTCGCGCAAAAGCCCGGCCAGCTGGCGCGGGAGCCACGCGGAAAAGCTTATCAACCTCGACACCGTAAGCAGCGCGCAGATCTTTTTTGAAGGCAGTGCGCGGGAGGCAGCGCGTCTGTTTCCGGCCAATGCCAACGTGGCGGCAACCGTAGCGTTGGGCGGCATCGGTATGGATGAAACCCGCGTGCAACTGATGGTTGACCCGACAACTACCCGCAATACGCACACGCTGCATGTGGAAGGGCTGTTCGGTGAATTTCATATTGAACTGAGCGGGCTGCCGCTCGCCAGTAACCCGAAAACCTCGACGCTGGCGGCGCTGAGCGCGGTGCGCGCCTGTCGTGAACTGGCGCAGCAATAAGGACACAACATGAAAGCTCTCGATATTTTCATTGGTGGGAAATGGCGCCCGGGCGGCGGGGAGGTTCTGCAGAGCCACTTCCCGGCAGATGGATCGCTCAACGCCACGCTTAATGCAGCAAGCCTCGACGATCTCGAAGAGGCGATTGCGGTAGGTGAACGTGCCTGGCGAGCACCGGCCTGGCGCAACGCGCTGCCGCACCAGCGGGCGAGGATTTTGCACCACGTCGCGAACGAGATAGAGGCGCGGGTGGACGAACTGGCGCAGATGCAGAGCCGTGATAACGGCAAACCGCTGGCGGAAACCCGGGGACTGGTGCTGAGCGCTGCCGGAACCGCCCGCTATTTTGCCGCCGCCTGCGAACTGCTGGAGGGCGAACTGCCAACGCCGCGTATTGCGCAGGTATTGACCTTCAGCCGCTATGAGCCGCTGGGCGTGGTGGCCGCCATTACGCCGTGGAATTCCCCCATCGCCAGCGAAATGCAGAAAATTGCCCCGGCGATTGCGGCGGGAAACGCGGTGATCCTCAAGCCTGCCGAAGCAACGCCGCTGATGGCGCTGGAGCTGGCGCGCATCTTCGAGCAAGCCGGGCTCCCCGCAGGATTACTGAGCGTGCTGCCGGGTAAAGGATCGGTGATTGGTGACGCGCTGGCGCACCATCCGAGGGTGCGCAAAATCTCGTTTACCGGCGGTACAAACACCGGCCGTCATCTGGCGCATGTGGCGGCAGAAAAACTGATCCCGGCGTCATTAGAGCTTGGCGGTAAATCGCCAACCATCGTGCTGGAAGACGCAGATATCGAGCAGGCCGCGCGCGGTATCTGCTATGGCATCTTCAGCTCCGGCGGCCAGGCCTGTATCGCCGGTTCAAGACTGTTTGTTCATCAGCATGTATATGCACCGCTGATGGCCCGTCTGCTGGAGCTGACGCGCGGTTTGCGCATTGGTAACCCGTTTACCGAAGGCACCCACGTCGGCCCGCTTATCAACCAGAAACATCGCCGGAGTGTGATGGACTACGTGGCGCTGGCCCAGCAGGAGGGTGGCCGGGTGCTGTGCGGCGGTGAGGTTCCGGCGGATCCACAGCTTGCTGGTGGTAGCTACTTCCAGCCGACCATTATCGAAGGACTGAACAATCAGGCGCGTACCTGCCGGGAGGAGATTTTCGGCCCGGTGCTGGTAGCCATGCCGTTTCGCGATGAAGCCGAGCTTATCGCGGAAGCGAACGATTCGGTATACGGCCTGGCAGCCGGTATCTGGACGCGCGACAGCGGGCGCGCGCTGCGCCTGAGTGAACAGCTGGAGGCCGGAACGGTGTGGATCAACACCTATAAAGTTTTCTCTGTTTCAACCCCGTTTGGTGGTTTCAAAGAGAGCGGTCTGGGCCGCGAGAAGGGCATTCAGGGACTTAAAGCCTGGATGCAGCAGAAGAGCGTTTATCTGGCGACGGGGAACGGCATCAACCACTGGTGCGACTAAAAAAAGGGTGAGCTATGAGTGACATGATTTCCGTGGGCGAGGCCATCGCCAGAACACTTGAACACTATCAGGTTGACGCGCTGTACGGCGTTATCTCTATTCACAACCTGCCGATTGCCGATGCGATTGGTCAGCGAGAGAAAATTCGTTTTGTCCCTTCCCGCGGCGAGGCCGGAGCAGTGACCATGGCGGATGCCCATGGGCGTTTCACCGGGCTTGGGGTCGCGCTGACCAGCACGGGGGCCGGGGCTGGCAACGCGGTGGGGGCGCTGGTAGAAGCGCTGAACGCCTCGACGCCGCTGCTGCATTTGACCGGTCAGGTGGAGAAAGCCTGGCTTGATGCCGACACCGGGTTTATCCACGAAACCCGCGATCAGCTGACGTTCCTGAAGGCAAGCTCAAAGCGGGCGTATCGCGTTAGCAGCGCCAACCAGGCCGTCGCCATTCTGCATAAGGCAATTCAGGAGGCGCAGACGCCGCCGTGCGGACCCGTCTCGGTAGAAATCCCCATCGATATTCAGAGCGCGATGATACCGCGTTCACTGGTGACGATGCCGGTGAAACCGACACCGGCTGCCGCGGTGAACGACGCCGATGTTGATGCGCTGTGGGCGCAGCTCAACCGTGCGAAACAGCCGCTGCTGTGGTTGGGCGGTGGGGCGCTGCATTGTCTGGATGCGGTCAAAAAGCTGGCAGATGCTGGAATGACGGTGATTTCCAGCACCCATGGGCGTGGAATTTTAGCCGATTCGCACCCGGCGAGCCTGCGGGCGTTTCATAACTCGCCGTCGGTTGAAGCGCTGCTGGGGCAGTGTGATTTTACCCTGGTGGCTGGGTCTCGCCTGCGCAGCAACGAAACGCGCTCCTGGACGCTGGCGCTGCCGGAGCCGCGAGTTCAGATTGATATCGATCCGGCGGCGGCGAGCCGTAATTACCTGATGGATAACACCCTGACGGCGGACTGCCGTGAATTACTCACCGCGCTGGCCTCAAGGGTGCAGGGCCGGGTATGGGGCAACACGCAGTGGGATCTGCAGGTGCGCGAAGCGGTGTCTATCGCCGAACAGGGGCTGCGCGAGCAGTGCGGACCTTACGCCCGCCTCAGTGACGCCATCGCCAGTGCGTTACCCGCTGACGGGATCCTGGTGCGAGATATCACCGTTTCCGGCAGCCTGTGGGGCAGCCGTCTGTTCCGGGCGCAGGCTCCGCTTTGCAATATTCATTCGCTGGCAGGGGCGATCGGCATGGGACTGCCGATGGCGATTGGCACCGCGGTAGCAAACCCACGACGTAAGGTCGTTGGCCTGGTTGGCGACGGCGGGCTTAGTCTGAACCTTGGTGAAATGGCGACGATGGCGCAGGAGAAGGCTAACCTCACACTGCTTATCATGAATGACGGCGGCTATGGCGTGATGCGCGGCATCCAGGATAAATACTTCGGTGGACGTCAGTATTACAACGAGCTGCACACCCCGGATTTCACCCAACTGGCACAGGCTATGGGATTGCAGGCGTGGAGCGTCGAAAGTGCGGATGATTTTCAGGCGGTGATGACGGAAGCACTGGCAACGCCGGGGCCGTCGGTGGTGGAAGTTCGGATGGACAAAATCGGTGCCCTGCGCTTTGCCGGACCGCCGCAGAAAACGCTGTATTGACAGACAGAAAACCCTCTCCCTTAGGGAGAGGGTCAGAGAGGAGACTTACTTAATTCCGTCTGCTGCCATACGGTCGCGGATGTGCTGGGCACGTTCCGCAGAGGCCGGGTGATCGTCAAACATGGAGCTCTGACGGCCCGCTTCCAGTTTGGCCAGTTTCTCGAAGCTGGTGGCCAGACCCGATGGATTGATGCCGCGTTTGCGCAACAGATCGTAAGAGTAGTCATCCGCTTCGGACTCCTGGCGCTGAGAGAACTGTGAGTTCACCAGTTTTTCACCGAGATCGCCAAGCTGCGATTGTGACAGGCTGCCGACCATACCGCCCGCTGAAGCAGCTGCCGCGCGCAGGGCGTTAGTCCCGAGCGCCACCTGCATACCCTTCTTCACATGGCCGAGCGCAACGTGGCCCATCTCGTGGCCAATGACCGCTTCAACTTCGTTGTCGTTCATGATGTCCATCAGGCCGCTGTAGACGCGGATACAGCCGTTTGCCATGGCAAAGGCGTTCACGTCTTTAGCCACATAAACCTTGTAGTTCACCGGTTGACCATTGATGTTGTCGCCCAATGCAGCGGCAATTTTGCCGAGGCGTTTGGCGTAATCACTGCTGTCCGGGGCGATGGTCGCTTTGGAATCCATCTCTTTACAGGCCTGATCGCTCAGGGCTTTAACCTGGGCATCCGACAGGGACCAGGCCTGAAACGCCTCGGCGCCTGAGCCTAGCAGCGCGTTTGAATCCATATTCTGGCAGCCGGTTAACAGCGTAGCCATCCCAACAGCGACTAAAGCAAGGCGAATTTTCATTTGGTTCTCTTCCGCACGACCAGGTTGTGATGATTCTGAAAAAAGATCTGCCGCCTTCGGCAACGGACCGTGGCGGAAGTATAAAGAAAATAACAACAAGCGAGCGAGCAGATTGCGCAACATGCGAGCGTGATCCAGAGATTTCTTAAGGGCCAAAAGGATGCTCCATGTACATGACCAGCCGCTTGGGTTACATTGTTCACACTTTTTTCCGGCATAGCCCAAAACGCGCTGTCGTCAAGTCGTTTTGGCATGGCCTTCAACAGTCCGATCTGGAGTCAAAATGTCCTCACGTAAAGAGCTTGCCAATGCTATTCGTGCGTTGAGCATGGACGCAGTACAAAAAGCCAAGTCTGGTCACCCGGGTGCCCCGATGGGCATGGCTGACATTGCCGAAGTCCTGTGGCGTGATTTCCTGAACCACAACCCGCAGAACCCAGCCTGGGCAGACCGCGACCGTTTCGTGCTGTCCAATGGCCACGGCTCTATGCTGATTTATAGCCTGCTGCACCTCACCGGCTACGACCTGCCGATGTCTGAGCTGATGAACTTCCGTCAGCTGCACTCCAAAACGCCGGGCCACCCGGAAGTGGGTTACACCGCCGGTGTTGAGACCACTACGGGTCCGCTGGGTCAGGGTATTGCCAACGCCGTAGGTATGGCTATCGCAGAGAAAACCCTGGCAGCACAGTTTAACCGTCCGGGTCACGACATCGTTGATCACTTCACCTACGCCTTCATGGGCGATGGCTGCATGATGGAAGGTATCTCCCACGAAGTGTGCTCCCTGGCGGGCACCCTGAAACTGGGCAAACTGGTTGCGTTCTACGACGACAACGGTATCTCCATTGACGGTCACGTTGAAGGCTGGTTCACCGACGATACCGCGAAGCGCTTTGAAGCCTACGGCTGGCACGTTGTGCGTGGCGTAGACGGTCATGACGCGGCCGCTATCAAACGTGCGGTTGAAGAAGCGCGTGCAGTGACCGACAAACCGTCCCTGCTGATGTGCAAAACCATTATCGGTTTCGGTTCTCCGAACAAAGCCGGTACTCACGACTCCCACGGCGCGCCGCTGGGTGATGCGGAAGTTGCTGCAACTCGTGAACAGCTGGGCTGGAAATACGCTCCGTTCGAAATCCCGTCTGAAATCTATGCGCAGTGGGATGCTAAAGAAGCAGGCCAGGCGAAAGAATCTGCCTGGAACCAGAAGTTCGCTGCTTATGCGAAAGCCTTCCCGCAGGAATCCGCTGAATTTACCCGTCGTATGAAGGGCGAAATGCCGGCTGACTTCGCGGCGAAAGCGCAGGAGTGGATTGCTAAGCTGCAGGCTAACCCGGCGAAAATCGCCAGCCGTAAAGCTTCTCAGAACGCGATTGAAGCCTTTGGCCCGCTGTTGCCTGAGTTCCTCGGCGGTTCCGCTGACCTGGCACCTTCTAACCTGACCCTGTGGTCTGGTTCTAAGCCAATCAACGAAGATGCGGCGGGTAACTACATCCATTACGGCGTGCGCGAATTCGGTATGACCGCTATCGCTAACGGTATCTCCCTGCACGGTGGTTTCCTGCCGTACACCTCCACCTTCCTGATGTTCGTCGAGTACGCGCGTAACGCGGTACGTATGGCTGCGCTGATGAAGCAGCGTCAGGTGATGGTTTACACCCATGACTCTATCGGTCTTGGCGAAGATGGCCCGACTCACCAGCCGGTTGAGCAGATTGCCTCTCTGCGCGTGACGCCGAACATGAGCCTGTGGCGTCCGTGTGACCAGGTTGAATCTGCTGTGGCATGGAAATATGGCGTTGAGCGTCACGATGGCCCGACCGCGCTTATCCTCTCCCGTCAGAACCTGGCACAGCAGGATCGTACCGAGAAACAGCTGGCGGATATCGCTCGCGGTGGTTACGTGCTGAAAGATTGCGACGGTCAGCCGCAGCTTATCTTCATCGCGACCGGCTCTGAAGTTGAGCTGGCGGTTGCCGCGTGGGAAAAACTGACTGCCGAAGGCGTGAAAGCGCGCGTGGTCTCCATGCCGTCTACCGACGCGTTCGAGAAGCAGGATGCCGCGTACCGTGAATCCGTACTGCCGAAAGCCGTTTCTGCCCGTGTGGCCATTGAAGCGGGTATCGCTGACTACTGGTTCAAATACGTGGGCCTGAACGGCGCTATCGTCGGCATGACCACCTTCGGTGAATCAGCTCCGGCGGAACAGCTGTTCGTTGAGTTCGGCTTCACCGTCGAAAACGTAGTCGCGAAAGCGAAAGAACTGCTGTAATCGTTTGCAGGGGCAGGCTTTAGCCCGCCCTCTGACCCTCTCCTCATGGGCGAGGGGCAAACACAAAAAACGGTAGCCATTGGGTTACCGTTTTGTTTTTTCCTCACCTCCGCTTCCTGTTCCTGCTATTCCTGAATCTCTGAAATCGCCCGTCAATTATTCCAAAGAAAATGTGACGAATGTCAGATAACTGGCTTCTTTGTCTGGACAATCATTCCTTTTATTCTTGGTTTCGCTTATTCTAGCTGAACCGTTTCAGTCGATTAAATGTTCGACAAATAATCAATCAGTCGCAGTTTGTGACAGGCAAGGTTTCCCTCAGGGCGTGGCTGCATTACTCTGTTTGCCACCTCAAATCAGGGAAAGTCTAGCGAGAGACCTATGACCGTACGCGTAGCGATTAATGGCTTTGGTCGCATCGGGCGTAACGTGGTTCGTGCACTGTATGAATCCGGACGCCGGGCGGAAATCACCGTGGTGGCAATCAATGAGCTTGCCGATGCTACCGGCATCGCGCATTTATTGAAGTACGACACCAGCCACGGCCGCTTTGCCTGGGATGTCCGTCAGGAGAACGAGCAACTGTACGTCGGTGACGATGCAATTCGTCTGCTCCACGAGCGCAGTATTGATGCGCTGCCGTGGCGGGAGCTGGGTGTGGATGTCGTACTCGACTGCACCGGCGTGTATGGCACTCGTGAAGACGGTGAAGCGCACCTCGCGGCTGGCGCGAAGAAAGTGCTCTTTTCTCATCCCGGCAGCAACGATCTTGACGCCACCGTCGTCTTTGGTGTGAACCAGGACGAGCTTCGCGCCGAGCATCGCATTGTCTCCAACGCCTCCTGTACTACAAACTGCATAATCCCCGTTATCAAATTGTTAGATGATGCTTTTGGCATCGAGTCGGGGACGGTAACTACCATTCACTCTGCCATGCACGATCAGCAGGTGATTGACGCTTATCATCCGGATTTGCGCCGTACGCGTGCCGCGAGTCAGTCCATCATTCCGGTTGATACAAAACTGGCGGCGGGGATCACCCGTATTTTCCCGCAGTTTAATGACCGTTTTGAAGCGATTGCGGTGCGAGTTCCAACGATAAATGTGACGGCGATCGACCTTAGCGTGACGGTGAAAAATCCGGTAAAATCCTGTGAAGTCAACAGCTTGCTGCAAAAAGCAGCGCTGGGAGCATTTCATGGTATAGTTGACTATACGGAATTGCCGTTGGTCTCCACCGATTTTAACCACGATCCGCACAGCGCCATCGTTGATGGAACGCAGACGCGAGTGAGTGGTGCGCACCTCATCAAAACGCTGGTCTGGTGTGATAATGAATGGGGCTTTGCCAACCGAATGCTCGACACCACGTTGGCGATGGCAGCTATTGGTTTCAGGTAAGACGCGAATGCGTCTGCAAAACTTTATGAATCAATGAGAGGATTCACCATGTCTGTAATTAAGATGACCGATCTGGATCTGGCTGGCAAACGCGTTTTCATCCGTGCGGATCTGAACGTGCCGGTTAAAGAAGGGAAAGTGACCAGCGACGCGCGTATCCGTGCATCTCTGCCGACCATCGAACTGGCCCTGAAACAAGGCGCGAAAGTGATGGTTACCTCCCACCTGGGTCGTCCGACCGAAGGCGAGTACAACGAAGAATTCTCTCTGCTTCCGGTAGTTAACTACCTGAAAGAAAAACTTTCCAGCCCGGTTCGCCTGGTGAAAGACTACCTCGACGGCGTTGACGTTGCTGCTGGTGAACTGGTGGTTCTGGAAAACGTTCGCTTCAACAAAGGCGAGAAAAAAGACGACGAAGCGCTGTCTAAGAAATACGCTGCACTGTGCGACGTGTTCGTGATGGATGCATTCGGTACCGCGCACCGCGCGCAGGCCTCTACCCACGGTATCGGCAAATTTGCTGATGTTGCTTGTGCAGGCCCGCTGCTGGCCGCTGAGCTTGACGCTCTGGGTAAAGCGCTGAAAGAACCGGCTCGCCCGATGGTTGCTATCGTCGGTGGTTCTAAAGTTTCTACCAAACTGACCGTTCTGGATTCTCTGTCCAAAATCGCTGACCAGCTGATCGTCGGCGGCGGTATCGCTAACACCTTCGTTGCCGCTCAAGGCCACAACGTGGGTAAATCCCTGTACGAAGCAGACCTGGTTGACGAAGCTAAACGCCTGCTGACGACCTGCGATATCCCGGTTCCGACTGACGTTCGCGTGGCGACCGAGTTCTCTGAAACCGCCACCGCGACCCTGAAATCTGTTAACGACATCAAAGATGAAGAGCAGATCCTGGACCTCGGTGATGTTTCTGCACAGAAACTGGCAGATATCCTCAAAAATGCCAAAACCATTCTGTGGAATGGCCCGGTTGGCGTGTTCGAGTTCCCGAACTTCCGTAAAGGTACCGAAATCGTGGCTAACGCCATTGCTGACAGCGACGCGTTCTCTATCGCAGGCGGCGGTGACACGCTGGCCGCTATCGACCTGTTCGGTATCTCTGACAAGATTTCCTACATCTCCACTGGCGGCGGCGCATTCCTCGAATTCGTGGAAGGTAAAGTACTGCCAGCAGTAGCAATGCTCGAAGAGCGCGCTAAGAAGTAAGACCTAAAGGGCAGGGAAACCTGCCCATTTTTCAGCGCGCTATACAAGCACGCACCCATTTCTAACGGCCGAAGATACAGGACTACGTAACATGTCTAAAATTTTTGATTTCGTAAAACCTGGCGTGATCACTGGTGATGACGTTCAGAAAGTGTTCCAGGTAGCAAAAGAAAATAACTTTGCTCTGCCAGCTGTTAACTGCGTGGGGACTGACTCCATCAACGCCGTTCTGGAAACCGCAGCAAAAGTTAAAGCACCGGTTATCGTTCAGTTCTCCAACGGTGGCGCTGCGTTCATCGCGGGTAAAGGCGTGAAAACCGACGTTCCTCAGGGCGCTGCAATCCTGGGTGCTATCTCTGGCGCGCATCACGTTCACCAGATGGCTGAGCATTACGGTGTTCCGGTTATCCTGCACACTGACCACTGCGCTAAGAAACTGCTGCCGTGGATCGACGGTCTGCTGGACGCGGGTGAAAAACACTTCGCAGCCACCGGTAAGCCGCTGTTCTCTTCTCACATGATTGACCTGTCCGAAGAGTCTCTGCACGAGAACATCGAGATCTGCTCTAAGTACCTGACTCGCATGTCCAAAATCGGCATGACCCTGGAAATCGAACTGGGTTGCACCGGTGGTGAAGAAGACGGCGTGGACAACAGCCACATGGACGCTTCTGCACTGTACACCCAGCCGGAAGACGTTGATTACGCGTACACTGAACTGAGCAAAATCAGCCCGCGTTTCACCATCGCTGCTTCCTTCGGTAACGTACACGGCGTGTACAAGCCGGGTAACGTGGTTCTGACCCCGACTATCCTGCGTGATTCTCAGGAATATGTTTCTAAGAAACACAACCTGCCGCACAACAGCCTGAACTTCGTGTTCCACGGCGGTTCCGGTTCTTCTGCTCAGGAAATCAAAGATTCCGTGAGCTACGGCGTTGTGAAAATGAACATCGATACCGACACCCAATGGGCGACCTGGGACGGTATCCTGCAGTACTACAAAACCAACGAAGCTTACCTGCAAGGTCAGCTGGGCAACCCGAAAGGCGAAGACCAGCCGAACAAGAAGTACTACGATCCGCGCGTATGGCTGCGTGCTGCACAGAGCAGCATGATCGTTCGTCTGGAGCAGGCGTTCAAAGAACTGAACGCGGTAGACGTACTGTAATCTGCCTGATGGCAATAAAATGGCTTCCCTCGGGAAGCCATTTTTTTTAGTGAATGCAGGTGCCTTTTTCTCCGCTGAGGATCTGCGGCGCATCTTTTAGCGCTCCGATAAAGGCCGGGTTTCCGCTACGGCGAACGAACTGGATAACCGCGGCGGCTTTCGGCCCCATCGCGCCGTCGGGTGCGGCAAAGGGCGCTAACTCTTCAATCGTCACCTTCCGCAATGCACGCGCCTGCGGCGTGCCCCAGTCCTGATAGACGGCATCGGCGTCGGTGAGAATAAGCAGCATATCGGCATCGATGGACTGTGCCAGCACCGCGGCGGTCAAATCCTTATCAATTACCGCTTCTACGCCCTGATAGCCGTGTTCATGCTCCACCACCGGAATACCGCCACCGCCGCAGCAGATAACCAGATGCCCGGCGGCCATCAGTGTTTCAATCGCCGCGCTGTCGACAATTTTCAGTGGTGCAGGGGAGGGGACAACCCGGCGAACGTACTGCCCATCCGCTTTCACCTGCCAGCCATGCTGTTGCTCGAGCGCTGCTTTTTGTTCCGCCGGATAGACCGGGCCGATAAATTTCCCCGGAGCCTGGAAGGCTTCATCTTCCGGATCCACCACCACGCGGGTCAGAAGTGTCGTCACCGGCAGGGCGTCGGCGTACTGAGAAACCCCTTCGGCGATGGCGTAACCAATCATCCCCTGGCTTTCTGCGACCAGAATATCCAGCGGCCACGCCGGAGACTCACGATAGGCCGCATTCTGCAGCGCCAGTAAACCCACCTGCGGGCCGTTGCCGTGGACGATGACCAGTTGATAGTCACGCGCCAGTTCAGAGACCATTCTGGCGAACAGCTGAATGCTGCGCTGTTGGTTCTCGGCGCTTAATGCTTCTCCGCGCTGTAGCAATGCGTTACCACCCAGCGCAATGACCAGTTTCTTTTTCATTCTGACCTCAAATAATAGAAATATTTCCCCCTCAAAATATAAGATTTATTAATTTAAATTGTGATCGTAAGAGGAATTCATCTATTGGTAAAAATATCTCGCTAATGTTTTATGCTAGTGTGGTTTTTATTTAACGATATTTAATAATCATTATTAGAGTTTTTTTAATAATCACATGGGTAATGCTCAGTAATTTATAACAATGGATATAGTGTGATTTCGCGCAAATGAAATAGTGCTACGACCCGATAAGTTGAAGACAGTTAAACATCAAACCTCATTGACTGAGGTATTCAACGGTAATGATTACCGGGAGATTGCTTATGTCTGGATCGTGTGAAGTGGCCGATGTGCCGAAAAAAAGAGGGATACCCGCATGGTGGGTAACGGTATTCCTGTTCTGGTTAGGGTGGATCTTTATGTATGCCGATCGCACCATTCTTAACCCGGTGATGGGTGAACTGGAAAAAGAGTTTGGTTTAACCGGCACCCAGCTTGGGATCCTGAACTCGGTATTCTACTTCTCCTATGCGCTGCTGCAGGTCCCGGCCGGGGTACTGGGCGACAAAATTGGTAAGAAAAAGGTGCTGGTACCGGGCTTTATTCTGTTTGGCGCCTTCACTGCTGTGACCGGATGGGCCAAGACCTGGACCACCTTGCTGTTCGCCCGCGTGGTGACCGGGGCTGGCGAAGGCACCTATTACGGCCCGCAGTATGGCCTCTCTTCAGAGCAGATCCCGAAAAAATACCGTTCTCTTGGTAGTGCGATTATCAATAGCGGGATGGCGTTCGGTATTGCCCTCGGTCTGATGACCTCAAGCTGGCTGGTCTACGATAAAGGTTACTCCTGGCGTATGCCGTTTTACGCCATGGCTATCCCTTCTATTCTGGTGGGGGTTGCCATCTGGCTATTCGTAAAAGAGAAAAAACGCAGCAAAGATGAAAATGGTCAGGCGGTTAAAAAAGGTAAATTCAGCGATTTACTGAAAAACCGCAACCTTATTCTGACTTATATTATGGTGTTCTGTAGCCTGTTTGGATTCTTCGTTATTCTGACCTGGCTTCCTTATTATTTGCAAAATGAGCGTGGAATTGCCGGTAGTGAAACCGGGTTTATTTCTTCGCTGGTGGCGTGGATATCTATTCCCGGCGCACTGTTATTCTCCAGTCTTTCCGACAAATTAGGTCGCCGCAAACCGCTGATTATGTTCCTGGTGCCGGTGGCAATTCTCAGCATGCTCTCCATCGTCTGGATGCCGAGCATGACCGGGGTCATCGTGGCGCTCTGCATCTATGGCCTGGTGGGCAAACTGGCGCTCGATCCGGTGCTGGTGGCGCTGGTTGCGGACAGCGTGGATGAGAACAACTACAGCACCGCCTTCGGTCTGTTCAATTTCATTGGTATGAGCTCCTCCATTCTGGCGCCGATTATTGCCGGTGCTGCCCGTGATATTACCGGCAGCCTGGCGTCCAGTTTCTATGTCTCTGCTGCGCTTCTGGTGGTGGGGCTTATCAGTATGCTGTTTTTAAAAGAAAAACGTTCATAAAGAGGTAGCGGTAATGATTTACGCCTTTATTAAGAAGGGAAGTTTTCAGGACTCCGTCATCCTGATGATTATTTCCCGCAAATTAAGCGAACGCCCGGAGGTCGATCAGGTGTCCGTGATGATGGGAACGCCGGCTAATAAATCGATGCTCGATTCTACCGGGTTCTGGCATGACGACTTCGCCAGTGCGACGCCGAACGATATTTGTGTTGCGGTGCGCACGACCCAGGAAGTGCCGGGGATCATGGATCTTATCCGTGAGCAGCTTGAGAAAGAGCTGAACGCCATCGCCAATGCGTCCGGTAGCTCCAGCCAACTGGTGAAAGCGCGCCGCTGGGAGAGTGCCTGCCAGAAACTGCCGCAGGCTAATCTTCTGCTGGTGTCGGTAGCGGGCGAGTATGCCGCAGACGTGGCTCGTGAAGGGCTGCTCGCAGATAAAAACGTGATGATGTTCTCCGACAACGTGCCGCTGGCGCAGGAAGTGGAGCTGAAAAAGCTGGCGCAATCCCGCGGTCTCATTGTCATGGGGCCGGACTGCGGCACTGCGATGATTGCCGGTAGCCCGCTGGCGTTTGCCAACGTTTTGCCGAAAGGGGATATCGGTGTCATCGGTGCATCCGGCACCGGGATCCAGGAGATAACTTCGCAGATTGCCCTGCACCAGCAGGGGATCTCCCACGCCATTGGTCTTGGCGGGCGTGATTTAAGCGCCGACGTTGGCGGTATCAGCGCGCTGACCGCGCTGGAGATGCTGGCCGGTGACGACGCCACGCAGGTGATTACCTTTGTCTCTAAGCCCCCGGCCGCAGAAGTTCGTCAACGCATTATCACGGCGATGCAAACCCTGAATAAACCGGTGGTGGCGCTGTTCCTCGGGAGCAAACCGGAGCAGCGCCGCGAAGGTAACGTCTGGCTGGCAACGTCGCTGTCTGACGCTGCGCGTCTGGCGGTGCTGCTGGCGCACGTTGAGCAACAGCGTGGTCTGCAACCGATGGTCGCTGGGAAAACCATTCATGGCCTGTATGCCGGTGGCACGCTGGCAGCCGAAGCGGCGATGCTGCTTTCCGCAAGCCTCGGCATTCCTCTCAGCGCAGACCACCCGGACGGCGTCATGCTGGCGCAGGGTGGCCATCGTATTGTTGATCTTGGCGATGACAGCTACACCCTGGGCCGTCCGCATCCGATGATCGACCCGACGACCCGCACTATCGAAATCGAAAAGCTGGCGACGCAGCCAGAAGTGGGCGTGCTGCTGCTCGACGTGGTGTTGGGCTACGGCGCCTGTGAAGATCCTGCCGGAGCCGTGGTGGATGCTATT
The DNA here is from genome assembly GCF_003634235.1 of Yokenella regensburgei. NCBI lineage: Bacteria > Pseudomonadati > Pseudomonadota > Gammaproteobacteria > Enterobacterales > Enterobacteriaceae > Yokenella > Yokenella regensburgei. The sequence goes on along the minus strand of NZ_RBIZ01000004.1, from coordinate 376,393 downwards.
GCACAACTGCAGGCGAAACGTGGGACAAACGCACCGCTGGTCACCATCGCTACCTTAACCGGTACCGAGCAGGATCCGCAGGGGCGCTCCGGGCAAAGCGAAAAGCTACGTGAGGCAGGTATCGCGGTGGCGGAAACCCTGGAAGAGGCGGTGCTGCTGGCGGTGAGTCTTACCCATCAGCAGGCCCATACCCATCACGATGTGCATTATTCACTGCTCGACGGGGTGCAGGTGATCAACGCCGGGCTGCGTAGCTTCGCGCTGGATCTGCAAAGCAGCAACACGCCGGTTGTGCACTATCAGTGGGCGCCCGTTGCCGGTGGTAACGCGCGTCTCGCCAGTTTACTCAAACAGTTACGTTAAGTTCAGAGGTACAGATATGTATTCATCAATTGCGCAGGCTAACGAAGCCATCATTGAACGAATTAAAGCAGCGCGTCCTCACTGGATAGCGGTTCGCCCGGCGAAAGAAGCGGTGCCGGTGCTGGCGCAGGGGCGCAAGCTGCTGCACGCCGGGCCGCCGATCGCGTGGCAGGATATGACCGGACCGATGCGCGGAGCCTGTATCGGCGCGGCCATGTTTGAAGGTTGGGCGAGCAGCGAAGCCGACGCGGTGCGTCTGCTGGAGCAGGGCGAAGTCGAGTTTATTCCATGCCACCATGTGGGCGCAGTGGGTCCCATGGGCGGTATTACCTCGGCGACCATGCCGGTGCTGGTGGTGCGTGATGTGGTGCACGGCAATGAGGCCTGCTGCAACCTGAACGAAGGCATTGGTAAGGTGATGCGCTTTGGTGCCTACGGCGAAGACGTGCAGCAGCGTCTGCGCTGGATGCGCGATACCTTAGCTCCGGTGCTACAGGCAGCGCTCAGCGAGATGGAAGGTGGCGTGGATCTGACCGCCATGATGGCGCAGGCTATCACCATGGGTGATGAGTTCCATCAACGTAATATCGCCGCTTCTTCGTTGTTGCTGCGCGCGCTGTCGCCGGTTATCGCCCGTCTTGATCGCGATAAAGCCGAGCTTGCCGATGTGCTGCAGTTCCTGAGCGTCACCGACCAGTTCTTCCTGAACCTGGCGATGGCCTACAGCAAAGCGGTGATGGACGCTGCGGCAGAAATCAAAGCCGGATCGGTTGTCACCGCCATGACGCGAAACGGTCGTGAGTTCGGGATCCGCGTTAGCGGCACCGGCGATCGCTGGTTTACTGCTCCGGTGAATACGCCGCAGGGGCTGTTCTTCACCGGCTACAGCCAGGCCGACGCGAACCCGGATATCGGCGACAGTGCGATTACCGAAACGTTGGGTATCGGCGGCGCTGCGATGATTGCGGCCCCGGGCGTTACGCGCTTTGTTGGTGCCGGCGGTATGGGGGCTGCGCTGGAAACATCAGAGGAGATGGCTGAAATTTATCTCGACCATAACCCGTTGTTCCAGATCCCGTCGTGGGATTTCAAAGGTGCCTGTCTCGGTCTGGACGTTCGTCGGGTAGTCGAAACCGGTATTACGCCGCTTATCAACACCGGTATTGCCCACCGCGAAGCCGGGATCGGGCAGGTGGGGGCAGGCACCGTGCGTGCGCCGCTGCTGTGCTTTGAAAAAGCGCTGGAAGCACTGGCAGAGCTGCATCATATCAGCGCCTGACAGGTAGGGGCGGCACAGGCCGCCCCGGAGTTGATTCATTATGAATATTGATGCACTGGCCTGTGCCGGGCTCGACCGTCTCGCCGATGGTTACTGGAGCCTGCACAGCCGTTTTACCCAGGCGGTAAACTTTTCCCATCGCAACGGGCAGTTGCTGACCTTCTGGCGCTATGGCAAAGGCATGGGGCCCGGCGGGCTGCTGCTGTCGACACGCGACTTCTCCTTAATCTCCACGCTTCAACACGTTGAAAAGCAGGGCCTGCGTCTGCAGGGCGACGGCATGGTGCTGCGCGCCCGGCGAGTACTGGCGCTGATGGCAGGGCATGGGAAGCTATGCCGCCCGGCGCTCTCTTCGCTGCAGGCGCCAACCGGCCTGTGCGGTTCTCTCCATGAACTTAACAGCGAGCAGGAAGATTACCGGTTGCTGCGGGATGGGCTGCGGATCTGGCACCGAGGTGGTGTACCGGAGTGGTCAATGCTTATCGGCAAGGGGCCGGGGCTGACTCCCGGCGGCGATGATATGCTTACCGGTGCGATGGCGGTGCTGTGGACGACGCCCTGGGCCGCAAGATTGCAGGGAACCGCGTTTTTACCCCCTGCCGGTCAACTCGCTTTTCTGACAACCTCTGTAAGCTGTAGTTATCTTAATAGCGCCAGAGAGGGAATGTTCTCCACCCCGGTATTACGCGTGTTGCGACACCTGCAGTCGGGACGTAACTCGCTCCCCGCCATTCGACGTTTATTGTCTGTCGGGCATACCTCCGGCGCGGATATACTGACCGGCATGGTGGTGGCGCTGGACTGGCTACAGACATTGCAATGCGGGAGGGATCATGCTGGATCAGGAAACTATTCGAACGTTTATTCGGGTTGCGGAGACGGAGAGCTTCTCCCGTGCCGCCAGCGCGTTACATAAAACACCGGCGGCGATAAGCTACCGCATCAAAACGCTGGAGGAGCAGGTCGGCACACAGCTTTTTCTGCGCACCACCCGTTCGGTGAGCCTGACGCTTGCCGGGCAGCATCTGCTGGAACATTGCCGCCAGTGGCTGAACTGGCTCGATGCTATGCCGGACGAACTGCAGCAAATTAACGAAGGTGTAGAAAGGCAGGTGAATATTGTAGTGAACAACCTGCTGTACCAGCCGCAGGCCGCCGCAGATTTACTCACCTGGCTGCATCAGCAATATCCCTTTACTCGTTTCCAGGTCTCGCGCCAGGTGTATATGGGCGTCTGGGATTCCTTACTGTACGACGATTTCCACCTGGCGGTAGGCGTCACCGGATCGGAGTCGCTCTCTAACACCATCTCATTATTACCTCTCGGCGATGTCGGCTGGCAATTTGTGATTGCCGCGTCGCATCCGCTGGCCAGCCACCCGGCACCGGTACTCTCCGACGATATCTTGCGTCGCTACCCGGCCATTAATATTGATGACACTTCGCGAACGCTGACCCGTCGGGTGGCGTGGCTGTTGAGCGGGCAAAAAGAGATCAAGGTGCCGGATATCGCCACCAAGCTCGCCTGTCATTTAAGTGGGCTGGGCGTCGGTTTTCTGCCCGAGCGCCTGAGCCGCCCCTACGTGGAGTCGGGGGCGCTGGTGGTGCGTGAAGTGGTAAATCCTCGCCGTCCTTCGCCACTTTCGGTGGCATGGAAAGTCGCCGACAGCGGAAAGGTTGTGACCGATATTGCCCGCCTTTTCGCGCAAAAAGACCCGTTAGTGAGTGGGTTTTTACGCATGATCGACCGGCCCGTGGAATAATCTCTTTACGCCATAGAATCTTCTTATTTTACGTTTTGCTGTGGCTCAGGTGATTCTGAAAAATGGCAAATTCTGTGAATTTTGTTAACCTTTGTCGTTAACTTTTTTTGTGATGCTGATCTCATTGGCATGGTTAGGGTTCTTCAAAAGGAAGGGTAAATGGAAGATTTAAATGTTGTCGACAGTATAAATAATGCCGGTGGCTGGCTGGTGCGCAACCAGGAGCTGCTGTTGAGCTATGCCGTCAACATCGTCGCGGCGCTGGCCATTGTTATCGTCGGTATGATTGCGGCACGGATCATTTCCAACACCATCAATCGTCTGATGGTGGCACGTAAAATTGATGCCACTGTGGCGGATTTTCTGGCCGCACTGGTGCGTTATGCCATCATCGCGTTTACGCTGATTGCGGCGCTGGGTCGCGTGGGTGTGCAGACCGCATCGGTCATCGCGGTACTCGGTGCCGCGGGTCTGGCCGTTGGTCTGGCACTGCAGGGCTCGCTCTCTAACCTGGCGGCCGGCGTGCTGCTGGTGATGTTCCGTCCTTTCCGCGCCGGTGAATATGTTGACCTCGGCGGCGTCGCCGGTACCGTGCTGAACGTACAGATTTTCTCCACCACCATGCGTACCGTGGATGGCAAAATCGTGGTTATCCCGAACGGGAAAATCATCGCTGGCAACATCATCAACTTCTCCCGCGAGCCGGTACGCCGTAATGAATTCATCATCGGCGTGGCCTACGACACCGATATCGACAAGGTGAAAGCGCTGGTGATGCAGATCCTGCAGTCTGACGATCGTATTCTGAAGGACCGTGAGATGACCGTGCGTCTGAACGAGCTGGGTGCTTCCTCAATCAACTTCGTTATTCGTGCGTGGAGCAAAAGTAGCGATCTGCAGGCCGTATACTGGGACGTGCTGGAGCACATTAAGCGTGACTTCGATGCCAACGGTATCAGCTTCCCGTATCCGCAGATGGATGTGCACGTGAAGCGTTCAGCAGAAAGCAGCGCAGAGTAAAATGCAGAGGGTCGGTTTAACCGGCCCTTTTTACATTAATGCTAATTAGCAACTCTAATGTCTGATTAATATTATCAATTTCCTCTAATGATTCTCTCGCGTTATAGTCTCGCTCATTAACGAACTGTACGAGAAAATTATCGTGTTATCTTATTATTTTCAAGGTCTTGCTCTTGGTGCTGCCATGATCCTGCCGCTAGGTCCGCAAAACGCCTTTGTCATGAATCAGGGGATCCGTCGCCAGTATCATCTGATGATTGCTCTGCTGTGTGCGGTCAGCGATCTGCTGCTTATCTGCGCCGGGATTTTTGGCGGCAGCGCACTGTTGATGCAGTCGCCGTGGCTGCTGGCGCTGGTCACCTGGGGGGGCGTAGCGTTCCTGCTGTGGTACGGTTTTGGCGCGCTGAGAACGGCGATGAGCAGCAACCTTGAGCTGGCGAGCGCTGAGGTGATGAAGCAGGGGCGCTGGAAGATTATCGCCACCATGCTGGCGGTGACCTGGCTCAATCCGCATGTTTATCTCGATACCTTTGTGGTGCTGGGAAGCCTGGGCGGACAGCTTGAGATGGAACCGAAGCGTTGGTTTGCGCTCGGCACCGTCAGCGCCTCATTCCTGTGGTTCTTCGGTCTGGCGCTGCTGGCCGCCTGGCTGGCCCCGCGTCTGCGAACGGCTAAAGCGCAACGCATCATCAATATTCTGGTCGGTCTGGTGATGTGGTTTATCGCTTTTCAGCTGGCGAAAGAAGGTGTTACGCACGTTCAGTCCCTGTTCAACTAAGCGTTATCTTATGGACTTTTGCCGGTCTGAAGCTAAGCTTGCTGGCATGCGCCCTGTTTTGGGTGAACTACGTAACAAGGAGGAACGACAGTGAAATTCAAAGTGATGGCCCTGGCGGCATTGATTGGTTTAAGTGCAACCGCGGTCCAGGCAAATGAATTGCCGGATGGCCCGCACATTGTCACCTCTGGCACAGCGAGCGTGGATGCGGTTCCGGATATTGCGACCATGTCCATTGAAGTCAATATCGCCGCGAAAGACGCCGCGACCGCGAAGAAACAGGCTGACGATCGCGTGGCGCAATACCTCTCTTTCCTTGAACAGAGCGGTGTCGCGAAGAAAGACATTAGCTCCGCTAACCTGCGCACGCAGCCAGACTACGACTATCAGAACGGCAAAAGCGTCCTTAAAGGCTACCGCGCAGTGCGCACCGTTGAGGTCACTCTGCGTCAGTTAGACAAGCTGAATTCTCTGCTGGATGGCGCGCTGAAAGCGGGTCTGAACGAAATCCGTTCTGTATCGCTTGGCGTTGCGCAGCCAGAGTCCTATAAAGATAAGGCGCGTAAAGCCGCTATCGATGATGCTATTCATCAGGCAAAAGAGCTGGCCGCTGGTTTCAACAGCAAGCTCGGCCCGGTGTACAGCGTGCGCTACCACGTTTCTAACTATCAGCCGAGCCCGATGGTACGGATGATGAAAGCCGCCGATGCCCCGGTATCTGCGCAGGAAACCTACGAGCAGCCGACGATTCAGTTTGACGATCAGGTTGATGTGGTGTTCCAGCTGGAGCCCGCAGCGGGTCAGGCAGTGGCAACGCCTGCTAAAGCGCAGTAATGATTGCAGACCCGGCTACCCAGCCGGGTTTTTTCTGTGAGTAACTGTAAAAATGAGACCGCACCGCGAGTCTTTTTTTTGGTCTGAATGAGGATATGCCATAGTGATTTTATGAGGTGACTATGGATATTTTTATCTCAAAAAAGATGCGTAATTTTATTCTGCTGGCACAGACCAATAACATCGCCAGAGCTGCAGAAAAAATACATATGACCGCATCACCCTTCGGGAAAAGCATCGCCGCACTGGAAGAGCAAATAGGCTATACGCTGTTTAATCGTAAAGATAATAACATCAGCCTCAATAAGGCCGGGCAGGACCTGTACCAGAAACTCTTTCCTGTCTATCAGCGGCTCTCAGCTATTGATAACGAAATCCACAACTCTTCTCGTCGCCGACGGGATGTCGTTATCGGAATCGACAATACCTATCCGACCATTATTTTTGACCAGTTGATTAGCCTTGGTGATAAATACGAAGGGGTGACCACCCAGGCGGTGGAGTTCAGCGAGAATGAGGTGATCGATAACCTGTTCGACCGGCAGCTTGATTTTATTATTTCACCGCAGCATGTTTCCCCTCGCGTGCAGGGGCTGGAAAACTTGGCGGTCAGTGAGCTACCTCCTTTGCGTCTGGGGTTTCTGGTATCCCGGCGTTACGAGGAAAAACAGCCGCAGGATCTGCTGCGAGAGCTACCCTGGCTACAAATGCGTTTCCAGAATCGGGCCAATTTTGAGGCGATGCTGGATGCCTGGATGCGCCCCAGCGGGATCAACCCGACGATTATTTATCGTCCTTACAGCTTTATGGCCAAGATCAGCGCGGTGGAGCGTGGACAGTTTCTGACGGTGATTCCCTATTTTGCCTGGCGCTTAGTGAATCCGTCGACGCTGAAGTATTTTGATGCTCCCGGCAGCCCAATGTACATGCAGGAGTTTCTCTATTCGCTGAAAAATCATCGCTATACCACCACGATGCTCCAGCAGATTGCTGAGGATCGTGATGGTACGGAAAATTAACCCAGCATAGAGCCGGTTTCCAGCAGGTGACGATGCAGATCGAACGCATGGCTGAGATCGTGATGGATATGTCCGCCAGGGGCGTTTTCCAGATAGTGGTGCAGATAATCGCGGTACAGAGGATGGGCGCAGTTGTCGATGATGGTGTGCGCCCGTTGTAGCGGGGATAATCCGCGCAGATCGGCAATCCCCTGTTCGGTGACGATCACTTTGACGCTGTGTTCGCTGTGATCGACATGGCTACACATAGGCACGATGGCGGATATTTTCCCCTCTTTGGCAATCGACGGAGCCATGAATATCGACAAGTAGGCGTTGCGTTCGAAATCGCCGCTGCCGCCAATACCGTTTATCAGGTTCACCCCCGCGACGTGCGTGGAGTTGGCGTGGCCATAGATATCGAATTCCAGACCGACGTTGAGCGCGATAACCCCCAGCCGACGGATGATCTCCGGGTTATTGGAGATCTCCTGCGGGCGCAGCACTATCCGGCTGGCGAAGAAATCCATATTGTCATAAATGTTCCGCAGAGATGGCGCAGATACCGTCAGGCTGGAGGCGCTGGCACCGGTGACTTTACCTGTTTCCAGCAGATGTACCACCGATCCCTGCAGCACTTCTGAATACATCATAAAAGGTGGAATATCGGGGTTCTCACCGAGTCTCGCCATGACCGCATTGTTAATATTACCGACGCCGCTTTGCAGGGGCAGAAATTCTGGCGGAATGCGTCCGCGCGCCATCTCTTCCAGCAGGAAGGAGACCACATTGTCAGCGATTTGCTGGCAGACAGGATTGGTTTTATCCAACGCATTTCCGGCATCGGGTAGCTCGGTTTCGACTACCGCGATGATTTTTTTCGGGTCTATCTGAACGTACTGGCTGCCTATGCGATCCATGGTATGAAAAATGGGGACGCTGTTACGGCGCGGCGGCGCCCCGGGGATCACAATGTCGGCAAGCTCCGCCACTCGTGGGCTATGGTAATGATTCAATTCAATAATGACTTTTTTCGCCCGCAGCAGCCAGGTGGGCGCATTACCGATACCACTGGAAAGCCAGATCCGACCATCAGGCGTAATGGCGGAGGCTTCGATGACAGCGACATCGATGTCGCCGAAAAAACCGTAATTAACCATCTGCGCCACTTCACTCAGATGGAGGTCGATAAACCTTACCTGGCCCTGATTGATTTTCTCACGCAGGCCGGGTGACGTTTGATAAGGCGCACGCCAGGAAAGGGCGTCAGCCTTTGATAGCGCATCATCAGCGGCTGCGCTAATTGATGCTCCGGTCAACAGGCGGATCTGGAAGGGCTTCCCGGCCAGATGCTGTTCGCGGGCTCGTTGGGCAATCGCAGCGGGCAGCGCTTTTGGGGAACCTGCGGGCGTAAAACCGCTGAACGCCACCATATCATCGTGCTGGATAATTTCTGCCGCTTCTTCGGCATTCATCTGTTTCATGCCCGTCTCCTCCCGCTAAACGGTATTAATGGCCGACAAAATTGGGTTTACGTTTTCCCAGAAACGCGTTCATCCCTTCCTGATAATCATCGCTGTCGTAAACGGCGCGACGCATACCCTGAATGCGTTCAAATTCATCGGAGTTCATGGTGTGCGCTTCGCCAAGGACGCGCAGCTCTTCCTTAATGACCGCAATTGCCAGCGGCGCTTTTTCCGAGATGTGGTGCGCCATCTGCAGGGTGAAATCCTCCAGCTCTTCGGCATCGACGACGTGGTTGAGAATGCCGACCGCCAGCGCGCGCTGCGCGGAGATCGGCAGGGCGGTGAAAATCAGCTCTTTAACGATATGGAAACCCGCATCGCGGGTCAGGTTGTGAATACCCACCAGGTTATATGGCACACCGAGGTTGACCGGGGTCATTGAGAACGTTGAGGTTTCGGCGGCGATGATCAGATCGGAACTCATGATCATTTCAAAAGCGCCGCCCCAGACGCTGCCCTCGACCATCGAGATCACCGGTTTGGGGTATTTTTGGATCATGCGGGTTATCTGGCGTAGCGGATCGTCATAGGAGAGCGGATCGCGACGTCCGGTGGGCAGCTCGTGAATGTCATGCCCGGCAGAGAACACTTTTGCTCCGCTCGGGGCGCGCAAAATGATGCAGCGAATTTCAGGGCGATTGAGATCGCTGAGTGCCCTGGTGAGATCGTCAATAAACACTTTGCTCAGCGCGTTAAGCTTGCGGGCATAATTGAATTCAATGACCGCAACTTTCTGAATGATAACAACCTTGACGTAGTGATAAGACATAATGTTCTCTTTATTCAAAGTAATGATGCTGGATAAATTCGCTGATATGCCGCAAACCGGCGCGCGGCGAAAGGTCATTTTTTTTCACTGACAGCAGCGTTTGCTGGAAATAGCGTTTGAAGTCAGCGTGGGCAAAGAGCAGGTGTAGCGCTTCTTCTTCGGTCTGCTTTTGCAACCAGTCCACGGCCTGCAGCTGACGGTTTTTTTTGAGCCGACCGCTGTCGGTAAGACGTGTCTGAAAGTCGGATATCGCTTGCCAGACTTCCTCGATACCGCGTTTTTCGAGTGCGCTACAGGTCAGAACCCGTGGCTGCCACTCGTCATATTTGCGGCGCAGAATGTGCAGGGCGGATTCGTACATATGGCGGGCAATGGCGACCTGGTTGCGGTTATCCCCGTCATCCTTGTTGATGACAATCAGATCTGCCATCTCCATAAGCCCTTTTTTAATGCCCTGGATCTCATCGCCGCCGCCTGCTGTCTGTAACGAAATAAAGCAGTCGACCATATGGGCAACTTCGGTTTCGGACTGCCCGACGCCGACGGTCTCGACAATCACCACGTCGAAGTTTGCCGCCTCGCAGAGCAGCATGAGCTCGCGTGCGCGCTGGCTGGCGCCCCCTAAATGTCCGCTGGACGGTACCGGGCGAATGAAGGCTCCCTCTGCGCGCGCCAGCTGGGTCATCCTGGTTTTGTCGCCAAGAATGCTGCCGCCGCTGACCGGACTGCTGGGATCGACCGCAATCACGGCGACCCGCAATCCCCGACGAATCAGCAGCATCCCGAAGACTTCCAGAAAGGTGCTTTTCCCCGCGCCCGGCGTGCCGGTGATCCCCAGGCGCAGGGCGCGACCGGTGAACGGCATAATGGCGTCCAGCAGCTGTGTGCTTAGCGCCTGGTGACGAGGATGATGGCTTTCAACCAGCGTCATGGCCTGGGCGAGCGTGGCGCGATCGCCCAGACGCAGGAGACGGACGGAATCCGCAAGCGTGGTGGCGTTAATCATGATGCTGGCTGATGCGGGTGAGTACATCGCGGACGCTATCGAGCATCGGGGTGCCGGGGCCGTAAATGGCCGCAACGCCGCGCTCGTGCAAAAAAGCATAATCCTGTGGAGGGATCACACCGCCTGCCACCACGCAGATATCCTCACGACCCCACGCTTTGAGGGCTGTAACCAGCTGTGGAATCAATGTCTTATGGCCTGCGGCCAGCGATGAGGCGCCGATGACATGGACATCATTTTCTACTGCCAGGCGAGCAATCTCTTCCGGTGTCGAGAACATCGGGCTGAGATCGACATCGAAACCAAGATCGGAGTAGGCGCTGGCGATCACTTTTGCACCGCGATCGTGGCCATCCTGGCCCATTTTGGCGATCAAAATGCGTGGGCGACGACCGTTCTCTTCCAGGAATCGATCCGTTTGCGCAAGAATGGCATCGAACTCGTCAGCCGATTTATCAGACTGATGGTAGCTTTGCGCAATCACGCCGGTAACGCACTGGCTAGGGACCAGATAGCGGTCAAAGGCGGTTTCCAGCGCGTCGGAAATTTCCCCGAGCGTGGCGCGAACGCGTGCGGCTTCAACGGCGGCGGCCAGCAGGTTTTCATGATGTTGCGCCGCGTGGGTCAGCGCCGTTAGCGCATTTTTGACGGCAGCGTTATCGCGAGTGGCGCGGATATGCTGCAACGAGGCAATCTGCTCGTTGCGCACTTTCACGTTGTCGATTTCCAGCACCGCGGTTTCGTCTTCTTTATCCAGCTTGTACTTGTTGACGCCGACGATGACCCGCTTGCCCTGGTCGATCAGCGACTGTTCGCGCGCCGAGGCTTCTTCAATCATGCGTTTGGGGAGCCCGGCCTCGATCGCCTTCGCCATCCCTCCAGCCTCATCAATCTGTTGGATGATGGTGCGCGCCTGCTTAACGATCTGATCGGTGAGTGATTCGACGTAATACGATCCCGCCAGTGGATCGACGGTGCGGCAGATCTCTGACTCTTCCTGGATGATTATCTGAGTATTACGCGCGATGCGGGCCGAGAAATCCGTAGGCAGACCAAGCGCCTCATCAAAGGCATTGGTATGCAGAGACTGTGTCCCGCCGAGCGTGGCACCGAGCGCCTCAATGGTGGTACGGACCACGTTGTTATAGGGATCCTGCTCGGTCAGGCTCCAGCCTGAGGTCTGGCAATGGGTGCGCAGGGCTAAGGATTTCGGGTTGGTGGCGCCAAAACTACTCACCGCTTCGCTCCACAGATAGCGGGCGGCGCGCAGCATCGCGACGTTCATAAACAGATCCATGCCGATGCCAAAAAAGAACGACAGACGTGGGGCGAAGTCGTCAATTTTCAGCCCGGCAGACAGCGCGGCTTTAATATATTCAATGCCGTCGGCCAGGGTGAAAGCGACCTGCTGTACGCAGTTGGCGCCGGCTTCACCCATGTGATACCCACTGATGCTGATGGTGTTAAAGCGCGGCATGTTGCCCGAACACCAGGCAATGATGTCGGCGATAATGCGCATCGAGGGTTTGGGTGGATAAATGTAGGTGTTGCGGCACAGATACTCTTTCAGAATATCGTTCTGGATAGTCCCGGTCAGCTGCTCTGGCGTAACGCCTTGCTCCTGGGCTGCCACGATATAAAACGCCATCACCGGCAATACCGCACCGTTCATGGTCATTGATACGGACATCTTATCCAGCGGGATCTGGTCGAACAGCACCTTCATGTCTTCGACGGTATCAATCGCCACCCCCGCTTTGCCGACATCGCCCGCCACGCGCGGGTTGTCAGAGTCATAGCCTCGGTGAGTGGCAAGGTCAAAGGCGACTGAAAGCCCTTTTTGTCCGGCGGCGAGGTTACGGCGGTAAAATGCGTTGGACTCTTTGGCGGTGGAGAACCCGGCATACTGACGAATTGTCCATGGCTGGGCGGTATACATCGTGGCGCGCGGGCCGCGGACGTAGGGCGGCAGGCCGGGGAGCGTGCCGGTGACTTCCAGATTATCGAGATCGGCTTCGGTATACAGTGGCTTGATGGCAATCCCTTCCGCCGTTTGCCGTTCCAGCGATGCCACGGTTTGTTCCCGTCTGCTGAGCTCTTTGTTGGCGAGTTTTTGCCATTCCAGCGTGTTAACCATTTTTTGCTCCGTATTACGCAATAATTTGAATATTTGCGAATACGGTGAGCTCTTTCAGCGGGCTTGTCGCCAGCAAAAAATAGCTAACAGGGCGTCGTTTTTTGCCGCGTGCTGTATTTTATTTTGTGATGGATTTCAAAGACGTGGTGGAGATAACGTGAAAAGGCGGGAGCCGGATAACCACGCGTTATCCGGCGATAAACGGCTTAATTCTGACGCAGGACTTTGTGGCCATATTCCACGAGCGCGTCGGTAACCCGGCGCATCATGCGGCTTTCTGGCGCAAAACGATGCCAGTAGAGCATCCGGCGCTGGAACAGACCTGGGGTCAGATCGATAAGTTCGCCAGAGGCCAGCTCCTTTTCAATTTGCAGATGCGGGATCATACAGCAGGTGGTGCTTTGACGTGCCAGCTGCACGAAGGCTTCCGACGAGTTCACGATGTGGCACGGCACGCTGCCCGGCGGCAGATCGAAGTGCTGCTGCAAAAACGCCTGATGCATGTCGTCGAGATGATCGAAAGCGACGACGGGGGCTTTCAGCAGCGATGCGCGGGTGACGCCGTTCGGGAAATAGCGCTCGGCAAAAGGCTTTGAGGCAACGAACAGGTAGTCCAGCGCCCCGAGTTGATCCACCAGACAGCTTGGCAGCGCCTGGGGCTGAATACTCACAGCGCCTACCACTTCACCCCGACGCAGGCGCTCCTGAGTGCGCGTTTCGTCTTCCACCTGTAAATTCAGGCGGATAGGGGAGTTTGCCAGTACGCCCGCCAGCGCAGGCAGCAGCCAGGTGGCCAGGCTGTCGGCGTTGACCGCCAGCGAAAGCAGCAGCGGGGTTGAGCCGGTTTGTTCATCCCCCAGCCATTCCTCTTCCAGGAGTTCAACCTGACGCAGCAGCGCCAGCAGCTTTTGTCCCTGCTCGGTCGGGCGGGGGGGAACGGTACGCACCAGCAATGGCTGGCCGAACATGTTCTCCAGCTGCTTAATACGCTGCGAAACGGCGGACTGGGTAATACACAGCTTCTGCGCGGCGCGCTCGAAGCCTCGTTCCCGGATGACCGCATCCAGCGCCTGTAGTGTTCTGTAGTCAGGTCGTTTCATCAGATCTGGCTAACTCCTGTGATGTCTGTTGTTCGCACTATGACATAAATTTGTCTTTGATACAGACCAAATTGGTGAGCTGGCATGACACATGCTTTCCGGTAATGTTTTATAATGCCCGCACCTAATCACTCCATGGGTAAGAATCATGACGCAGGATGAACTGAAAAAAGCAGTAGGCTGGGCAGCACTTCAGTATGTACAACCGGGCACCATCGTTGGTGTCGGTACGGGGTCCACGGCGGCGCATTTTATTGACGCGCTGGGCACCATGAAAGGGCAGATTGAAGGGGCGGTTTCCAGTTCGGACGCTTCTACCGAGAAACTGAAAAGCCTCGGTATCACCGTATTCGATCTTAACGAAGTTGACCGTCTGGGGATTTACGTCGACGGTGCCGACGAAATTAACGGCCACATGCAGATGATTAAGGGCGGCGGCGCGGCTTTGACTCGCGAAAAGATTATCGCATCTGTCGCAGACAAGTTTATCTGCATCGCGGACTCCTCCAAGCAGGTCGATATTCTGGGCAACTTCCCGCTGCCGGTTGAAGTGATCCCGATGGCCCGCAGCGCCGTAGCGCGTGAGCTGGTGAGACTCGGTGGCCGTCCGGAATATCGTCAGGGCGTAGTGACCGACAACGGTAACGTGATCCTCGACGTGCACGGGATGGAAATCCTCGATCCTGTCGCGATGGAAAATGCCATCAACGGCATTCCGGGCGTGGTGACGGTCGGTCTGTTCGCCAACCGTGGTGCAGATGTTGCGCTGATTGGCACCGCCGACGGCGTCAAAACCATCGTGAAATGATCTGACGGGAGGCATTGTCCTCCCGTAAAAATTTTTGCCTGGTGATATTTGGTGACTTCTGTCACATTTTGTTAGCGCATCTGTTAATCATTCTGTCATATTTCTCTGCATTAGCATTTTCTCCTGCCTTTTCCCCCTGTATGACATTTCCTCAAATGCCTGACGCAAACGTTCATATTGCCGCGATAGTTTTTTTTGATATGTTGCTTAGACGGACTTTCGTTCAACACAACACAAGACAACATCACAAGCAGAAAGACAGGGCGGGGAAATGGCTAAGGTATCACTGGAAAAAGACAAGATTAAGTTTCTGTTGGTTGAAGGCGTACACCAGAAAGCGGTGGATAATCTTCGTGCCGCAGGTTACACCAACATCGAGTTTCACAAAGGTGCACTCGATCCTGAGCAACTGAAAGAGTCGATCCGTGATGCCCACTTCATTGGCCTGCGTTCCCGCACCCATCTGACCGAAGAGATCTTCCAGGCGGCGGAGAAACTGGTGGCCGTCGGCTGCTTCTGCATTGGCACCAACCAGGTTGACCTGATGGCAGCGGCCAGCCGGGGTATCCCGGTGTTCAACGCCCCGTTCTCCAATACCCGCTCGGTGGCAGAACTGGTTATCGGTGAACTTCTGCTGCTGCTGCGCGGCGTACCGGAGGCCAACGCCAAAGCCCACCGGGGTCTGTGGAACAAGCAGGCTGTAGGTTGCTTTGAAGCTCGCGGCAAAAAGCTTGGGATCATTGGCTACGGCCACATTGGTACCCAGCTTGGTATCCTGGCGGAATCGCTCGGCATGCACGTCTTTTTCTATGATATCGAAAACAAACTACCGCTCGGCAATGCCACCCAGGTTCAGCACCTCTCCGATCTGCTGAACATGAGCGATGTGGTCACTCTGCACGTGCCGGAAAATGCCTCCACTAAAAACCTGATGGGGCCGCATGAGCTGGCGCTGATGAAGCCGGGCTCGCTGCTGATTAACGCCTCTCGCGGCACCGTGGTGGATATCCCGGCGCTGTGCGATGCGCTGGCGAGCAAACATCTGGCCGGGGCGGCGATTGACGTCTTCCCGACGGAGCCTGCCACCAACAGCGATCCGTTCAACTCACCGCTGTGTGAGTTTGATAACGTGATCCTGACGCCGCATATTGGCGGCTCAACCCAGGAAGCGCAGGAAAACATTGGTCTTGAGGTGGCGGGGAAACTCGCGAAGTACTCTGATAATGGCTCTACGCTCTCCGCCGTTAACTTCCCGGAAGTTTCACTGCCGCTGCACGGCGGGCGTCGCCTGCTGCACATCCACGAAAACCGTCCGGGCGTACTGACCGTGCTGAACCAGATTTTTGCCGATCAGGGCGTCAACATTGCCGCGCAGTACCTGCAGACAACGCCGCAGATGGGCTATGTGGTTATTGATATTGAAGCGGAAGAAGATGTGGCGCAGAAAGCGCTGCTGAGCATGAAGGCGATCCCGGGGACTATCCGCGCCCGTATGCTGTACTAATCTCTCTCAATCCCTCTCCCGTCGGGGGAGGGATTTAAAACTGCCACACTTTTGACGGCGTGATGACCGCAGGCAGTGGAATATCCCAGGCTTCGGCCGGGATCGCTGCAACCTGCTGGCAGTCATGGGCATAGCCCACGGGCTGAGTACCGTGCTGGTGATAGTTTTGCAGAGTCCGGTCGTAGAATCCGCCCCCCATTCCCAGACGCTGCCCCTCGGCATCAAACGCCACCAGAGGCACAATCAGCACATCGAGTTCCGCCAGCGGAAGAACGTCACGCACGTCAAGCGCAGGTTCGCGGATCTTAAACTGATTCACCACCAGTTCACTGTGTGGATGATAGTGTAAAAACAGCAGATTGCCGGGGCTGAAGGGGTGAATTACCGGAAGGTAAACACGTTTGCCTGCCCGCCACAGCTGCTCAATCAGCGGCTGGGTGTCAAGCTCACCGTCAAAGGATAAAAACACCGCAACGGTATGGGCCATTACTAACGGCGGATACGCCATCATGCGGGCGGCGGCCTGTTGGGCAAAGTGCTGTTGTTGGGAACTATTGAGCGAACGACGGCGTTGCCGGATGGTCTGGCGAAGTGACTGTCGGGATATCGTGACTTCAGGAAGTTGCGTCATGATGCATGGTAGTGGAAGAAAGAGGGAATCTCCGAGATGCCGCCGCAGGCTGTAACCCTTGAACCCTTGGTTCAAGGTGAATGCGTCGTCACAATTTTAAGGCTTCTCGGACGGACCGAGCATGCTCACCAATCGTGGAGCGCCACATTCTTGTGGTATGAAATATCGGCTCAGGGGACTGGCCCGCTTGCGAACATCTCAGAGAAATTTTGTCTTCAGGGTTACTCTACCACAGGTGACCATGAAGTGTTATTCAATCTTTTGTCCCGTTCTTTCTGTTATGCGACCCTGGTCAAGCAATGCTTGTTCTATGGTCTGCTGTAACATCCGAATACGCTGCTCCATACTGGAGGCGTAATCGCGGGTTTTCACCTTTTCCTGAGTCAACTCATAGCTGATATTCAGCGCGGCAATAAAGACCAGTTGCTCAGTATTTGTGACTCTAGTGCGTTCTTTCAGATCTTGCAACCGCTGATTCAGATCGTCCGCGGCCTGTTGAAGGGCATCCCTTTGTTCAGGCGGGCAATTCACTCGCAGTGAACGGCCAAAAATTTGGATATCGACGGGTTGTGCAGACATGCCACCTTCCTGCTGATTGACTGCGCGGCCTTCACACCCTGACCGGGTCTGCGAAGGGGCGACACTATAGCTACCCTGGTATGAAGATACAAGCCCTTTTCTGGTATCACCAGGGTCCAAAGTGGTAGCATATCACGATATTCCCCCCAACGACGATGAATGCGCATGTCTATACAGAACGAAATGCCTGGTTACAACGACCTGAACCAGTTATTGAATCAACAGGGTGTGGGCTTAACCCCTGCCGAAATGCACGGTTTGCTGAGTGGGATCCTCTGTGGCGGAAACAACGACAGCAGCTGGCAGCCGCTGGTTCACGACCTCACTAACGAAGGTCTGGCCTTCAGCCACGATCTGTCCGAATCGCTGCGTAAAATGCATGCCGCTACCAGCGATGCGCTGGAAGACGACGGCTTCCTTTTTCAGCTTTATCTGCCTGATGGCGACGACGCGACGGTGTTCGATCGCGCCGATGCGCTGGCCGGCTGGGTTAACCACTTCCTGCTCGGTCTTGGCGTGACGCAGCCGCGTCTGGATAAGATAAAAGGCGAAACCGGCGAAGCGATTGACGATCTGCGCAATATTGCCCAGCTCGGTTACGACGAAGAAGAAGATCAGGAAGAGCTTGAGATGTCGCTTGAAGAGATTGTTGAGTACGTGCGCGTTGCGGCGCTGCTGTGCCACGACACCTTCGCGCGTCCGCAGCCAACGGCCCCGGAAGTACGCAAGCCAACCCTGCACTAAGAAAAAAATAACACTGGAGGCGTCATGACCCAGCAGGAATTTGACCGTCGACGCCAGGCTCTTCTGGCGCAGATGCAGCCCGGCAGTGCGGCGCTGATTTTCGCCGCCCCCGAGGCGATTCGCAGTGCGGATACGGAATACCCGTACCGCCAGAACAGCGACTTCTGGTACTTCACCGGATTTAACGAGCCGGAAGCAGTACTGGTGCTGGTGAAAAGCGACGAAACCCACAACCACAGCGTGCTGTTTAACCGGGTTCGCGACCTGACCGCGGAGATTTGGTTTGGGCGTCGTCTGGGTCAGGAAGCGGCACCACAGGCGCTGGGTGTCGATCGGGCGCTAGCCTTCAGTGAAATCAATCAGCAGCTTTATCAGTTGTTAAACGGACTCGACGCCATCTATTTTGCTCAGGGTGAATACGCCTGGGCTGATGAAATCGTCTTCCGCGCGCTGGATAAACTGCGTAAAGGATCCCGTCAGAATCTGACGGCCCCGGCGTCGGTCGTCGACTGGCGACCGCTGGTGCACGAGATGCGCCTGTTCAAATCGGCAGAAGAGATAGCCATACTGCGCCGGGCAGGTGAGATAAGCGCGCTGGCACATCGCCGGGCGATGGAAAAGTGTCGACCTGGAATAATGGAGTTCCAGCTGGAGGGCGAGATCCACCACGAATTTACCCGTCATGGTGCGCGTTATCCGTCCTATAACACCATCGTCGCAGGCGGGGTTAACGGCTGTATTCTGCATTACACCGAGAACGAGGCGGCACTTAACGACGGTGACCTGGTGCTGATCGACGCGGGCTGTGAATATAAAGGTTACGCCGGTGATATTTCGCGCACCTTCCCGGTGAACGGTAAATTTACCCCAGCGCAGCGTGAGATTTACGACATCGTGCTGGCTTCGCTTGAGCATGCGCTCGCCCGCTATCGTCCGGGTACGACGATTGCGGAAGTGACCAGCGAAGTGGTGCGCATCATGATTAATGGGCTTGTGAAGCTTGGTCTGCTCAAAGGCGATGTCGATCAGCTCTTCGCGGAGAACGCCCATCGCAAATTCTTCATGCATGGCCTGAGCCACTGGCTGGGGCTGGATGTGCATGATGTCGGTGAGTACGGCGTTGACCGTTCACGCGTACTCGAACCGGGGATGGTACTGACCGTTGAACCGGGCTTGTATATCGCTCACGACGCCGAGGTGCCCGCTGAATATCGCGGCATTGGGATCCGTATTGAAGATGACATCGTTATCACTGCCGACGGTAATGAAAACCTGACCGCGAGCGTCGTGAAGCATGCCGATGACATCGAGGCGCTGATGGCCGCAGCGAAAGCCGTATGAGTATTATCATCGTCGGCGGAGGCATGACCGGCGCGACGCTGGCGCTGGCAATATCGCAGCAGAGCGGCGGGAAAATGCCGGTGCATCTGATTGAAGCGGTAGCGCCTGAGAGCCAGCAGCATCCAGGGTTTGATGGCCGTGCTATTGCGCTGGCGGCGGGCACCTGTCAGCAGCTTGAGCGCATTGGCGTCTGGCAGGCTATTCGCGACTGCGCGACGGCAATTGAGACCGTTCACGTCAGCGATCGCGGTCATGCCGGTTTCGTCACTCTCGATGCCGAAGATTATCGTCTTCCTGCGCTCGGGCAGGTAGTGGAACTGCACGACGTCGGCCAGCGCCTGTTTGCTCTGTTGCGTAAAGCGCCGGGTGTGACGCTGCACTGCCCGGCTCGCGTCACTGAATTTACCCGTAGCGAAGACGGTGTCAGCGTGACGCTCGACGGTGGTGAGATCCTGCAGGGTAAACTGCTGGTGGCCGCCGACGGTTCGCGTTCGGCGCTGGGCGAACAGTGCGGTATTCACTGGCAGCAGCAGCCGTATCAGCAGCTGGCGGTGATTGCCAATATTACTACCGCGCTGCCGCACGAAGGCCGCGCGTTCGAGCGTTTTACCGCTTCTGGCCCGCTGGCGATGCTGCCGATGTCGAAAGGGCGTTGTTCGCTGGTCTGGTGTCATGCACTGGAACAGCAGGATGACGTACTGAGCTGGTCAGATGCGCGTTTTTGCGATGAATTGCAGAAAGCTTTTGGCTGGCGGCTCGGGCGAATTACCCAGGCCGGGAAACGCAGCGCCTACCCGCTGTCGCTCACCACGGCTTCGCGCGCGGTATCGCACCGTCTGGCGCTGGTGGGGAATGCCGCGCAAACGCTGCACCCGATCGCCGGACAGGGTTTTAACCTTGGGATGCGCGACGTAATGACGTTGGCTGAGATGCTGGCGACGGCGGCAGACCCGGGTGATTATGCGTTGCTGTGCCGTTACCAGGCGCGGCGTAGCGAAGATAAATCCGCCACCATCGGCGTGACCGATGGGTTGGTACATCTGTTTGCCAACCGTTGGGCACCGCTGGTGGCGGGCCGTAACGTTGGTTTGATGGCGATGGAAATCCTGACCCCTGCCCGTGACGCGCTGGCGGCGCGCACCCTCGGCATGGTGGCGAGATAAGGAGCATTAGAGTGCAAAGTGTTGATGTCGCTATCGTTGGCGGTGGCATGGTTGGACTGGCGGTTGCCTGCGGCCTGCAGGGCAGCGGATTACGCGTTGCAGTACTGGAACAATCTGTTCCCGAGCCGCTGGCCGCAGAAGCAGCGCCTGCGTTGCGGGTGTCGGCAATTAATGCCGCCAGTGAAAAACTGCTGACGCACCTTGGCGTCTGGTCATCTATTCTGGCAAATCGTGCCAGCTGCTACCACGGCATGGAAGTGTGGGATAAGGACAGCTTTGGCCGTATCGCGTTTGAAGACAGCAGCCTCGGTTACAGCCATCTTGGTCATATCATTGAAAATGACGTTATCCACTATGCGCTGTGGCAAAAAGCGCAGCAGTGCCGCGACGTCACTCTGATGGCACCTGCCGCGCTGCAGCAGGTGGCGTGGGGTGAAAACGAAGCCTTCATTACGCTAAAAGACGGCAGCATGCTGACCGCGCGAGTCGTGGTGGGCGCCGACGGCGCCAACTCATGGGTGCGTCAACATGCGGATATTCCGCTGGCCTCCTGGGACTATCGCCATCATGCGCTGGTGGCAACCATTCGAACTGAAGAGCCACACCAGGCCGTTGCCCGGCAGGCGTTCCACGGCGAGGGCATTCTGGCTTTCCTGCCGTTGAGTGACCCGCATCTCTGTTCAATCGTCTGGTCATTGCCTCCGCTGGAAGCCGAGCGGATGCAGGCGGCCAGCGATGAGGCGTTCAATCAGGCGCTGAATATTGCCTTCGACAACCGTCTGGGGCTGTGTTCCCTGGAAAGTGAGCGTCGGGTATTCCCGCTGACCGGACGCTATGCCCGTCAGTTTGCCGCGCATCGACTGGCGCTGGTAGGGGATGCTGCGCATACCATTCACCCGCTTGCCGGGCAGGGGGTAAACCTTGGCTTTATGGATGCCGCAGAGCTTATCGAGACGTTAAGGCGCCTGCATAGTGAGGGTAAAGATATCGGTCAGCACCTGTACCTGCGCCGCTACGAGCGCAGCCGCAAACACAGCGCTGTGCTGATGCTTGCCGGTATGCAGGGATTCCGCGAACTGTTTGCCGGAGAAAACCCGGCGAAGAAACTGCTGCGCGATATTGGTCTGAAACTGGCGGATACGCTCCCCGGCGTGAAACCGCAACTGATTCGTCAGGCGATGGGCCTCAACGATCTTCCTTCCTGGTTACGTTAACTGCGTCACACTTCTTCTCCCGGCCTGTGCGCCGGGAAGTCTCTCCTCGTTTGAAATAATCTAATTCCAGCAACTTTTTCGCATTAGATTTAGTAATGCGGTGAAATTTTCGCTACGCGAATTTTGTCCCTTTTCCCGCACAAAATGTCAGCTTGTCCTGAACTGCTGGCCATAGTTGTTAATTTTATGTGGTATTAATCGCATTTTTCCAGTCGATAACTCTGTACAGTTTTTTGCTCGTTTTGGTCATAAGCTAATGTGATGACCCACTTTGCCTTATGGTTTACCGCTCGTTTCGGTGGTAAGTTCAGGCTAAAGAGAACGTTTGCGTCGATGCCCGGGAATGGGCGTCGACGATGGGTTTTGTGGCACAAATGTTGCCGCAAAATGCGTGCTGGCCCTTGCTTATTCAACGAGGAAAAGATGGCTCAACAGACGCCTTTGTATGAACAACACACGCTGTGTGGCGCCCGCATGGTGGATTTCCACGGCTGGATGATGCCGCTGCATTACGGCTCCCAGTTAGATGAGCACCACGCTGTTCGTACGGGTGCCGGTATGTTCGACGTTTCGCATATGACGATAGTCGATCTGCACGGCAGCCGGACCCGGGAGTTTCTGCGCTATTTGCTGGCAAATGACGTCGCAAAACTGACGATCCCCGGTAAAGCGCTTTACACCGGCATGCTCAATGCCTCCGCAGGCGTCATCGATGACCTGATTGTTTACTTCCTTTCTGATGATTTCTTCCGCCTTGTCGTTAACTCAGCGACCCGTGAAAAAGACCTTGCCTGGATTAGCCAGCAGGCTGAACCGTATGGTATCGACATTACCGTGCGTGACGACCTGTCGCTGATTGCCGTGCAGGGGCCTGAGGCTAAGGCCAAAGCGGCAAGTCTGTTTACTGATGCCCAGCGCAAAGCCGTTGAAGGTATGAAGCCGTTCTTCGGCGTGCAGGCAGGAGATCTGTTCATTGCCACTACCGGTTACACCGGTGAAGCGGGCTATGAAATCGCGATGCCAAATGAAAAGGCGGCGGATTTCTGGCGGGCGCTGGTGGAAGCTGGTGTGAAGCCGTGCGGTCTTGGCGCGCGTGACACCCTGCGCCTGGAAGCGGGTATGAACCTCTACAGCCAGGAGATGGACGAAAGTATCTCTCCGCTGGAAGCCAACATGGGCTGGACTATCGCCTGGGAACCGGCTGAGCGTAATTTCATTGGCCGCGACGCGCTGGAAGCTCAGCGTGCAAACGGCACTGAGCAGCTGGTAGGCCTGGTTATGACTGAGAAAGGCGTTCTGCGCGGCGAGCTGCCGGTGCGCTTTACCGATGCCCAGGGCAACCAAAAAGAAGGCATTATCACCAGTGGTACCTTCTCACCAACGCTGGGTTACAGCATTGCGCTGGCTCGCGTGCCTCAGGGCATTGGCGACACGGCGATAGTGCAGATTCGTAACCGCGAAATGCCGGTGAAAGTGACCAAACCTGTTTTTGTTCGCAATGGCAAAGCCGTTGTGTAATCGATTATTTTTTCTGGAGAATTTTGAATGAGCAACGTACCTGCAGAACTGAAATACAGCAAAGAACACGAATGGCTGCGTAAAGAAGCGGATGGCACTTACACCGTCGGTATTACCGAGCACGCGCAGGAGCTGCTGGGTGACATGGTATTTGTCGACCTGCCGGACGTGGGTAAAAACGTTGACGCAGGCGATGACTGCGCGGTAGCGGAATCTGTAAAAGCAGCATCCGATATCTATGCTCCGATTAGCGGTGAGATCGTCGCGGTTAATGACGAACTGAGCGATTCTCCGGAACTGGTTAACAGCGATCCGTACACCGACGGCTGGATCTTCAAGATCAAAGCCAGCGACGAATCTCAGGTTGCTGCTCTGCTGGATGCTGCCGCATACGAAGCCCTGTTAGAAGACGAATAAGGTTTTTTTCCTCTCCCTCAGGGAGAGGAAATCTTAAAATCACTGCATGTTTCAGGAACCATCGCTCATGACCCAGACTTTAAGCCAGCTTGAAAACCGCGGCGCTTTTATTGAACGTCACATTGGACCGGACACTCAGCAACAGCAGGAGATGCTCAACACCGTAGGCGCTGATTCGTTAAACGCGCTCATCGGGCAGATTGTGCCTAAGGATATCCAGCTTGCCACACCGCCGCAGGTGGGTGAGTCGACAACCGAATTTGCAGCGCTGGCAGAACTGAAAGCCATCGCGGGTCGCAACAAGCGCTTTAAGTCTTACATTGGCATGGGCTACACCGCCGTGCAGCTGCCGCCGGTTATCCTGCGCAACATGCTGGAAAACCCGGGCTGGTACACCGCATACACCCCGTATCAGCCAGAAGTATCTCAGGGCCGTCTCGAATCATTGCTGAACTTCCAGCAGGTAACGCTGGATCTGACCGGACTGGATATCGCCTCCGCTTCTCTGCTGGATGAAGCAACCGCGGCGGCAGAAGCCATGGCGATGGCAAAGCGCGTCAGCAAACTGAAAAACGCCAACCGCTTCTTCGTGGCGGCGGACGTTCACCCGCAGACCCTGGACGTGGTGCGTACCCGTGCCGAAACCTTCGGTTTTGACGTTATCGTTGATGACGCTGAAAAAGCGCTGGATCACCAGGACGTCTTTGGCGTACTGCTGCAGCAGGTTGGCACCACCGGTGAAATTCACGACTACAGCAAACTGATTGCTGAGCTGAAATCCCGCAAAGTGGTGGTCAGCGTCGCCGCTGACTTCATGACCCTGGTCATGCTCACCGCGCCTGGCAAACAGGGTGCCGACATTGTCTTCGGTTCCGCGCAGCGCTTCGGTGTACCGATGGGTTACGGTGGCCCACATGCCGCATTCTTCGCGGCAAAAGATGAATTCAAACGCTCTATGCCTGGCCGTATTATCGGGGTATCGAAAGATGCTGCGGGTAACACGGCGCTGCGCATGGCGATGCAGACTCGCGAGCAGCATATCCGTCGCGAGAAAGCGAACTCCAACATTTGTACTTCCCAGGTGCTGCTGGCTAACATTGCCAGCCTCTACGCGGTGTTCCATGGTCCGGTTGGTCTCAAGCGTATTGCGGGCCGTATTCATCGTCTGACCGATGTGCTGGCGACCGGCCTGCAGCAGAAGGGCCAGAAGCTGCGTTTTGCTCACTACTTTGACACCCTGTGCGTAGAAGTGGCGGACAAAGCAGCAGTGCTGGCTCGTGCTGAAGCGGCGGAAATCAACCTGCGTAGCGACATCGTTGGCGCGGTGGGGATTACCCTCGACGAAGCCACAACCCGTGAAGACGTGCTGAATCTGTTTACCGTGTTCCTTGGCGACAATCACGGCCTGGATATCGATAAGCTCGATAAAGAAATTGCCCTCGACAGCCGCTCTATCCCGACTCCGATGCTGCGTGATGACGCTATCCTGACCCATCCGGTGTTTAATCGCTATCACAGCGAAACGGAGATGATGCGTTATATGCACTCGCTTGAGCGCAAAGATCTGGCGTTGAACCAGGCGATGATCCCGCTGGGCTCCTGCACCATGAAGCTCAACGCCGCCGCAGAAATGCTGCCGATCACCTGGCCGGAATTTGCCGAACTGCACCCGTTCTGCCCGACAGAGCAGGCGGAAGGCTATCATCAGATGATTAGCCAGCTCTCCGAGTGGCTGGTGAAGCTGACCGGTTATGACGCAATCTGCATGCAGCCGAACTCCGGCGCGCAGGGCGAATACGCGGGCCTGCTGGCGATCCGTCACTATCACGAAAGCCGCAACGACGGTCATCGTGATATTTGCCTGATCCCAAGCTCCGCGCACGGCACTAACCCGGCGTCTGCCCAGATGGCAGGGATGCAGGTAGTGGTTGTGGCTTGTGATAAGAACGGTAACATCGATCTCGCCGATCTGCGTGCAAAAGCAGAACAAGCGGGTGAGAACCTCTCCTGTATCATGGTGACCTATCCGTCTACCCACGGCGTGTACGAAGAGACGATTCGTGAAGTATGCGAAATCGTACACCAGTTCGGCGGTCAGGTTTATCTCGATGGCGCAAACATGAACGCTCAGGTGGGGATCACTTCACCGGGCTTTATCGGTGCCGACGTCTCTCACCTCAACCTGCACAAAACCTTCTGCATCCCGCACGGCGGTGGTGGCCCGGGTATGGGGCCTATCGGCGTGAAAGCGCACCTGGCTCCGTTCGTGCCGGGCCACAGCGTGGTGCAAATTGAAGGTATGCTGACCCGTCAGGGTGCGGTTTCTGCTGCACCGTTCGGCAGCGCTTCAATCCTGCCAATCAGCTGGATGTACATCCGTATGATGGGGGCTGAAGGCCTGAAGCAGGCGAGCCAGATGGCTATTCTGAACGCCAACTACATCGCGTCCCGTCTGAAAGACGCGTTCCCGGTGCTGTATACCGGCCGCGACGGTCGCGTGGCGCACGAATGTATTCTGGATATTCGCCCTCTGAAAGAAGAGACCGGCATCAGCGAGCTCGACATCGCTAAACGCCTGATTGACTACGGCTTCCACGCACCGACCATGTCGTTCCCGGTTGCGGGTACGCTGATGGTGGAGCCGACGGAATCGGAAAGCAAGGTGGAGCTGGACCGCTTCATCGATGCGATGCTGGCTATCCGTGCTGAAATTGACCAGGTGAAGCAGGGTCACTGGACGCTGGAAGATAACCCGCTGGTAAACGCACCGCACACCCAGAATGAGCTGGTGAGCGAGTGGAACCATGCCTACACCCGCGAGCAGGCGGTCTTCCCGGGAGGCTTTGCAAACAAATACTGGCCGACGGTGAAACGCCTGGATGACGTTTACGGCGATCGTAATCTGTTCTGCTCTTGTGTACCGATGAGCGATTACGAGTAACCACATCGGTTTACGGTTTGATTAAGGGCGCTCCGGCGCCCTTATTTTTTGGAGATAATTCATTTTCTGCCGGATAACGTTTTCACGTCACATCCGGCAAATAATCAGAGATTTTCGCCGTTGCTGGCAATCACGTTTTTGTACCAGTTAAAGCTCTTCTTCCTTGAGCGGGACATATCGCCGGTACCGTCGTCGTGTTTGTTAACGTAAATAAAACCGTAGCGCTTGCTGTACTGTCCGGTAGTAAAGGAAACGCAGTCGATGCAGCCCCACGGGGTGTAGCCCATCAGGTCGACGCCGTCCCAGGTGACCGCTTTGACCATCTCGTCAATATGCGCGCGCAGGTATTCAATACGGTAGTCGTCGTTGATAGTGCCGTCGGCTTCGACTTTATCGTAGGCTCCAAAACCATTTTCAACGATAAAGAGCGGCTTCTGGTAGCGCTCGTACAGCTCGCATAGCGCATAGCGCAGCCCAACGGGGTCAATCTGCCAGCCCCAGTCGGAGGCTTTTACATGCGGGTTAGGCACACTGCCTTCAAACCCGGAAATTGCATCCCCGGTACCCCCTTCGGCTTTGACCGCGTTGGTCATGTAATAACTGAAGCCGAGGTAATCGCAGGTCCCTTCGCGCAGGATCTGTGCATCAGCTTCTTCCATGTGAATAGTAAAGCCACGGCGCTGCCACTCGTTCAGCACGTAACCCGGGTAGTAACCGCGCAGCTGGACGTCGGTAAAGACGTAGCGTTCACGCATTGATTCCTGAGCAAACATCACGTCTTCTGGCTTACAGGAATAGGGGTAGAGTGGCACCATCGCCAGCATGCAGCCGACTTTCATTTCTGGATTAATGCGGCGAGCAGCTTTCACCGCCAGGGCGCTGGCAACGAACTGATGATGCAGTACCTGGTACATGGTCTCTTCCGGATTGTCGTGTTCGGTATAAACGACTCCGGAGCAGCAGTAACCAAAGAGCGGTGCACGCCAGTTACGCTGGTTATTGATTTCGTTGAAGGTCATCCAGTACTTCACTTTGTGCTTATAGCGCTCAAAAACCACCTCAGCGAAGCGTACAAAACAATCAACCACCTTACGGTTAGTCCAGCTACCGTACTGCGTAACCAGATGCAGTGGCATTTCGAAATGGGAGAGGGTGATAACCGGTTCGATATTGTATTTAAGCAGTTCATCGAACATGTCGTCGTAGAACTTCAGCCCTTCTTCATTCGGCTGCGCTTCGTCACCTTTCGGGAAGATTCGGGTCCAGGCGATGGAGGTACGGAAGCATTTGAAGCCCATTTCAGCAAAGAGCTTAATGTCTTCTTTGTAATGCCCGTAGAAATCGACGGCCTCATGGTTCGGGTAGTACTTTCCTGCTTCAACCTGCTGGGTGATTTCACGTGGAACGCCGTGAGCGCCGCCGGTCAGAACGTCGCAAATACTGGGGCCTTTGCCGCCTTTATCCCAGCCACCTTCAACCTGGTGTGCCGCGACGGCGCCACCCCATAAAAAGTCTTTCGGTAGAGTCAGTTTTTTCATCGCTATTAATCTCATTCAATAAATCGCTGAAAATGAGTCTAACAAAGCGAAGTGAATTGTCACGATATAACAATTCAGGCCGAATGTGATTTGTTACATCCAAAAAACAAGCTGTTTTTTAACGTAGCTTCTTGGCAAGTTTTCGCCCCAGGGATTCCAGAATATAAATAACCGGGATTTGGGTCGTAATATCGTAGACGCCCGCTATACGAGTCTGAGGCACATGCCAGGAGAGGTTAAAATCAGCAAGCTTTGCCAGGCGTGAGTGCTCGTGGCTGGTAATGGAGAGCACTTTACAGTGATGCAGACTGAACTGGCTGGCAAAGCGCAGGATCTCTTCGGTTTCTCCGGAGACCGACAGCACAATCGCCAGCGCATTCTTTGCCATATCGTTGGTGACCGGGAAATAAGGGTCGTCAATATGGTTACTGAATTTACCAACGTTGGAGAAAAATCGTGCGCCATATTTTGCCAGAGAACCGGAGGTGCCTGCACCGACAAAAATAATACGTTCTGAAGCGAGGATAATATCGACTGCATCATCAAGTAGTGTATCGAACTCGTCGTTATTAACGCTTTTAAAAAAACTGATTATTTCGCTGGCACCAAAATTTGTCTGTTGAGGTTCTTCCTGCTCTAAATATAATTTAAAACGCACCCGAAACTCAGAGTACCCTTCACAGCCCAGGCGACGACAAAAACGCAGCACCGTGGTGGTGGATACCCCCGCGGCATCGGCCAGTTCACGAATGGTCATGTACATCACCGTGTCGCGATTTTTGATGACAAAGTGGTAGACCATCATTTCGAGATTGTTGAGGCTGGCAATGGCGGCGTGTGAAAATAGGCTCACGGTACGGGTTACTCTCGACAGACATTCAGCGAAAGGAAAGCATAACATGACAGCTAACGACATCACTTTTTTTCAGCGCTTTCAGGAAGACATTTTAGCCGGGCGTAAAACCATAACCCTGCGCGACGCGAGCGAGTCACACTTTAACGTCGGGGATATTCTGCGCGTGGGGCGCTACGAAGATGATGGCTACTTCTGCACTATCGAGGTAGTGGCAACCTCAACGGTGATGCTCGACGCTCTTACCACTCAGCATGCCCAACAGGAAAACATGACTCTGGCGCAGCTTAAGCAAGTTATTTCAGACATTTACCCCGGTGAGAATCAGTTTTATGTGATTGAATTCAAATGCCTTTGAGTTTATAGAGAACACCTGTTAGTTGAAATAAAAACGTAACTTAATGATTTTGTTATGGTTATAAATATTCACGTATTTATTTTAGCGAACATGTGTTCACTGGAATCATTCTCAGTTACGCTAGTGATGCGCTAATTGTAGATTAGTTCTTCCGGAGCTCAGTATGGTTCGTAAAGCATTAATTACCCAGGGTTACTCACTGGCTGAAGAGGTTGCTAACAGTATCAGCCATGGGATAGGCCTGGTATTCGGGATTGTCGGCCTGGTGTTGCTGCTGGTGCAGGCTGTGGATACCAATGCCAGCGCTATGGCTATCACCAGCTATAGCCTGTACGGCGGCAGCATGATCCTGCTGTTTCTTGCCTCCACCCTGTATCACGCTATTCCCCATCAACGGGCAAAGCAGTGGCTGAAAAAGTTCGACCATTGCGCCATTTACCTGCTGATTGCCGGTACCTATACGCCGTTTCTGCTGGTGGGGCTTGACTCACCGCTGGCGCGGGGGCTAATGATTGTCATCTGGAGCCTGGCGCTGGTTGGGATCCTGTTCAAACTGACTATCGCGCACCGGTTCAAAGTGTTGTCGCTGGTGACTTATCTCATCATGGGGTGGCTGTCTCTGATTGTGGTATATCAGTTAGCCATCAAGCTTGCGGTGGGTGGTGTTACGCTGCTGGCGGCGGGTGGGGTGGTTTATTCGTTGGGGGTGATTTTCTACGTTTGTAAACGTATCCCGTACAATCATGCTATCTGGCACGGTTTTGTGCTCGGAGGCAGCGTGTGCCACTTCCTCGCCATCTATTTATACGTCTTATAAATAGCAACAACGACCCGGCGGCGGTGCCGGGTCGCGTGACTAAAGATCTTATTCTTCTTCCAGGCTATAAGGCAGCGGCTCGATGCTCAGGGTATTAGCATCGTCGCGAACGCGAAATACGCTGTCAGCTTCCATGTCATTGTTCATCACGACCTGAACGAGCACGCGGGCGTCGTCGAGCTGAACGGCGGCGAGTACGGTGCCGGTACGGCGCCAGTTGTCACCCATTTTCAACTCTAAATCTTCTCCGGCTTCCGGTACGCGGCTGGCGTGACCTGCCAGATACCACAGCGCACGTTTATTGGCGCCCCGGAATTTTGCTCGTGCCACCATCTCCTGACCGGTATAGCACCCTTTTTTGAAGCTGATCCCGCCCAGCGCCTGCAGGTTGGTGGCCTGCGGAATAAACTGCCCGCTGTTCGCCGCGTCGATAACCGGGATCCCGGCTTCAATATCGAGCGCCAGCCACTGCTGGCTGTTGTTCAGCTGTGCTTCACTGCGTAAGGCGTCAACGATGCTCTCTGCGGTGGCGACATCGGTCACCAGCAGGAAACGTTCAGCCGGTTCGGCAAACCACAGCAGGGTCGTCGCGTCATTATGGGTAACCTGCTGTTCGGCGTCAGGAAGGGTGGTAAACAGATTTGCCAGCGCTGCGCGTGCCTGGAAACCGGCAACGCCCAGCAGAACATGCTCATCGTCAGCGGCAATGGTCGCTTTCGAGAACACGGCATATTTTTTCAGCTCGGTGAGTTGGGCATCGCGCAGGCTACGGCGCTCAAGCCAGGCAAAGCCTTCGGGCTGACGGAAAAGACGCAGATTGCTCCACATTTTACCTTTTCCGTCGCAGTGCGCGGCCAGCAGATGCTGGCTGTCGTTCATTTGCGCGACATCTGCAGTCACTTGCCCCTGCAGGTATTTCTCGGCATCAGGGCCGGTAATGCGTGCCAGTGCCCAGTCATCAAGGGTCATTAGCGTCAGCGGCAGACGCGCAGAGGCGGTAGGCTGGCGCGGAGGAAATGGAGTAAATGCCATAATAATGTCCTGAATTGCTTAACGCTCTGATAATGACTAATGGTAAAAGAGACAGGCCCTAATGCAAGCGCTTTCCACAGCCCTTTTGTGCCGTTTGACGGTTATGCGAGAAGACACGAGAAAAATTG
This sequence comes from Yokenella regensburgei, assembly GCF_003634235.1. Lineage (NCBI taxonomy): Bacteria > Pseudomonadati > Pseudomonadota > Gammaproteobacteria > Enterobacterales > Enterobacteriaceae > Yokenella > Yokenella regensburgei. The sequence continues at coordinate 345,234 of NZ_RBIZ01000004.1, read as the reverse complement.
AAATCCTTGCAAATGAAAGGGTTTTTTGTGGAAGAGGCACCGCACAGTGTAATAATCCTGTAAAGTAAGGGCGGAAAACGCGTTAAACTATTCGGTATCGTTATGCAGGAAGGACAACATGGACATTAATAACAAAGCCCGTATCCACTGGGCATGCCGTCGCGGTATGCGCGAACTTGATATCTCCATCATGCCGTTCTTTGAGTACGAGTACGACACGCTGAGTGATGAAGATAAACTCCTCTTCGTTCGTCTGCTGGAGTGCGACGACCCAGACCTGTTTAACTGGCTGATGAACCACGGCAAACCTGCCGATGCCGGTTTCCAGCGCATGGTACAACTTATTCAGACACGGAATCGGGAACGTGGTCCTGTGGCAATCTGATCTTCGCGTCTCATGGCGCGCACAATGGTTGTCATTGCTACTTCATGGCGTGGTGGCCGGGGTGGTATTACTGATGCCCTGGCCGTTGAGCTATACGCCGCTGTGGCTGCTGCTGCTTTCGCTGGTGGTGTTTGACTGCGTCCGCAGCCAGCGGAGAATCAACGCGCGGCAGGGCGAAATTAAACTACTGATAGATTCACGTCTACGCTGGCAAAATCAGGAGTGGGATATCCTGGGCACACCCTGGATATTATCGGGCGGGATGCTGCTGCGGATCCGTCGGGTCGGTCATCGCCGTAAACATCATCTATGGCTGGCGGCAGACAGTATGGAAGCCGGAGAGTGGCGGGATTTGCGCCGGATAATTATGCAACAACCGGCGCAACAGTAGCGGGCTCAGGAGAAGCGTTCAGCCATTTCACCGAGGATTTGCTCGCACCAGTTCTGGATGCGCTCATCGCTCAGGTCGTACTGGTTGGTTTCATCCAGCGCCAGCCCAACGAACAGTTGCCCGTCGGCAATAATGGGTTTCTGGCTGGTGAACTCATAACCTTCCGTTGGCCAATAGCCAATCATCTGTACGCCTTTGGTGACCAGCTTATCGTGCAGCATACCAAGGGCGTCGAGGAACCACTCGCCGTAGCCAAGTTGATCGCCCATACCGTATAACGCGATGATCTTGCCCTGCAGATTCAGCGTATCCAGTTGTTCCCAGACGGCTTCCCAGTCTTCCTGGATTTCACCAAAATCCCAGGTCGGAATACCAAGGATGAGCACATCGTACTGCTCCATCAACGAGGGTGAATCATCTTTAAGATTGTGCAGCGTCACCAGTTCGTCGCCGATCACGTCGCGGATTTTTTCCGCCGCCATTTCGGTGTAACAGGTACTGGAACCATAAAAAAGGCCAATGTTCATCGCGTAAACGTCTCATTTATTGCTATGACTTCGCGCTAGTGTAACAGAAATGAATTCCGTTCAGGCATAATGACCCGGGTTGCCGACTGAGAGGAGCGAATGTGGAAAAGGATCTCGCACAAATAGAACAGTTTCTCGATGCGCTGTGGCTTGAGAAAAATCTGGCGGAAAACACGCTCAGCGCCTATCGTCGGGATCTGACCATGCTGGTGGAGTGGCTGAACCATCGCGGATCAACCCTCGAAACCGTTCAGCATGACGAACTGCAGGCGCTGCTTGCTGAACGTAAAGCCGGTGGCTATAAAGCAACCAGTTCTGCCCGTTTGCTGAGCGCCATGCGTCGTTTCTTCCAGCATCTGTATCGGGAAAAACTACGCGCTGACGACCCCAGCGCCCAGCTGGCCTCACCAAAACTCCCGCAGCGGTTGCCCAAAGATCTCAGCGAGGCGCAGGTCGACAGCCTGTTACAGGCACCGTTAGTTGACCAGCCGCTGGAGTTACGCGATAAAGCTATGCTGGAAGTACTCTACGCCACCGGGCTGCGCGTTACCGAGCTCGTTAGCCTGACCATGAGCGACGTAAGTTTACGACAAGGGGTGGTGCGGGTTATTGGCAAGGGCAACAAAGAACGGCTGGTTCCGCTGGGAGAAGAAGCGGTGTACTGGCTGGAGAATTATCTTGAACACGGGCGGCCATGGCTACTGAACGGCGTTTCGCTGGATGTTCTGTTCCCAAGCTCCCGGGCTCAGCAAATGACGCGCCAGACCTTCTGGCATCGAATTAAGCACTATGCTCAACTGGCGGGCATAGACAGTGAAAAACTCTCGCCGCACGTTTTACGACATGCGTTCGCGACGCATTTGCTGAACCACGGCGCAGATCTGCGCGTGGTGCAAATGCTGCTTGGGCATAGCGATCTGTCAACAACACAGATCTACACCCATGTCGCGACCGAACGCCTGCGGCAGCTCCATCAACAGCATCACCCGCGTGCGTGAAGGCTGATTAAAAGGAAATGGTATGAAAAAAGGTTTACTGATGTTCACTCTGCTGGCCGCTTCGCTCTCTGGCGCGGCCCATGCTGATGATGCAGCCATCAAACAGTCCCTGAAGAAACTGGGTGTTCAGAACGCGGATATTCAGGCTGCACCGGTTGCAGGCATGAAAACCGTGCTCACCGACAGCGGGGTGCTGTACGTCACCGAAGACGGTAAACATATCATTCAGGGACCGATGTATGACGTCAGCGGCGCTCAGCCGGTAAACGTCACTAATCAGCTGCTGATGACCCGCCTGAATGCGTTAGAAAAAGAGATGATCGTCTATAAGGCCCCGCAGGAAAAACACGTGATCACCGTGTTTACCGATATCACCTGCGGGTACTGCCACAAGCTGCATGAAGAGATGAAAGACTACAACGCGCTTGGTATTACCGTGCGTTATCTCGCTTTCCCGCGCCAGGGCGTGCAGAGCCAGGCTGAGAGCGACATGAAATCTATCTGGTGTGCCAAAGACCGCCAGAAAGCCTTTGATGACGCCATGCAGGGCAAAGGTGTTAAACCTGCCTCCTGCGACATCGATATCGCTAAACACTACGCGCTGGGCGTGCAGTTTGGCGTGAACGGAACGCCGGCCATTGTGTTGAGCAACGGTTTCGTGGTACCTGGTTATCAGGGACCAAAAGAGATGAAAGCGTTTCTTGATGAACACCAGAAACAAACCAGCGGTAACTGATTCGCGTGAAATCACAGATACAACTTCGTCGGCGAGAAGTCGACGAGGCGGTGGTGCTACCTGAGTCACTGCCGCCGCTTTTGCGCAGACTTTACGCCAGTCGGGGCGTGAAGAGCGCAAGCGATCTTGAGCGCAGCGTGAAGGCGATGCTGCCCTGGCAGCAGCTTAGCGGTGTGGAAAAGGCCGTTGAGATCCTGCATAACGCCTTCCGGGAAGGGCTGCGTATTGTCGTGGTGGGCGATTTCGACGCCGATGGCGCAACCAGTACCGCGCTCAGCGTGCTCGGCATGCGTGCATTGGGTTGCCAGAACATCGCCTATCTGGTGCCGAACCGTTTTGAAGACGGCTACGGCCTTAGCCCGGAAGTGGTTGAACAGGCCCACGCTCGCGGCGCACAGCTCATTATGACCGTGGATAACGGCATCTCTTCCCACGCGGGAGTGGATCGTGCGCATGCGCTCGGCATCCCGGTGCTGGTGACCGATCACCACCTGCCGGGTGACACGCTGCCGGCCGCCGAAGCCATCATTAACCCAAATCTGAATGATTGCGACTTTCCGTCGAAATCGCTGGCGGGCGTGGGGGTGGCGTTTTACCTGATGCTGGCGCTTCGTACCCACCTGCGTGACAACGGTTGGTTCGAGGAGCGAGGCATTACGCCGCCGAATCTGGCGGAGCTGCTCGACCTGGTTGCGCTTGGCACCGTGGCGGACGTAGTACCGCTTGATGCTAACAATCGCATTCTTATCTGGCAGGGGCTCAGTCGTATTCGTGCCGGGAAGTGCCGTCTCGGTATCAAAGCGCTGCTTGAAGTGTCTAATCGTGAAGCGCAGAAGCTGGCGGCAAGCGATCTTGGCTTTGCGCTTGGGCCGCGTCTGAATGCTGCTGGCCGGCTGGATGATATGTCCGTTGGCGTGGCGCTGCTGCTTTGTGATAACCCGGGTGAAGCGCGAATGCTCGCCAACGAGCTCGATGCGCTGAATCAGACGCGCAAAGAGATTGAACAGGGGATGCAGGCAGAAGCGCTGACGCTTTGCGAGAAGCTCGAGCGCTCTCGGGATACCCTCCCGGGGGGCCTCGCCATGTATCACCCCGAATGGCACCAGGGCGTGGTCGGTATTCTGGCTTCGCGGATAAAAGAGCGTTTCCATCGTCCGGTCATTGCTTTTGCCCCTGCGGGAGACGGTACGTTAAAAGGCTCCGGTCGTTCTATTCAGGGCCTGCATATGCGAGATGCCCTGGAGCGCCTTGATACGCTGTTTCCCGGTTTGATAATCAAGTTTGGTGGCCATGCCATGGCGGCGGGGCTGTCGCTTGAAGAGGCTCGTTTTGACGAGTTTCAGCAACGTTTTGGTGAGCTGGTCACTGACTGGCTGGATCCGTCGCTGCTACAGGGTGAAGTAATCTCTGACGGGCCGTTGTCACCCAATGAGATGACGCTGGAAATCGCTCAAATGCTGCGCGATGCTGGCCCGTGGGGACAAATGTTTCCAGAGCCGTTGTTCGACGGGCGTTTTCGGCTGTTGCAGCAGCGCCTGGTTGGAGAGCGTCATTTAAAAGTGATGGTAGAGCCGGTCGGCGGCGGGCCATTGCTTGACGGCATCGCGTTTAATATCGACACGGCCTGCTGGCCAGATAACGGTGTGCGTGAGGTTGAGCTGGCTTATAAGCTTGATATCAACGAATTCCGTGGCAACCGAAGTGTACAGCTGATTATTGACAATATTTGGCCTGTCTAGAGACAGCGCGTGGCAGTAATCGCTATAAAAAGGGGCGGAGATCCGGTAAAATTCGCCCCTTAACACCGCATTTTACAAGTCCAATTAAAGAAAACAGACCATGTTTGAAATTAATCCGGTAAAAAACCGCATTCAGGACCTCACGGAACGCTCTGACGTTCTTAGGGGGTATCTTTGACTATGATGCCAAGAAAGAGCGTCTGGAAGAAGTAAACGCCGAGCTGGAACAGCCGGATGTCTGGAACGAACCTGAGCGCGCACAGGCGCTGGGTAAAGAACGTTCCTCCCTCGAAGCCATCGTCGAAACGCTGGATCAGATGGCTCAGGGGCTGGAAGATGTTTCCGGTCTGCTGGAACTTGCTGTTGAAGCTGAAGACGAAGAGACCTTCAATGAAGCAGTTGCTGAGCTTGATCAACTGGAAGAGAAATTAGCTCAGTTAGAATTCCGTCGTATGTTCTCCGGCGAATATGACAATGCTGATTGTTATCTCGACATTCAGGCGGGTTCTGGTGGTACAGAAGCGCAGGACTGGGCGAGCATGCTGGTACGTATGTACCTGCGCTGGGCTGAAGCACGCGGCTTTAAAACCGAAGTGATTGAAGAGTCCGAAGGCGAAGTGGCGGGCCTGAAATCTGCCACGATTAAAATTTCCGGTGATTATGCTTACGGCTGGTTGCGTACTGAAACTGGCGTTCATCGCCTGGTACGTAAGAGCCCGTTTGACTCCGGTGGTCGTCGTCATACATCGTTCAGCTCCGCGTTTGTATACCCGGAAGTGGACGATGATATCGACATCGATATCAACCCGGCGGATCTGCGTATCGATGTGTATCGTGCGTCAGGTGCCGGTGGCCAGCACGTTAACCGTACGGAATCTGCGGTACGTATTACCCACATTCCGACCAATACCGTGACACAGTGCCAGAACGACCGTTCTCAGCATAAGAACAAAGACCAGGCCATGAAGCAGATGAAAGCGAAGCTTTATGAACTGGAAATGCAGAAAAAGAATGCCGAAAAGCAGGCGATGGAAGATAACAAATCTGACATCGGCTGGGGTAGCCAGATTCGTTCCTATGTCCTGGACGACTCGCGCATTAAAGATCTGCGTACTGGTGTAGAGACCCGCAATACCCAGGCAGTGCTGGATGGCAGCCTGGATCAATTTATCGAAGCAAGTTTGAAAGCAGGGTTATGAGGAACCAAAATGTCTGAAATACAAGCACAAGGTGCCGATGAGGCCATTGACCTTAATAATGAACTGAAATCTCGTCGTGAGAAGCTGGCCGCGCTGCGTGAAGAGCAGGCTGTTGCTTTCCCGAATGATTTCCGTCGCGATCATACCTCTGACCAATTGCACTCTGAATTCGATGCCAAGGAAAACGAGGAACTCGAATCCCTGAACGTTGAAGTCTCTGTTGCTGGCCGTATGATGACCCGCCGTATTATGGGTAAAGCCTCCTTCATCACGTTGCAAGACGTGGGTGGCCGTATCCAGCTTTACGCGGCGCGTGACGATTTGCCGGAAGGCGTTTACAACGATCAGTTTAAGAAATGGGATCTCGGCGACATCATCGCTGCGCGCGGTAAGCTGTTTAAAACCAAAACCGGCGAGCTGTCTATTCACTGCACCGAGCTGCGCCTGCTGACTAAAGCACTGCGCCCGCTGCCGGACAAGTTCCACGGCCTGCAGGATCAGGAAGCGCGTTATCGTCAGCGCTACCTGGATCTCATCGCTAACGATGAGTCCCGTAACACCTTTAAAATCCGTTCTCAGATCCTGGCCGGCATGCGTAAATTCATGGTTGGTCGTGGCTTCATGGAAGTGGAAACCCCGATGATGCAGGTGATCCCGGGTGGTGCTTCTGCACGTCCGTTCATCACGCATCACAACGCTCTGGATATGGACATGTACCTGCGTATCGCGCCGGAACTGTACCTGAAGCGTCTGGTCGTGGGTGGCTTCGAACGCGTCTTCGAAATCAACCGTAACTTCCGTAACGAAGGTATCTCCGTTCGTCATAACCCTGAGTTCACCATGATGGAACTCTATATGGCGTATGCAGATTATAAAGATCTGATCGAGCTGACCGAATCCCTGTTCCGCACCCTGGCGCAGGATGTTCTGGGTAAAACCGAAGTACCTTACGGTGAACACACCTTCGACTTCGGCAAGCCGTTCGTGAAACTGACCATGCGCGAAGCTATCAAGAAATACCGTCCGGAAACCAACATGGCGGATCTGGATAACTTCGACGCGGCGAAAGCCATCGCAGAATCTATCGGCATTCATGTCGAGAAGAGCTGGGGTCTGGGCCGTATCGTGACCGAGATCTTTGACGAAGTGGCAGAAGCGCACCTGATTCAGCCTACCTTCATCACTGAATACCCGGCAGAAGTGTCTCCGCTGGCGCGTCGTAATGACGTGAACCCGGAAATCACCGATCGCTTTGAATTCTTCATCGGCGGCCGTGAAATCGGTAACGGCTTCAGCGAGCTGAACGATGCTGAAGACCAGGCTCAGCGCTTCCTGGATCAGGTAAACGCGAAAGCCGCAGGCGATGACGAAGCGATGTTCTACGACGAAGACTACGTGACCGCGCTGGAACACGGTCTGCCGCCGACCGCTGGTCTGGGCATTGGTATCGACCGTATGGTTATGCTGTTCACCAACAGCCACACCATCCGTGACGTGATCCTGTTCCCGGCTCTGCGTCCGCAGAAGTAAGTTCGACACGCTGGAATGCCCCTCCCCGGGGCATTCTTTTTCTGCTATTACCCCGCCGTTGTTTTAATCCTCCCAGAACGTGAGTTGCTCTGCAGGAACCCCCATAGTCAATTGATGCGCATAGTGTATGGCCTGCTGGCAGGCATGTGCCCAGCAACTCTGCCTGTCCAGAAATGGCTGACGCCCGGTCCATTCGACGCTAATGCCATGTGGGTAAGGGCTGGCGTTTTTACTGTCGACGATCTTTGGCAGTTGATCGGGGATGCATACCAGTAGAACCATATGAGGTTCGTAAAACAGGGGGCGATTAATCAGGCCTAACGGAGCCAGGATCGGTTTTGCGGCAAGCACAGCCTGCTGTTGAATGTCGTCACAAACTGATGCCATTGTTTTCCAGTCGACCATTGCCCTGGCGCTGAGTATCCGGACGCAATCTGATTCCGTTTTTCCTGTCGGATTACCATCGGGGCCGGGCTCAAAATGGAACGGTGGCAAATGAACGGCACCAAGATACTGATTCAGTAGTTTGTTTGCATCAGCGCTGTTCCCACGAGCAGATACACTGGTCGAGACGCTCTGTGCAGGGCTGGTGAGTGAAGCCAAAAAACGATGATAGCCGCAGTTTATCTCTTCTGTGGAATCCTCATCCTCATGATGGCCTTTGACCGTGCATGTGAATGTTCTGTTTGAAGATCCCGGGGATATGCAAATCTCGTGCTCCATGAACTGGAACTGAATGCGCTGAGGGTGTTGTGTGTCTATCTTTTCCCGGACTGCGGTTTTAAATTCATCCAGAAGTTCCATGTTGGCGCGAGTGACTCCGCCACAGGTAAAGAAATTTTTGATAATGGCCAGGATGCCTTTCGGCGCCATTAATTTTTGTGCTTCGGCATAGCTCGCCCCGGCCGCCTGCGCCAGGGCAGGAATAGACAGGCTCATGATAACTTCCTCGTGTGAAGATGCCCGGCACAGGATATCTGTGCGGCGGTACCGGGGAAAATCGGCTGATAACCTGAGCCCGGCGTTGATAGTTCGCGAGTCTGATTACTGTCAGTAAACAGGTTTAAACGAAGGGAGGCATTGGCATCCGGCTTGAGGCTGCTAGAATAGGTCACCCGTAGCCGCTTGTTGAGGATCCGTTTTGCGTGCAGGACGCCTGAATAACATCCCCTTTTCCCTGATACTTTGCCTGCTGGCAGGGTTGATGCTGGCTGGTTGTTCCAGTAATAAATCGGGTTCGAGCGGCGGCAGTAGCGGCCCAACCTACACCGTTAAACGCGGAGATACGTTGTACCGTATTTCGCGCACGACCGGCACCAGCGTGCAGGACCTGGCCCGGCTTAACGGTATCTCTCCACCTTATACTATCGAGGTGGGGCAGCGGCTGAAGATTAACGGCTCTTCGGGATCGACGAAGAAAACGGGTAGCGGCAAGACGACCCAGACGGCGAAAGTTACACCGTCGGCCGCAGTGCCGCAGTCATCGTGGCCTCCGGTCGGACAGCGCTGCTGGCGTTGGCCAACGTCCGGGAAAGTGGTATTGCCGTACTCTACCGCCGATGGCGGTAACAAAGGTATTGATATTGCAGGGCAGCGCGGTCAGCCAATTTATGCGGCGGGAGCCGGTAAGGTGGTCTACGTCGGTAATCAGCTCCGGGGTTATGGCAACCTCATCATGATTAAGCACAGCGAAGACTACATCACCGCTTATGCTCACAATGACAAAATGATGGTCAACAACGGCCAGAGCGTGAAGATTGGCCAGCAGATAGCGACGATGGGCAGCAGTGATGCCAGCGGCGTGCAGCTGCATTTTCAGATCCGCTACCGCGCCACGGCTATCGATCCACTGCGTTATTTACCACCGCAGGGCAGTAAGCCTAAGTGTTAAAAGGTTATTTTCTCGCCACTTGGCAAGCGCAAGGCTTGCCAGTGGAAGAGTTAGGTTTATAATACCACTCGAACCTCAAAGCGGGCGTAGTTCAATGGTAGAACGAGAGCTTCCCAAGCTCTATACGAGGGTTCGATTCCCTTCGCCCGCTCCAGCTCTCTTCACGACGAACAGTCAGCAGAAATTTTCACCAGCGTAGCCTGAAGTATCTCACTATCTTCTGATGCAAATACTGCAATACCTTTTGTGGGTCTGCCATATTTTAACATCCCGGTAGCTATTTCTTCATCGATGGTATCAAGCTTATATTCTTTATTTTTCGCCGAATAAGCCTTCAGGCATAGTTTTGACAGGTCAACGGTATCACCGGATAGCTTTGCTAATTCAACCTCAAAAGTTTTGGTAAATACACTCTGGCCGCCAATCGAAATTGAGCCGTTAGACTTTTCTGTTGAATAGACGGCAATGTTATCCGTGGGTGAGGCATATGCTGAAAAGCAAAACCCGGAAAGAATAACTGACGCAGCGATGTGAGAAAGTTTCATATTTATCTCTCTGTAGTTGACTAAATTTTGCAGGTGATATAAATCTATTATAATGAGGTTTTATAATCCTGGACTTAATTGTGGCCTTTTGAAATTTTTAATAATTGATTTAGCAAGCGTTAAAGGACACGCATATCCCGACTTTATTTTATGTGTTAATAACCTTGAGCCATACTGTCTGACTATCTGTGGCAGGCAAGCATCATGAAATGCCTTCAGATCCTTAAAGTACTCAATGGTGTAGTTCAGCTCCGCCTGGCGAGCCCGCTTCATGCAGTCGCTGAAGCAGGAGTTGACGTTCCGGTCCAGGTACACCACCAGATCAATCTTCGGGTATGAACGCATGTACTCCTTAATACGGTAGAAGTAGGTCATGTACTTTGCCGAGGGTTGTTCTGTCATTAAAAAACTCGCATGACAAAAAACGATATCACTATACAGCGAACGCTCAATCACGTAGTTCCCGTCAGGAAGGTTCTTTAATAACCCCTGGCGGCTATGAGTAATATACAGCTGGAACATAATGCGCGCATCGGCGTCTAATGGGTTGTCAACAAAAGCCTGGAGAAGTTCAAGGAATAGAGGATCTTTATCCACGGGTTCCTCGATGGCTTTCCATATATATCCTGACCTTTTTGACAGTATATTGACGAGCGGTTTAAGGAGCGTTGTTTTACCGGCAGCGATGTTTGCCTCAATAGCAACAATTTTCATCTTTCTTCCTTTTAAGTAAGAATGTTAAGTTCCACTGATTCAGAGAAGTTGAATAAATAACGGCAGTTGATCATGACTCACTAAGTTGCATTAATAATACATGTTATAACGTAGGCGACAACCCTGAGATGATAGCAATTCTCATCACCATTTATGCTCTGTTTAGGCATTGTTGGTAAGTCGTTATGGTGGCTGGATTTCTGCTACAGACTGACCTGATGTTCTTTAGCCCACTTCCTGAGTCGCCCACAGGCGTTGGTGTATGGGGAAGAGGTGTTGAACGAAATCATCCTGCCCATCGTCCATTTGGTGTACCAGGTTTTCCCGTACAGTTCGTGATCGCTGCGCGCTTCGATCAGAACAATGATCTCTGTTTTCAACGAACGGAGTTCGGCTATCAAAGTGGAGAGGTCTTCACCTTCACGATCCTGATAGAACTTTTGCGCGAGAAGGCCAAGCTGGTTCCATTTGTAGCCTGTTTCCGGGAAATCGACGGATTTCCCGGCGTCGCTGAGGGTAATCCACTTGATGACCAGGCTGTTCCAGCCAATCAGATAGGCGACGAGATCGCAGACGCTCATCTGCGTGTTTTTCGCGTGACCTTCCATTGTCCGGAACGGGGCACCGCGCTTTGGTACTGCACTGAGGTAGCGCATGAGTTTATCGAAACTTGTGTCGATGGCTGTCAGCAGCTGCGCTTTGTTTCCGGGTACGCCCATAAAATCCCTTTTCGTATTGTGGGAATATCCACGGTAGTCTGGCAGCTTAGTGGCTTTTTGGCGATGTCTGACAGGCAGGAAGTGCGGACTTCATCACTTCCTGCCTGAGGCAAACTTATGATTCAGGATGTCCGTCGATAGCTGCCTTCAAATCACGATACTCTTCACAGGAGGTACCACAGATTGTTTTGATGGTGGCCAGCTCCTGTTTCGCGAGGTCGGGGCGTCCTTTCACCATCCAGGCTTCACCGAGATATTCGCGTACTTTGGCGTAGTGTGGATCGAGGGCGATAGAGCGCTGATAGTAGCTAATTCCTTCATCTGTGCGTCCGAGCTTACGTGTTGCATAGCCCCGGTAGTTCCAGGCTTCACGCGTGTTGGGCTGTTGTAGAGTATCAAGCAAATTGATAGCGTCCTGATAGTGCCCGGTTTTTGCCAGGTGATACGCGTACTGCGTTTTGTCCTGATCGTTTAGCATGCTGCTTTTTTCCGGCAAACAGTTTTTAGTTTTGCTGTCGTAGACCTGGCCCTTAGGACAGGTCGGGGTGGTGGTATCATTATTCCCCATCGCGTTTGCTGAAATGGAATAGAGAAGTCCGCCGGAGACCAGGCATAGCAATGGTAGTAGCTTAGTGACGAGTTGCATTTTCATGATCCAGTCCTGTCTTTGTACGATTGAAGGTCCCGGCATGGCGTAAACCGCCGGGCCAGAGGGCGGTAATCATCCCTGAAGTCAGAAAATTGACCTGCCGTTTATTTTTTATCCGTCATACTGACGGTGATAATAATTAAACTGATAAATCAAAGGACTACATTATGACCGAGAAACACTGGTCAAGAACCGAACGACTCCACCAGACGGTTACCAACCCCAATATCCTGATCAAAGGAACACACAGTTATTACAGCGACTGCTGGGATAACGGCTTTGAACGTTCTGTGGTGCGCTATCTGCACGGCGACTCGGTGAGCCAGCAGTGGGAGCCGTTGGGCCACCTCGATAAGCTAATTATCGGCAATTTTGTCTGTATTGGCGCGGAAACTGCCATTCTGATGGGGGGAAACAGCACCCACCGCATGGACTGGGCCAGCCTGTATCCTTTTATGGAGTCTATTCAGGCGTCTTACCAGCACCGGGGTGATACCGTGCTGAAGGATGGTTGCTGGATTGGTATGCGCGCAATGATTATGCCGGGTGTCACGATCGGCGAAGGGGCAGTTGTGGCTGCGGGTGCCGTAGTGACCAAAGACGTTGCGCCTTATGCAGTGGTTGGCGGGAATCCGGCTGCCTTTATCAAATACCGTTTTCCGCAGGCTGATGTCGAACGCCTGCTGGCTCTCGATCTCTATTCGCTTCCTGAAGAGACCATCGTCAGCCTGCAACCGTTACTTTCCAGTTCCAATTTTGCGGCTCTGGAGGAGGCGGTGAAAGCCCTGCGCTAACTCCGTGTATTTATTAGAAAGTCCTTAATTTCCTGTCAACATTTTGGGCCTGATCCCAGGAAGTAATAGGGCTTTCGGCAGAATTGCCTACGCAGAAGGTCGTAAGCCTCATAATTGTCAGGTGGTGAGATGTGCTATCATCCCGCCTTTCCCTTCTCGTTTTGGGGCTTTTTTTTATGCAACAGCCTGTTGTCCGCGTCGGAGAATGGCTGGTCACGCCTGCCGTAAATCAAATCAGTCGGCAGGGTCGCCAGTTAACACTTGAACCGCGCTTAATTGACCTTTTGGTATTTTTTGCTCGTCATCCTGATGAAGTATTAAGCAGGGATGAGCTTATTGACCATGTCTGGACCCGCAACGTTGTGACCAGCCACGTGGTCACTCAGAGTATCTCGGAGTTGCGCAAATCGCTGAAAGATGGCGACGATAATAGCCAGGAGTATATTGTCACCGTGCCGAAGCGGGGTTACAAGCTGACGGCGTCGGTCATCTGGTGTACGGAAGAGGGGGAAGAACCGGGTCCGGTGATCGCCTCTGGGTTTGAGACCCGGACACCAGCAGAGCCCACTGCCTTTGCCGCCGCGCCGAATATCACGGTATCTGCTCCTCCGGTTAATCCTGAAGACCCGCCCCCCAAACGCCCGCAACGCCGTGTGGCTACCTTTTGGGTGTGGTGCCTGTTTATCCTGGCGCTCGGCTCCTGCGTGGCGCTGGTTGCGATGTCCACCTTCAGTTCGCGTCCGGCTATTACCAAAACACGGATGATGCTGAACCCGCGCGATATCGATATTCGTCTGGTGAACGGTAATTCCTGTAATAACTGGACGTCGCAGCGCTCCTATGCGGTAGGGTTGGGGAGCCTGGTCACCACTACGCTCAACACCTACTCAACGTTCATGGTGCATGACAAAACCAACTACAACTTCAATGAACCGAGTAGTTCGGGGAAAACGCTCACTATTGAGTTCGTCAACCAACGACACTACCGGGCGCAGCAGTGCTTTATGTCGGTGCAGCTTATCGACAACGCTGACGGTTCATCGATGCTTGATAAGCGCTACTTTATTACCCGCGATAATCAGATCAATATTCAGAATGATTTACTGACAAGCCTTGCAGATGCACTGAAGCAGCCATGGGTAGAAGGTATGCAGGGCGTGCTGCAGCAATTCCAGCCATCACAAAACCAGTCATTAACGGATTTCTATGAAGCACACCAGTATTTAATGAACGGCGATGTTGCCTCTTTAAGTAAAGCCAGCGATCTGCTGGACCGTACTATTAAACGTACGCCAGAGTTTACTTATGCCTATGCAGAAAAAGCGTTGGTGGATGTACTACAACATTCACAGCAACCGCTCGATGGTAACAATCTTTCGGCGTTGTATGACGAAATTTCACAAGTCGAAAATATGCCGGGATTAAAACAGACTGCGGTTATCTATCAAATTAAGACGATTGACCTGCTAGGCAAAGGCAATGTCAATGAGGCGTTCACAGCGATTAATACCGGTATCGACTTAGAAATGTCCTGGCTCAATTATGTACTGCTAGGTAAGGTCTATGAGATGAAAGGCGCCAATCGCCAGGCTGCCGATGCCTATCTCACGGCCTTCAATTTACGTCCTGGTGAGAACACCTTGTACTGGATTGAAAACGGTGTATTCCAGACTTCTATTACCCGCGTTGTTCCTTATCTGGACAATTTCCTCTCTGCAGAATAAGTAAATCCTCATCATGCTATTTTACGTAGCATGATGAGGTTAAATTTATGTTTCTCATGAGCATCCCAATTGTTATATCAAGACAACTATTGTAACCTCTGGTGCAACAGGTTTTTAACGCCATTGTTCATGTGTAAGTTACTGTAATTATTGTATGTTTATCTTTTTATGATGTCAGCTTGTCATGTTTATGTGTTAACTCAGAATTCTCAAGATGTCATTTGTTTCAGGTTTGCCATTAATTCACCTAATCCTTAGGACTTACTCCATAAGAATCATTAATCTTGTTGCCAGTCGGTCGGATCAATAAACGGTATGCATCAAGATCCGCACCTCCAAAGTCAAAACTCAGGAGAAAACGCAACATGAGTTCAGCCAAAAAGATCGGGCTATTTGCCTGTACCGGCGTAGTGGCTGGTAATATGATGGGGAGTGGGATTGCTTTATTACCTGCGAACCTGGCAAGTATTGGTAGTATTGCCATCTGGGGTTGGGTGATTGCTATTATTGGTGCAATGTCTTTGGCTTATGTATATGCCCGACTGGCCACCAAAAACCCGCAAGAGGGTGGCCCAATTGCATATGCAGGGGAAATTTCTCCAGCGTTTGGTTTCCAGACCGGTGTCCTTTATTACCATGCAAACTGGATCGGTAACCTGGCAATCGGTATTACCGCAGTATCTTACCTCTCTACCTTCTTCCCTATTTTAAATAACCCAGTTCCAGCCGGTATCGCATGTATTGCTATCGTCTGGGTGTTTACCTTCGTGAATATGCTCGGTGGTACCTGGGTAAGTCGCCTGACCACTATTGGTCTGGTACTGGTACTTATTCCGGTAGTAATGACTGCCGTTGTCGGCTGGCACTGGTTTGATGTTGCCACTTATCAGGCAAACTGGAATACCTCTCAGACCACTGATGGTCACGCCATTATTAAAAGTATTCTGCTCTGCCTGTGGGCGTTCGTCGGTGTTGAATCTGCCGCAGTAAGTACCGGTATGGTGAAAAACCCGAAACGTACCGTACCGCTGGCAACCATGCTGGGCACCGCGATGGCTGGTATCGTGTATATCGCTGCAACTCAGGTTATCGCAGGTATGTACCCGGCTTCTCAGATGGCTGCTTCTGGTGCGCCGTTCGCCATCAGCGCTTCAACTATCCTCGGCGGCTGGGCTGCTCCGATGGTTTCTGCCTTCACCGCATTCGCTTGTCTGACCTCTCTGGGCTCCTGGATGATGCTGGTAGGCCAGGCCGGTAAACGTGCTGCCGACGACGGTAACTTCCCGAAAATCTACGGCGAAACTGATAACAATGGTATTCCGAAAAAAGGCCTGCTGCTGGCTGCGGTGAAAATGACCGTGTTGATGGTGCTGATTACCATGATGAACTCCAGCGGTGGTAAAGCCTCTGACCTGTTCGGCATGCTGACCGGTATCGCGGTACTGCTGACCATGCTGCCTTACTTCTACTCCTGTGTTGACCTGATTCGCTTCGAAGGCTTCAACATGCGCAACATCGTGAGCCTCGTGTGTTCCGTACTGGGTTGCGTGTTCTGCTTCATCGCCCTGATGGGGGCAAGCTCCTTCGAACTGGCCGGTACCTTTATCGTCAGCCTGATCATCCTGATGTTCTACGGCCGCAAAATGCACGAACGTCAGCACAAGAATGAATCCGCAGAAGCTAAAACAGCTGACGCTCACTAATTAGTTACTAAACCCATTTCTCGCTGCTCCTCCTGCACCTGTCACCACGTGACGGGAGGGGCACTCTACATCTGGAGATACGACTATGAACGTTATTGCAATAATGAATCACATGGGGGTTTACTTCAAAGAAGAACCCATTCGTGAACTGCATCGTGCACTGGAAGGTCTTAATTTCCGCATCGTGTACCCGAATGACCGCGAAGACCTGCTGAAACTTATCGAAAACAATGCGCAGCTGTGCGGTGTGATTTTCGACTGGGATAAATACAACCTCGAGCTGTGCGAAGAAATCAGCGAAATGAACGAATACATGCCGCTGTATGCGTTCGCTAACACTTACTCTACTCTGGACGTTAGCCTGAACGATCTGCGCATGCAGGTTCGCTTCTTCGAATATGCCCTGGGCGCCGCTGACGATATCGCAGCAAAAATCCGACAGAACACCGACGAGTACATCGACACCATTCTGCCGCCGCTGACCAAAGCGCTGTTCAAATATGTTCGTGAAGGTAAATATACTTTCTGTACCCCAGGCCACATGGGCGGTACTGCTTTCCAGAAAAGCCCGGTAGGTAGCCTGTTCTATGATTTCTTCGGTGCTAACACCATGAAATCTGACATCTCCATTTCTGTGTCTGAACTGGGTTCTCTGCTTGACCATAGCGGTCCGCATAAAGAAGCTGAAGAGTACATCGCTCGCGTGTTCAACGCTGAACGCAGCTACATGGTGACCAACGGGACCTCTACGGCAAACAAAATCGTCGGGATGTATTCTGCTCCGGCAGGCAGCACCGTGCTGATTGACCGTAACTGCCACAAATCGCTGACCCATCTGATGATGATGAGCGATATTACTCCGCTGTACTTCCGTCCGACCCGTAACGCTTACGGTATCCTCGGTGGTATCCCGCAGAGCGAATTCCAGCACGCAACTATCGCTAAACGCGTTAAAGAAACTCCGAACGCGACCTGGCCGGTACACGCCGTTATCACTAACTCCACCTATGACGGTCTGCTGTACAACACGGATTTCATCAAGAAAAACCTGGATGTGAAATCCATCCACTTTGACTCTGCATGGGTGCCTTACACCAACTTCTCTCCGATCTACGAAGGTAAGTGTGGTATGAGCGGTGGCCGTGTTGAAGGTAAAGTGATTTACGAAACTCAGTCTACGCACAAACTGCTGGCGGCGTTCTCCCAGGCTTCCATGATCCACGTGAAAGGTGACGTTAACGAAGAAACCTTCAACGAAGCGTTCATGATGCACACCACCACTTCTCCGCACTACGGTATCGTGGCTTCCACCGAAACCGCAGCGGCGATGATGAAGGGTAATGCCGGTAAGCGCATGATCAGCGGCTCTATCCAGCGCGCAATCAAGTTCCGTAAAGAAATCAAACGCCTGAAAGGTGAGTCTGACGGCTGGTTCTTCGACGTATGGCAGCCGGAGCACATCGATGAGCCGGAATGCTGGCCGCTGCGTTCTGACAGCGCATGGCACGGTTTCAAAAACATCGATAACGAACACATGTACCTTGACCCGATCAAAGTCACCATTCTGACTCCGGGGATGAAGAAAGACGGTACCATGGATGACTTCGGTATCCCGGCAAGCATCGTGGCGAAATACCTCGATGAGCACGGCATCATTGTTGAGAAAACCGGTCCGTACAACCTGCTGTTCCTGTTCAGCATCGGTATCGACAAAACCAAAGCACTGAGCCTGCTGCGTGCACTGACTGACTTCAAACGTGCGTTCGACCTGAACCTGCGTGTGAAAAACATGCTGCCGTCTCTGTACCGTGAAGATCCTGAGTTCTATGAAAACATGCGTATTCAGGACCTGGCACAGAACATCCACAAACTGGTTGAGCATCACAACCTGCCGGATCTGATGTTCCGCGCCTTCGAAGTGCTGCCGAAAATGATCGTCACTCCGTACACCGCGTTCCAGAAAGAACTGCACGGTGATGTGGAAGAGGTTTACCTCGAAGAGATGGTCGGTCGCGTCAACGCCAACATGATCCTGCCGTATCCTCCGGGAGTTCCGCTGGTGATGCCAGGTGAGATGATCACTGAAGAAAGCCGTCCGGTTCTGGAGTTCCTGCAGATGCTGTGCGAAATCGGTGCTCACTACCCGGGCTTCGAAACCGATATCCACGGTGCGTATCGCCAGGCTGATGGTCGTTACACCGTTAAAGTGCTGAAAGAAAACACTAAATAAGTTGTAGCACTAGAGGGAGGTGGCTTTGCCACTTCCCTTTTTTTCTGGCGCAAGGAGATGACATGAAAACACCCTCACAACCGCGCGCGATCTATTACATCGTGGCGATTCAAATCTGGGAATACTTCAGCTTTTACGGCATGCGTGCCTTACTTATCTTGTACCTCACTCATCAGCTTGGCTTCGACGACAGCCGTGCTATCAGTCTCTTCAGCGCCTACGCGTCTCTGGTTTACGTTACCCCTATTCTCGGCGGCTGGCTTGCCGACCGCTTACTCGGCAATCGCATGGCGGTGATTGTCGGTGCACTCTTGATGACGCTGGGTCATGTGGTGCTGGGCGTGGAATCTGATTCTCTGTGGAGCCTGTACCTGGCACTGGCCATCATCATCTGCGGCTACGGCCTGTTTAAATCGAACATCAGCTGCCTGCTGGGTGAACTGTACTCCCTTGATGACAAACGGCGCGATGGCGGTTTCTCCCTGCTGTACGCTGCGGGTAATGTCGGATCTATCGCGGCCCCTATTGTCTGCGGCCTGACGGCACACTGGTACGGCTGGCACGTCGGTTTCGCACTGGCCGGGATCGGCATGTTTATCGGCCTGATGATTTTCCTGAGCGGTCACAAACATTTCCGTGATACTCGCGGTGTCGATAAACCCGCGCTGTGTGCCACAAAGTTTGTGCTGCCGACCTGGGGCTGGCTGCTGGTGATGCTGTGCTTTGCGCCTGTGTTCTTCACGCTGCTGCTGGAAAACAACTGGTCGGGTTATCTGCTGGCGATCGTCTGCATTTTTGCCGCTCAGATAGTGGCGCGGATCATGATCAAATCCCCGCATCATCGCCGTGCGCTGTGGCAAATTGTCTTGCTGATGCTGACCGGGACGCTGTTCTGGGTGCTGGCGCAACAGGGCGGGAGCTCAATCAGCCTGTTTATCGATCGCTTTGTCGATCGCCGCTGGTTTAGCTTCGAAGTGCCGACCGCGCTGTTCCAGTCGGTCAACGCGATGGCGGTGATGACTGCAGGCGTGGTGCTGGCATGGGTGGTGACGTCTAAAAGTCGCGGTAACTCGCTGCTCAGAGTGTGGCTGAAATTTGCCTTCGGTCTGACGCTGATGGGTTCTGGCTTTATGCTGCTGGCTCTCAATGCGCGTCAGGGGCAGGTCGACGGTCAGGCCTCAATGGGGATGATGATCGCAGGCCTTGCGCTGATGGGCTTTGCCGAGCTCTTTATCGATCCGGTGGCGATGGCACAAATAACCCGCCTCAATATGCCGGGTGTTAATGGCGTGCTGACCGGTATCTATATGCTGGCGACAGGTGCCGTTGCGAACTGGCTTGCCGGGGTTGTTGCTCAGGAAACCACTGAATCGCAGATTAGCGAATCTGCGATTACCGCCTACGGTCACTTCTTCTCACAGATGGGGGAGTGGACGCTTGCCTGCGTGGCGTTGATCGTGCTGGTGGTGCTGAGTGGACGTCTGCTGCTGAGTCTGCGGGCGAAAAATCGCGCGCCGTGCCTGCAGGAATTGCCTCGCGATTAAGTACCTGTGTTACAAATAAAAGCTGGCGACTGCCAGCTTTTTTATTGTCCGGAAACCAGGGGCAGGGGAACGAGCGGCGGCGTACTGGCCACCAGCGCCTCTATGCTGCTCTCCTGCCACAGCATTCCCTGAAGTGCGAACCAGGGCATATCGGCAAGCCATTGCCGGTGCGCCTCGGTCTCAACGCCTTCGACAATCACCAGATGATGATTTGCGCTGAAGTAGCGTAGCAGCGACGACATCAGCTCCTGACCGTTATTTTTCTCGAACAGGCTCCACAGCAGGCACTTGTCGGTTTTGATAAAGCGGAACGGTTGAACTGCCAGTGCGCTAAAGCCTGCAAACCCGGCGCCGAAATCATCGAGCCAGAAAGAGTACTTCTCGCTTAACGCCCTTGAGATAGGGTGATGACGGGTGAGGGTGCGGGAAAATTCGTTAACTTCAAAATGCAGACAACCGATGGCGTTAACGCGCTCTGAGATGAATTCGTTATCCAGCGTCATCAGCGTCTGCTCGTCGATATTTAACGTTACCATGACGTTGTTATCGCAAAACCAGCTCTGATAGCGCGCCACCAGCGCTATCTGTTCCAGGAGAATATCCGTGCGTAACGCTTCGGAGGCATGAGCGAAGAAGTGCTCAACCTCCGTAGAATGGCCATACTTCAGCGGGTCGAGCCGCGATAGGCACTCAACAGCAATAAGTCTCCCTTCGCGATCGAACATCGGCTGAAAAACATAACGCATTCCGGTCGATTTAGTGGCCATCATCGTCATTTTGCGGCACTACCACGCTGGTCTATTTAAAGGTGACATCAATATTGGCGGAAGCGTTAAACGTACCTTCTTTCGGGGTGGCACTCAGCCATTTCAGGCTTGCCAGGAAATTGGTGCTGATAACGCTGCCGTTAACATAACCCAGCGTCTGCGGGGTATTCATTGGGATCCATGTGGTTGGGGTATCCGCTTTAGAGATAAGGATCCCGAAACCGCTGTTGTTGGTTGGCAGAATAGTATTGGTATCCTGCGTCGGATAAGTGGTGCTGAAGCTCGCCATCAACGTTTTACCCTGGCAATCCTGGCCGGCACCGGTGAGGTTGGCCTGAATCGAGAACGGCATCTGTTTTTCGATTTTGCCAACAACCGCGTTACGCGCCGGGATCTTGCCAAAGTTCACGGTGGTGCCATTGTTCGCGACAACCGTTATCTGCGGGTTGCAGGAGATAAAGCGGATGTTGCCAAGCCCGGTCAGATAAGAGCGGAAGTTGCTGTTCGGACGGGTGTTCAGGCCACCTACGCCATCCACCTGAAACAGGGCATACTGCTTATTATCGTTAATCTGTCCGCTTTGCGGCGGTGGGTTACCGGTGGCTTTGATATACACCGAATATTCCACTTTTACCGTCTGCGACGTTGCCGGGCTTTTACAACCACCGCGTCCGTCCGGGCGGCACACGGTACCAGGACCTACCAGGGTATTGCTCTGACCGGTCGGGTTATAGTCGATACTCTTGAAGGTAACGCCCACTTCCAGGGAGTTGTGGATGCTTTGTACTGTTTTGGTCGGGTCCCACCACAGATAGGCGTTCTCACCTTTTGGAAAACCGTCAGTATCTTCACACTTGAAGGTGGATGAGAAGGTCTGGGAGCGCCACAGCAGCTGGCCCGGCTGCAGGTTAGCCGTCGATACGTTGATCGGCTGATCCAGTGAAATAATCTGCTGCGCGCTGCCGGTGAAGGCATCCTTACAGGAGAGCGCAAAGCTGCTGCTGGAGAACAGCGCTGCAAACAAGGAGAACAGGATCAATCCGGCCCGGGACAGTTTGTTGAAAAAGCACATCGTCAGGTTCCTTTATTTCGTGCTACAGGTCAGAGTTACTTCCTGATAACCACCCGGTTTATCAGTATCAATCGGCGGCAGCTGCGGCACGGTCATCATGCAGGAGTCGGCAGCGTCATCGCCCCATTTCATATTCAGTTTTTCACCGCTCTCAACGCCGGAAACGTAGGCTTTACCCTGGGTACCGACCACGCCAATGCTGTTGCCCTGGCTGTTAAAAATGGTGGCGCCAATCATCGGCGTTTCACCGGTGCTGAGTTTGCTGTGGATAAGCAGGCTCTGACCGAGATGCGTTTCAAAGACCACTTTGCCGATAGCGCGGTTGGTCGGAACGATATCTTTCGACGCCAGCGGAATATCCAGCCCGTTGCCAATATCGGAGGTACGCAGCGCCACGCGGTTGTGACGGTATGGCATGGCAGAGGTTTGTACCGCGTAGCCGAAGTGGTCTATCGCAGCCCCGGGCTGGTTTTCCAGACGGACGCCCTGCGCGCCTTTGGCTTCAACCAGCACAAAGGTATTCTGCAACGGCTGCGACAGCGTGACGCCACCGGAGTGCATCACCACGCCGCCCGACACGTTCAGTGAAGTCTGCTGGTAGTTGGAGTTATAGCTGTGGCCCACTTCGACGTTGCCATAGCTCCCCTGATAACCGACGTTAGCCACGCTGGTGTTCCCGCCATTTTTGGTATGGCCGGTCTGCAGGTAGTAGTTCATGCGGTTGTCATCAAGCAGCGTACCGCTCAGGCCAGTGCTGTAGCCGTTACCACTCTGCTTGCTGTGGTTGGCGTTAAAGCTGACGGTCATGTCGCGGTTGGTATCGAATACGCTGAACGGAATCGAAACGTTGAAGTTGACGCT
This sequence comes from Yokenella regensburgei, assembly GCF_003634235.1. NCBI lineage: Bacteria > Pseudomonadati > Pseudomonadota > Gammaproteobacteria > Enterobacterales > Enterobacteriaceae > Yokenella > Yokenella regensburgei. The sequence goes on along the minus strand of NZ_RBIZ01000004.1, from coordinate 322,516 downwards.
GTTGTCGCTGTAACCGTAGTTACTGCGGCTGTTCTGATAGAACACCCCATAGTTGACGCGCTTCCATGTGGTGCTGACACCGGTTTGCACCGTGCGGTCGTAGGCGGAAGTCCCCCAGTAGTTCTGGCGCGACAATACGGCATACAGCGAGGCACCGGCGATATGCTGGTTTACCGATAGCTGCACACGCTGACGTTTGTTGTTATAGCGCAGCGTATCGTAGTACTTACGTTGATTGGTCGCCCAGTCCGGCACCCCGTTCGGGTTGTTATCCTGGTCGTAATACTGGGTGTGATAAATACCGTTATCCCAGCTGGCGCGCTCATTAATGGCGTCTGAGAAGTCATAGTAGCCAGAAGTGGAGTAACGATACCCGGCGAGCTGGAATTCAGTCCCCAGGCTGTTCAGGGATTTGGAATACAGGAAGCGGAAGCTGGCGCCACGCTTATTGTCGCCGGAGGCGAGGTCCGTGTCAGACCAGGCGGCATCCACGGAGGCTGCACCCCATTCGCCCATGTTGGTACCCACGCCCAGCACGCCGGAGCGGTAATGTTCCGCCATCAGCACGCCGCCGTATGGTGTCAGGTCAAAGCTTGTCCCGTGCGAGAAGGTCGCCTGTACAAATTTCGGCTGGTAGCTGGTTGAACCATCGTGATATTTACCGGCGGTAATCTGGTATTCCCACATCCCTTCGCGCAGCATATTGGGTACAGAAGAGTAGGGGATGCTAAAGCTGTGGCGCGAGCCATCGGCTTCAATTACGGTTACCGCAAGATCACCGCTCAGGTTGCTTGGATAGATATCGTTAAGCGCGAAAGGTCCCGGCGGCACGTTGGTGCTGTACACGGTATAACCGTTCTGACGCACTTCGACGCGGGCGTTGGTGTTGGCGACACCACGCACGACGGGTGCATATCCGCGCAGGCTGTCTGGCAGCATCTCCGGAATGCTGGAAAGCTGCATCCCGCGGAACTGGAAGCTATCAAAAACGTTGTTGCTGGTATTGCTCTGGCCCACCTGCACACGGCTGCGCCATGGCACGATGTCGGTTTCCGCCCAGGTAGAGACGGGGGTCCAGTCCTCTTTTTGCCCCGGCTGTTTGGTGAGCGTGGAGTTGTTACGAAAACGCCACGAGCCGAGGTTGACGCCGTTGTTCAGCGACAGGAAGTAGTATTCGCCCTGGCGGGTATTTTCGCTGTCCTTGTAGCGGGTATGGTCGCCGCTGAAGGAGTAATTCACATAGGCGGCGTTGATACCGTCTTCGTAGACGCGAGGGGAGATAGCTCCCTGCGGACGCGGTTCCATATGCGTCTGCGGAACCGAGATGTCCAGCTCCTGCAACGCGGCGTTCCAGCTCATTGAGCTGCCCGGAATCGCTTTTACGATGTCATAGCAGGCGCTGCTGCCGGCGGTCTCTGCAACCATGATCCCGTATTCACGGTAATCCTCGGCAGACAAGCAGAAAGTCCCTGGGATATTCGGCTGTAACTTTTTAAATTCGATTTCACGGTGATCGACACGTTTTTTGTTCACGTAGATGTCGAACGGATAGCGTCCCGGCAGAATGTCATCGCCATTAGCCAGGTCTTTAACCAGCTCGACGTTATCTTCACCGTGAATGAATGAGGTATTGAACTGCTCTTCAGCATAAGACAGTGGAGCGACTAACAGCGGCATTGCTGATACGCACAGAGTCCAGCGAATGTGGTAAGCCAGACGCCGTGGTGACAGGTCCATTTTTTTATCGCGAGCCATGCTGTTCGTCCCTAAACTGAATTATTGAATGCGTGTATCTTTTACTTCGGTGTGGCCGCCGTAATCATTGATGAAGGTAAATGACAGGCTGTTAGCGGCGGACGCCCCGGCAGGTACCGGAATACGCAGCGAAGACATCGGTTTCACCATGTCAGCCTCGGTTTTCCAGGTTTTACCGCCGTTGCCTTTCAGGGTCAGTACCCCGAAGGTGACGTGCAGAGGGCCGTTATTGGTCACCACCAGTTCATTACCCTGCTTACGCCAGCTCAGTGCTTCAGCTTCTTTTTGCAGCGTGGTTTTCACGGTTGCCGGGCGATAGAAGAGTTTGACGCGGGTGCGCACAGCAATTTGTAAGACGTTGTCTTGTTTTGCCGAAGGCGGTATTTCCTGAACGTTAATCCAGTAAACCGATTCACGATCGCCAGGCAGGCCGTTACCGGAATAAATAAAACGCAGAATGGCGTCTTTATTTCCTGCCAGCTTCAGAATTGGCGGGATCACCTGCATGGGTAAATTATTAGGCGTTTTGCTGGCATCACCGGTATCAAGCCAGGTTTGCACCATCCAGGTTTCATCCGTGTCGTTATGAATCGACAGGGAAGCAGACTTTTGGTTACCGTTATAAATAACCCGGGTTTCATCAACCTGAATTCCCGCGGAAGCCTGTAAAGATACAAGAAGTAATAAAGATGCCAGTCGCTTTTTCATTTACTCAATCCAATTAATCGCGCAGACCATCCCTGGTCCAGATTCACTGATCCGTGGCTTATTTGTATTCGATGGTAAAGTTGGCGTTCGCGTTTGCGGAGCCAGCCTGTACGGTATCGAAAGATTTGTAGCGGGCTTTCAGGTTGAAAGTCGCGGTGCCATCGCTGGCTTCCGGAGCAGACGGAGTAATAGTGACCCACGGGGTATCGGTGCCAGCAGACTGGTTGATCGGAATGATTTTCTCGTTGTTATCGAGGATCTCAATACCCACGCCCTGAGCTTTATCAACGGAGAGCAGGTTGGAATGACCGGCAACGGTCTGGCCATCAAAACGCAGGGTGTAATCGCCAGCAGTACATTTTTCCAGCTGAATAGTGAAGGCTTTAGAAGCGGTTACGTCACCAACTTTGGTAAAGGCGCTGGTTGGATATTTACCGATGAAAACTTGTTTATCCTGATCGCCAGAGACTACGTTACAGGTGGATTTAATGATCTCACCGGTGAATTCAACCTTGCCATTTACTGCATAGGCATTCATCGCCGTTGCTGACAGGATCAGCGCAGCGGCAGGCAGCAAAATCTTTTTCATTATGACTCCATGTACTGTTTAGAAAATAACGATTAGCAGGCAAATAAATGCCCCGGGTTATCAAAGTGTTGCTCGATCGAATGCGTCCTGATGGACTGATTGGGCGGGGGAAATTTACATTAAGAATTTTCTTAGAGTGATTGTTTTCACGACTTAATTCACAGAAATTAATAGTTTGTTACAATCGCCGGAGGTGGAAATTTGTGATTAGTCAGGAAATATACTCAGGGAGGAGAGTGGGTAAACTTCTATTTACCTGTTGTTTTAACTAAATAATTTGAATGATGTTTTAGCATTCCGTGCGGTATTAACTGAATCACGAAATAAGCTTAATCACGATTAGCATTGTGCCTGTGACTCACTTTTCATATTTAGTTTTAAGTGTGTTTTTCGAGACGGCTTGCAGGCGTGCATGAATAAATTACCGTTATCACTGTTAACCTATTGAAATCAATTGTTATGATGAGATCGATAGGTACAAGCAATCATTTTTGCTGAGCTTTTCTGCTAGTATGCTGACAAATTGAGATAATTACTGGTGCCAGAGCGCTGCCAACTAAAAAACGATAATCGCTCTTTGATGTTTTATCGAAATAATTATGGCGCCTCCGTTAAGAGTGCTATTACATTAAGGTGATGGCCGATTGTTTTCCCAATGGGAATTGTTTTATTTTTTATTGATGCTTGATGGCCTTTCTAAAACCCTACGGTGCATTTCAGGCACCAGAGGTACAGAATTTTGCCGGTTTCAGATAACATATCTGTTCCAGCTCTTAACAAACAGACTGGTAGTGCTTTGATACTCGTATCAGAAGGATAATTACAAAATGGAAGACGCCTACGTCAAGCAGGGTCTGTTTGAAATCATTGCGATTATGCGTGAAGCAGTAAAGAAGGGAAGCCGGGTAGACGTCCGTGCTAAAACACGCGTGTTGGCAAGCCGTATTCAGAAATTAGATTCCAGCGGATTCTTTATCCCATGGAGTGAGGAACTGGCAAAAGAGCGCAGCGCGCTGAGCTTTGCCATCCAGGATTACAACGCGAAATACGAATTTAAAACGACAAAAGCAAAATCCGTAACCGTTAATGGCATCAATTGTTTATATGTCAGTTTTCCAGAAAATGTGAATGTTACACAGCGTAGAAAACATCTGCGTTTATTTCTGGCGAACAAACATAATTTCCAGTGTTACGGCAAGTTTAATGACGGCCGAAAATACCACTATAGAATTAAGGATATTTCGCACGGTGGCTGCGCACTCATTGTCGAAAATGACGAACGCGTCAGTTCACTGAGCGGTACAACATTACGTAATGTTGAATTAGATTTTAATGATGTAGGGACTTTAGTTTCCGATCTTCACGTGATTAACGTAAAGCGGATAAAAGAAACGGCCGACGATGAGAGCGATCGTGACTACTTTCATCTCTCCTGCCAGTTCAAGCGAATGACGGAAAGTACGCTGCGAAAACTGGACAATATCATCGTCAAATTACTCCTTGAAGAGAAGCGACTGCGTCGTTTGTAAAGCCGTCGCTGGCTTTTCGTTTGTAAAGAGAAATGACTCTGATGAAAAAGATTATTGTCTGGAGCGCCATGGATTTTATGGGTGCGGGTCTTCAGTCGGCGATTGCTGACTCCGGGCTTGAACCTATCTTTGTCAGTACCGTGGTAGAGCTGGAATTTGTGCTCGACACATACCCAAGCGCGCCGCTGGTTATCAGCCTGCTGGACAGTGATTATTCGCCAACAGAAAAGATCCTGTGGCTCAACAATCACGTTGAGGGCGTAGAGCGTAAGCAGATTGCCTTGCTCCTGAAGCGCCAGCATGAAACGCTGGTACCGGAACTGCTGTCGCTGCACCATTTTCAGGTGATCGCCGATGACGTGCGTCTGGTACAGCTGCACGAAACCCTGCTGCAGCTGGTCGTGAACCAGAGTCTTCCTGATTACAGCGAAAGCGTGTCGTCCGAGCGCGGCAAGCTGACGCAGATGGAAAAAAGTATTCTGCGCCTGCTGCTTCAGGGGTCAGACATTCGTCATGTCTCGCAGCAGCTGGCGATCAACTACAAAACGGCACAGGGTCATAAAATGAACGCTGTGCGTAAACTGGGTTTTCGCAACAGCGCTCAGCTCTATAAAAACCTTAACGGTTTCCGTTCTCTCGCCTGCTAAGTCAGGCGTTGATTTTCTTCAGCGCGTTAAGTGCCCATTCGGGGAGCGTCAGTGAGGCGGCCGCCAGGTTTTCCTGCAGATGGCCGAGCGACGACGTGCCTGGAATGAGCAGCAGGTTAGGCGAACGCTGTAAAAGCCAGGCAAGCGCCACCTGCATCGGTGTGGCGCTGAGCTTCTCTGCCACCTCGTTCAACTCTCCGGATTGCAGCGGTGTAAATCCGCCAAGCGGGAAGAAGGGGACGTACGGGATCTCCTGCGCCGCCAGGCTATCAATCAGCGCATCATCGGCCCGATTAGCCACGTTGTAGAAGTTCTGCACGCAGGCGACGGTCGTCATTTTCTGCGCATCCGCTACCTGTTTTGCCGTCACGTTGCTCAGGCCGATATGACGGATAAGCCCACGCTCTTTCAGCTTGATCAGCGTCTCCAGCGGCGCTTCCAGCGAGCCTTCTGCCGGGCCGTGCTCGCTGAGCATACTGCGCAGATTCACCACCTCCAGCACGTCCAGCCCCAGATTACGCAGATTATCCTCAACCGCCTGGGTCAGCTCTGCAGGTGACATCGCGGGCAGCCAGTCGCCTTTCTCATTACGTCGTGCACTGACTTTGGTGACGATGCACAGATCCCGGGAATAGGGATGGAGTGCCTTGCGAATGAGCTGATTGGTGACGTGTGGACCGTAGAAATCAGAGGTGTCGATGTGGTTCACCCCTGCTTCAACGGCGGCCTGTAAAACCTTCAGCGCCATCTCAGGATCTTTGGGGGGCCCAAACACCCCCGGACCTGCCAGCTGCATGGCGCCATACCCCAGGCGATAAACCTGATGTTGACCTAAGGAATATGTACCGGATTTTTTTACACTCGACATTATGCTTTCCTCAGAGAAATGACATAACCAGTGTAACGCCGCAGGAATGAACGTGGGAACCAGAGAGTGTAACGAAAGAAGGCGGCGACCGAGGGTCGCCGCAGAGGATTTAGCTCACAAACATGACCGACACGCAGAGGATCCCCACCACCAGCGTGATGAAGCTACCCACTGAGCGGTAGGGCTTCAGGGACGGGATCAGGTAGGTTGAGATGGTTGGCATGATGAACAGGATCATGGCGATAAGCGGCCCGCTTATCACGCTAATCATCGAGATGGCGTTCGGGTTGATGCAGCAAATCAGGAAGGTGATAGCCGACACCATAATGATCGACATTGCCCGGTTAAAGGCGCGGCTCTTATGTACCCCGACCACGTTAAGCGATGTGCGAACCACCTCGGTTGCCCCTTCAATCACCCCAAAGTAGGTGCCAAGGAAGGATTTTGACATTGCCACTACCGCGACAATAATCCCGGAAACCGCGAGCCATGCCGGAGAGTTTGGCATCATCGAGAGCGCGGAAAGGATGGTCACGCCTTCATGTTTCGCCGAGGAAATGTAGTTTGCCGGAATCGACAACAGGCAGCTAATCACAAAGAACATCACGCTTAAGCAGATGATTAAGTAAGCTACCTTCATGATCTTTTTGCATTTACCCATGGCCAGGTCGCCGTACTTCTCCCGCCGATCAATGGCGAAGGTAGAAATAATGGGCGTATGGCTAAAAGCAAAAACCATCACGGGAATAGAGATCCAGACCTGGTGCAGGGTGTGTGTACTGAACTCCATCTGTCCGGCAAGCAGCGATGGATCCCAGCTTCTGGTCAGCCACAGCGACAGGAACAGGAAATAGGCAATCAGTGGGAAAACCAGGAAACCCATGACCTTCAGGGTGATATGACGCCCCATCAGGAAGATAAGGTTCAATACCAGTACAACACCGGCGCTCACCATCACTCGCACACCTGTCGTGAGCGGCATATGTTTTGCCAGCTGTTCGGTCAGGGAGTTGGTGATTGCCACGGCGTAAATCAGCACCACCACGAAAAAGGCGATGAAGTAGAGAGCGGTAATAATGTTGCCGATCTTACGTCCGTAGTAATGGCTCACGGCTCCGGTGATCCCGACACCTGCGGAGGTGTTCGAGGAGAGAATGAACTGACACAGTGCGCGATGCGGCCAGTAGGTTAAAGGCCAGGCAACCAGGGCAGTGATGAGCAGCACCAGGCTCCCGGCTGCACCAAGCTGGATGGGAAGAAATAGCGTTCCGGCACCTACGGCGGTGCCATAGAGAGCAAAACTCCAGAGAGTCTCCTCTTTAGACCAAATTTTAGACATTATTCGAATTTATCAACCATAAAGTCAGAAAAAAGGAGTGCAATTTACCATAATTCTGCCGCTGGCGGGGAGGATAGTTGATGGCAGTGCGTTGTGCACGGGGGGATGAAAAAAGGCAGCGGAGGCTGCCTTTTCGCTAAACTATTAATTCTGAACGGCTACTCTTTGCATCCGGCGCTTAATGATGCGTGCGCGCAGTGTGTCATAAACCCAGTTGTACACCACGGTGTAGGGCAGGAAGAACAGGAAGAAGCCAATCTCCAGCATAAACGCTTCCAGCAGAGTAACACCCAGCAGCGGCGCCAGAATGTTAACCCCGATGACGATAAAGCCCAGCTCAAAGCCCAGTGCGTGGGCGATACGGACTTTCGCAGTACGCGTGACACGGGTCACCGGCCAGAGTTTATCGAACCCGGCGTTATAGATAATGTTCCAGACCATCGCGAGCGTCGCCAGCAGAATGGCCACACCGCCCATTTCTACCACTGAACGCTGCATCAACCAGGCGGCGGTCGGGGCGAGAACCAGGGTCGCGAGACCCTCAAACCCAATGGCATGGAAAATACGCTCCAGGATCGATCTGCGATGTAAGTTATTCTGTTGCATAAAAATAAACCTCAATTTCATTGTTCTAATAACGGTAACTGGAAAAATATTTTATAGATAATTAAGATGAGTGAAAGATAGATACCATCGAAAAAGTAGATACATCATGCGCTACTCTCCCGAAGCTCTGAATGCCTTTGTAGAAGCGGTGTCCTGCGGATCTTTCTCCGCAGCCGCGCGAAGATTACGTAAAAGCCAGTCGACCATCAGTACCGCCATCTCCAATCTCGAGGCGGATCTTGGCGTGACGCTATTCGATCGTACCTCCCGTCAGCCGGTACTGACTGAGCAGGGACGGCGGGTACTGAGCTATGTACAGGCGATACTGACCGCCAGCGACCGGCTGGACGAACTGGCGGCTGCGCTTTCGGGGACCACCGAAGCCCGGCTGACGTTTGTGCTTTCCGATACCATGCATCCTGATCTGCTGGCGGGACTTCTGAGCGAGTTTGATAAGCGTTTTCCGCAGACCGAGTTTGAGTGCCTGGTGGGTGAGGATGTCGATGTTATCGACCTGCTGGAGAAGGGGCGTGCGCAGATTGGTCTGATTGAAGCCCGTGGGCGCTACCCAACGGAAATCGGTATGACGCGCATGTCTTCGCACTCAAAGATGGCGATTTACGTCGCTCCGGAACACCCGCTGGCGGAGAAAACCGAAGTGGAGTGGGACGAGCTGCATACCTGGCGTGAACTGCGATTGAATACCTATCTGGAAGAAGACCCACAGCCGGCGCGCGGGCCAGTGTGGTCGGCGCCGAACTATTTACTGCTGTTGAGTATGGCTGAGCAGGGATTTGGCTGGTGTGCGCTACCGTGTCCGCTGGTGGAAGAGTTTGCTCACTCAAAATCGCTGGTGATGCTTAACATTATTGGCTGGCCCCGCTCGGTCTCCGTCGACCTGGTCTGGAATAAGAAATTTCCGCTGGGGGCGGCAGGCAGCTGGCTGCGGGATTACCTGCAAAACGCGGCGGTGCCGCATGTGGCAAAATGAGCGCTTCCCGTGTGATAAAACTCACCATTTTTAAACAATTACGATAACTGTTGATAACAATGTTCTACTATGGCGAAGGATTTTTGCGCAGAGGTAGAGATGAAAGATGTCGTTATCGTCGGTGCGCTCCGGACACCTATCGGCTGTTTTCAGGGGGCGCTGTCGGGCCACTCGGCAGTCGAACTGGGCAGCATGGTAGTCAAAGCGCTGATCGAGCGTACCGGTATCGCCGCACACACTATTGACGAAGTGATCCTCGGGCAGGTGTTAACGGCAGGAGCCGGGCAAAACCCTGCACGTCAGTCGGCCATCAAGGGCGGGCTGCCGAATACCGTATCTGCTATTACCATCAACGATGTCTGCGGCTCCGGGCTTAAGGCCCTCCATCTGGCTACTCAGGCTATCCAGTGTGGTGAAGCGGATGTCGTGATAGCCGGTGGGCAAGAAAATATGAGCCGGGCACCCCACGTGCTGACCGACAGCCGTACCGGCGCGCGTCTTGGCAATAGCCAGTTGATTGATAGCCTCGTGCACGACGGCCTGTGGGATGCATTCAACGATTATCACATGGGGGTCACCGCGGAGAATCTGGCGCGCGAGTACGGCATCAGCCGCGAGCTTCAGGATGCGTGGGCGCTAAGCTCGCAGCATAAAGCGCGGCTGGCTATCGACTCCGGGCGTTTTCGTGAAGAAATCGTACCGGTGCTGAGCCCGCGTGGGCAGCTGGTGGATACCGACGAGCAGCCGCGTACGGATGCCAGCGCAGAAGGGCTGGCGCAGCTGCAGCCCACGTTTGACCGTCTGGGTTCGGTCACCGCAGGTAATGCATCCACGATTAACGACGGGGCAGCAGCGGTACTGATGATGAGTGAAAGCAAAGCGCAGGAGCTGAATCTGCCGATCCTGGCGCGGATCCGCGCCTTTGCCAGCGTCGGGGTCGATCCCGCACTGATGGGGATCGCGCCGGTCCACGCGACGCGCCGGTGCCTCGAGCGGGCAGGCTGGCAACTCAGTGATGTCGACCTCATTGAAGCCAATGAAGCCTTTGCCGCGCAGGCAATTTCGGTTGGCCGCGTGCTGGAATGGGACGAACGCCGGGTCAACGTCAACGGTGGGGCGATTGCCCTCGGTCACCCGATTGGTGCCTCCGGATGCCGCATTCTGGTTTCACTGGTTCATGAAATGTTAAAACGCGATGCCCGCAAAGGCCTTGCCACCTTATGTATCGGCGGTGGGCAGGGGGTGGCGCTGGCGGTAGAGCGCGACTAAATCCTTCCCCCGAAAGCCGCGATGCGCGGCCATTTTACCTTTGATAACGGCTCACCTCTGGTGGGCCGTTTTCTTTTATGTGAAACCAATCAATAAAAATTGAAACGATGTTTTATTTATAATTGAAAACCCATTTCAGGAGGGGTAGGATGGCCACATAACCAAAGCGGAACCCTGTTTTACTCCGCTTATCCTGGTCAGAACGCATTTCCGGAGGTGAAGATGGACGTAAGACAAAGTATCCACAGCACACACGCCAAAACGCTTGATACAGAGGGCCTGCGCAAGGAGTTTTTGGTCGAGACGGTATTCGTTGCAGACGAATACACCATGGTTTACAGCCATATCGATCGCATCATCGTTGGCGGCATTATGCCGGTGAAAAAAACGGTTTCAGTCGGTAGTGAAGTCGGCAAACAGCTCGGCGTGAGCTATTTCCTTGAGCGTCGTGAGCTGGGCGTTATCAACATCGGCGGTCCGGGCACCATCACCGTCGACGGCAAATGCTATGAGGTTGGTCATCGCGATGCGCTGTATGTGGGCAAAGGTGCAGAAGAAGTGGTCTTCGCGAGCGTTGATGCCGCCCATCCCGCGAAGTTTTACTACAACTGCGCACCGGCGCACACTGCTTACCCCACCAAAAAAGTGACGCCAGAAGAGGTCGCGCCGGTGACCCTCGGCGACAACGTCACCAGCAACCGCCGCACTATCAATAAATACTTTGTTCCCGACGTACTGGAAACCTGCCAGCTCAGCATGGGCCTGACCGAGCTCGCACCAGGCAACCTGTGGAACACCATGCCGTGCCACACCCATGAGCGCCGTATGGAGGTTTACTTCTACTTCAACATGGAGGAAGACGCCTGCGTCTTCCACATGATGGGCCAGCCGCAGGAAACGCGGCATATCGTGATGCACAACGAACAGGCAGTCATCTCCCCAAGCTGGTCCATCCATTCCGGCGTCGGAACCCGTGCTTATACCTTCATCTGGGGCATGGTTGGGGAAAACCAGGTCTTTGATGATATGGACCATGTGGCGGTTAAAGATCTGCGCTAAAAGCGGCAGGTAAAGCTAATCAATGCCTGTCACCGGCAGGCGCAGTATACGTGAGGAAAAACATGATTCTGGATACATTCTCCCTTGAAGGCAAAGTGGCTATCGTCACCGGTTGTGACACTGGCCTCGGCCAGGGTATGGCGCTGGGTCTGGCGCAGGCCGGTTGCGATATCGTGGGTATCAACGTTGTTGAACCGTCTGAGACGATTGAGCAGGTGACGGCGCTGGGTCGTCGTTTTCTGAGCCTGACGGCCGACCTCCGCTCAATCGATGGTATTCCTGGGCTGCTGGAGCGCGCAGTCGCCGAGTTTGGCCACATTGATATTCTTGTTAACAACGCGGGCCTGATTCGCCGCCAGGACGCTATCGATTTCAGCGAAAAGGACTGGGACGATGTGATGAACCTGAACATCAAAACGGTGTTCTTTATGTCCCAGGCCGTGGCAAAACAGTTTATTGCTCAGGGGAACGGCGGCAAGATTATCAACATCGCCTCTATGCTCTCCTTCCAGGGCGGGATCCGCGTACCGTCGTACACGGCATCGAAGAGCGCTGTGATGGGTGTAACCCGTCTGCTGGCTAACGAGTGGGCAAAACACAATATCAACGTTAACGCTATTGCTCCGGGCTATATGGCGACCAACAACACCCAGCAGCTGCGTGCTGATGAGCAGCGTAGCGCTGAGATCCTTGACCGTATTCCGGCTGGGCGCTGGGGACTGCCGAGCGATCTGCAGGGGCCAATCGTCTTCCTGGCTTCTGGGGCATCGGACTACATCAACGGTTATACCATTGCGGTGGATGGCGGCTGGCTGGCGCGTTAACTTTCACTCGGAAGTATTCTAAACCCTCGCAGAAGTGCGAGGGTTTTTTTATGTCTGGATTCGGACTTGAGTAATGATTAATAACCATATGTAATTATTTTCGTTGTAAATATCAGGGATTAACGAGCATCAGTTAATTCTTATCTTTTAAATTTACTGGGTCTCTACAAGGTATTACTGAAAACAGGATGAGATAATTACTTATTTAAAATTAGATGGTTAGAGAGGGTTTGTGAGAGGTGAATTTAAGTAAAGGCAAGCAATTGTTTTTTCGGAAATTCCTACTATTTTTTGTAGCTTGAACCAAAAGTTCCCAAAAAAGTGATTAGGAATATTCTGCATTTACGGTATTATCGCGCCCCTAAGGGAATAATATTGAGTTATTTAAGGCTATGTCATCACTGGAAATCAAACCCAAAAACAACCTTGACCTGTCTCGTTTTCCGAAGCACGAAATGCACGCGGGGGAGATTGATTTGCTGAGTCTCATGGACATGTTGTGGTGTGCGAAGAAGCGCATTCTGGCTTATGTCCTCGCCTTCGCGCTGGTTGGTTTGTTGCTTTCTTTTTTGCTGCCGCAGAAATGGACCAGTAATGCCATCGTCACCCCGGCGGAATCGACGCAGTGGAGCCAATTGCATCAGCGTCTGGCAGCGTTGCAGGTGCTGGGTGTGAATATTGGTCTCGATCGCAATGAGGTCTTTAACCTCTTCCTGAAAAAATTCAGTTCCCAGCAGGAGCTTGAAGAGTACATCACCAGCTCGCCAACGCTGATGGCGCATTTTAAAGACACCAACGTCGACACCATGGAGCTGCACCGGGCGATTGTTGCTATGTCTGAAAAGATGAAAGCCGTGAACGACAATGCGATGAAAAAAGATGACTCTCAGCCCTACAGCTCCTGGACGCTCAGCTTTACCGGGCCAAATCCCCAGGAAGCACAGTCTATTCTGAACAACTATATCGAGTTCGTGGCTGCTAAGGTGGTGACGCAGTCACTGGAAAGCATTCGTGATACTGTCGCGCTGAAAGTACAAACAGAAAAAGATGCCCTGGAGCTTGAGCGTGCGAAACTTGCCAACATTCAGGATACCCGAATCAAACGCCTGAATTACTCTCTTCAGGTCGCGAAAGCCGCGGGGATCACCCGCCCGGTTTATAGTAATGGTCAGGCGGTAAAAGACGATCCGGATTTTTCTATTTCGCTGGGTGCTGACGGCATTGAGCGTAAGCTTGAAATCGAGAAATCCATCACCGACGTGTCAGAGCTGAATGCCGGGCTGCGTAACAGCGAATATCAGCTGTCGCTGCTGGAAAAAGTCAGCGTCAAAGATATGACCTTCCCGGTATTTAAATACCAGCTGTCGGCCTCGCTGCCGGTGAAAAAAGATGGCCCGGGAAAAGGCATCATCATCGTACTGGCGGCGCTGCTTGGGGGCATTTTCGCCTGCGGTAGTATCCTGGTAGGGCAGGCAATGGCCGCCCGTCGTCCGGTACTGGCAGCGGTTAACCCGGAATCGATGTAATCACGACGATGCTGGAAATAATAAGGGTGGCGAGAGCCGCCCTTTTTTGTTGCCTGCGTGCCGTCAGTTTGCTTCACTGGGGAAACACAGGAGGGGACCGATGAAGACGATAGGGTTAATTGGCGGCATGAGCTGGGAGTCTACTATCCCTTACTACCGCCTTATCAACGAAGGCATAAAGCAGCGCCTGGGCGGCTTACACTCTGCGCAAATTCTGCTGCACAGCGTAGACTTTCACACCATCGAAGCCTGCCAGTCCAGCGGTGAGTGGGACAAAGCGGGCGACATTCTTGCTCAGGCCGCCCACGGCCTGGAGCTCGCCGGTGCGCAAGGTATTGTGCTCTGCACTAACACCATGCATAAAGTGGCGGACAGCATCACCTCCCGCACTCGGGTACCGTTCCTGCACATTGCTGAAGCAACCGGTCGGGCAATTGAGAAACAGCAACTGAAGCGGGTGGCGTTGCTCGGGACGCGTTACACCATGGAGCAGGATTTTTACCGTGGCCGTCTGGTTGAACAGTTTGGCCTCGACGTGCAGGTGCCGAAGGCGCCAGAGCGGGAGAAAATCAATCAGATAATCTTTGAAGAGCTGTGTCTGGGGCGCTTTACCCCGTCTTCGCGCGACTACTATCTGCAGGTGATTGAACGTCTGGCAGAGCAGGGGGCCGAAGGGGTTATCTTTGGTTGTACCGAAATTGGCCTGCTGGTACCGGCAGAACAAAGCTGTCTGCCGGTATTCGATACGGCAGCTATTCATGCCGAAGATGCCGTCGACTTTATGCTCTCTGAGTCCCATTGAGTACCTCATCCAGCGGACCGGTTATTAGCGGCAGGCTGGCCTGTAGATGTCGGGTGAACGCGGCCACTAACGCAGAGGCTGGACGGTGCAGCGGACGCACCAGGCTCACGGTAAACGGGACATCGATGCTGAAACGGCGCACGCTAACGCCGCTTTCAGCATAGTCCAGTGCGGTGAGCGGGTTGACGACGGAGATCCCCGCCCCGGCGCGCACCAGCGCGCAGACCGACGCCGCGCTGTGGGTCTCGACCACCATCCGGCGCTTTACCTGATGTTCATTGAACAGGGAATCAAGCAACTGCCGGTAGCTGTCGGTACGCGACAGGCTGATATAGTTTTCACCGTGAAAATCGGCCGGGGTCAGTACCGTTTTGGCCGCCAGCGGGTGTGTTGACGGCAAAACGCACACCTCATTCAGCGTCAGCAGCGGCGTATGTTCCGTACCAGCCGGCGCCTGCAGGGTTTCGGTGAGACCCAGATCGTGACGCTGAGAGGAGAGCCACTCTTCCAGCAGCGGCGATTCCTGAGGCACAATCTGCAGGCTGACTTCCGGATAACGCGCCAGAAACGGCGGCAGCAGGGATGGCAAAAAAGATTGTGAGAACACCGGCAGGCAGGCAATCGACAGCTCGCCCTGACGAAACTCACGCAGGCTTTCTGCCGCGCTGACGATTCTGTCGAGGCCATACCATGAGCGCTGTACCTCTTCAAATAAACGCAAACCCTGCACAGTCGGATGCAGCCGACCGCGTGAGCGCTCGAACAGCGTTAATCCCAGTACTTTCTCAAAGCGTGCCAGCTCACGGCTCACCGTAGGCTGGGAAGTATGCAGCAGCCGTGCCGCCTCCGTCAGGTTTCCGGCGGTCATCACGGCGTGAAAAATTTCGATATGACGCAAATTAACGGCAGGCATGCGGCTCTCTCTATAAGGTGATTCCATATCATTTTTGCATAGACTCGATATAAAACGATATTTTTTATTGCCTCCGGGCTGTGGCGTAATCATGAAAAACCCCTGCATAACTGGAGTCTTTCCATGCCACGCCCGCTGAACAACACTGATACCGACCTGACCGCCGATAACCTGCTGCGACTTCCCGCCGAGTTTGGTTGCCCGGTGTGGGTGTATGACGCACAGATCATTCGCCGGCAGGTAGCGCAGCTCAGTCGTTTTGACGTGGTCCGTTTTGCCCAGAAGGCCTGTTCGAACATTCATATCCTGCGCCTGATGCGTGAACAGGGCGTGAAGGTGGATTCCGTATCACTCGGAGAAATCGAACGCGCGCTGGTGGCCGGTTTTGACCCGCGCAGCAATCCGGACGACATCGTTTTTACCGCGGATGTGATTGATGAAGAGACCATTGCCCGGGTTGCCGAGCTGGGGATCCCGGTGAATGCGGGGTCTGTTGATATGCTGGATCAATTGGGTACTGCGTCACCAGGTCATCGTGTCTGGCTGCGGATCAACCCGGGATTCGGTCACGGGCATAGCCAGAAAACCAACACCGGGGGCGAAAACAGCAAGCATGGGATCTGGTATAGCGATCTGCCGGCCGCGCTGGCGGTGATGCAGCGCCACCAGCTTCAGTTGGTTGGGATCCACATGCATATTGGATCCGGCGTTGATTATGGTCACCTTGAGCAGGTGTGCGGGGCGATGGTTCAGCAGGTGATTGATTTTGGTCAGGATCTGCAGGCGATTTCCGCCGGTGGCGGGTTGTCGATTCCGTATTGTGAAGGTGAAGAGACAATCGATACCGACCACTATTACGGTTTGTGGAACGCCGCCCGTGAGCAAATTGCACGTCATTTTGGTCATCCGGTGAAGCTTGAAATCGAGCCGGGTCGTTTCCTGGTGGCACAGGCTGGCGTGCTGGTGGCTCAGGTGCGTGGAGTGAAGGAGATGGGTAGCCGTCATTTTGTGCTGATTGATGCCGGGTTCAACGACCTGATGCGTCCGGCAATGTACGGCAGCTATCATCACATCTCTGCACTTGCCGCCGATGGTCGCGATCTCAGCCAGGCGCCGGTACTGGATACCGTTGTCGCCGGGCCGCTGTGCGAATCTGGTGATGTCTTTACCCAGCAGGAAGGTGGCAAAGTGGAAACTCGCGCGCTGCCGGCGGTAGTGGCGGGAGACTATCTGGTACTGCACGATACCGGGGCCTATGGGGCGTCGATGTCATCGAACTATAACAGCCGCCCCCTGCTGCCAGAAGTGCTGTTTGACGGCGGTAAAGCACGGCTGATCCGCCGCCGTCAGCGCATTCAGGATCTGCTGGCGCTTGAGCTGTAATAAGGCCCGGTAGTGATAGATTCCCGCAGCACCAGCGTACCGGTGAACGGCGGGATCGTCTCGATCTCCTGCTGATTAGCAAGTTTAATCGCCTGATCGATGGCGGTTACAATCATATTATCAATCGGTAGATACACCGTTGAAAGCCCCGGCTCCAGCCATTTGGCGCTGGGGGCATCGTCGAAACCAAACAGAGAAACATCCTGTGGAATGCGCAGCCCTGCCTGATGCAGCGCCTTTGACGCGCCCAGCGCCATATCGTCGTTACAGGCGAAGAGGGCACTGAACGGGATGTTTTCATCCAGCAGCTCGCGGCAAAGCTCGTAGCCGCGCGTCATACTGGAATCTCCATACTTCACTTTTGCCGGATCCCATGCGATGTTGTGCTTTTCAAGCGCACGGCGATAACCCTCGAGTCGCGCTTTGCCGGTGGGGGTGTGGCCTGGGACGGTAATACAGGCGATGTCGCGATGACCCTGTGAAATCAAATAATCGACAGCCTGGAACGCGGCATCCTGCTGCTCGAAGAACACGCAGCGATCGCGCGCCTGCGGTATATCACGGTTGATGACCACCAGCGGCATAGGGATGGATTCGATGAGCGACATGATCGCTTTTTCGCTCATATAGCGGGTATACAGAATGATCGCGTCGCACTGGCGGTCAGCCAGCATTTGCACCGCTTGTTCTTCGCGTTCCGGCGTGTCGTGACCGTCGGTCACAATCAGCTGCTTACCGTGGGTTTCTGTCTGGCGGGAAGCCTGCTGCAGCAAGCGGCCAAAGTAGAAACCATCGAAGGTGGAAACCACCAGCCCGATGCTGTTACTGGTGCGGTTAGCCAGAGAGCGTGCGAGAAAGTTCGGCCGATAGCCCAGCTCTTCCATCGCCTTAAACACCTGCTGACGGGGGCTCTCTTTGACCTGACCTGTGCCGTTCAGCACGCGGGAAACGGTCGCTTTCGACACGCCTGCGCGTAGTGAGACATCCAGCATTGTTGCCATTGTTCATTCCTGATACCACATCACTGGGCATAGTTTATCACAGGGGATCCCTGGCAGAATCCATTCATAATCAGCAAATAACAACCAGGATCACGATTTTCGCTGCAAGATTGCTGCCACGTTGACAAAACGACACCATAAAACGGTGGGAGAGTCTGCTAAAATCGGCGCACTTTGCCGATTGCTGCCCGGGGTTAGCGTGAAAATTCAGCCATTACATCTTGTTCCTCACCATGCCGAATGCGTCACTGACTGGCTGTGGCAGGCGTTTGGCGATCCGCTTTCACGCGAAGTATTTGCCAGCATCATCAACCACAGCCAGCAGCCCGATTCGTTACCGCTGACGTTTGTGGCGACCGAAGGGGATACGCTGCTGGGCACCGTAGGGCTCTGGCGCTGCGATCTGATAAGTCGCCAGGATCTCTTCCCGTGGATGGGGGCGCTCTATGTGTCGGAGTCTGCGCGTGGGCAAGGGCTGGCGGGAAAACTGCAGCAGCATGTGCTGGACTATGCGCGGGAAATGGGCTTTGCCAGCCTGCATCTCTATTCCGCCTGTCGTGATTTTTACGAGCGTTTTGGCTGGCAGTACATCGGTGATGGCCTGGATTACCCGGACACCACCGTGCATCTCTATCGCTATGACCTTTCACCTTCGGCGAGCGCAATGACCGAATGACGGCGCACCAGCGTCGGATTGAACAGGTGCGTAATTTCAGGTAGCGGGCGGTTTTCTGCCAGCGCCATGGCGAGTTCGGCGGCCTGGGTGGCCATCGTGACTATCGGGTAGCGAACCGTTGTCAGGCGCGGGCGCACGTAACGTGAAATGAGCACATCATCAAAGCCAATCAGCGAGATTTCTCCCGGGACGTCGATGCCGTTGTCATTTAGTACGCCCATTGCGCCTGCGGCCATTGAGTCGTTGTAACAGGCGATAGCGGTAAAGTTTCTGCCGCGACCCAGTAGCTCCGTCATTGCCTGTTCACCGCCGCTTTCATCAGGTTCACCGAAGGTCACCAGCCGATCGTTACAGGGTAAACCGCTCTCCTTCAGGGCGTCGTAATAGCCCTGCAGACGATCTTCCGCATCCGAAATGGCATGGTTAGAACAGAGATAGCCAATGCGGGTGTGTCCTTGTTGGATCAGATGGCGAGTGGCAAGCCAGGCACCATAGCGATCGTCCAGCGCCACGCAGCGCTTTTCGAAGCCGGGAAGAATACGGTTGATAAGCACCATGCCGGGGATCTGTTTCATCAGCCCGGCGAGCTCCTCATCCGGGATCATCTTAGCGTGAACCACAAGCGCAGCGCAGCGGTGGCGGATCAACTGTTCAATTGCCTGCCGCTCTTTAACTTCATTGTGATAGCCGTTACCGATCAGCAGAAAATTGCCGGTCTGGTACGCTACCTGTTCTACCGCTTTGACCATCGCACCGAAAAAGGGATCGGAGACATCGCCCACCACCAGACCAACGGTCTCAGTGGACTGCTGCGCCAGCGCACGCGCGTTAGCATTCGGGTGATAGCTGAGCGCTTCCATGGCCGAAAAAACCGCCTGACGGGAAGCTTCACTGGCTTTTGGGGAATGATTGATGACGCGGGAGACGGTGGCGACAGAAACACCTGCGAGCCTGGCTACGTCCTTTATAGTCGCCATAGTATGCCTTTTTTCTGGGGAAACGTTTACACCTCTACAGTGTTACGGAAAAGCGGTGACTCTTCAAGGCCTGTGCCCCGCAGGTTTAAGCAATTGTGAAGCAGATAATGGCGCTGGCGTGTAATGGTTACACGGGGGCGCTGGCCTAATTGAAACCGGGAAAAGTGAATTCAAACCTTTGCTTACACTTTGCGAAGGGCTGTTGCGAATGTTCGCTGGAGAGTTCTTCGTGGTGGTTGATACTCTGATTATCCCAGAGGTATTGATTGGTGAGATTCTTCAGTACTCATTTCGTACTTATTATTTGCACCGACCTGCGCAGATGCGCAGGTTTTTTTTGCCTGCTATTTCGCTTCCCCCCGTCTTCTCGTGTACTCTTCTGTCAATAATGACAAGACAAGGGAGTTGCTATGCTTTTTGCTTTTTTTCGGCTGCTGTTCCGGGTGATGTACAGGGTCAGGATGACTGGCAATCTGGAGGCGCTGCATCAGCAAAACGTGCTGATAACTCCCAATCATGTCTCTTTCATTGATGGCATTCTGCTGGCGCTTTTCCTTCCCATCCGCCCGGTTTTCGCTGTTTATACCTCGATAAGCCAGAAGTGGTTTATGCGCTACCTGGCGCCGTTGATTGACTTCGTCCCGCTCGATCCCACCAAACCGATGTCGATAAAGCATCTTGTGCGCCTGATTGAACAGGGGCGTCCGGTGGTGATTTTCCCGGAAGGGCGCATCTCGGTGACCGGTTCTCTGATGAAGATTTACGACGGTGCGGCCTTCGTTGCCGCAAAGTCGAAAGCCACGATTATCCCGATCCGCATTGAAGGTGCCGAACTGACCCATTTCAGCCGTCTGAAGGGACGGGTAAAGCGTCGATTGTTCCCACGTATTCAACTGCACGTGCTGCCGCCAACGAGTCTGCCAATGCCGGAGGCACCGCGGGCGCGTGAACGGCGTAAAATTGCTGGCGAAATGCTGCACCAGATTATGATGGAAGCCCGCATGGCGGTGCGCCCGCGTGAGACGCTGTATGAATCGTTACTGTCTGCGCAGGACCGTTTCGGCGCACGTAAGCTCTGCGTGGAAGACATCAACTTCCAGCCGGATACCTACCGAAAACTGCTGACCAAAACCCTGTTCGTGGCGCGGATCCTCGAAAAATATAGCGAACGCGGTGAGCGCATTGGCCTGATGTTGCCAAACGCCGGGATCTCAGCCGCGGTAATTTTTGGCGCCATCGCCCGTGGCCGAATTCCTGCCATGATGAACTACACCGCCGGGGTGAAAGGGCTCTCAAGCGCCATTACCGCAGCGGAGCTGAAGACGATTTTTACCTCCCGTACGTTCCTTGATAAGGGCAAGCTGTGGCATCTGCCGGAGCAGCTGACCCAGGTGCGCTGGGTGTTCCTCGAAGATTTGAAGGGCGACGTGACGACGGGTGACAAGCTGTGGATCTTCTCCCACCTGTTGATGCCGCGCCTGGCGCAGGTGAAGCAGCAGCCGGAAGACGCGGCGATGGTGCTGTTCACCTCCGGTTCAGAAGGTCATCCGAAGGGCGTAGTGCATAGCCACAAGAGCCTGCTGGCGAACGTAGAGCAGATTAAAACGATTGCCGACTTCACCGCCGATGACCGTTTCATGTCAGCCCTGCCGCTGTTCCACTCCTTTGGCCTTACCGTCGGTCTGTTTACACCGCTACTCACTGGCGCAGAGGTGTTCCTCTATCCCAGCCCGCTGCATTATCGTGTGGTGCCTGAGTTGGTGTATGACCGCAACTGCACCGTGCTGTTTGGTACCTCGACCTTCCTTGGCAACTATGCGCGTTTTGCTAACCCGTATGATTTCTATAAGGTGCGCTACGTGGTGGCCGGAGCGGAGAAGCTGCAGGAGAGTACGCGTCAGCTGTGGCAGGACAAATTTGGCCTGCGCATTCTTGAAGGCTATGGGGTGACCGAATGTGCGCCGGTGGTCTCAATTAACGTGCCGATGGCGGCAAAACCGCAGACCGTGGGCCGGATTCTGCCGGGCATGGATGCGCGTCTGCTGGAGGTGCCGGGTATTGCTGAAGGTGGACGTCTGCAGCTTAAAGGCCCGAACATCATGAACGGCTATCTGCGGGTGGAAAACCCCGGCATGCTGGAAGCGCCGGTGGCGGAAAACCAGAATGGTGAAATGGAAGCCGGCTGGTATGACACCGGCGATATCGTCACCTTTGATGCGCAGGGGTTTGTACAGATTCAGGGACGCGCGAAACGCTTTGCCAAAATTGCCGGTGAAATGGTGTCGCTTGAGGTGGTAGAGCAGATGGCGCTGGCGTTGTCGCCAGACAAACTCCACGCCACCGTGATTAAAACCGATGCCAGTAAAGGTGAGGCGCTGGTGCTGTTTACCACCGATAATGCATTGAGCCGTGACAAAATTCAGCAATATGCCCGCGCGCATGGGATCCCGGAGCTGGCGGTACCGCGCGATATCCGCTGGCTTAAACAACTGCCGGTACTGGGTAGCGGTAAACCTGATTTTGTCACTTTGAAAACGATGGTTGAGCAGGCGGAATCCCATAATGAGTGAGTCAGTACACACTAACACTTCGCTGTGGTCGAAAGGGATGCTGGCGGTGACCTGCGCTCAGTTCCTTTCGGCGTTTGGTGATAACGCTCTGTTGTTCGCTACGCTGGCGCTGATGAAGCAGCAGTTTTATCCCGACTGGAGCCAGCCGATTTTGCAGATGGTGTTTGTAGGTGCTTACATTCTTTTTGCACCGTTTGTCGGGCAGATTGCCGACAGCTTTGCCAAAGGCCGGGTGATGATGTTCGCCAACAGCCTGAAGCTGCTGGGGGCTCTGAGTATCTGTGCCGACATCAATCCCTTCCTGGGCTACACGCTGGTGGGTATTGGTGCGGCGGCCTATTCTCCGGCGAAGTACGGCATCCTGGGGGAGCTCACCACCGGTGACAAACTGGTCAAAGCGAATGGTCTGATGGAATCTTCCACCATTGCCGCTATTCTTCTGGGCTCGGTGGCGGGGGGGATCCTTGCCGACTGGCACGTGCTGGCGGCGCTGGGCGTTTGTGCGCTGGTCTATGGTGGCGCAGTGGTGGCAAACCTGATGATCCCAAAACTTTCAGCAGCGCGACCAGGGCAATCCTGGCGTTTTACGCCGATGACGCAAAGCTTTTTCAGCGCCTGCCGTACCCTGTGGCTCAATCGTGAAACACGCTTTTCGCTGGTCGGTACCAGTCTGTTCTGGGGCGCAGGCGTAACGCTACGCTTCCTGCTGGTGCTTTGGGTGCCGGTGGTGCTGGGCATCACTGACAACGCTACGCCAACCTATCTGAATGCGATGGTGGCGGTCGGGATTGTGGTGGGCGCAGGGGCTGCGGCGAAGCTCGTGACCCTCGAAACCGCCTCCCGGTGTATGCCTGCCGGGGTGCTGATTGGCGTGGTGGTCACCATTTTTGCACTGCAACACGCGCTGCTGCCGTCTTACCTGCTGCTGTTTATTATCGGTATTCTCGGGGGCTTCTTCGTGGTGCCGCTGAACGCGCTGTTGCAGGAGCGTGGTAAGCATACCGTGGGAGCCGGGAACGCGATTGCCGTACAAAACCTTGGTGAAAACGGGGCCATGCTGTTGATGCTCGGGTTGTTTTCGCTTTCGGTAAAAGTGGGGATCCCGGTCGTCGGTGTTGGCGTGGGGTTTGGCGTGCTGTTCGCCCTGGCGATTGTGGCGCTCTGGCTGTGGGGCCGTCGGCGTTAAACCTTACCGGGCGGGAAATCCACCCGCCCGGCACTGCAAATATCCGGCAGAGGTTACGGCGCCGGGTAGGTATAGATCTGGTGCACTGCCTCAATATCCGCTAACACCTCTTCGCTAAGCTCAAGATGCAGACTCTCAACGTTGGTTTTCAACTGCTCAAGCGTTGTTGCGCCCAGTAGCGTACTGGCGACGAATGGCTGGCGGCGGACAAACGCCAGCGCCATCTGCGCCGGATCCAGCCCGTGACGTTTTGCTACGTCTACGTATGCTGCCACAGCCTTCTGGGTTTGCTCTCCGCTATAGCGGGTAAAACGGGCGAACAGCGTATTACGCGCGCCTGCCGGTTTCGCACCGTTAAGGTATTTCCCGGTGAGAGTGCCAAAACCGAGGCACGAGTACGCCAGCAGCTCAACGCCTTCATACTGGCTCACTTCCGCCAGACCGACTTCATAGCTGCGGTTTAGCAGGCTGTAAGGGTTCTGAATGGTCGCAATACGCGGCAGGTCATGCTTATCCGCCAGGTGCAGGTAGCGCATCACGCCAAAGGCGGTCTCATTCGATACGCCGATGTAGCGGATTTTCCCGGCACGCTGGAATTCGCTTAACGCGTCGAGGGTTTCCAGCAGCGTGACTACCGGCTGGGAATCGGTCCAGGTGTAGCCGAGTTTGCCGAAGCAGTTAGTGGGACGCTGCGGCCAGTGGACCTGATACAGGTCGAGATAATCGGTTTGTAAGCGCTTCAGGCTATCATGCAGCGCTTCACGAATGTTCTTTCTGTCGAGCGCCTGCTGCGGGCGGATACCGCTGTCGTTATTACGCGGCGGCCCGCTGATTTTGGAGGCAACGACGAGCTTTTCGCGGCTACCGTGCTTTGCCAGCCAGTTACCGACATAGGTTTCGGTCAGGCCCTGGGTTTCGGGGCGCGGCGGTACAGGGTACATCTCAGCGACGTCAATCAGGTTAATGCCCTGACTCACGGCGTAGTCGAGCTGTGCGTGGGCATCGGCTTCGCTGTTTTGTTCACCAAACGTCATAGTGCCCAGCCCAAGAGTACTGACCTCAAGGGAGCTGTGGGGGATACGGTGATAGTGCATCGCCGGCTTCCTTTTTCTCAACAACGTCAGGTGGGTCCCTGACAAAGGAATATTAAGATGGCAGAGCGGAGGAAAAATCGAAAGGAAAAGATCGAAAAAGGCCAGGCGGGCTGACCTCTTTTCTTTTAGCGCTTAATAATTTGCGAAACGTCGTCGCGGTTGATCTGCATCCGGTTTCCCTGCTGATCTTCATAACTAATTAACCCGGTATCGTCATCGACCTGGGGTTTTCCGTCGGTCAGGATCATGCGTCCGTCTTTCGTCGCCATGACGTAATCGCTGCTGCATCCTGAAACGGCAAATGCCATTCCTACTGCTGAAATCAGAACTGCCCATTTTTTCATCGTTATCGCCCCTATATGACCGCACTCATATGAGTCTAGTAATAACCTGATTTTGGGTCAGTAAAAAGCGGTAAAATCTTAAAAATGTGTGAAAGCCCCCATTAGGGGGCGTTAATAGATGATTAAAGCGGTTTCTTTTTGTTTCGCATCAGGTTGAGTGTTTCCACTGCTATGGAGAAGAACATCGCGAAATAGATATATCCTTTCGGTACATGGACGTCGAAACTCTCCAGAATCAGCGTAAATCCGACCAGAATCAGGAAAGAGAGCGCCAGCATTTTTACCGAGGGATGGCGGTCAACAAAATCACCGATTGGTCGTGCGGCAAACATCATCACACCCACCGCAATGACCACCGCTGCCATCATAATGAACAGGTGATCGGACAGACCAATAGCGGTAATGACTGAATCCAGGCTGAAGATGATATCAAGCAGCATAATCTGCACGATAGCGCCAAGGAACGAGTGTACGTGAGTCTTAAGCCCTTCCTCCTCGCCTTCGATGGATTCGTGGATCTCTTTACTCGCTTTCCAGATAAGGAACAGCCCGCCAAGGAGCAGGATCAAGTCACGGGCGGAGATCTCCTGGCCAATCACCGTAAACAGGGGATTGGTCAACCTTGCCACCCAGGCGATGGATGCCAGCAGCGCCAGGCGCATGACCATCGCCCCCATCAGACCAATACGTCGGGCGTGATTACGTTGGGCAGTCGGTAGTTTGGCAACGACCAGAGAAAGGAAAATAATGTTGTCGATCCCGAGCACAATCTCCAGCAGCGTCAGCGTGCCCAGCGCGAGCCAGGCATTGGGATCGGTTATCCATGCAAATAACATCAAAAAGGTCCTGCAAAGTGAAAACGCTAATTATAGGCGCGCGTCACGCTAGATCAAAACGGTTACTGGGCGAGAAAAAAATGTCTGGCGAGAAGTGCAGCAGTGAAATTCTTCTTCAGGTAGAAACCGCGCGGCAGCGTCAGAATGGGCTCTCCATGGGCGCCAATGGCGTCGGTAAGTGCTTTGCTATTGGCGGCTTTTGGGCGCAGTTGCAGCACCTCGCCGTGGCGGGCTGTAATACGTTCCACCTGGCCCAGCACAATCAAATCCATCAGCTCTTCCCAGTCCATACGTAACTGTCGGTCTTCTTCTTCACTGGGACTCCAGAGCAGAGGGGATCCGACGCGGCGCTCGGCCAGCGGGATCTCACGCTCGCCCTCCACCGGGATCCACAGCACGCGCTTGAGCTTATGGCGCACATGGCTGCTCTCCCAGGTGATTCCGCTATTGCCGGTCAGTGGGGCTACACAAACGAAGGTGGTTTCCAGCGGTCGGCCGTGCCTGTCGATAGGGATCGTTTTCAGCTCAACGCCGAGGGCGGCGAAGTCCTGCTCTGGTTTACTTCCTGCACTGGCGCCCAGCCACACTTCAAGCAATATACCGATCCAGCCTTTATCGCGCTTAAGGTCGCGAGGTATTGGCAACCCGGCTTTTGCCGCCAGTTCTCCCAGCGAATAGCCCGCCAGCCGCTGCGCCTGAGCCAGAAGTTGGGCTTGTGTTTCCGGCGGTGAAGAGAGTGGGGAGAGGGAAGACATAGCGATCAGAACCTTTGCTCAAAAAATAGCCTGTGTTTTTCACGATGATAGACAGAGTTTACCTGTTTTTGGATAACCATGGCAATGTGATGATTTATATCACTTTTTTTTGCCATTCTTTATGGGGATTGCGGAGGGTGAAACAGGTTGTCCAAAACTGGTCACTGACAATAAACAGGATCTTACACCATGTTATCCACAGAAAAATGGGATAACTGGGAAAACTACACACTACTGGTTCCATTTACAGCCTTGACGTGCGACGAAAATCGGATTTTCACACAAAATGTGCCTAACTTATTGGCACAATCTGTGGATAAAAACGACGCTGCTCGATCTTTCATCAATCAAAGGATCGCTCATGTGATGATCATCACGTTACGTGCTAAAAATGGAAAGTTAATGCCAGTAAGTTAATGAAAAAATTGCTATTATTATCCCAGTGAAATGACGTATTATTCAGACTGTTCCGGGTTTTCCCTGGTTAATTCCATACTTCTTCACAACTCTATCCACAGAAAAAGTGAATAAAATGCCTCATCGATACGTGCATCTGTTTATAACTCTGACGTTTACTGTGAGTTATTCAAATGTTATCCGGTGATGAAGCCGTAACAGAGTGGTTTACCGTTCCCGGCGAGTGTGAAACAATCATTCACATTGATGCTTATATTGAGGTAGTCCGGTGATTGATGACGATGGCTACCGCCCAAACGTCGGTATTGTAATCTGCAACCGCCAGGGTCAGGTCATGTGGGCCAGGCGTTTTGGCCAGCACTCCTGGCAATTTCCGCAGGGAGGGATTAACTCTGGGGAATCAGCAGAACAGGCGATGTACCGTGAGCTGTTTGAAGAAGTAGGATTGAGTCGCAAAGATGTGCGCATTCTCGCTTCGACGCGCAACTGGTTGCGTTACAAATTACCTAAACGTTTGGTGCGTTGGGACACAAAGCCGGTTTGTATCGGCCAGAAACAGAAGTGGTTTCTCTTGCAGTTGATAAGCAGTGACGCGGACGTCAATATGCAAACCAGCAGCACGCCAGAGTTCGACGGCTGGCGCTGGGTGAGTTACTGGTATCCTGTTCGTCAGGTGGTATCGTTTAAACGCGACGTATACCGCCGGGTTATGAAGGAGTTCGCAAGCGTTGTGATGTCGCTGACGGAAACAACCCCGAAGCCGCAGAGCGCGCCCGCTTATCGACGTAAAAGAGGTTAAGCCACGCAGATTATGCTCACCCGGTTGCGAGAGATTGTTGAGAAAGTCGCCAGCGCACCGCGCCTGAACGAAGCACTGGATATTCTGGTGACGGACATCTGTCAGGCGATGGAAACTGAAGTGTGTTCGGTTTACCTAGCCGACCATGACCGGCGTTGCTATTACCTGATGGCGACCCGCGGTTTGAAAAAACCGCGCGGTCGCACCATTACTTTGGCCTTCGACGAAGGGATTGTCGGGCTAGTGGGGCGCCTTGCCGAACCCATCAACCTTGCCGATGCGCACAAACACCCCAGCTTTAAATATATTCCCTCGGTAAAAGAGGAACGCTTCCGCGCGTTTCTCGGTGTGCCCATTATCCAGCGCCGCCAGCTGCTTGGCGTGCTGGTGGTGCAACAGCGGGAACTTCGTCAGTACGATGAGGGCGAAGAGTCCTTCCTCGTGACGCTTGCCACGCAGATGGCCGCTATTCTCTCGCAGTCGCAGCTGACCGCGCTTTTCGGTCAGTATCGTCAGACCCGAATTCGTGCCCTACCGGCGGCGCCGGGCGTGGCCATCGCCGAAGGCTGGATGGACGCCACGCTGCCGTTGATGGAGCAGGTCTACCAGGCTTCCACGCTTGACCCGGCGCTGGAACGTGAACGTCTTACCGGCGCGCTGGAAGAGGCCGCCAATGAGTTCCGTCGCTACAGCAAACGCTTTGCTGCTGGCGCGCAAAAAGAGACGGCGGCAATTTTCGACCTCTATTCTCACTTGCTTTCAGATGCCCGTCTTCGACGCGAGTTGTTCGCGGAAGTAGACGGCGGCTCGGTTGCTGAGTGGGCAGTGAAGAAAATCATCGAGAAGTTCGCTGAGCAATTTGCGGTGCTGAGCGATGATTACCTGAAAGAGCGCGCCGGAGATCTTCGCGCGCTGGGTCAACGGATCCTTTTCCACCTTGATGATTCCGTTCAGGGGGCAAATGCCTGGCCTGAGCGGTTTGTACTGGTGGCGGATGAGCTTTCCGCGACTACTCTTGCAGAGGTTCCGCAGGATCGTTTAGCCGGCGTCGTGGTTCGTGACGGTGCGGCAAACTCGCATGCGGCTATCATGGTGCGCGCCCTCGGGATCCCAACGGTGATGGGGGCGGATATTCAGCCTTCGGTACTGCACGGGCGCAAGCTGGTGGTTGATGGCTATCGTGGGGAACTGCTGGTAGATCCGGAGCCGGTACTGCTGCAGGAATATCAGCGGCTCATCAGTGAAGAGAATGAACTTAGCCGTATTGCTGAAGATGATGTAGAGCGACCCGCCGAGCTGAAAAGCGGTGAGCGGGTGAAGGTGATGCTCAATGCGGGCCTGAGCCCGGAGCATGAAGAAAAACTCGGTAGCCGTATTGATGGCATTGGCCTCTACCGCACCGAAATTCCCTTCATGCTGCAGAGTGGTTTCCCCTCTGAAGAAGAGCAGGTGGCGCAGTACCAGGGCATGTTGCAGATGTTTAACGACAAACCCGTCACGCTGCGCACGCTGGATATCGGTGCTGACAAACAGCTGCCCTACATGCCCATCAGTGAAGAGAACCCGTGCCTCGGCTGGCGAGGGATCCGGATCACGCTCGATCAGCCGGAGATCTTCCTGGTGCAGGTGCGTGCGATGATGCGTGCCAATGCTGCCACGGGTAACCTCAGCATTTTGCTGCCGATGGTAACCAGCATCGACGAAGTGGATGAAGCCCGTCGCCTGATAGAACGCGCCGGGCGCGAGGTCGAAGAGATGATCGGCTACGCCATTCCAAAACCGCGTATTGGCGTGATGCTGGAAGTGCCGTCGATGGTCTTTATGCTGCCGAATCTGGCTAATCGGGTCGATTTTATCTCGGTCGGCACCAACGATCTGACCCAGTACATTCTGGCGGTCGATCGTAACAACACGCGTGTTGCCAACATCTACGACAGCCTGCACCCGGCCATTCTTCGTGCGCTTTCAGTCATAGCCCGCGACGCAGAGCTGTACGGTATCGATCTCCGCTTGTGTGGTGAAATGGCCGGCGATCCGATGTGCGTTGCCATTCTTGTGGGTATGGGCTTCCGCCATCTGTCGATGAACGGTCGTTCGGTAGCACGCGTTAAGTACCTGCTAAGACATATCGAAATTGAAGACGCGCAAACCCTGGTGCAGCGCAGCCTCGAGGCGCAGGTCTCTGCTGAAGTTCGCCATCAGGTGGCGGCCTTCATGGAACGCCGGGGCCTGGGTGGCCTCATCCGCGGCGGCCGCTAATCCTTCTCCCTTCCGTGTGGAAGGGAAGAGGAGAAGAAGGGTATATACCCTAAATAATTCGAGTTGCAGGAAGGCGGCGACGCAGCGAATCCCCAGGAGCTTACTCAAGTAAGTGACTGGGGTAAGCGAGGAAAGCCAACGCACATGCAACTTGAAGTATGAAGGGTATACATATCTTTTACATCTTAGTGGCATATCCCGACGCCTCGCTGTGCTATGATTCGCAACTTTGGAGCGGCCGACCCGCGCGGCTGCGCATCGCTACCGCTACCCACTTTTGGCGGAAGAATAAGAACTTGTGGTGACAGATGAATAGTGGCTATCTGCATTTCCCGGAATTTGATCCGGTGATTTTTTCCATTGGACCGGTCTCGCTGCACTGGTACGGCATGATGTACCTGGTCGGCTTCATCTTTGCGATGTGGCTGGCGACTCGCCGGGCTAATCGTCCAGGGAGCGGCTGGACAAAGAACGAAGTCGAAAACCTGCTGTATGCAGGATTCCTTGGGGTCTTCCTCGGTGGCCGTCTTGGCTATGTCTTCTTCTACAATCTGCCGGTATTCCTGCAGGATCCGCTGTATCTGTTTCGCGTCTGGGACGGCGGAATGTCGTTCCATGGTGGGCTTATCGGCGTTATCGTGGTGATGATTATCTTCGCTCGCCGTACTAAGCGTACCTTCTTCCAGGTCTCTGATTTCATTGCCCCGCTTATCCCGTTTGGTCTCGGTTGTGGCCGTCTGGGTAACTTCATCAACGGCGAACTCTGGGGTCGTGTCGATCCGAATTTCCGTTTCTCTATGCTGTTCCCAGGCTCGCGTGCGGAAGACATTGCGCTGCTGCCATCGCATCCGGAATGGCAGTCGATTTTCGATCAGTACGGGGTTCTCCCGCGTCACGCGTCTCAGCTGTATGAACTGGCGCTGGAAGGCGTCGTGCTGTTCATTATTCTCAACCTGTTTATCCGTAAACCGCGCCCGACGGGCTCTGTTTCGGGGCTGTTCCTGATTGGCTACGGTGCATTCCGCATTATCGTGGAGTTCTTCCGCCAGCCGGATGCCCAGTTCACTGGCACCTGGGTGCAGTACATCAGCATGGGGCAGATCCTCTCTATCCCAATGGTGCTGGCGGGAATTATCATGATGGTCTGGGCTTACCGCCGTCACCCACAGCAACACGTCTCCTGAGGAAGCATGAAACAGTATCTTGAACTGATGCAGCGGGTGCTCGATGAGGGCACCCAAAAAAATGACCGTACCGGTACCGGGACGACCTCCATTTTTGGCCACCAGATGCGCTTTAACCTGCAGGATGGTTTCCCGCTGGTTACCACTAAGCGCTGCCACCTGCGCTCGATTATTCACGAGCTGCTGTGGTTCCTGAACGGTGATACCAATGTGGCGTATCTGCATGACAATAACGTCTCCATCTGGGATGAATGGGCCGATGAGCAGGGCAACCTGGGACCGGTCTACGGCAAACAGTGGCGCGCATGGCCGACTCCTGATGGCCGTCACATCGACCAGATAACCACGGTGATGAACCAGTTGAGAAACGACCCGGATTCCCGCCGGATCATCGTTTCTGCCTGGAACGTTGGCGAACTCGACAAAATGGCGCTGGCACCGTGTCACGCGTTCTTCCAGTTCTATGTGGCTGACGGCAAGCTCTCATGCCAGCTGTACCAACGCTCTTGCGACGTCTTCCTCGGTCTGCCGTTCAACATCGCGAGTTATGCTCTGCTGGTACACATGATGGCGCAGCAGTGCGACCTGGAAGTCGGTGATTTTGTCTGGACAGGCGGTGACACGCACCTGTACAGCAACCACATGGAGCAAACTCACCTGCAGCTCAGCCGTGAACCGCGCGCGCTGCCAAAATTGGTGATTAAGCGTAAACCTGAATCTATCTTCGATTACCGTTTTGAAGATTTCGAGATTGAAGGTTACGACCCGCATCCGGGTATCAAAGCTCCGGTAGCAATATAATCCCGTCCTGATGAAAACCGGCACCTTAGCGTGCCGGTTTTTTTATTTCCGGAATCTGCTTTCCGGGCACTGTGCAACACCGTGCAAACGCAAAGAAAACCCGGAAAACGCCTCGTAAAACGGATAACAGCAGGTAGCCATAAAAAGGCTGACTGCCGATACTCCTGCCATGAACAAAGAACAGGGCTTTACGCTCATTGAAACGCTGGTAGCCGTGATGATTACGTTGATGTTAAGCGCGGCAGGTTTGTATGGCTGGAACGCCTGGCAACAGCAACAGCGGCTATGGCAGACCGCAACGCAGGTGCGGGATTACCTGCTATTTCTGCGCGACGACGCCAACTGGCATAACCGCGATCATCGCATCAGCGTTCAGCAACATCAGGGGCATTGGTGTCTGGTTGCGGATGCAGGCCAGGCGCCTGCTTGCGCGACAGACGATCCATTTTCACTCATTCCAGCCTGGCCGGAAGTGGCGCTCGCCGGGGTAACGCCGTCGCTGGGGTTTTATGGCCTGCGCAGTACCGCGTGGGCCGGTCGAATCGCGCTGGCGAGTCCTGCCGGAGGGTGGTTTATCACGGTTTCTGCGTGGGGACGAATTCGTCTGTGTCAGCAAGGAGAGGGGGCGCAATGTCGGTAAAACAACAGGGATTCTCACTGCTTGAGGTGCTCATTGCGATGGCAATCAGCAGCATTCTGTTACTGGCAAGCGCCCGTTTTTTACCGGCGTTACAGCGTGCGATTTTGCGCCAGACTCAACGGCAAGTCATGGATGAGGACGTTTGGCAGCGGGTATTTATGGTGGCCAAATATCTGCAGCGGGCAGGATACTGTAACGGCATCTGCTCAGGCACTGCGCTGCAACCAGAGCGAGCGGGTTCCTGCGTTATCGTCCGCTGGGATGCCAACGGTAATGGTATCTGGGAAACCTCTCCTTCTGACGTGGCGGAAAGTACCGGTTTCCGGTTGCAGGATGGCGCACTGGAAACCCTGCGAGGTGCGCTTTCCTGCGAAGGGAAAGGGTGGGAAAAAATGACCGACCCTAAGACGTTAAACATTACTTATTTTAGCGTCAGCCAGCACACCAGCGCAGGCTTTGCGCCCGAGCTGACCGTATCTTTACGCGCGGCACTGACAGCGGATCCCTTGCTGCAAACGTCTGCCTCTTTTAGTGTAACGGGCTATAACCTGTGAACCGACAGCGTGGCATGTCGACGCTGGCGATGGTGCTACTGATGCTGCTATTGGGGAGCCTGTTGCTACAAGGGTTGAACCACCAGCATCAGTCTGCGCTTGCGCAAACACGTGTCGAAACCGAGTCGTTACGTGAAAGCGCTCGGGTTCAGGCCGCGCTGGAATGGGGGCGTATGCAGGCGTGGGCATCAGAGCCAGGCATTCAGTGCCGCGAGGTTTCCACCTTTGCAGCACGAGTGTGCCTGCGAAAGCTCTCTGAGGGACGCGTACTGCTTATTGCCGGGGGGCAGGTGTTTCGCTACTGGCTTTCCGGGGAGGAGGCTTCAGGTAAAGTGACATTTTCCCCATACGGCTGGAGTGATTTTTGTCCATTAAAAGAGGCGACGTTATGTCAGCTACCCTAAAACGCCAGCAAGGATTCAGCCTGCCGGAGGTGATTCTGGCGATGGTACTGATGATTGCCGTCGTCAACGCGCTCGCGGGGTACCAGAGAAGCCTTGCCGAAGGGTATCAACTCCTCACCCAATACCGGCAGCTGTGGCGAAATGCCTGGCAGCAAACGCAGCGCTTTCCCGGAGCGGTGCCGCAGGGCTGGTCGGTGACGCGTATGCAGACATCGGCACAAAGATGTGTCAGCATCACGGTTAGTATTGCCACCCCCACCGGCAGGCAGGGTCAAATGACCAGGCTGCATTGCCCGGTGAGCCAATAGTCAGGAGCGTCTATGTTAAGGGTTTACCATTCCAACCGTCTCGACGTGCTGGAAGCGTTAATGGAATTTATTGTTGAGCGGGACCCCCTCAACGACCCTTTTGAGCCTGAAATGGTACTGGTACAAAGCACCGGTATGGCGCAATGGCTGCAAATGACGCTGGCAAAACGCTTTGGTATTGCCGCCAATATTACCTTTCCACTTCCTGCCAGTTTTATCTGGGACATGTTCGTTCGCGTATTGCCAGAGATCCCAAAAGAAAGCGCGTTCAACAAGCAAAGTATGAGCTGGAAATTAATGACCCTGCTGCCGAAAATGCTTGAGCAGGAGGCATTTACCCCACTGCGTCACTACCTGACTGACGATACGGATAAACGAAAGCTATTTCAGTTAGCTTCCAGGGTAGCGGATCTCTACGACCAGTATCTGGTGTACCGCCCTGAATGGTTGACGATGTGGGAGCACGACGAGCGCGCAGAGGGGCTCAGTGACGCCCAGGAGTGGCAGGCATTGCTATGGAAAGCGCTGGTGCACTACACGGCAGAGCTTGGGCAACCGCTCTGGCATCGCGCCAACCTGTATCAACGTTTTATCAACACTCTGGAGTCCGCTGATACCTGCCCGCCAGGGCTGCCACCGCGCGTGTTTATCTGCGGGATTTCCGCATTGCCTCCGGTTTACCTGCAGGCGCTACAGGCGCTGGGCAAGCATATTGATGTTTATGTTTTATTTACTAATCCCTGCAGGCTCTACTGGGGGGATATTAAAGATCCGGCCTTCCTGGCGCGACTCATGACGCGTCAACGACGCCATCACCGTGATGACAAAAATCTGCCGCTGTTTCGCGACGCAAGCGCCGCTCCCGGCCTGTTTAACGATGACGGTGAGCAGGATATTGGTAACCCGATGCTGGCTTCCTGGGGGAAACTCGGACGGGATTACCTGTATCTGCTGGCAGGCCTTGAACGCTATGAAGAGCTGGATGCATTCGTTGAGATCCCGCCTGACAACCTGCTGCATAACCTGCAAAACGATGTGCTGGAGCTTAGTAATGCGCTGGTACTGGGGCGGACGGCAGAAGAGTTTGCCCATAGCGGCGCGAAACGTGAACTGGCGCTGGATGACCGTAGTCTGACGATACAGGTCTGCCACAGCCCACAGCGTGAAGTGGAAGTGCTGCACGACAATTTGCTGGCTATGCTGGAGGCCGACCCAACGCTGACTCCGCGCGATATTATCGTGATGGTGGCGGACATCGACAGTTACAGCCCGTTCATTCAGGCGGTGTTTGGCAGCGCCACTGGCGATCGTTACCTGCCATATGCCATTTCTGACCGTCGTGCCCGTCAGTCTCATCCGGCATTACAGGCCTTTATTACGCTGCTGTCTCTGCCGGACAGCCGTTTTGTCAGCGAAGACGTGCTGGCGTTACTCGATGTCCCGGTGCTGGCCGCGCGCTTTCATATCGATGAAGAAGGTCTGCGCTATCTGCGCCAGTGGGTTAACGAATCTGGCGTGCGCTGGGGGCTTGACGATGACAACGTTCGTGAGCTGGAGCTTCCGGCCACCGGGCAGCATACCTGGCGCTTTGGGTTAACCCGAATGCTGTTGGGCTACGCCATGGAGAGCCGGGAGGGCGAGTGGCAGTCCGTGCTTCCCTACGATGAGTCGAGCGGACTCATTGCCGGTCTGGTCGGGCATCTCGCCTCTTTGCTGATGCAGCTGAATCTCTGGCGGCGAAAACTTGCTGAGGAGCGACCCCTTGAGGAATGGCTGCCGATGTGTCGCGAAATGCTCGGCGACTTTTTCCTGCCGGATGCCGACACCGAGGCGGCATTAACCCTGATAGAGCAGCAGTGGCAGGCCATTATCGAGGAAGGCACTTCTGCACAGTACGGCGAAAGCGTTCCGCTGTCGTTGTTGCGCGATGAGCTGGCACAGCGTCTCGATCAGCAGCGAATCAGCCAGCGTTTCCTCGCGGGGCCCGTCAATATTTGTACCCTGATGCCAATGCGCTCAATCCCCTTTAAAGTGGTTTGCTTACTGGGGATGAACGACGGCGTTTACCCACGTACGCTGGCGCCGCTGGGCTTTGATCTGATGAGCCAGAAGCCGCTACGTGGTGACCGCAGCCGTCGTGATGACGACCGTTATCTGTTCCTCGAAGCGCTGATGTCAGCCGAGCAAAAGCTTTACATCAGCTATATCGGGCGATCGATTCAGGATAACAGCGAGCGCTTCCCTTCTGTACTGGTGCAGGAACTGGTGGATTATATCGGGCAAAGCCACTATCTGGCCGGCGATGCGGCGCTGAACTGTGATGAAAGTGAGAAGCGGGTGAAAACCCATATCACCCGCCTGCATACGCGCATGCCGTTCGACGCAGAAAATTTCCTCTCAGACGAACAGCGAAGCTATGCCCGTGAATGGCTGGCCGCGGCGAATCAGCAGGGAGAGGCGCACCCGGCGTTTATCCAGCCCTTGCCGCCCCTGGATTTTGATACGCTACCGCTGGAGCAATTGCTGCGCTTCTGGCAGCACCCGGTCCGCGCGTTTTTCCAGATGCGCCTGCGGGTCAACTTCCGCGCCGAAGAGAGCGAAATTCCGGAGGATGAACCTTTCACCCTCGAAGGACTGACCCGCTACCAGCTTAACCAGCAGCTGCTAAACACCCTTATTGAGGAAGGCGATGCCGACTCGATGTATCGTCGCTATCGGGCGGCTGGGGAGCTGCCCTACGGGTCGTTTGGCGAAATCGCCTGGGAGACACAGCGGCGAGAAATGCAGGCGCTGGCAGAGCGGGTAATCGCCTGCAAACAGCCAGGTCAGAGCATGGAAATCGATCTGCAATGTGATGGGGTCAACATAACGGGATGGTTGCAGCAGGTTCAGCCCGATGGGTTATTGCGTTGGCGTCCGTCTTTGATTAGCGTTTCACAAGGCATGCAACTTTGGCTGGAGCATCTTGTCTACTGTGCCAGTGGCGGCAACGGTGAAAGCCGTTTGTTTGTGCGTAAAGAGGGTGAATGGCGTTTCCCTCCACTGGAAGCAGACGAGGCCAGTGCTCTGTTGGCGGAGTTAGTCGAAGGTTACCGTCAGGGAATGTGTTCCCCGTTGTTGTTTATGCCGGAAAGCGGTGGTGCGTGGCTTAAGGCCTGCTACCACGCGGAAAGCGATGCGATTTTAAGCGATGAAGAGACGCAACAAAAAGCGCGTAGTAAGTTTTTGCAGGCGTATGAGGGCAATATGGTGGTCAGCGGTGAAGGGGCCGATGTCTGGTATCAGCGTCTTTGGCGCACCCTGGAGCCTGAATACTACGAAGCCATTACTGCACAAGCAAAGCGTTATCTGCTGCCGGTTTTCCGTTTTAATCAGTCGTAGGTGCTGTATAAAAATTGCGCAATTGATTGGCTTCTTTTATCATGCGCACGTGTCACGGACTGATGTGAAGAGAAGTACTGCTTGTTGGCAATTGAATGATGAGGTCCGTGAATGCCCCGTAACACCTGGTTTCGTTGTTTTGTGCTGTTATTCGCCCTTTGGGCACCGTTAAGTCAGGCCGAGAATGGATGGCAACCGCTTCAGGAGACTATCCATAAAAGCGAAAAAGACACACGTCAGTATCAGGCGGTAAAGCTTGATAATGGCATGGTGGTGCTGCTGGTTTCCGATCCGCAGGCGGTTAAATCGCTCTCTGCGCTGGTGGTACCGGTTGGGTCACTCGAAGATCCTGATGCACACCCCGGTCTTGCCCACTATCTGGAACATATGACGCTGATGGGGTCGAAAAAATACCCTGAGCCAGATAGTCTCGCCGAATTCCTCAAGATGCATGGTGGCAGCCATAACGCCAGCACGGCACCCTATCGCACCGCGTTTTACCTTGAAGTGGAAAACGATGCGCTGTCCGGGGCGGTAGATCGCCTGGCGGATGCCATTGCTGCACCTCTGCTGGATAAAAAATACGCCGAGCGTGAGCGCAATGCGGTAAACGCCGAGCTCACCATGGCACGTACCCGAGACGGCATGCGTATGGCTCAGGTTAGCGCCGAAACCATTAACCCGGCGCACCCGGGAGCGCGTTTCTCTGGCGGCAACCTTGAAACGTTAAGCGATAAACCTGGCAGCCCGGTGCATGACGCACTGCTTGCTTTCCGCGATAAGTTTTACTCTGCCAATCTGATGAAGACGGTGATTTATAGCAACAAGCCGCTGCCAGAGCTGGCGCAGCTTGCAGCACAAACCTATGGCCGGGTGCCGAACAAAAATATCGAGCAGCCGGTAACGACCGTACCCGTGGTGACTGATGCGCAGAAAGGCATCATTATCCACTACGTACCGGCGATGCCGCGTAAATCGGTGCGCGTTGAGTTTCGAATTGATAACAACAGCGCGCAGTTCCGCAGCAAAACCGACGAGCTTGTTACCTATATGATTGGCAATCGTAGCCCTGGTACGCTTTCCGACTGGTTGCAAAAGCAGGGCCTGGCTGAAGGGATCCGTGCTGACTCCGATCCGGTGGTGAATGGTAACAGCGGGGTGCTGGCTATCTCCGCGACCCTGACCGACAAGGGCCTTGCCCACCGGGATGAAGTGGTGGCGGCTATCTTCAGCTATCTTAATATGCTGCGTGAGAAGGGCGTCGATAAACAATATTTCGACGAACTGGCGCACGTACTGGATCTCGATTTCCGCTACCCGTCGATTAATCGCGACATGGACTACGTGGAGTGGCTTGCCGACACGATGATCCGCGTCCCGGTTGAGCACACCCTTGATGCGGTGAATATTGCCGATAAATATGATGCTGAGGCCGTGAAAGCGCGGCTGGCGATGATGACGCCGCAGAATGCACGTATCTGGTACATCAGCCCGAAAGAGCCGCACAACAAGACTGCCTATTTCGTCAATGCCCCGTATCAGGTGGATAAAATCAGCGCGGCACAGTTCGCCGACTGGCAGAAAAAGAGCAGTGAAATTGCACTCTCTCTGCCTGAGTTGAACCCCTATATTCCTGACGATTTCAGCCTTATCAAGACCGGGAAAAGCTATACCCGTCCTGAACTGATCGTCGATGAGCCCACCCTGAGGGTGGCTTATATGCCGAGCCGCTATTTTGCCAATGAGCCGAAAGTTGACGTCACCATGGTGCTACGTAATCCGAAAGCCATGGATACAGCGCGCAGCCAGGTGATTTTTGCCCTGAATGACTATCTGGCGGGGATTGCGCTCGACCAGCTCGCCAACCAGGCCGCAGTGGGCGGAATTGGCTTCTCGACCGGTGCTAATAACGGCCTGATGCTTAACGCGAGCGGCTATAGTCAGCGCTTACCCCAGCTGTTTGAGGCGCTGCTCAAGGGCTATTTCAGCTATACCCCAACTCAGGAACAGCTGGATCAGGCTAAGTCCTGGTACACCCAGATGATGGACTCTGCCGAGAAAGGCAAGGCGTTCGACCAGGCCATTATGCCGGTGCAGATGCTTTCACAGGTGCCGTACTTCCAGCGCGAAGAGCGGCGGGCGCTGCTGCCGTCGATAACCCTCGACGAGATAGTAAGCTACCGCGACAAGTTGAAAGCCAACGGAAGACCTGAGTTCATGGTTGTCGGCAATATGTCGGCAGAACAATCAAAAGCGCTGGCGCATCAGGTACAGCAAACGCTGGGTGCTAACGGCAGCGAGTGGTGCCGTAACCAGAACGTGGTCATCAACAAGAAACAGTCGGTTATCTTTGAGAAAGCCGGTAGCAGCACAGATTCCGCGCTGGCAGCGGTCTTTGCTCCACCAAATGTTGATGAGTACAGCAGCTCGGCGGCAGCAGCTCTGCTGGGGCAGATTGTTCAACCGTGGTTCTACAGCCAACTGCGAACCGAAGAGCAGCTTGGCTATGCGGTATTTGCATTCCCGATGAGCGTCGGCCGCCAGTGGGGTATGGGTTTCCTGCTGCAAAGTAGTGATAAACAACCCGCGTTTCTGTGGGAGCGTTTTAAGGCGTTCTTCCCGACTGCGGAGAAAAAACTGCGGGCGATGACGCCAGAAGAGTTTGCGCAGATCCAACAGGCCGTCGTCACACAGATGCAGCAGGCACCGCAGACGCTCAGCGATGAAGCATCGCAGCTTAGCAAAGATTTCGATCGCGGTAATATGCGCTTCGATTCACGTGATAAAGTAGTGGCTCAGATTAAACTGCTGACGCCGCAAAAGCTTGCCGATTTCTTCCATCAGACGGTGGTTGAGCCGCAGGGTATGGCGATTCTTTCTCAGGTTTCCGGTAGCCAGAACGGGAAGGCGGATTACGCCAAACCGCAGGGCTGGAAAGTCTGGAAGAGCGTCAGCGCGTTGCAGCAAAGCCTACCTCTGATGAGAGAGAACGAATGACCGATACCGCCGAGTCCCTTGATCCCCTGCGCTTGCCCCTCATCGGCGAGCGCCTGATTGAAGCCTCTGCGGGCACCGGAAAAACCTTTACCATCGCCGCGTTATACCTGCGGCTCCTGCTCGGGCTTGGGGGCGAAAACGCTTACCCCCGGCCCGTCAACGTTGAAGAACTGCTGGTGGTGACCTTCACCGAAGCCGCCACAGAAGAACTACGCGGGCGTATTCGTAGCAATATTCATGAGCTGCGAATTGCCTGCCTGCGTAACGGTTCTGACAACCCGCTGTACACCAGCCTGCTTGCCGAAATAGATGATACAGCCCATGCCGCAAAGGTTCTGCTGTTGGCCGAACGGCAGATGGATGAAGCGGCGGTGTTCACCATCCACGGTTTTTGCCAGCGGATGCTGAGCCTCAACGCGTTTGAGTCCGGCATGCTGTTCGAACAGCAGCTGATAGAAGACGAATCTCGCCTGCGATTCCAGGCCTGCGCTGATTTCTGGCGGCGTCATTGCTACCCACTCGACCGGGATATCGCGGGCGTGATCCACGCCTCCTGGAAGGGCCCGCAGGAACTGCTGAAATCCATCGACCGCTATCTGCAGGGTGAAGCCCCGCAATTGAAGACGCCGCCCGGCAATGACGAAACGCTGGCCTCCCGGCATCAGCGGATCCTGCGCGAAATCAACGCGCTGAAAGCACAGTGGCTGGCAGCCTGTGATGAGATTGACGGGATAATTGAAAACTCAGGCATCGATCGGCGTAAATTTAATCGTGGCAATCAGGGCAAATGGGTCGAGAAAATTACGGCCTGGGCTCAGGAAGAGACGGAGACTTACGCACTGCCCGATGCGCTGGAGAAGTTCTCCCAGGATTTCCTTGAAGCGCGCACCAAAGCCGGCGGTGAGGTTCCCCGTCATCCGCTGTTTATGGCAATTACTGCGCTGTTAGCGCAGCCGCTGACCCTTGACGACCTGGTTATCGCCCAGGCGTTAACCGAAATCCGTGAAGCGGTGGCCCTCGAGAAACGCCGCCGTGGAGAGCTCGGGTTTGACGATATGCTAAGCCGTCTTGATACCGCACTGCACGGCGAAAGCGGAGAGGCGCTGGCCGCCGCGATCCGTCAGCGTTTCCCGGTGGCGATGATTGATGAATTTCAGGACACCGACCCGCAGCAGTACCGTATTTTCCGCCGCATCTGGCGTCAGCAGCCGGAGACCGCGCTGCTGTTGATTGGGGACCCGAAGCAGGCCATCTACGCCTTCCGCGGCGCGGACATCTTCACCTACATGAAGGCCAGAAGCGACGTTAGTGCACACTACACGCTCGATACCAACTGGCGTTCAGCTCCTGGCATGGTTGAGAGCGTCAACCGCTTGTTCAGCCAGATGGATAATCCTTTCATGTTCCGCGAAATCCCGTTCCTTGCGGTGAAGGCGGCGGAAAAGAACCACGCTTTGCGCTTTGAGTTCAACGGTAACGATCGGCCTGCCATGCATTTCTGGCTAATGCCGGGAAACGGCGTTGGCTCAGGAGATTATCAGAGCTATATGGCGCAGGTGTGTGCGGCGCAAATTCGTGACTGGCTGAGTGCCGGACAACAGGGGACGGCGCTGCTCTGGCGCGGCGATAACGCTGAGCCGGTGAAAGCCTCCGACATAACCGTGCTGGTGCGAAACCGTCAGGAAGCAGCGCTTATCCGTGACGCGTTGAACCTGCTTGGCATCCCGTCCGTTTATCTCTCTAACCGCGACAGCGTTTTCGAAACCCCCGAGGCCCAGGAGATACTGTGGGTGCTGCAGGCGGTGCTTAACCCGGAGCGGGAAAATACCCTGCGCAGCGCGCTGGCAACGGCCCTGTTTGGTTTGAACGCGCAGGATATCGACAGGCTCAATCAGGATGAAGCCGCCTGGGATGCGCTGGTGGATGAGTTTGCCCAGTATCAGGTGCGCTGGCAGCAGCGCGGCGTGATGCCGATGCTGCGTGAGATGATGAGTGCCCGTCGCCTGGCTGAAAACCTGCTCGCCACACCCGGCGGTGAGCGGCGGTTAACCGATATTTTGCATATCAGTGAACTGCTGCAGGAGGCGGCTTTGCAGCTTGAAAGCGAGCATGCGCTGGTCCGCTGGCTGGCACAGCATATTGCTGAACCGGACACCAACGCGGCGAACCAGCAGATGCGTCTTGAGAGCGACAAGCATCTGGTACAAATCGTGACCGTCCATAAATCAAAAGGTCTGGAGTATCCGCTGGTCTGGCTGCCGTTTATCGCACGTTTCCGAAAGCAGGATCAGGCGTTCTACCACGACCGCAACTCCTTTGAGGCGGTGCTGGATCTGCAGGAAAACGAAGCGAGCCTCGAGCTTGCAGAAGCCGAGCGCCTTGCCGAGGATTTACGCCTGCTGTACGTTGCGCTGACCCGCGCGGTCTGGCACTGCAGCCTCGGCGTTGCCCCGCTGACCAGCCGTCGTGGCGATAAGCTGAGCGATACGGATTTCCACCACAGCGCTCTGGGGCGGCTGGTACAAAAAGGCGAGGCAAAAGACGCTGCCGGGCTCGAAGCCTGCCTGCAGGCGCTGTGCTGCTCGTCGATTGCCCTGAGCACGCCTCCGACGCCGGATAACCACCGCTGGCAGGCCCCGCAGGCGGAACTCCCTGAACTGCATGCCCGCGAAGTGCGCCGCCGCATGATTGATGACTGGCGAGTGACCAGCTACTCCGGGCTGCAGCAGCG
Source organism: Yokenella regensburgei (assembly GCF_003634235.1). Taxonomy (NCBI): domain Bacteria; kingdom Pseudomonadati; phylum Pseudomonadota; class Gammaproteobacteria; order Enterobacterales; family Enterobacteriaceae; genus Yokenella; species Yokenella regensburgei. The sequence continues at coordinate 279,794 of NZ_RBIZ01000004.1, read as the reverse complement.
TGGACACAGCGTCGCTCAGGATCTGCTGCCGCGTCTGGATATCGATGCAGCGGGTGTGGGAGAAGTACTGGAGGAGCCTGAGTTAACTCCGCATCAGTTCCCGCGCGGGGCATCTCCCGGGACGTTCCTGCACAGCCTGTTTGAAGATATCGACTTTACCCGGCCGGTTTCCGCCGACGAGATGCGCGAGAAGCTGCAGCTTGCGGGCTTTGAAGAACACTGGACTCCGGTGCTGACGCAGTGGCTCACCACGGTGCTCCAGGCGCCGTTGCCGGGAGCCGGGGTTTCACTAAGCCAGTTGGCACCAAACCACAAGCAGGTGGAGATGGAGTTTTATCTGCCTATTGAGCAACTGCTCGAGCCGCAAAAGCTGGATGCCGTCATCCGTGCGCACGACCCGCTGTCGGCGGAGTGTCCACCGCTCGATTTCCGCCAGGTACGCGGTATGCTGAAGGGGTTTATTGACCTGGTGTTCCGCCACGATGACCGTTACTACCTGCTCGATTATAAGTCCAACTGGCTTGGCGAGAATGCGCAGGCGTATACCGAACAGGCCATGGCGCAGGCGATGAAGTCGCATCGTTATGACCTGCAGTATCAGCTCTACAGCCTTGCGCTGCACCGCTACCTGCGCCATCGACTGGCGGATTATGATTATGAACGTCACTTCGGCGGGGTTATCTATCTGTTCCTGCGCGGCGTTGATGGCGCGGCACCGGGGCAGGGCATCTTTACCACCCGTCCGACACGCGCGTTGATCGATGGGCTGGACCAGTGCTTTGCCGGTGAATCACAGGAGGTGGTGTAAATGACGATGAGAGCATTGTTGCTGGAAGCGGCAGAGCAGAAGCTTCTGCGCCCGCTGGACGTCCAGTTCGCCATGATGCTGGCGTCTCCCGAAGAAGAACCGGCGCTGGTCCTGGCGGCGGCCCAGCTCAGCCACGATGCCGGTGAGGGACACGTCTGCCTGCCACTCTCAAGACTTGGCGTTGATAACGCACTCAGCGGCAAAGCCCGCGAGCTGTGGACCCGGCTGTATGACTATGTTGATGCAGCAGAAGACTGGGGTCAGCGACTGCTGGCAAGCGAGGCGGTAAGCCGTGGCGAACGCCCCACGCCGCTGGTACTGAGCGGAGAACGTCTGTATCTGAACCGTATGTGGCGTAACGAGCAGACCGTGGCGCGCTTCTTTAATGACGGTAATCAACCTATTGTCGTTGATGAAGCTCTGGTGAAACAGACGCTGGACGGACTATTCCCGCCGGTAGAAGGCATTGACTGGCAAAAGGTCGCGGCGGCGGTGGCGCTGACCCGGCGTATTTCGGTTATCTCCGGCGGGCCCGGTACTGGCAAAACCACCACCGTGGCAAAACTGCTGGCGGCGCTTATTCATCTGGCCGGAGGGCAACGTTGCAGGATCCGGCTGGCGGCACCGACCGGTAAGGCTGCGGCTCGTCTGACCGAGTCGCTTGGCGCTGCGCTGCGCAAGCTGCCGCTCGACGAAAGTCAAAAAGCGCAGCTACCTGCCGAAGCCAGCACGCTGCACCGTTTACTCGGGGCGCAGCCGGGGAGTCAGCGGCTGCGCTATCACGCCGGAAATCCGCTGCACCTGGATGTGCTGGTAGTGGATGAAGCCTCGATGATTGACCTGCCGATGATGTCACGGCTGATTGATGCCTTACCGGCTCACGGGCGAGTGATTTTCCTCGGCGATCGCGATCAGCTGGCCTCGGTGGAAGCCGGGGCGGTGCTGGGCGATATCTGTGCCTGGGTAAGTAAAGGGTACTCTGCGGCACGTGCGGCTGAGCTGAACCGCCTCAGCGGGATGAACGTACCCGCCGGAGAAAGCAGCACTGCCAGCGGCCTGCGTGACAGCCTGTGCCTGCTGCAAAAGAGCTACCGCTTTGACAGCCATTCCGGTATCGGTCATCTGGCTCGTGCGGTTAACGCAGGCGATAAGCGAGCGGTTCGTCAGGTGCTGCAGGAGGGCTATGCGGATATCAGTCTGCAACCGCTGCGTACGGCGGAAGAGTACGATGAGATGCTGACGGCGGCCCGCCACGGCTACGCCCACTATCTGGAGTGTCTGCTCCAGCAGGCGGAGCCGGGAGACGTGCTCGCGGCGTTTGGAGAATATCAGCTGCTGTGCGCGCTGCGCGAGGGGCCATACGGCGTTCGTGGGCTTAATGAGCAACTGGAGCGCCGGCTGGCAAGCCAGCGGATTATCACCCTGCCAAAGCATACCCGCTGGTATGAGGGGCGGCCGGTGATGATTTCACGCAATGACAGCGCCCTGGGGCTGTTCAACGGCGATATTGGTATTGCGCTGGCGCGCGGTGAAGAGGGGCTTCGCGTCTGGTTCCCGATGCCTGACGGCAGTATTAAGTCGTTCCAGCCAAGCCGCTTGCCGGAGCATGACACCGCCTGGGCGATGACGGTGCATAAATCACAGGGATCTGAGTTTGACCACGCCGCGCTTATTTTGCCGGTTCAACCCGGGCCTCTGCTGACGCGAGAGCTGGTGTATACCGCCATTACCCGTGCGAAAAAACGTTTATCGCTATATGCCGAAGAGAGTTTGCTGACCCAGGCTATCGCGGCACGAACCGAGCGCCGCAGCGGGCTGGCGGAGATTTTTGCCGGGTAGAGAGCCTACCCGGCGGTGATTTAGCCGAGATCTGCCATCAGCACCTTCGAGCGCCGCTGGTAGTTGTACATCTCTTTTTTGCTTTCCGGCAGGGAATCAATATCCACCGGGGCAAAGCCGCGCTCCTGGAACCAGTGAATGCTGCGCGTTGTCAGGACAAACAGCTTGCTGAGCCCCATCTGCTTTGCCTGAGTGGCGATGCGGTGCAGCAGCTCTTCTCCGCGTGAGGAACTCCGGTAATCCGGATGCACCGCCACGCAGGCCATCTCGCCAATTTTTTCATCCGGGAACGGATACAGCGCGGCGCAGGCAATGGTCGTGTTATCACGCTGAATAATGGTGAATTTGTCGATCTCCATCTCCAACTGTTCACGTGAACGGCGCACCAGGATCCCCTGCTGCTCCAGCGGACGAATAAGCTCCAGAATGCCGCCGATATCGTTGATGGTCGCCCGGCGGATCTGCTCGGCGCTTTCCATGACTATCTGCGTGCCAATCCCGTCGCGGGAGAACAGTTCCTGCAGCAGGGCGCCGTTCTCCTGATAACTGATGAGATGGCTGCGACGCACACCGCTGCGGCAGGCTTTTAACGCTCCGCGCAGAAAACGCACGGTGCCGGAGTGGTAATCTCCTGCGGCTTCCAGCGCTTCGACCCGCGCCTGAGCCTCATTGGGGAACAGCTCAGAGATAATCTCGCCTTCGTCGTTGAATACCCCTTGCGACGAGCAAAAGCCAATCATCTTCTCCGCCTTCAGCTTGATGGCCATTTGGGTGGCAATCTCTTCTGAAGTCAGGTTAAAGCTTTCGCCGGTTACCGACACCGCAACAGGCCCCATCAGCACAATTGCGCCGCTGTCGAGCTGGCGGTTTACCGCCTCCTCATCAATACGGCGAATGCGCCCGCTGTGGCAGTAGTCCACACCGTCATCCACCCCAAGCGGTTGAGCAATGAGAAAATTACCGCTGACCACGTTGATATGCGCGCCCTGTAGCGGCGTATTATTCAGGCTCATCGACAGGCGAGCAGTGATATCCAGCTGTAACGTACCGGCTGCTTGTTTAACCAGTTCCAGCGTTTTAGCATCCGTCACCCGGGTATGCTTGTGATACACCGGTTCGTGATGATGGATAAGCAGGTTAGCGTCTATCTGCGGGCGTGCGCCATAGACCACCACCAGGCGGATACCCAGGCTGTGAAGAAGACCTATGTCATTCACAATACTGGAGAAATTTTCATGCTCAATGGCTTCTCCTCCCAGCATAATGACAAATGTTTTACCCCTATGTGCATTGATATAGGGGACGGAATGGCGAAATCCTTCAACCAGTTCGGTTCCACGCTCCTTCACCACGGCAAAACCCTCTGTGCATGAATATTCGAAATTAATGTATTTTTATTCTGTTTTTACGTTTGGCGCAAGCCAAAGTTTTGCCTCTGGCGAAGATATTTCATAGCGATATGGCAAACGACATAAGAATGTTTACCCTTTTCTGGATGACAGCTTATGCGTGTTTGGTTAAAGTTTTCGGTCAAACTGGATATTTATCGTTTTAAATTCGCTACTTTGCTCGGGAGAAGCATGTCGGGAAGTCAGTCAGCATTAAGCCGCCGCCGTTTATTACAAGGGGCGGGCGCTATGTGGTTGTTAAGCGTAAGTCGGGTGGGTCTTGCTGCCGCGAGTCAGGTGGTGGCGGTACGCGTCTGGCCATCGTCGACCTACACGCGTGTGACGGTGGAATCCTCACAGGTGCTGAAATATAACCAGTTTGCGCTCAGTAATCCGGAGCGTGTGGTGGTTGATATAGAAGGTGTGAATCTGAATTCGGTGCTGAAAGGCATGGGAGCGCAGATCCGCGCCGACGACCCGTATATTAAATCTGCACGAGTAGGGCAGTTCGATCCGAAAACCGTGCGCATGGTCTTTGAACTGAAGCAAAACGTGAAACCGCAGTTGTTTGCTCTGGCACCGGTGGCGGGTTTCAAAGAGCGTCTGGTGATGGATCTCTATCCTTCCAACGCTCAGGAGATTCAGGATCCGCTGCTGGCACTGCTCGAGGATTACAATAAAGGATCCCTTGAGAGCCAGGTGCCGCCTGCGCAAAGCGGCCCGCAGCCGGGTAAAGCGGGTCGCGATCGTCCGATAGTCATCATGCTCGATCCGGGACACGGCGGTGAAGATTCCGGCGCCGTTGGCAAATACCGCACCCGCGAGAAAGACGTGGTGCTGCAGATTGCCCGTCGCCTGCGTGCGCTGATTGAAAAAGAAGGCAACATGAAGGTCTTTATGACCCGCAACGAGGATGTCTTCATCCCGCTGAAGGTGCGTGTTGCTAAGGCGCAGAAGCAGCGCGCCGATCTGTTTGTGTCCATCCATGCGGATGCCTTTACCAGCCGACAACCGAGCGGCTCTTCGGTGTTTGCACTGTCGACGAAAGGCGCAACCAGTACCGCCGCGAAATTTCTCGCTGAAACACAGAATGCCTCTGACCTTATCGGTGGGGTAAGTAAAAGTGGGGATCGCTATCTCGACCACACCATGTTCGATATGGTGCAGTCGCTGACCATTAACGACAGTCTGAAGTTCGGGAAAGCGGTACTGCAGAAGCTAGGGCAGGTGAATGACCTGCACAAGAACAAAGTCGAACAGGCGGGGTTCGCGGTGCTGAAAGCGCCGGATATCCCTTCTATTCTGGTAGAAACTGCGTTTATCAGTAACGTTGAAGAAGAGCGTAAGCTCAAGACCGCGAAATTCCAGCAGGAAGTGGCAGAGTCTATTCTGGCAGGAATTAAAGCCTACTTCGCCGATGGGGCGACGCTGGCACGACGGGGATAAGTAGCAGGCGCTGAAAAGCGCCTTTTTTTACGGACGCCAGAAACAAAAAAACACCCGTCAGGGTGTCTATTGTGTGCTTTAAAATGTGGTTGCGGGGGCCGGATTTGAACCGACGACCTTCGGGTTATGAGCCCGACGAGCTACCAGGCTGCTCCACCCCGCGTCCGTCTTATTTACTCTTCCGTCGAGTAAATCTTTTCACATTTTAATTGGTTGCGGGGGCCGGATTTGAACCGACGACCTTCGGGTTATGAGCCCGACGAGCTACCAGGCTGCTCCACCCCGCGTCCGTGGATGCGCACTATACTCTGCTCGCTTTTCGATGCAACCTTTTTTTGACGATTTTCCTGATATTGCTGTTAATCGCGTAAAAATGGGACGAATCGTTTGTTTTATGTGCGAAATTTCGTTTTAGCCGCGTGCGCTCGTTTCATTACCCTGGGGGGTTTGTTATCTTCATCACGCATTCAGTAAACGTATATAGAAGAGAGACCATGAAAGGACGTTGGGCAAAATATCTGGTAACAGGCTCACTGCTGGCAATGCTGGCGGCCTGTTCTTCAAAACCGACCGATCGCGGTCAGCAGTATAGTGACGGAAAGTTCACCCAGCCGTTCTCACTGGTTAACCAGCCTGATGCGGTCGGTGCACCGATCAACGCCGGTGACTTCTCCGAGCAGGTGTATCAGGTACGTAATTCCTCACCGCGCCTTTATAACAGCCAAAGCGACGTGTTTAACGCCGTCCAGCAGTGGCTGCGTGCCGGTGGTGACACCCGCAACATGCGCCAGTTTGGTATTGATGCCTGGCAGATGCAGGGCGCTGACAACTACGGCAACGTGCAGTTTACCGGCTACTACACGCCGGTCGTGCAGGCCCGTCATACTCGCCAGGGCGCGTTCCAGTATCCTATTTACCGCATGCCACCTAAACGTGGCCGCCTGCCATCCCGCGCCGATATTTATGCCGGTGCGCTCAGCGACAGCTACGTGCTGGCCTACAGCAACTCGCTGATGGACAACTTCATTATGGACGTGCAGGGCAGCGGCTATATCGACTTCGGCGACGGCTCTCCGCTTAACTTCTTCAGCTACGCCGGTAAAAACGGCTGGGAATATCGCAGCATTGGCCGTGTGCTTATCGATCGCGGTGAAGTGAAGAAAGAAGATATGTCGATGCAGGCTATCCGCCACTGGGGCGAAACGCACAGCGAAGCGGAAGTGCGCGAGCTGCTGGAGCAGAACCCGTCATTCGTCTTCTTTAAACCACAGTCGTTTGCACCGGTGAAAGGGGCAAGTGCGGTACCGCTGATTGGCCGTGCCTCGGTTGCCTCTGACCGCAATATTATCCCGGCAGGCACCACGCTGCTGGCAGAAGTGCCGCTACTCGACAACAACGGTAAATTCAACGGTCAATATGAACTGCGTCTGATGGTGGCGCTGGACGTTGGTGGTGCGATTAAGGGCCAGCATTTCGACATTTACCAGGGTATTGGTCCGGATGCCGGACACCGCGCAGGATGGTACAATCACTATGGCCGCGTCTGGGTGCTGAAAAGCGCGCCGGGAGCAGGCAACGTCTTTAGCGGGTAATTGAGGTCCTATGTCTGTGGTAATCAGCGATGCCTGGCGCCAGCGTTTTGGCGGCACGGCACGTTTGTACGGTGAAAAAGCGCTGCACTGCTTCGCGGCAGCGCATGTCTGTGTCGTCGGTATTGGCGGCGTCGGGTCGTGGGCGGCAGAAGCGCTGGCGCGAACCGGTATTGGCGCGATTACGCTTATCGATATGGATGACGTCTGCGTGACCAACACCAACCGGCAGGTTCATGCGCTTGGTGGCAACGTTGGGCTGGCGAAGGCCGAGGTGATGGCCGAGCGTATTCGCTTGATAAACCCGGAGTGCCGGGTGACGGTGATTGATGATTTTGTCACACCGGAGAACGTAGCCCAGTATATGAGCGCGGGCTACAGCTACGTGATTGACGCCATCGACAGCGTGCGGCCAAAAGCGGCGCTGATTGCTTACTGCCGCCGTTATAAGGTTCCGCTGGTTACCACCGGCGGTGCGGGTGGGCAAATCGATCCTACCCAGATCCAGGTGAGCGATCTGGCGAAAACCATCCAGGATCCGCTGGCGGCGAAGCTGCGCGAACGGCTGAAAAGCGAGTTCGGCGTGGTGAAAAACAGTAAAGGGAAACTGGGCGTGGACTGCGTGTTTTCAACCGAAGCGCTGGTTTACCCGCAGGCCGACGGCAGCGTATGTGCGATGAAAAGCACAGCGGAAGGCCCGAAGCGCATGGATTGTGCCTCCGGGTTTGGTGCCGCAACCATGGTGACCGCCACTTTTGGCTTTGTCGCGGTATCCCATGCGCTGAAAAAAATGATGGCGAAGGCGGAACGTCAGGCTTCAGCCTGACGCGCGGCCACAAGCACAGCCTCTGCAAGCGCGGCCAGCCCCTGGCTGCGCGAGGCGCTAAGCTGGCTACGTAATCCCAGCTCATCGAACAGCGCCAGCGGATCCTGCGACAGCAGCTCCCCGGCGCTTTTCCCTTCTACCGCCGTCAGCAGCACGGCAAGCAAACCACGAACGATTCGTCCTTCACTGTCACCGTAGAAATGCATTTTCCCCTCAGGTGACACCACTGAACCCAGCCAGACGCGGTTCTCGCAGCCCGCAATTTCATGCGCCTGCGCTTTGTCTGTATCCGCGAGCGTCGGCAATTGCTTACCCAGCAGTATCAGCTGACGATATTTATCTTCCCACTGCTTCAGTGGGGTAAAAATCTGCCGTAACGTATCGGCGGTTACGGTTGTGCCGAACGGGTGTCCGGCGAAAATTGGGTTGGTCATTCATCCACCAGCAAAGCAAGGGCGCGGTCAACGGCGTTCACCAGCGCGTAGACGTCATCCTGAGTATTATAGGGGGCGAAGGACGCTCTGAGCGTTCCCTGGACGCCAAGCGCTGCCAGCAGCGGCTGAGCGCAGTGCTGCCCGGCGCGCAGGGCGATACCGTATTCCGCCAGCAGGGTGACCATATCGCTGTGGTGCACGTCGGCAAACTCGAAGGCCAGCAGGCTGGAATCCTGACAGCGGAATGAGCGGAAGCCCGGACGCTTCGCCAGTTCGGCTTCCGCAAGCGTGGCTAGACCCCGGCTCCAGCTTTCGGCCTGGGTGAGATCAACTCCCGCCAGCCATTCCAGTGCGGCGCTTAGCCCGATCACCCCGGCGACGTTCGGCGTGCCCGCCTCCAGACGGTACGGTACCGGCTGGGTTTTAAAGCCGTCGAAGCTCACCTCGGTAATCATTTTGCCGCCGCCGAGCCACGGCGTCATGGTTTCAAGCAGCTCTGCTTTCCCGTACAGCACACCGATGCCGGTTGGGCCGTAGAGCTTGTGTCCGGAAAACGCATAGAAATCGATGTCCAGTTGCTGAACGTCGAGCGGGAAATGCACCGCACCCTGGGCGCCATCCACCATCACCACCATGCCCGCATCATGGGCAAGCGCAACGGCGTGCGCCAGGTCTGGGCAACCGCCGGTGACGTTAGACATCTGTCCAATCGCCAGAATTCGGCTTCGTGGGGTGATGCAGGCAGAGAGCTGATTGATATCCGGCAAGCGGTCGTGACCGAGCGGCAGTTTGACCACGCGCGCGCCGGTTTGCTCTGCCACCATCAGCCACGGCACCAGGTTGGCGTGGTGTTCGGCTTCGGTGACGATGATTTCATCACCCGGCTGCAGGCGAGGACGAGCGTAGCATTGGGCGACCATATTGATAGATTCGGTGGTGCCCCGGGTCCAGACAACCTGTTGACCGCTGGCGGCGTTCAGCCACTGGGCAACGCGTTCGCGGGCGGCCTCGTAGCGCGCGGTGAGGCGCTGCGCTTCGGCAAACTGGCTACGGTGGACGTTCCCGGCGCTCAGGCTGTAAAACTCACGGGTCGCCTCGATGACGGCCTGCGGCTTCAGGGCGGTGGCGGCGCTGTCGAGATAGACACCGGCATCGCTGAGTGCGGGAAATTCGGCGCGAAACTGCGCGGGATTGAATGCGTTCATGGAATTCCTCATTACGATGCTGAGATCGTCGCGCAATTTACGCGTCAGGGCAAGGGGAGGAATCGCGGGCAAAAAAAAGCACCGCAGTTTGCGGTGCTACATTAATCACTATGGACAGACAGGGTAAATGTACAGGAAGTGAAAATAGGGTAGCCTTGCTACCATGGTCTGAATCGCAGACCAATTGCAAACACAACAACACAACATCACAACCGTAAGCCAAAAGCCCATCAGAACACGCATTCCGATAAAAGCTCTTCGTTCCGGCTCAGGAAGTGCCGCCACTATAGGTATTTGCTGGTAGTTCCTCAACGGACAAATTATAATGTCTCAGATAAAAAAAACTAATAGGTTAAATGTTGTTTCCTATTTGTTAAATTGCCTTAACATCTAAGCCAGATAACCATGTCCAAGCGATTACCACCTCTGAATGCATTACGTGTTTTTGATGCTGCAGCACGCCATCTGAGCTTCACTCGGGCGGCAGATGAGCTTTTTGTGACGCAGGCCGCAGTAAGTCATCAAATCAAGTCCCTCGAGGATTTCCTGGGGCTGAAGCTGTTTCGTCGGCGTAATCGTTCGCTGCTGCTGACCGAAGAAGGCCAGAGCTATTTTCTGGATATTAAAGAGATCTTTTCCCAGCTTACCGAGGCGACGCGCAAACTGCAGGCCCGGAGTGCGAAAGGGGCATTGACGGTCAGTTTGTTGCCCAGTTTTGCCATTCAATGGCTGGTGCCAAGACTCTCAAGCTTTAACTCAGCTTATCCGGGAATCGACGTCAGGATCCAGGCCGTCGACCGTCAGGAAGATAAACTTGCCGACGATGTCGACGTGGCGATTTTTTATGGCCGCGGCAACTGGCCGGGGCTGCGTGTCGAAAAATTGTACGCAGAGTATCTGCTTCCCGTCTGTTCGCCGCTGCTACTAACCGGCGAGAAAGCGTTGAAAGTGCCTGCCGATCTGGCGCAACATACGCTGCTGCACGATGCTTCTCGTCGTGACTGGCAAACTTATACCCGCCAATTGGGTCTTAATCATATTAATGTGCAACAGGGACCAATTTTCAGCCACAGCGCGATGGTGCTGCAGGCTGCTATCCATGGACAGGGTGTCGCACTGGCCAACAACGTAATGGCTCAGTCCGAAATTGAAGCAGGCCGTCTGGTCTGCCCGTTTAATGATGTACTGGTCAGTAAAAACGCGTTTTATCTGGTTTGCCATGACAGTCAGGCGGAACTCGGTAAAATAGCCGCTTTTCGGCAGTGGATTCTGGCGAAAGCGGCAAGCGAACAAGAGAAATTCCGCTTTCGTTACGAACAATGAATGGACCATAAGGTAAAGCTATGACCAGTCGTTTTATGCTGATTTTTGCCGCCATCAGCGGTTTTATCTTTGTGGCGCTGGGAGCGTTCGGCGCACACGTATTAAGTAAGTCTTTAGGCGTGGTAGAGATGGGCTGGATCCAGACCGGTCTCGAATATCAGGCGTTTCATACGCTGGCGATTTTCGGTCTGGCAGTGGCCATGCAGCGTCGAATCAGTATCTGGTTCTACTGGAGCAGCGTGTTTATGGCGCTCGGTACGATACTGTTCAGCGGTAGTCTCTACTGTCTCGCGTTGTCTCACCTTCGCCTGTGGGCGTTTGTCACCCCGGTGGGTGGCGTCAGTTTCCTCGCAGGATGGGTATTAATGTTAATTGGTGCAATTCGTCTTAAACGTAAGGGCGTCGTTCATGAATAAGGTTGTTCTCTATTGCCGCCCCGGCTTTGAGAAAGAGTGTGCAGCGGAAATCACCGACAAGGCCGGTCGCCTTGAGGTGTACGGTTTTGCCCGTGTGAAAGAAAACGCGGGATACGTGATTTTTGAATGCTATCAGGAAGGTGACGCGGAGAAAATCATCCGCGATTTACCGTTCAGTTCGCTGATCTTTGCCCGCCAGATGTTTGTGGCAGGTGAACTGCTGCGTGATTTGCCGCCGGAAGACCGCGTAACGCCGGTCGTCGGCATGCTGACCGGCGTGGTGGAGAAGGGCGGTGACCTGCGCGTTGAGGTCGCGGACACCAACGAAAGCAAAGAGCTGATGAAGTTCTGCCGTAAGTTCACGGTACCGCTGCGTGCAGCACTGCGTGAAGCGAAGATCCTCACCAACTATGAAACGCCGAAGCGTCCGGTGGTGCATGTGTTCTTTATTGCGCCAGGCTGTTGCTATGTGGGTTATTCCCTCACGACCAACAATTCGCCGTTCTATATGGGGATCCCGCGCCTCAAGTTTCCATCTGATGCGCCAAGCCGTTCAACGCTTAAGCTTGAAGAGGCGTTTCACGTCTTTATTCCGGCTGACGAGTGGGATGAACGCCTGGCGAACGGGATGTATGCGGTCGATCTCGGGGCCTGCCCGGGCGGCTGGACCTATCAGCTGGTAAAACGCAACATGTGGGTCTCCTCTGTCGATAACGGTCCGATGGCGCAAAGCCTGATGGATACCGGGCAGGTGACCTGGCTGCGTGAAGATGGTTTCCGCTATCGTCCGACGCGTAGCAACATCTCGTGGATGGTGTGCGACATGGTTGAGAAACCGGCGAAGGTTGCCGCGCTGATGGCGCAGTGGCTGGTGAACGGCTGGTGTCGTGAAACCATCTTTAACCTCAAGCTACCGATGAAAAAGCGTTACGAAGAGGTCTCGCAGAATCTGGCGTACATTGAGGAGCAGATGAAGGCGAATAACATTGCCGTGCAGATCCAGGCGCGCCAGCTGTACCACGACCGCGAAGAAGTGACGGTGCATGTGCGTCGCATGTGGGCGGCGGTGGGTGGTCGCCGCGACGAGCGATGATATCTCTCTTTACCCTCTCCTTTGGGAGAGGGTAATCAGCTCAACCGCAGCTGCTGTAAATTCCCGTCAAGGGTTAAATCCGTTTTCAGCTGCGCCACCTGGCGGCAAATAAACGCCATCTCCCGATGCTCCACCAGCTTTTTACGCCATTTCTCCGGCACCGCCTCCAGATTCTCATACAGTGCTTCCAGGGTTGGAAACTCGCTCAGAAGCTGGGTAGCGCTCTTCGGGCCAATTCCGGCAACGCCTGGGATCTTCGAACTGCTGATGCCCGCAAGCCCCCAGTAGTCTGGTAGCTGCTGCGGATTGACGCCAAACTCACTGGCAATAAACGGTGCATCCAGCCAGCGCTTCTGGAAATAGTCGCGAATGCGAACGGTGGGGGAGAGTAGCTGGCAGTAACCTTTGTCAGTCGACACAATCGTCGCCTGATGCCCGGCTTTCGCCACTTTCACCGCCAGCGTTGCCGCCAGGTCGTCCGCTTCGTCCCCTTCTGATGCCCAGCAACGGATACCGCGTGCTTCAAACGCGGCGCGTAATGACGGCATTTCATCATGCAGCGTGTCCGGCATGGGAGGGCGGCCGGCTTTGTAATCCGGCAATAGCTGGTGCCGCCAGCCGTGGCTGCGGGCCTCGTCATCAAATACCGCTACCGCATGCGTAGGCTGGCTGTGGACGAGGAGTTGCTCCAGCGCATGCAGGCAGGTCTCCGCACAGGGAGAGCCCTGCACCGCGTGTATGCGGCGAATCAGATTGAGTGCATCAACGATAAGCAGATGGACGGCCATGGTTTTCCTCCCTGAACAGATGCGCTAAGGGTAACATCGCGAGCGGCAGGAGGCTATGTAGGTGCGGATAATCCGGAAGATGCCTCGCAAAACGAGGCATCTGAGGGGGCTTAATCGCAGGTGACAATCTTCATCGCCAGACCACCGCGTGAGGTTTCGCGGTATTTGGCGTTCATGTCTTTCCCGGTTTCGTACATGGTTTCGATAACTTTATCGAGACATACGCGCGGCTCGCTGGTACGGCGCAGTGCCATACGTGCGGCGTTGACCGCTTTTACTGCGGCAATGGCGTTACGTTCGATGCACGGTACCTGTACTTGTCCGGCAACCGGATCGCAGGTCAGTCCCAGGTTATGCTCCATGCCGATTTCCGCGGCAATGCACACCTGCATCGGGCTACCGCCCAGCAGTTCTGCCAGGCCTGCCGCCGCCATGGAGCAGGCAACACCGACTTCACCCTGACAGCCGACTTCTGCGCCAGAGATAGAGGCGTTCATTTTGTACAGTGAACCGATAGCGCTTGCCACCAGCATGTAGCGTGCCAGTGAGTTGGCGTTCACTTCACGGATGAACTTGTCGTAGTACGCCAGCACGGCTGGAACGATGCCACAGGCGCCGTTAGTCGGTGCAGTCACTACGCGGCCACCGGCAGCGTTCTCTTCGTTTACCGCGAGGGCAAACATGTTGATCCAGTCAACAACCGCCATTGGATCGCTGGTGGTTTTGTCCTGGCTTACCAGCATGCGGCGCAGCGCGGCGGCACGGCGCGGAACGCGCAGCTTGCCCGGCAGCACGCCTTCGGTGGTGATGCCACGCTCGATACCGCTGTGCATGACTTCCCAGACGCTGGCGAAGTGCTGCTCCAGCTCTTCTTTGCTGTGCAGCGCCAGCTCGTTCTTCATCATCAGGCCGGAGAGTGACAGTCCGGATTCCTGGCAGTGGCGCTGCAGATCAGCCGCAGAGCTGTACGGGTAAGGAACTTCTACCGGCGCGCTGTTGGACTGACCAAAATGTTCTTCGTCGACGATAAAGCCGCCGCCGATGGAGTAATAGGTTTTGCTGTGAACAACTTTTTCTCCGCTAAGCGCAGTGATGCGCATACCGTTCTCATGCAGAGAAAGGTTGTCGGTGTGGAAGTTCATGCAGTGGTCAACCGGGAACTCGACTTCGTGCTGACCGTTTGCCAGCAGCAGTCGGCCGTGAGTGTTCACGTCCTGAATAAAGCCCGGGATAGCATCGATATCGACGGTGTCCGGCAGGTTACCCGCCAGGCCCATGATAATGGCGATATCGGTGTGGTGACCTTTACCGGTCAGGGAGAGCGAGCCGTACACGTCGACGACTACGCGGGTTACATCATTGAGGATCCCGCGTGCAATCAGGTCGTCCGTGAATTGCTTGCCCGCTTTCATTGGCCCAACGGTGTGGGAGCTGGAAGGACCAATGCCGATTTTGAAAATATCGAATACGCTGATCATAATGCGTCCATTCCTGAAGAGATTGGCGCCGCCCGAAGGCGGCGCGGGGGATTAGCTGAACAGAGAGTAGAAGATAGCGGAGATAGCGATGAGGCCCATGATAACAACGAAGGCGTTGCTGATGTGGCCGCTGTATTTACGCATTGCCGGTACTTTCTGAATCGCGTACATCGGCATCAGGAACAGGATCATCGCGATAACCGGGCCGCCCAGGGTTTCAATCATACCCAGGATGCTTGGGTTCAGGGTCGCTACTGCCCAGGTCGTCACCAGCATGAACAGCGCGGTGATTTTGTTCAGTTTGTTGATTTCAATGGTCTTGCCTTTACCGCGCAGAGACTTGATAACCATACCGTTGAAGCCTTCACGTGCGCCCAGATAGTGGCCGAGGAAGGATTTGGTGATAGCAATCATCGCAATGATAGGAGCCATCCACGCAATCAGCGGTGCGTTAAAGTGGTTTGCCAGGTAAGACAGGATAGAGATGTTCTGATCTTTTGCCGCAGCCAGGTCTGCCGGGGTGAGGCTCAGTACGCAGCTGAACACGAAGAACATCACGGTAATAACCATCATGATGTGCGCGCGGGCCAGGATGCTGGAACATTTTTTCTCTGCACCGTCGCCGTACTCTTCACGCTTCGCTACCGCGAAGGAGGAGATGATCGGAGAGTGGTTGAAGGAGAACACCATCACCGGGATAGCCAGCCACAGGGTCAGCCACAGGCCTTTGCCGGTAGATGCTGCGCTGCTGAAAGACAGGGTTTCCAGTGCAGCACCGTTCCACTCAGGGATCAGGTACAGCGCCAGCAGCATCAGAGCGATAACGAACGGGAACACCAGGATGCTCATCGCCTTAACGATCATTTTCTCACCGAAGCGCACGATGGTCATCATGCCGATGATAAGGATCAGGGAGAGGATAGCACGCGGCGGAGCAGTCATACCCAGCTGGTGGGTGATGAAGCTGTCTACGGTGTTGGTGATTGCCACGCTGTAAACCAGCAGGATCGGGTAGATAGCGAAGAAGTACAGCAGGGTGATGATTTTACCTGCGCCAACGCCAAAGTGTTCTTCAACTACTTCAGTGATGTCTTCGCCCGGGTTTTTACCGGAAAGCACGAAGCGGGTCATGCCGCGGTGTGCGAAGAAAGTCATCGGGAAAGCAAGGATTGCCATGATGATAAGCGGGATCATACCGCCTACACCGGCGTTAATCGGCAGGAACAGAACGCCCGCGCCGATAGCAGTGCCGTAAAGGCCCAGCATCCACATGGTGTCCGTTTTACGCCATGCGCTTCGGGTTTCTACCGAAGCAATGGTGCTGGTTTGAGTGTTTTCCATCTGTATCTCCTGGAGGAATCAATCGAATCTATTTAATAAACTGCTAACAATGATTAAAAATCCGCTCAACAACGGTTTTTTTGTAGTTTTCACCTGTCACTATTAATGGGCGGAAAGATACATTCAAGTTGTCAATGTATCAGTGATCGCGATCTCAATTGCGATATTATACTATCAATGTGTCTGTTCTTAGACCATCAACCTAAAAATTAAAAACACATAGAATTTTATTGGCGCAAATGTCGCTGGAAGCGGGATATACAGAGGTAGTGCCTTGATGGCAAAGCGATTTTTAAACTGGGAAAAGTGACGGAAGTGGCGTTTTTAGACGGTTTATCACGCTTTTTAGTGATAAATAGAACTTTTATCAGAATGATAACTGGTCGTTTCGGAAAGTTTAGGTAAGAAAAGAGAAGGGCGGCTTTTTCGCCGCCCTGAGGGTGTTATCAGGAACAAATCTCGTAACATGGTATGTAGGCAGAGCCCGGGAGTTTCATGCGGTGCTGAGCCACAAATCCCTGCAGCAGATCGTCCATGCGGCGCATCATTTCGCTGTCACCGTGGATTTTGTACGGACCATACTTCTCAATCGCCTGAATGCCTACCTGTTTAACGTTCCCCGCCACGATGCCAGAGAAGGCGCGGCGCAGGTCGGCGGCCAGCACTTCCACCGGCTGGTCAGGGTAGAGCTTCAGGTTCGCCATATTCTCATGCGACGGCTCAAACGGCTGTTGCAGGTCCGGCGCAATACGAATCGACCAGTTGAAGCTGTAGGCATCACCGGTATCACGGCGGTTCTCTTTCACCAGCGGCATGGCTTTCTTCATCTGACGAGCAACCTCTGCCGCATCGTCGATGATAATGCGATAGTGGCGACGCGCGCTTTCCCCCAGCGTATGAACGATAAATTCATCGAGTACGCGGAAGTAGTCGGCGCTTTCTTTCGGGCCGGTGAGGATGAGCGGCAGTACCTGGTCTTTGTTGGCTGGGTTCATCAGAATACCCAACAGATACAGCAACTCTTCTGCGGTTCCGACCCCACCCGGGAAGATGATTATCCCGTGAGCCAGACGTACAAACGCCTCAAGGCGTTTTTCGATGTCCGGCATGATGATGAGTTCGTTCACCAGCGGGTTAGGCGGCTCGGCGGCAATGATAGAAGGTTCGGTCATACCAATGAAACGGCCTTCTTTGTATCGTTGCTGCGCGTGACCGACGGCGGCACCTTTCATCGGCGCTTCCATCGCACCAGGACCACAGCCGGTGCAGATATTCAGCTCGCGCAGGCCCAGTTGGGTTCCGACGCGGCGGGCGTACAGGTACTCATTTTCGTTGATAGAGTGGCCACCCCAGCACACCACCATGCTCGGTGCCTCGCCAACGTGCAGCGCACGGGCGTTACGCAGAATCGAGAATACCAGGTTAGTGATATGGGTGGAGCTCTCGAGATCCAGATTCGGGAAGCGGACGGTGTTATGAATTTGTCCGTAAACGAACAAAATATCGCGCAGTACGGCGAACAGGTTGGCCTGCAAAGAGCGAATAATACGTCCGTCGACAAATGCCTCTTCCGGCGGATTGATAAGTTCCAGTTTTACGCCACGTTCACGACGTAACACGTTGATATCAAAACTCTCGAAGCGAGAAAGTAGCTCTTTACTGTTATCGGTCAGACTACCGGAGTTAAGTACGGCCAGTGAGCAGTTGCGAAACAGTTGATACAAATCGCTGCTGGCGTTGCTTTTTAGCATGTCAACTTCCAGCTGCGATAGCATATCCATAGAGCCAAGCGGGCTAATATGTGTAATCAAGTGAACTCCTTACGGGACAAGTATCGTCTTTCCCTATGGATTACAATAGCCTTGCCGGATCTGTTTCTACAAGGGGAAGCGCGGACTATTTCCGCGCCTGTTGAGTAAGAATTGATTACTGACGGACGAGACGTCCGGTGGCGGGAACAAAGTTGGTATTGGTGCGCCACGGGTTGATGTCCAGACCGCCGCGACGCGTGTAGCGTGCATAAACGCTCAGGGTCTCGGGCTGGCACAAGCGCTGGATGTCATTGAAAATGCGCTCGACACACTGCTCGTGAAACTCGTTATGGTGGCGGAACGACACCAGATAACGCAGCAGCTTTTCACGGTCGATTTTCGGCCCGCGATACTGAATTTGCACGGACCCCCAGTCAGGCTGGTGGGTAATCAGGCAGTTTGATTTCAAAAGATGGCTGACCAGCGTCTCTTCCACCACTTTGCCGCTGGCGGCATTCTCCAGGTAGTCGGTGCTGAACTGGTAGTTATCGATTTCGATATCCTGATTATCGATGCAGGTACCGTGGAAGTGAGCTATCGGCTGCCCTTCAATTTCATCCAACTGGTACAACGCGACGCTCACCTTGCCCTGTGCGCAGGCGCTGAGATCGCGCTCCAGAGTGTCTCGCACCTCTTCCAGACTTGCAAAACGCGTCTGGTTGAAGCTGTTGAGATAGAGCTTAAAGCTCTTTGATTCAATGAGGTTTACCGTTCTGTCGCTAAGCTCAACGTGGCCGACTGCCACCTGCGGCAGGCCGCGAGCGTTAAGCCATGACAGTTCGTAGAGCGTCCAGATATCCGCGCCGTGAAAAGGCAGGCTATCGGCATGCAGACCGAGCGGATCGCGGTTCAGACTACGGGGTACGCCCTGCAGCAGGCTGGCATCGTAGATGTCGCGGTAGTCGGTGGCTTTGCCGAGCGTCAGCCCCGACAGCGCCTGATGATTTTCGTAAGAGGACATGTTTCACCGTTATAAAGCAGGTACACTATCGCGCAAGTGTACCCTGGCTAAAGAGAAGAGAGAAATCGGTGGCAAATCAGACCGCAGAAGCGCTGCAGGCATTTACCCAACGTTATTGTGAGGCATGGCATCAGGCTCGTGATAGCTGGCCGCTCAGTGAAGATCTGCACGGCGTGCCGTCGCCCTGCATTATTTCCAGCACTGAGGATGCCGTGTACTGGCAGCCACAACCCTTTGATCTTGAGCAGAACCTAAATGCGGTTGAACGTGCAATGGACATTGTGGTACAACAGCCGCTTCATAGTTATTATACCACTCAGTACGCGGGCGATATGCATGCCCGGTTTGCCGGCGACTCGCTGACGTTACTGCAGACCTGGAGTCCGGACGACTTTCGTCGGGTACAGGAAAATCTGATTGGTCATCTGGTAACGCAAAAACGTCTGAAGCTCTCTCCGACGTTGTTCATTGCCACCCTGGCGAGCGAACTGGACGTGATTTCGGTCTGTAATATCTCAGGCGAAGTCATCAAAGAGACCCTCGGAACGCGCAATCGCACGGTGCTGGCTCCCTCTCTTGCGAGCTTTCTCAATCAACTTGAGCCTCTTCTGTAATCCAGTTTGCTACAGACCTTGTGAGAGATCTCTTACACGCACTGTGAGAGATCGCCTGGACAAGGGTAAGCCGCGTAGGACGTCTGACGCACTCATTCGAACAAATTCAATAAGTTAAGGTAATAACCTTTCACTTTCGAATGAAATAGACTCTGGGTATTTGTCCTGGAGTGGGCTTGTAAGACGATACGGAATAAGAGATTCTATGTCCGTCGACAGGAAGTCGCACAGAGAAACGAACATCAGGATGATGACGTTTCAGGAACACACCAGGACGGTGCTGCAGGGAAAGGCTTCAGGATGAAGCAAGTGGACAACGCAGGAACGCGTTAAAGGACACCTCCAGGAGGGAGAACGAGAGCCGGTCGGGATGTTCGGTGGATCAGGAAGATCAAAGGATTTGCTCAGGGATTAGCAATTTCGCATCGGGGTGGTGCGAAGCAGGATGCACTGGTTTACGGATGAACACGGGTCAGGAGACCCTCAGGAAAAGTTGTCAAGGATGAGCAGGGAGCACCAAAAGTAGCCGGAATGCTGCGAAACGAACCGGGAGCACTGTGTAAACAGTGCTCCCTTTTTTTGTTTTTCCTCCACCAGTGCTATTCTTCGCGCCAGATTTTATGCTTCCGAGGTTCTCATGACGCTTCACGACAACGTACGCACCCAACTGCGCGCCATCGAAACGGTACTGCGCCTGCACCAGCACTGGCAGGAAACCGCACCGGCGCAGAGCGCATTTTTGAGCGATCAGCCGTTTTGCATGGATACCCTCGAGCCGCTTGAGTGGCTGCAGTGGGTGCTTATCCCACGTATGCATCAACTGCTGGATAACGCCCAGCCGCTACCGACGAGTTTCGCGGTAGCGCCGTATTACGAAATTGCGCTGGATGCCAGCCACCCTCTGCGTGAGCATATTCTGCCCGAGCTGGTGGCGCTCGATGCGCTGTTCCCGGATGGTAGCGCCTGATGCTGGAAATTATCTATCAGGACGAGTGGCTGGTGGCGGTCAACAAACCGTCGGGCTGGCTGGTGCATCGTAGCTGGCTCGATCGCGATGAAAAAGTGGTGGTCATGCAGACCGTGCGTGACCAGATTGGCCAGCACGTGTTTACCGCTCATCGTCTCGATCGCCCT
Organism: Yokenella regensburgei; assembly: GCF_003634235.1. NCBI lineage: Bacteria > Pseudomonadati > Pseudomonadota > Gammaproteobacteria > Enterobacterales > Enterobacteriaceae > Yokenella > Yokenella regensburgei. The sequence goes on along the minus strand of NZ_RBIZ01000004.1, from coordinate 259,300 downwards.
ACCTCGGGCGTTCTGCTGATGGGGTTGTCGAGCGAGGCCGGACGACGTTTGTCGCAGCAGTTCGAGCAACATCAGATCCAGAAACGCTACCATGCGGTCGTACGCGGCTGGCTGACCGACGACGCGGTGCTGGACTACCCGCTGGTGGAAGAGCTCGATAAAATCGCCGATAAGTTCGCCCGTGAGAATAAAGATCCGCAACCGGCAGTCACCCATTATCGTGGCCTGGCAACGGTAGAAATGCCGGTGGCTACGGGTCGCTACCCGACAACCCGCTATGGTCTTGTCGAGCTGGAACCGAAAACCGGGCGTAAACATCAGCTGCGCCGCCATCTGAGCCACCTTCGTCACCCCATTATTGGCGACAGCAAGCACGGTGACCTGCGCCAGAACCGCAGTGCGGCCGAGCATTTCGGCTGTCATCGCCTGATGCTGCATGCGAGCTCCCTCAGCCTGACCCATCCTTTTACTCACGAACCTTTAACGCTGCACGCCGGGTTCGACAGCGTCTGGATGCAGGCGCTGTCACACTTTGGCTGGCGCGGGCTTCTCCCGATAAATGAAAGGGTTGAGTTTAATGCTGTCAGCGGTCAGGATGAGTTAATTAAACGTTAAACAGGGAGTGAATCATGGCGGAGATTGGTATTTTTGTCGGCACGATGTACGGAAACGCGCTGCTGGTTGCCGAAGAGGCAGAAACCATCCTGACGGGTCTTGGCCATAAGGCGACGGTCTATGAAGATCCTGAGGTGGGCGACTGGGAGTCGTACACCGGGAAATACGCGCTGGTGGTCACTTCGACAACCGGGCAGGGCGATCTGCCGGACAGCATCGTCCCGCTGTATGAGGGGATCAAAGATATGTATCAGCCGCATATGCGCTACGGCATTATCGCGCTTGGCGACAGCACCTATGCGAATTTCTGCGGTGGCGGCAAACGCTTTGACGCCCTGCTGCAGGAGCAGGGCGCCCAGCGGATTGGTGACATGTTGATGATTGATGCCAGCGAAGATCCGGAGCCGGAAAGCGTCTCCAACCCGTGGGTTGAACAGTGGGCGACGCTCCTCAGCTGACGGTAAGCGCCGTCAGTCAATTAACCGACGCGCTTCGCGCGTAACGTTATCCATCTCGTCCAGCAATTCCAGGAACTCCGGCTCCAGTTCATCCGCCGGGGTTCCATTGCGTAGCTGCCCCTCAATCAGATTGCACAGGTTTTTCAGCCGCGGCACGCCGCTATAACCACAGCTACCGTGCAGTTTGTGAATGGCATCAATCAGCCCTTCCGGCGCTTCGCCGACTAACTGCTCTTCAACTTTGTTACGGATCTCCGGCAGGAACGCCACCAGCATCTGCAGCATTTCTCGCGCCAGATCCGGCTTTCCAGCCGCCTGGCGCAGCGCCAGCTGCCAGTCGAGCGTCGCGTTGATGTTGACGGCGGGCTCCGGGGATTCCTGCGATGTCAGAGCGTTAGATACGTTGTAGCCGGGCTTGTAGCGCAGCAGCAGGTTGCGCAGTTTGTTCTCTTCTATCGGCTTTGCCAGATAGTCGTTCATCCCGGCGCTCAGCAGCTTCTCTTTTTGCCCCGCCATCGCGTGGGCGGTGACCGCAATCACCGGCGTCTGCTGCTGGTGTGGTAGCTGGCGGATAAGCTCACAGGCACGAATGCCGTCCATATCGGGCATCTGAATATCCATCAGGATCAGATCCAACTGCATCTGTTTAGCGCGCTCGATGGCCTGCTTACCGCTATCGCAAAGCGTAACGTACTGCACCTGATCCTCAAGCAGTACGCCGATGAGCTTCAGGTTTGCCGGGTTATCGTCCACCGCCATAACCGTCATCGGCAGCTTGTTGTTATCCACCAACAGCGGTGGTACCGGCTGACTGTGACGACCATAGGCCGTCAACGCCGGCAGCAGACGAGTGGCGGTTAACGGTTTTAGCAGACAGGCGGCTGCGCCGTTTTGTTTGAGCATCTCCGCGCTGACCTGAGCGTGGCAAGGAAGCGCCAGCAGCAGGTAATCCGTCATCGAACGCGCGATAGCGAGCTTGTCATAGTGCGCATCCAGATCGCGCATCGACACCGGAATGGCGATGAGCAGGATGTCGTAGTGATCCTGCGGTAGCGCCGAGAACGTCGGGCTGTAGACCACCTCGAGCGGCGTGGTGGCCAGCAGATCCAGCGTCGATTGCGCCGCCGCCGCGTTGGCTTCAACGTAGGCCAGACGCTTACCGACCAGACAATCGGTTAACGGGCCATCGGAAACGACGTTCGGATTGAGATCGAGGTTTATGTGGAACCAGAAGGTGGAGCCGCGGTTAGGCTGGCTGTGGAATGAGATATCGCCACCCATCTCTTTTACCAGCTTCTGGGTAATGACGAGGCCTAACCCGGTACCGCCGTGGCGGCGGGAGATACTGGCATCGGCCTGACGGAACGCCTGGAACAGCCGCGACTGGTCGCGCTCCGGAATACCAATGCCGGTATCGCGGATCTGTACTTCAATCTGCACCTTGGTATTGCTGAGTGCGCGCTTCTCAACCAGAACGTCGATATTGCCGCTTTCGGTAAACTTGATGGCATTTCCCACCAGGTTGGTGATCACCTGCTGCAGGCGCAGCGGATCGCCAATGACGTTGTCCGGCACATCGTTTTTGATGTTAAGCGTCAGCTCAAGGTTTTTGTCGTGTGCCGAATGCGCCAGCAGAGTGACAATCTCATCAAGGGTGTTACGCAGCGGGAACGGAATACTCTCAAGAATGAGCTTCCCGGCCTCCAGCTTGGAGAAGTCCAGCACGTCGTTGATGATAGCCAGCAGATTATTCGCCGAGCGTTCGATGGTGTTCAGGTGATCGCGCTGAGTGGTGGTGAGGTCAGTTTTCAGCGTCAGGCGCGTGAAACCAATCACCCCGTTAAGCGGTGTACGCAGTTCGTGAGACATATTGGCCAGGAATTCGGATTTGATTCGCGCGGCTTCCTGGGCGCGCTTTTTCGCCAGATCAAGCTCAACGTTCTGGATCTCCATCTGCTCTAAGGTTTCGCGCAGATCGGAGGTCGCCTGGTCAACGTTGTGCTGCATCTCCTCGTGATAGGCGGCAAGCGACATCGCCATCGAGTTGATGCCGTTTTTCAGCATATCCAGTTCGCCGAGCATAAAACCTTCGACGCGGCTGTCGAGCTGCCCCCGGCGGATGCGGTCAACGGTATTGACCATATTTCGGATTGGGCCGGTTACATCACGCATCAGCCGCCAGCCAAATATGAGCGCAATACCGATACAGAACAGCATCATGACGCTTGAGATAAAAATCTCTTTGTACTGCTGCAGACGTACCGACTTGAGATCGAGCTCCAGTGCCACGTAGCCCAGCATGTTGACCGGAGTTTTGGCGTCAGACTCTGGCGATTCATCAGGAGAATAGCTCTCGGAGATTATCGGCGTGCGCAGGATCATAATGTCGCCGTGGCGTGCCACGCTCAACCTTCGTGGGAAGGGCGCGTCTTTTGGCAACTGTAGCTGACCCGGATCCAGCTGGTAGTTGGAGGTAACAAACAGACGGTTGTGTTCATCGTACACTGAAATCGCCCGCACAATATCGGAATGGCGGCGATGCAGAACGCTAATCAGTTGGCCAATGGCCTCACGATTTTGCAGGTTCATGCCGTACTCGCTTGAAACCGCGAGAGGTTCAATAATACTGGCTCCGGCGTCTTCCAGTTGACGCTGTAGATCGTTATAGCGGTGTACCACAAAGAAGATACTGAGCAGCAAACCAATCAGTACGGTCGGTGCCAGGATCAGAATCATCATGCGAGCACGCAGGCTGTAGTTGGTCATGGAGTTCCGTTATGGGAGAATGTGAGTCAATATGTACGTTCGAGACAAATCTCTACAATGGCGCAATTCTACTCTGCAAAACGGCGCGTGACGACGCGCCAGATCATAACCGTGACGGTCAATGACCTCGATCCCTTCGGTCAGGGCGTGGCCCGCCATAACGGAAAAGCGCTGTTTGTGAGTGGCTTACTGCCGCAGGAAAGCGCGGAGGTGACGCTCACCGAAGATAAAAAGCAGTATGCCCGCGCACAGGTAAAACGTCGACTAAATGATAGCCCGGAGCGTGAAAAGCCGAAATGTCGGCACTTCGGAACCTGCGGCGGCTGCCAGCAACAACATGCCTCTGTTGACCTGCAGCAGCGCAGCAAGCGGGCAGCGCTTGCGCGTCTGATGAAACATGACGTTGATGAAGTGATTGCCGGAACGCCCTGGGGCTATCGTCGTCGGGCGCGTCTCAGCCTGAATTACCAGCCGAAAACCCAGCAACTGCAGATGGGGTTTCGTAAAGCCAATGCCAGCGACATCATCGATGTGGGGCAATGCCCCATTTTGGTGCCCCAACTTGAGGCGCTGCTCGCGCCGCTGCGGGAATGTCTGAGTAGCCTGAAATCTGCTCGTCAGCTGGGCCACGTCGAGCTGGTGCTGGCCGATAACGGCCCGCTGATGGTGCTACGCCATACGGCAGCGCTGCCTGCTGCCGACAAAGAAAAACTGGAACGCTTTTCGCATACTCACGCACTTGCGCTGTATCTGGCCCCGCAAAGCGAGATACTGGAGCACGTGTATGGTGAAACGCCATGGTATACGTCAAACGGTCTACGCTTAACGTTCAGTCCGCGCGACTTCATCCAGGTAAACGACAACGTGAACCAGCAAATGGTCGCGACGGCGCTGTCCTGGCTCGATGTTCAGCCAGACGATCGCGTGCTCGACCTGTTCTGCGGAATGGGTAACTTTACGCTCCCGCTGGCCCAGCGTGCCGCTGAGGTGGTGGGGGTCGAAGGGGTACCTGCTCTGGTTGAGAAAGGGCAGCAGAACGCGGCGTTGAATCATTTACACAATGTGACCTTCTTTCACGAAAATCTGGAGGAAGATGTTACCCGGCAAACGTGGGCGCAGCACGGCTTTGATAAGGTCCTGCTCGATCCGGCGCGTGCCGGTGCGCCAGGCGTAATGCAGCACATAATCAAACTTGCACCGAAACGTGTGGTCTATGTTTCCTGTAACCCGGCAACGCTTGCTCGAGACAGCGAGGCGCTATTGCAGGCGGGTTATCGGATTGGGCGTCTGGCGATGCTGGATATGTTCCCGCACACAGGGCACCTGGAGTCGATGGTGTTGTTCGAGCACATTTAATGAATCAAGGCTTGTCGAATTCGCCAGGCCCGGTCCCAAAAGGAGAGGACAATGGTTGCGGTAAGAAGTGCACATATAAATAAAGCTGGCGAATTTGATCCGCAAAAGTGGATTGCGAGCCTGGGTAACACCAGCCAGCAGACGTGTGAACGCTTAGCCGAGACATGGACCTATTGTCGTGAGCAAACCGAAGGACATGCTGACGCCGACCTGCTGCTGTGGCGCGGGGTTGAGATGGTGGAGATCCTGTCAATGCTCAGCATGGACAGCGACACGCTGCGCGCGGCACTGCTTTTCCCGCTGGTTGACAGCGGCGCCGTAACGGAAGAGGCCATCCAGGAGCATTTTGGTAAATCTGTTGTGGCGCTTATCCATGGCGTGCGCGACATGGCGGCAATTCGTCAGTTAAAAGCCACTCACAATGATTCCGTTTCTTCAGAGCAGGTCGACAACGTTCGCCGGATGCTGCTGGCGATGGTCGACGATTTCCGCTGCGTGGTCATTAAGCTCGCCGAGCGGCTGGCACATCTGCGCGAGGTAAAAGACGCTCCGGAAGATGAGCGCGTGCTGGCGGCAAAAGAGTGCACCAATATCTACGCGCCGCTGGCGAACCGTCTCGGAATTGGTCAGCTCAAATGGGAGCTTGAAGACTACTGCTTCCGCTACCTGCATCCGGAAGAGTACAAACGCATCGCGAAACTGCTGCACGAACGCCGTCTCGACCGGGAGCACTACATTGATGAATTCGTCGGTAAGCTCCGCTCTTCTATCAAAGAAGAAGGGGTGAAAGCCGAGGTATACGGTCGTCCGAAGCATATCTACAGCATCTGGCGCAAAATGCAGAAAAAGCACCTCGCTTTTGACGAGCTGTTTGACGTCCGCGCCGTGCGAATTGTCGCTGAGCGTCTGCAGGACTGCTACGCCGCGCTGGGGATAGTGCATACTCACTTCCGTCATTTGCCGGACGAGTTCGACGACTACGTTGCCAACCCAAAACCCAACGGTTATCAGTCTATCCATACCGTGGTGCTGGGGCCGGGCGGTAAAACCGTTGAAATTCAAATTCGTACCCGTCAGATGCACGAGGATGCCGAACTCGGCGTTGCCGCGCACTGGAAGTACAAAGAGGGGGCAGCAAGCGGCTTGCGCTCCGGGTATGAAGACCGTATCGCCTGGCTGCGTAAGCTGATTGCCTGGCAGGAAGAGATGGCCGACTCCGGCGAGATGCTCGACGAAGTGCGCAGCCAGGTGTTTGACGATCGGGTCTACGTCTTTACGCCGAAGGGCGACGTTGTGGACTTACCTGCCGGCTCCACGCCGCTCGACTTTGCCTACCATATTCATAGTGACGTTGGGCACCGCTGTATCGGGGCGAAAATAGGCGGGCGTATCGTGCCGTTTACCTATCAGCTGCAGATGGGCGATCAGATTGAAATTATCACCCAGAAGCAGCCGAACCCAAGCCGCGACTGGCTGAACCCGAACCTCGGGTATATCACCACCAGCCGTGGACGGTCGAAAATTCACGCCTGGTTCCGTAAACAGGACAGAGATAAAAATATCCTTGCCGGGCGTCAGATCCTTGATGACGAACTGGAACGGTTGGGCATCAGCCTGAAGGAAGCAGAAAAACACCTGCTGCCGCGCTACAACTTTAACGAAGTGGATGAGCTGCTGGCGTCCATCGGTGGCGGTGATATTCGTCTCAACCAGATGGTTAACTTCCTGCAGTCGCAGTTCAACAAACCCAGCGCTGCGGAGCAGGATGCCGCCGCGCTGAAACAGCTTCAGCAGAAGACTTACGCGCCGCAAAGCAACCGCAAGAAAGACGATGGACGGGTTGTGGTTGAAGGGGTTGGTAACCTGATGCACCACATCGCCCGCTGCTGTCAGCCGATTCCTGGCGACGAGATCGTTGGCTTCATCACCCAGGGGCGAGGTATTTCGGTGCACCGTGCCGACTGCGACCAGCTGGCAGAGCTGCAGTCTCATGCGCCGGAACGTATTGTTGAGGCGGTGTGGGGGGAGAGCTACTCTGCGGGCTACTCGCTGGTGGTGCGCGTGGTGGCGAACGATCGCAGCGGTTTGCTGCGCGACATCACCACGATTCTTGCCAACGAGAAGGTGAACGTCCTTGGCGTTGCCAGCCGCAGCGATACCAAACAGCAGCTGGCGACCATCGACATGACGATTGAAATTTATAACCTGCAGGTGCTGGGCCGCGTGCTCGGTAAACTGAACCAGGTGCCGGACGTGATTGACGCTCGCCGTCTGCACGGAAGTTGATATTTAAGGAAGAACCATGACTCAAATTGACCGCCTGCTTGGCATTATGCAGCGCCTGCGTGACCCGGAAAACGGTTGTCCGTGGGATAAAGAGCAGACGTTTGCCACTATCGCGCCCTACACGCTGGAAGAGACTTACGAAGTGCTCGACGCTATCGCCCGCGAAGATTTTGACGATTTGCGCGGTGAGCTTGGCGATCTGCTCTTCCAGGTTGTGTTCTACGCGCAGATGGCGCAGGAAGAAGGACGTTTTGACTTTAACGATATCTGCCGCGCTATCAGCGAAAAGTTAGAGCGCCGCCATCCGCACATCTTCGGTGATGCGACGGCGGAAAACAGCACTGAGGTACTGGCGCGCTGGGAGCAAATCAAAAGTGCTGAGCGAGCTGAAAAATCTCAGCACTCTGCGCTGGATGATATTCCGCACAGCCTGCCGGCGCTGATGCGCTCGCATAAAATTCAGCGCCGCTGCTCTGCCGTGGGTTTCGACTGGACATCGCTGGGCCCGGTGCTCGACAAAGTGCATGAAGAGATTGATGAGGTCATGCACGAAGCGCAGCAGGCGGTGGTGGATGAGGCTAAGCTCGAAGAGGAAATGGGCGATCTGCTGTTCGCCACGGTCAATTTATCCCGCCATCTGGGGGTAAAAGCCGAGGTAGCGTTACAAAAAGCGAACCTCAAATTTGAGCGTCGTTTCCGCGAAGTGGAAAGGATTGTTGCCGAGCGAGGCCTGGAAATGACCGGCGTTGACCTCGATACCATGGAAGCGGTGTGGCAGGAAGTAAAACGCCAGGAAACTGATCTCTAACGACTTTTGCACTTCAAGCGCGATTTGTGTGATTTTTAAAATGACAAGCGCTTGATTTGCGTCAAAAACAATTACTCAAAAGCGGCTATTTTCTCACTCCCTGAAATTATGTGAACCTGCTGAAGAGGTGGAAGAATGAAAGTTTGTGGCGCTCGTCGTGTTCGGGTATACTACTTTCCCGTCCTGGTTATTCCATCGTTTCACCCTAACTTCTCAGGTTCAGCATGACAACGAACTATATTTTTGTGACCGGCGGGGTCGTATCCTCTCTGGGTAAAGGCATTGCCGCAGCCTCCCTCGCAGCCATTCTTGAAGCCCGTGGCCTCAATGTGACCATCATGAAGCTGGATCCGTACATCAACGTCGATCCGGGTACCATGAGCCCAATCCAACACGGGGAAGTGTTCGTTACTGAAGACGGCGCTGAAACCGATCTGGACCTGGGTCACTATGAGCGTTTCATTCGCACCAAGATGACACGCCGCAACAACTTCACCACCGGCCGTATCTACTCAGACGTTCTGCGCAAAGAGCGCCGTGGCGACTATCTGGGCGCGACCGTACAGGTTATTCCGCATATCACTAACGCTATCAAAGAGCGCATTATCGCAGGTGGCGAAGGCCACGACGTGGTGCTGGTTGAGATTGGCGGTACCGTGGGTGATATCGAATCCCTGCCGTTCCTTGAAGCGATTCGGCAGATGGCGGTCGAAGTCGGCCGTGAACACACCCTGTATATGCACCTGACGCTGGTGCCGTACATGGCTGCAGCCGGCGAAGTGAAAACCAAACCGACGCAGCACTCCGTTAAAGAACTGCTTTCTATCGGTATTCAGCCGGATGTCCTGATTTGCCGCTCCGATCGTGCCGTTCCGGCCAACGAACGCGCCAAGATTGCTTTGTTCTGTAACGTTCCTGAAAAAGCCGTTATTTCTCTGAAAGACGTCGATTCCATTTATAAAATCCCGGGCCTGTTGAAATCACAGGGCCTTGACGATTATATTTGTAAACGATTCAGCTTGAACTGTCCGGAAGCTAACCTGGCCGAATGGGAGCAGGTTATCTATGAAGAAGCTAATCCGGCAGGGGAAGTCACGATTGGTATGGTCGGCAAGTACATTGAACTGCCGGATGCCTACAAATCAGTGATTGAAGCGCTGAAGCACGGTGGCCTGAAGAACCGCTTGACCGTCAACATCAAATTGATCGATTCGCAAGATGTTGAAACACGTGGTGTCGAAATTCTGAAAGGTCTTGATGCTATTCTTATCCCAGGTGGCTTCGGTTACCGCGGTGTAGAAGGCAAGGTTGCCACCGCACGCTATGCGCGTGAAAACAATATTCCGTATCTGGGTATTTGCCTGGGTATGCAGGTTGCGCTGATGGAGTTCGCACGTAACGTGGTTGGCATGGAAAACGCCAACTCAACGGAATTTGTGCCAGACTGTAAGTACCCGGTTGTGGCGCTCATTACCGAGTGGCGTGACGAAGAAGGTAACGTTGAAGTTCGTACCGAGAAAAGCGACCTCGGCGGCACTATGCGTCTTGGCGCGCAGGCTTGCCAGCTGTCTGACGATAGCCTGGTTCGCAAGCTGTACGGTGCGCCGGTTATTACCGAACGCCATCGTCACCGTTACGAAGTTAACAACCTGCTGTTGAAACAAATTGAAGCTGCGGGCCTGCGCGTTGCGGGCCGTTCCGGGGATGATCAGTTGGTCGAGATCATTGAAGTACCGAACCACCCATGGTTCGTCGCTTGTCAGTTCCACCCGGAGTTTACTTCTACGCCGCGTGATGGGCATCCGCTGTTTGCTGGCTTTGTGAAAGCCGCTGGCGAGTACCAGAAGCGTCAGGAGAAGTAAGAAAAGTTAGCACGACAACGCCCCACGAGGGGCGTTGTTTGTCTGGAGTTTTAGTTTAACTTGTACTGAGGAAAATCTAATGTCCAAAATCGTTAAAGTCATCGGTCGTGAAATCATCGACTCCCGTGGTAACCCGACTGTTGAAGCCGAAGTACACCTGGAAGGTGGTTTCGTCGGTATGGCAGCTGCTCCGTCAGGTGCTTCTACTGGTTCCCGCGAAGCGCTGGAACTGCGCGATGGCGACAAATCCCGCTTCCTGGGTAAAGGCGTACTGAAAGCAGTTGCTGCGGTTAACGGCCCGATTGCTCAGGCAGTGACTGGTAAAGATGCTAAAGACCAGGCCAATATCGACAAGATCATGATCGATCTGGACGGTACTGAAAACAAATCTAACTTCGGTGCGAACGCCATTCTGGCCGTTTCTCTGGCTGCTGCTAAAGCTGCTGCTGCTTCCAAAGGCATGCCGCTGTATGAGCACATCGCTGAGCTGAACGGTACTGCGGGCAAATTCTCTATGCCGGTTCCGATGATGAACATCATCAACGGCGGTGAGCACGCAGACAACAACGTTGATATCCAGGAATTCATGATTCAGCCGGTTGGCGCGAAGAGCCTGAAAGAAGCTGTACGCATGGGTTCTGAAGTGTTCCATCACCTGGCGAAAGTGCTGAAGTCTAAAGGCATGAACACCGCTGTTGGTGACGAAGGTGGCTATGCGCCGAACCTGGGCTCTAACGCCGAAGCACTGGCTGTTATTGCTGAAGCGGTTAAAGCAGCAGGCTACGAGCTGGGCAAAGACATCACTCTGGCGATGGACTGCGCAGCTTCTGAATTCTACAAAGACGGTAAATACGTTCTGGCTGGCGAAGGCAACAAAGCGTTCACCTCTGAAGAGTTCACTCACTTCCTGGAAGAGCTGACCAAACAGTACCCGATCGTCTCCATCGAAGATGGCCTGGACGAATCTGACTGGGACGGCTTCGCATACCAGACCAAAGTACTGGGCGACAAAATCCAGCTGGTTGGTGACGATCTGTTCGTAACCAACACCAAGATCCTGAAAGAAGGTATCGATAAAGGCATCGCTAACTCCATCCTGATCAAATTCAACCAGATCGGTTCTCTGACCGAAACTCTGGCTGCTATCAAGATGGCGAAAGATGCTGGCTACACTGCCGTTATCTCTCACCGTTCTGGCGAAACTGAAGATGCGACCATTGCCGACCTGGCTGTTGGTACCGCTGCAGGCCAGATCAAAACCGGTTCCATGAGCCGTTCTGACCGCGTTGCTAAATACAACCAGCTGATTCGTATCGAAGAAGCGCTGGGTGAAAAAGCACCGTACAACGGTCGTAAAGAGATTAAAGGCCAGGCATAATCGCCTTCCTTAATCTGAAATGAAAAATGCCAGTCGCGAGACTGGCATTTTTTTTGGAGCGATTATTTAAAATCTACGGCCATTTGTTGGGGAATCGATAACCCCTGAGTGGTTTGTACGCAGCGGGCGATATAGTCGGTAAAACGCGGCGGCTTCGGCATCCCGATACTCAGCAGCTTGTCGTTGCTGAAACGCACGTTAAGCGTGGCAAAGGCACCGTACAGACGCATGGCTTTCAGCATCAGACGCTCATTACATGGGCCAAAGATATGTTTCAGCTCGCGGCGCATCTTCACCAGCGTTTCATAACTTACCTGAGCATACTTATCGCCAACCGGGGCTTTCTCAAGCGCCTGAGCCATTGCGTTGTCGATATCTGCAAACTTCACGCTGTTCTCTTCACCGGCAGAAATATGCACCACTTCACCGCTGGCGAGTGAGCTTTCCAGCATCAACAGCATGGCATCTGCACAGTAATCTACCGGGATCACGTCAATGCGGTCTTCCATGGAGCACATGAATTTCTGCAGCATCAGACCCATGCTGAATACCCAGAAAATACTGCTGGAAGGCTGACAGCCGTGACGGGTGTGACCGACCACGATGGAAGGGCGGGCAATCAGCAGCGGTAATTTCGGACACTGCTCGCGCATCAGGCGTTCGATGGTGGATTTGGAATGCGTGTATTCAACCAGATGCTCGGCGTTCTCACGCAGCTCAGCGCTCTCCGCGACCAGCGAGTCTGGCTCCGGCGTGCAGGACATGGCGGTACCCACGTGCAGGAAACGCTGCAGCCCGGCTACTTTTTCCATGCGCTGGGCTAAGGCCAGCGTGCCTTCGACGTTGACTTTCCAGATAAGCGGATTGTTGCCGAAAGAAGCCACCGCCGCGCAGTTAAGCACGTGGGTAACTTTATCGAGGCGCGAGTCGGCAAGAAAATCCTCCGGATTGCCCAGATCGCCAAGCAGGATCTGCTCAGGCGTTAGACGCTGGAGGATCTCCTCGCTGATATTGAATTTACGCATATTGTCCCGTACCCGCTCAAGGCCAGATAGTGGGTCATTCGCGCGTACCAGAAGCAACAAATCCATGTGCTGATTGCTATTGAGGATTTTTTCTAATACTGCCCCGCCAAGGAATCCTGTCACCCCGGTAATGAATAATGTATTCATGCAAGCTATCTCATCATGGTTAGTGAGGCGGATTTTAGGCGCGCTTAATTAAACGGCATGTAAATAAAATGAAGGCGGGTTTGATGGTTTCTTAAGCTAATTTTAAGGTAAGGAAAAATGCGGGACGATATTTGACATTAGTCGAGTGAATAAAATTCCGTAGTAAATTAAAAAATAAATAACTTAATGATTTGTATGTGATTTATTTTGTTGATTTCGTTTTTTTAAGCAAAATAAAACAATTCTATTTGTAAAATAAAAAATGATTTGTTACATGAGAAATCAGCGTTTTTATTAAACGCAGGTCACGGGGAAAGTCACCTGCGTTTAATAACATTACAATAACAACGGTAATGTGGCGCTGGCGGTTTGCTGACTTATGTCGCTGTATTCATTATTTAAAGAAATAAGTGAAGTGGTCAGCAGCTCGATCAACAACATCACACCGACTTTGGCGTTCATGGCTCCCGCGCTCAGCGGTCCTTCCGGTTTGGCGGCGACCAGGAGCATATCGCTTAACGATGCCAGCGGGCTGCTTGGGGTGTTGCTCAGTACCAGCACCTGTACACCGCGCTTACGGGCAAGTTTAACCACGTGCAGCAAATCACGCGTTGAACCAGAACTGGAGATAGCAACGACCAGATCCTCTTTGCTGAGGGTGGTGGCATTCATCGCCGCGCGGTGCATATCGCTAAAGAGCTGCGCCGGCTTACCGAAACGCAGCAGTTTATAGTGCAGGTAATCCCCCAGAATAGCGCTCGCCGCCACGCCGTAAATCTGCACCGAACGCGCCTGATGCAGTGACTGTGCCGCGGTTTCGAGCATGCTGCGGTCAAGAAGCTTTGCGGTGTCCTGCAGCGCCAGCACGGATTCGTTCACCACTGAATCAATCTTATCCCCGGAAGGCTGCTGCGGCTGGCTGCTCTGAATATCCAGCGCCAGCGCCATTTTAAATTCGTTATATCCCTTACACCCCAGCACACGGCATAGCCGCGTCACGCTGGCTTCGCTGGTTTTACTCTCGCGAGCAAGCTCGGTTATCGTCAGATACAACACTTTTGCCGGGTCGTTCAGCACAAACTCGCCCAGCTTCTGCTGCGTCGGGCTGTAGCCGCTGATGCTCTGTCGCAGTCTGAGCAGCAGGTTTTCATTTTCTGACATGCCGGGTCCTTTATGCGTTTCTTTGCCGGATAGTGTGGCGGAAACGGGGGTAATCACGCCAGTCATTTTAAAAAAGTATGATCGGCTTCCAGGTTATTGGTGATAATTTTCACTTTAATAAATTTGTATGGTAAAAATTTTCATCAATCAACGGGCGTGAGATAAGACAATGACATTATTCAGTGGGGCCTCATCGGGGGGCTGGTTTGAAAAGGCACAGCGGTTTGGTAAATCCTTCATGCTGCCTATCGCCGTACTACCGGCAGCGGGTCTGCTGTTGGGGATTGGTGGCGCGTTGTCGAACCCGAACACGCTGACGGCATATCCGTTCCTCGACGTCGGCTGGCTGCAGGCGATTTTTACCATCATGAGCAGCGCCGGATCGATTGTGTTTGCGAACCTGTCGGTGCTGTTTGCGGTCGGTGTGGCGGTCGGCCTCGCGAAGACGGATAAAGGCACCGCGGGTCTTTCTGCGCTGCTGGCTTTTCTGGTGATGAATGCCACCATCAACGCGTTGCTCATTCTGACCGGCAAGCTTGCGACCAGTAATCCGGGAGCGGTCGGGCAGGGGATGACGCTGGGTATCCAGACGCTGGAGACCGGGGTCTTTGGTGGGGTGGTGATAGGCCTTGTAACCTGCACGCTGCATCATCGCTTTAATAAAATTTCGCTGCCGCAGTTCCTCGGCTTCTTCGGCGGTTCACGCTTTGTTCCGATTATCAGTTCGCTTGCGGCCATCGGCGTTGGCGCCATCATGACCGTGGTCTGGCCGCACTTCCAGAAGCTGATCTTTGGTCTCGGTGGGCTGGTGGATGCCACCGGCTATCTTGGCACTTTCCTTTACGGTTTTATCCTGCGCATGCTTGGCCCGTTCGGCCTGCACCACATCTTCTACCTGCCGTTCTGGACAACTGCCCTTGGCGGCAGCGAAATGATCAACGGGCATCTGGTGGAAGGGACTCAGCGTATTTTCTTCGCCCAACTGGCGGATCCTAATACCCAGCAGTTCTATATTGGCACCGCGCGGTTTATGTCCGGGCGCTTTATCACCATGATGTTTGGCCTGCTCGGTGCGTGCCTTGCGATGTACCACACGGCAAAACCGGAAAACAAAAAGCGCGTGGCCGGTCTGCTGCTTTCGGCGGCGCTGACCTCTTTCCTCACCGGGATAACCGAGCCAATTGAGTTCTCGTTCCTGTTCATCGCGCCGGTGCTGTACGTCATTCATGCGCTGTTTGACGGGCTGGCGTTCATGCTCGCACATATTCTGCATATCACTATCGGGCAGACTTTCTCCGGTGGCTTTATTGATTTCATCCTGTTCGGCATTTTGCAGGGCGAAGCGAAAACCCACTGGCTGTACGTTCCGCTGGTCGGTGTGCCGTGGTTCTTCCTCTATTACTTCACCTTCCGCTTCCTGATTAAGCGCTTTGATTTTGCCACGCCAGGCCGTGAGAAAGAGGCCGTTGTGGAGGCATCCTTAACGAAGAGTGAACGTGCCGAAGCCATCATTCGCGGCTTAGGTGGTAAAGATAATCTGGAAGAGGTGGACTGCTGCGCGACGCGTCTGCGGGTCACGGTGAAAGACGGAAGCAAAGTAGACGAAGCGGCGCTGAAGGCGACCGGTGCGCGAGGCGTCATCCTGCGCGGCAACGGCGTACAGGTTATTTATGGACCGCACGTCACCATCATCAAAAACGAAGTAGAAGAGATTTTAGCCTAATGACGACACGACTGGATTTTTTGAAAGGTAAACTGATTGTCTCCTGCCAGGCGCTGGAAAACGAACCGCTGCACAGCCCGTATATTATGTCACGGATGGCACTGGCGGCAGCGCAGGGTGGGGCGGTCGCTATTCGCGCTAACAGCGTTGTCGATATTGACGCCATCCAGCACCAGGTGGCACTGCCGGTCATTGGGATCATCAAACGTGATTACCCGGACAGCGAGGTGTTTATCACCGCCACCCTGCGTGAAGTGAACGAGCTGATGACTGTCGAACCAACGATTATCGCCCTTGACGCCACCGACCGCCCACGCCCGGGCGGGCAAACGCTGGCGGCGCTGGTCGCGCAAATTCGTGAGCGTTATCCAACGCTGCTGCTGATGGCGGATATTTCAAGCGTATCTGAGGCCGTCACCGCGCAGGAGTTGGACTTCGACTGTGTAGGCACCACGCTGTACGGCTATACCCGTGAGACGGCGGGGCACAAGCTTCCGGAAAACGACTGTCAGTTTCTGCGCGAGGTGGTAGCGGCGGTCTCGATTCCCGTGGTGGCAGAAGGGAACGTGGAGACACCGGAACTGGCTGCGCGCTGCCTGGAGATTGGGGCGCATACCATCGTGGTGGGCGGCGCGATTACCCGTCCGCAGCAGATAACCGGGCGTTTTGCGGCGGCGATTCAGGCGCAAAGCACCGATGGAGCATGACCCTCGGGCCGGGATCTGCGATACTTATCGTTTACTCCCCAGATTGAGATGACTATGCAGTACCCGATTAACGAGATGTTCCAGACCCTGCAAGGCGAGGGTTACTTCACTGGCGTTCCTGCCATCTTTATTCGATTGCAGGGATGCCCGGTGGGCTGTGCATGGTGTGATACCAAACATACGTGGGATAAGCTTAGCGATCGGGAAGTGTCGTTGTTCAGTATTCTTGCGAAAACCAAAGAGAGCGATAAATGGGGAGCCGGCAGCGCCGACGATCTTCTGGCGATTATTGGTCGCCAGGGGTGGACGGCGCGCCACGTGGTCATCACCGGCGGTGAGCCGTGCATTCACGACTTAACCCCGCTGACAACGCTTCTCGAGCAAAACGGCTACAGCTGCCAGATTGAAACCAGCGGCACCCATGAGGTTCGCTGCTCGCCAGAGACCTGGGTCACCGTATCGCCAAAAGTTAATATGCGTGGTGGCTACGACGTGCTCGAGCAGGCGCTGCTGCGCGCCGACGAAATCAAACATCCGGTCGGCCGCGTGCGTGATATCGAAGCGCTGGATGAACTGCTGGCGACGCTTCGCGATGACAAAGCGCGGATTATCGCCCTGCAGCCGATAAGCCAGAAAGAAGACGCCACCCGTCTGTGCATTGAAACCTGCATTGCGCGCAACTGGCGCCTGTCGATGCAGACGCACAAGTATTTGAATATTGCCTGACGGTAGTGATATGGGAAGATGAAGTCTTCCCATATTGTTTAAAAGTGGTGCATAAAATAAGCATGAGGGTCGATAGTTTTACAAAGGCTTTGGTCTGTCACATAAAAATTTTGGATTGCATCGTCTGAGATATTACATCTGATGTAAGGAGATAATGCCAGGGCAAGCCATAAAATAAAGGTGGCGATGAAACCTACTATAAATGAAATGCCGACAACCGGAATGGCGATAACATCAAACAGGGTGTTGTCATTTACCCTCTCACTACTTTTATTAAAGATATTTCGTAATGATAAGATTAAAATATAAATCGTGATTGGTAACGCACCGATACCAATCATTGATGCCTTTCCAGTTATGATGATATCACTCCATTGTATTATAGATAAAAATTCGACCATTACTGGACCAAGTAAAATGAACCAGATCATGATTGAAGATATAACTAGCAATGAAAAAGAGGCTAATTTTATCTTGATGAATTGATTGTTTATCATGATTTCAATATTTTAGTAATGGATTGAAAAATAATGATTCTCTTAAGGAGGAGGTGTTAATACTCTGATTGCTAAAATGCATTTTTCTTCTAATTTCGTATTTTAGGTTGTCTGATATACCTAAATTCTCATCGAGAATGTTAAAACCAATATTTGAGATGATCCCCGCAGCTATAAAGTAAAAAGTTGTTAATATGATAGAGGTTGTTACCAACACTAGTCCCCCCGCCACTGCCCCAATCACCAGTCCCGACACCAGTATCTTTGCCACATCCATGGTGATATCGACGAGAAAATCGGTAAGGTGATAATCTGATTTAAAAATAAACTCTATAGCCCGCCAGGCCAGCGAGAAGACGATGCAATATTTTATCCCGCTGACAATTGTGTGAAACATGCCGCGTCTGCCAATGGCCAGTTCCAGTATCTGGGGATGATGGGTGCCGTAGCGTGTACCGGTCAGGATCCGTCTTAATCCCGGGTAGCCGGTAATTTTAATGTAAGACTGACCATTCACCTTGTATTCAACGGCTTTGATGCTGAGAGCCTTAAAATTCATAATCAGCTGCTGGGCCGGGTTGTACCAGGTAGACAGCTTACTGATGTGACGAAATGCATCCAGCCCGTCCTTTATGTTTCCCGGTGCGGCCCGGAACGAAAAGAAATAATCTATACCCACGAGCAGGTCGTCGCTAACCTGCTGAGCCTCTTCAAGAGTAAGCAGCAGAATGGCGTGGCTTTCGGTAATGAAAGAGCCGTTCATCACCCCCATATCGCGTAACACCGGGTTCATGGAAGGCCACGGAATGGATTCATTTTGGTCATATAATGAGCTTCTGGATAGTTTCATTATTTTCCTCATTAATCGTTATAAAACACGGTCTTCCCACAGACTAAATGCGCTGGTATTTGCCATGACGTGCTCCCAGCTTATCGATTCATAGATTATTGATATGCGCTCCTGTGCTTCATTATTATTTTCAATAATATTATGAGGGATGATTGCCATGATATTAGAGAGATGAGCCTTGAATAATTTAATTTTGTAATATATCTCCTGCAAACCTACAGGATTTGTGCGATAGAGAAAAAACTCACACTCCAGTTCCTCGTTATCATTAATCGCTTTGTTTAACAACGGTGAGGCGCGGTCGACGGGTTTTATCATCTGTAGCGCATGATGGCATACATTGCTTTCCCGTGAGGTTTCGTGTTGCAGCCCGTAAACCATTATCTGGTCAATATGGTTAACTTGGGATTTATTACCAATGGAGTTTCGTGAACCGCAGTTTTCAGAAATGAGTCCCTGTTGGCTACCTTTAAGCGTTAGCCATGATAAGTTTGACATATTATTCTCTTTTATATATTCATATGGAAAATGATAATGCAATTTTCGAAGTTTAGTCTGCACCCGTTTTTATGCTACGGCAATGATTTTATTTATTTGGGGAGTCAGTAAGCAGAGAAGGACGGGGAATTATTACAATAACTGCTAATACCGGGGCAGGCTATATTGCCCTGGCCCGGTATCTTTTATTTACGCATTCGACCAGCTCTGGATGGCATCCACTTCGTTTAAATCACCGTGAAATACCGCATACGATTTTTTTAAAATCGGATCGGTATACTGCGTTAGCTCGCGGAAGATCCCCCTGTTCATCGTCTCATAGCGGCGGGCGTTATCGGCGATCGGCTCAAACACATCCTTCACCCTTACCATGCTGGCGACAGCTTGAGCGTAAGAGGGATACAAGCCGAGACCGACTGCCGTATTGATAGCCGCCCCCAGGCTTGCACAGCTGTTTACACTATTGCGCCGGGTCGGCAGGTTAAAGACGTCAGCGAAAATCTGCATAAACAGATCGCTGTTCGAGCCTCCGCCGGTGATGATGAGCTGACGGGCGTGGCGCTGCATTTCGCGGCACATATTGTCGTGGTTATTTTTTAACGTCAGCGCGATGCTTTCGAGGATCGAACGGTAGATCCATGCGTAATCCATGTTCGCGGTAAAACCGAGCATGATCCCACGTTTGAACGGCTCCCAGGGGTTGGTAAGCCAGTCGAGAACGGTCATCAGTCCATCACAGCCCGGTGGCACCAGGGCGGCTTTTTGGTTCAGCAAGTCTTCGGCAGATATTCCCCGGGCGGCGGCGTCCTGAATCAGCGAATCTCCAAGCATGTCGCGCAGCCAGCTGACGGTCCACATCCCCTTGCGGATACCGTAGCCCTCATACAGCAGCGTTTCAGGGATGGATGACATGATAGGCCAGTAAGCGGTAGGGTTATCCGGCAGGGCTTTTCCGCTCATCATCAGGGCGATATAAGTCCCGAGGGAAATCACCGCCGTTTCATCATCCAGCAGGCCGGCGCCGAGGGCCTCTACCGGTTTGTCGCTGGTGGTGCAGACGACGGGCAGCCCCTGTGGAAACCCGCTCGCTTGCGACGCCTCAGCCGTGATATGCCCTAATATCGTACCCGGCATCTGGACATCAAATAGCATACGCCGTGGGAGGTTAAACTTCTCAATGACGTGAGGATTGTCGCTCCATGTCCAGGTTTTATAATCGACGGGCCACTGGCCAAAATAGTTGGCGATGTTGTCTTTGAACTCGCCGGTGAGGCGGTGGGTCAGATAACCGGAGAACGAAGTGACCCAGGCCACGTCAGCCTGGGTATGCTCGTAGGGGCGGGTGACCCGCGCATCCTGCCAGCTGATAAGCGGTGCGGCGGGCGTACCGTCGGCTTTAAGCAGGGCGCGACAGCAGCGAATAGAGCCGAGGCCGATGCCAACAATGTCTTCAGCACGGCCAGTAAAATGGCGCATTAGATCCTGTCCCGCGGCACACAGCGAAGTCCACAGATCGTCGTCAGGATGCTCGGCGGTCTCTGCATCCGGCGTGTGCATCGGCTGTAGCGCACCTTTGCCTTCACAAACGATGTTCCCCTGCAGGTCATACATCACGACTTTGGTGCTCTGGCTCCCGCCATCAATTCCGATGATATATTTTCCAGACATGCTCATTCTCCTTAATTTTCAGCCATCACTGGCGCGGCATTTTCAGCACGGATCTTCCGAAACAGTAATACGGTAAACACGATAACCATCACGACCGCCGCCAGCCCCATCAGCCACATATTGCGATATGCCTCGGCGGGCGGCAGTGTGTCCTGCCAGTAGCCGACAACCGGGTAAACGAACACGTCAGGCAGAAAGCCAATCACCGAACAAATCCCGACCGTGGTGCCCATAATAAAGGTGGGCGTTCTGGCTTCTCCCGGGCAGGCGAAGTAAAGTCCGCGCGAGGCATAGCAGGTAAAGGCCAGCAGTAGAATAAGCCCGATGCCCAGCACCACGGACTGCGGGTTGCGGTTAGTCAACAGGAGAGCGACCAGCGCGAGGGCACTGATGACGGAAAGAATTTGAATCACCCGCGTTGGCGATTTCACCCGGCTATAGGTGGTTATCAGCCCACCGAGTGGGCCGCAGATGGCGCGGAAAATTTTGTTGATGACGATCCCCATGTAGCTCGCCGCCACCAGACCCATACCGTACATTTCGGTCAGGTAGTTGGTGGAGTAGCTCAGAATGGCGTAGATGGTATACACGCCAAAAATAACCATGCTGCAATACCAGGTGGTGCTGATGCGCAGTACCGACAGGATATCGCTGAGCCTGAAGGCCCGGTTCTCCTGCGAAACCTCTTTGTGGCTATCGCTGACAAAGAACCAGCACAGTACGCCGAGTAGCAGATACACTACGCTGTAGATAAGGATCACCGTCTTCAGACTCTGCGGGTCGTCTGGCGCGAAGCGGGAAAACGCCCACATGGTGAAGACCGCCAGCGACATGACCCCCACACCGCGCAGTCCCTCCATCCAGCCCATGATTTTCCCCTGCTCGCTGTGGTCACCGAGCAGTGAGGCTGCTTTTATCGATACCGACCACAGCATCAGAATGGTGGTCACGGCGAAGGCTACCTGAATTAACAACATCACCCACAGAGGGGGATAGGTGTACATCACCAACCCCAACAGCCCGGTAATAATCATCGCAGCGGTGATCATTTTACGGTGTGAGAATTTATCGGCAATGACGCCACTTGGTGCGTACAAAATAATGGCGGTAATACCGAAGGTACTCATGATTAATCCTATTTCGGTATTACTAAATCCCATAAACTTTGCCATTGGGATTTGATAGATATAACGTAAATAGGCCAAATCAAAGCTGACGCCACCGCTGAAGCTAATAATGGCGAGGGTAATCCAACGGCGATATGATGAATGTTGCATATCGTGGCCTCATGGTTTTACAGGCAAAAAAAAGAGAAAAGTAAGCCGCCTTTTCAGGTGGATTACTTTTCTCATGGTCTCTAGTAATGGCGTTCAGAAATAACATGGAAGCTGTGTTCTGAGTGTGAGAATTATCACGCTTCATGGAAAATTTTCGCAAAATGATATTAATAACCATGTCTGTGAGTCAGCTCACATTAGCGCGCAGATGGCTGTGTTAAAAATTCAAACCAGTTACCAGAGATAATGAGAAAGGTGACTTCCCTCTCGCAGGGGAAGTTGCCTTTCTTTTTTTTTTGCCTAAAGGAACCCGGAGCGTAACCATTATGTCAATCGAATCACTTAATGCATTTTCAATGGATTTTTTCTCCCTGAAAGGTAAAACCGCGATCGTCACCGGCGGCAACAGCGGCCTGGGCCAGGCGTTCGCGATGGCGCTGGCCAAGGCTGGAGCTAACCTGTTTATCCCAAGTTTCGTGATGGACAACGGTGAAACGAAAGAGCTGATTAAACAGCAGGGTGTCGAAGTTGAGCTGATGCAGGTAGATATCACCGCCGCAGGCGCGCCACGTCAGATCATCGCGGCCTGCTGCGAGCGTTTTGGCACCGTTGATATTCTGGTTAACAATGCAGGGATCTGTAAGCTCAACAAGGTGCTGGATTTTGGTCGTGCAGACTGGGACCCAATGATCGACGTTAACCTGACGGCGGCTTTTGAACTGAGCTACGAAGCGGCAAAAGTCATGATTCCACAAAATAGCGGTAAGATTATTAATATCTGTTCGCTGTTCTCTTACCTGGGTGGCCAGTGGTCCCCGGCCTATTCTGCTACCAAACATGCGCTGGCTGGATTCACTAAAGCCTATTGTGATGAATTAGGACAATACAATATTCAGGTGAATGGTATTGCGCCGGGATATTACGCTACGGATATTACATTGGCTACGCGTAGTAATCCGGAAACGAACCAGCGTGTATTGGATCATATTCCGGCTAATCGTTGGGGAGATACTCAGGATTTAATGGGGGCAATGGTTTATCTGGCCAGCCGGGCATCGAATTATGTTAACGGTCATTTATTGGTTGTTGATGGCGGATATTTAGTAAGGTAAGTCCTGAATCTTTATTTTTGTGGTTTCTGTAGGTGAATGAATTTTTATTCCGTGTTAATTATCAGGAAGGAATGGTTATGTCTTTATCCCGCGAAGAGATTGTCGACCAGTTAAAAGAAATTGTTGGTCCCGAGCGCGTTATTACTGATGAAACGGTGCTGAAGAAAAGCAGTATCGACCGCTTTCGCAAATACGCCGATATTCATGGCGTATATACGCTACCGATCCCTGCAGCGGTGGTAAAGCTGGGCTCAACCGAGCAGGTCTCACGGGTGCTGACATTCATGAACCAGCATCATATCAATGGGGTGCCGCGTACCGGCGCTTCCGCTACGGAAGGGGGGCTTGAGACTACGGTTAAAAACTCCCTCGTGCTCGATGGTTCCGGCATGAACAGCATTCTGAGTATCGATATTGAAAACATGCAGGCGACCGCACAGTGCGGCGTGCCGCTGGAAGTACTTGAAGAGGCGCTGCGGGCCAAAGGCTACACCACCGGACACTCACCGCAGTCAAAACCGCTGGCGCAGATGGGAGGGCTGGTGGCAACCCGTAGTATTGGGCAGTTTTCTACCCTGTACGGCGCCATTGAAGATATGGTCGTCGGTCTGGAGGCTGTACTGCCTGATGGCACTATCACCCGCATCAAAAATGTGCCGCGCCGCGCTGCTGGCCCGGATATTCGCCACATCATTATCGGTAATGAAGGGGCACTGTGCTACATCACTGAAGTGACGGTGAAAATCTTCAAATACATGCCAGAAAACAACCTGTTTTACGGCTACGTGCTGGACGATATGAAAACCGGCTTCAGCATCCTGCGGGAAGTGATGGTGGAAGGGTATCGCCCGTCTATTGCCCGTCTGTACGATGCGGAAGATGGCACCCAGCACTTTACCCATTTTGCCGATGGCAAATGCGTGCTGATATTTATGGCGGAAGGGAATCCACGGATGGCGAAAGCAACCGGAGAAGGGATTGCCGATATTGTTTCCCGCTTCAAGGGATGCCAGCGCGTTGACAGCAAGCTGATTGAAACCTGGTTTAATCATCTGAACTGGGGGCCGGACAAAGTGGCCGCCGAGCGTGTACAAATACTCAAGACCGGCAACATGGGCTTTACGACAGAAGTCTCCGGTGACTGGGCCAATATCAACAACATCTACGAAAGCGTGATTGAACGCATTCGTCGTGAATTCCCACATGCGGACGACATCACCATGCTGGGCGGCCACTCGTCACACAGCTATATCAACGGCACCAACATGTATTTTGTGTATGACTACAACGTGGTGGACTGCAAGCCAGAAGAGGAGATCGACAAATACCACAACCCGCTGAACCAGATAATTGTCGAAGAGACGCTGCGCTTTGGTGGATCTATGGTTCATCACCACGGTATTGGTAAGCACCGCGTTCACTGGAGCAAGCAGGAACACGGTAGTGCCTGGGCGCTGATGGAAGGGCTGAAGCGCCAGTTCGATCCTAACGGCATTATGAATAGCGGGACAATTTATCCTGTTGAGAAATGAAGACAAAACGGCTTCCCGTCCGGGGAGCCGTTCCTTTTACCGGAAAATGAAGGGGTAGCAATGAACACTTCACCGGTGCGAATGGATGATTTACCCCTTAACGGTTTCCACTGCCGGATAGCCGGGCTGACCTTTGGCGCGCATCTGACGGACGGCTACGTATTGGGGGTGATTGGCTATGCGATGATCCAGTTGGTTCCTGCTATGCAGCTTTCGCCGCTGCAGGAGGGGCTCATTGGCGGCTCCGCGCTGATTGGCCTGTTTATCGGCAGCCTGACGTTAGGCTGGCTCTCTGACTACATCGGACGACAGAAGATTTTCACCTTCAGCTTTTTGCTGATTACCCTCGCATCCTTTTTGCAATATTTTGCCAGTACGCCGGAGCAGCTTTTCTGGCTGCGGGTATTGATAGGGTTTGGCCTTGGCGGAGATTACTCCGTTGGGCATACGCTGCTGGCCGAGTTCTCACCACGCCGCCATCGCGGCATGTTGCTGGGGGCGTTCAGCGTGGTCTGGACGGTGGGATACGTGCTGGCAAGCTTGATGGGGCACTGGCTTATTCAGGGGGAACCCGATGCCTGGCGCTGGCTGCTGGCCTCGGCGGCGCTGCCATCGCTCATCATTACGCTTTTACGCTGGGGCACACCGGAATCTCCTCGCTGGCTTATGCGTCAGGGGCGGATCGCCGAGGCATATGCGGTGGTACATCGTCATCTTGGGCCAAATGTACTGTTGGGGGATGAAGTGGCTGTCGCCAGTACCCGGCATATCAGTGCGCTGTTTTCCGCACGTTACTGGCGACGGACCCTGTTCAACAGTCTGTTCTTTGTCTGTCTGGTTATCCCGTGGTTTGTCATTTATACCTGGCTTCCGACCATCGCTACCACGCTGGGGCTGGAAGATGCACTCACTGCCAGCCTGATGCTGAACGTGTTGCTGATTGCCGGTGCGGTTCTGGGGTTATGGCTCACCCACCGGTTAACGCGGCGGCGCTTTCTGCTGGCAAGCTTCGCTATGCTTGCCGCCACGCTGACTATGATGGCGTTTCTTCCGGCAGGAAGCACCTTCGCACTGTTGCTGCTGTTTATTCTGTTCAGCACCACAATTTCAGCTGCAAGCAATCTGGTGGGGATACTGCCTGCTGAAAGCTTCCCAACCGATATTCGCTCGTTGGGGGTGGGATTCGCCACCGCAATGAGCCGCCTGGGTGCTGCTATCAGCACCGGTTTATTGCCCTGGGCACTTTCGGCGTTGGGAATGCAGGTAACGCTACTGCTGCTGGCAGGCGTATTGCTGGTGGGCTTACTGGTGACCTGGCTGTGGGCTCCCGAAACGAAGGATCTGTCTCTGGTCGCAGCCGGAAATGGCGATAAAAAACAGGGAGCAATCAATGAACATTCTGTTCACGTTTAAAGCCGAGCCCGATCTCGGCATGCTATCCACGCTGGAGTGGCAGGCAGCAGCACGGCAGGGCGGGCCTGATACTTCGGCGCTGCCGGTGAGTCCTGGCGCCGATGAACAAACGGCGGCCGCGATTTTACTGGCGCAGGTGAAGACGAACAACGCGCTGAAGCTGACAGCGCTGACCCTCGGTGACCAGCGGGCGCTGCACTGGCTGCGTTATTTTGCCGCGCTGGGTTTTGAGAAAAGGATCCTGATCGAAGCGGACAATATTCACCGCTTCGCTCCTGAAACGGTGGCCCGCCAGATAGCCCGGCAGCAGGGAATAAACCATGCTGAGCTTATCGTCACCGGCAGCCTCAGCAGTGAAGGGCAGAACGGGCAAACGCCGTATCTGGTTGCGGAAATGCTCGGCTGGCCGTGCCTGAGTCAGGTGACCGACTTCAGTGTAGAACCCCCGTTTGTCGTGGTGCAGCAAAAGACCCGTCGCTGCCGGGTGCGACTCCCGGCCATCATTGCGGTCTGTCAGACCGGTGCACCGGCGATGCCGGTACCGGGAATGCGACAGCGGCTTGCTGCCGCAAAATCAGACATTATCCGTGAGCCACTGGCTTTTGAAGAGAGTCCGCGCACAACGGTAGTCAGTACGCAGACACCGCCGCCGCGAGGCGCAGTGACGATGATCGATGGGGCTACGGCGCAAGAGAAAGCGCAGACGTTGTGGCGGAAGTATTTGCAACCCAGGATGGTGAAATGAATATTGCGCTGGTGCTGTTGGATGAAAATAGCGAGCAAGAGATCGCCCGAACGCTGACGAGAGGGAGCCTTGTTACCGAAAGCCTGGGGCGCTGGCGGGTGACATCGCCGGTAACGGTAGCAGAGCAGTTGCTGGATGTGCTGGTGGAACAGTGGCGACAAACGCCGGTTCAGGCATTGCTGTTCCCTCCCGGCCCCCTGGGGGATGAACTGGCAACGCGGCTCGCCTGGCGGTTGGGCGGTAGCAGCGTTTGCCAGGCGTTGTCGTTCGATGCTAATACGGGACAGGTTAGTAAAGCGACGTACGGCAACGGGCTGGTGGCAACTCTGACGCTGAGTGCCTCGCCGTATTGCCTGTCACTGGCGCGCCAGCCTGGCGGCAAGGTAGACATCCCTCTGCAATATTCCAGCGAATGTGCAATAACACCGACACCCTTACCGGCGTGGCTTTGTGAACTTAGTCCGTCAGCAGTCGCAGCTGCCCATCCGCTCACTGAATCTCCCTTTGTGCTGGCGGTAGGACAGGGTGCAGAGGAGGTGGATGAGTACCGTATTCAGCAATACGCAAACGCCCTGGATGCCGAGGTTGGCTACAGCCGCGCGCGGGTGATGAATGGCGGCGTTGATGTCGATCGCACGCTCGGGATTTCCGGGCATTTATTGGCGCCAGAGGTGTGTATTGTTGTCGGCGCGTCCGGTGCGGCGGCCTTTAGTGCCGGAGTGCGTCATAGCCAGTTTATTGTTGCAATCAACCAGGATCCGCAGGCCGCTATTTTCACTATTGCAGATGTCGGGATTGTTGATGACTGGCCGTCGGTGCTGACGGCCCTGGTGGAATGCGCAAAGGTGGATTAGCTCAGCTGTTTTGCCAGTTTCCAGACGTCAATATTGGTGGTAGAAAGCGCCGCCGCCCCTGCGCTTATCGCGTTGCGGGCATCCTCTTCATCACACACAAGGCCGCCTGCAATCAGCGGCTGGCGAATTTTCTCTGTGACCCAGCCCAGTACTTTTGGCATACAGCCGGGTAAAATCTCAATACAGTCGGCATTCGACTGCGCCACCTGCTTATCGATGTTATGAAATGAGATAGAGTCGACAATAAACAGGCGATGAATACAGAAGTACCCCTCTGCGCGTGCGGCTTTCAACATGGCGGCTTTGGTGCTGATGATGCCGTCCGCTTTGGTCACCAGCTTGAGAAACTGGATGACTATCTCTTTATTCGATGCGCCTTCCAGCAGGTCGACGTGGATAAACGCATATTTTCCGGCGCTTTTAATTTTTTGCACAATACCGCTGATGGTGCAGATGTTGCCGTAAAGCACCGAGATAAACTGACAATCAGAATCGATAGCAAGCTGCAGGCTGGCATTGTCTTTTACCGCCGCGATTATCGGGTTCTGGCGAAGCAGGTGTAAGAGGGGCATGGTTTTCTTTCCTGTATATCAATCAGCCAAAACGCAATGTAATACCGAAACCGCCTTCAGGATACCCCCAGCGCACCAGCGTTTTTTCATCGCACAATAACCGGCAGGTTCCGCACTCAAGACAACCCCGGTAATCAACCTGCAGCGCTCCCAGCGTTGTCAGAGTGAATAATCCGGCGGGGCAGGCGTTAATCAGCGTTTGAGCCATCTCGCGCGGGGGATTGTCTGCAACGACGATGTGCGGTTGTTCAGAGGAGCGCCACTGATTGCGACTTAAAGCCGGGGTTACAGGCATTTCAGGCTCCTTAGCATATCGACGGCAAGCCCGCGTAGTCCGTGACGACGAGCATGACGCCACAGCAGCTGTGGTAAAAGAGGGGTCGGATCCGGACTCGCCTTGAAAAGATCGCGGGCAACGTCGTTCATCAGCGCTGGCCACTGACGATACCAGCCGGGGCGTTGCAACAGTTCTGGAACGCTGGCATAGCGGCTCAGCAGCGGCCATAGTGTGCTGCGTTCAATGGCGCGATGGTAGAGCGTGAAGAGATTCTGCGGGGCATCTTGCTGGCAGGCATAGATGAGGGCGTTGGCCGCGGCTTCGGCGCTGAGCAGGGCGGTATCCATACCTCGCACCGTAAACCCGGTGTTGATGCAGGTGCGCAGCGCATCACCCACCAGCAGCCAGCCTTCTCCACCAAACTGGCGCGGCATGCTGTGCTGTCCCCCTTCAGGGACCAGGTGGGCGCCGTACTCCAGGGTTTCACTACCACGTAATAATGGGCGGAGTGCCGGGTGTGATTTCAGACGAGCCAGTAACTCTGTGGCCGGGTAGCTGCCCTGGGTGATGGAGGAGAGCGGGCAGACCACGCCGAGCGACAGCGTGTGTTGGTTAGTATAAAGAAACGCCCCGGCGGGTAAGGTACCGCAAATCTCTCCGCTGAACAGGTGCGCCGCGCCGGTATTCTCTTCCAGCAGGAAGCGGGATTCGAGGGTCGCTTTGTCCATCGCCAGCACCTCTTTGATACCAAGCGCCATGGTGGTACGCGAAGGCTTCTCCAGTAGGCCGTGCCGTTCTGCGAGCACGCTGTTTGCGCCTTCGGCCAACACCACATAACGTGCGCACAGGGTTTCGCCTTCGCAGTTAACCCCGCTGATGCGCCCATTCTCTTCAAACAGGGAGTCAACCGTCACCCCAGTCAGACACTGCACTCCACTGGCTTCGGCCTGGCTCATCAGCCATGGATCAAAACGTGCGCGTAGAATGCTCCAGGAGTCGCCTTCCGGCTGGAGGCTGGTAAAGGTACTGGCGGCGTCAGGGGTTAGTAGAGAGAGGCTTTCCCGGGTGATGCGGCGTTCAAGGGGGGCGCTGTCTGTTGCCTGAGGCAGCAGGTCGTTAAGGGCGTAAGTATAGAGGCGACCGCCGGAGAGATTTTTACTGCCGGCCTGCTCGCCGCGCTCAATCAGGAGAACGTTTAGCCCCGCCCGGGCGCAGCGCAGCGCACAGGCAGAACCGGCAATCCCTGCGCCGATGACAATAATATCGAAATCGTCAGCCATGTTATGCTCCAGAAGGATGGAACTGGAAACCCTACCCGTCATACTTCAAGTTGCAACTGCGTTGGCTGCAACTCGAATTATTTAGGGTATAACATGGTGTTATTTCTCTAAAATTGACCCGCGACACAAAGCATTCGATCACTCGCCGCGATAGACGCAACCTGCGGTACAGGTCTCTTTAATCATCACCGCGCTAAGCAGGGGAACCACCGGCTTTACCTGATCCCAAATCCATTTTGCCAGCACTTCGCTGGTCGGGTTTTCGAGACCCGGAATATCGTTCAGGTAGTAGTGATCGAGACGATCGTAGGTCGGTTTAAACGCCGCTTTCAGATCGGCGAAGTCCATGATCCAGCCCGTGTGCGGATCGACATCACCCGTTATCTCAAGACGCACCATGAAGGAGTGACCATGCAGGCGACCGCATTTATGGCCCTTCGGGACGTGTGGCAAATGGTGTGCGGCTTCGAAGGTGAAATCTTTAAACAGTGTGGTGGACATCATGAAACTCTCTGTAGTGCGGAAAAAACCGGCGGATCATACCGGAAAGCATCTTTTTTCTCATTAACTAAAACCGTCATGATCGCACAGGGGGGGATGATGGGGTGAGAAATTACTGGTTTTCCAGATAATTCATAGAGTTATTCAATCGATTTTCCTGTTAACAAGTATGACTAAAACAGGTTAGTCCGTTTGGTTATTAATTATTTCCATCCCTTCTTTAATTGTTATTATCCAGAAAGTTACCCTTACCTTCAGTTTGGGTTTTTCTGCTTTAGCTTTAATACTGGAACATAACAACGAATGACGACACAGGCCCCACCTTCGCAACTGCTGCCGTTGAATCCGGAGCAGCTGGCTCGCCTGCAGGCAGCCACCACCGATTTATCACCGACCCAGCTTGCCTGGGTGTCTGGCTATTTCTGGGGCATGCTGAATCAGCAGCCCGGCGCGGTTGCCGCAGCTCCGGCGCCTGTGGCTGAAACGCCTTCCATCACTCTGCTTTCGGCATCCCAGACCGGGAATGCCCGCCGCGTGGCCGAACAGCTGCGCGATGACCTGCTTGCCGCTGAACTGAACGTGAACCTGGTGAATGCCGGGGATTATAAATTTAAGCAAATCGCGTCAGAAAAACTGCTGGTCGTCGTGACCTCAACGCAGGGTGAAGGTGAACCGCCGGAAGAGGCCGTTGCGCTGCATAAGTTCCTGTTCTCAAAGAAAGCACCAAAACTCAGCGACACCGCGTTTGCTGTTTTCGGTCTTGGCGATACCTCCTATGAGTTCTTCAGCAAAGCGGGCAGCGATTTCGACAGCAAGCTGGCTGAACTGGGCGGTGAACGGCTGCTCGACCGGGTAGATGCGGATGTTGAATACCAGACCGCTGCCGCCGAATGGCGTGCGCGGGTGGTGGACGTTCTGAAAGCCCGTGCGCCAAAATCCGCTTCCCCGGCCCTTGCCGCCAGCGGTGCGGTCAACGAAATTCATACCAGTCCCTATACCAAAGAAGCGCCGTTGACGGCGACGCTCTCCGCGAACCAGAAGATCACGGGCCGTGATTCAGAAAAAGATGTGCGTCACCTCGAGATTGCGCTGGGTGACTCCGGCCTGCGCTACCAGCCGGGCGATGCGCTTGGAGTCTGGTATCAGAATGACCCGGCGCTGGTGAAGGAGCTGGTCGAGCTGCTGTGGCTTAAAGGTGACGAACCGGTGATGGTGGATGGCAATACGCTGGCGCTTGCTGAGGCTCTGCAATGGCATTTCGAGCTGACGGTGAACACCGCCAATATCGTTGAGAACTACGCCCAGTTGACCCGTAGCGACGCGTTGCTGCCGCTGGTGGGTGATAAAGCGAAGCTCCAGCACTACGCCGCGACAACGCCAATCGTTGATATGGTGCGCTTTGCCCCGGCACAGCTTGATGCCGGAGCGCTTATCGGCCTGCTGCGCCCGCTGACGCCGCGTCTGTACTCAATCGCATCCGCACAGGCAGAAGTCGAAAACGAAGTGCATGTAACGGTAGGCGTCGTGCGTTATGACATCGAAGGCCGCGCCCGCAGCGGCGGTGCTTCCGGCTTCCTCGCTGACCGGCTGGAAGAGGACGGTGAAGTGCGCGTCTTTATCGAGCACAACGATAACTTCCGTCTGCCTGCAAATCCGCAGACCCCGGTGATTATGATTGGCCCGGGCACCGGTATTGCGCCGTTCCGCGCCTTTATGCAGCAGCGTGCGGCGGAGGGGGCAGAAGGTAAAAACTGGCTGTTCTTCGGCAATCCGCATTTCACCGAAGATTTCCTCTACCAGGTGGAGTGGCAGCGCTACGTCAAAGACGGCGTACTGAGCCGCATCAGTCTTGCCTGGTCGCGTGACCAAAAAGAAAAAGTCTACGTACAAGATAAACTGCGCGCAGAAGGCGCAGAGCTGTGGCGCTGGATCAATGACGGTGCCCACATTTATGTCTGCGGCGACGCCAATCGTATGGCGAAAGACGTTGAGCAGGCTTTGCTGGAAGTGATTGCCGAATTTGGCGCGATGGACGCCGAAGCGGCGGACGACTATTTAAGTGAGCTGCGCGTTGAGCGCCGTTATCAGCGAGATGTTTACTAATGAGTGAAAAACACCCCGGACCTTTAGTGGTCGAAGGCAAGCTGAGCGATGCTGAGCGCATGAAGGTTGAAAGCAACTATCTGCGCGGAACCATTGCAGAAGACCTGAACAACGGCCTGACCGGCGGATTCAGCGGCGACAATTTCCTGCTGATCCGTTTTCACGGTATGTATCAACAGGACGACCGCGATATCCGTGCCGAGCGCGCAGCGCAGAAGCTGGAGCCGCGTCATGCCATGCTGCTACGCTGTCGTCTGCCGGGCGGTATTATCACCACCACCCAGTGGCAGGCGATTGATAAGTTTGCTGCCGATAACACCATTTACGGCAGCATTCGAATCACCAACCGCCAGACGTTTCAGTTTCACGGCATTCTGAAAAAGCACGTTAAACCGGTGCATCAGATGCTGAACTCGGTAGGGCTGGATGCGCTGGCAACCGCCAACGACATGAACCGTAACGTGCTGTGTACTTCCAACCCCTACGAGTCGCAGCTGCATGCTGAGGCTTACGAGTGGGCGAAAAAGATCTCTGAGCATTTGCTGCCGCGGACTCGCGCCTACGCCGAGATCTGGCTCGATCAGAAAAAGGTTGCCACGACCGATGAAGAACCGATCCTCGGCCAGACCTATCTGCCGCGTAAGTTCAAAACAACGGTGGTGATCCCGCCGCAGAACGATATCGATCTGCACGCGAACGACATGAACTTTGTGGCGATCGCCGAAAATGGCAAGCTGGTGGGCTTTAACCTGCTGGTGGGTGGCGGTCTGTCTATCGAACACGGTAACAAGAAAACCTACGCCCGTACCGCGAGTGAGTTTGGGTATATTCCGCTTGAACACACGCTGGCGGTGGCAGAGGCGGTGGTCACGACCCAGCGCGACTGGGGTAACCGTACCGATCGTAAAAATGCCAAGACAAAATACACGCTTGAGCGTGTGGGTGTCGAGACGTTCAAAGCGGAAGTGGAGCGACGCGCTGGTATCACGTTCGCGCCCATTCGCCCGTATGAATTCACCGGTCGCGGCGATCGTATCGGCTGGGTGAAAGGGATTGATGATAAATGGCATCTGACGCTGTTTATTGAGAACGGCCGTATTCTGGATTATCCGGGGCGTCCGCTGAAAACCGGCTTGCTTGAGATCTCAAAGATCCACAAAGGTGAGTTCCGCCTGACCGCCAACCAGAATCTGATCGTGGCCGGTGTGCCGGCAAGCGAAAAAGCGAAGATCGAAAAACTGGCGCGTGAGCACGGCCTGATGGCGGCGGTAAAACCGCAGCGTGAAAACTCCATGGCCTGCGTCTCTTTCCCGACCTGTCCGCTGGCGATGGCCGAAGCCGAACGCTTTTTGCCGACTTTCGTCGATAAAGTGGAGGCGATTATGGGCCGTCACGGCGTGGGCGAGGAGCATATTGTACTGCGTGTGACCGGCTGCCCGAACGGCTGTGGCCGCGCGATGCTGGCGGAAGTCGGGCTGGTGGGTAAAGCGCCGGGGCGCTACAACCTGCACCTGGGCGGCAACCGTGCGGGTACGCGCATTCCGCGCATGTATCGTGAAAATATTACTGAGTCAGAAATTCTCGACAATATTGACGAACTGGTAGGGCGCTGGGCGAAAGAGCGCGAAGCAGAGGAAGGCTTCGGTGACTTTACGGTGCGTGCGGGCATCATTCGCCCGGTGCTCGACCCCGCCCGTGACTTCTGGGAATAACTGTCATTCTGCCGGGTGCGGCTGCGCCTTACCCGGCCTACCCGATGATGTTACCCCGTAGGCCTGATAAGCGCAGCGCATCAGGCAAAGTGAGGAATCTATGTCTGCACTCGATCTGAACGCCTTAAACCAACTGCCGAAAGTTGAGCGTGTCATGGCGCTGGCGGAAACCAACGCCGCGCTGGAAAAGCTGGACGCGGAAGGCCGCGTCGGCTGGGCGCTGGAGAATCTGCCCGGCGAGTATGTGCTCTCTTCAAGCTTCGGTATTCAGGCGGCGGTGAGCCTGCATCTGGTGAATCAGATTCGCCCCGACATTCCGGTTATCCTGACGGATACCGGCTACCTGTTCCCCGAAACCTATCAGTTTATCGATGAGCTAACCGATAAGCTGAAGTTAAATCTACAGGTTTATCGCGCGTCCACCAGTCCGGCGTGGCAGGAAGCACGCTACGGTAAGCTGTGGGAACAGGGTGTCGAAGGGATTGAGAAGTATAACGACATCAACAAAGTTGAGCCGATGAACCGTGCGCTAAAGGCGTTGAAGGCTCAAACGTGGTTTGCCGGTCTGCGCCGGGAGCAGTCTGGTAGTCGGGCACATCTGCCGGTGCTGGCCATTCAACGTGGGGTATTTAAAATCCTGCCGATTATCGACTGGGATAACCGCACGGTTTATCAGTACCTGCAAAAACATGGCCTGAAATACCATCCGCTGTGGGACCAGGGTTATCTCTCCGTTGGCGACACCCATACGACCCGTAAATGGGAACCGGGGATGGCGGAGGAAGAAACTCGCTTCTTCGGCCTGAAGCGCGAGTGCGGGCTGCACGAAGGGTGATACTTTCCCTCCCTTCCCCGTAAGGGAGGGAAGGGCATCTGACCTCATCTTGATTACCCGCCTTTCGCCAGCTCTTTCAGCAGCGGTTGCATCACTTTCACCACGTCACGGCTGCGGTGGGCGATGCGGCCTGGCAGGGTTTTGTCGATGTATTGCTGATTATCGAGGCGGATATCGTGCCAGCTGGTGCCGTCCGGGTACGCGCGGGATTTCGCCCGTTGCTGGTAACCATCTTTTTTGCCCAGCGACCAGTTGGTGGCTTCGACGTAAAGCACCGGGATCCCCGCCTCATCAAACACATCACCGTCGTTACAGCAGCCGGTGCCTTTCGGATAGTTGGGATTCAGGCCAGGGTTGATAGCGGCAAGCACGCCATGGCTGCGGGCAATGGCCAGCGCCCGGTCACGAGTCAGCTTGCGAACCGAAGCCGGGGTTTTCTTCCCGCTGTTGAAATAAAGCTTGTCACCCACCACCAGGTTGTCGAGATTAATCACCAGCAGCGTGTTCTTGCGCTCTTCTGCGCTCATGCGTTTCAGCAGGTTCGCCGCACCCAGCTTGCCTTCTTCTTCGCCGCTGGTGGCGACGAAGCGAATACCGTACTGCGTTGGCGTATTTTTCAGATTATTTGCCAGTTCGAGCATCACGCCAAGGCCCAGCGCGTTATCGTCGATGCCCTGCAACGTCAGGCCACCCAAATTGTTCTCGCTGTCCACATCATTGAGCGGTGCATAGGTGTCGAGGTGTGCCATCACGATTATCTGTTCCCGCGATTTCCCCTCATGGGCCGCGATCACCGTACTGCCGGTGACGTTGTGCCAGGTCTGGCGTTTATCTTTCGCGGTATAGATGTAGCGGCTGTTAAAGGTGCGGATATCGCTCTGGTAGCCCATCGCGGCAAACTGCTGGCGTAGATAGTCTGCTGACAGCATTTCAGCCGGAGAGCCAGTCATGCGGCCGGGGAAATAGGTGGCAATATAGCGAGCCTGGGTGTTCGCCATCTCTCCGACGGGTTTGGTCGCTGCCTGTACCGGGAGGGCGAAACATGCGCCGAGCGCCAGAGGAAGCAGGCGTTGGCACAATGCGGAAAACATAACGTGTCCTTACCGTTCAAAATATTATGACTGCACTAGTATGAAACTGTGACCCGCGCTACACAATTTCATTTGCTCTTAAATCCCCGTAAATTCTCGCGTTAAGCACTTTTTGATATTTCTATTCCTGGCGGGTTATTCCTTTGAGGAACTACTCATTCCATTTCGTAATTTCATTTGCTCTAAACCGCGCCCTATAGTCGCTTCTAATACGTACAGAAAGGCTTAAGGAACGGTAATGGACCAAAAACGACTCACCCACTTGCGGCAGCTGGAGGCGGAAAGCATCCACATTATCCGTGAAGTGGCCGCCGAATTTTCCAACCCGGTGATGATGTACTCCATCGGGAAAGACTCAAGCGTGATGCTGCATCTGGCACGCAAAGCCTTTTATCCGGGCACGCTGCCGTTCCCGCTGCTGCACGTGGATACCGGCTGGAAATTCCGTGAGATGTATGAGTTCCGTGACCGCACCGCCAAAGCCTACGGCTGCGAGCTGCTGGTGCATAAAAACCCGGAAGGCGTGGCGATGGGGATTAATCCGTTCGTTCACGGTAGCGCCAAGCATACCGATATCATGAAAACCGAAGGGCTGAAGCAGGCGCTGAACAAATACGGTTTTGATGCCGCGTTTGGCGGCGCGCGCCGCGATGAAGAGAAATCCCGAGCCAAAGAGCGTATTTATTCCTTCCGCGATCGTTTCCACCGTTGGGATCCGAAAAACCAGCGCCCGGAGCTGTGGCACAACTACAACGGTCAGATTAACAAAGGTGAGAGTATTCGCGTCTTCCCGCTCTCCAACTGGACCGAGCTGGATATCTGGCAATATATCTATCTGGAAAATATTGAGATCGTTCCGCTGTATCTCGCCGCCGAGCGTCCGGTGCTGGAGCGCGACGGGATGCTGATGATGATCGATGACGATCGTATCGATTTACAGCCGGGCGAAATGATCAAAAAACGGATGGTTCGCTTCCGTACCCTGGGCTGCTGGCCGCTGACGGGAGCGGTGGAATCCGACGCGCAGACGCTGCCGGAAATCATCGAAGAGATGCTGGTTTCAACAACCAGTGAACGTCAGGGCCGCGTTATCGACCGCGACCAGGCAGGCTCCATGGAGCTGAAAAAACGCCAGGGTTATTTCTAAGGAGCCGTCATGAATACCACTATTGCTCAACAAATTGCCGATGAAGGCGGCGTTGAGGCGTACCTGCACGCTCAGCAGCACAAAAGCCTGCTGCGCTTTTTAACCTGCGGCAGCGTCGATGACGGGAAAAGCACGCTGATTGGCCGACTGCTGCACGATACGCGGCAGATTTACGAAGATCAGCTCTCTTCATTACACAACGACAGCAAGCGTCACGGTACGCAGGGCGAGAAGCTTGATTTAGCGCTGCTGGTGGATGGCCTGCAGGCCGAGCGCGAGCAGGGCATCACCATCGACGTGGCGTACCGCTATTTCTCGACCGAAAAACGCAAATTTATTATCGCCGACACCCCGGGGCATGAGCAGTACACCCGTAATATGGCGACCGGTGCATCGACCTGTGACCTGGCGATCCTGCTTATCGATGCGCGTAAAGGCGTGCTCGATCAGACCCGTCGCCACAGCTTTATCTCCACGCTGCTGGGCATTAAGCACCTGGTCGTGGCGGTGAACAAAATGGATCTCGTGGACTTCAGCGAAGAGAAGTTCAACAGCATTCGTGAAGAGTACCTGACGTTTGCCGCAGAGCTGCCTGGTAACCTCGATATTCGCTTTGTGCCGCTGTCCGCGCTGGAAGGCGACAACGTGGCAGGGCAGAGTACGAGCATGCCGTGGTATAGCGGTCCAACGCTTCTCGAAGTGCTCGAGACCGTAGAAATCCAGCGCGCGGTGGAGCTGCAGCCGATGCGCTTCCCGGTGCAGTACGTGAACCGCCCGAACCTTGATTTTCGCGGCTACGCCGGCACTCTGGCCTCAGGCACCGTGCAGGTTGGTCAGCGAGTGAAAGTGCTGCCTTCAGGAGTGGAATCGAGCGTGGCGCGCATCGTCACCTTCGACGGCGACCTTCAGGAAGCCGGTGCAGGAGAAGCGATTACGCTGGTACTGAAAGATGAAATCGACATCAGCCGTGGCGACCTGCTGGTCGATGCCGGTGCATCGTTACCGGCGGTGCAGAGCGCCAGCGTGGATGTGGTGTGGATGGCCGAACAAGCCCTGCAGCCAGGGCAATCCTACGATATTAAAATCGCCGGGAAGAAAACCCGCGCCCGCGTGGATGCGGTGCAGTATCAGGTTGATATCAACAACCTGAGCCAGCGTGAGGTGGATAACCTGCCGCTGAACGGCATTGGGCTGGTTGATTTAACCTTCGACGAACCGTTGGTGCTCGATAAATATCAGGAGAACCCGGTCACCGGTGGGCTTATCTTTATCGACCGTCTGACGAACGTGACGGTGGGCGCCGGTATGGTGCGCGAGCCGCAAAGCGAAGCGTCGGCAACGGCATCCGGGTTCAGCGCCTTTGAGCTGGAGCTGAATGCGCTGGTACGTAAGCACTTCCCGCACTGGGGCGCACGCGACCTGCTGGGAGGACGCTGATGGCGCAGCATGACGAAAACGTCGTCTGGCATCCGTATCCGGTCACACGTGAACAGCGTGAACAGCTCCACGGCCACCGTGGGGTTGTGCTGTGGTTTACCGGGCTCTCTGGTTCGGGGAAATCGACCGTCGCCGGTGCGCTGGAAGAGGCGCTGTATCGCCTCGGCGTCAGTACGTATCTGCTGGATGGTGACAATGTGCGTCATGGCCTGTGCCGTGATTTGGGGTTCAGCGATGATGCGCGTAAAGAGAATATCCGACGGGTAGGAGAGACGGCGAAGCTGATGGTTGATGCCGGGCTGGTGGTATTGACGGCATTTATCTCTCCGCACCGGGCTGAACGGCAGATGGTTCGCGAACTTATCGGTGAAGACCGTTTCTTCGAGGTCTTTGTTGATACGCCTTTGGCGGTGTGTGAAGCCCGCGATCCTAAGGGATTGTATAAAAAGGCGCGCGCCGGAGAACTACGGAATTTTACCGGTATAGATTCAGCGTATGAATATCCAGATGCCCCAGAAATTCACCTTCAGGGTGAACAATTGGTAACAAATTTGGTTAACCAATTATTAGATCTCCTCCGACGAGACGATATCATCAGATCCTGAGACAGCGCCGGATAACAATATTACTTATCCGGCCAGTCAGGTTACAGGATTTGATATGCGCGATAGCAGCCAGAACATCAGTATTACCCCAGGACAATCGCTCACCCAGAGTGAGGAAACGACGTGGTCACTGCCAGGTGCGGTCGTTGGCTTCCTGTCCTGGCTGCTGGCGCTTGGGATCCCGTTTCTGATTTACGGCGGCAACACGGTCTTCTTTCTGCTTTACACCTGGCCCTTCTTCTTAGCGTTGATGCCTGTCGCCGTGGTGGTGGGCGTTGCGCTACACTCTTTGTTAAATAGTCGACTGCTCTATAGTCTTCCGGCAACCATACTGACGGTAGTCGTGCTTTTCGGCCTGCTTTTTTACTGGCTGATGGGCTAAACGGCGGCAGATGAATGGCTGGGCTGCAACGAGGCATACGTGCTAGCGGATAAAATGTGGTACATTTCCCGCGAGTACGCGGCATCGTCCGCGCCCGGGGTAGAGTACCCGGACAAGATATGGGATGATGATGCCGTTTTTCAGGGGGCAGGATGGGTAAACTAACGCTGCTATTATTGGCTTTGCTGGTCTGGCTGCAGTATTCGCTGTGGTTTGGCAAAAATGGTCTGCATGACTACAGCCGGGTCAACGATGATGTCGCCGCACAGCAGGCAACTAACGCCAAACTCAAAGCACGTAACGATCAGCTTTTCGCCGAAATTGACGACCTCAACGGCGGTCAGGAAGCGATTGAAGAGCGCGCACGCAACGAACTCAGCATGACTCGCCCGGGCGAGACGTTCTATCGTCTGGTGCCGGACGCCTCTAAACGCAATCAGGGTTCCTCGCAGACGAATCGATAGACACGTGTTCCAGGATTAAAACATGGCAGCAACTACTCCGGGCGTTTGCGCCGTGGTCCCGGCAGCCGGATTTGGCCGCCGCATGCAAACGGAATGCCCTAAACAATATCTCTCAATCGGTAACAAAACGATTCTTGAACATGCGGTCGCAGCACTGCTGGCGCATCCGCGTGTTCAGCGGGTGGTGATAGCCGTTAGCGCCGGTGATGCGCGCTTTCAGGCGCTACCCCTTTCTTTGCATCCGCAGGTCACCGTTGTAGAAGGCGGGAACGAACGCGCCGACTCGGTGCTGGCGGGCCTGAAAGCGGCCGGTGATGCCGAGTGGGTGCTGGTGCACGACGCCGCACGCCCCTGCCTGCATCAGGATGACCTCGAACGACTGCTCAAACTCAGTGAGACCAGCCGGGTTGGCGGTATTCTGGCAGCCCCCGTGCGCGATACCATGAAGCGCGGCGAACCGGGAAAAGCGGCCATTGCCCATACCGTTGACCGTAATGACCTCTGGCACGCCCTGACGCCGCAATTTTTCCCCCGCGAACTGCTGATAGACTGCCTGACGCGCGCCCTCGATGAAGGGGCGACAATCACCGACGAAGCCTCGGCGCTCGAATATTGTGGTTTCCATCCAGAGCTGGTGGCGGGCCGTGCTGATAATATTAAAGTCACGCGTCCGGAAGACCTGGCGTTGGCAGAATTTTACCTTACCCGATCTGAACACCAGGAGACGGCATAATGCGAATTGGACACGGTTTTGACGTACACGCTTTCGGCGGTGAAGGCCCGATTATTATTGGTGGCGTACGTATTCCTTACGAGAAAGGGCTGCTCGCCCACTCTGACGGCGACGTCGCGCTGCACGCGCTGACCGACGCGCTGCTTGGTGCGGCGGCGCTGGGCGATATCGGCAAACTTTTCCCTGATACCGATCCGGCA
The DNA here is from genome assembly GCF_003634235.1 of Yokenella regensburgei. NCBI lineage: Bacteria > Pseudomonadati > Pseudomonadota > Gammaproteobacteria > Enterobacterales > Enterobacteriaceae > Yokenella > Yokenella regensburgei. The sequence continues at coordinate 218,497 of NZ_RBIZ01000004.1, read as the reverse complement.
TTTAAAGGCGCAGACAGCCGTGAGCTGCTGCGCGAGGCCTGGCGTCGTATTCAGGCCAAAGGCTACAGCCTGGGTAACGTCGATATCACTATTATCGCGCAGGCACCGAAAATGCTGCCGCACATTCCGCAGATGCGCGTGTTTATCGCCGAAGATCTTGGCTGCCATATGGACGACGTCAACGTGAAAGCCACCACCACCGAAAAGCTCGGCTTTACCGGTCGCGGCGAAGGCATTGCCTGCGAAGCCGTGGCGCTACTGCATAAGGCGAAGCCATGATTGCGTTTGACGACCTGACGTACCTGCACGGTAAACCGCAGGGGCAGGGAATGCTTAAAGCCAATCCGGAAGATTTTCTGGTGGTGGAGGATCTGGGCTTTGCGCCAGATGGCGAAGGCGAACACATTCTGGTGCGCATTCGTAAAAACGGCTGCAATACGCGTTTTGTCGCTGACGCGCTGGCGAAGTTCCTCAAAATTCATGCCCGGGAAGTGAGCTTCGCGGGGCAGAAAGATAAGCATGCCGTTACCGAACAGTGGCTGTGCGCCCGGGTGCCGGGCAACGCGATGCCGGATCTCAGCAAGTTTGAGCTTGAAGGCTGCCAGGTGCTTGAGTACGCGCGGCATAAGCGTAAGCTGCGACTGGGGGCACTGAAGGGGAACGCCTTCACGCTGATCCTGCGGGAAGTCACCGATCGTAACGATGTGGAAGCCCGTCTGCAGGCTATCGTTGAACGCGGCGTGCCTAACTACTTTGGCGCTCAGCGCTTTGGTATCGGCGGCAGTAACCTGCACGGCGCGCTGCGTTGGGCGGAGAACGGCGGCCCGGTTCGCGATCGCAACAAACGCAGTTTTTGGCTTTCTGCCGCACGCAGCGCCTTGTTTAATCAGATAGTCAGCGATAAATTAAAAAAAACAGACTTTAATCAAGTTGTTGACGGCGATGCGCTACAATTAGCGGGGCGCGGCAGCTGGTTTGTAGCGACGGTCGAAGAGCGCGACGAACTGCAGGCTCGGGTGGACAATCGTGAGCTGATGATTACGGCGGCAATGCCGGGTAGCGGCGACTGGGGCACGCAGCGCGCGGCGCTGGCCTTTGAGCAAAGCGCGTTGGCGCAAGAAACGCTCCTGCAATCGCTGCTGGTGCGCGAAAAGGTGGAAGCCTCCCGTCGTGCCATGCTGCTTTACCCGCAACAACTGAACTGGAACTGGTGGGATGACGTCACCGTTGAGCTGCGCTTCTGGCTGCCAGCGGGAAGTTTTGCCACCGGTGTGGTAAGGGAACTTATCAATACAACAGGTGATTATGCGAATATTGCTGAGTAACGATGACGGGATCCATGCACCAGGCATTCAGACGCTGGCGAAAGCGCTGCGCGAGTTTGCCGAGGTACAGGTTGTAGCACCCGATCGTAACCGCAGCGGGGCGTCGAATTCGTTGACGCTGGAATCTTCGCTTCGTACCTTCACGTTCGAAAATGGCGATATTGCCGTCCAGATGGGGACGCCGACCGACTGCGTCTACCTTGGCGTCAATGCGCTGATGCGTCCTCGTCCTGATATCGTGGTGTCCGGCATCAATGCGGGCCCCAATCTCGGCGATGACGTTATCTATTCCGGGACCGTTGCCGCCGCAATGGAAGGGCGTCATCTCGGTTTCCCGGCTCTTGCCGTTTCGCTTAATGGCCACCAGCATTATGACACCGCAGCGGCAGTGACCTGCTCAATTCTGCGGGCGCTGGCGCGTGAACCGCTGCGTACCGGGCGCATCCTCAACATCAATGTGCCGGATCTGCCGCTGGAGAAGATCAAAGGGATCCGCGTCACCCGCTGTGGCAGTCGACACCCGGCCGATCAGGTTATTCCGCAGCAGGATCCGCGCGGTAACACGCTCTACTGGATAGGGCCACCGGGCGGTAAATGCGATGCAGGTCCGGATACGGACTTTGCCGCGGTGGATGAAGGCTATGTGTCGGTGACGCCGCTGCACGTTGATTTAACGGCTCACCATGCGCAGGAGGTCGTGGCAGGTTGGCTGGACCGCGTGGGAGTTGATGCGCAATGGTAAGTCAACGCGTACAAATCCTGCTGAATCAATTACGCGCTCAGGGAATTCACAATGAGCTCGTGCTTGAGGCTATTGCGCAGGTGCCGCGGGAAAAGTTTATCGATGAGGCGTTTGAACACAAAGCGTGGGAGAACGTTGCGTTACCCATTGGCCAGGGGCAAACCATCTCTCAGCCTTATATGGTCGCGAGAATGACCGAGCTGCTGGAGCTTACCGAGGAGTCGCGGGTGCTGGAAATCGGCACCGGCTCTGGCTACCAGACGGCGATCCTGGCACATTTAGTTCATCATGTTTGCTCGGTGGAACGTATAAAGAGCCTGCAATGGCAGGCACGCCGTCGTTTAAAACAGCTTGATTTACATAACGTCTCTACCCGCCACGGCGATGGCTGGCAGGGCTGGCAGGCGCGTGCGCCGTTTGACGCTATCATTGTGACCGCAGCGCCACCGGAGATCCCGACGGCGCTGATGTCGCAGCTGGCTGAAGGCGGTATTCTCGTGCTGCCGGTTGGCGACGAACTGCAGTGGTTAAAGCGGATTCGTCGGCGGGGGAGCGAATTTATTATTGATACCGTGGAGGCCGTTCGCTTTGTGCCATTAGTCAAAGGCGAACTGGCGTGATATCAGGAGTTTTCCTGGTTTAATGAACGTGTGTTCGGGCGTAGGGTAAGCACATTTTTCAGTGCCTTACCGGCGCGTCGCACGGTAAAGAAGATCTAACTTATTCCTGGGGGATAAATGAGCGCGGGAAGCCCAAATTTTACCTTAAGCCGTATTGCGGCGTTATCGCTGGTGTCATTCTGGCTGGCGGGTTGTACAACGACAAATAATGCCCCGGCGCCTGTGTCCTCTGTAGGTGGCAACGCCTCCTCCAGCACCAGCTCCGGAATGCTCATCACGCCGCCGCCGAAAATGGGCAACACCGCCACATCGGCACCGGTAGCACAGCCACAAATCCAGCCGATGCAAACGCAGACTATGCCTGCGACTCAGGCTCCGGCACAGCAGGTTGCACAGCAGCCCGTGCAAACTAATGCAGACGGGCGTATCGTTTATAACCGTAAATACGGTGATATTCCGAAGGGCAGCTATACCGGCGGCAGCACCTATACGGTGAAGCGCGGTGACACGCTGTTCTATATTGCCTGGGTGACCGGCAACGACTTCCGTGACCTTGCCGAGCGCAACAATATTCCTGCCCCATACGGCCTGAATGTGGGGCAAACCCTGCAGGTTGGCAACGCTTCAGGGCAGCCAATTACCGGCAATAACGCGGTGGCAGCGGCAAGTGTTCAGGCCAGCAGCGGCTCTCAGGGTATGGTCACGAAACCTGCACAAAATTCCAGCGCAGTGGTTGCTTCTAAACCAACAATTACGTATTCTGAGGATTCAGGTGAACAAAGTGCTAACAAAATGTTGCCTAATAACAAGCCTGCGACTACGGTCACAGCGCCTGTAACGGCACCTGTTGTGAACACAGCCCAACCAACTGCGAGCAGTACGTCTACCAGTTCGCCAATTTCATCGTGGCGCTGGCCGACTGACGGCAAAATTATCGAACAGTTCTCGCAAAACGGGAATAAAGGTGTCGATATCGCAGGCAGTAAAGGACAGGCAATCGCCGCGACCGCTGATGGACGCGTCGTCTATGCCGGTAACGCACTGCGTGGTTACGGTAATCTTATTATCATCAAACACAACGATGATTACCTGAGCGCCTACGCCCATAACGATACGATGCTGGTCCGGGAACAACAAGAAGTTAAGGCGGGGCAAAAAATCGCTACCATGGGTAGCACCGGAACCAGTTCTACACGCTTGCATTTTGAAATTCGTTACAAGGGGAAATCCGTAAACCCGCTGCAGTATTTGCCGCAGCGATAATTCGGCGGAGCATGGCCTAACTGCCTGTTCCGCGCAGGGATCACGGGTAGGAGCCACCTTATGAGTCAGAATACGCTGAAAGTTCATGATTTAAATGAAGACGCGGAATTTGATGAGAACGGAACAGAGGCTTTCGACGAGAAGGCCTTGATTGAAGAGGAACCCAGTGATAACGACCTGGCCGAGGAAGAGCTGTTATCTCAGGGTGCCACACAGCGTGTGCTGGACGCGACTCAGCTTTATCTTGGAGAGATTGGATACTCTCCACTGCTAACGGCCGAAGAAGAAGTCTATTTTGCACGCCGTGCGCTGCGCGGAGATGTCGCTTCCCGCCGCCGGATGATAGAGAGTAACCTGCGTCTGGTGGTGAAGATTGCCCGTCGTTACAGCAATCGTGGTCTGGCTTTGCTGGATCTGATTGAAGAGGGCAATCTGGGACTTATCCGTGCCGTTGAGAAGTTTGACCCGGAGCGCGGGTTCCGTTTCTCGACGTATGCGACCTGGTGGATCCGCCAGACCATCGAACGGGCGATTATGAACCAAACCCGTACGATCCGTTTGCCGATCCACATCGTCAAAGAGTTGAACGTCTATCTGCGTACCGCGCGTGAGTTGTCCCACAAACTGGACCACGAACCGAGTGCGGAAGAGATTGCCGAGCAGCTGGACAAACCGGTTGATGACGTTAGCCGTATGCTGCGTCTCAACGAGCGCATCACCTCGGTCGACACCCCGCTGGGTGGCGATTCCGAAAAAGCGCTGCTGGACATCCTGGCCGATGAAAAAGACAACGGCCCGGAAGACACCACGCAGGACGATGACATGAAACAGAGCATCGTCAAATGGCTGTTCGAACTGAACGCCAAACAGCGTGAAGTGCTGGCACGTCGTTTCGGTCTGCTGGGGTATGAAGCGGCAACGCTTGAAGATGTTGGTCGTGAAATCGGCCTGACTCGTGAACGCGTTCGCCAGATTCAGGTTGAAGGTCTGCGTCGCCTGCGTGAAATCCTGCAGGGGCAAGGTCTGAATATCGAAGCGCTGTTCCGCGAATAAGCAAAGTTCTTTCAAAAAAAGGCCAGTCATCGACTGGCCTTTTTCTTTGTTATTCCCCCGCGCGTGTTTCCTGCAGTAAGCGCCAGCACACTCGCCCCTCCTGCAAACGAAAGACCGCCGTTGACCAGCGAACGTTCTGGCCTTGCTCCGGAAGTGTCTGAAGTTCACGGTATTTCACTACCGCGCCGTCAGGCCACTCGGCGACGATGTCCATACTATCAATAACAATCTTAAGCCCGGGACGCGCCTGTTTCTGTGTCAGAAAAAAACTTTCCAGCGTACTACGGTCGAGCGTTGAACCGTTCAGCGCGATCATCGTAAAGTCAGCTGCAAAGCGTGACAGCAGCGTTTGTGGGTGACCTTCTCCCTGACCTAGCCAGTTCTCAATAGCGATGTGAGCATCAATAACTTCAGTGATATAGCGGTTCATACACGTTCCCGTTCAGTCGTAATATGTTGGATAACCGCCCGGTTATCCAGGCGAAGGCAAAACAAAAGCGGAATCAGCGTCAGCGTTGCGGCGAGCGCGAAGGTCCACGAACAGGCGACCGCCATTGGTAAAAATGCGGCCAGTCTGTCGAAGGTCAGGGTTAGCAGGCTGACGCCGAGACAGAAGCTGAGCTGGCGGTTCAGGTTCCACAGTGCGCTGGCGTCGGTCATATCGTGGTGGTTGATGTACATAAACGCGCTGGTTTGCGCGGTGCTGCTGCACAGGCTTCCTCCTGCTCCCATCAGCGTGAAGGCGACGACCAGCAGGGCATGATTATCGCTAACCAACAGCGCCAGCATTCCCAGCGCCTGCAGCAGACAACCGGCAATAATCAACGGTCGTGGCCCCAGGCGATTAAAATATCTTCCGGTTGTGGTGATGGCCAAAAACGATGCCAGCGACCACGGCAGCATCAGCGCACCCGCGGCGGCAGGGGACAGGCCGATGATGGTCTGTAGCCAGAACATGCTGACCACGCTGACGCCGATAAAAATCCCCGGCACGCAAAGGTAAATCAGCATCGCAAAGCGTAGCAGCGGATCGCGAAGCAAGGAAAGGCGCAGCAGAGGGCGCGGCCCGCTGGCATTTTTCCCCGGCTTCAGCCAGCATCCGGCGAGCAGCAGCGTTATTAGCGACAGCGGTACGCTTGCGAAAAATACCCATCGCCAGCTGAGGGTCTCCACCAGTAAACCGCCCGCCGCCGGCGACAGCGCGGGCGCCAGCAGGCCCACCAGCATAACCGCTGCTGAAAGTCTGGCCCGTTCATGAGGTTTATAGAGCTGCCAGGCCAGCGCTTGTCCCACCGGGATCAACAAACCGCCGCCAGCTCCCTGAACAATACGCCAGGTCACGAGTGTAGCCAGTGAACCGGCAAACCCTGACGCCACCGCCCCCAGGCTGAAGACCAGCAGGGAAAGCAGAAACACGCGCTTTGCGCCCAGGTGCCTGGTGAGCCAGGCGCTGAGAGGGATGGCCAGCGTCAGCCCGATAATATAGCCATTATTCACCCACGCCAGCCCGGCGACCGTGGCCTGCAGGCTGTGCGACATCGCAGGCCAGGCGACGCTCGCGATAAACATATTGATAAGATCGAGGAAGAACCCCAGTAGAAAAATTACCGCCACCTTGCTGCGATACGTCATAGCGCCTCCATAAATACACAGGCGTACTGTAATGAGCGAAGGGCGGCGGATAAACGGTGACGGAACAGATATACTGTCAAAATATTTTTGACAGTATGACGAGTGACTATGCTGAATTTGCAACGCATGACCATGTTCGTCGCGGTAGTAGAGGCGGGGAGTTTTACCGCGGCGGCGGACGTACTTGGGCAAACCAAAGCGGTGGTGAGCTTTAATCTTCGCCAGCTGGAAAGCGAGCTTGGGGTGACGCTGTTGCTGCGTTCTACTCGCCGCCTGACGCTGACGGAAGCCGGCGAGACCTTCTATCGCCGCGGCGTTTCACTGCTGCAGGAAGCGGAAAACCTGCAGGATGAGGTGCGGGCAAGCCACCATGGCCTGCGTGGCGAACTGCGTATCACCACCACGCCGGAATACGGTTGCCGGACGGTTATTCCGGCGCTCGCGGCGTTCAGCGAACAGCACCCGGATCTGCGCATCCGCCACGTCTCTTCTTCTCAACATGCAGACCTGATTTCAGAGCGCTTTGATGTGGCCATTCGCCTTGGTACGCTGGCGGATTCCCGCTATCGGGCATCGCTTATCGCCCGGTTTGCAATTATCCCGGTGGCCTCTCCTGGCTGGCTGGCACAGCACCCAATGAATTCGCTTCAGGATTTGAGCGAAGCGGGATGGATTATTCATAACCGCCTGTCGTCGCCGCTGCGCTGGACATTGACGGATGCGCTCCAGCAGGAGGTGGCGTTTGAAATTACTCAATCACCGCGTCTCTATGCGGACAGCGCTGCCGCGTTGCTGGCATTTGCTAAGGCGGGCAGCGGCGTTGCATTGTTGCCGGAATGGCTGGTTGGTAAAGCACTGGCAGAGAAAGCGCTGGTAGCGCTGCTGCCGGAGTATCGTTTTCCTCAACAGGGTATTTATGCGGTTTACCCCGATGCCAGACATGTTCCGGCAAAGGTGCGTGCGTTTATTGATTTCCTGCGGGAGAGAGAAACGACCGGGCCACGTGAAGTCTGACCCGGTCAGAGGGGGTTACACCAGGCTTTTCAGACGGTAGATCCACTCCAGCGCCTGGCGCGGCGTCAGGGAATCCGGATCGAGGTTTTCCAGCGCTTCAACGGCGGGGGACGCTTCTTCGGCAGGAGCAAGCAGTGACATCTGCGTACCGTCTATCTGGGTCGCCGCCGCGTTTGGCGAAAGGCTCTCCAGCTCGCGCAGCTTCTGGCGGGCACGCTTGATAACGTCCTTTGGTACACCGGCAAGGGCAGCGACGGCCAGGCCGTAGCTCTTACTGGCGGCACCGTCCTGAACGCTGTGCATGAACGCAATGGTATCACCGTGCTCCAGCGCGTCGAGGTGGACGTTGGCAACGCCTTCCATTTTCTCCGGCAGCTGGGTCAGCTCGAAGTAGTGGGTGGCAAACAGCGTCAGCGCTTTGATGCGGTTGGCAAGGCTTTCCGCACAGGCCCAGGCGAGTGACAGACCATCATAGGTAGAGGTGCCACGGCCAATTTCGTCCATCAGCACCAGGCTGTTTTCCGTGGCGTTGTGCAGAATATTGGCGGTTTCGGTCATCTCTACCATGAAGGTGGAACGGCCGCTCGCCAGATCGTCCGCAGCGCCTACGCGGGTGAAAATTCTGTCGATTGGGCCAATCTCAACTTTCTGCGCCGGAACGTAGCTACCAATATAGGCCAGCAGCGCAATCAGCGCCGTCTGGCGCATATAGGTACTTTTACCACCCATGTTTGGACCGGTGATGATGAGCATCCGCCGCTGTGAAGCGAGATTCAACGGGTTGGCAATAAACGGCTCGTTCAGCACCTGTTCCACCACCGGGTGGCGACCTTCAACAATCTGGATCCCCGGCTTATCGGTAAAGGTTGGGCAGCAGTAGTTGAGGGTTTCCGCACGTTCAGCCAGGTTCACCAGCACATCCAGTTCCGCCAGCGCCGCGGCGCTTAACTGCAGGTCTGCCAGGTGCGGCATCAGCGTATCGAAGAGCTGCTCGTAGAGCTGTTTTTCCAGCGCCAGCGCTTTCCCTTTGGAGGTCAGGACTTTGTCTTCGTACTCTTTCAGCTCTGGAATAATGTAGCGCTCGGCGTTTTTCAGCGTCTGACGGCGGACGTAGTGAATCGGCGCCAGGTGGCTTTGCCCACGGCTAATCTGGATGTAATAGCCGTGCACCGCGTTGTAACCGACTTTTAAGGTATCGAGCCCCAGACGTTCACGTTCGCGGATCTCCAGCCTGTCGAGGTAGTCGGTGGCTCCGTCGGCGAGCGCTCGCCATTCGTCGAGTTCTTCATGGTAACCCGGCGCAATAACGCCGCCGTCACGTACCAGCACCGGTGGTGATTCAATGATGGCGCGCTCGAGCAGCTCACGCAGCTCGCTGAATTCGCCCATCTGTTCACGCAGACGCTGTACCGGTGCGCTGTTCACGTCAGCCAGCTGGGCGCGAAGTTCCGGCAACTGCTGGAAGGCATAACGCATGCGCGCCAGATCGCGCGGACGTGCGGTGCGCAGCGCCAGACGAGCCAGAATACGCTCCAGATCGCCCACCTGACGCAGCACCGGCTGCAGTTCGCTGTAGCTCGGTTGCAGCGCGGCAATCGTCTGCTGGCGCTCGACAAGCACCTGGGTACTGCGCACCGGCATGTGCAGCCAGCGCTTGAGCATGCGGCTGCCCATCGGGGTGACGGTTTTATCCAGTACCGCCGCCAGCGTGTTCTCAAATCCGCCGGATAAGTTCTGGGTGATTTCGAGGTTACGACGGGTGGCGGCATCCATGATGATGCTGTCCTGCTGGCGCTCCATGGTGATGGAACGAATGTGCGGCAGGGCGGTGCGCTGGGTGTCTTTTACATACTGCAGCAAACAACCCGCTGCGCACAGGCCGCGCGGGGCGTTCTCTACGCCAAAACCGATAAGATCGCGGGTACCGAACTGCAGGTTCAGCTGCTGGCGAGCGGTGTCAATTTCAAACTCCCACAACGGGCGGCGACGCAGACCGCGACGGCCTTCAATCAGCGCCTGCTCGGCAAAGTCTTCTGCATACAGCAGTTCTGCGGGATTAGTGCGCTGGAGTTCAGCGGCCATGGTATCGCGGTCTGCCGGTTCGCACAGGCGAAAACGTCCGGAGCTGATATCGAGGGTGGCATAGCCGAAGCCTTTGCTATCCTGCCAGATGGCGGCCAACAGGTTGTCCTGACGTTCCTGCAGCAGTGCTTCATCGCTGATAGTGCCCGGGGTGACGATGCGAACGACTTTACGTTCGACCGGTCCTTTGGTGGTGGCCGGGTCGCCAATCTGTTCGCAAATCGCGACCGATTCGCCCTGGTTGACCAGCTTCGCCAGATAGTTTTCCACTGCGTGATGAGGGATCCCGGCCATCGGGATCGGCTCACCGGCTGAAGCGCCGCGTTTAGTCAGGGAAATGTCGAGCAGCTGCGATGCGCGTTTCGCATCGTCGTAAAACAGCTCGTAAAAGTCGCCCATACGGTAGAAGAGCAGGATCTCCGGATGCTGAGCTTTCAGCTTCAGATACTGCTGCATCATTGGCGTGTGGGCGTCTAAATTATCGATTGTGCTCATCCGTTTGTGATGTCCATTTTCTTAAATTTTAATGAGTTAGTGAAGTTAGTTGTTCTCATTCATCTTCACTCTCATTGCACTTTATGGTGACGTAGCAGACATGATAACGGAGTCTTTCGGGCAGGAAAACAAAAGGCAGAGGGGAAAGGGGTAAAACGGCTAATGTGAGGGAATCGGAGTCGTTCAGAATTTGATTGTGACGCATCCCTGGCCGGGATGCGTCGGAAAGTTATCCAGTGGTCTTCTGGAATTTAAGCGAGTGCCGGATAATCCAGATAACCCTCTTTACCGCCGCCGAAGAATTGCTCTTTAACCGGCGTATTCAGCGGCAAATCGTTTGCCAGCCGGTGCGGCAGGTCCGGGTTAGCGATAAACGGACGACCAAAGCCAATCAGGTCTGCCCAGCCGTTTGCCAGCGCTTCTTCCGCGCGGGCTTTGGTGTATTTACCTGAGTAAATCAGCGTGCCCTGGAAGATAATACGCAGTGCTTCTTTGAAAGCTGCAGGCATCACCGGCGCATCTTCCCAGTCGGCTTCCGCGATATGAATATAGGCAATCCCTAAGGCATTCAGCACGCTGGCGGCGGCGAGATAGGTCGCTTCTGGCGTATCGTCCCGGGAGCCCATCAGGGTGGTCAGCGGTGCCAGACGGATCCCCACGCGCTCTTTGCCAATTGCGGCAGAGACCGCTTCCACGACTTCTTTCATGAAGCGAAGACGGTTTTGCAGCGAGCCGCCGTACTCGTCGTCACGCAGGTTGGCCTGCGAATCAATAAACTGGTTGATGAGGTAACCGTTGGCGCCGTGCAGCTCAATACCGTCAAACCCGGCGGCAATCGCATTGCGTGCGGCCTGGGCATAGTCGTTGACGATTGCCGGGATCTCTTCCAGGGTCAGCGCACGCGGCATGGCGTGTTGCACCATCTCACCTACGCCGTTCTGCGGGCCACGCCCTTCAACATCAACAAACACTTTGACGCCTTCAGCCTGAATGGCGGAAGAAGAGACCGGTGCCGCGCCGTTTGGTTGTAAAACCGTGTGTGACACGCGGCCAACGTGCCATAGCTGGGCGAAGATTTTACCACCGGCCTGGTGTACTGCGTCGGTCACCTTTTTCCAGCCAGCAATCTGGGCATCGGAGTAGACGCCAGGAGTCCAGGCATAGCCCTGACCCTGCTGACTGATTTGCGTGCCTTCGCTGATGATAAGGCCGGCACTGGCACGCTGCGCGTAGTAGTCTGCCATCATGTCGGTTGCAACATCGCCTGCCCCGGCGCGGGAACGCGTCATCGGCGGCATTACAATACGATTATTTAATGGCAGTGCATTCAGCGAATATTTATCAAATAACATAATGGGTTCCTTGCGCGATTATTTATTCAGTTCTGCACTCATGGTGACGGTATTGCCCATGCGAGCGCTGGTAATTTTGTAATGAGTGGCGTTCATGCTTTTGGCTTTCTGCGCAATCGCGGCTTCAGCGCTATCAAGGGTTGAACCACAGGCGGTGATACTTTGTGCTGAAGCACTAAAGGCAGCAGCAGATAACAGAGAAGCAGCAAAAATAGCGGTAATGGTTTTCATATCTATATCCAGAATTCATTTATTAAACGGCGTGGAGTAACGCGATGGGGGAAGAATACGCCTGTTGCTCGATGACAAAAATGGTATAAATGGCAATAGACTATTCTGTTTTTGTTCATAATAGGGCGCTGGTTTTTGCCAACGCCCTGAGTGCTGTCAGGCAACGAAGTTGTTTTTCAACGCCGCAAGACCGTCGCGATAGATACCCGCAAACAGCGCCTCGGCTTCTTCATCAGAAACGTTGACCGGGGTAAATTCACCGGACCACTCCACGCGGGAGACGTTATCGTTGGCGGTTGCGAACACCTGAATCGTAGAGAGGTAGTTCACGACCGGGAACGGCGCCTGAATGATGGAGTAGGTGTAGCTCATCTGACGGTTATCAAACGCTTCCAGACGTTCAATCACCGTGCCACCGTCTGAAGTGGTCAGAGAGCGTACGCGGCCACCTTCAGAAGAGACACTTATCGGAATGAACGGCAGCCAGTCCGGCAGCGTGTCAAAGCCGCCCATCAGTTGCCATACGTTGTCGGCGGATGCCGGAATTTCAATCGATACAGTAGTATTAGCCATGATAATTTTCTCTTAAATATATGAGGGTTACATTGTGAGAGTGTCGACGACACCGCCATCGACGCGCAGGGCTGCCCCGGTGGTCGCCGATGAGAGCGGAGATGCCAGGTAAACCGCCAGGTTCGCCACTTCCTCGACGTCTGCCGCTCGCTGGATAATGGAGCCTGGACGCGCGGTTTTGACAAACTCATCGGCCTGTTCGCGAGGGCTGCGGCCCGACTGCGCGGCGGCGTCTGCCAGCATCGCTTTCAACCCTTCGGTATAGGTCGGCCCGGGCAGGATGGCGTTGACGGTGACGCCAGTACCCGCCAGGCGTTTTGCCAGACCGTGGGAAACCGCGAGGTTGGCCGCTTTGGTGACGCCGTAGTTGATCATGTCACCTGGGATAGCAACGCCGGACTCTGACGAAACAAAGATGATTCGTCCCCATCCGCTGTCCGACATGGCTTGCGCATAGTGGCGCGCCAGCCGAACGCCCGACAGCACGTTGACGTTATAGAAGTGCAGCCACTCGTCATCCGGAACGCTAAAGAAGTCTTTATCGTTGAAAATACCGAGATTGTTGACCAGCACGTCGGCGGTGGGGACCGCTGCAATCAGCTCTGCCACACCGCGTTCAGTGCTAAGGTCAGCCACCACGCCGCGCAGCAATGCAGCAGGCGTTTGTGCCGTAATGGCAGCTATCGCGGCATCAACACCACGTTGGTTGCGACCCACCACCACTACGGTGGCGCCCGCTTTGGCAAGCCCGGCGGCGATACCCTGCCCAATGCCGGACGTAGAGCCGCTGACGACAGCGACTTTACCTGTCAGATCCAGTTTCATAGTTATCTCGTGATGTTGATTAACGGGTCGGCAGCGGGGCGTTTTCAGCCACCAGATTCTGACGGCGCATTTCTGCCCAGAATTCAGCAGGAACCGGGGCGCTGAGGGCCGCCAGATCTTCAGCCATACGGCCCGGACGGCTGGAGCCCGGGATCACTGCGGCTACCGCCGGGTTGGCCAGAGCAAACTTCAGAGCTGCCGCTTTCACATCCACATTGAAGCGTGCTGCAATGGCGTTGATCTGCGCGACCTGCTGCAGGATTGCCGGAGAGGCTTTCTGATATTCAAAGTGCTCACCGCCCGCCAGAACGCCGGAGCTGTAAGGGCCACCCACCACGATATCGACGTTCTGTTCCAGCGCTTCCGGCATCAGACGCTGCAGGGCGCGTTTGTGATCCAGCAGGGAATAGCGTCCCGCCAGCAGGAAGGCATCCGGTTTTGGTTCATCAAGCGCCAGGGTGAGTTCGCAAGGCTCAACGCGGTTAACACCAAGCCCCCAGGCTTTGATAACCCCTTCGTCACGCAGACGAGTCAGCGCACGGAACGCACCGGTACGGGCGATGTTGAACTGCTCAAGCCAGCTGTCGCCGTAGAAATCCTGTGCTGGATCGTGGATCCAGACGATATCCAGATGGTCCGTTTTCAGGCGTTTCAGGCTATCTTCGATAGAGCGCAGGGTGGCATCGGCAGAGTAGTCGTTGAGAATTTTGTTTTTCAGACCGTGTTCGAACAGTCCACCTTTCTCACCAAAGTCACGTTTTGTCGGGTCTTCCATTTCATCCAGCATGATGCGGCCCACTTTGCTGCTCAGAATGAATTCATCACGTGGGTACTGAGAAAGTGCTTCACCCATGCGGATTTCGGAAAGACCAGAGCCGTACAGCGGTGCGGTATCGAAATAGCGAATACCCAGGTTCCAGGCTTCGGCGACGGTGGCGTGGGCTTCCTCTTCAGGGATTGCGCGGAACATGTTGCCGAGCGGTGCGCCGCCTAAGCCGATGTTGCCTGGAAGAATATTTTTAATGCTCATGAAGATGTCCTCTTTTTTAGGGTTCAGGCAGGGCATTTATTTGCTGCTGCTCTGTGACGGAGATCACAATACCTTGCGCACTTGTGACTTGATAGGACATAATTAGTCTAACTTGAGTCCTTTGAGGTCTTACATGATCGATTTACGCCAGTTGAAGTACTTTGTGGTCGTTGCGGAAGAGGAGCACGTAGGGCGTGCGGCCGAGCGGTTACATATCTCCCAGTCGCCGTTAAGCCGCCAGATTGCGCAGCTTGAGGAGCGCCTGGGCCTAATGCTGTTTGAACGCAACCAGCAGCGTATACGCCTGACCGCCGACGGGCAGACGTTTTTAGCCGAAACGCGATCGCTGTTGACGCACGCCAATCGGCTGGAATCGCTGGGCAAGCGGCTGGGGCGTGGTGAAGATGGCGGCCTGTGTATTGGCTATATTGAAAACGCCATGCACTCAGGCGTGCTCTCGACGGCGCTGCGCACCCTGCGCGATTCGCGCCCGGACGTGCATATCGCGCTCTACAGCCAGCCGCCTGCTACCCAGATCGAAGGTTTGCGCCAGCGCAGCCTCGATTTTTCGCTGGTGGATACTCCCCCCGATGCCGGCGAGCAGGATCTGGAATATGTGCAGGTGCTGAACGACCGTATGCTGCTGGCGCTGCCGCAGAGCCACCCGCTTGCCCAGGAGGAGAAACTGGTGGCAGAACAGCTGGCGGATGAGCAGTGGATCGCGGTTATTCACAACGATGATGCGCATTCGCGTGACAACTTTGTTGCCGCCTGTGTGAAAGCCGGGTTCAACCCGGATATTCGTTTAGAAGCCGGGGAACCGCTGACTGCGTTAGGACTGGTGGCCGCAGGGCTGGGGCTGGCGCTGATTCAGCACAGCCTGCGACACAACGCCCCGGAAGGCGTGGTGCTGCGCGAGCTGCCCTGGATGGATTACTCCACCCAGCTGTGGGCGGCGTGGCACAAGGCTAACCAGCGCCCGTTGGTCTCGCACTTCCGGGCGATGCTGCGCGGTGATAGCCACAGCTAAAGCCGCTTTCTGCCGGTTCAGTGGGGTTTATCTTCTGAACCGGTAATAGGGCGAATGGTGATGCGCCCCGGCTCTACCAGCACGCTCACCCGGGTGCCGGTAGGGAATCCTGCTGCTTCCAGCCATTTACCGCTGAGTACCAGGCTCGGCGTGCGTGAAAATTGAAACGCCAGCCCGCTCTCTTTATCAATACGACCGCGACGAACGTAGCCAACGGTGACTCTGCGGGACGCAGGTGAAGTGGGTGGGGTAGCAACTGCCGTTCTCTTATTCATTTTTATCCTCTGCTCGTTCCATTTACCGAAGATTCAGTGTGCAGCAGCGTACACCGGGAGGGGCGTAGCACCGAGCAGCGGCGGAGAAATCTGCGAGGACTTTTCCAGAATATCGTCTTCTTTCCGGGGATCCCGGGCGCTGGTGCAGAGAAATACAAAGGGGTATTATTAATGCAACTTATGTCTGGAGGGAGACCACGGTGGGTAAACGTATTGAGCGGGAAAAGCAGACCATCGCGAAGATGATTACGCTTTACGCAAACCGCAACCCCGACGCCATTCAGGATGCCGGGCACTACCAGGCGCTGAACGCCTATGCCGACAAACGGCTGGAAAAATGCGTGTTTGGCGAGGAAAAACCCGCCTGCAAACAGTGTCCGGTTCACTGCTATCAGCCCGCAAAACGCGAAGAGATGAAGCAGGTGATGCGCTGGGCAGGGCCGAGAATGCTCTGGCGGCACCCGATCCTGACGATTCGTCATTTAATTGACGACAAGCGCCCGGTGCCGGAACTACCGGAAAAATACAAGCCGAAGAAGTAAGCGCACGCCGCGCCAGGCACGGCGTGCTTTGGTGATTATGCGCGCGTGGCGATAAGAATGGCGGACGCTTTGATAAGGGCAATAACGCGGCTGCCCTGGTTGAGCTGCATCTCTTCGCGGCTTTCGTTGGTGATAACCGCCACAATCTCAAATCCGGCGTCGGCGGTGATGGTCACCGTGGCGTTCACGGCACCTTCAGAAACGTAATTCACGCTGCCAGCAAACTGGTTACGGGCGGAGAATTTCAGGCCGCAGTCTTCGGTGGCAAGCGTTACCCACGGCGCTTTGATGAGCGCGATAGCTTCTTTGCCGTTCGCCAGCCCCAGCGCCTCTTTGCTGCTGTGAGTCACTACGGCAACCAGTTTCGCCCCGTTTTCGAGCGTCAGCTCCACTTCATCATTCACTGCGCCTGTGGCAACAGCACTAATTTTACCGGTCAGTTGGTTACGAGCGGATACAGCCATAATTCCTCCAGTAGGTCAGGGTTTTTATTAATATCAGTCAGTTATACCAGCATATCCTTTTCAATGCCAAGACGCTTCATCCGTGAGAGCAGGGTCGTACGCTTGAGCCCCAGCCGCTGTGCGGCCCCTTTGGGCCCGGCAACGACGCCGTTGCACTCTTTCAATATGCGGATAATCATCTGCGCTTCATCCTCTCCGGGGAGTGCGGCATCCACGGCTGGCGGGGGGGCCGGCGAGTAAGCCAGTTCCGGCAACGACAGCTGTAGCACATTACCGTGGGTTAGCAGAACGGCACGTTCAATGACATTTTCCAGTTCACGCACGTTGCCCGGCCACTCCATGCGCTCAAGCTGGCGCAGCGCGTCTGCCGGAATGCTGTCGATGTTACGCCCCAGTCGATGGGCAATTTTCGCGGTAAAAGCTTTGGCCAGCAGAGGAATATCTCCCGGTCGTTCGCGCAGCGGCGGCAGATGGAGCGGAAACACGTTCAGACGATAGTAGAGATCGCTGCGAAATTCCCGGTCGTTCACCATTTGTCTGAGGTCGCAGTTGGTCGCGGCAATCAGGCGCACGTCGGTGTGGATAAGCTTGTTGCTGCCAAGCCGCTCGAACTCCTGCTCCTGCAGTACTCGTAACAGTTTAGGCTGTAGTTCCAGCGGCATATCGCCGACTTCATCGAGGAACAAAGAGCTTTTATCGGCAAGCTCAAAGCGGCCCATTCGCTGGGCGCTGGCACCGGTAAAGGCGCCACGTTCGTGGCCGAAAAGCTCGCTTTCCATCAGACCCGCGGGCATTGCCGCGCAGTTCATTTTCACCATCCGCCGCCGATTACGGTTGCTGAGATTATGGATAGCACGGGCAATAAGCTCTTTGCCGGTGCCGGTTTCACCGAGGATAAGCACCGTGCTGTCGCTCGGTGCGACCATTTCGAGCTGCCTTAACACATTTGTCATGGCGTCACTGCGGCCAATAATTTCGCCAAATTCACCATCGACGTTATTAAGCTGCTCGGTGAGCGCCAGGTTTTCATCCACCAGCTGTTCTTTCAGTCGCTGAATTTCCTGCCAGGCCAGCGCGTTATCGACGGCAATCGACACGCGTCCGGCAATCTGGCGCAGCAGCTTCAGGTTGGCGGCATTAAAAACCTGCTCGTCGCATTGTGCGAGCTTCAATACCCCAAGCATGGTATCGCCGGACATCAGCGGCAGCAGGCACAGCGTCTGGATCTGGTTATCCCACACCTTAAAAAGCATACGTTCATACGGAGCCATCACGTCGCGCTCCCGCAGGTTCATAAGCAGCATCTCTTTGCTCTTAAATACCCGCTCGGTCAGCGTGCCCGCTTCGTCAGTTTCACACTGATCGTGTACCGGGTGATGGTCGTCGAGATAGTGGCTGGAGTAGATATTGAGCTTGCCCTTGTGGTGACTGCGTAGCACCACGCTGATGGCGTCGATATTAAAGTAGTGGTGGATCTCTTTGGCGACTTCACTGACCAGCTCATCCATGTCGAGACGCGACAGCACCGCGTTGGTGATGGCCACCAGAATGCGGAAGTTGTCGCGCTCGCTGCACAGCATTTCGTAGTCGGCGTTGTTGCTCGCCCGGCTTTGCAGCTGTTCGGTGACCACCGCGACGATCTGCGCGAAGGTATGGAGCCGCTGGTACTCCTTTTCGCTCCACGGACGCGCTTCATCGCGAATGAATTCGCAGGCGCCAAAGATGTGTCCGTCGGCGGCCAGCGGCAACAGGCAGTAGTGGCCAAACGGCGGATACCAGCCACCGGCTGCCAGCTGCGGCCAGGTATCGCTGAACTCCTGATACGTACAGTGCAGGGCGTCAGGGCGCGACAGCAAACGACGCACCGGCCCGTGCGCCAGCAGACCTTCTTCTTCGCCAGATACCGGTTTTACCCCCTCGCCGGCGGGATAGTAGCTCGCCCGGTGGTGCCCCTCGTGCCAAAGAATAATCGCCGCCCGCTCTGCCAGTGACGCGTGCTTTACCAGCGCCGTCAGCGCTTCGCTGAGCGCGGGCAGGCTGGTTTGTTTTAAGAGTGTCCGGGTGATGTCGAACAGCCCTTGCTGTCCGAGGTCGCCCATTGGCGTGTAAGACATGGCGGTTTCCTGATGATTAACAAATTCTTGGCAGCGGTTCGTCATGGGGCAAATCAAGCGTGCGTTTTACACCGTATAACCCGGCCAGGCGAACGCCGCGCCGTTCAACCACTTCTCCGATGATGGCGGCGTGTTCGCCGAGCGGGTGCGCGCGCAGGACGGCCAGCACCGCTTCAGCCGCATCGCGATGAACTGCGATGACCAGCTTGCCTTCGTTGGCGAAATTCAGCGGATCGAGGCCTAACAGTTCGCACAACCCACGCACGGCGGGGTTTACCGGAAGCGCCGCTTCCTGGAGTTCGATGCCGCAGCCGCTGCTGGCAGCAAACTCGTGAGCCACGGCGTTGACCCCGCCACGGGTGGCATCGCGTAGCGCTTTCACGCCCGGAACATCGCGCAGCGCCTGGATAAGCGGCGTCAGCACCGCGCAGTCGCTCAGCAGTTCGCCGTCGAGTCCCAATTTTTCCCGCAGATTAAGGATAGTCGCACCGTGATCGCCGAGCGTGCCGCTCACCAGCAAAATATCGCCTGTGGTGATCTGCTGCGCGCCCCAGCGGATCCCGGTGGGAATGGCGCCTATTCCGGCGGTGTTGATAAATAATTTATCCGCCGCGCCGCGTGGCACCACCTTGGTGTCACCGGTGACGATGGCGATCCCGGCGGCCTGCGCCGTCTGCGCCATGCTGTTGACGATGGCTTCGAGCGTTGCCATCTCCAGCCCCTCTTCAAGGATGAAGCCGCAGGAGAGATATTGCGGCACCGCACCGCTGACCGCCACGTCGTTAGCCGTTCCGCACACCGCCAGCTTGCCGATGTTGCCGCCGGGGAAAAACAGTGGGTCGATAACGTAGCTGTCGGTGGAAAACGCCAGTCGGTCACCCTGGGCGGTGAGGGGGGAGAGCGCAATGCGCGCCTGATCTTCCTGCTCCGCCAGCCAGGGGTTACTGAAGGCGCGCATAAACAGCTCGCTGATAAGCTGCTGCATCGCCTGACCGCCGCTGCCGTGGGCTATCTGTACGTGATTTTTCATGCTTCACATTCCTGACTGCGATATTGATACCAGGCGGCGCAGGCGCCTTCTGAAGAAACCATCAGCGCCCCAAAGGCGCTTTGCGGGTTGCAGGTGTTACCAAACAGCGGGCACTGGTGAGGCTTACAGCGCCCGGTGAGCACCTCGCCGCAGCGGGCAGCAGGGTCGTCGCAAACCGCCTGCGGCGACGGGCGAAAATGGGCTTCGGCATCAAAGCGCTGATAGCGCGGCGTCAGCTGCACGCCGGAATCGGTAATTACGCCTAATCCGCGCCACTCGCTGTCGCCGTTAAGGCAAAATACGTCGGCGATGGCGGCCTGAGCCAGCGGGTTTCCGGCATCCGGCACCACCCGGCGATACTGATTCTCCACCCGGATGTCGGCGGTAATTTTCTGTTCCACCAGCATGCTGACGCCCTGCAGCAGATCGAGCGGTTCAAAGCCTGCGACCACCAGCGGGCGCTGATAACAGCTTGCAATAAACTGGTACGCTTCGGTGCCAATCACCATGCTGACGTGGCCGGGCGCCAGAAAGGCGTCGATACCGTTGTCCGGCTGTTCGAGCAGGCTTTTAAGCGTTGGGATGAGCGTAATGTGCTGACAAAAAAAGAAGAAGTTGTCGATGTTGCGCGCCAGCGCCTGCTGCAGGGTGATGGCGGTTGTGGGCATGGTGGTTTCGAAGCCAAGGCCGAAAAAGACCACTTTGCGCCCCGGGTTCTGTTCGGCAAGCGCCAGCGCATCCATCGGTGAGTAAACAATGCGTACATCCGCCCCTAGCGCTTTCGCCTGCATCAGCGATCCGTGTTTCCCTGGTACGCGCATCGCGTCACCGAAGGTGCAGAAAATGACCTCCGGGTGACTGGCGATTTCATGACAGGCGTCGATACGCCCCATCGGCAGTACGCAGACCGGGCAGCCGGGGCCATGGATAAACTCAATGTTCTCCGGCAGCAGCTGATCGAGGCCAAATTTGAAAATGGCGTGAGTGTGTCCGCCGCAGACTTCCATAATGCGCAGCGGTCGTGCGGCGCTGTAATTCAGGCGCTTCGCTCTTTCGTTCAGATGGGCGATAAGCTGCATCACCTGCTCCGGGGCGCGGTATTCATCGATAAATCGCATCAGCGTTCCTCGCCGTAAAGCAGTGCGCCCACGTCGGGCTCGACTTCAAACATGTTGTGCAGCGCCTCGAGGGTGTCGCGGGCTTCGTCTTCATTGATGATGCTCATGGCGAAGCCCACGTGGACCAGCACCCACTGACCAAGCCGCGGCTGGCCGTGTTCGTCTGTGACGCCGACAAGCGTGAGGTCGACGTCGCGGCGGATCCCACTGACGTCGACCTTCGCCATGTTGTCGTCAATGGCGCAAATCTGGCCGGGAACGCCTATGCACATCGCTGCGTCTCCAGCCAGTCGAGCCACTCGGCCATGCCTTCACCGCTGGTGGCGGAGATAAGCAGAATTTCAATCTGCGGGTTCACTTCCCGGGCATAGGCCAGGCACTTCTCGACGTCGAAGTTGAGATACGGCAGTAAATCGATTTTGTTGAGCAGCATCAGCGAGGCGGCGGCAAACATATGCGGGTACTTGAGCGGTTTGTCTTCGCCTTCGGTCACGGAGAGCACCGCCACTTTGTGCCGCTCGCCGAGATCGAAACTCGCCGGGCACACCAGGTTGCCGACGTTTTCAATAAACAGAATGCCGCCAGATTCCAGCGGCAGGCGCGGCGCAGCGTCGGCAATCATCTGCGCGTCGAGGTGACAGCCTTTGCCGGTATTGACCTGAATCGCCGGTGTACCCGTGGCACGAATGCGGGCGGCGTCGTTCACCGTCTGCTGGTCGCCTTCGATGACCGCGCAGGGGACCTGGTTTTTCAGGCGCTGCAGCGTTTCGGTAAGCAGAGTGGTTTTACCGGAGCCAGGGCTGGATACCAGGTTCAGCACCAGTTGTTTTTCGGCGGCAAAGCGCGCGCGGTTGCGGGCTGCCAGATGGTTATTCTTCTCCAGAACGTCGATTTCAACTTCGAGCATCCGCCGCTGGCTCATGCCCGGTGCGTGGGTACCGGCTTCACCATGGCCGTAGTGGAGGTCACCTTGCTCATCCTGGCTCGGCGTAAAGTCCTGGGTTTTGACGCCGGTTATCGTCATCGTTGGCCGTGCGGCCGGCGCGAAAGGGGCGCTGCGAAACGCCGAATGGGGATTACGTTCGTCACCTTCAATATACAGGTTGCCTTCACCGCAACCGCAAGTGGTACACATAACTTATTCCTTCTCTATTTCTATGCGCTGGATCTGCATGCCGTCGTCCGCCACGATCTGCAGCGAATCGCTCTGGCACTGCGGGCAGCGCCGCACGTGCTGTGATATCAGCTGAACGTACTGCTGACACTGTTCGCACCAGCACTCCGCCTGTTGTTCTTCAATGTGCAATTGACTGCCTTCAGCCAGGGTGTCACGACACACCAGCTCAAAGCAGAAGGTCAGGGCGCTGGGTTCGACGCAGGAAAACGCTCCGACCTTCAACCATACCCCGGTGACGCGTTTGGCACCGTGCGCCATGGCCTGTTGTTCAACAATTTCCAGCGCCCGCTGGCAAAGGGTGATTTCGTGCATCGTGCCTCCGTCTGCAATTCGCCGGGGAAGTGCAAAATACAGGCCATCTTGTATCCACATGATTATTAAGGATAACAGTCTGGATGACACTCCGGAAGTGACACTTATGACGATGCTTCGCCACTAATGACGGCGACAGGGAAACCGGGAAATTGCCATCGTCACAAACGTCGTCACGCTGTCGATGACACCCTCCCATGAGCGCTTGTTTTGTATATTTATTTGATTTTATTACAAATAATTAAATGGCACGGGATTTGCTAATCCAGCGAGATCATTTTCTTCAGCTTCAGAGGAATACACATGAACCGCTTTGTGATTGCGGATCCTCAGTGGTGCATCGGATGCAATACCTGCCTCGCGGCATGCACGGATGTCCACAAAGCGCAGGGGTTACAGCAACACCCCAGGCTTACGATGACGCGAACCGGAAACAGCACTGCGCCGATGCTGTGTCGTCATTGCGAAGACGCACCCTGCAAACAGGTGTGCCCGGTGAACGCTATCGCCTTCGAAGACGGCGGCGTTCAGCTTAATGAGAGCCTGTGCATTGGCTGCAAGCTCTGCGGCCTGGTGTGCCCCTTTGGCGCCATTACTCCGGCAGGCAGTACGCCGGTGGACGTGCCCCGCCAGTACGAACACGTGGTACCCGTTTCGCTGCTCGGCGACGTCCCGACAAGTCCGGAGGGGATAAACCCGTTCCTGAGCTGGGACGCGGGTATCCGCAGCATCGCGGTGAAGTGCGATCTGTGCCATTTCCTGCCGGAAGGGCCTGCCTGCATTCGCTCTTGTCCAACGCACGCGCTGCACCTGATCGAGCCTGAATCGGTAGACGCACAGATGCAGCAGCGCCGGGCGCTGACGGCGCTGTCGATGCCGGATGCGCTGCCGGGCATGGCTAACCTTACAGGGGAGCAAAACTGATGGATTCACTGCAATTACTGATGTGGTCTGTGGTGCTGTATGTCGCCGGTGGGGTGATTTCGCTGCTGCTGCAGAATAACGAGCGGGGCGCTATCCGCATTGCCGGGCTGTGCGCCATCGTGGGCGGGATCCTCGGGCTTTGCAGCGCGCTGCCGGTCTTGTTAGGTGGTGAGGTGCTGACCTGGAGCGCGACGGGGCCGTTCTCGTTTGCCTCATTTAGCGTCCGTATGGACAGCCTGGCCGCCTTCATGGTGATGGTCATCTCGCTGTTGGTCACTCTTTGCGCGCTCTACTCGCTCTCCTATATGGAGGAGTATCTTGGCAAAGGCGCTGCGTCGATGGGCTTCTTTATGAATCTGTTCATCGCCTCGATGGTTGGCCTGATGGTGATGGATAACGGCTTCTGGTTCATCATTCTGTTTGAAATGATGTCGCTGGCATCGTGGTTCCTGGTGATTGCCGACCAGAGCGAAGAGTCCATTAAAGCGGGCTTGCTCTACTTCTTTATCGCCCATGCCGGTTCGGTGCTCATCATGGTGGCCTTCTTCCTGATGTGGCGCGAAAGCGGCAGCCTCGAGTTTGAATCCTTCCGTCACCTGAATCTGAATCCGGTAATGGCATCGGTCGTCTTTATCCTCGCGTTCCTCGGGTTTGGTGCCAAAGCCGGTATGTTGCCCTTGCATAGCTGGCTGCCGAAAGCGCACCCGGCGGCGCCTTCCCATGCTTCCGCGCTGATGTCCGGGGTGATGGTGAAGGTCGGGATCTTCGGTATCATCAAAGTGGGTATCGACCTGCTCGGTGCAAGCCAGAGCTGGTGGGGCATTCTGGTGCTGGCCTTTGGCGCGGTATCTTCAGTGCTGGGCGTGCTGTATGCGCTGGCCGAACACGATATCAAACGCCTGCTGGCGTGGCACACGGTTGAGAACATCGGCATCATCCTGATGGGCGTTGGCGTTGGAATGGTCGGCATTGCCAGCCATCACCCGGTGCTGGCGGTCATTGGTCTGCTTGGCGCACTGTTCCACCTTTTGAATCATGCTCTGTTTAAAGGCCTGCTGTTCCTTGGCGCCGGGGCGGTTATCTTCCGCGTTCACACCCGTGATATGGAAAAAATGGGCGGTCTCGCGAAGCTGATGCCGCTTACCGGTGCTGCTTTCCTCATCGGCTGTATGTCCATTTCTGCATTGCCACCGCTGAACGGCTTCGTCAGCGAGTGGTTTACCTATCAGTCGCTCTTCACCATGAGTCACGACGGCGATTTCGCTATGCGTCTGGCGGGGCCGGTAGCCATCGTCATGCTGGCGATAACCGGTGCGCTGGCGGCGATGTGCTTCGTCAAAGTTTACGGAATTAGCTTCTGCGGCGGTGCGCGCAGCGAGCAGGCGGAGCATGCGCGTGAGGTGCCGTGGCCGATGACCGCGGCGATGATCGTCATGGCGCTGCTGTGCGTGGCGCTGGGCGTCGGGGCTTCCGTCGTGGCTCCGGTACTGGCGCAGGTGGCGGCTTCGCTGACCCACGGCGCCGAGGTGACCGTGGCAAGCAACATGGTGCTGCAGCCGGGAAGCAGCGGACAGGCGATGCTCTCTCCGGCGGTCTCGTTCCTGCTGCTGATTGCGCTGCCGGTACTGCCGCTTGCGGTGTGGTGGGCGCTGCGCGGTGAGCGTGGTGCGTTTCGCCGTCGCGGTGAGCCGTGGGCCTGTGGCTACGCGTGGGAAGAGGCGATGTCTGCTTCCGCAGGCAGCTTTACCCAGCCGCTGCGGGTGATGTTCGCTCCGTTGTACCGGATGCGTAAGCAGCTTGATCCTTCTGCACGGCTAAACCGCAGCCTGACGAAAGTCACCGAAGGCGCCGCGGCGGTCGAGCCGTTCTGGGACGATCGCATTATCTGGCCGCTGGTGCGCCTGGTTCAGCGGATGGGTGCCGGGATCCAGCGGATGCAGAGCGGGGACTTCCGCCTCTACTGCCTGTACGTGGTGGTGGCGCTGGTCGTTCTGTTACTGACCGTGGCCCTGTGAGGAGAATGAGATGTTAATCCAACAAACGCCAGAGTGGGGAATGGGGCTGTTTGCGCTCTGCCAGGCAGCGGTGCTGCTGGCGCTGACGCCGCTGATGACCGGCATTTCCCGCCAGATCCGCGCACGAATGCAGTCGCGCCGTGGCCCGGGCATTCTTCAGGACTACCGGGACCTCGGCAAGCTCATGAAGCGCCAGCCGGTAGGGCCGAAGCAGTCCGGCGCAATGTTCCGCGTTATGCCGTGGGTGCTGCTCAGCAGCATGCTGCTGGTGGCGATGGCGCTGCCGGTCTTTACCCGTACCTCGCCGTTCGGCGGGGCGGGAGACCTGATAACCCTGCTGTACCTGTTTGCGTTGTTCCGCTTCTTCTTTTCGCTTTCCGGGCTCGACAGCAGCAGCACCTTCGCCGGAATTGGCGCCAGCCGCGAGCTGACGCTTGGCATCCTGGTGGAGCCGATTTTAATCCTCGGCCTGCTGGTGGTGGCGCTGATTGTCGGTTCTACCAATATTGGCACCATCAGCGCCGTGCTGTCAGAAGGCTGGTCTTCACCACTGGCGATTTTCATGGCCTTCCTCGCCTGCGGATTTGCCGCGTTTATCGAAATGGGCAAAATCCCGTTCGACGTTGCGGAAGCCGAGCAGGAGCTGCAGGAAGGGCCACTGACCGAGTATTCCGGCTCCGACTTTGCGCTGGTGAAGTGGGGGATTGGCCTCAAGCAGGTGGTGGTCGCCGAAATGTTCCTCGCGGTGTTCATTCCGTTTGGCAAAGCGACGAGCTTTACGGCATCGGCCTTGCTGCTGGCGCTGGTGGTGATGCTCATCAAGCTGGTGGTGGTGTTTGTGCTGGCCTCCATCGTTGAGAACTCGCTGGCGCGCGGACGCTTTCTGTTGACCCACCGCGTGACCTGGCTTGGTTTCGGCGTCGCGGTGCTGGCCTTCGTCTTTTACTTTACCGGTCTGTAAGGAGCGCACTCAATGATGGAAAAAATAGCGCTGACGACCCTGCTGCTGCCGTTTATCGGCGCACTGCTGACGGCCTGTCTGCCCCAGCGCCGGGCGCGCATTATCTGTACCCTGTTTGCGCTGCTGGCAACCCTTGGCACCGTGGCGCTCGGCTGGCAATTTCTGGTGGGCGGAAAGGTCGCCCAAACGGTAACGCTTGCGAGCTATCACGGCGTGGCGCTCTTCGGCTTCACTATCGACCGGATAAGCACGCTGATTGTGTTTGCGGTGGTGTTCCTTGGCCTGCTGGTTAGCCTGTACTCGACCGGTTATCTGACCACCGGCAACCGTGAGCATCCGCATGATGGCGGCAATCGCTACTACGCGTTTCTGCTTATCTTTATCGGCGCGATGGCCGGGCTGGTGCTTTCATCCACGCTGCTTGGGCAACTGCTGTTCTTCGAAATTACCGGCGGCTGTTCCTGGGCGCTGATTGGTTACTACCAGACGCCAAAATCCCAGCGTTCGGCAATGAAAGCGCTGCTGATCACCCACGTGGCTTCACTGGGGCTGTATCTGGCGGCGGCCACGCTGTTCCTCAACACCGGGACATTTGCCCTGAGCGCGCTCCGCGAGCTTTCCGGCAGCGCCAGCTACATCGTCTACGGCGGGATCCTGTTCGCCGCATGGGGGAAATCTGCGCAGCTGCCGTTACAGGCCTGGCTGCCGGACGCGATGGAAGCACCTACCCCGGTGAGTGCTTACCTGCACGCCGCTTCTATGGTCAAAGTCGGGGTTTATATCTTTGCCCGCGCCATTATTGACGGCGGCAATGTGCCGCACGTGATTGGCTGGGTCGGCATTGTGATGGCGACCATCACCCTTATCTACGGCTTTATGATGTATCTGCCGCAGAAAGATATGAAGCGCCTGCTGGCGTGGTCCACCATTGCGCAGCTCGCCTGGATCTTCCTCGCGCTGTCGCTGGCGGTGCTGGGCTCGAAAGAGGCCTTCGACGGCGGTATCGCCTACATCTTCAACCACGCGTTCGCCAAGAGCCTGTTCTTCCTCGTTGCCGGGGCGTTCAGCTACAGCTGCGGTACGCGCCTGCTGCCGAAACTGCGCGGCGTGATGGGGAAATCTCCGCTGCTCGGTATCGGCTTTTGCGCCGCCGCGCTGGCGATTGCCGGGGTGCCGCCATTCAACGGATTTTTCAGTAAATTCCCGATTTTTGCCGCCGGTTTCTCACTCTCTACCCACGACTGGGCGCTGATCCCGGTAATGGTGCTGGCGCTGATTGAGTCGGTGGCAAGCTTCGGCTGGCTGATTTACTGGTTTGGTCGCGTGGTGCCCGGTGAGCCGAGCCCGGAAGTGGCGCAGATGTCGCCGCTGCCGCTGGCAATGCGTGTGGTATTGGTCGTGCTGATAGTGATGTCGCTGTGCTCGAGCGTCATTGCTGCCCTCTGGCTTAACTAAGGGAGTCGATGATGACCGGAGCCTTAATTGTTAATAATCTCGCCGGGTTGATGATGGTGACATCACTGCTGGTGATTGGTGCCAGGCATCCGCGTAGTTCCTGCTGGTTCTACGCCCTGCAATCTCTGGTGCTGGTGCTGATTTTCTTCACCCTCTCGAGAACGCTGGATTCTGAACAACTGCTGATGTGGTCGTTTAGCGCGTTTCTCACCAAGGTGGTGCTGGTGCCGCTGATCATGGGCTTTGCCCTGCGTAAGATCTCCGACCCTGCAGCCGATGTGAGCCTGATAAGCCCGGCAATGCTGATGGTTGCCGCAGCGGTGATCGTGGTGCTGTGTTGGTTTGTGGTGCGCCCGGTGGCGCTGCCGCTGCTGCACGAGCTGAAGCCTGCTCTGGCGGTGGCGCTGGGTCACTTCCTGCTGGGGCTGCTGTGCATCGTGACCCAACGCAACATCCTTAAGCAGGTGTTTGGCTACTGCCTGATGGAGAACGGCTCCCACCTGGTGCTCGCCCTGCTGGCGAACAAAGCGCCGGAGCTGGTGGAGATTGGGATTGCCACTGACGCTATCTTTGCGGTGATCGTCATGGTGCTGCTGGTGAGGAAAATCTGGCGCACGCTCGGCACGCTGGATGTGAATAAACTGACGGCGCTGAAGGGATAACACCATGAGTCATAATGCTATTTTTACTTTACTCATCGTCACGCCGCTGCTGTTTTCGCTGCTGGCGTTTGCCTGCAGGCCGCTCGGCGCTGCGGCACGGTCGGCGGTCACGCTGCTGCACGGTATCGGTATTCTCGCGCTCCTCGGCGTTACTTTTTACGCCGTAGGCGCGGTGTATCAGCAGGGGGACATTTTCTCCAGCAACCTGTGGCTGCACGTCGACAGCCTGAGCGCACTGTTCCTTGGCATCCTTGGCCTTATCGGTTTTCTGACCGGGATGTACTCGATGGGTTATATGCGCCACGAGGTAGACGAAGGGGAAATCTCGGTTGCGACGCTGTGCAACTACTACGGTTTCTTCCATCTGTTCCTGTTCACCATGATGCTGGTGGTGACCAGTAATAATCTGATTGTGATGTGGGCAGCCATTGAAGCCACCACCCTCAGTTCGGCGTTTCTGGTGGGGATCTACGGCCAGCGTTCGTCGCTGGAAGCGGCGTGGAAGTACATCATCATCTGTACCGTCGGCGTTGCGTTTGGCCTGTTCGGCACCATCCTCGTGTACGCCAATGCGGCAAGCTTTATGCCGGATCCTGGCAATGCCATTTTCTGGACCGAGGTCCTGAAACATGCCGGGGAACTTGACCCAACGCTGATGCACCTGGCGTTTGTGTTCGTGCTGATTGGTTTTGGTACCAAAACCGGGCTGTTCCCGATGCATGCCTGGCTGCCGGACGCGCACAGTGAAGCGCCAAGCCCTACCAGTGCACTGTTGTCGGCGGTGCTGCTCAACTGCGCGCTGCTGGTGATTATTCGTTTCTACATCATCATCAGCCAGGCCATTGGCCCACAGTTCCCGAGCACGCTGCTGCTGATTTTCGGCCTGCTGTCGGTGGCCGTGGCGGCGTTCTTTATCCTGGTACAGCATGACATTAAGCGTCTGCTGGCCTACTCCAGCGTGGAGAACATGGGGCTTATCGCCGTGGCATTAGGGATTGGCGGCCCGCTTGGCGTGCTGGCGGCATTGCTGCACACCCTCAACCACAGCCTTGCGAAAACGCTGCTGTTCTGTGGTTCCGGTAACGTACTGCTCAAGTACGGCACCCGTGATTTAGGCGTGGTGCGCGGCATGCTCAAACTGATGCCGTTCAGCGCAGTACTGCTGGCGGGAGGCGCGCTGGCGCTCGGCGGGATGCCGCCGTTCAACATCTTCCTCAGTGAGTTTATGACCGTCACCGCGGGGCTGGCAGCCGGGCATTTATGGCTGACCATCGTCCTGTTGCTGCTGTTAACCGTGGTGCTCGGCGGCCTGGTACGCATGGTGGCCTGTCTGCTGTTTGGTGCCGCCCCACAAGCCACCAGCCGCGGTGAGCTTGGTCTGCTGACCACGCTGCCGATGGCGATTCTGCTGGTGCTGATGCTGCTTATGGGGACGCATATTCCGCAGCCGGTAAGCCGCATGCTGGAAAACGCCGCCTCGGTGGTGATGAAGGCCACGCCGCAGCAAACCTTTCAATGGCCATGGGCGGCAAGCCGCGCCACATCCTCGAATCACAGTGATTGCACCCGTGAGTGTACTGGAGAAATGAAGTGAGTTATCAACAATATATGAACGGCCTGGCGCAGGGTGGTCTTCGTGGTATGGGCTATGTGGCGGCGGTGCGGGAGAAATTCCCCGGCGCCATTCTTGATGAAGAACGCCAGACCAACGACCAGCTCACCATCACCGTCAAAATGAACGTGATGCCGGAGATAGTCGAGTTTCTTTACTACCAGTGCGGCGGCTGGTTGCCGGTGCTGTTCGGCAACGATGAGCGCACCCTTAACGGCCATTTCGCCGTGTACTATGCGCTGTCGATGGAAGAGGGCGAGAAGTGCTGGGTGGTGGTGAAGGCGCTGGTCGATCACTCTCTTGAGTTCCCGTCCGTCACGCCACGCGTTCCGGCGGCGGTGTGGGGCGAACGTGAAATCCGTGACATGTACGGCCTGACGCCGGTGGGTCTGCCGGATGAGCGCCGTCTGGTGCTGCCGGACGACTGGCCGGATGATATGTATCCGCTGCGCAAAGATGCGATGGACTATCGCCAGCGCCCGGCACCGACGACGGAGACTGAAACCTATCCGTTTATCAATGACGGTGACAAGAGTTCGCGCGTGGTGCCCGTAGGCCCGATGCATATCACCTCCGATGAGCCAGGCCACTTCCGCCTGTTCGTCGACGGCGAGCAGATAGTCGATGCTGATTACCGTCTGTTCTACGTACACCGTGGGATGGAAAAGCTCGCTGAAACGCGCATGGGCTATAACGAAGTCACCTTCCTTTCTGACCGCGTGTGCGGCATTTGCGGCTTTGCCCACAGCGTGGCCTACGCCACGTCGGTTGAAAATGCCTTAGGTATCGTCGTGCCACAGCGGGCGCACACCATTCGCTCGATTCTGCTGGAGGTTGAACGCCTGCACAGCCATCTGCTGAATATCGGACTGTCCAGTCACTTTGTCGGCTTCGACACCGGTTTTATGCAGTTCTTCCGCGTGCGCGAGAAGTCGATGACCATGGCGGAACTGCTCACTGGTTCGCGTAAAACCTACGGCCTGAACCTGATTGGCGGTATTCGCCGCGACATTCTGAAAGAGCAGCGGATCAAAACGCTGCAGCTGGTACGCGAGATGCGTGCCGAGGTCAGTGACCTGGTTGAGATGCTGATGGCGACGCCAAACATCGAACAGCGTACCCAGGGCGTGGGGATCCTCGACCGTCAGGTGGCGCGCGACTACAGCCCGGTGGGCCCGCTTATCCGTGGCAGCGGCTTCAAGCGCGATATGCGTTTTGACCACCCGTACGCCGACTACGGCAACCTACCGAAAACCCTGTTTGCCTTTGACGGCGGCGACGTCTTCTCCCGCGTGATGGTGCGGGTAAAAGAGACCTTTGACTCGCTGGCGATGATTGAATATGCGCTGGAAACCATGGGCGAAGGGCCGCTGCTGACCGAGGGCTTTACCTATCAGCCGCATAAGTTTGCGCTGGGCTACGTTGAGGCACCGCGTGGTGAAGACGTGCACTGGAGCATGCTCGGCGATAACCAGAAGCTGTTCCGCTGGCGCTGCCGTGCGGCGACCTACGCCAACTGGCCGGTGCTGCGCTACATGCTACGCGGCAACCATATCTCTGATGCGCCGTTGATTATCGGGAGTCTTGACCCGTGCTACTCCTGTACCGACCGCGTGACCTTAGTGGACGTGCGCAAACGCAAATCCACCACGGTGCCGTACAAAGAGATTGAACGTTATGGCATTGAGCGCGCCCAGTCGCCGCTTAAGTAAGGATTGAACGATGCTGAAACTGTTTAAAACTATCCTGAAAGCCGGTGAACCGACGGTGAAATACCCGTTCCAGCCGCTGGAGGTTTGCCCGGGATTTCGTGGAAAACCGGAGCTGAACCCACAGCAGTGTATCGCCTGCGCCGCCTGTACGATGGCGTGCCCGGCGAATGCGTTGACTATGGAAACGCATCCGGAAACGAACGAACGCATCTGGCAGTTGTTCATTGGTCGCTGCATCTTCTGCGGCCGCTGCGAAGAAGTGTGCCCGACGAACGCCATTCGGCTGTCGGAAGATTTCGAACTGGCGGTCACGAATAAAGCCGATCTTTACGTGACGGCGGTGTTTCGCCTGCAGCACTGCGTGTCGTGCCAGCAGCCTTTCACGCCGGAGAAATCGGTGCAATATGCCATCGAGCTGTTGCGCCAGTCCGGCGTCAGCGATGAGGCGCTGGCGGGGATGAGCGAGCAGTTCTGTACCTGCCCGGCGTGCAAACGCAAGCAGACCCTCGCCAGTCATGACCGGCAGCCCATCAGTTTTACCGTCGCGGAGGAGCGTCATGAGCGAATTTAACCATCACGTCAGCCAGCCGATTACGCTTGCCGACGACGTCGCACGGATGAAGCAAACGCTGCTGAAAGATATCAAGCGTTCGGCTTATGTTTACCGCGTGGACTGCGGCGGCTGTAACGGCTGCGAAATCGAGATCTTCTCCGCGATTACCCCGGTTTTCGACGCCGAGCGTTTCGGTATCAAAGTGGTGGCTTCACCGCGTCATGCCGATATTCTGCTATTCACCGGCGCCGTGACCCGCGCCATGCGCGTACCCGCGCTGCGGGCGTATGAATCGGCTCCGGATCCGAAAATCTGCATCTCCTACGGCGCCTGCGGCGTCGGCGGTGGGATCTTCCACGATCTCTACTGCGTCTGGGGCGGTAGCGACACCATCGTGCCGGTAGACGTGTGGATCCCGGGCTGCCCGCCAACTCCTGCGGCGACCATCCACGGTTTTGCCGTAGCGCTGGGGTTGCTCGACCAAAAACTGAAAGGCATTGAACACGTCCAGGGTGAGGACGAGAAGCCAACGCTTATCCTGCCGGATATCCCGTTGAGCCTGCGCGTGTCGGTTGAGCGTGAAGCGCGGCGAATGGCCGGTTACCGGCAGGGGAAAATGATAAGCCACCGTTTCCTCGACCTGTTGCAGCACAAAGAAGCGGCGGGCGTTGAAGCCTGGCTCAAGCAGGAAAACGATCCGCGGCTGGCAGAGATTGTGCAGCGGTTGACGGGCATTGTTGCCGGGCAGGTGGTGGCATGAGCGACAGCGGAAAAGTGACCTTCTGGTCGCTGCGCCAGAAGTTTGTCGACAGCGACGAGGATATGCCCACCGAAAGCCAGCAGGTGATGTACTACTCGCTGGCGATTGGTCATCACGTCGGCATGATTGATTGTCTGAAAACGGAGCTACAGTGTCCGCTGGCAGGCTTCAACGACTGGCTGGCGCTGTTGCCCGAAGGTGAGGGGCGGCGCAAACTGAGCGGGCTGCTGAAGTTTGGTGAAATTACCATCGACTCGACGCACACCTCGTTGCTCGCCCATACCGTTGATGCGCTGAGTAAAACCGGCGCAGAGCCCTTCAAAAGCTGGAGCCTGCGCCTGATTGAGCTGCTGGCGGAAATTGAGCGCGAACCGGCGATTTACCTGATCGTTAAACGTCATTGATGCCCAACTAAACCCTAAATAATTCGAGTTGCAGGCAAACGTAGCCAACGCACCTGCAGCTTGAAGTATGACGGGTATAATGCGGGAGCGCTTACAGCTCCCGCGTGTTAATCCCTAACCGCTGCATTCTCGATAATAGCGTAGTGCGCTTTAGCCCAAGCTTGATAGCCGCGCCTTTCGGCCCGGCGACAATCCCGTTGGTTTCGCGTAGCGCCTGAATAATACGGGCCCGCTCGGCATCGTCGTTCTCCGGCGTCTGCGGGTTGAACATGGCGGGCAGCCTGCGGGTTGCCGTGTGGGCGGGTGCCACCGGGGCGACAGCGGTCGGTATTTTCAGATCGTTAAGCTGCAGATTCAGCGTACTGCCCTGGGTGAGGATCACCGCACGTTCAATCACGTTCTGTAGCTCCCTCACGTTACCCGGCCACGGGTAGCTGCACAGCGCCTGGATCCCGGCGGCAGGGACGGTATCGATAGTTTTATTCATTCGCGCTGCCAGCTTACGGGTAAAGCTGGTCACCAGTGGGGGAATATCCTCCGGGCGATCGCGCAGCGGAGGCACCTCCACCGGGAAGACGTTCAGGCGGTAAAAGAGGTCACTGCGGAAGGTTTTCTCTTCCACCATCTGCTGCAGATTGCGGTTGGTGGCGGCCACTACCCGCACGTTCACCGGGATAACCTGGTGGCCGCCGACGCGCTCGATTTCGCGCTCCTGCAGTACCCGCAACAGTTTGGGCTGCAGCTCAAGCGGCATGTCGCCAATTTCGTCGAGAAACAGCGTACCGCCTTCCGCCATTTCGAAGCGTCCGATATGGGTGCTGGTGGCACCGGTAAACGCTCCTTTTTCATGACCAAAGAGGTCGCTTTCCAGCAGGCTTGCCGGGATCGCGGCACAGTTAATTTTTACCAGCGGTCCGGCAGACAGTGGGCTGAGTTTGTGAATGGCGCGAGCGATAAGCTCTTTGCCAGTGCCGGTTTCACCCAACAATAGAACGGTGCTGTCGCTGGTCGCGACAATCTCGACCTGGCGCAGCAAATTCTTCATCGCCGCGCTCTGGAAAATAATATCGTTCAGGCTTTCAGCATTTTGGATCTGTTCGTTAAGCCAGGTATTTTCCTGTTTCAGTGCATCTTTAAGCCGGGTTATTTCGTCCCAGGCGTTGGAATTATCGACGGCAATGCTGATACGCGATGCGATTTGTCCCAAAAGCGAACAGACGGCGGGAGTAAACGCGCCGATATCGGTATGGGCGAGGATCAAAATACCCGGCGAGTGGGAATTAAAGGTTAGCGGTAATAGCAGCGCCACCCGCATTCCAGCACAATAAAGATGGTGAAGCAGCGGTTCACTGGTGTGTTCACTCAGCGCCACCGCCTGTGGCTGCTGGAGGTGATTTGTCAGCGGATAGTTTTTCTGTTCGCAGTAATAGCGGTTATCCTCTTTCCACAGGCAGTGCGTAACCGGGTAGTGCCCTGCATTTCCGCCGTCGAGAAAGGCGATAGCGACTGACGGAATGGCGAAATAACGATGAATATCTTCGGCGATAGCGCCGACCAGACCATCACGATCGAGGTGGGCCAGCACCGAGTTGGTGATATCAACCAGAATACGATATTCGTCACGCTCGTCTTTTAACTGATGAAAGAATTCCAGCAGTTCAGGTTCGACGCCGGAATTAATCATCGCTATCAGGTGTTTATTCCATTCCTCATTTGAAATGGGAATCGTTCTTATTTTCTTGCCTGACAGCTTCTTTACGTCATTCATCTCTTCAGCCTGTTCGATAGAAATCGTCTGATAGTCGCAATGATTCAGCAATGCTATTTGAGATCAGTATTTATGTGCTGCGTGCAATATAAGATATTCGGCGCTGAAGTTTCGTTGACATCAGCAGGGTGTTTCTTCAATTAAGGTGGGAGATTAATGTGACCAGCGTAATACTGTGCGTCGGCAACAGCATGATGGGAGACGACGGAGCCGGTCCGCTGCTGGCGGAAATGTGTGCCGCCGCGCCGCAGGGTGAGTGGATTGTTTTCGATGGCGGCAGTGCGCCGGAAAGAGAAGTGGCAGCCATCCGTGAACTGCAGCCACAGCGGCTGATGATTGTCGATGCCACTGACATGGGGCTCGAACCCGGTGAAATTCGCATTGTCGACCCGGACGATATTGCAGAAATGTTCCTGATGACCACCCACAATATGCCGCTGAACTACCTGATCGATCAGCTGAAAGAGGACATCGGCGAGGTGATATTTGTCGGCATTCAGCCTGATATTGTTGGTTTTTATTATCCGATGACGCCGAAGATTAAAGCCGCCGTCGAGGTGCTGTATCAACGTCTCGGCGACTGGCAGGGCAACGGCGGTTTCGCTCTGCTGGTAGCGGAAGAAGAGTAGCATTTTTCCCTCTCCCCGTGGGGAGAGGGTCAGGGTGAAGGGGAACCCGACACCTACGTCAAATCTTCCCCGTTACTGGCGATCACTTTTTTGTACCACCAGAATGATTTCTTACGCGTGCGCGCCAGCGTACCGTGGCCAGCGTCATCACGATCGACATACACAAACCCATAGCGCTTACTCATTTCACCGGTAGAGGCGGACACCAGATCGATGCAGCCCCAGGTGGTATAGCCCATCAGCGGCACGCCGTCGTCAATGGCTTGTGCCATCGCTTTAATGTGTTCACGCAGGTAGGCAATGCGGTAGTCATCGTGAATTTCACCATGGGCGTTAACTTCATCGCGCGCGCCGAGGCCGTTTTCGACCAGGAACAGCGGTTTCTGGTAGCGGTCGTACATCATGTTCATGGTGATGCGCAGTCCCAGCGGGTCAATCCCCCAGCCCCATTCGCTTGCCTGGATGTGCGGGTTTTTCAGCGATTTCACCACGTTTGCCGCATTAGTCTTCTGCTGATTCATATCAGCTGAGGCGCAGCGAGAGGCGTAATAGCTGAAAGAGACGAAGTCGACGGTGTGCCGCAAGGCTTCATCATCACCCGGCGCTTTGACAATGCTGATGCCTTTTTCACGGAACACCCGTGCGGCATAGGCCGGATAAGCTCCGCGCGCCTGGACGTCAATAAAGAACAGATTCTCGCGGTCTTTTTCCAGTGCCGCCCAGACATCTTCAGGTTTGCAGGACCAGGGGTAAAAATTACCGCCAGCGAGCATACAGCCGACCTGATTGTTGGGGTTGACCTGATGAGCGATTTGGGTGGCGAGGGCGCTCGCCACCAGCTCGTGGTGTGCGGCCTGATATTTTACCTGCTCCTGATTTTCACCTTCTTCAAATACCAGACCGGCGCCCGAGTAAGGGCTATGGAGCATGATGTTGATTTCATTGAAGGTCAGCCAGTATTTCACCAGCCCGTCAAAGGCTTCGAAACAGGTTCGCGCATAGCGGGTAAAAAACTCGACCATCTTGCGGCTGCGCCAGGAGCCGTACTCGGTCACCAGATGCATCGGTACGTCGAAGTGGCACAACGTGACCAGCGGTTCGATTCCGTATTTATGGCACTCTTCAAAAACGGCACGGTAGAAGGCAATGCCCTCAGGGTTTGGCGTCAACTCATCGCCGCGCGGGTAGAGGCGGCTCCAGGCGATAGAGGTGCGAAAGACGCTAAAGCCCATCTCCGCCATCAGAGCGATATCTTCTTTGTAACGATGATAGAAATCGATAGCCTCATGGCTCGGATAATATTCGTCTTCACGCAGGGTGAAGCGTTTCTCAAGCCCCAGCTTAACCGGCATCCGGTGTTCGCCGTGGGGAATGGTATCCACGGTGGTTAAGCCTTTACCGCCAGCAAGGTATGCCCCTTCCGACTGGTTGGCGGCCAGGGCGCCGCCCCATAAAAATCCCTGCGGAAAACTCGACATCCGTTACCTCATTAATATGTGAATCAAATTTTTACAACGCGGTTTTCTGCCGCATGTTTTGCCCGCGCCTCGGCGGCGTCGGCGTCGACGGGAATATCTTCAAAGCCCAGCAGCAGCGTCAGGATGAAAGAGAGCACTACCGCCAGCGCCATGACGCCGAACACCCAGACGATGGTCATCGGGTTAGCCGGGTCAAAAAACTGTACGCTGGTGAAGAGGCCCGGAGCCGCCATCGAATGGCTGGCGAGCCCGGCAATACCGGCGACCGCGCCGCAGATAAAACCGCTGATGAGGCTGGCTATCAGCGGCCGCTTGAGGCGTACCGCCACGCCGTACAATGCAGGTTCGGAGATCCCGGCGAGAATGGCTGAAGCCGCCGCTGCCAGCGCCGTCTGGCGCAGTTCCGGGTTTTTGGTTTTCCATGCCACCGCCAGCGAAGAGCCGCCGAGCGACAGGTTGGCACCAATTTCTGAGGGCATCACCATGCCTTCTTTACCGGTTTCAGCGATGGTCTGAATGATGGTTGGTGTAAACACGCGGTGCATCCCGGTCATCACCAGCAGCGGCCACAGCGCGCCCATAATGGCGACGGAGAGCCAGCCCAGATAACCGTGAATGGTGTACACCAGCGCGGAAATGGCGCTACCGATCCAGATACCAATCGGGCCAATCAGCAGGATAGCCAGCGGGGCGGCAATCAGAACGATCAGCATCGGTTTGAGGAAGTTTTTGGTCACCGCAGGAGTGATTTTGTCGACCCAGCGCTCGATGTACGACAGGCACCAGGTCATCACCAGCGCCGGGATCACCGTATAGGTGTATTTCACCGCCGTGACCGGGATCATCGCAAACTGTACCTGTTCACCCTGGGCGGCTTTTGCCATGAGATCGATAAACGCCGGGTGCACCAGCACGCCGGCAATGGCGATGGCAAGCGACAGGTTGGTTTTGAACTTCAGCGCGGCGGAAGCGGCCACCATCAGCGGCAGGAAGAAAAAGGCGCCGTCACCAATCACCGTCAGAATGGTCAGCGTTGGCGACCCTTTGCTGAGCAAACCGGACATCTCCAGCACCATCGCCAGCAGCTTGATCATCGAGCCGCCGATGATCGCCGGGATCAGCGGTGACATGGTGCCGATCAGCGCATCGAGGATCCCCGCGCCGATACGGCGCAGCGTGAGTTTGGGTTTTGCCTGTTCGACGGCGAGTGGCAGCGTGCCGGGGAGCAGGGCGGTGACTTCGCGGAACGCCTGGGAAACCGTATTGCCGATTATGACCTGGCACTGGTTGTCGCTGCGCACCACGCCCAGCACGCCGCTCAGGCTTTTAAGCGTAGCGGCATCGACACGCTCGTTATTGACCACCACAAAGCGTAAGCGGGTCATGCAGTGGGTGACGGCGGTAATGTTGTCGACGCCGCCAAGCGCGTCGATGATGGCGCGGGCCAGAGCCGGGTAGTTTTTGGACATCGGGTTGTGGTCCTGTTTTATCGTCGTGTAGGGTGTGTAGGAAACCGGTTCCACAAAATCATGAAGAGTTTCATGATTCCAAACAAGATCACTTTTTGGTCATTTTTTATTTTTGTGATTGAGATCGCCTGGCGGTTCCTGGTGCTGAAAAAGCGCAGCGGCTGAAGTACACTGCCAGCAACTCATTGATACGGTATTACAATATGGCAACGATGCTGGAAGTGGCAAAGCGCGCAGGAGTGTCGAAGGCCACGGTTTCACGAGTGCTGTCCGGCAACGGTTACGTCAGCCAGGAAACCAAAGATCGCGTTTTTAAGGCCATCGAAGAGAGCGGCTATCGCCCCAATTTGCTGGCGCGCAACCTGGCGACGCAGAAATCTCAGACCCTGGGTCTGGTGGTGACCAACACCCTGTATCACGGCACCTATTTCAGCGAGCTTTTGTTTCACGCTGCGCGAATGACCGAAGATCAGGGGCGTCGTTTGATCCTCGCCGACGGTAAACACAGCGCGCAGGAAGAGCGGGAGGCGATTCAGTATCTGCTCGATCTGCGCTGCGACGCTATTG
Source organism: Yokenella regensburgei (assembly GCF_003634235.1). Lineage (NCBI taxonomy): Bacteria > Pseudomonadati > Pseudomonadota > Gammaproteobacteria > Enterobacterales > Enterobacteriaceae > Yokenella > Yokenella regensburgei. The sequence goes on along the minus strand of NZ_RBIZ01000004.1, from coordinate 179,229 downwards.
TTATTTATCCGCGTTTCCTCAGCGTCGATGAGATGGACGACATCGTCCAGAACCACAGTCAGCCGATTATGGTGCTGAACCGCCGTCTACGACGTAACAGCAGCCACAGCGTGTTCTGCGATCATAAAGCCACCAGCCGGGCGGCGGTCGAGCAGCTCATTGCGCTCGGACATCGCGACATTGCGTTTATCACCGGTTCACTGGATTCCCCTACCGGCGTGGAACGCCTTTCAGGCTATAAAGATGCGCTCGCGGCGCACGGGATCCCGCTGCGTGATGCGCTGATTGCGCAGGGGAAGTGGACTCCCGCCACCGGCGCCGCTGCGGTGGATACACTGCTGGCCCGTGACGCTGAATTCAGCGCGCTGGTGGCCAGCAACGATGACATGGCGATCGGTGCCATCAGACAGCTGCAGCAGCAGGGTATCAGTGTCCCGCAGCAGGTTTCAGTGTTTGGTTTTGATGATATCGCTCTCGCGCCTTACACCCTTCCCGCGCTCTCCAGCGTGCGGATCCCGGTGACTGAGATGATTAAAGAGACCATCAACCGGCTGATATTCATGCTTGATGGCGGTGATTTTAAGCAGCAGCAGGCGTTTCAGGGAGAACTCATCCTGCGTGAGTCCGTGCTTCGTCACCCGCACCCCTGAGCTCGTCACCTGTCATCGTCATTTGTGACGATGACAGGTCGATTTCCCTTTAATTATAGAATTAGTCTTTAATAATCATGTCACTACAGAAGTGGCGTGGATTATGCATTCTCTGGTCAACTAACTGACATTGCTGGAGAAACCGATGAACCGTTTCATCATTGCTGATGCGAGCAAGTGCATTGGCTGCCGCACCTGCGAAGTGGCCTGCGTGGTCTCTCATCAGGAGAATCAGGATTGTGCCGCGCTGACGCCGCGTAACTTTCTGCCCCGTATTCACGTGATTAAAGGCGTTAACGTCTCTACCGCCACCGCCTGTCGCCAGTGTGAAGATGCTCCCTGCGCCAACGTCTGCCCGAACGGGGCCATTAAACGTGAGTTTGGTTTTGTGCACGTGATGCAGGAGCGCTGCATCGGTTGCAAAACCTGCGTTGTGGCCTGCCCGTACGGAGCGATGGAGGTGGTGGTGCGCCCGGTTATCCGCAATAGCGGCAGCGGGCTGAGTGTGATGGCTGACAAGGCGGAAGCTAACAAATGCGATCTTTGCCACCAGCATAAAGAGGGCCCGGCCTGCATCAGCGTGTGTCCAACCCATGCGCTGGTGTGCATCGACCGCGGTACGCTGGATAAGCTCAGCGCGGAAAAACGCCGTCGTACGGCGCTGGATCCTGCCATGACCATGCCATTCTAATGTCCTGCATGAGCCATTACGGAACCGCGCTGCGTATTCGCGGCAAAGTACAGGGGGTGGGATTCCGCCCCTTTGTCTGGCAGCTTGCCCATCAGCTGGGACGGGTGGGGGATGTCTGTAACGATGGCTCCGGCGTGCTGGTCAGGCTGGTGGGCGGTGAAGGGGATTTTGTCGCCCAGCTGCACGATCGCTGTCCGCCGCTGGCGAGTATCGAAAGCGTCACTATGAGCGCGTTTGACTGGCCGCAGATACCGGATGATTTCACGATTCGTGAAAGCGGCGCCGGGAGCATGTCCACCCAAATTGTGCCCGATGCGGCCACCTGTCCGGCGTGTCTTTCCGAAATGAACACGCCCGCCGAGCGCCGTTACCGTTACCCGTTTATCAACTGCACCCATTGCGGGCCGCGCTTTACCATCATCAATTCCATGCCCTATGACCGACCGTTCACGGTGATGGCGGCATTCCCGTTATGCGCGGCATGTGAAGCGGAGTACCGCAACCCGGCAGACCGGCGTTTTCATGCGCAGCCGGTAGCCTGTGAAGCCTGCGGGCCAATGCTCTCCTGGCGATCGTCCGGGCAGTCTCTGGCGGGTGAGGCGGCGCTGCAGGCGGCTATTGCCATGCTTGCTGCGGGTGGCATTGTTGCCATCAAAGCCATTGGCGGTTTTCATCTTGCCTGCGATGCCGGAAACGATGAGGCGGTAGCCCTGCTCCGCCTGCGCAAACATCGCCCGGCGAAACCGCTGGCGGTGATGACCTCTGATGCCAGCGGTCTACCGCTCAGCGCCCGCCAGTGTCTTACGACCCCCGCCGCCCCGATTGTGCTGGTTGATAAATCGCTGATTGAGGGTTTAAGCCCGGATATCGCCCCGGGGCTACGTGAAGTCGGCGTGATGCTGCCCGCCAACCCTGTCCAGCATTTACTGATGCAGGCACTGGCGCGTCCGCTGGTGATGACCTCCGGTAACTTGAGCGGTAAACCGCCGGCCGTCAGCAATGAGGAGGCGCTGGCGAGCCTTGCGGAGATCGCCGACGGCTTTTTGCTGCATAACCGCGATATCGTCCAGCGGATGGATGACTCGGTGATGCGTGCCAGCGGCGAAATGCTGCGCCGCGCCCGTGGCTTTGTGCCGGACGCGCTGCCGCTGCCGCCGGGGTTTCACGATGTGCCGCCGCTGCTGTGCCTTGGTGCGGATATGAAAAATACTTTCTGCCTGGTGCGCGGCGAGCAGGCGGTGCTGAGCCAGCACTTTGGCGATGTGGATGACGACGGCGTCGAGCAGCAGTGGCGGCAGGCGCTGACGCTGATGCAGCGCATCTACGATTTTACCCCGCAGCAGGTGGTGGTTGATGCCCATCCTGGTTTCCGCTCCACGCGGTGGGCGGCGTCGCTTGGTTTACCGCAGCAGACCGTGCTGCATCACCATGCTCATGCGGCGGCCTGCCTGGCGGAGCATCAGTGGCCGCTCGACGGCGGTGACGTTATCGCACTGACGCTCGACGGCATCGGTATGGGAGAAGGCGGTGCGCTGTGGGGCGGTGAGTGTCTGCGGGTGAACTATCGCGACTGCCAGCGTCTGGGGGGCCTGCCCGCGGTGGCGCTACCGGGTGGTGAACTGGCGGCGCGACAACCATGGCGTAACCTGCTGGCACAATGCCTGGCGTTTATCCCTTACTGGCAGCAGGAGCCGGAGCTTGCCGTGCTGCATCAGCATAACTGGCCGCCGCTGGCCAACGCCGTCGCGCGGGGCATTAACTCACCGCTGGCGTCGTCCTGCGGGCGGTTGTTTGATGCGGTTGCTTACGCGACGGGCTGCGCCCCCGATACGCAGAGCTATGAAGGGGAGGCGGCCTGTCGCCTCGAAGCGCTGGCGATGCAGTGTGCAAGCGTCGATCACCCGCTGCGGTTGCCGTATCGCAACGGCGAGCTATGCCTGGCTTCTTTCTGGCAGAGCTGGCTGCACTGGCAGGCACCGGCAGATCAAAAAGCATGGGCGTTCCATGATGCACTGGCGCAGGGGCTGGCGATGATGATGCGCGAGCAGGCGCTGGCGCATGGCATTCAGACACTGGCGTTTAGCGGTGGCGTGATGCACAACCGGTTGCTGACCGCCAGACTTCGCACCTGGCTCTGCGACTTTACTCTTCTGTTCCCACGCCTGCTGCCTGCTGGCGATGGAGCAATCTCCTTCGGTCAGGCGGTGATTGCCGCCGCCCGATTAGTACATTGAGGTAGACACGATGTTCTTACGAATCTTACGCCAGCAGCCGCGGGCGGCGGTACTGGTGCTGGTTTTAGCTCTGGTGAACTTGCTGGTATGGGCGCTGGCCTGGCAGCAGTTTGCGCATAGCGGGGCGCTGATGGCGGCGAGCGTGCTGGCGTGGGGCTATGGTCTGCGCCACGCGGTCGATGCCGATCATATTGCGGCGATCGATACCGTTACGCGAAAAATGATGCAGCAGGGTCGTCGTCCCTGCGGCGTAGGGGCGTGGTTTTCGCTGGGTCATTCGACGATTGTGGTGCTGGCAACCGTAGCGATTGCCGCCACCGCGACGGCATTTCAGAAAAACATGGCGTGGTTTCATGATACCGGCAGCGTCATCGGAACGGCGGTATCGGCGTTGTTTTTACTCGCCATGGCGCTGGTTAATCTGGTGATTTTACGCAGCGTCTGGCGTAGTTTTCAGGCACTGAAGCGCGGCAAGAAAGTGGACGCCGATGCCGCCTTCACCGGTGGGAGCATGAGCTGGCTGTTTGGCCGTACGTTCCGCCTGGTGGGTAAGAGCTGGCATATGTATCTGGTGGGTTTCTTATTCGGGCTGGGGTTTGACACCGCGACAGAAATCGGGGTGCTGGGTATTTCCGCGGCCGGAGCCTCCCACGGGATGTCCATCTGGTCAATCATGGTGTTCCCGGCGCTGTTTGCCAGCGGTATGGCGCTTATCGATACCCTCGACAATGTGCTGATGGTCGGTGCCTATGGCTGGGCGTTCAACAAGCCTCAGCGCAAGCTTTATTACAACATGACCATTACCGGTACTTCGGTCGTCGTGGCGCTGTTTATCGGCGGCCTGGAAGCGCTGGGGCTGTTTGCCGACAAGTTTTCCCTCGACGGCGGGCTGTGGCGTGGGGTGGCATTTCTTAACGACAACCTCGGCAATGCCGGCTTTGTGGTGGTTGCGCTGTTCGTGGCGTGCTGGTTGTTGTCGGTGGTGAACTATCGCTGGCGCGGCTACGACGCGCTGTCGGTAGATGGCAACAAGATCTGAGCATGGAGCATCCGGCGGCGATGTACCGCCGGAAAGCCCGCTAGTGGCGGGAAAGCGCGTCTTTGCTGAGCGGAGACAGCAGCTCTTCAAGCCGCTCGATGCGCTCCTGCGGGGAAAGATATAACCAGCTAAATTTCCCCGGGTTCTCAGCATGACGAACCGACGTAAAGTACTGAGCAAAGTAGCGCAGGTCGTGAGTAAGCGTCGTCATTTTTTCTCTCCGGGTGGTTAATTCACAGCCAGAATAGGGCAGGCTCCTGGATTAAAACAGGCCGTGATTTTTCGAGTTGTTCCGGATTTATGATGATTTGAGCAGGTATCGCGTGGTGGTATTGATATTATAGCAAATAGGCTATAATATGATTTATAGCAAATAAGCTATGAGGGATCGCGGATGTGGGATGTTGAAACAACGGATTTGTTTGATGAATGGTTTATGGTGCAAACACAAGCTTTAAAAATTGATATGCTGGCTGCGATGCATCTTCTGGAAGAATTTGGTCCACAACTGGGTCGCCCTTATGTCGATACGGTTAATGAGTCAAACTACGCCAATATGAAAGAGCTTCGTATACAGCATGCCGGTAATCCGGTGAGAGCATTCTTTGCATTTGACCCTGGACGCAAAGCGGTAGTGCTTTGTGCCGGTAGTAAAAGAGGGGTCAATGAGCGACGTTTTTACAAAGAAATGATTAGGTTAGCTGATAACGAATTCAGTAAGCACCTGGTAAAGTAAGGAAGTCATATGTCTACTTTAAAAGCGCTGATGGCGCAGCAGAGTCCTGAGGATCAGCAGCGCGTGACTGAGAAAGTTGAGGAAATGCGCCAGATCGTGGCATTGACGCAGCTGCGTGAAGAATTAAATTTGTCGCAAACTCAACTTGCAGCAGCCATGGGTGTTAAGCAGCCGACGCTTGCGAAAATCGAGCAGCCTGGCAACGACCCGAGACTTTCTACTCTCAAACGCTACGTGTCTGCCCTGGGGGGGGAGCTGCGTATTGATGTGACCTTACCCGGTGGGAAGAGAATCGCATTCCATGTTTAAGTCTGGGTTGCCAGCTTCTTACAGATACTCAGGAAACAAAAAAAGCCCCGGACATAGGGGCTAAAATGTCGGTAAGTCGACATGCAAGCGACACATCCATGTGCTGCGATTAAGTGGCTGGAGGGTTAATACTCGCCGTTACGCTGATAAGTTTTTCAGCAGTGCAAACGCATCTTTCATATGGTCTTCGCTGACCACGAAGGCGCGCAGTTTGTCTTCTGCGTCGATCCCTTTCGCGACCATCCCCCGTCCGTTGCAGACGATATTCCAGGTGAGATCGGCGCGGCGGGTGTCACCCGCCAGGTGCAGCGGCACGTCCGGCGTTTTCACTTTCACCAGCATCGGCGGAAGCTTCAGCCCACCGTTTTGCCCCAGCAGGTTTTTGGCAAGCGTCATCGCGCTGAGTAAAATCGGCTGCAGGAATGGTAGCACCATGCCGTTGATTTCTGCACAGTCACCGAGGGCATAAATATCCGGGTGACTGGTTTGCATCGTCTCGTTCACCTCGATCCCACGTTGGGTTTTTAGCCCTGCCCGGCGAGCGAGGGCGGTTTCCGGGATCAGGCCCGCTGCGGCAACGACGGCATCCACTTCAATAACCCGCTCCCGGTCGAGCATGACGCGAACGCCGCCGGCGGTTTTCTCAAGTCCTGATAGCTGGCTTTTCAACAGCAGATGAACGCCCATGTCGGTCAGACGATGCTGCAGGCGGCTGCTGGCCTCCGGCGGCATCAGGGAGGCCAGCACCGAAGCGGAGTTATCTACGACGGTCACCGCTTTGCCTGCACGGCTAAAATCCATCGCCAGCTCGCAGCCAATCAGCCCACCGCCGACAATCAGCACCCTTTGCGCATCACGCAGGTGGCTTTGTGATGCCCCGTACTCCTGCTGGCTGTTGAGCGTGACCATCAGCTCGCGGCCGGGTACGTTCGGAATGAGCGGTGCGGCACCGGTCGCCAGGACCAGTTTGTCGAAGTGCCACTGTTTATCCCGGCTTTTAACCCAGTGCGCGTCGGCGTCAATTTCTGTCACCCAGGTCTGCGGAAACAGACGCAGGTTATACTGCTCGGCAAACTCACCGGCGGTTTGTAAGGTCAGTTCGTCTGCGCTGAGTCCACGGCTGATAACGTGACTGATATCCGGTTTGTTGTACTCATCCATGCTGTCGGCGGCGACCAGGGTGATGGGGACGACGGTATCCTGCTTGCGGATGTTTTTGACTAACTGGCGGGCGGCGAAGCCCGAACCAATTATCATAATGCCATGTTTCATTTTGCCTCCGTGGCCAGGACGTCGAAGACCTCTTTGCCGAGAGAGCATTCCGGACACAGGAAATTATCCGGCACGTCGCTCCACGGTGTACCCGGCTGAACGTCCTGATTTGGCTCGCCTTTTGCTGGATCGTAGATCCACTGGCAAACGCTGCACTGCATCATTGGCCCGAGATCTGCCGCTGCTGCCTTCGCGCAGGCGGTGTCTGCGGCTGCCTGAGATTCAGTACGCTCAGCCACAGGAAGTGGAGTAAGCGCCCACTGGCGGGCAATTTCGCGGCCATGTTCGCGGCACAGTTCCAGCGCGTCGAGGTCCGGGCGCCATTTTGCTTTCAGGCTCAGCGACATCTCTAAACCGGCATCCTGCAGACGGGTGGAGAGACGGTCAACCGCGCCGCCGCTCCAGCCGTGGGAACCAAAGGCGCTGGCGTGTTTATTGCGAAAACGCAGGCCGGTTATCTCTTCTACCAGTCCGGCGATTTTCGGCATCATCACGTTGTTCATGGTTGAGGTCCCAACCAGTACGCCTTTGGAGCGGAAGACGTTAGTGAGGATTTCGTTTTTATCGCTACGGGCGACGTTAAAGATTTTCACCGCCACACGAGGATCGACTTCGTTGATCCCCTGGGCAATCGCATCGGCCATCATCCGGGTGTTGTTCGACATGGTGTCGTAGAAAATGGTGATCCTGTCTTCCTGGTAATCCGCTGCCCACTTCAGGTACTGCTCGACAATCTGCGTTGGATTATCGCGCCATACCACGCCATGGGAGGTAGCAATCATCTCTACTGGCAGGTTGAAGCCGAGGATCTCGGTGATTTTTGGCGTTACCAGGCGGCTGAACGGCGTCAGGATATTGGCGTAGTAGCGCAGACATTGCTCGTACAGTTCGATTTGGTCAACTTCATCGTTGAACAGGTGTTCGTCGCAGTAGTGCTGACCGAAAGCGTCGTTACTGAACAGCACCGCGTCGCCGGTCATGTAGGTCATCATGCTGTCCGGCCAGTGCAGCATCGGCGTTTCTACGAAAATCAGCGATTTGCCGTTGCCAATATCCAGACTGTCGCCGGTTTTCACCACGTTGAAATTCCACTCCGGGTGATGGTGGTGACCGTTGATAGAATCAATGGCGTTGGCAGTGCAGTAAATCGGCGTGTCCGGAATACAGGACATCAGTTCAGTCAGCGCCCCGGCGTGATCCTCTTCGGCGTGGTTGATGATGATGTAGTCGATATCGGCCAGGTCGATTTCGGCACGCAGGTTCTGCACAAAATCACGGCTGAATTTGTGATCGACGGTATCGATCAGTACGTTTTTTTCTTCGCGAATCAAATAGCTGTTATAGCTGCTGCCCCGGAGCGTTTTGTACTCGGTACCATGAAAATCACGGACTTCCCAGTCACGCTGTCCAACCCAGTGAATGTTATTTTTTACATGAATCGCCATAACAACCTCAATATCATTTATACGGTTTTTGAAAAAAGATATCTGGCTATTATCAAGTTGCGTGCCAACTTTTTAGTTTATTGATTTTAAATGATTTTGTTGTTTTACTGATTTTTATCGATGTCAAAGTGACTATGAATATCTTCGTCAATATGACAATATAAATTGTCAAAATGACAGCGAGGCGGTAATGAGTTTTTCTGTAGAAGTGCTGGCAAAAATTGCCATTGATTTGCAAAGCGATATTGGTCATCAGGACCGCTTTGCACGGCTTATCACCACTCTACGCGAGGTGCTGGGCTGCGATGCCTCGGCGCTGCTGCGCTATGAGGCGCATCAGTTTGTGCCCCTGGCGATTGATGGTCTGGCGAAAGATGTCCTCGGGCGACGTTTCACCCTCGAAGGGCATCCACGCCTTGAGGCAATTGCCCGCGCCGGGGATGTGGTGCGCTTCCCGGCAGACAGCTCGTTACCGGATCCCTACGATGGTCTGATCCCAGGCCATGAAAGCCTGAAAGTACACGCCTGCCTGGGGCTACCGCTGTTTGCGGGCCAAAACCTGATTGGCGCCTTAACGCTCGATGGTATGTCGGCAGATCAGTTCGACAGCTTCAGCGACGAAGAATTGCGGTTGATTGCCGCGCTGGTGTCGGGGGCGCTGAATAATGCGCTGCTGATTGCCCGGCTTGAGAACCAGAACGTGCTACCGGACGCCACCACCCGCGACAGTATTCCCTCGGGGCAAGAGATGATCGGCCTTTCCGAGCGTATGCTGCAGTTGAAAAAGGAGATAGACATCGTGGCGGCCTCCGATCTCAACGTGCTGATTAGCGGAGAGACCGGGACCGGTAAAGAGCTGGTGGCGAAGGCCATTCACGAAGGTTCACCGCGGGCGGCTAATCCGCTGGTGTATCTCAACTGTGCGGCACTGCCGGAGAGCGTTGCTGAAAGCGAGCTGTTTGGTCACGTTAAGGGCGCCTTCACCGGCGCTATCAGCCACCGCAGCGGTAAGTTTGAGATGGCGGACAACGGTACGCTGTTTCTTGATGAAATCGGCGAGCTGTCGCTGGCGTTACAGGCCAAACTGCTGCGCGTATTGCAGTATGGCGACATTCAGCGGGTGGGGGACGACAGCAGCCTGCGGGTGGATGTCCGGGTGCTGGCGGCGACCAACCGCGATTTGCGCGAGGAGGTCCTGGCGGGGCGTTTTCGTGCCGACCTGTTCCACCGGTTGAGCGTTTTCCCGCTTTCCGTGCCGCCGCTGCGTGAACGTGGCGATGATGTCCTGCTGCTGGCGGGCTATTTCTGCGAACAGTGCCGGCTGCGGCTGGGGCTTTCTCAGGTGCTCCTGAGCGCCGGCGCGCGGGCAAAATTGCTGGCCTGGCACTGGCCGGGGAACGTGCGTGAGCTTGAGCATGCGATTCATCGTGCGGTGGTGCTGGCGCGGGCGGCGCGCTCTGGAGATGACGTGGTGCTGCAGGCGCAGCATTTCCAGACCGGCGAAGAGGTAATGGTAGAGGCGCCGGCAGTGGAAGTCGCGCCGGACACCCGTAACCTTCGCGAAGCGACCGAGGCATTTCAGCGCGAGACTATCGCCCGGGCGCTGGAGCAGGCTCAGCACAAATGGGCGACTGCCGCCCGGGCGCTTGAGATGGACGTCGCCAACCTGCACCGGCTGGCGAAACGTCTGGGGATGAAGGGTTAGAGAATGCCCGCCTGATAGAAGTTTTGCAGGTTAATCGCGCCGGTCAGTTTGCCCGCTTCGTCGACGACCGGTGCGGCGCTGATCTTGTGACGCATCAGAATCTCTTTCGCTTCAATGGCGCGTTCCTGCGCCTGTAGCGTTACGCCACCGCGGGTCATGGCCGGGGCGACGATATCGTTCAGTGTGCCGCCGCCGACCAGCCAGCGCCGCAGGTCGCCGTCGGTGAACACGCCTTCTACGCCGCCGTCTGCGTTACAGATCGCCACCAGGCCGAGGCCGGTACGGCTCAGTTCCAGCATGGCGTCCATCACGCTCGCTTCAAGCTGTACCTGCGGCACGTCACCGTCGCGGCGCATCAGGTGATGGACTTTATTCAACAGTCGTGCGCCCAGCGCGCCAGCCGGGTGCGAACGGGCAAAGTCTTCTTCGTTAAAGCCACGCGCCTGCATCACCGCCATCGCCAGCGCGTCGCCGAGCATCAGGGTATTTACGGTGCTGGAGGTTGGGGCCAGATGCATTGGGCAGGCTTCGCGCTCGACCGAAATATCAAGCGTCGCCGTCGCGGCCAGCGCCAGCGTTGACTGCGGTTTGCCGGTCATTGCCAGCAGCGCCACGCCGCGCTCCTCCAGTCGAGGGATAATCAAATCCAGCTCTTTCGCACTGCCGGAATAGGAGATGAACAGCATGACGTCGCGGCTCTCAATCATCCCCAGATCGCCGTGCAGGGCTTCGGCAGGGTGAACAAAAAAGGCCGGAGTGCCGGTGCTGGCGAAGGTAGCGGCGAGTTTTTTACCGATATGACCGGACTTGCCAATACCAGAAACAATCAGCTTGCCTTTGCAGTTAATAATGGTTTCTGCGGCGCGGACAAAGCGCTCATCGAGACTATCCGGCAGACGGCTGGCTTCCTGAAGTTCCAGTAACAGGGCCTGACGGCCGGCATTCAGTAAGAATTGACTCATAGGGTTCTCCGCGAAGGGTAAAGGCATTGTCGTGAGATGGGCGCCATGATAGAGCATTCCTGCGCAGAGTTTCGAGAAATGGTGAGAATTTGCGGCGCAGGTCAGTCTGCTACTTCCTTGTCGACCAGCGGATGCTTTACCATACTTGCCCTTGCCGAATTTGTTTAATATGGAAGTCACATGTTCAAGCGTCGTTATCTGGCTTTACTCCCTCTTGCTGTCCTGCTGGCTGCCTGCAGCAGCAAACCAAAAACCGCCACGCCGGAGACGGCGAATACGCCTTCCGGTGGTTTCCTGCTTGAACCACAGCACAACGTCACCATGACGGGCGGTGATTTTGCCAATAACGCGGCGGCCGAGCAGTTCATCGATAAGATGGTCAGCAAACATGGCTTTGACCGCCAGCAGCTGCATGAAATCCTCTCGCAGGCAAAACGCCTCGACTACGTGCTGCGTCTGATGGACCGACAAGCGCCGACAGCCCAGGTACCGACCGGGCCGAACGGCGCGTGGCTGCGTTACCGTAAGCAGTTCATTACGCCGGACAACCTGCAAAATGGCGTGGCGTTCTGGAATCAATATGAAGATGCGCTGAACCGCGCGTGGCAGGTCTATGGCGTGCCGCCGGAAATTATCGTCGGGATTATCGGCGTGGAAACCCGCTGGGGACGCGTGATGGGTAAAACCCGTATTCTCGATGCGCTGGCGACGCTCTCCTTCAACTATCCGCGTCGTGCGGAATATTTCTCCGGCGAGCTGGAAACCTTCCTGCTGATGGCGCGCGACGAGCAGGACGATCCGCTGGATCTGAAAGGGTCATTCGCCGGGGCAATGGGTTACGGTCAGTTTATGCCTTCCTCGTATAAGCAATATGCCGTCGACTTTAACGGCGATGGTCATATCAACCTGTGGGATCCGGTAGATGCTATTGGTAGCGTCGCGAACTACTTCAAACAGCACGGCTGGGTGAAGGGCGATCAGGTGGCCGTGAAGGCAATGGGTCAGGCGCCGGGGCTGGAGAACGGTTTTAAAACTAACTACAACGTAGCGCAGCTTGCCGCCGTCGGCTTATCGCCGACCCAGCCGCTGGGCAACCATCAGCAGGCGAGCCTGCTGCGTCTTGATATCGGTACCGGTTACGAATACTGGTACGGTCTGCCGAACTTCTACACCATCACCCGCTACAACCATAGCACTCACTACGCGATGGCCGTGTGGCAACTGGGTCTTGCTGTTTCTCAGGCGCGCTTCCAGTAAGCTCCTCAGCCCTTCCTGCACGGTGGGAAGGGCTTCTGAAACATTTCGTCGCATTCTCCCCGCCTGACATTGATTTACATTTTCTGATTATCCCGATACTGTTATGTTATAACATATTTGAGGGTTTCCGATGTCATTTTCCCTGTTTACTTCCTCTGGTCTCGCCAGGCTCGCCTTTGCCGTGCTGTTGCTGTTGCTGCTGTGGCTCGCCATTTTCTGGGCGGTATCGCTACCATGATTACGCTCGATAACCTGGTGGCGGGCTACGACGGTCGCGCTATCACCCCCGCGCTAAGCGGTGTTATTGAAACCGGTAGCCTGACGGCCATTGTGGGCCTAAATGGCTGCGGGAAATCTACGCTGCTGAAAACGCTGGCGGGGTTTCTGCCGCCGGTGAGCGGCACGCTGAGCTGGGCAACATCGCGCCCGGTAGTCGGCTGGCTGGCGCAGCGGCATTCGCTGGAATCACAGTTCCCACTGACCGTTCATGATGTGGTAAGCCAGGGCGCCTGGCCGCGCGTATCGCTGCTGCGGGGCCTGCGTGGCGATGTCCGCAAACGCATCGATGCGGCGCTGGAAAGAGTGGGGCTGGCTGAGCTTGGCAAATCACCGATCGAATCGCTCTCCGGCGGCCAGTTTCAGCGCATGCTCTTTGCCCGCGTGATGGTGCAGCAGGCTCCGCTGGTGATGCTCGATGAACCCTTCACCGGGGTGGATGAAGCCACCTCGCGCGTGCTGATGTCGCTGATCCTCGATATGCATCGTCAGGGGCAAACCGTGCTGGCGGTGCTGCACGATAACCAGCGGGTAGCGCGCCATTTCCCGGAAACGCTGTGGCTCGGGCAGGAAGGGTGTCACTGGGATAACACCGCAACCGTGCTCGCGGCATTTACCTCGGCGGGGGCGGCATGATCTGGCATCTCTTTTTCCAGCCGTTTATCGAATACGGCTTCATGCGCCGTGCGCTGGTGGTGTGTCTCGCGCTGTCGGTCAGTACCACCATGCTGGGCGCATTTTTGCTGCTGCGGCGCATGAGCCTGATGGGGGATGCGCTGTCGCATGCCATTTTACCCGGCGTGGCGGTGGGGTATCTGCTGAACGGGATGTCGTTGATGGCGATGACGCTCGGTGGATTCGTTGCCGGGATCGCCGTGGCGCTGGTGGCAGGCTGGGTCAGCCGTCGGACACCCTTGAAAGAAGACGCCAGCTTTGCCGGGTTTTATCTCGGATCGCTGGCGCTTGGCGTTACCCTGGTATCGCTTCGTGGCTCAAGCGTCGATCTGCTGCATCTGCTGTTTGGCTCCATTCTGGCGGTTGACCGCGATGCGGCGCTGTTTGTAGCAGGCGTTGCCACTATTACTTTGTTGTGCATGGCGATTTTCTACCGGGCGTTGGTCAGCGAGGCGTTTGACAGCGCCTGGCTGCAGGTGAATGCGCCGCGTCTGCCTGCGCTTATCCACGGATTGTTTCTGGCACTGCTGGTGCTGAACCTGGTGGCTGGGTTCCAGGTGCTCGGCACCCTGATGGCGGTGGGGGTCATGATGCTGCCCGCCGTGGCGGCCCGGTGCTGGACGCACACGCTGCCGGGGCTGCTGCTGCTCTCGTCGCTGAGCGGGGCGTTCTGCGCCTGGATGGGGCTCAGCCTGTCGTGGTCGGCAAGCCTACCGGCAGGGCCAGCGATTGTACTGACTGCCAGTATTTTCTTTTTCATTTCAGTGTTTTTTGGCACACGCAGCAGGCTGGCCGTCAGTCTGCGGGCGTTCTTTTAAGGGGAAAACGATGACGAAACGTATGGGGATTGCTCTGGCGCTGGCATTGAGCGTGATGGCGCAGGGGGCGATGGCGAAAACACTGAACGTGGTTGCCAGCTTCTCGGTGCTGGGGGATATGGCGAAACAGGTGGGTGGCGATAACGTCAATGTCACTACCCTGGTGGGGCCGGATGGCGACCCGCATACCTATGAGCCTTCGCCGAAGGACAGCGCGATGCTGGGCAAGGCTGACGTGGTGGTGGTGAACGGACTGGGGCTGGAAGGCTGGCTCGACAGGCTGGTGAAGGCCTCCGGCTTCAAAGGACAGCTCGTGGTGGCCTCTCAGGGGGTGCAGACGCATGCGCTTAATGAAGATGGCAAAACCGTGACCGATCCCCACGCCTGGAATAGCGCGGCTAACGGTGCACTGTATGCCAGAAATATTATGGACGGGCTGGTTAAAGCCGACCCTCAGGACGAAGCGGCAATTACGGCACGCGGCACGCAGTATATTGTTGAACTTAAGAAGATTGATAGCTGGGCGAAAAGCCGCTTCAGTAATATCCCGGAAGCGAAGCGCAAAGTGCTGACCAGCCATGATGCCTTCGGATATTTTGGCCGGGCGTATGACGTGACTTTCCTGGCGCCGCAGGGGTTGTCTTCCGAAAGCGAAGCCAGCGCGGGGGACGTCGCGGCGCTTATCGATCAGATGAAGACGGACCACATTCATACCTGGTTTATGGAAAATCAGCTCGATCCGCGTCTGGTGAAACAGATTGCTTCCGCAACCGGGGCAGCGCCTGGCGGTGAGCTGTATCCGGAAGCGCTCTCTAAACCCGGCGGCGTAGCGGATAGCTACGTGAAAATGCTGCGCCATAACGTTGAGCTCATTGCCAACAGCATGAAATAACCCTCCCGCCCTGGCAGCCGCCGGGGCGTTTTTCGTTTTTTCTGAATCGCCCTCGTAAAATCGTGATGTCGTCCCCATCTTCTGAGGGAAAGTGGTATCTTGATGCACCTCTTTACTGATTGAACGGAGTGGCAAATGTCCGATCCTGAATTGATGCAACTGAGCGAGCTGGTGGGGCAGGCGTTACTGGCGCGTGGCGCCACAATGACGACCGCAGAGTCCTGTACCGGCGGCTGGATAGCGAAAGCCATTACCGACGTTGCCGGCAGTTCGGCGTGGTTTGAACGCGGTTTTGTCACCTACAGTAACGAAGCGAAAGAGCAGATGATTGGCGTGCGCGGTGTGACGCTCGAACAGCACGGTGCCGTTAGTGAACCGGTGGTGGTTGAAATGGCAATCGGCGCGTTGCGCGCGGCTCGTGCCACCTACGCGGTTTCCGTAAGCGGCATCGCCGGGCCTGACGGCGGCAGCGCGGAAAAACCCGTCGGCACCGTCTGGTTCGGTTTTGCCAGCGCGAACGGGCAGGGCATTACCGCCTGTGAACGCTTCATTGGCGACCGCGAATCCGTGCGCCGTCAGGCCACCGCCTATGCCCTGCAAACCCTCTGGCAACAATTTCTACAAAATACTTGATACTGTATGACCATACAGTATAATTGCTGCATCGACACAGAATTTAACCGGTAACACCCGGCATGACAGGAGTAATAATGGCTATCGACGAAAACAAACAGAAAGCGTTGGCGGCAGCACTGGGCCAGATCGAAAAGCAATTCGGTAAGGGCTCCATCATGCGCCTGGGTGAAGACCGTTCTATGGACGTAGAAACGATCTCCACGGGTTCACTTTCTCTGGATATCGCGCTTGGTGCAGGCGGCCTGCCAATGGGTCGTATCGTCGAGATCTACGGACCGGAATCGTCCGGTAAAACCACGCTGACGCTGCAGGTGATTGCCGCGGCACAGCGCGAAGGTAAAACCTGTGCGTTCATCGATGCTGAACACGCGCTGGATCCGGTTTATGCCCGCAAACTGGGCGTTGATATCGACAACCTGCTGTGTTCCCAGCCGGACACCGGTGAGCAGGCGCTGGAAATCTGTGACGCCCTGGCGCGTTCCGGTGCCGTTGACGTTATCGTTGTCGACTCCGTTGCGGCCCTGACGCCGAAAGCGGAAATCGAAGGCGAAATCGGTGACTCTCACATGGGCCTCGCGGCACGTATGATGAGCCAGGCGATGCGTAAGCTCGCGGGTAACCTGAAGCAGTCCAACACTCTGCTTATCTTCATCAACCAGATCCGTATGAAGATTGGCGTCATGTTTGGTAACCCGGAAACCACCACCGGTGGTAACGCGCTGAAATTCTACGCCTCCGTTCGTCTTGATATCCGTCGTATTGGCGCGGTGAAAGAGGGCGACAACGTGGTCGGCAGCGAAACCCGCGTGAAAGTGGTGAAGAACAAAATCGCAGCACCGTTCAAACAGGCTGAATTCCAGATCCTCTACGGCGAAGGTATCAACTTCTTCGGCGAGCTGGTTGACCTCGGCGTGAAAGAAAAACTGATCGAAAAAGCGGGTGCCTGGTATAGCTACAACGGCGACAAAATTGGTCAGGGTAAAGCAAACGCGATTAACTGGCTGAAAGAGAACCCGGCTGCAGCGAAAGAGATCGAGAAGAAGGTTCGCGAGCTGCTGCTCAGCAACCAGAACTCAACTCCGGATTTCGTTGTTGATAGCGCCGACGTTGAAGAAACCAACGAAGATTTCTGATAACGACGATTTCTGCTAATGTTGTGCTAACCGGAAAGGGCTGCTGATGCAGCCCTTTTGTTTTTTTATTTGCAGGTTTTTTATGTCTGAAACGTCCCCACGCCGCTCCGCCTACGCCCGATTACTGGATCGCGCCATCCGTATTCTGGCGATGCGCGATCACAGCGAGCAGGAGCTACGGCGCAAACTTGCGGCTCCGGTGATGACTAAGAATGGTCCGCAAGTCGTTGACGCCTTGCCGGAAGATGTCGAAAAAGTTATCGCATGGTGTGCGGAGAACCATTATCTCGACGACTCCCGTTTTGTTCGCCAGTTTATTCAAAGCCGTAGCCGCAAAGGTTATGGCCCGGCGCGTATCCGTCAGGAGCTGAATCAGAAAGGTATCTCTCGCGAAATGAGCGAGTTAGCGATGCGCGAATGCGAAATTGATTGGGTGGATATTGCTCGTGAACAAGCGCTGCGTAAATATGGCGAGCCGCTGCCGACCGCCTTCGCGGACAAAGTGAAAGTGCAGCGTTTTTTACTTTATCGTGGGTATCTGATGGAAGATATCCAGGAGATCTGGCGAAATTTTACAGATTGACCCCATCGGGGATTTTACTTCCCTTTAAAGAAAACTTATCTTATTCCCACTTTTTCCGTCAGGTAGCCGACACGGTTATAAATCGTCACTCGCCACCTGCGACAATTCGTTAGCTTGATTTCAGGATAATTATGAGCAAGAGCACCGCTGAGATCCGTCAGGCGTTTCTCGATTTTTTCCATAGCAAGGGACATCAGGTAGTTGCCAGCAGCTCCCTGGTGCCGAATAACGACCCGACCCTGCTGTTTACCAACGCCGGGATGAACCAGTTCAAGGATGTATTCCTTGGTCTCGACAAACGTAATTATTCTCGCGCGACTACCGCGCAGCGTTGCGTTCGTGCGGGTGGTAAACACAACGACCTGGAAAACGTCGGCTACACCGCGCGTCACCACACCTTCTTCGAAATGCTGGGTAACTTCAGCTTCGGCGACTACTTCAAACACGATGCTATCAACTACGCGTGGGAACTGTTAACCGGTGAAAACTGGTTCAACCTGCCGAAAGATAAGCTGTGGGTGACCGTCTACGAAACCGACGACGAAGCCTTTGAAATTTGGGCGAATGAAGTCGGCGTTCCGCGTGAGCGTATTATCCGCATCGGCGACAACAAAGGCGCGCCGTATGCTTCTGATAACTTCTGGCAGATGGGCGACACCGGTCCGTGCGGTCCGTGCACCGAGATCTTCTTCGACCACGGTGACCACATCTGGGGTGGCCCTCCGGGAAGCCCGGAAGAAGACGGCGATCGCTACATTGAGATCTGGAATATCGTCTTCATGCAGTTTAACCGTCAGGCCGACGGCACCATGGAACCGCTGCCTAAGCCTTCCGTGGATACCGGTATGGGCCTTGAGCGTATCGCCGCGGTACTGCAGCACGTTAACTCCAACTACGACATCGATCTGTTCCGCACCCTGATTCAGGCGGTAGCGAAGGTGACCGGTGCGACCGATCTCAGCAATAAGTCGCTGCGCGTTATCGCCGACCATATCCGCTCCTGTGCGTTCCTGATTGCCGACGGCGTGATGCCATCCAACGAAAGCCGTGGCTACGTGCTGCGTCGCATCATTCGTCGCGCCATTCGCCATGGCAATATGCTGGGCGCGAAAGACACCTTCTTCTACAAGCTGGTTGGTCCGCTGGTTGACGTCATGGGTGCTGCGGGCGAAGAACTGAAACGTCAGCAGGCGCAGGTTGAGCAGGTGCTGAAAACCGAAGAAGAGCAGTTTGCTCGTACGCTTGAGCGTGGTCTGGCGCTGCTCGACGAAGAGCTGGCAAAACTTTCTGGCGACACGCTGGACGGCGAAACCGCTTTCCGTCTGTACGACACCTACGGCTTCCCGGTGGATTTAACCGCCGACGTTTGCCGCGAGCGTAACATCAAAGTTGACGAAGCTGGCTTTGAAGCCGCGATGGAAGAGCAGCGCCGCCGTGCGCGCGAGTCCAGCGGTTTTGGCGCTGACTACAACGCGATGATCCGCGTGGATGAAGCCTCTGAATTTAAAGGCTACGATAACCTGGAACTGAACGGCAAAGTGACGGCGCTGTTTATCGACGGCAAAGCGGTTGATAGCGTCAATGCGGGCCAGGAAGCGGTTGTCGTACTGGATCAAACGCCGTTCTATGCGGAATCTGGCGGTCAGGTGGGCGACAAAGGCGAGCTGAAAGGCGCGGGCTTTGCATTCACCGTAACCGACACGCAGAAATACGGCCAGGCGATTGGTCACCTCGGGAAACTGGCTACCGGTTCGCTGAAGGTGGGTGACGCGGTGCAGGCTGACGTTGATGAAGCCCGTCGTGCGCGTATTCGCCTCAACCACTCTGCGACGCATCTGATGCATGCCGCACTGCGCCAGGTTCTGGGCACGCATGTGGCACAGAAAGGCTCGCTGGTGAATGATAAAGCGCTGCGCTTTGACTTCTCCCATTTCGAAGCCATGAAGCCGGAAGAGATCCGTGCGGTTGAAGATCTGGTCAATGCCCAGATCCGTCGCAACCTGCCTATCGAAACCAAGGTTATGGATCTGGAAGCGGCGAAGGCGAAGGGCGCGATGGCGCTGTTCGGCGAGAAGTATGATGACCACGTTCGCGTACTGAGTATGGGTGACTTCTCCACCGAGCTGTGCGGCGGTACTCACGCCAGCCGTACCGGTGATATCGGCCTGTTCCGCATCACTTCCGAATCTGGTACTGCTGCAGGCGTTCGTCGTATTGAAGCCGTTACCGGCGAAGGTGCGATGGCGAACGTACATGCAGACAGCGAGCTGCTGAGTGAAGTCGCACAGCTGCTGAAGTGCGACAGCCATAACCTGGCTGACAAAGTGCGTGCCGTCATGGACCGCAGCCGTCAGCTGGAAAAAGAGCTGCAGCAGATGAAAGACCAGGCTGCAGCGCAGGAGAGTGCAAACCTCTCCAGTAAAGCTATCGATATCAACGGCGTGAAGCTGCTGGTGAGCGAGCTGAGTGGCGTTGAGCCGAAGATGCTGCGTACCATGGTTGACGATCTAAAAAATCAGCTCGGTTCTACCATTGTGGTACTGGGCACTGCGGCTGAAGGTAAGGTTTCTCTGATTGCTGGTGTGTCGAAAGATGTGACTGACCGTGTGAAAGCAGGGGAGCTGATTGGTATGGTCGCCCAACAGGTGGGCGGCAAAGGTGGCGGACGTCCGGACATGGCCCAGGCCGGTGGTACTGACGCCTCTGCACTTCCTGCTGCACTGGCCAGTGTAAAAGACTGGGTAAGCGCAAAACTGTAATAACTATAAACGCCTGCAGACGCCATAACCCCCGGGTTACGGCGTTTTGCAATGCGGTAATGCTAACGATAAAGTCAGGTTGAAATTGTGTATATCGGCTAAACTTACGTTTAACAGAATGTGATGCCGTGACTGCTTACGCGTTTACGTGTTTGTCATCGCTTACTTTTTGGCGTTATATGATGGATAATGCCGGGATACAGAGAGACCCGACTCTTTTAATCTTTCAAGGAGCAAAGAATGCTGATTCTGACTCGTCGAGTTGGTGAGACCCTCATGATTGGAGATGAGGTCACTGTGACAGTTTTAGGGGTGAAGGGTAACCAGGTACGCATCGGCGTAAACGCACCTAAAGAAGTCTCTGTCCATCGTGAAGAAATCTACCAGCGTATCCAGGCTGAAAAATCCCAGCAGTCCAGTTACTAAGGTTCCCGCGTCTCACCCGCTGCGGTGAGGCGCCATCTTTCGCAGCACCCCCCTTTGTTTTTCACTTTTCCCCCTTTGCTTGTGACTTCTCTGCTTCAGTGCTGAAGCCGTTTGCCTGTTGATAAAACACCCTTTTTGCCGTTTTTGCAGGCTAATTGCGCGTGAAGTGTGCAAACGATAAAAGGTTCGGAAAAATTGTTTGACTTATAAGTCCCAGAAAGTAATATGTGCGCCACGCAGCGACGATGAGCTTAAACAAGTTCTTCGAAGCACTCGTAAGAGGCGTGTGGTGAGGTGGCCGAGAGGCTGAAGGCGCTCCCCTGCTAAGGGAGTATGCGGTCAAAAGCTGCATCCGGGGTTCGAATCCCCGCCTCACCGCCATTTTGCATCCGTAGCTCAGCTGGATAGAGTACTCGGCTACGAACCGAGCGGTCGGAGGTTCGAATCCTCCCGGATGCACCATCTTCTCCGAGATAACAGTAGCGCTGTTGTTTCAAGGTCTACGGTATAACCGATAGCACCAGGGAAGATAACGTTGCGTAAGCAACGGCCCGAAGGGTGAGGCGCAGCCGAGTAATCCTCCCGGATGCACCATCTTACTCAGTGTTGTGGTTGTTCAGTGCGACACTGAATCAGCGTAGTAAAGCAAGTTTCCCGATGCATCCGTAGCTCAGCTGGATAGAGTACTCGGCTACGAACCGAGCGGTCGGAGGTTCGAATCCTCCCGGATGCACCATTACTTGTTACCAAAGCAGTTCCTGATGCATCCGTAGCTCAGCTGGATAGAGTACTCGGCTACGAACCGAGCGGTCGGAGGTTCGAATCCTCCCGGATGCACCATCTTCTCCGAGATAACAGCTAATTTGTTGTTTCATGGTCTGCGAGATAATCGCCAGCACCAGGGGAGATAACGTTGCGTAAGCAACGGCCCGTAGGGCGAGGCGCAGCCGAGTAATCCTCCCGGATGCACCATCTAATAGTTTTCAAAGCATTTCCCGATGCATCCGTAGCTCAGCTGGATAGAGTACTCGGCTACGAACCGAGCGGTCGGAGGTTCGAATCCTCCCGGATGCACCATCTTCTCCGAGATAACAGCTAATTTGTTGCTTCATGGTCTGCGAGATAATCGCCAGCACCAGGGGTGATAACGTTGCGTAAGCAACGGCCCGCAGGGCGAGGCGCAGCCGAGTAATCCTCCCGGATGCACCATCTCTTCTCTTTCTAAATATCCCCGTTAATACATCAATACCGCACTTTCTCTTATTGGCAATTTCTGTCTTTCCCGCTAATTTATACATGTAATCAACACGTTTTGCAGGTTAGCAAGGAGAGAAATCCATGAAATGGTTCAAAGCGATAGCTGGACTCGCCGCAGCGTCTCTGGTCGCAATTTCACTGGCAGGATGCGCAGGTTCTTCCACGAAGGAAAGCACCGGTGGCTACATCGACGATACCGTTATCACCACTAAGGTGAAATCCGCGCTGTTTAGCAACAAAGACATCAAGTCCGGGCAGATTGGCGTTGAGACCTTTAAAGGGCGTGTGCAGTTGAGCGGTTTTGTGAACTCGGAAGCTGATTCGAAACGTGCCGTAGAAACCGCACGTGGCGTTCAGGGTGTGCGGGTAGTCGAAAACGACCTGCGGATCCGTTAATCCTCTCATTTTTCGCAAGAAGGCACCTTAGGGTGCCTTTTTTGTCTGGGTATCAGCGGCGACAAAAAAGGCCTTTTGCGATAAAGTAACGTCCTGATATCCGGTTTGTGGGGGCAAGATGTACGAACGTTATGCTGGGCTGATTTTCGATATGGATGGCACTATCCTCGACACCGAACCCACCCATTGCAAGGCGTGGCACGACGTACTGGGTCGTTATGGAATGCATTTTGATGAACAGGCGATGACCGCGCTGAACGGTTCACCCACCTGGAGAATTGCGCAGTCCATAATCGAACTCAACCAGGCGACGCTTGACCCTCACCAGCTGGCTCGCGAAAAAACCGATGCGGTGAAGGCGATGCTGCTGGATACCGTTCGTCCGCTTCCGTTGATTTATGTTGTGAAAGCCTGGCATGGCCGTCGCCCAATGGCGGTTGGCACCGGCAGCGAGAGCGCTATCGCTGAAGCGCTGTTGGCTCATCTGGGGTTGCGTCAGTACTTCACTGCGGTTGTCGCTGCCGATCACGTTAAGCATCACAAACCCGCGCCAGATACCTTCCTGCTGTGTGCTGAACTGATGGGCGTCGCGGCGAATCAGTGCGTAGTGTTTGAAGACGCTGATTTTGGTCTGCAGGCAGCGCGTAGTGCAGGGATGGACGTGGTGGACGTGCGCTTACTGTGAGTGACGGGCTCTCGCTTTTTTCGCTTTTCGCCAGTAGTTTCCTGAGCGCGACGCTGCTGCCAGGCAACTCTGAAGTTGTCCTCATTGCCCTGTTGCTTTCCGGCGCCAGCAAGCCCTGGCTTCTGGTGTTAATAGCAACAATGGGTAATAGCCTTGGAGGGGCAACTAACGTTATTCTTGGACGCTTGTTTCCGTTACGGAAAACCTCGCGGTGGCAGGACAAAGCAGTGGGATGGTTACAGCGCTATGGCGCGGCCACGCTGCTGTTGAGCTGGATGCCTGTTATAGGTGATTTGCTGTGCCTGCTGGCGGGATGGATGCGCATCTCCTGGGGGCCGGTACTCTTTTTTTTATGCCTTGGAAAGGCGCTGCGTTACGTTGTGGTAGCAGCGGCTACGCTCCAGGGGATGACGTGGTGGCACTAATTGCATCGTCAGTAATTATGACAATTATGCTTAATAAAATGAATTCGACAGGCGGGAGGTCAATTTGATCCCGGACGTATCACAGGCGCTGGCCTGGCTGGAAAACCATCCTCAGGCTCTGAAGGGGATCCAGCGTGGTCTTGAGCGCGAAACGCTGCGTGTCAACGCAGACGGCACGCTGGCAACAACCGGACACCCGGAAGCTTTAGGGTCGGCGCTGGCGCATAAATGGATTACCACTGACTTTGCCGAAGCACTGCTGGAGTTTATTACCCCCGTAGATGGCGATATCCAGCACATGTTGACCTTCATGCGTGACGTTCATCGTTATACGGCGCGTCATATGGGTGAAGAACGCATGTGGCCTCTCAGCATGCCCTGCTACATTGCGCCGGGTCAGGATATTGAGCTGGCACAGTACGGCACTTCTAACGTCGGTCGCCTGAAAACGCTGTACCGTGAAGGGCTGAAGAACCGCTACGGTGCTTTGATGCAGACCATTTCCGGTGTGCACTACAACTTCTCATTGCCGATGGCATTCTGGAAGGCGAAGTGCGGCGTGGAAGACGTTGAGAGCGGCAAAGAGGCGATTTCTGCCGGCTATTTCCGCCTTATCCGTAACTACTATCGTTTTGGCTGGGTGATCCCCTATCTGTTTGGTGCATCACCGGCAATCTGCGAATCGTTCCTGCAGGGGAAACCGACCACGCTGCCGTTTGAGAAAACGCCAGGTGGCATGTACTACCTGCCATACGCCACCTCGCTGCGCCTGAGCGATCTCGGCTATACCAATAAATCGCAAAGCAATCTCGGAATTACGTTTAACTCTCTGCATGAGTATGTGGCAGGATTGAAGCGTGCGATTAAAACGCCTTCTGAGGAATACGCGAAGATTGGTCTGCAGAAAGACGGCAAACACCTGCAAATCAACAGTAATATTCTGCAGATTGAAAACGAGCTGTATGCGCCAATCCGTCCTAAGCGTGTGACTCGTAGCGGTGAAACGCCGTCGGATGCGCTGCTGCGTGGCGGCATTGAATACATTGAAGTCCGCTCGCTGGATATTAACCCGTTCTCGCCAATCGGCGTTGATGAGCAGCAGGTGCGCTTCCTCGATCTGTTTATGGTCTGGTGCGTGCTGGCGGATGCGCCAGAGATGAGCAGCGACGAACTGCTGTGTACCCGCACCAACTGGAATCGGGTGATTCTGGAAGGGCGCAAACCGGGCCTGACGCTGGGTATTGGCTGTGAAACGGCACAGTTCCCGCTGGCGAAGGTCGGCAAAGACCTGTTCAGCGATCTCCGGCGTGTTGCACAAACGCTGGACGGCATCGACGGCGGCAATGAATATCAAAAAGTGTGCGATGAACTGGTCGCTGGCTTCGATAATCCGGAACTCACGTTCTCAGCACGTATTTTGCGTTCTATGATTGATGAAGGCATTGGCGGCACCGGCAAGGCGCTGGGCGATGCTTACCGCAATTTGCTGCGGGAAGAGCCGTATGAAATTCTGAGCGAGGCGGATTTTGTCGCGGAGCGTGACGCTTCCGTGGTTCGTCAGCAGGAAATTGAAGCGGCAGACAGCGAGCCATTCTCAGCGCTGGTCGCGCGGCACGCGTAACAGAAAAGAAAAAGGCCACATCACTGTGGCCAAACTTTCATCTCTGAATACAGGGATGATGATAACAAATGCGCGTCTTTCATATACTCAGACTCGCAGCGATTCAAAGAGTTCATTTTATTTTTAAAAAAAATCACTGTCGGAGGTGACGAATGCCATTACTAGATAGTTTCACTGTCGACCATACCCGAATGGAAGCCCCTGCAGTCCGCGTTGCGAAGAACATGAAAACGCCGCACGGGGATGAAATCACCGTATTCGATCTGCGTTTCTGTGTACCAAACCAGGAGATTTTGCCTGAGAGAGGGATCCACACGCTGGAGCACCTGTTCGCGGGCTTTATGCGCGATCACCTCAACGGCAACGGTGTTGAGATTATCGATATCTCGCCGATGGGCTGCCGTACCGGCTTCTACATGAGCCTGATTGGTACTCCGGACGAGCAGCGCGTGGCGGATGCCTGGAAAGCGGCAATGGCCGATGTGCTGAAAGTGAAAGATCAGAACCAGATCCCGGAGCTGAACGTTTACCAGTGCGGCACTTACACTATGCACTCCCTGGCGGAAGCGCAGGAGATTGCGCGCCACATCATCGAGCGTGATGTTCGCGTCAACAGCAACGAAGAGCTGGCGCTGCCGAAAGAGAAGCTGCAGGAACTGCACATCTAGTTTTCGCGCTTCGGGCCATAAAAAAAGCCAGTTCATCATGAACTGGCTTTTTTGTTAGTGCGCACCGCCTCCGCCGCCACCGGCACTAAACGGTGGGCGAGCAAACCACACCAGCCCCAGCAGGATGATAAATATCCCCGCCGAAACCCAGAAGATTTCGTTGGCGGAAATAATCAGCCCCTGACTGGTTATCTGCTGCGCTATCCAGCCGGATGCCTGCTGTTGCGTCAATCCAAGATTCTGGAGATCGGCATACATTTGCTGGGCGTTCGGGTTAAACGGTGAAACGGATTCCGTCAGCTGCGCATGATGCAACGCTTCGCGGTTCGTCCACATGGTGGTGGTAATCGAGGTACCGATAGAACCAGCAAGCGTTCGGGTAAAGTTCGACAAGCTCGACGCTGCGGCCAGTCGCTCCGGTGGGAGGCCCGACAGGGTAATGGTCGTCAGCGGCATAAAGAAGCAGGCGACGGCAAAGCCCTGAATAAACTGCGGCCACGCAGAGGCACCAAAGTCCATTCCCGGTTCGAAGGTATAAGCGCGCCAGTAGAAGCACACCGCATACATAATGAAGCTGAACGTCACCAGACGCCGCATGTCGAGCTTATGGGCGAAACGGCCAATAATTGGCGACAGCAGCACCGGTATTACCCCCACCGGCGCAGACGCCAGCCCCGCCCAGGTGGCGGTGTAGCCATATACCTCCTGCAGCAGCTGCGGCAGCAGTACGATAGCGCCGAAGTAGAGCATGTAGGCGAGGCTGATACAGAGACAGCCAATGGTGAAGTTTCGCGATTTAAACAACGAAAGATCGACTATCGGGTTGTCGTCCGTCAGCTCCCAGACCACGAGGAAACTTATCGCCACCACGGCGACAATCGCCAGTACCACCACTTCCGTCGAGTTGAACCAGTCGAGCTCTTTACCCCGGTCGAGCATGATCTGCAGACTACCGATGCCAAGCACCAGCAGCGCAAGACCAATACCGTCGATACGCCGTTGCTCGGTGCGGGTCTCGCGTCCGCGCAGGGATTGCAGGGTCATCAGTACCACCACCGCGCCGATTGGCACGTTGATGAAGAAGATCCAGCCCCAGTGATAGTTATCACTGATATAACCCCCGAGGATCGGGCCACAGATGGGCGCCACGATAACGGTCATCGACCACAGCGCCAGCGCAATCGAGCGTTTGGCAGGCGGGTAGTTACTTAACAGCAAACTCTGCGACAGAGGGATCAGCGGCCCGGCCACAATCCCCTGAATGACGCGGAAGAAGATGAGCATGGTCAGGCTGTTTGACACGCCGCACGCCCAGGAGGCGAGTACGAAGGCAACCGTCGACCAGAGGAACAGCTTCACTTCGCCCACGCGTTTTGCCAGCCACCCGGTAATCGGGATGGAGATAGCGTTGGCCACGCCGAAAGAGGTAATGACCCAGGTCCCCTGGCTCAGCGAAGAGCCAAGGTTCCCGGCGATCGTGGGGATTGCCACGTTCGCGATGGTGGAGTCCAGCACCTGCATGAAAGTCGCCAGAGAGAGCGCGATGGTCATAATGACCAGCTGGGCGCCCTCCAGCGGTTTTTGCTGTTGCATTACGCGTACCCCGGATTAGTTAGCGTTCGCCTGGACAATGGCGTTAATTTGCTGGTTGACCGGATCAAGGCTGATTTCGCGCGCGTTACTTTCGTAAGCCGGAGAGCTGCGTACCTGGCTTGCGAGGATCTGCCCTTCACGGTCGGTGGTATTCACCTCAACCAGGGTCGACAGACCGATACGCAACGGATGTTCCGCAAGCTGCTTCGCATCCAGCTCAATACGTACCGGCAGACGCTGAACCACTTTGATCCAGTTCCCGGTGGCGTTCTGTGCTGGCAGCAGCGAGAAGGCGCTACCGGTGCCCATGTCGAGGCCGACCACTTTACCGGTGTATTTCACGTCATCGCCGTAGATGTCGCTAATGACGGTGGCAGGCTGGCCAATACGCATGTGTGCCAGCTGGGTCTCTTTAAAGTTAGCATCGACCCACAGATTGTTAGCCGGAACCACCGCCATTAACGGCGTAGTCGGGCTAATCTGCGCGCCAGGCTGCACGGAACGACGTGAGACGTAGCCGGTCATCGGGCTGACAATTTTGGTACGTTCCAGCGCCAGCCAGGCGTTACGGACTTCTGTCGCTGCCTGTTGAACCGCCGGTTGCTCTTCCAGACGGGTGTTCAGCACCACGGCCTGGTTTGCGTTGTACTGTTGAATTGCCACATCCAGTTCTGCCTGCGCGCTGGCAACGGCGTCACGAGCGTGCTGCAGTTCTTCGCGACCAATCAGGTTGGCGCTGCCTAACGGGATACGACGATTCAGGTCAGTCTGTGCCTGCGACAGCGCGGTTTTTTTCACCTCGATGTTCGCCTGCAACTGCTTACTGTTAATCATCTGCTGACGCGTCTGACGCACGCTGGAGGCCAGCTGCGTTTTGGCCTTTTCGAAAGCCTGCTGTGCGTCGGTCGGATCAAGCGTAACCAGCACATCGCCTTTCTGCACAAAATCGGTGTTGTCAGCCCAGACTTTCGTCACGCTGCCGGACACCTGCGCCATGATTTGAACCTGGTTCCCTGCCACGTATGCGTCATCGGTTTCTTCATAATGACGCAGTACCAAAAACCAATAAATGCCGTATGCCACGGCAATAATGACAAAGAGCAAAGTCAGCAGAAGAAGGGCGCCCTTGCGTTTACCTTTCTTACTGGCTGGTTGCTGCGGGGTTTGCATCTCCGCATTCGCGCTCATGATTTTCTCCACGATCTTATTTTTCACATCGGCCTGGCCGACAATTCGTCAGAAAGGCCAGCAGTTGCTGGCTGCTGGCCTGTCAGTTTTTCTTTTTTCAATCTGGAAGTTAGCGCGAGCCTGGGCTTACCGAAGAGCCTCAAGAACAGCGCCATCCTCATCCATCTGGTCAAGACGGGTGAGAAGTTTTCGGGTGATGTTCTCAAGCTGATCGCGTTCTGTTGCGTTCAGTGAGGACCAAAGTTGATGTAGACAATGATGCTGCGGAGGCAGTACCTCACGCAGGAACTGGTGACCTTTATCCGTCAGCTGCAGGTGCAAGCAACGTCTGTCGTTATCGCTTTCGCGGCGTTCTATCCAGCCACGCTTTTCCAGTTCATCGGCGATACGGGTCGCGTTGGTCCGGGAAGACCCCAGCGCACAGCTCAGCTCTGAAGGCTGAATACTATGATTTTCCTGAGATTCAAGGGTGATTAACGCCATAAACAGCGTCTCGTTAATCCCCTGAGCCTTCAGCATCTTATTACGGTTTTCCAGCAGTTTACCCTGCATGTGCATGCACAGACGGGTCAGAAGGATCTCTTGATACGGGAAATCTTCGTGACGGCTGGCACGAAATTTGAGCATTTGTTCAATGGGCGTGAACGAACTATCCATTTGGGCATGACCTCATTAATTGCAGCCGATATAGTAACGATGGTGACAAATAAAGTAAATGAATTATTGACCTTAATTCATTCTAATTATTTATGAAATGAGGAAAATCATTCACGCCATACCGATCACACTTCCGCCGCCTGGCGATGATAACCACGCCACCAGACCAGTAAATTCAGGGCCGCGATACCCGCTCCGGCGAGGCACACGCCCGCCCATCCGAAGTGCTGCCATGCTGAAGCTGATATTAACGATCCTGCTGCACCACCGACAAAATAGCAGGTCATGTAGCCTGCGGTCAGACGGTTACGGGCGTCGGGTTGCACACGATAAATCACGGTCTGGTTGGTGATGTGAACGCCCTGAACGGTGAGATCAAGCACCAGGATGCCAACGATAAGGGCCAGTACCGAGCCGTGCCCGGCCCAGATGGCAGCCCAGGAAAGCAATAGCAGCACGAGGCTGGCACTGGTGGTCAGGTGCGATTTGCCTTTGTCCGCAAGTCCTCCCACCGGGCGTGCACCCAGTGCGCCTGCCGCTCCGGCAAGGCCGAACAGGCCAATCATACCTTCAGAGTAGTTAAACGGTGGGCTTGCCAGCAGGAAGGCCATCGACGTCCACAGGATGCTGAAGTTGGCGAAGGTCAGACAGCCCAGCAGGGCGCGCGTGCGCAGCAGCTTATTCCCGCTGAACAGCCGGAAGATGGAACCCAGCAGCTGCGGATAGTTGAGATGGTTCTCGTGCTTCACTTTCGGCAGCCCACGCCACAGCGCCAGCGCCATGAGCGCCATCAGCACGCTAGCGACCCAATAGACCGTGCGCCAGCCGCCCAGGCTTGCCAGCAGGCCCGCTACGGTCCGCGCCAGCAGAATGCCGAGCAGCAGCCCGCTCATGATAGTACCAACCACTTTTCCGCGTTTGCTCGGCTCCGCAAGCGTGGCTGCCAGCGGGACCAGGATCTGGGCGACAACGGAGAACAGCCCGGTAAGCGCAGTGCCAAGGATCATCAACCCCAGCGAGGTACTGCTGGCGGTGATGAGCATGCCCCCGGCTGCCAGTAGCGTCATGACGACAATCAGCCCACGCCGTTCGAACATGTCGCCAAGCGGCACCAGGAAAAGCAGCCCGGCGGCATAACCCAACTGAGCGGCCGTAACAATAAACCCGGCCTGTCCGGCGGTGAGCGAAAATGCGTGCGCGATGGTGTCGAGCAGGGGCTGTGCGTAGTAGTTGCTGGCAACGGCCAGACCGGTCGCCACCGACATCAGCGCAATCAGCGCCGGACTAAGCACATGGGAGGTTTTAGTCATGAATAACAGTCATCTGTGAATAAGCGTTTGGATGCTTTGATAATATAGAACGATAAAAATTTTGCCGGGAAGTCAGGTGTCGGATAGTGCCATTGCAGGGGGAATGCGGGGTTGGGCAAAAAAAAGCCCCTGCAGGCAGGGGCGTGGTAAAGATTACTTCTGCGCGGCCAGCGCTTCTTTGATCCAGCCGTCGAACAGCTGCTGATGGGCTTTGATCCAGCCGTCTACGTGGCCCTGAATATCCGCTTCTGACGCTTTGCCTTCATGCATCATGGCGTTCTGGGCGTTGATATCCGCCAGAGGCAGTTTCATCAGGGAGAACAGCTTCGCCGCCGCCGGGTTTTTCTCAGCCCAGACTTTGTTGGCGACAATGTGCATGGTGCTCACCGGGAAGCCGTAGTTGGCGCCGTTGGCAAGTTTGGTATCGACATTCTTTTGCTCGCCGGGCATTGCGGTGAACGGCACCTGCAGCCAGACCACGTCTTTACCCGGCTTCAGCACGTCGCTCACCCAGTACGGTGTCCAGGTGTAGTAAAGAATCGGTTTCCCTTCTTTAAAGCGGGTGATGGTATCGGCCATCATTGCGGCGTAATTCCCCTGATTGTGCTCTACGGTCTTGCTAAGTCCGTAAGCCGCAATCTGGTGGTTAATGACCGCCTCGCAGCCCCAGCCCGGGTTACAGCCGGTCATGTCGGCTTTACCGTCGCCGTTCGTATCAAACAGTTTGGCGATCTTCGGATCCTTCAGCTGTTCGATGTTCTTAATCTGATACTGCTCCGCCGTTTTGCGGTCAATCAGATAACCCTGGGCGGCACCGTTAACCAGCACGCCCTCGCGGTAGAATTTTTTGTCGCCACCCGCGGCGGCATACATGTCATCGTGCAGCGGCTGCCAGTTGACGGCGGTGAAGGTGGCATCACCCGCGGCAAGCGAGGTGTAGGCGACGTTGTAGTCGACTTCGCTTGGTTTATTCACGGTGTAGCCCAGTTTTTCCAGCGCACGGCTAACCAGCAGGGTCTGGAAGGTTTCTTCCGTGATGGTGCTCTGGATTGGCTGCACGGTAATGCCTTTGCCGGGCAGTTCAGCGGCCCAGGCGCTCGTAGAGACAAGCGTGGCGAACGCGGTGGCTATAAGTATCTTATGTCGCATCGTTCTTCCTTAATTGTTATTTGGTGAAGGGACGAGTAATCAGACCAAGTGGGCCACTGGTGTACCAGCGACGGTTACCCCGGCTGCGTGAGTCGCGGCCGACGGCCTGGGTCAGACGGTCAAGAATGATGGCGAGGATAACAATCCCCACGCCGCCGACGGTGGCAAGCCCCATATCGAGACGGCCAATACCACGCAGTACCATCTGGCCAAGACCGCCTACGGCAATCATTGAGGCAATGACCACCATCGACAGCGCCAGCATCAGGGTCTGGTTAACACCTGCCATGATGGTAGGCATCGCCAGCGGGAGCTGAACTTTAAACAGCATCTGACGCGGGCTGGCACCGAACGAACGTGACGCCTCAATCAGATCTGCCGGCACCTGGTTGATACCGAGGATGGTCAGACGCACGATAGGCGGCAGGGCAAAGATAATCGTCACCACCACGCCCGGCACGTTGCCGATACCAAACAGCATGACGATAGGCACCAGATAAACGAACGCTGGCGTCGTCTGCATCGCATCGAGCAGTGGGCGAATAATTTTTGCTGCCCGCGGGCTGCGAGCCAGCCAGATACCTAACGGCAACCCTAAAATCATACAGAACAGCAGAGCGGTCAGTACCAGCGCCAGCGTAATCATCGCCTGGGACCAGGCGCCAATCGCGCCAATGGCGACCAGCGAGATCAGGGTAGCAACCCCCATGCCGAAGCTCGAAATCTGCCAGGCGATCAGCGCAAACAGAATGATGGCGACCGGTGCCGGCATTCCCAGCAACAGCTGCTGGAAGGCGCTCAGGATGTAGTCCACCGGCACGCGAATGCCCTGGAACAGCGGGCGGAAGTGCATGACCACCCAGTCAATGCCGTGGGTGACCCAGCTGTCGAGTGGGATCAGCGTTTTATGAAACGGATCCAGGATGTTGAAGTGTTCCGCCTGCGGCGCCGGGGCGCTGTGCAGCCAGTCGGCGCCAGCGCCATCGGTCGGTGCCGGAGCCGGGTTACCCCAGGCATCAGCGGATGAGGCAGCGCTGTCGGCTGCCGGTGCGGTTTCCCACGGGTTAGATTGATCAGCCATTGTTTGCCCCCTCGCGATCTAAAGCCTGCAGCAGTACGCCTTTGGAAATAATGCCGACGTATTGTTGTTCCTCGTCCACCACCGGCACGGCGCAGCGCGCCTGCCCAACGTGGGAGAGCAAATCACTGAGTGAGGTGCTGGCATCAACGGCCTGCGGTGATTCGAGCAGCGCAGCGTCAATCCCCAGACCTTCACTGAGGGCGGCTTTCAGAGAGTCGATAGAGACAATCCCGACAAATTTATTGCCACGTTCAATGACGTAGCCAAACTCGCGGTCATCATCCTGCAGCAGCTTCAGCGCCGAGCGCGGGCCAAAGCCTGGCGTGCGGCGAATAAGACCCACCGGGGAGCGGCGGGCGATATCTTTGGCGCTAAACACCTGGCTGATATCCACGCCGCGGAAGAAGGTGCGTACATAGTCGTTGGCCGGATTATTGAGAATTTCATCCGGTGTACCCACCTGCACTACCTCACCATTTTGCATAATGGCAATTCGGTCGCCAATTCGCATAGCCTCATCAAGATCGTGGGAAATAAATACCACGGTACGCTGATGTTTGCCCTGCAATTTCACCAGTTCATCCTGCATTTCGGTACGAATTAAGGGATCGAGCGCCGAGAAGGCCTCATCCATTAATAATATGTCAGGGTTAATGGCTAATGCACGGGCCAGGCCGACGCGCTGGCGCATCCCGCCGGATAATTCATCAGGATAGGCATGGGCATAATTTTCGAGCCCGACCTGTCGTAATGCATCAAGTGCTTTTTCCTGACGCTCCTGTGGAGATATTCCAGCAAGTTCCATACCGAAGGCGGTATTATCCACTACGGTCATGTGTGGCATCAGGGCAAATGACTGGAAGACCATCGCAATTTTCTTTCTGCGGACCTCACGGAGTTCACTGTCTGATATTCTGGCGATGTCGACGCCGTCTATCAGGACTTGTCCGCGGGTAGGTTCAATCAGGCGATTGAGAAGGCGTACCATGGTGGATTTACCGGAGCCGGATAACCCCATGATGACAAAGATCTCGCCTTCTTCAATGGCCAGACTGGCGTCTTTAACGCCAAGCGATAATCCCGTTTTTTCCAGAATTTGCTCTTTTGAATATCCTTTTTCAATATATTTGAAAGCCCGCTGTGGGTGCTCGCCAAATATTTTATAGAGATTCTTGATTTCTAATTTAATTGCCATGCAATAGAAGATTTCCTTTTATTTATTTGCGCTATGTATTACCTAATGGAAATAATTGTCTGGCTATACCCTAACATACTCAGAATCTGAGACAACCCTTGCGGCTGACATGGCACGGAAATTGCCAGGCGCGAATCGGTGTGATTTCCCATGAGATAAGGGCTGAGCACAGGTGAAGTTTTTGTGAGATTTTTTGTCAACGCGCAGTATAATTCCGCCTGAATCGTGATGATTCAGGCGAATATGGCATTATGATGACAGTGTAGTTGGTGTGGGATATTTGCGGATAAAAATTGAATGATAAGGGAATATTTTCCGTAAAGCGGCGTAAATGACTTACCCGAAAATAAGCCTCAGAAATCCCAGTCTTCGTCTTCAGTTTCTATTGCTTTACCCATCACATATGACGAACCCGAACCCGAGAAGAAATCGTGGTTCTCATCGGCGTTTGGCGACAGGGCAGCCAGGATCGCCGGGTTTACCGCCGCCATTTCTGCCGGGAACAGCGCCTCGTAGCCGAGGTTCATCAGCGCCTTGTTGGCGTTGTAACAGAGGAAAGCTTTAACATCTTCTTCCCAGCCGGTTCCGGCATAAAGTTCATCGGTGTAGGCGAGTTCGTTATCGTACAGCGCCATCAACAGTTCCAGGGCGAAATCCTTCAGCATCTCTCGCTCTTCCGTGCTGACTTTCTCCAGCCCTTTCTGGTACTTATAGCCGATGTAATAACCGTGAACCGCTTCGTCACGAATAATGAGGCGGATAAGGTCGGCGGTGTTGGTGAGCTTACCGCGGCTCGAGAAATACATCGGTAGCCAGAAGCCGGAATAAAAGAGGAAAGACTCCAGAAACACGCTGGCGATTTTTTTCTTCAGCGGATCGTCTGCGGCGTAGTGGGCCAGCATCAGATGCGCTTTACTCTGCAGCGGCGCGTTGTCCTCGCTCCATTGATAGGCCGCATCCACATCTTTGGTCTGACACAGGGTCGAGAAAATCGAGCTGTACGAGCGGGCATGAACCGCTTCCATAAAGCAGATGTTCGACAGCACCGCCTCCTCATGCGGCGTTAGCGAGTCCACCATCAGCGATGGTGCGCCAACGGTGTTCTGAATCGTGTCTAGCAGCGTTAGCCCGGTAAATACGCGGATAGTGAGCTGTTGCTCCTCCGGTGTCAGGGCCTGCCAGGCCGGAATATCGTTCGACAGCGGCACCTTTTCCGGCAGCCAGAAGTTACTTGTCAGACGGTTCCAGACCTCCAGGTCTTTATCATCCTGAATCTTGTTCCAGTTAACGGCGCTGACGCGTGATAAACGGTTCATCCTTATCTCCTTACAGGGCGCAGGATACGCAGCCTTCAATTTCTGTGCCTTCCAGCGCTAGCTGGCGCAGGCGAATGTAGTACAGGGTTTTGATCCCTTTCTTCCAGGCGTAAATCTGCGCCCGATTAATATCGCGGGTGGTGGCGGTATCGGGGAAAAACAGCGTCAGCGACAGGCCCTGATCGACATGGCGAGTGGCTTCGGCGTAGGTATCGATGATTTTCTCCGGACCAATTTCGTAAGCATCCTGGTACAGCGCCAGATTGTCGTTGGTCATAAACGGCGCGGGGTAGTACACGCGGCCGGTTTTCCCTTCCTTACGAATTTCCACCTTCGAGACGATAGGGTGGATGCTGGAGGTGGCGTGATTGATGTACGAGATAGAACCGGTCGGCGGTACCGCCTGCAGGTTCTGGTTGTAAATGCCGTACTGCATCACATCGTCGCAAAGCTGTTGCCACATCTCCCGCGTTGGCAGGGTGATGCCTGCGCGGCTGAACAGCGTTCGCACTTTTTCGGTTTTTGGCTGCCAGTCACCGTCCAGATATTGGCTGAAGTATTCCCCGCTGGCGTAGCGCGATTCAGCAAACCCGGCAAAACGTTGACCACGCTCGCGTGCGAGCTTCATCGAGGTATGCAGCGCATGCCAGGTGACGGTGTAAAAATAGAGGTTGGTGAAATCCAGTCCCTCCTCGCTGCCATAGGCAATACCTTCGCGGGCGAGATAACCGTGCAGGTTCATCTGGCCAAGACCAATGGCGTGAGAGGCGGCGTTACCGGCTTCAACCGATGGCACCGAGCGAATGTGGCTCATGTCTGAAACGGCAGAAAGACCACGAACCGCGGTTTCCACCGTGAGCGCAAAATCGGGTGAATCCATGGTGTGGGCGATATTCAGCGAGCCCAGATTGCAGGAAATATCTTTACCGACATGGCCGTAGTCGAGATTTTCATCGAAGGTCGACGCGCTGTTGACCTGCAGGATCTCTGAGCACAGGTTACTCATGTTGATGCGTCCGGCAATCGGATTGGCGCGGTTTACCGTATCCTCATACATGATGTACGGATAGCCGGATTCAAACTGAATTTCCGCCAGGGTCTGGAACAGGTCGCGAGCGGAGATCCAGCTTTTACGCACTCGCTCGTCGGCGACCAGCGTCGGGTACATCTCGCTTATGGCGATATCCCCGAAGGCTTTGCCGTACAGGCGCTCAACGTCGTAGGGTGAGAACAGCGCCATCTGCGCGTTCTCCTTCGCAAGCTGGAAGGTGATGTCCGGGATAACCACGCCGAGGGAGAGCGTTTTGATGCGGATTTTCTCGTCAGCGTTTTCGCGCTTGGTATCAAGAAAACGCAAAATGTCAGGATGATGCGCGTGCAGGTATACTGCCCCGGCCCCCTGACGCGCGCCCAGCTGATTGGCATAAGAGAACGCGTCTTCCAGCATTTTCATCACCGGAATGACGCCGGAGGACTGGTTTTCAATACGCTTAATCGGCGCCCCGGCTTCACGCAGGTTAGAGAGCAGGAACGCCACACCACCGCCGCGTTTTGACAACTGCAGCGCCGAGTTTACCGCCCGACCAATCGACTCCATATTATCTTCAATACGCAGCAGGAAGCAGGAGACCAGCTCGCCGCGCTGCTGCTTGCCGCCGTTGAGGAAGGTCGGCGTCGCGGGCTGAAAGCGCCCGGAGAGGATCTCGTCGGTCAACTGACGGGCGAGGGTTTCACTGCCCTGCGCCAGCGCCAGCGCCACCATCACGACGCGATCCGGGAAGTGCTCCAGATAGCGTTTGCCGTCGAAGGTTTTCAGCGTGTAGCTGGTGTAGTACTTCCATGCGCCGAGAAACGTCTGGAACTGGAACCCGCTGCTGTGAGCGTGGGCAAACAGCTCAATCACAAAAGCGCGGGAGTAGCGGCTCAGCACGCTGTCATCGTAGTAGCCTTCAGCCGTGAGCCACGCCAGACGAGCCTCCTGCGAGTCGAACGCCACGCTATTGGGCTGGACGTGGCTGCTCATGAATGCCGCCACCGCCTCCCTGTCTTTGTCGAACTGTATCCGCCCGTTGGCGTCATACAGATTCAGCATGGCGTTGAGGGCATGGTAGTCCGGCGTGCTTTGCATCACGCGCTCTGCGGTTGTCGTTGCCAAAATTCGCTCACTCCTTTTCGAACGCTGTCGATATCGTGTTGGGTACCCATCAGTTCAAAGCGCCACAGAAATGGCACCTGGCACTTTTTCGCAATCACATCCCCGGCGAGGGCATAGGCTTCGCCAAAATTGCGGTTCCCCGAGGCGATGACGCCGCGGATAAGCGCCCGGTTGTGGGGATCGTTTAAAAAGCGGATCACCTGGCGGGGAACGGCACCGGCCAGCCCACCGCCGCCGTAGCTTGGCACCACCAGTATGTACGGCTCATCCACCTGAATGCGCTCCCGCTCGTTAAGGGGAATGCGTACCGCAGGCAGCCCCAGACGCTCGATAAAGCGGAGCGTGTTTTCGGAACTGCTGGAGAAATAGACAAGATGACTCATAGGCTTGCCGTCATTGCATCAGGGCGCAGACGATTAATCATGTCCGGACGAAAACCCGACCAGCTGGTTTCGCCCGCCACCACGACCGGAAGCTGGCGGAAGCCCTGCGCACGCAGGGTATCGGCGGCCTCTGGAACCTGGTCGACGTTAACCATTTCAAACGTAAACCCGCGAGTTTCCATCGCCCGTTTCGTGGCGTGGCACTGAACACAGTCATTTCGAGTGTAAATAGTAATGCGCATGATTCGTATTTCCATTTAAAATAACGGGACGGCGCCATGATGAGCGTCGGTTATCGTGTGGTGATTTCAAATGGAATACTAGATGTAGTTGAATTAAAGTTCAACCATACAATATATAGATCTTTTGGGTTGGTTTGCCCCCATCGATGAGCACGACGGGGGACGGGCTTTTGACAGCCAAAATTACATGCGCATGCTGACCGCGAGGCGGTTAAAGGCGTTCATCAGCGCGACAGCAAAGGTCAGGTCGCTTATCTCAACGGCGCTAAAATGCGCCAGTAACGGCTCATAAACGGCATCTTCGGCACGGGTGTCGGCAATCAGCGTGACGTCCTCCGCCCATGCCAGCGCAGCGCATTCGCGCTCACTGAAGTGATGGCTGACACGCCAGCCGGCCAGCGCGTCAAGTTTGGTCTGCTCAACGCCGCTTTTACGCAGCGCTTTGCTGTGCATCTCCAGGCAAAACGCGCAGCCGTTGATCTGCGAAATGCGCAAATACACTAGCTCAATCAGCGTCGACTCCAGCGAGCACTTTTCGAGGGCTTTGCTCGCGTGGACAAAAGCATTGTAAACCTCTGGGCTCAGTTCATAGTAAGGCTGGCGAAGTGTGGTCATGGTCGTTCTCCTCGTGTAGTTGCCGCCAAAGTAGCACTATAATGGTCTGTACAACATGACCATATTTTTAAGTAAAAACCAGACCATGATGGATGTGAAAAGCAGCCCCCGCTACCAGCAAATTGCCCGACAAATTAAATCAGCAATAGAGCAGGGCGAGCTCGTGCCGGGAAAACGCCTGCCTTCCAGTCGGGTGTATGCAGAGGAGCTTGGCGTATCCAGAGCTACCGTCGAGAGCGCGTATGCCGAGCTGGTGGCGCAAGGCTGGCTTGAACGGCACGGCCAGTCCGGTACTTTCGTAAGCGTTGCGCTCAGTACGCAGCAGCCTGAAGAGGAGGCGCTGTGGTTTGCCGACGAGCAGCCGCAGCCGCAGCCGTTTCAGATGGGGCTTCCGGCGCTGGATCTTTTCCCCCGGGCGCTGTGGGCAAGGGTAATGGGCCGAAGGCTGCGCACCCAGACCCGGTTTGACCTCGCGCTGGGCGATGTTTGCGGCGAGCAGGTTTTGCGTCAGGCGATTGTCGACTACCTGCGTTACTCGCGCAGCATTGATTGTCAGCCGGAACAGGTTTTTATCACCTCCGGATTTGCGGCATCGATGGCGACGCTGCTGCGTGCGCTTTCCCGTCCCGGCGACGGAATGTGGGTTGAGGACCCCGGTTTCCCGCTGATCCGCCCGGTGGTGACTCAGCATCAGGTGATACTGCATCCGGTACCGGTGGATGAAGATGGCATGAACGTCGGCGCAGGCATCCAGCAGTACCCGACGGCCCGCTTTGCGCTGTTAACTCCGGCGCACCAGAGTCCGCTAGGCTGTGCACTGTCATTACCGCGCCGACGACAGCTGCTGGAGTGGGCGACACAGCATGATGGCTGGATTATTGAAGATGACTACGACAGCGAGTTTCGTTATCAGGGTAAACCGCTGCCGCCGCTGAAAAGCCTGGATGCCCCGCAGCGGGTGATTTATGCCGGGACGTTCAGCAAATCGTTATTCCCGGCATTGCGCACGGCCTGGCTGGTGGTGCCACCGCCGCTGGTGGAGACGTTTCGTCAGCAGGCACGAATGATGCCCTGTACGGTGCCGGTGCTCTGGCAGCAAACGCTCGCTGATTTCATCCGCGATGGCCACTTCTGGCGGCACCTGAAAAAAATGCGTCACAGCTATGCCGAGCGTCGTCAGTGGCTGGAGGCAGCTTTAGCCGGGGAGGGGTTCCACGTGGTACCACAACTCGGCGGTATTCAGCTGGTGATGTCGGTTGCAGAAGACGACAGGCGCCTCGCCTTCCGCGCCAGAGAGTTGGGTCTTGCGGTACAGGCTTTGGGCGACTGGCGGCTGGGCGGTCAGGGAGAAGGAGGGTTACTCATGAGCTTCACTAACATTTCATCCATGGAGCAGGCCACGGCGCTTGCCAGGCGGCTGCGGGAAGCCATAACGTAAAAACCCCTGCGGGCCGAAGCAGGCAGGGGTGAGACGCGTATTTATTTTCATCACTACGTTGATAATTATCGACGCAAACTGAGTAAAGCGCCAATAAAGATCCCGACAGCGGCCGCCGCGCCCACGCTCTGCCACGGACGATCGCGTACCCAGGTGTCCGCCGAGTCTGCCACATCACGAGCGGTTTGCTGAACGCGGCTGTGACCGTTCATTCTCGCCCGGGTATCCCGCAGCAGGGACTGCGCCTTACGTCGTGCGGCATCAGCCTCTTCTTTGGCGTCACTTCCCCAGGATTTCAGTACTTCTTCCAGCGAGTCAGCTAACTGGCTGACGTCATTCTGAATATCCTGTACACCATCATCAACATCATTTCTGTTTATCCGGTTAAACATGAAAACCTCCGTCGTTTATGTGGTGAGAGAAAGTGTAGAACAGATTTTTATGCCAGGACGGAAATCCGGGTTAATTAGTGCGTTTATGGAATTATCTGAAAGCGAGGTGAACGGGGAATACGGTAAGGTGGCGGGGTAGTGAAATAATGAGGAAAGACGATGTATTTACGACCCGATGAGGTGGCGCGCGTTCTTGAAAAAGTGGGATTTACCATGGATGTCGTGACCCAAAAAGCCTACGGATATCGCCGGGGTGAAAATTATGTTTATGTTAACCGTGAAGCGCGCATGGGGCGCACCGCGTTAATTATTCATCCGGCATTAAAAGAGCGTAGTTTTTCGCTGGCGGAACCCGCTACCGATATCAAAACCTGCGATCACTATCAGCAGTTTCCACTCTATTTAGCCGGAAATGTTGAACAGCATTACGGTATTGCGCATGGATTCAGTTCACGTATTGCCCTGGAGCGCTTTCTGCACGGGCTTTTTGGTGAGG
The DNA here is from genome assembly GCF_003634235.1 of Yokenella regensburgei. NCBI lineage: Bacteria > Pseudomonadati > Pseudomonadota > Gammaproteobacteria > Enterobacterales > Enterobacteriaceae > Yokenella > Yokenella regensburgei. Next base: position 138,469 of record NZ_RBIZ01000004.1, on the reverse strand, counting down.
CTGTGAATTAATGAAGCGACTGGCGTGAAGCCAGTCGCGAAATATCAGGCTTTTGCCCGGCGGTAATTCTCGACCCGGAACAAACGGCGGCAATAGTCCAGGAAATAGCCGTAGACCGCGCCCATCAGCATAGAGACCACAATGTTCGAGCTTACCGCGGCGGCAATCTGATGCCAGTCAGCGCCGACGGCCAGCAGGATCACGGTATAAACCGGCGACTGGAAGGTCACATAAGCCAGCACATCGGTAAAATTCCTCACCCACCCCTTTGGACTGATGCGCTGTGTCAGACGCATAAAAGCATCGCGGTAAATACCGTACGGCCAGGCAATAATAATGTTGACCGGGATAGCGACCAGGCGTGATGAAAGTGACTGTTCAAACGTCATTCCAGAGAGAAAAACTTCAATCAACATGTTCACGACGGAACAGTAGACCACCATAGCGAAAGTGTCTGCTACCGCATGACGCAGACGGGACTGCGCAGAGAACATCGATTTGCTCCTCAGAATTAAGTCGTAAACACCAAAAAACGAGCGTTAATGCAGCGTTTTTGGCGGCCTGTTTTTATGCGTATAGATTATCCATCTACATCGAAAGTAACAACTAGTGTTAAATTTTTATTTATGCAGCTTTTGTCAATAAAATGCTCTGGTTGAGCAGGAATATCCCCGGTTTTGCTATTTTTGCTGGCTAATCGGTAAATTCTTTTATTTATCAGTTAATTATGATTTATAGATGTCTGGGTGGCTGCCCGTGCTGGTACGGTCTCAGGCTTTGAAAGAGAAGTAAAAACCACGGTTTTAGTGATGCGTGTCACGTTTGGTGTTTTTTATCGTAAAACCGCCGAATATATAGCAAAACATTCTGCAATCACAATTCTAAGGTTATGCTTCTTAACTGCATAGATACTCATGTTGTGAACCACGCGATGGGAATGGCCTGAATCTACTGTGGATGTTAACAAACTGAAAATACTGGAGTGGTTTGGTGAATGAATTTAGTAACTAAATTAACCGTCAGTTTTTTTATTCACCAAATTTTAGTTAAATGTTATTAATTTAATTTTATACTATATATAGCAATATAACGATGAGCGTTGTCATAGTATCAGGTATATATTCATTCATGGATAATGAAGGGTGGAATTGACTGGGTAATTATCATAAACTGCCCGCGATAGTTGGAATAGTGTCTTATATAAAGGGTTTAGAATATTTTATGTCTGTAATGTTACAAAAGTTTAATAATATCCGTTCACTGCGTGCTATGGCGCGAGAATTCTCCATTGACGTTCTTGAAGAGATGCTGGAAAAATTCAGGATCGTGACTGAAGAAAGACGCAATGAGGAACTGTCATTACGTCAGGAAAATATTGAGCAGCAGGAAAAAATTAACGCCTGGCTTGAGCTGATGAAAGCCGACGGCGTGACGCCGGAAGAACTGCTGGGTGGTAAAGCGGCAGTTATCGAGGGTTCCGCAAAACGTAAAGCGCGTCCGGCGAAATATCGTTTTACGGATGCCAGCGGTCTTGTGCAAACCTGGACCGGTCAGGGCAGAACGCCGAAACCTATTGCGACTGCACTGGCGAACGGTAAAACGCTGGACGATTTCCTCATCTAATCCGCCGGCGGTGAGCGTAACCTCACCGCTCTGCTAGCGTCGGTTCCATGGCATGACGGCCAGCAAACGCGCCATGCCACAAAAACCGGTTACCCCTGCGAGGGTTAATCCCGCCCCGACAAAAGCGCTCAGCAGGAAAAATGCGCTCGACAGCGTATAGCCAAGCAAAACCCCGCACAGAATCAACACGCCAGCAGCAATCTGCACCTGACGCATTAGCGGCAGCGGCTGACTTGCATCTTTTATCACCGGCAGCCCGGCCTGCTTCCACGCATCAATGCCGCCTTCCAGTAAATACACCTTTCCGGGGGCCGCTGCGCCGAGCAGCTTTACCGCATTACCAGACGAGCGTTTGCCGGACTGACAGTGAAAAATCACGCTATCATCTGCGCTAAGGTTCAGGCGGGCACCTTGTTCTATCGCGCTCAGGGGCAACAGTTGTGCTTCGGCGATATGTTCTCTGGCGTATTCATCCGCCTCGCGCATATCGACAAGCCTGGTGCCAGCGTGCAGGCGGGCTTCAGCCTCGCGGGCAGTAATGGTTTCAACACTCATGGCGTTCTCCTTATGGGCACCAGATAGCTTTCAGCGTACTGATAATCTGATTTACCGCTGGGTTTTTGATGGAATAGTGCTGGCGTTGAGCGCGGCGCTCGCAGTCAATGAGGCCCTCCTCGCGCATTTTTGCCAGGTGTTGTGACGTGGCCGAAGGGCTGAGCCCGGTGACCTGAGCCAGCTCGCCGGCGGTGGTATCCGGTGCACCGCACAAGGTGCACAGAATCATCAGTCTGCTGGGGTGGCTCATGGCCTTAAGTAGTGCGGCGGCCTCACCGGCACTTTGTTGCAGCTGTTCAAGTTCAGTCATTGTATTTTAGTGTTTTCTAAATTTAGGTAATACTAAAATAAAGACCAATGAAAAGCGAGTACAGAAAACGTAAAGGCGGGTAAAAACGTGCGGAACGCAGAGAGGGAGACGCTACAATGCTACGCTTAAACAGACAATAATTTCATCTGCATGGAGTCGTTATGGGTTTTTGGCGCATCGTATTTACTATCCTTATTCCACCGCTGGGTGTCCTGCTGGGCAAAGGCTTTGGCTGGGCGTTCATTATTAACATTCTTCTGACGCTGTTTGGCTACTTCCCGGGCCTGATCCATGCGTTCTGGGTACAGACCAAAGAGTAATACCTGTCATGCTGCATCTTCCCGATGCAGCAGATCTTCATAGATCCCGGTCAGCACTCCTCCAGGCCGAAACGCTTTCTTGATCCACTGCGTCACCTGGCCCGTGGCGGCATGCTGCGTGGCGAGCAGCATACGGGAATCCTGACGCGGGTTATGGATCCGGCGGGTTATCAGCAGGTTATCTTCCATCGCTTCACGCACCATATAATCAGGCAAAAAACCGATCCCATCCCCCAGGATCTGGCACTGACATTTGGTGTTGAAATCAGGCACCAGAATGGCCTCCTGCCCGTGTAACAGCCAGCCCACCTTTTTATTAATCGTATGCGCAGTGTCTTCGACCATGATGTTGGGATACAGACGCAGCTGGCTTTCGGCGATAGGCTCCTGCACAAAAGCCAGTGGATGATCGGGAGCGATGGCGAAAGCCCAGCGCACGGCGCCAATTTCGGTGTAATCAATGCCGCCACCGTCGAGCAGGGTATCCGGTGCTCCAATCGCGATATTGACCTGGTTATTGATAATGGAATCCCACACCCCGTTGTAAACCTCGGTGGTCACCGTTATCTGGCAGGTCGGGAACTGTCGTTTCAGCACCTGCAGCAGGCGGGCCGTATGGCGGGGGGTGTACAGCAGCTGATTAATACAAATGCGTACCCGGGCCTCAATGCCCTGGGCAATGGTGTCGATGCTGCGCTTGATGGCGTGAAAATCATTCAATAGATCGGTGGCTTTGCGAAAGAAGTAGAAACCAGATTCGGTCAGTTCAATGCTGCGGGTGCTGCGGGTAAACAGCACTACATCCAGCCCGGTTTCCATTCGCTTGATGGTGTAGCTGATGGCCGAGGTGGTGAGCCCAAGCTCTTCTGCCGCCTTGCTAAAACTACTGAAACGCGCAGCAGTGGTAAATGCCAGCAGATTCTCCTCGGTAAAAATAGAATTCATTACACCCGCTCCTGTCATCATTTGCGAAATCACCATTGTTGAATGTATTTGCATTTCTTATCGTGGGCAATCAGTTTTGAACGAAATTTAACACTGCGATTACATTTGATTTGAGGGCTATCACACTTCTGGAAATTTGTTATATCCCGCATTCTGTGGGGCATAGCGGGGAGTGAGTAGCAGATACTCGCTGCGGGCAAAATGCGCGTAGACATAAGAGAAAGATTGCACTGCTGCACATTTTTGCTCTGATTATTGAATGTTACTCAATAATCAATGCGGTTACGATGAATGAAATTTAAGCGGATGTTTTTATCCGTACGCTGTTGCTATTCTCAGATAAACAAAATGAATAAACAAAAAAATCGAGGAGAAAGATAATGTCAGATAATACCCTCATCAGTGAATTCCTTGAGGCAGCGGAGCAGGGCAACGCTGCTGGATTAAAAGCATGCCTGGAAAAACGCGTAGATATTAATGCCACTAACCGCCAGGGTCGCACGGCGATTATTATTGCCAGTCTGAACAAGCATTACGACTGCGTAACATTACTGATTAATGCAGGTGCCGATATTAATAAACAGGATCAAACCTGCTTTAACCCTTTCCTGCTGAGCTGCCTGAATAACGATCTGCAATTACTCCGCCTGGTATTACCGGCAAAACCCGATCTCGACCGTCTGACGCGCTTTGGCGGTGTGGGTATTACCCCGGCCAGCGAGAAAGGCCACGTTGAGATTGTCCGCGAATTGTTAGCGCACACTGACATCAACGTTAATCACACCAACTTTGTCGGCTGGACGCCGCTGCTTGAGGCCATCGTCCTGAACGACGGCGGCGAAAAGCAGCAGCAAATTGTCAGCCTGCTGCTGGAGCACGGCGCTAACCCGCACATGACCGATAAGTACGGGAAAACGCCGCTGGAACTGGCGCAGGAAAAAGGCTATCACGCCATCGCCGCGCTGCTGAAACAGGCTGGCGCATAACTAAAGGAGCGCCATGAACACCACGCCGCAACGGCAGTGGGTACAGGCGCTCACGGCAGATGAAGGGTTTCTCTCCCTGCGGGGGAGCGGCCGGGTAGAACAGGTTTTTCGCCATGCGGTGAACCTGTTTATCCCTGAACAGCAGCGGCTGTTCACGCTGCTAAGCGAAGGCTGCGACAACGCGCCCAACAGCTGTCGGTTGGCGCTTACTCACTGTGACACGCTGTTCCGCCCCGGTGAGCAGATTATCTTTAGCGATACAGGCATTACGATAGCGCAGGATAAAGGGATAACGACCCGCGGCTGCCAGCGCTGGCAGCCGGAGAAGTGGGTACTCACCACCGAGCGGTTTGCTGAAATCCCCTGGCGAGGCTGGTTCCGCAACCTTCGCCAGCAGCTTGACGAGAATGACACCTTATTTTGTTACCGTGGCGAGCATTTCTTTTACCGGGAGATAGCCTGCCAATTACAGCAGCGAAGAAAAGATCTATTTCGCGCCATTCAGCAAGGAGAAAATATTTCACCGGCGGTTACCTCGTTAATGGGGTTAGGTATTGGCCTGACGCCGTCGGGAGATGATTATCTGGTGGGGCTGGCGATAATCTTATTTATATCCGGGCATCCGCTGGAGAAATATCGTGAGGTTTTTTTATCAGCCTTACAGGCTGGCAGAAATAATACCACGCTATTAAGTGCTATTACCTTAGAGGCAGCGTTTGCACAACGCTATCGGGAAAATATTGGTCGGCTAACCGCCGAAATAATGGCCGGAAAGCAAACGGCAACGGAAAAAACATTTTCTGCTATTAAAAATATCGGCTCAAGTTCTGGCTGCGACATGCTGTATGGCATGGCGGACGCCTGCGCGCTGAGCTATCTGTCCGGAGAGAATTATGTCAACCAGGATTGTCATTAAAAAGAATACCTACTTTGATTCGGTTTCGCTGATGTCTATCTCGACCCGCGCAAATAAATTAGACGGCGTGGAACAGGCATTTGTCGCCATGGCGACTGAGATGAACAAAGGGGTACTGAACAATTTAGGCATGCTGACCCCTGAGCTGGAAGCGGCCAAAAGCGGCGACCTGATGATCGTTATCAAAGGGGCGAGCGACGAGGCAAACGAAGAGAACCTGGCAGCGATTGAGGAACTCTTCACCCATAAAGCCGAAAGCGGCCAGCATGAAGCGCGCTACGCCACCCTCGTCAGCGCCAAAAAACATCTGCCGGAGAGTAATCTGGCGGTGATTTCGGTGAACGGCCTGTTCGCCGCCCGCGAAGCGCGTCAGGCGTTGAACAATAACCTCCACGTAATGTTGTTCTCCGACAACGTCTCGCTCGACGACGAGCTGGCGCTCAAACAGCTGGCACACGAGAAGGGGCTATTGATGATGGGGCCAGACTGCGGCACCGCCATCATTAACGGCGCTGCGCTGTGCTTTGGCAACGCTGTACGCCGCGGCAACATCGGCATCGTTGGCGCATCCGGCACCGGCAGCCAGGAGCTGAGCGTGCGGATCCACGAGTTTGGCGGCGGAATTTCGCAGCTTATTGGTACCGGTGGCCGCGATCTCAGTGAAAAAATCGGTGGTCTGATGATGCTCGATGCCATCGCCATGCTCGAAGCCTCTGAAGATACTGAGGTGATTGTGCTGGTCTCCAAGCCACCGGCACCGGCGGTGGCAGAGAAAATTCTCAAGCGGGCTCGCGCCTGTAAAAAACCTGTGGTGGTGTGCTTCCTCGGACGTGATGCCGCGCCTGCCGACGAATCTGGTCTGCAGTTCGCCAGCGCCACCAAGGCCGCCGCGCTGAAGGCAGTACTGCTGACAGGTATCAAAGAGGAGAGTCTGGATCTTCACCCGCTGAACTGGCCGCTCATCAAAGAGGTTCGTGCCCGTCTGACTCCCGAGCAGAAATACATTCGTGGCCTGTTCTGCGGCGGTACGCTGTGTGACGAAGCGATGTTTGCGGCGATGGAAAAACACGCCGACGTTTACAGCAATATTCACCCCAATCCGGCATTCCGCCTGGCGGATATCAACCGAAGCACAGGACACACCTTCCTTGACTTCGGCGATGACGATTTCACTAACGGCAAACCGCACCCGATGATTGACCCCACCAACCGCATTAGCCGTCTGCTGCAGGAGGCGCGCGATCCTGAGGTCGGCGTTATCGTGATGGATTTCGTGCTCGGCTTCGGCTCACACGAAGATCCGGTCGGCGTGATGCTCGATGCCATCAAAGAAGCCAAAGCCATTGCTGCCGCAGAGGGCAGACCGCTTGAGATCCTGGGCTATGTGCTGGGTACCGATCTCGATACTCCATCGCTTGAAAAACAGTGCCAGATGCTGACCGATGCCGGGGTTATCTGGGCAAGCAGCAGCACCAATACCGGGCTGCTGGCACGTGAATTTGTGGTTAAAGGGGAGGAAGCCTGATGAGCCAGTCACTATTTACTCAACCGCTGAACGTTATCAACGTCGGTATCGCCATGTTCAGCGACGACCTGAAAAAACAGCACGTCGCCGTGACTCACCTCGACTGGACGCCGCCGGGGCAGGGCAACATGCAGGTTGTCGCTGCCCTCGACACCATCGCCGAATCCCCACTGGCAGAGAAAATTGCGGCGGCTAACCAGCAGGCGCTGGAGCGCATTATCCAGTCGCATCCGGTGCTGGTGGGTTACGACCAGGCTATCAACGTGGTGCCGGGGATGACCCGCAACACCATTCTCCACGCCGGCCCGCCGGTGCGCTGGGAGAAAATGTGTGGCGCAATGAAAGGTGCCGTGACCGGTGCGCTGGTGTTTGAAGGGCTGGCGAAAGATCTCGACGAGGCTGCCGGGCTTGCGGCTTCCGGTGAAATCATCTTCTCGCCGTGCCACGAGCACGACTGCGTGGGCTCCATGGCCGGGGTCACTTCCGCCTCCATGTTTATGCATATTGTGGAAAACAAAACCTACGGCAACCGCGCTTACACCAACATGAGCGAGCAGATGGCGAAGATCCTGCGCATGGGTGCGAACGATCGGAGCGTTGTCGATCGCCTCATCTGGATGCGTGACGTTCAGGGCCCCATGCTGCGCGATGCGATGAAGATCATCGGCGAAATCGATCTGCGGCTGATGCTGGCCCAGGCGCTGCACATGGGCGACGAATGCCACAACCGTAATAACGCGGGCACGACCTTGCTGATCCAGGCGTTAACGCCGGGCATTATCCAGGCCGGATATCCGGTTGAGCAGCAGCGTGAAGTGTTTGAGTTCGTCGCCAGCAGCGACTACTTCTCCGGCCCGACGTGGATGGCGATGTGTAAAGCGGCAATGGACGCAGCGCACGGCATTGAATACAGCACCGTGGTGACCACCATGGCGCGTAACGGCGTGGAGTTCGGCCTGCGGGTCAGCGGTCTGCCGGGCCAGTGGTTTACCGGCCCGTCGCAGCAGGTTATCGGGCCGATGTTTGCGGGCTATAAGCCGGAAGACTCCGGGCTTGATATTGGTGACAGCGCCATCACGGAAACCTACGGCATCGGCGGCTTTGCGATGGCGACGGCCCCGGCGATTGTGGCGCTGGTGGGCGGCACCGTGGAAGAGGCGGTCGATTTCTCGCGGCAGATGCGGGAAATCACCCTCGGCGAGAACCCGAACGTCACGATCCCGCTGCTGGGCTTCATGGGGATCCCTACCGCTATCGATATCACTCGCGTGGGCAGCAGCGGCATTCTGCCGGTTATCAACACGGCGATTGCGCACAAGGATGCCGGCGTCGGGATGATTGGTGCCGGGATCGTGCATCCGCCGTTCCGCTGCTTTGAGAAAGCACTGTTAACGTTCCGCGATCGCTACTGCTTATAAGGTAGGCATCCATGAAAAACATGAATCTGGAGTGGAAAAGAGGTGACTGGGCGGCTTACTTCGGGTTGATGACGAACAACCTGACGAACCTGCTGACCATGATGGGCATGCTCATCTTCGTGGTCGGTATCCCGCAAGAGATTGTTTATGGTCGTATTGCGCCAGCCTTCGGGCTGGCGGTACTGGCGGCGAGTATTTTTTATACCTGGTTTGCCATGCAGATGGCGCGGCAGACCGGGCGCAAGGACGTGACGGCGCTGCCGTCCGGCCCCAGCGCGCCGTCAATCTTTACCGTCACCTTCCTCGTGTTGATGCCGGTATATCAGCAAACCAAAGACGCGGAGTTTGCCATTCAGATTGGCCTCGTCTGGTGTTTTGTTGAAGCGATGATCCTGGCGGGCGGCTCTTTCCTCGGCGAGACCATTCGTAAGATGATCCCGCGTACCGTACTGCTCTCCTGTCTCTCGGGGCTTGGCCTGCTGCTGCTGGCCATGAACCCGATGCTGCAGGCGTTTGAAGCGCCGACGGTATCGTTCATCGTGCTGTTGCTTATCTTCATTAACTGGTTTGGTAAAAAGCCGATGTTTGCCCGTATTCCAACCGGCCTGCTGTTGCTGGTTGCCGGTGCGGGGCTGGCGTGGGTCTCCGGTCTGCAAAGCCCGGAAGCGATTAAAGCCTCGATGTCTTCCTTCGGCTTTAACCCGCCGCAGGTGCAGGTGAGTAGCTTCCTGCAGGGGCTGCCGCACGCGCTGCCGTACCTGGCATCCGCGGTGCCGCTGGGGCTTGCGAACTACATCTTTGACCTGGAAAACATTGAGAGCGCCCACGCGGCGGGTGATGAATACAACACCCGAAAAGTCATGCTGGCGAACGGGCTGTCGTCGATGCTGGGCTGCCTGATGGGTAACCCGTTCCCGGTGACGGTGTATGTGGGTCACCCTGGCTGGAAAGCGATGGGGGCAGGGATGGGCTACAGCCTGGCCTCCGGGCTCACCATGTTCCTCGTGCCGTTGTTCGGCCTTGGCGCCTTCATGCTTGCCATTATTCCGATGACCGCGATTGTGCCGATTCTGGTGTTTATCGGCGTAGTGACCGCCAACCAGGTGGTGCGCGAAACGCCGAAGCCGGAAGTGCCGGTTATCTTCATCTGTCTGTTCCCGTGGATAGCCAACTGGGCGCTGACCATGATGAACGGTCTGATGGGGGCGGCGGGCACCTCGGCGGCAGAAATTGGCGCCGCGGCGCTGCACAGCAAAGGTATTTTCTACGACGGCCTGATGCATCTGGGCAACGGTGCGCCGCTTGCCAGCATGCTGTGGGGATGTATCGCTATCTTCGCTATCAACAGTCAGCCGATGCGCGGTGCGGTCGCCGCCGCCGGTGGGGCACTGCTGGCGCTGTTTGGCATCATTCACGCGCCGGTGGTGGGCTTTGCAGAGGGCAGCTCTCTGACCTTCGTGCTGGCCTACCTGATGATGAGCGGCATGTTTGTCCTCAAACACGTTCTCGACAGCCGTGAGGCGGCGCGTGCGGGAACGGCATCGGTATCTGAAGCCTGACTTTCGCCCTCCCTCTCCCCCGGGAGAGGGTTGTGGCGAGGGGAGCAGAGCGCACCATCCAAAGGAAAACAGATGAAAGAACTCGTGGTGGTTGCCATCGGTGGCAACAGCATTATTAAAGATAACGCCCGTCAGTCGATTGAACATCAGGCGGAAGCGGTCAAAGCGGTGGCAGATACGGTGCTGGAGATGCTGGCCTCGGATTACAACATTGTGCTGACCCACGGTAACGGCCCGCAGGTGGGGCTCGACCTGCGGCGTGCGGAAATTGCCCACGAGCAGGAAGGATTACCGCTGACGCCGCTCGCCAACTGCGTCGCGGACACTCAGGGCGGAATTGGCTATCTTATTCAACAGGCGTTGAATAATCGCCTGGCGCGGCGGGGAGAGCAGAAAGCCGTCACGGTGGTCACTCAGGTCGAAGTAGACCCGCAGGATCCTGGCTTCGCACATCCGGCGAAACCCATTGGCGCGTTCCTGAGCGAAGCCCAGCGTGACGTCCTGCAGGAGCAGCACCCGGACTGGCGCTTTGTTGAAGACTCCGGGCGCGGTTATCGCCGGGTCGTGGCTTCACCAGAGCCGAAACGCATTGTCGAGGCGGAGGCGATTAAAACCCTGACCGCGCAGGGATTTGTGGTGATTGGCGCCGGTGGCGGCGGGATCCCGGTGGTGCGCAGCCCGGAAGGTGATTATCACAGCGTTGATGCGGTGATCGATAAAGATCTCTCCACCGCGCTGCTGGCGCGCGAGATCCGTGCCGATATCCTGGTTATCACCACCGGCGTTGAGAAGGTGTGCGTTCACTTCGGCAAACCGCAGCAGCGGGCGCTGGACGTGGTCAACATCGCCGACATGACCCGTTATATGGAAGAAGGACACTTCCCACCGGGCAGCATGCTGCCAAAAATTGTCGCCAGCCTGGCGTTCCTCCACCACGGTGGCAAACGCGTGATTATCACCACTCCGGAGTGCTTACCTGCCGCTCTGCGCGGGGAAACCGGAACCCATATTGTGCATGCCTGAAACGCGATAAAAGGAAGAAGATAATGAGCGAAAATAAAAGCCGCCGTGAATTTTTAAGCCAGAGCGGCAAAATGGTCACCGCCGCCGCGCTGTTTGGCGCCACCTCCCAGGTGGCGTATGCTGCCACTCCTGGCGTGGCAAACTGTGAAGTGAAAGGAACCATGACTCTCGACGATACCCATTACTACCTGGACAACGTCCGTCTCGAAACCGGATTTGACTACGAGAACGGCAGCGCAGCCCATACCCGGACGGAACTGCAGACGGTTGAAATTGAGAACGGCAAAATTGTTGCCCTGCGCGATAACAAGAGCCACCCTGACGCGACGCTTCCGAGCTACGATGCCGGCGGCAAGCTGATGCTCCCGGCGATGCGCGACATGCATATCCACCTCGACAAAACCTTTTACGGCGGGCCGTGGCGCTCGCTGAACCGCCCGGCGGGTACCACGATTCAGGATATGATCAAACTGGAGCAGAAGATGCTGCCGCAGCTGCAGCCCTACACCCAGGAACGGGCAGAAAAGCTCATCGATCTTATCCAGTCGAAAGGCTCGACCGTTGCGCGCAGCCACTGCAACATCGAACCGGTTTCTGGACTTAAAAATCTGGAAAACCTGCAGGCGGTGCTGGCGCGTCGTCAGGCAGGGTTCGACTGTGAAATCGTGGCCTTCCCTCAGCACGGACTGCTGCTGTCAAAATCAGAGCCGCTGATGCGTGACGCGATGCAGGCCGGGGCACACTACGTCGGCGGCCTGGATCCGACCAACGTCGACGGCGCGATGGAAAAATCGCTCGATACCATGTTCCGCATCGCGCTGGATTACAACAAAGGGGTGGATATCCACCTCCACGAGACCAGCCCGGCAGGCGTTGCCGCCGTAAACTACATGGTGGAAACCGTCGAGAAAACGCCGGAACTGAAGGGTAAACTGACCATCAGCCACGCTTTCGCGCTGGCGACGCTCAACGAGCAGCAGGTTGATACGCTGGCCACCCGCATGGCGGCGCAGCAAATTACGATAGCCTCGACGGTGCCGATTGGCACCCTGCACATGCCGCTGCAGCAGCTGCGTGAGAAGGGCGTTTTCGTGATGACCGGCACCGACAGCGTGATTGATCACTGGTCACCGTTTGGTCTGGGCGACATGCTGGAGAAAGCGAACCTCTACGCCCAGCTCTACATCCACCCGAACGAGCAAAACCTCTCCCGCTCGCTCGCTATCGCGACGGGCGACGTGCTGCCGCTGAACGATAAAGGCGAGCGCGTCTGGCCGAAAGCGCAGGATGACGCCAGCTTTGTGCTGGTGGACGCCTCCTGCTCTGCCGAAGCCGTTGCCCGCATCTCGCCGCGCACCGCCACCTTCCACAAAGGGAAGATGGTATGGGGCAGCGTTAACGTCTGAGGCGAAATGACCCTCTCCGTCAGGAGAGGGTCGCCTGTGCGTTCAGACGAAATGCCGCCACCGCCTGGCGCAGCTGTTCGGCCTGATCTTCCAGCGCGGCGGCAGCCGCGGCTGATTCCTGCACCAGCGAGGCGTTCTGCTGGGTTACGCTATCCATCTGCGACACCGCGAGGCTCACCTGTTCAATGCCCCGGCTCTGCTCATCAGAGGCGGAGGCAATTTCACTCATGATGTTCGTCACGTGCGCGACGGCAGCGACGATTTCTTTCATCGTATCCCCGGCTTCGGCCACCTGGCTAGTACCGGTATTCACTCGGTTAACTGAGTTCTCGATAAGCCCTTTAATCTCTTTTGCCGCCTGGGCGCTGCGGCTGGCCAGCGTTCGCACCTCTCCGGCCACTACCGCAAAGCCCCGGCCCTGTTCCCCGGCACGCGCGGCTTCCACCGCAGCGTTGAGCGCCAGAATATTGGTCTGGAAGGCAATACCGTCAATTACGCCGGTAATGTGCGCAATCTGCTGCGAACTGTCGGAGATATCGTTCATGGTGTGAACAACGTGATCGACCACCCGTCCACCGCGGGCCGCGGTTTCTGAAGCCGTTTTTGCCAGCAGCGTTGCCTGACGCGCGTTGTCGGTGTTCTGTTTTACCGTTGCGGTCAGCTGTTCCATGCTGGCGGCGGTTTCTTCCAGTGAAGCGGCCTGCTGTTCGGTGCGTGAAGAGAGGTCATTGCTCCCGGCGGCGATTTCACCTGCGCCGGTGTAGATGGAATCGGTGCTGCTACGCACGGCGCTGACGGTAGTCACCAGCGACTGCTGCATCTCGTGCAGACCGCTTGCCAGCTGGCCCATCTCGTTGCGGCTGTCGATGGTGATGGTGTGCGTCAAATCACCGTGAGTGATGGTGCGGATATGATTCATGATGCTGTTAAGCGGTTTCAGCAGCAGATGCTGCAGCCCAAGCCAGATAACCACCAGTACTGCCACCACCGCCAGCAGAATACTGCCGAGCGTCCATAGCATACGGGTGAAGTTGTTCTGGTTGGTGTCGGCGGCGGCTTTCAGCAGCGTGTTATTGGTGCTGCGCCACTGACTGTAGGCGGCTTCGGCGTCATCCTGTGCCTGCTGGGCATCGAGATCGCCATAGGCCTGATAGTTATCGGCTTTCAGGAAATCAATCGACTGGCGCAGTACGTCGTGCATTTGTTGCCACGATTTCGCCATCGCGGCGGCCTGTTCCGGGTTTTGCCCTGCCACCGGCGGCAGGCTCTGCCAGATTTTGTAGTCGCTCTCGGCCTTCGCCAGCGAGGTGTTGGCGGTGTTCAGCAGTTTGTCGATCGCCGCAAGCGAAGCCGGATCGCGCTGGTTCTTGAGAAAGCGGATCGCCACGCGGGTAACGGTCACTCGGGTTTTAATAAGCGTATTCACGCTCTCGCTCAGGTTCTCCTGCTGGGCGTTCAGCACGCCTGAACTCTGGAAGTTCAGGCGATCGCTGTTGACCGCAGAGTAAAACAGGCCTCCGGTGACCGCCTGCAGCAGACAAAAAATGCCAAGGGCGATAACGATTCCGGTAATAACGCGTACATTTTTCAGCATGACGACAGTCCATTTGTTAAGCAGAAGCGCTCAATAAATGACTATCGGCGTGACGGGTGGAAACTTAAATTTAGCGCGGTATCTCGCTCTTCAGGTTCCCCTGCTGATAAGCCAGCGCCACGACCAGCGACTGTACCAGACACAGCGTTGCCGACTGAGAGCGGAAGGCGTCTACCTGCGCCTCTTTCACCACAAAGCACAAATCGCTGAAGGTGGCGAGCGGGCTAAGCTGGCTGTCGGTGATAACAATCTGTCGGGCACCGGCTTTAGCGGCCATTTCGCTGACCATCAGCGTCTCTTCGGCGTAGGGTGAAAAACTCACCGAAACCACAATATCCTGCGCCTTAATGCGTCCGACCTGTTCACGCAGCATCCCGCCCATGCCGTCGAGCAGGACCGGGCGACACTCAAGATGGCTCAGAGCGTAGGTCAGATAGGTGGCAACACTGAACGAGCGACGCAGACCAACCACGTAGATGGTTTCTGCCTGCCCCAGCAGGTTGACCGCGCGTTGCAGCATCTGCGGTTCGGTGCGGGCCGCCAGCTGCTGTAATGACTGGGCGTTAGAGCGGGCAAACTCCTGCAGAATATCGAGCGGCGTCTCCGGAACCGCCTCGCTTTCCATCTCGCGAAACAGGCGCGCACGGTCGCTGTAGCTGGCGGTCTCTTCGACCAGATTCATGCGAAACAACTGTTTCATCTCGTTGAAGCCGGTGAAGTCGAAGGCGTTGGCGAAACGGATGAGCGTTGAGGGCGGTACGTCCGCGCGTTCGGCAATCACCGCGACGGTGTCGAACGCCACGCTGTTGGTGTTATCCAGTACGTAGCGGGATACCTGCTGCAGGCGTTTGCTCAGGCTGTCATAGCGGTCGCGGATCTGCTGCTGCAGTTCACTCAGGCTGGATGCTGTGGTCATTTTTCCCTCTCTTGGTCGTCCGTCCATTCTACAACATAAAAATCCATTGCTGATCACAATAATCAATATTTGTTTTATTTCAACTTAAAATAGAACGTTTATTTCATATACAGTGTTCTGGTCACAATCACCTAACAACAGCGAGAGGGTTCAGGATGGAGACGGTAGCGAATTTTATTCACGGCGAATGTGTCACCGGTTCAGGCCAGCGCGTTCAGACGATCTTCAACCCGGCCAGCGGCGAGCCCATTCGCCAGGTGGTCATGAGTAGCGCGCAGGAAACCGCGCAGGCGGTCACCGCCGCCCAGCAGGCGTTTGCTGGCTGGTCACGGCAGTCGCCGCTTAAGCGCGCACGCGTGATGTTCCGTTTTAAAGCCCTGCTCGAAGCGCACATGCCGCGCCTGGCACGCATCATTAGCGAAGAGCACGGCAAAGTCTATTCCGACGCGGTAGGCGAACTGACCCGTGGCCTGGAGGTGGTGGAGTTTGCCTGCGGTATTCCGCATCTGCAAAAAGGCGAACACTCCGCTAACGTCGGTACCGGCGTCGACAGCCACTCGCTGATGCAGCCGCTCGGCGTCTGCGCGGGCATTACCCCGTTTAACTTCCCGGCGATGGTGCCGATGTGGATGTTCCCGATAGCCCTTGCCACCGGCAACACCTTTGTCCTGAAGCCTTCAGAGAAAGATCCGTCTCTGGCGCTGGCGCTGGCACAGTTGCTGAAAGAAGCCGGCCTGCCGGACGGCGTGTTCAACGTCGTGCAGGGCGACAAAGAAGCGGTGGACGTGCTGCTGACCGACCCGCGCGTGCAGGCGGTGAGCTTCGTCGGTTCAACGCCAATTGCGGAATACATTTACCAGACCGCATCGGCCCACGGCAAACGCTGTCAGGCGCTGGGTGGGGCGAAAAACCACTGCGTGCTGATGCCGGATGCAGACATGAAAATGGCGACCAGCGCGATCATGGGCGCGGCCTACGGTGCGGCGGGAGAGCGCTGCATGGCGCTGTCGGTGGTGCTGGCGGTAGGAGAAGAGACCGCAAACGACCTTTGCGCACGTCTGGAAGAACAAATTGCGACCCTGCGCGTGGGGCCAGGGCTCGACCAGACCCCGGAAAACGAAATGGGGCCGCTGATTTCGGCGGCGCATCGCAGCAAAGTGCTTGGCTACATTGACAGCGGCGAAGCGCAGGGCGCAGTGCTTCGCGTTGACGGTCGTGGGCTGAAGGTGAAAGGGCACGAGCAGGGCTTCTTCGTTGGCCCGACGCTGTTTGATAACGTCACTCCACAGATGACGATTTATCAGGAAGAGATTTTCGGCCCGGTACTTTGTGTGGTGCGCGTTGCAGATTATGCGAGCGCGGTGGATCTGATTAACCGCCACGAATATGGTAATGGTTCGGCGATTTTTACCCGCGACGGTGGCTGCGCGCGGCGCTTCTGCGAAGAGGTGCAGGCCGGGATGGTCGGGGTGAACGTACCGATCCCGGTGCCGATGGCGTTCCACAGCTTTGGCGGCTGGAAGCGCTCGATTTTCGGGCCGCTTAACGTCCACGGTCACGACGGCGTGCGCTTCTACACCCGTATGAAAACCATCACCGCCCGCTGGCCTGAAATGCAGCAGGATCAGGGGGCGGCATTCTCCATGCCGACGCTGGGCTGACAGGAGGGATTATGAAAACCGAACGCATGACCATGGCTCAGGCCCTGGTCCGCTTTCTGAATCAGCAGTATGTGTCGGTAGACGGTCAGGAGACGCCCTTCGTGGAGGGCGTCATGACTATCTTCGGTCACGGCAACGTGCTGGGGCTGGGACAGGCGCTGGAGCAGGATCCGGGGCATCTGAAGGTGTACCAGGGCTGCAACGAACAGGGGATCGCGCATATCGCCACCGGCTTTGCCAAACAGCATCGCCGCCAGCGGGTGATCGCGGTGACCTCGTCGGTCGGGCCGGGGGCGGCAAACATGGTGACCGCCGCTGCCACCGCCACCGCTAACCGTATTCCGCTCCTGCTGCTGCCGGGCGACATCTACGCCAGCCGCCAGCCGGACCCGGTGCTGCAGCAGATTGAGCAGTATCACGACCTGAGCATCAGCACCAACGACTGCTTCCGCCCGGTCTCCCGCTACTGGGATCGCATCAATCGCCCGGAACAGCTGATGAGCGCGATGCTGAGCGCCATGCGGGTACTGACCGACCCGGCGGACTGCGGGGCGGTGACCATTTGCCTGCCGCAGGACGTGCAGGGCGAAGCCTGGGACTATCCGCTGAGCTTCTTTGCCCGCCGGGTGCATCACATTGAACGCCGTCCGCCGGATGCGACAAGGCTTGAGCAGGCACGCGCGCTGATTGCCCGCAAGCGCCGTCCGCTGGTGGTCTGCGGCGGTGGGGTTCGCTACTCCGGCGCGCATCAGGCGCTGCAGCAGTTTGTTGAAAAATACCATCTGCCGTTTGCCGAAACCCAGGCCGGGAAGGGGGCGCTGGTGAGCGATCACCCGCTCAACCTCGGCGGGCTGGGGGTGACCGGGGGGCTGGCGGCGAACCTGATTGCGCCGCAGGCGGATCTGGTGATTGGCGTGGGCACCCGCCTTACCGATTTCACCACCGGCTCGAAAGCGCTGTTCGCACATCCGGACGTTGAGTTTTTACTGCTGAACGTGGCGGAGTTTGATGCCCTGAAGCTCGACGCCACGCCGCTCATCGCCGACGCCCGCTGTGGCCTGCAGGCGCTCTGCGGGGCGCTGACCGATTATCGCAGCGACTGGCAGGCAGAGATCCCGCAGGCGAAAGCCGAATGGAATGATGAACTGCAGCGGCTGTGGCAGCGCGACTGGCAGCCGGATGACGCCCCGGAAGTCGCGGGGCATCTTGATGCCGCGCTTGCGGAATACGGTGAAACGCTCAATACCCGCCTCACCCAGACCCGGGTGCTGGGGCTTATTAACCAGCATATTGAAGATGACGCGATCGTGGTGGGGGCCGCAGGCTCGCTGCCCGGCGATCTACAGCGCCTGTGGCAGGTCCGCACCCCGGACAGCTATCACCTCGAGTACGGATACTCCTGCATGGGCTACGAGATTGCCGCCGCTATCGGCGCACGCCTCGCGATGCCCGAGCAGCCGGTGTACGCCATGGTGGGCGACGGCTCGTATATGATGCTGCACTCCGAGCTACAGACGGCGGTGCAGGAGGGAATTAAAGTCACCGTACTGCTGTTCGATAACGCCGGTTTCGGCTGTATCAATAACCTGCAGATGGGCCACGGAATGGGCAGTTTTGGCACCGAAAACCGCAAGCGTAATCCGCACAGCGGCAGGCTTGACGGCCCGTTGGTGAAGGTGGATTTCGCGCAGAACGCCGAGAGCTACGGCTGTCGCGCCTGGCGGGTACATGATGAAGCAAGCCTGCTGGCCGCGCTGGCGGAGGTTCGCACCTGTCCGGGACCGGCATTGCTCGATATCAAAGTGCTGCCGAAAACCATGACCCACGACTATGCCGCATGGTGGCGTACCGGCGATGCCCAGGTGGCGCAGTCTCCGGCGGTACAGCAGGCGGCAGAAGCCACTCAGGCGCAGCTGAAACGCGCACGTCAGTACTAGTTTTTCCCTTCGTTTTTGCCCTCACCTCAACCCCTCACCGGGCGGGTGAGGGCAACCCATCGCAGTAACCCGATTCCCCTGATGTTGTGATAGTGATAACAAAATTTATCCATCCATTAACAAAAGTGTTAACTCACACTCAAAAACATAATTTTCAAATTTTATAAAAATGAAATAAATGTTTTATTTGCTGTGTCGTTAGTTTATCGCATTCATCAACACCGGGAGCCGTTATGTTTAACATCGCTTTACTGGGAGCTGGTCGAATTGGCCAGGTACATGCAGCTAACATCGCCACTCACAAAGAGACCACGCTGTGGTCGGTGGTCGATCCGAACCAGGAGTTCGCCACCCGCCTCGCCACGAAATATCAGGCACGTCTGCAAACGATCGACGAGGCCATGACCGATCCTAACGTGCACGGCGTACTTATCGCCTCTGCCACGGATACACACGCCGATTTAATCGAACTCGCCGCCCGGCACGGCAAAGCCATTTTCTGTGAAAAACCGGTTCATCTCGATCTGGCTCGCGTCCGCGACTGCCTGAAAGTGGTGAAGGAGTACGACGTACCGCTGTTTATCGGTTTTAACCGCCGTTTCGATCCCCAGTTCCGCCGGGTGAAAACCGACGCGGAAAATGGCCGTATCGGCAAACCAGAATCCCTGCTCATCATCTCCCGCGATCCGTCACCGCCGCCGGCGGAGTACGTTCGCGTCTCCGGCGGGATGTTCCGCGATATGACCATCCACGATTTCGACATGGCGCGTTTCGTGATGGGCGAAGAGCCGGTGTCGGTCTATGCCCAGGGCAGTAACCTGGTGGATCCGGCGATTGGCGCGGCGGGCGATATCGATACCGCTTTTATCGTACTCAAATACGCCTCTGGTGCGCTGGCGACCATCGTTAACAGCCGTCGCTCGGCCTACGGCTACGACCAGCGTCTGGAGCTGCACGGCTCTGAAGGGCTGCTGACGGCGGGCAACATTCTGGAAAACCAGGTTCAGCATTACGGAAAAGAGGGCTGTACCGGCGCGCTGCCGGAGCACTTCTTCCTCCAGCGTTACCACGCCGCTTACGCCCTGGAATGGGAGCATTTCGTGGCGGTTCTGCGCGGTGATGCAGCGCCTGAGTGCAGCGGCGATGACGGCGAACGCGCGCTGTATCTGGCGGATAAAGCGCTGGAATCGTTAAAAAATAATCGTGAAGTCTTCCTCTGATTTACCTGACAACAACACACCCTACACAGAGAGACATAACAATGAAAAAGCTGATTTTAGCCGCCCTCATCGCAGTGACATCCGGGGCGGCCATTGCCGAGAACGAGCAAATTGTATTCAGCACGCCGAACCTGGCGATGCCGTTTGAAGTCCACATGCAGCGCACGGCGGTGAAAGCCGCGAAAGAGATGGGGGTTAATCTGCAGGTGCTGGACGGCCAGGGCAGTTCACCGAAACAGGTGGCTGACCTCGAAAACGCCATCACCCGTGGGGCACAGGGCTTTATCGTTTCGCCAAACGACGTTAACGCCGTTTCCAGCGCCGTGGATGAAATTCAGGACGCCAAACTGCCGGTGGTGACCCTCGACCGTTCGGTCGACAGCCAGAAAAAAGTGCCGCACTTTGGCGCCAACAACTACAAGGGCGGCCAGGCGATCGGTGATTTTGTGAAAGCAAAATTCCCTGACGGTGCTGAGATAATTCTGCTGACCGGCCAGCCGGGCTCCTCTTCCAACATTGAACGTACCAAAGGGATCCGCGACAGCCTGAAGGCTGGTGGCGATAAGTACAAGATCGTCGCCGATCAGACCGGTAACTGGATGCGTTCTGAAGGTATGCGCATTGTAGAAAGCGTACTGCCGTCACTGCCAAAACGTCCGCAGGTGATCCTCTCCGCGAACGACGATATGGCGCTCGGTGCCATTGAAGCGCTGCAGAGCCAGGGTCTGAAGCCGGGCGAAGTGCTGGTTACCGGTTTTGATGCGGTGCCGGAAGCACTGGCGCGGGTTCGCGACGGCTGGCTGGCGGTGACCGCCGATCAGCGTCCGGGTTTTGCGGTGCAAACGGCGATGACCCAACTGGTGGCAAACGTGCGTGAGAAGAAGCCGATCGTCGGCGCAGACTATCCACCGACCCTTATCACCAAAGACACCCTGCAACAGGCTGAGCGTATCGGCGAAGCCGGTAACTGATTCGCCCCGAGCCGCCGCCCTGGCGGCGGCCCAACGTGACGAAGGAGCAGACTGATGTCGCAACCTTTACTGAAAGTTACCGATCTGGCCAAGAGCTTCTCCGGCGTCTGGGCGCTCAGCAGCGCCCAGCTCACCGTCGGGGAGGGCGAGATCCACGCCCTGCTTGGCGAGAACGGTGCGGGAAAATCGACCCTGCTGAAGGCGCTGGCGGGCGCACAGCCGCAGACGCGGGGTGATATCTGGTTCAATGGTGAAACGCTGCCGGTGGACGATTCACCGGTCGAGCGGCAGAACAAAGGCATTATCACCATCTATCAGGAGTTCAACCTCCTGCCCAACATGACCGCGGCGGAGAACATGTTTCTTGGCCGCGAACCGCGTAAACGCAACCTGATCGTCGATGAAAAAGCGGTGAATCAGGAGGCGAAGGTGATCCTCGATTACCTGCAGCTCAACGTGGCACCCACCACCGCCGTGGCACGTCTGAGCGTCGCCCAGCAGCAGATGGTGGAAATTGCCCGCGCGCTGACGCTGAACGCCAAACTGATCATCATGGATGAACCCTCCGCTGCGCTCAGCGATAGCGAAGTGGAGAGCCTGCACCGGGTAGTGCGCGAGCTGAAAAGTCGTGGTGTGAGCATTATCTACGTGACGCACCGCCTTCACGAAGTGTTCCAGCTCTGTGACCGCTTCACCGTCTTCCAGGATGGCCGTTACACCGGCAGCGGCACGGTGGCGGAAACCCATGTGGAACAGCTGATCCGCCTGATGGTGGGGCGTGATGTGGTCTTTGACCGCCGTCCGGCGAGTGAAACCCACCATGAAGACAAGCCGGTCCGCCTGAAGGTTGAAGGGCTGTGCCGGGAGAAACCGCCGCTGGATCCGCACGGTATCGCGCTGCATGACATCAGTTTCCAGGTACATGCCGGGGAAGTGTTAGGCATTGCCGGGCTGGTGGGTGCCGGGCGCACCGAAGTGGCGCGCTGCCTGTTTGGTGCTGACGGTTTTACCCGTGGTGCGTTTGAGCTTGACGGCGTGCCGTATCAGCCGCGCGACCCGCTGTTTGCCCTCGACAAGGGCATCGCGCTGGTGCCGGAAGACCGCAAAAAAGAGGGCGCGGTGCTGGGGCTGTCGATTCGCGACAACCTTTCGCTTTCAAGCCTTTCTTCGCTGCTGCGCTGGCGCTTTTTCGTCAACACCCGCAAAGAAGATGCGCTGATCGAATCTTATCGCCAGGCGCTGCAAATCAAGATGGTCAACAGCGAGCAGGAGGTGCGCAAGCTCTCCGGCGGCAACCAGCAGAAGGTGATCCTCGCGCGCTGCATGGCGCTGAACCCGCGGGTGTTAATTGTGGATGAGCCGACGCGCGGTATCGACGTGGGTACCAAATCCGAAGTGCATCAGGTGTTGTTCGATATGGCAAAAACCGGCGTGGCGGTGATCGTGATTTCCTCCGACCTGCCGGAGGTGATGGCGGTGTCTGACCGCATTATCACCCTGAGTGAAGGCCGGGTGACCGGTGAGATTCACGGTGACGACGCCACAGAAGAAAAGCTGATGATGATGATGGCCATCAACCACAACGCCCTGAACGCGGCCTAACGGAGTCTCCAATGACGCAGATGATTTCAAAAACGCCGACCGCGACTAAACGCAACGGACGTACCGACCTGATCGCTTTCTTCGAGCGCTTCGGGGTGCTGATTTTCATGATCCTGCTGCTGATCTTCTTCCAGCTGCAGAACAGCAATTTCCTGTCAGAACGTAATATTTTCAACATCCTGACCGAAGTGTCGATCTACGGGATCATGGCCGTGGGGATGACCTTTGTCATTCTGACCGCCGGGATAGATCTGTCGGTAGGCTCGATTCTTGCGGTCTGTGCCATGACCGCCGCCTATGTGATCAAGGGCGATAACTTTACCACCGTCGATCCCAACGCCTGGGGCGGCATGAGCTGGCTGATTGGTATCGGCATTTGCATGGCGATGGGCACCGCGATCGGCTTCCTGCACGGCCTCGGCGTTACCCGTCTGCGCCTGCCGCCGTTCATCGTCACCCTGGGTGGCATGACCATCTGGCGCGGCCTGACGCTGGTGATTAACGACGGCGCCCCGATTGCGGGCTTTGATGCGGGCTACCGCTGGTGGGGCCGTGGCGAACTGCTCGGCATCTCCATTCCTATCTGGATTTTTGCCATCGTCGCCCTCGGCGGCTACCTGGCGCTGCATAAAACCCGCTGGGGACGCTTTGTCTACGCCATCGGCGGTAACCCGGAGGCCGCACGCCTGGCCGGGGTAAACGTCAAAAGAGTACTGGTGAGCGTCTACGTATTGATTGGCTGTCTCGCCGGGCTGGCGGGCTTCATCCTCAGCGCCCGTCTCGGCAGCGCCGAAGCGGTCGCGGGGATCTCCTTTGAGCTGCGCGTGATTGCCTCGGTGGTGATCGGCGGAACCTCGCTAATGGGCGGCTATGGACGCATTGGCGGCACCATCATCGGCTCCATCATCATGGGCATTCTGATTAACGGCCTGGTGCTGATGAACGTCTCCGCCTACTACCAGCAGATTATTACCGGATTAATTATCGTTCTGGCCGTGGCGTTTGATACCTACGCCAAGAGCCGTCGCGGTGCACTGTAAGGAGTGTGTAGATGAAAGAGGTGCGAGTAGGACTTATTGGGACCGGCTACATCGGCAAGGCGCACGCCATTGCCTATGCCCAGGCCCCGACGGTATTTAACCTGCGCGGCAAGCTGGTGCGCGAAATGGTGGCAGAAGTGACGCCGGAGCTCGCCGCCGAGCGGGCCGAGGCGTTCGGTTTTCGCCGCTCCACCGGCGACTGGCGCGAGCTGGTGGCGGATCCAAACATTGATGTAGTGGATATCTGTTCGCCGAACCATCTGCACAAAGAGATGGCGCTGGCGGCTATCCGCCACGGTAAACACGTCTATTCCGAAAAACCGCTGGCGTTGAACGCCCACGATGCCCGGGAGATGGTGGAAGCCGCCGAAAAGGCCGGGGTGAAGACCCTGGTGGGCTTTAACTACATGAAAAACCCGACGGCGAAACTGGCAAAAGAGATTATCGCCCGCGGTGAAATCGGTGAGGTTATCCACTTCTACGGCACCCATAACGAAGACTATATGGCTGACCCGCTGGCGCCTATCCACTGGCACTGCTTCAAAGAGACCGCGGGCCTCGGGGCGCTTGGCGACCTGGCGGCGCACATCGTCAACATGGCGCACTACCTGGTCGGTGACATAGCGCAGGTGTGCGGCGACATGAAAATCGTGGTGCCGATGCGCCCGGTACAGGCGGGAGCAAGCCAGATGGTGGCGGTCGAGAACGAAGATCAGGCCCACGCGATGGTGCGTTTTGCCAGCGGCGCTCAGGGGGTGATTGAAACCTCCCGCGTGGCCTGCGG
Organism: Yokenella regensburgei; assembly: GCF_003634235.1. Taxonomy (NCBI): domain Bacteria; kingdom Pseudomonadati; phylum Pseudomonadota; class Gammaproteobacteria; order Enterobacterales; family Enterobacteriaceae; genus Yokenella; species Yokenella regensburgei. The sequence continues at coordinate 114,158 of NZ_RBIZ01000004.1, read as the reverse complement.
CCGCAAAATGGGGCTGTCGTACGTCATTACCGGCACCAAAGGCACGATAAGCTTCACCCAGGAGCGGATGGCTGAACTCAAGCTTTACCTGCACGACGACCCGGTGAACCGCCAGGGATTCCGCACGCTGCTGGTCGGGCCCGCGCACCCGGAATATGGCGCATTTTGCATGGGGGCGGGGCACGGCATTGGCTTTAACGACCAGAAAACCGTGGAAGTGCGCGATCTGGTGGACGGCATTGCCGCCGACGCACCGCTGTGGCCGGATTTCGCCGAAGGATGGAAAGTCTCACGCGTGCTGGACGCCATGGCGCTTTCGCACCAGCAGGGCCGCTGGCTGAACGTGAACGACATTGTCTGATGAGGAGTCAACGTGGAAAAGCAGTTTGATGTGATTTGCATGGGCCGCGTGGCGGTTGATCTCTACAGTCAGCAGATTGGCGCGCGTCTGGAAGATGCGTCGAGCTTTGCCAAATACCTCGGCGGCTCGTCCGGCAACGTCGCCTACGGCACGGCGCGCCAGGGGCTGCGCTCGTCAATGCTGGCGCGGGTTGGCGACGAGCATATGGGGCGCTTTCTGCGCGAAGAACTTAACCAGGTTGGTTGTGATACCAGCCATCTGATAACCGATAAATCGCGCCTCACGGCGCTGGTGCTACTCGGCATTAAAGACCGGGACACCTTCCCACTGATTTTTTATCGCGATAACTGTGCCGACATGGCGATTACCGCCGCCGACGTCGACGAACAGTACATCGCCGCTTCACGAAGTCTGGCCATCACCGGGACCCACCTTTCTCATCCACAAACCCGCGAGGCGGTGCTGACGGCGCTTGGCTATGCCCGACGCCACGGTGTGCGCACGCTGCTCGATATCGACTACCGTCCGGTGCTGTGGGGGCTCACCTCACCCGGCGATGGCGAAACGCGCTTTATCGCCGCCGAACAGGTTACCCGCGAGCTACAGGCGGTGCTGAGTCTCTTTGATGTGATTGTTGGCACCGAAGAGGAGTTTCACATCGCCGGCGGCAGCACCGACACCTTAACGGCGCTGCAGCACGTGCGTGAAGTGAGCGGGGCAACGCTCGTCTGCAAGCGCGGGGCGCGGGGCTGCTCGGTGTACGAAGGGCCGATCCCATCGCACCTCGACGGCGCCCTTAACGTCACCGGCGTGCGTGTCGAAGTGCTGAACGTGCTGGGGGCCGGAGATGCGTTTATGTCCGGCCTGCTGCGCGGCTATCTTAGCGATGAAGGCTGGGAGCAGGCCTGCCGCTACGCCAACGCCTGCGGGGCGCTGGTGGTGTCACGCCACGGCTGCGCCCCGGCGATGCCGAGCAAAGTAGAGCTGGACGACTATCTCTCCCGCGAGGCAGAAGTACCGCGCCCGGATCTTGACGCTCGTCTGAACCATCTGCACCGGGTCACCACCCGTCGCCGCGAGTGGCCAGAACTGTGCGTGATGGCCTTCGATCACCGCAGCCAGCTGGAAGAGATGGCGCTGCAGTGCGGGGCTGATTTCAAACGCATTCCTCAATTAAAAACGCTGATCCTGCAGGCAAGCCGAGAGGCAGCAGATCGCGCGGGGCTGGAAGGTAAAGCCGGGCTGCTGTGTGACGGCACCTTCGGCCAGGACGCGCTCAACGCCATCACCGGCGAAGGCTGGTGGATTGGCCGCCCGGTAGAACTGCCCGGTTCGCGTCCGCTGGAGATGGAGCGCGGCAACATCGGCACGCAGCTCATCAGCTGGCCGCTGGAGCATGTGGTGAAGTGCCTGGTCTTTTTCCACCCGGAAGATGCCCATGGTCTGCGTCTGGAGCAGGAGCAAAAGGTCGCCGAGGTGTACCACGCTTGCTGTCAGTCCGGCCATGAGCTGCTGCTGGAGGTGATCCTCCCCGCCGACATGCCGCGCAGCGACGAGCTGTACCTGCGGGCGGTATCGCGCTTTTACAACATCGGCATCTACCCGGACTGGTGGAAGCTGCCGCCGCTCTCCTCCGGGGGCTGGGCGCAGCTTGGCGAGATTATCGAGCGCCGGGATCCGCACTGCCGCGGGGTGGTCATTCTGGGGCTGGATGCACCGGCAGAGCAGCTGCGTGCTGGCTTCAAGGCCGCTTCCGGTCATGCGCTGGTGAAAGGGTTTGCCGTGGGGCGGACGCTGTTTGGTGATGCGTCCCGCGCCTGGCTGAAACACGATATTGACGACGCGCAGCTGGTGGCGCGCATTCGGGACAACTACCTGCAGCTTATCGCCTGGTGGCGCGAGCGCGGGAACGCATAATTCAGGAGAATACGATGACCGTACAATTGGGTATTAATCCGCTGACCTGGACCAACGATGACCTCCCGTCACTCGGCGCTGAAACGTCGCTGGAAACCTGTCTCAGCGAAGGTAAAGAGGCTGGTTTTGCCGGCTTTGAACTGGGGAACAAGTTCCCGCGCGAAGCCCGCCTGCTGGGCCCTGTTCTCCAGCGTCATTCCCTGGCGCTGGTGTCCGGCTGGTACTCCGGGCGCCTGCTGGAGCGCAGCGTCGAAGAAGAGATTGCCGCCGTGCAGCCGCATCTGACTCTGCTGCGTGAGCTGGGGGCGAAGGTCATGGTATTTGCCGAAGTGACCCACTGCATTCACGGCGAGCAGCAAACGCCGGTGCATTTACGCCCGCGCTTCCCGCAGGAACGCTGGGCCGAATATGGCAAAAAGCTCAGCGAGTTTGCCCGCTATACCCAACAGCAGGGCGTGCAGATTGCCTATCATCACCATATGGGGACGGTGATTGAATCCGCCGAAGATGTGGATAATCTGATGAAACATACCGGGGAAGAGGTGGGTCTGCTGCTGGATACCGGGCACCTGACCTTTGCCGGGGCAGATCCGCTGGCGGTAGCGCAGCGCTGGGCTTCACGTATTAACCACGTTCACTGCAAAGACGTACGTGCCGACGTGCTGGCGGACGTGAAGAACCGCAAAACCAGCTTCCTCGACGCGGTGCTGAGCGGCGTGTTTACCGTACCGGGCGACGGCAGCGTGAACTACCCGCCGATTATGGCACTGCTTAAAGCTAACCATTATCAGGGCTGGCTGGTGGTGGAGGCCGAGCAGGATCCGGCTATCGCCCATCCGCTGACCTACGCGCGTCTGGGCTACAACAACCTGAGCCGCTTCGCCCGTGATGCCGGGCTAATCTGAGGAGGAAACATGTCGCGTTTACTCTCACGCTGGCAAAAACCGGATGCCAGTGGCCGCACCCAGGCGGTGACACCCGCTCGTGCGGGCTGGGGCTATGTGGGGTTTGAAGCATACCAACTGGAAGAGGGACAGCGGCTGACGCTGCCCGCGGCCAGCGAGGAGCGCTGTCTGGTGCTGGTTGCAGGCCGCGCCTCCATCGGTACCCCAACGGCGCAGTTTTCCGACATCGGCGAGCGCATGAGTCCGTTCGAGCGCATCAAACCCTGGGCGGTGTACGTGACGCCGGGCGAAAGCATACAGGTGCAGGCGCTGACGAAACTTGAGCTGGCGGTGTGCGCCGCGCCGGGCAAAGGCAACTGGCCAACGCGCCTGATTGCGCCGCAGGATATCGACGGCGAAGCGCGCGGCAAGGGGCATAATCAGCGCTACGTGCACAACATTCTGCCGGAAGATAAACCCGCTGACAGCCTGCTGGTGGTGGAAGTGTGGACCAACGAAGGCTGCACCAGCTCTTATCCAAGCCACAAGCACGACACCGATAACCCGCCGCAGGAAACGTACCTCGAAGAGACCTATTATCACCGTCTCAACCCGCCGCAGGGTTTTTGTATGCAGCGGGTGTATACCGACGACCGGGAGCTGGACGAGTGTATGGCGGTGTACGATCGTGACGTGGTGATGGTGCCAAAAGGCTATCACCCGGTGGCGACGATGGCGGGGTATGACAGCTATTACCTCAACGTGATGGCAGGCCCGGTGCGCCAATGGATGTTCACCTGGGAAGAGGATCACGCCTGGATCAACCGCGATTACCCTGCCTGAAGAAGCGCCGATCCACGGAAGGATCGGCTACTTACGCATTACCCCTTCCCAGATGAGCTTCACGGCAAACGCGCCGATCACCACCCCAATCACCCGGCTGGCGACTTTCTGCGTCCGCGCATAGCCACGGCGTACCGCCGGCAGCGAAAACGCCTGGCTCAGGAATACCCGCCAGATTACCGAGCTCAGGACTATCCCACACCACGCCAGCAGTTTTGCCCAGGTGGGCGTCTGCGCGCTTAAGGTCACCGAGAAAATACTGATGAAAAACAGCACCGTCTGCGGATTGGAGAGGCAGGTGATCGCTCCGGTGCGAAAGAACACATGCCATGGTGCCACAATGGGCTGCAGCAGGGCGGAGGACATCGGCGTAGGCTGGCGACGCAGGCTTTTCCACGCAAACCACAGCAGATACGCGCCGCCGACAATCTTGATAGCGGAAAACAGGCTTTCACACTGGGTGATGAGCGTTGCCATGCCAAACAGGCCTAATCCGGAATAGAGCGCATCGCCGAGCGCGACGCCAAGCCCGGTGATCACCCCCGCCCGTCGTCCGGAAGCGAGGCTGGTTTGTACCACCACAAACAGATTGGCGCCGGGGTTAAAAAAGGTCAAAACAAACAGTCCAACGGTCAGCACTATGGCGTGGAAAGGGTCCATCAGCTTTCTCTCTGCGCGAATTATTCTGTCAAATCATAATAGTAACTAATGTGAAAGGGTGTGAGGGCTATCGCGTATTATTCTCACGGCGCAAAAAAATGAAAAATAAGGAAGGAACTTCCGGCTGAACTAAGCGGAACAGCCGGAAGTTTATACCACTGAAAACGTTATTATTACTATTTTAACAGGTCTTCAGGCGTATATATTTCGGTACTTCATAGCACTATTTTTGGTTATTTATCCGTGTGGCGAATGAGCTTCACCAGGCCCGGAAGGTCGTTCTCAATCTCGTCCCAACGTAACACGGCGACGGCCATATTGCCCTTGTCGACCACACGGATCAGACCGGCTTCACGTAGCACTTTGAAGTGATGGGAGCGAGTCGCTCGTGTGACGGTGAGCCCAAAAGTGGAACAATGTCGTTCGGCTCCAGGCTTGTCAGCCAGCAATCCACGCACAATCGTTAGCCTCACTGGGTCGGCAAGAGCTTTGAAAACCTTAACCATATCAAAGGGAACTGCCTCTTCGGCGACCTTTTCTTCCATTCTTTCTCCTGATTTACAGATTTCTCTTAACAGATTCTTGACAAAAGTCCAGGAATCCTGAATTTTAATAGGTGTTCGATGATCATCGAACGTACGCGTGGGGTGATACGTACGATGTGAGGCGAACGATTAACGGTTATCTTACTACGAGTGAGTGAGATAACCCTAATCCTGAGGTTAATGATTGATTTAATGGGGTTAACATGTCTTTTATCGAAGATGTTGAATCAGAATTCATAATCAGGACCGGCTCATATAATTATCAGAACACCATACCAAAATCATGTGTTCATCGTGCGGCGGTGGGGGAAGTCTTTTTAACAGATATCAGAAAGATCCACGATAATAAATACATCACCGCAGGTTATTTACCAAAATCGCATATTTACTTTAACGATCTCCCGTACCGGAAATCGAGCGATCGAGTGTACGACGCCATTTTATTGTTGGAAATTTGCCGACAAACGTCAATCTACGTGACGCATAATTTCTTTGCCGTCCCATACAGCGCCAAATTTGTTTTTGATGACGCCGATTTTACCTTATTTGACAGTGACATCCCGTACAAAACCGAGTGCTCTAACGTCATTGTTGAAGTCGATATTATCGAGCGGAAGTTTCGCAAATCCGAGCTGACCGGGCTGATTTTCCGTATGGATATCTACGTCGACGGCTACTGCTGCGCGCAGAAAATCATGAATATTTCATGGATGGACGACCGCAAATGGCACCGTCTGCGCAGCCAGCGTCCGCTGGAGTGCCACGACACCACCTCCGTTTTCGCCGCCGCCACCCACGAAGTGGGCCGCCAGCTGCCGCAAAACGTGGTGGTGGGCAATGCGGATATGCACGACGGCGGGGTGACCACCACGGTGATTGTCGACCAGGATCATCCGTCAATTTTCGACCACCCGCTGGATCACGTGCCGGGCATGCTGCTGATGGAAGCCTATCGTCAGACCGCGCTGCTCGCGATGCGTAGCCGTCTGGGAACGCAGAGTTTTGACCTGGTGATTAGCCGCTACAACGTGAATTTCACACGGTTTTGTGAATTCCATAAGCCCGTTTATTGCCATGCGCGGCTGGGTGATATTTATCTCACCGATGACAAAAAAAGCACCGTCATTCCCATGACGATTTCTCAGGACGAGAAGCTGGTCTCTGGGGCCGAACTGACTATTACGTTTAAGTAAAAAATGATGAAAATAATATGGTTTGATTTTGGTGGCGTACTGTCGCCGTCTATTCCGGATCTTTTTACCTCTTATTATCTGAAGACCGGTATCCCCCCGGCAGTACTACAGCGGGCAATGAAAGAGGTTGCCGACGATTTGAATATGGGCGTACTGACGCCGATTGAAAAGGCGATTATTACCGAGCGCGAATGGGGGGCGGGAATTCGCCAGAAGCTGTCTCAATCTGTCCCGGAGCTGGATCTCTCCCGGGCCCGGCTCGAGGAGTTTGGCGAGCAGTGGTTCGACGGCATTCTGCCTAACCAGTTGATGATCGACCTGTTCCGCAAAGTCAAAGCCACGGGGCTGAAGGTGGGGATCCTCACCAACAACGTGGTGGAGTGGGAAGACCACTGGAAGCGGGTGATTGGCATCAGCGAAGAGGCCGATGTCATCGTCGATTCCTGCAAAGTGGGTTGCCGTAAACCGGAGGCGGAGATCTTCGCCATCGCCACCGAGCGCGCTGGTGTGCGCCCGCACGAGAACCTGCTGATCGATGATGTTCTGGAGAACTGCATGGCGGCCGAGCAGTACGGCTGGAAGAGCGTGCATTTCAAAGACAGCTCCAGCACGGTGGCAGAGGTTATCGCCGTGCTGCAACGACAGGAGGTTTTCCTGTGAATACCACCGCTTTTGCGTGGCCATCCGTTGCCACCATTCCGCATTACGACTGCACGCCGGGCTATGAGGTGCTGGAGCCCGCCAGCTACCAGCGGGCAGGCAAAATCAAACTGCTGAGCGGCCACGAGGCCTGGCACGTGATCAACTATCACGACGTCAAAAAAGTGCTGACCAGCAATACCTGCCTGCGCGGGCCGTCGAACGAGCCGAACGGGCCCAGCATTTTACCGACGCTGACGCCGAAGGATTTACTGCTGAACCTCGACTTTCCGCACCATGCGCGGATGAAGCGCTTCGTGGCGAAAGACTACAGCGCCAGCGGCCTGGCGTGGCTTGCGCCGCACATGGTCGACGCGATTGAAACGCTGATGCAGGCCGCCCGTGCCGGTGAGGCGTTTGATCTGTATCAGGACGTGCTCGACCCGCTGGCGGTGCAGATTAACTGCCTGCTGCTCGGCATTCCTCTGGTGGAGAAAGAGTACTTCCGCGTGCTCAGCGTGACGGTGCAAAAAGCCGACCCGCAGCAGGTGGAAGATCTCATTGAGAAGTTTACCGCGCTCTATCAGTACCTGTTCGAGCACGTTACCGGCGTGCGGCAGCACGCGGACGATGGCCTGATTGCCCGCTTTGTCGCGATGCGTGAAAGCGCCACGCCGCCGCTAAACGACGAAGAGATTACCGCCATTCTGCTCGGCTCGCTGCTGGGGGGTGACCAGAATACCCTGACGGTGATGACCAAGATTTTCTACGCGCTGCTGTGCACTGAAACGCTGTGGCAGCAGGTGGTGGACTTCCCGGAAACCACGGAGCAGGTGGCGGATGAACTGATTCGTCTGACCAACCTCGGCACCGCCTCGGCGTTTCCGCGCATCTGTAGCGAAGCCATCGAGCTTTCCGGCGTCACTATCCCGGCCGGGGCAACGATTTTCCCGGACGTGTTTCTCGCTAACCGTGACCCGTCGGTGTACGCCTCTCCCTTAACGATTGACCCGTTCCGCAACGGCCCACGCCATCTGCAGTTTGGCTATGGCATGCATCACTGCATGGGGCAGGAACTGGCAAAACTGGAAATCTGTACGGCAATAAAAACAATAGCCCGACTCGCCCCTGATTTACGGTTATCAGACCACGTATTACCGGAAAACTTTATCTGGAATGAAGGAATTATTCTCAGGAGACCTGCACAGCTCCCGGTTTGTACTATCCGTAAATAAGGTTAAATAATGGAAACACAAGTTGTTGAAGCAAAGTCATCGCAAACCATGATCCTGCTCTGCATTCTGATTGCAGTGTTCGTGGTACCGACGTCTATTTCCGGGACGGCGATAGCCCTCCCGGCGATAAGCGCCGATCTCCACTCGCAAACCGCCTCGCTGCAGTGGGTGGTCAACGCCTTTAACCTGACCTTCGCCAGCTTTACCCTGGCCTGGGGAGGGCTTGCGGACGTGTTTGGCAGTAAGCGTTCGTTTATTGCCGGTGCCGGGCTCTATTTCCTTGCCTCCGTGCTTTCGTGGAGCGCCGGGAATATCTATGTGCTTGACGCGGCGCGTGCGCTGGCGGGCATCGGCGGTGCGGCGATATTCTCCTGCGGTAGCGCCATCCTCATTCAAACCTTCAGCGGCGCTCAGCGTACCCGTGCGTTTGCGCTGTTTGGCACCACCGCCGGGCTGGGTATCACCTTTGGTCCCACCATCTCCGGCTGGCTGCTGAACGTGGCGGGCTGGCGCGATATTTTCGTCGTCCACGCCATTGCGCTGTTTGTGGTGCTGATCCTGACCGTCACCATTCCGGCAGCGGTGAAGAAGGCCGAGAAGCCGTCGCTCGATATCGCCGGGATCCTGCTCTTTATCGTCTCGCTGTTCCTGCTGATGACTGGCATCACCCAGGGCGCCGAACTTGGCTGGAGCGATAACTTCACCCTGAGTCTGCTGGGGTCTGGCCTGGTTCTGCTGCTGTGCTTCGTGGCGGTAGAAAAACGTTCGCCGAATCCGATGGTCAACTTTGCGCTGCTCGGTAACCACTATTTCCTGTCGATGATCCTTATCCCGGTGGTCGCGAGCTTCTGCTTCGTGACGCTGCTGACCTGGTTCCCGACCTGGCTGATTGCCATGAAGAGCCTCTCGCCGCTTGAATCCGGGCTGGTGATGCTGGCGCTGACCTCGCCGGTGCTGGTGCTACCGATTGTCGCAGGCAAGCTGGTGACGCGCGGCGTTTCCGCTAATTTACTGCTGGTGATAAGCCTGGTGCTGTTTGTTGGTGGTCTGCTGCTGCTGTGGATCTTCAACCAGGGCAGCATGTCGATGGGGCAAATTCTGCTGAGCCTGCTGCTGGTGGGCGCCGGGATGGGGCTTTCTGCTGGTCTGGTGGATGGGATCGCGCTGAGCGTGGTGTCCGCCCATGAGGTCGGTCGCGCGGCGGGGATCCTCAATACTTTCCGTCTGGGTAGCGAAGCCATCGCCGTCGCCATTTATGGCTCGCTGATGTCGACCGGGATTTTCCACGCGCTGGCCTCGAAGCCGGTGCCGGAAGGGACGACCGCGAATCAGTATCTGGCGGATGTGGTTTCCGGAAATGCTTTCGCTCAGGCAAGCGCCGAACAGGCGAGCTGGCTTGAGAGTGTCTATACCGAGGCCTTCAGCCATACCGTACTGGTGCTGCTGGTTATCTCGATTGTAATTTCACTCTCTGTTGTGCTGATGATGCGCAATAAGAAGGTGAGTGCCTGACTCTGTGTGTGTTGTGGGGACGAAAAAGGAAGTCGTAAAACCATGGAGGGTTTACGCACCGGTGAGAGCCGGTGCGTTTTTTTTTATGCGCGGATGTCGTTGTATTCCGGGGTGGTATCAAATTCATGTTTGGCGAACGGACACAGCGGGATCACCTTGCGGTGCTCTTCGCGCATTTTCGCCACCACGCGGGCAACCAGCTTTTTACCGACGCCCTGGCCCTTCAGGCTCGGGTCAACGTCGGTGTGCTCAATAATGCTCAGGTGCTCACCGGTCGGCACGAACACAATCTCCGCGACCTGGTTTCCACTGGCATCGTTAACGTAAAACTTGTTATGGCCTTCCAGAATTTCCATCGCTCTCTCGCTTATTTATGTCGATATTTCAGCGCACCGCTCGGGCAGGTATCGATGACTTTCACCACCGTCGCCACGTCTACCTCATCGGGCATGATCCACGGCTTGCGTTTCAAATCAAACAGCTGATGGCTGCCGCGCACGCAGTTTCCCGAGTGCTGGCAGATGTCGGTATTAAAGTACACGTCGATTTTCTCGCCGCTGTACTGGCGGTAACCCGCTTCCAGTAATGCTTTATCCGTACTCATGACATTGCCTCTGATATTGCTTTTATTATCGTTGCACGTCTTAGCATAGCGCCAACGCCCGGGAATGTATGCCGCTCAGGGTTGAGAAGGCACATCCTGCCCACGGTAGTCACCGCCGAGGGCTTTAATCAGCGTAATGTCGGTGCTGAGCTGCTGTGACTGCATGTCGAGCAACAGCAGCTGCTGGGCGAGCGCCGGACGACGTGCCTCCTGAGAAGCATAATAGCTCACCAGCCCGCGCTGGAAGTGCGCCGCTGCGCTGTTGGTCGTTGCCAGTGCCGCCGTCACTTTCTCCTGCTGTAACGCCACCTGCTGGTTAAGGTCGTTGAGCTGGCTTGAGCTGATGGCCACGTCGCGCACCGCGTCGAGCACCGCCTGGTTGTACTGCTTGATCAGTATGTTGCTGCCGGTACGCACCGACTTCAGCGCCGCATTCAAACGACCGCCGTCAAACAGCGGCAGGTACAGGCCCGGCAGGATGTTGATCTGCTGGAACGAATATTTGAACAGATCGCCGACGTTCAGCGCGTTATAGCCCCAGAACGCTTTGATATCAAAGTGCGGATAAAACGCCGCTTTGGCTGCATCAACCCGGCTTAACGAGGCGGTAACGTAGCCGCGCAGGGCCTGCAGATCCGGGCGGCGCGCCAGTAGCTCGAATGAGAGGGTATCCGGCAGCGTTTGCTGCAACGCCGGGAGCGGCACTGGGTGGATCTCCGGCATGCTGTGCGCATCGGCACCGATTAGCGCCCGCAGGGTTTCCCGATAGCGGGTCTGCATGCCGCGCTCCTGGATCACCTGCTGCTGGGCGGCCAGCATCTCGGCGCGAGCGTTGGCGACGTCAACGCGGGTTTCTACCCCGCGCCCGCTGCGGTGCTCATGAGCCTTCAGCGACAGCTGAGAGATAGCTTCCAGCTCCTGCAGCAGCGCCACCTTCTGGAAGCTGGTCTGCATGGCGAAGTAGAGCTGGGCAACGCTGCTGGCGATATCCAGTTCGATACCGGCGGTCTCGGCGATGCGGGCGTTTTTCTCGCCCATTGCCGCCGCCACCTGAGCGCGATCGGCCCCCCAGAGGTCAATATTCAGCGATGCGCCGACCCCGACGGTATTCAGCGTATACCACGGGCCGTTGCGGTCCTTCGGCAGCGAGAACGAGTAGGGCCAGGTCAGCTCCTGATTGGTTACGCGCAGATAGTTCTGTGCCGCCACGCCGGTGGCCTGAATGCCGATGGAGGACTGCGCCAGCTCAACGGTGGACTGCGACTGGCTGATGCGCAGACGCGCGCCCTGCATGGTCGGGGAGTTTTGCAGCGCCCGGTTGACCAGCATATTAAGCTGGGCATCGCGGTAGTTTTCCCACCAGCGCGCCGACGGCCAGCCGCTGTGAGCGAGGTGGATAACCTGCGCCAGCTCCGCCTGCTGCGGATCGGTCATTCGTACCTGACCGGGATCGTCCTGAATCAGCGCACAGCCGCCAAGCAGCACAAAGGCCAGCGGCGAAAAACGTAAAAAGCGCGCGGTGGTGTCCATTTTCTTCATCACTTACTCTGCCTGTCGCTGAATGTCGGAAGGGGCGGGCGGCCAGTCGGGAAGCGCTGCCAGCGCCTTCTGCAGGGGAGGGCCAAACGGATTGCGGGCATCCGGAACCACCGGTTCGCTGTGCGGTGGGGCATCCTGCGGTTGTTCGATATACCCGGCGTACGCCTGCAGCTGCGTGGCGCACTGGCGTAAAAAGGTGTCCTCCGGGGCGGCATACATTCGGTAGCCTTCGCTTAAGCGCACGACCTCCTGTGCCTGACGCCAGGCCTGTTGCACTGGCCACGTTTTCGCCTCCGGGTGCGGGTGGGCATACGTGTTGAGCGGCTCGGCGGCAACCCGGTGCATCAGTGATTCGCTGTTGGTGAGCGCCTGGAACAGCGGCACCACCTCGGCTTCCTCTTTACGCACCGAGAGATAGCCCGCCACCCGGCGGTAGAGGCTGGCGAGGCTCGCCTTTAGCTGCGGGGCCTCGCTGTCCGGCCACAGGTAAAGGTGGACGACCGACGAGACCAGCACGCCGAGCAGAATACCGATAACGCGATCGCGCAGCTCCGTCAGGTTGTACAGCGGGCCAAACCAGCTTAAAAACGCCAGCGAAAAGGTAAAGCCAATCTGGATCCCGGCGTAGGCGATGCGCTCCGAGCCGGCGGCAATCCATGCGCCCAGCGCCATCACCGGCAGCACCATCATCAACAGGCCGGTAAGCGATTCGGTATGCGGCTGCACAAAAACAATCAGCACCAGCGCAATCAGCGTGGCGAGCAGCGCGCCGCCGATCCTCAGCAGCGTCTTCTGCATCGTGGCACCCAGTCCCGGCTGGGCGACAATCACGCAGCTCAGCATGATGGTATGAATGCCCTGCCAGTCGGCGGCGGTATAAAAGACGTAGCAGATGAGTGTGGCGAGCAGGGTTTTCAGCGCAAAATGCAGGTATGCCGGGTTGCTCCACGCATCCGGCAGCAGCAGGGGGGATTTTTCCGCTTCTCCGGCGGGCATGGGTACCGCTTCGCCACGGGCGAGGGCGTTCAGCCATTCGGCCATCTCATGCAGGATCACGTCGCTTCGGGTATCGCCCGCAAGGTGAAGCGGCTGGACATCAGGCAGCCTGCCGTCGTCCAGCTGATCCGCCAGCGCGTTCAGCGCAGAGGCAACCTGCTGCGCCTGCTGCGGATGTAGAGGGGCCCCGGGTTCCAGCAGCGCGGCAAGGTGATAACAGCGGATGGCGGTGGCCATCAGCGAGCGCCACTTCTCCGGCGCGCCTGAGATCTCCGGGCTTGAGAAGCTGGCGAGCTTCAGCAAGGTTTGCAACTGAGTGAACTGTTCGGCAATGTCTTTAAGACTGGGTCTTGGGTGCGCGGCATCCGGCGTGGTCAGCAGTCCCGCCACCTGGCGGAACATCGCCGCCAGTCGTGATTTGAACTGATTACCGGGAAAGGCCTGCTGAAAACAGGCGTTCACCAGCAGCGTCACCACGATGGCGCAGTTGATGGCAACCCACAGCCACAGCAGCAGGCGCACCAGGATCTCGCTCTGGCTGGTCATCGACGGGAAGGTTTGTGCGTAGATAACCGCCAGCGCCACCACGAAGAACGCCAGCCCCAGTTTGCCCAGTACCCGCATCAGATAGATGGCGCCGAAGAACAGCAGCACCGAGGCAACCAGGCGGATCAGCGGGAAATCATAGGTCCACTTGATGATAAGCAGGACGCCGCCGAGGGCAACGCTCACGGTGACAAAAAACACGATGCTGACCAGCTTTATCATCATCACGTTCGGCTGGCTGACGTAGAACACCACAATCAGCGCAACGGCGAGAAAGGGGATTTGCAGCGTCATGAACAGCGTTATCAGCACCGCACAGCTCAGGGTCAGGCGCAGGGTATAGTTACCCCGACCCGGCATGTTCCGTAGCTCATCGCGCAAAAACGACCAAAAGTTCTGCATGCCGTGACCTTACTCGGGTTGCAGCACGGCGCTGGCGGAAGCTCCCATCCGGAACAGCTCCGGGTCAGGATCTTTCACCGCAATTTTGACCGGGAAGCGCTGTGACACATGCACCCAGTTGATGCTCTTCTGGATAACCGGCATCCCTTCGAACACGCTGCCGCCTTCGGGCAGCACGCCAGCCCCAATTGAATCCACCACGCCTTCAAACGCGCGGGAGTGATTGGTCATCACCGTCACCCGGGCAGGGGTTCCGGCGCGAATGTTGTTGAGATCGGTTTCGCGGAAGTTCGCAATTACGTACCAGTGGTCGTCGTTAATCAGCGTAAACACCGGCTTGAGCACCGATGTGTACTGGCCGATGGTGGTTTTCAGCGCCACCACGATGCCGTTAAACGGCGCACGAACTTCAGTATGTTCAAGATTCAGCTCCGCCAGCGCTATCTGGGCGACGATCCCGGCGCGCTGGGCGACCATCGCGTCAACACCGGTGACGGCAGCCGCGGCCTGGCTTGCCTGCAGCTCGGTGGCGGCCAGTTCGGCGCGGGCCGCTTTTTCCGCGGTGACGGCCTGGTCAAGGCTCTCCTGAGAGGCAAAGCCCTGCGGCACCAGCGGCTGAAGACGAATACGTGACGAGGTGGTTTGTTTCACCAGCGCTTTGGCGCGCTCCACCGCCGCCGCTACCGATTCGGCATTATATTGCTGGGCTTTAATGGTGCGGTTGGTCAGCATAATTTGTGCGTCCAGCGCCGCGAGGCGGGATTTGGCGTCGTCGAGCATCGCCTGATACGAGCGCGAATCAATGCGGAACAGCAGCTCGCCTTTCTTCACGCGCTGGTTGTCGCGCACCGGCATCTCTTCGATGCGCCCGCTGACCTCCGGAACGACGTCGATGCTGTCAGCGTAGACGTAGGCATCGTTGGTTTCCGGCGAGGTCTGAAGCTGCCATATCACCAGGATTAACGCCACGATCGCGGCAACAACAATGACCAGCAGAGGCCATTTTTTCCGTACTATGCTTGGGCTGGATGGTGTCATAGGAGTGTCATTCAAAAGAGTAAGAACCACAGGATCGTGGCGAATAAAAACATCAGGGCCAGGTAGCTCACCACCAGCGGCGAGAAGCGCGGTTGCCAGCCCTTACGGACAATCAGTATATGGCACGGGATCAGTAAAAAGGCGGCGGCCAGCAGGCAGAAAAACCAGCTGGGGAATGCGGCACCTAAGACCGGGATCGCCGGAGAGAGTGAACAGCCAGAGAGAATAAACAGGGGTAATACCGCAGCCGTGCGGCTTAGCAGTGTAATACGATTCAAAGGAATTTACCTGAGTGCGCGTGCTTGTTTTGACAAGAGTTTAGTCGTCATTTCAGGGAATTAAAAGCAAGCGGCGGCTCTCAATCCCACCGTTATCCTCTCGTTTACCTTTCAGCGGGCGTCGCGCTTTAGTCAGCGGTTGCAGACGGTTTATTCGGATCCGCCAGCCCCTGTAGCCAGCTGATAAACGCATCTATCTTCGGCCACTGCCGGCCTGGCAGGGTCGAAATGTAGTAATACTGGTGGCACTTGAGCGTCAACTCGCCGAAGGGCGCCACCAGTTCTCCGCTGTCGAGACGTTTTTGCACCAACCGTTGACGACCCATCGCCACCCCGACGTGATTAATCGCGGCAATCACCGCTAAATCTGAACGATCGAAGCCGATGCCTGCCGATTGTGGCAGCGATATTCCCGCATGCTGGGCCCAGCTCCCCCACTCGTCGGTACCGGAGTCGTGGCTCCAGGCCTGCCGGTCATGCAGCAGCGTGCAGTGGCGGAGGTTGTCCGGGTGGCGCAGCAGTTCGTATCGGTTGGCATACTGCGGGCTGCAAACCGGCAGAATAGCCTCATCCATCAAAAAATGGTGGGTCAGATGCGATGAGGGGGTATCGTCAAAATAGAGCGCCAGATCGATACCGCTGCGCTGTAAATTGACATCATCGTTTCCGGTGAGCATGGTCAGCGATATTGCCGGATAGCGGCGGGTAAAATCCCCCAGCGCGGGCACCAGCCAGCACTGGGCGATGGACGGACGACAGTAAAGCGTCAGCGTGCCGGAGAGCTCCTGGTTTTTGATATCCAGCACCTCCTGGTTCAGCGCATCCAGCGAGGCCTTCACCGCCCAGAACACCCGCTTGCCCTCTCGCGTAAGCTCCACTTTACGGTGCGAGCGCAAAAAGAGCTGTATCCCCAGCTCGTCTTCCAGTTGATTGATGCGGTGGCTGACGGCGCTTGGGGTTAACGACAGTTCATCCGCCGCCAGCGCAAAAGATTCATGCCGCGCGGCGACCTCGAAGGTGTAGAGCTTCGACAGCTGCCAGCCGTTCAGCAGGCGGTTTCTGACATCACTGGCAACATCCATAACGCGCTCCACGGCAGTTTATTTCACGGTGATTGTAAAAAAGTCGGGCCAAATACGCAGCAAAAAGATGAAAAATATTGAGGCAAAGCAAAAATAGACCGTGGTTTTAGAGCTATATCACCTTTTTGATTCAATCTAATTCATCTGAATGGCGAATTTCATCGTTTGTCAGCTGACGTCGTTTTTCTGTCCAATAGGGGCTGACTACACACAGGCAAGGTGGGATATGGAATCGCAAATTTGGGTTGTGAGCACTCTGCTTATCAGCATCGTGTTGATTGTATTGACCATTGTAAAACTAAAACTACATCCGTTTCTGGCACTGCTGCTGGCGAGCTTCTTCGTTGGTGCCATGATGGGCATGAGCCCGATTGCGATGGTAAACGCCATCGAGGAGGGGATCGGCGGCACGCTGGGCTTCCTCGCGGCGGTGATCGGCCTTGGAACGATTCTGGGCAAAATGATGGAAGTGTCCGGCGCGGCGGAGCGCATCGGCCTGACGCTGCAGCGCTGCCGTTGGCTGTCGGCTGACGTCATCATGGTGCTGGTGGGACTCATCTGCGGTATTACGCTGTTCGTCGAAGTGGGCGTGGTGCTGCTGATCCCGCTGGCGTTTTCTATCGCCAAAAAGACCAATACCTCGCTCCTGAAACTGGCTATTCCGCTGTGCACCGCGCTGATGGCCGTTCACTGCGTGGTGCCGCCACACCCGGCGGCGCTGTATGTTACCAACAAACTCGGCGCGGACATCGGCACCGTTATCGTCTACGGTCTGCTGGTCGGCCTGCTGGCGTCACTGGTGGGCGGGCCGCTGTATCTGAAGCTGCTCGGCAACCGCCTGCCGTTTAAAACGGTCCCTGCCGAGTTTGCTAACCTTGAAGTGCGCGAGGAGTCTTCGCTGCCCACGCTTGGCGCGACGCTGTTCACCGTCCTGCTGCCTATCGGCCTGATGCTGGTGAAAACCGTCGCCGAGCTGAACATGGCGAAAAGCGGCTCGCTGTATATGCTGCTGCAGTTCATCGGCAACCCGATCACCGCGATGTTTATCGCCGTCTTCGTGGCCTACTACATTCTGGGCCTGCGGCAGAAAATGGGCATGAGCATCCTGCTGAAGCATACCGAGAACGGTTTTGGGGCTATCGCCAACATCCTGCTGATCATCGGCGCAGGCGGCGCGTTCAACGCCATTCTCAAGGGCAGTGGCCTCGCGGATACGCTGGCGGTGATTTTGTCCGGTATGCATATGCACCCGATCCTGCTCGCCTGGCTGGTGGCACTTATCCTGCACGCGGCGGTGGGATCTGCCACCGTCGCCATGATGGGCGCGACGGCGATTGTCGCACCGATGCTACCGCTGTATCCGAACGTCAGCCCGGAGATCATTACCATTGCCATCGGTTCTGGCGCCATTGGCTGCACTATCGTGACTGATTCCCTGTTCTGGCTGGTGAAGCAATATTGCGGGGCAACCCTCAATGAGACCTTTAAGTACTATACGACGGCAACCTTTATTGCCTCGATACTGGCACTGGCCGCCACATTCCTGCTTTCTTTCATCATCTGAGCGCAAAGAGACGTATTATGAATAACGCTGAAATGACTACCTTGTTGACTAATTTTCCTCTGGTAGAGGATCTGATAGCCCTGAAGGAGACCACCTGGATTAACCCTCGCGCTACCACGCTTGCTGAAGGGTTACCCGCAGTCGGGTTAACCGACGCGGATGTCCAGGATGCGCATGCCCGGCTGGAGCGCTTTGCCCCGTACCTGGCGCAGGCGTTCCCGGAAACCGCAGTAACAAACGGTATTATCGAATCTGAACTGGTGGCTATTCCGGCCATGCAGCGCAGGCTGGAAAAAGAGTATGGCACCCCACTTGGCGGTACGTTGCTGCTGAAAAAAGACAGCCATCTGCCGATCTCCGGCTCCATCAAAGCCCGTGGCGGTATTTATGAAGTGCTGGCGCATGCCGAAAAGCTGGCGCTGGCGGCCGGCGTTCTGTCACTCGACGACGACTACAGCAAACTGCTGGCACCGCAGTACCGTGACTTCTTTGGTCAGTACAGCATCGCGGTCGGCTCCACGGGCAACCTTGGCCTTTCCATCGGCATCATGAGCGCCCGCATCGGCTTTAAGGTGACGGTGCATATGTCGGCTGACGCCCGCGAATGGAAAAAGGCCAAATTGCGCAGCCACGGCGTGACGGTGGTGGAGTATGAGGAGGATTATGGCGTCGCGGTTGAGCAGGGGCGCAAAGCGGCCGAGTCTGACCCGAACTGTTTCTTTATCGATGACGAAAACTCCCGCACGCTGTTCCTCGGCTACGCGGTGGCCGGCCAGCGCCTGAAGGCGCAGTTTGCCCAACAGGGCCGCGTGGTGGACCGTGAGCATCCGCTGTTTGTTTACCTGCCGTGCGGTGTTGGCGGTGGCCCTGGCGGCGTGGCCTTTGGCCTGAAGCTGGCGTTTGGCGATGATGTACATTGCCTGTTTGCCGAGCCGACGCACTCGCCGTGCATGCTGCTGGGCGTCTATACCGGGCTGCATGACGGTATTTCGGTTCAGGAGTTAGGCATTGATAACCAGACGGCGGCGGATGGTCTGGCGGTGGGACGCGCTTCCGGGTTCGTCGGCCGGGCGATGGAGAAACTGCTCGACGGTTTCTACACCCTGGACGATCAGACGATGTACGACATGCTGGGCTGGCTGGCGCAGGAAGAGGGCATCCGCCTGGAGCCTTCAGCACTGGCCGGGATGGCTGGTCCGCAGAGGGCAGGCGTAGAGCTCGCCGGGGCACATGCCTCTCAGGCGACGCATCTGGTCTGGGCCACCGGCGGCGGCATGGTGCCTGAAGACGAAATGGCGCGCTATCTGTCGCGCGGACGCTAAATCGATTGCTGGTCTGGATGGCATCAGCTCCGGTCTGAGCTGATGCCATTAAATCCCATCTAACGGCAGCAGACGGTTATAGCGACCGATATAGTCTTTCGGCGTTATTTCCAGCTCTGCGCCACATTCGTGGGTGGCGACAAAATTGCGAAACACCATCCCGCTCTGGCGCTCACTGATCTCCCAGCCTTGCTCAGAGTAAGCATCTTCAGTGGAACGAATACAGAGATCCGTAAAGATAGCCATCACGGATAATGCAGGGGAGGTGTGGCTCTTCAGGGTATGACGCAGGCTGACGTGTGCGGCATAGCGGCTTAGCGTATGAATATTGACGGGAAGCTTGTCCATTTTCAATCCATTGAAAGAGAATGCCGCGGATGATAATTCACATTGGCGCATCTTACCAGTTACAAGTAATTAAACTATTGGCAACCTTTCTGTCCATGAGCATAAAAAAAGCCGCTGACGCGGCTTTTTCTGACGGTGGGTGAAATTATTCACTCACTTTTTGTTCCAGCGATTTTGCGCCTTCTTTGGTTTTATCCCAGGCTTTTGCGCTACCTTCTTTGGTCTTATCCCAGCCTTTTTCAGTTCCGGCTTTGGTTTTATCCCACGCTTTTTCGCTGCCTGCTTTGGTTTTATTCCAGCCTTTTTCTGCACCTTCTTTGGTGGCATCCCACCCTTTTTCGGTGCCTTCTTTGGTCTTATTCCAGGCCTTCTGCGAACCTTCGCTAACCTGGCTGCTCAGGCTGTCGCTTTTACCTTCCGCGGCATGTTTGGATTTAAGTTTCAGCTCCTCACCCTGATTTTGCGTCTGGTGCAATTTCTCTTTCGCCGTATTGGCGCCCGCATTCGCCGCGGCAACCGTATCATCGGTCGCATGGGTGGTGGTGGCGGCAAATACCGGAGAAGCCATCAGCAGTGCAGACAGTGCAATCATTGTTGTTTTCATAATATCCCTCTTCAAACGTTATGAGTGTCACGAGCTGAATTCAGAGTGACATAGCCAGATATTCATGGCTTTAGGAAAAAACTGTAAAACCGAATTTCCCTGGTCAGCCAATATCCCCCCAAAATTAATAGGTAACATTAATTGTCACCGTATCGGAATAACTGTCCGGGGTGTAGTTGGCGCTGGGGACGGTACCATAAACGGTATACGCTACCGTTGAACCGGTACCGGTGCCGGCCACCGTGTTTTGCGCCGTGTTGCCCCATACTGTACCCGACGGGCCCGCTGTTGAGCTGAGCTGGTAGGGGACGGTATCGGTATTGCTGCCGGTTCCCTTCATCGCCCCGCTGCCAGCGGTATTGCTGTTGGAAGGGACCAGCCCGATGGTGTACGGCGTATTACTGGTGCAGGCAACGCCGAGGGTATTAAACGACGTGATGTTGCTCTGGCTGGCGGTAACGCTGCCGAAGCTGACGTTATTGGCATAGCTGACGTTGCACTGTTTGACGACCGTCGCCGTGACGTTGAACGGGAAGGTTGCGGCGACGGTGGTGCCGCAGGTGGTGGGCGGGGCCAGCAGCCCGACGTTCAGGGTGACAAGCGCGGTAGAGGCGGTATAGCTGTCCTGGAAGGCGCCAGGCACCGGAGCGCTTTGCGGCGTCGGGACCTGGGCATAGACGGTTAAACTTCCGGTGACCGGCGTCAGGTTCAGCAGCGTCAGCTGCACCATGGGGAAGGTGGTGCCGGTCTGGTACTGGCTTCCCCAGACCACGGTATTCCCCGCGTTCTGATACAGCTGATAGTTCAGGGTGCTGGCTGGTGGCCCGGCGGAGGACATGGTTCGCGTGGCAATCGCACCGCTTACCCCCGAGTTACCGATGTTAAAACACAGGTTGATACCCGCCAGCACGTCGCCAAGCTCTTTGGCGCAGGAGTAGTTAAAGGTCATTGAGGTGGTCGGCCCGGTGGTCGCGAGCGGGTTCACCGCGGCAAAATTGACCGGCGAGACGTTGCTCAGCGAACAGGTCACCGCATGGCTGATGCCCGGTGAGAGCAGCAGGGCTGCCAGTAATAACCACAGTTTTAACCTCACGCATTTACTCCTGTCATAAAAAGGGCCGTTTACTGGCACACCAGTGGGCCAATACGGGCGATGTCTTTGGTTTTTTCCGGGAAATCGAACGTTACGCCGCAGGTACCCGTTTCGGTAGCGACCTGCAGCCGGTTATGGGTTTCCAGCGTGTCAAAATAGGCCATCCCGTCGAAGCCCACTTCTGAGGATTGCCGCGCGCCGCTGCTTAAGGTGGCGGTACTGCCCTGCGGGATAACCCGGCCACGACCGTCGACCAGAATGACCAGCGCTGCGCGCACCGGAGTGATGCCAAAGTTTATCAGCGCGCCGGAGCGATCCGCCGGGGTGGCGTTCGCCGTTACCCGAGAGATGCGCGTGTTGGCGGGTAAATCCATCGGATCGATGCTGATTTCATTCTTTTGATAGCTGTTGAGCTGGGTCACCAGCAGCAGCCCCTGTGAATCGCTGACGCCGACCTGGTTGTTCTGCAGCTTGATGGGCACGCCCGGGATGCCGTCCGTGGAAACCACCGCAAAGCCGTTGTTGATCTGGCGGGCGGCGAACAGCCCACCGCCCATCATCACCACCGATCCCGTCGCGCCCGCATAGCCATACTGGTTATCCGGCACGCTGTTAAAGCCGGTATAGACTTTGCCGTAGCGCCCCAGATAGCCCACTTCGCCCTGGCCGCTCTGATCGGAGCCCTGCTGGCTGGCGGCAACGTTCCAGCCTAAACCACCCTCCGACGGCGGGGTGCGGCTGGCGTTGAACTGATACCCCATTTCATCGTTGGTGCGCTGGATGGTGCTGCTGGCGCTAATGTTGTCGCGGGTGGTCACCGTCAGCATCAGATAGATGCTGCTGTCGCGGCTGTCGTCGACGTTCTGGTTGAAGCTGGCGTTGATAAAGACGTTATCGGTGACGGCTTTGAACCAGCTGGCGTTGGCGTAGCGCACGGCGGATTCCTGCGGATAGCGGAACTGCAGATAGCTGAGGCTGAGGTTGCCGGCGTTACCGAAGTTGTAACCCACGACGGTGCTGCTGCTGAGCGCGGGCGGTGGTTGGCCGTAGTGGGTAGCAACGTCATGATAATCACCGGAGGTGCCGACGGTATTGGTGCTGAAGTTGAACTTCTCCCCGCTCCAGCGGTAGCCAATGCCGTACTGAAAGCCGTTTTCTCCGGCATCGGTGCTCATGGCAAACGAGGTGGAGAGGGTACCGCTCTGGCCGCCGGGGATCCAGTCGCTGCCAACCCCGCCGTTCACCAGGCTGTCGCTGGTTTCGGCGTGAGCGCTGGTGGTGAGCGAATTGCTGATACCGCGCCGCCAGGTGGCGCTCAGCGCCGGTGAGCTGGCGTAATCAAACGACGAATAACCGTAGTTTTCCCGCACGACGCCAAGCTCTGCCGACCACGAGGTTAACCCTTCGCGCAGCAGCTGCTGATCGTTATAAAACGAAAAACTCTGCATCGTCGTTCTGCCGAGGGCATCGGTCATCATCACCTGAGCGTTTCCTGCACCGCTGATATTCGGCATGGTGTTTATCTGGAGGCTACCTGCCGGGACTTCGCCGGTGTACGACTTCACTCCGTTGACGTACAGCTCAACGCTTGAGGGCAGCGTGGCGGAGCCAAGAAACGCCGGGAGCGGGGTGGTAGGCATGTACGGTCTGAGGCTGAAATCAGTGCCGATTTGGATCCCGGAGATGCGCGTCGGACGCGACCATGACAGCGAGCTGGTCAGGGTATCACCGAGGGTGAGCGCCAGCATTTTATCGGGAAACGACGAGCGCCAGCTGGTGTCGAGGCGGCTGAACTGATTGTTGGCATCCTTCTCCGTGGAGTACTGGCTGAGCTGCGTGGTGCTCAGCACCCCCGCGGAGTTAAAGGCGCGCAGTTCGCTGAAGGTGTTCACGCTGCTCTCTTTGCCCTGCTGGGTGTAGAGATCGTAATTGAGCAGCGCCCCGCGCGAGGTGTTGACCTCGGGGTTTGCCTCGTTGAGCGCGTTGATTTGCGTGGTGGCGAGATCCAGCGTGTCGAGCGGAGCCGTCAGCGCCAGCGTCTGCTGCTGCGCATTGTAGTCAACCTTAAGCTGCGGAAAGGCGTTAAGGCTGACCGGTTTTGTCGTTCCTTCCGGCACGCGGAATCCCAGCTGGCGCAGGGTGTTCGCGCTGCCGTAGAGCTTGCCATCGGCGTAGCCCAGGTGAACCAGCCCTACTGGATTTCCATTCAGAGTAACGTCAAGGTATAAATCGCTACCAACCAGCGGCGTGGTATCACTGATGACCACATTCTGTGGCGTGTTATTACCGATACCCTGCGCCGCTGCCATTCCCGATATGAAGACTCCATTGAGCAAAAAAAATTTCACCAGACAATATGGCCATTCAGAGATTTTGTACTGTTTTTTGACCATTAATCATTACTTCAACTTTCCCACCGCGCTGTGCATCACCGGCTGATACCGGGATTATCCAGCGCATCGTTGAACCCGGGAGAACGTACCCCAGCAGTCCTGGCGAAATGACCTTCCGCGCCCCGTTGGCCTGCACAAAGGTGGCCTGGGCAAGCTGCGCATGACTGTTTCCCTGATTATTCACTTCAACAAATGCTTTTCCGTCAGCCGCGACCAGCCTCCACTGCAGCCTGGGGGCGGCGTTGGCCACGCCGGCTGGCTGTATAAAGACCGGGACGGAATAGCGCATCACGAACTGAATCTGATTCTTTTCACGTTTAGCCGGAGGGAGTTCGTCGATAGAAAGGCGCCAGGCATCTTCGACGTTGGGGTTCGCGGGGCCGGTGCGGATAACGCGCACGAGCTGTTTTTCACCTGGCGCCAGCGCCAGCATCGGCGGACTGATCGCCAGACCCTGGGCATTATCAAGCCTGTCGTTGTTGCCACTTTGCGTCCAGCGCCAGACCCGCACCTGGGCGTTGAGCGGTGCGCCGCCTTCGTTACTGAGCCAGATCCCGTCGGCGTTTTGCGTTCCCTGTAAGGTCAGGCTGACCGGAGCTATCTGCAGACCGCCTGCCAGCGCGGGGCTGGCGGTACAGACGATGGCTGACAGGCACGCCAGAGCGTATTGCCAGAATACTCGCAATGATACTTTCATCCCTTTTCCCGGCGTCAGTAGTTAACGTTGACGGTTACCGTATCGGCGTAGCTGTCAGGGGTGAAATCGGCGTTGGCTACCGTGGCATACACGGTGATAGTCTGCGCCAGCCCTGTACCAGTCCCCGCGACCCCGTTACCCACGGCGGAGGTGGTCGCCGTGTTCCCCCAGACCGGGCCGGTGGCGGAGGTCTGGTTCAGCTGATAAGGGATTTTATCGGTGTTGGTCACCGGGTTAGTGCTGGAGGCCATGGTCCCGGCGCCAAGGGTATTCGCGTTTGAAGGCGCCAGGCCGATAAAATAAGGTGTCGTTTTGGAACAGTTAACCGAAATGGTGTTGTTACCACTGGTACTTCCGGCATTGGCGTTGACCGAGCCGAGGTTAATATTGGAGCCGGAGCCCGCCGTTACGGTGCAGGATTTCAGGACTGTAATCAGCACCTGGAATGTTCCGTTCGCTACCGCGGCATTGGCCGATGGAATAAAAGCCGCAGCCATGCAGGAAAGCATTAAACGAGCGCGAATGACTGGTTTCATATCCTTAACCTTTCTTAAAATAAACGCTATTTTTAGGCGTGAAATAAGTTAGCTTTTTTACAGGTGATTACCTGATCTAACCCTAGGATAAGCTTCAATATTACGCCAGTTTGTTTTAAGTGAATTCGGGTTAATTAGCGAGTAGCAGAAAGTGCCTGGAAGGCGAGAATATATTTGTGATGTAGGTGCGGTTTAAAAATAGTAAGCCGTGGTTAAATGTTGCAGCGTTCGTGCGGTGGAGTTGTTTGTCGATATATAATATATTGCACTATTTAATGCAAATTTAAGCTTGCCAAATAGTATTTGTGAAAAAATATCTGACACCAGGATAATTCCTGCTAATGACGCTTCCCTTTAGCTGGAAGAGTATGTTTAAATTTAAATTGAATGTAAGGAAACGTAAGTTTCAATATCGTGTTTTAAATTAACAGGGACAGGGATGAAAGGTTTATATCCGGTAGCAGCAATATGTCTGTTACTGAGTCAGTCATTATTTGCCGCACCGCTATCACCCGCCGATCGCGACAGTATTGAACAACAGCAGCAACAGTTACTGCGCCAGAACCAGCTGCAGCGTGACTCGCTGGAGCGCGTCACCCCGCTCCCGGGTGTCTCCCGTCCGGGAGAGCCGGCTCCGGTGAAAGGTCCCTGTTTTACGATTCACACCATCGTCCTGGACGGTGCCACGCTGATGACGTCTCGTCAGCAGCAAAAATTACTCGCCCCCTGGCAGAATCAATGCCTCGATATGGCACGTATCACCCAGCTCACCAATGAGATTTCTGACTGGTACATCAGCCGGGGTTATATCACCAGCCGCGCGTTTATCACCGAGCAGGATCTGGGCTCCGGAGAGCTGCATCTGGTGGTGCTGGAAGGGCGTCTGCAGGCCATCCGTATGGAGAGCGCCAGCCCCCGTGAACTGGCGATGACCTTCCCGGGACTGGAAGGAAAAATCCTGAACCTGCGCGATATAGAGCAGGGGATGGAGCAGATTAACCGCGTACGGACGACACCCGTGCAGATTGAAATTCTGCCCGGGGATAAGCAGGGTTGGTCAATTGTTCATCTCACCGCCACGCCGGAGTTTCCACTCAGCGCCGCCGTGGGCTTCGACAATAGCGGGCAAAAAAGCACCGGCGTCGGGCAGATTAACGGTTCGCTTACCGGCAACAATTTACTCGGGCTGGCGGATCGCTGGTTTGTCAGCGGCGGGCGCAGCAGCGATTTTTCGACGTCGAAAGATGCACAGAACTTTGCCACAGGCGTCAGCGTACCGTATGGCTACACGCTGTTTGATTACAGCTACAGCTGGAACAACTATCTCAGCACCATTGATAACCGCGGCTATCTCTGGCGCTCCAGCGGCGATACGCAAACGCACCGCGCCTCGGTGTCGCAGGTGTTGTTCCGCAACGGAGATATCAAAACCGGCATTTCGCTCGGCCTGAATCGCCGCACCAGCCAGAACTGGCTTGATGACGTCAAGCTGCAGAGCAGCAGCCGCACGATAACCAGCCTGCTGTTTGGGCTCAACCACACGCAAAAAGTGGCCGGTGGCGTGGCGACCTTCAACCCAACCTTCTCGCGCGGTATGCCGTGGATGGGGGCGGAGGAAGACGGCAATAAGTCCGGTGATTTGCCCAAAGCCCAGTTCCGCAAATGGAGCCTTAACGCCAGTTACCAGAAACCGCTGGCGGATTCCCTGTGGTGGCTGACCAGCGTTTACGGGCAGTGGTCGCCCGACAGACTGTACGGCAGCGAACGCATGACTATCGGGGGCGAAAGCTCGGTGCGTGGCTTTAAAGAACAAACCATCTCTGGTGACAACGGCGGCTACTGGCGTAACGAGCTGAACTACGTGCTGTTCACTCTGCCGGTGGTAGGCCAGGTGAGCGCCCTGGCGGCGGTGGACGGCGGCTGGCTGCACGCTGACCGATTGGATCCTAACGCGGCTGGTACGCTGTGGGGGGCCGCCGCCGGGCTGACCACCGCCAACCGTTGGGTTTCCACACAGTTTACGCTCGGCGTGCCGCTGGCGTACCCGGACTGGCTGGGGCCAGACCATATCAGCATTTATTACCGCGTGGCCGTGGCGTTTTAAGGATGAAAGAAATGGAACAGACCCCCGTTAGCCTGACTCGTCGTCTGCTGAGCTATCTCATCAGCGCACTGCTTGCCGGTCAGCCGCTGCTGCCGGCCATCGGTGACGCGTTAACCCCGCAGGGGCCAACCGGCGTGGACAGCGCGGCCAACGGCGTGCCGGTGGTGAATATCGCCACGCCTAACGGGGCGGGAGTCTCCCATAACCAGTTCCAGGACTATAACGTCGGAAAAGAAGGGATCATCCTCAACAACGCCACCGACAAGCTCAATCAGACCCAGCTTGGCGGGATCATTACCGGCAACCCCAATCTCAGACCAGGGCAGGAAGCGCAGGCCATCATCAACGAAGTGACCGGCGGCAACCGCTCGCAGCTGCAGGGGATGACGGAAGTGGCGGGGAAAGCGGCAAACGTGATGGTCGCGAACCCCTACGGCATAACCTGCAATGGCTGCGGATTTATCAACACACCGAACGCTACTTTGACGACCGGTAAACCGGTGTTTGATGCCAACGGCAACCTGCAGGCGCTGGATGTCAGAAAAGGCACAATCACCATCGAAGGCAAAGGGATTGATGCCAGCGGCAGCGACTCGCTGTCGATAATCTCCCGGGCCACGGAAATTAACGCCCAAATGCACGCTAAAGATCTGCGGGTGGTGGCCGGGGCGAACCGCGTTGGCGCAGACGGCAGCGTTCAGGCGCAGCAGGGTGAAGGTAATGCGCCGACGGTGGCGGTCGATACCGGCGCGCTCGGCGGCATGTACGCCAACCGGATCCGTCTGGTGTCGAGCGAGAAAGGCGTCGGGGTTAACCTTGGCAATCTTAATGCGCGTCAGGGGGATATCACCCTTGATGCCAGCGGCAAGCTCAGCGTGCACCAGAGCCTTGCCAGCGGCGCTATTAAGGCGAAAGGGCAGGAGGTTGCGCTTTCTGGCGATCATAAAGCGGGCGGCAATATCGCGGTTGCAAGCCAAAGCGGCATTGCCCTGAACGGTAGCCAGCTGGTCAGTGATAACAACCTGCAGCTCAGCGCGGAAGGTAAGCTTGAGCAAAACGGCGGCAAACTGACGGCGGGGCAGAACATTGATCTTAGCGCGAGCCATCTCAGCCAGCAGGGCGCGGCAGATGCTGGCGGAAATATCTCACTGACCGGCCGTGAGAGTGTGAACACCCGGGGCAATATCACCGCAGGAAAAGCGCTGAGCGTGGTGGGTAGTACGCTGCAAAACAGCGGGCAGCTCAGTGCAGGTGATGATGTCCGGATAAAAGGTGACAGCGTCAGCAACCACGGCGTGATGCAGGGTAAGTCGCTGGATATTGCTGCGGCGGGGAACGTTGAACTCAACGGGCAGGTCAATGCGGCGCAGGCGCTGACGGTCAAAGGCCAGCAGATTACCAGCGGATCCGACGCACAGATCCAGAGTGGGCAGGATCTGACGCTAACGGCACAGACCGCGACGCTTAACGGCACGCACGCGGCGAAGAACAATTTTAGCGTCACCGCGAATACGCTCAGCCACAACGGCAAAGCAAATGCCCGGACTATCACGCTCAGCGCACCGGACGACCTCAGCAATAACGGCACGCTGGTGGCGGACAACCTCAGTCTTACCAGCCAGCACGTCAGCAACGGTGGCCTGATGCAGGGCAACGCCGCGCTGGATCTACACACCGCTAAGCTCGATAACCTTGCCGGCGGTTCACTTTACAGCGTGGCCGCATTAACGCTGGATATCCCGGCGCTCACCAACCATGGGCTCATCACCACCGATGGTGATCTACAGCTTAACGGTAGCGCGCTGGTTAACGGCGGAGAAATTAACGGCGTCAATCTACGCAGCGAATACGCGACGGTGAACAATGAGGCCACGGGTCGCCTGCTGGCGGATAACGCCTTAACGATGAACGGCCAGCGCACCGATAACGCCGGGCTGAT
Source organism: Yokenella regensburgei (assembly GCF_003634235.1). Taxonomy (NCBI): domain Bacteria; kingdom Pseudomonadati; phylum Pseudomonadota; class Gammaproteobacteria; order Enterobacterales; family Enterobacteriaceae; genus Yokenella; species Yokenella regensburgei. The sequence continues at coordinate 85,284 of NZ_RBIZ01000004.1, read as the reverse complement.
GGCCGCTGATTCACTCGCCCTGAACAGCGCGGAAGTGAACAACGGCGGTAAGGTGCTCGCCGTTGGCGAATTAAAATTGCATAACCAGACGCTCGACAATGGTGGTTTGCTGCAGGGTAACACGCTGAACATTCAGGCGAACGAGTGGCAAAACGGCGGCAATGCGCTGGGCGAGGCCGGGGTAACGGCAGCAATCCGCGACGGATTCACTAATCAGGGCAACGTTCTCAGCCAACAGGCGATGACGGTTCACGCCGGTAACATCGATAACCGCGGAATGCTGGCGGCGAAGGTGCTTGCGCTGCATGGCTCCCTACGCAGCAGCGGGATCCTGCAGGGCGATCAGGCGCTCACCTGGGAGGGGAATCACTTTAGCAACCTCGCCGGTGGGCAGATGACGGGCGGCGAGAGCCTGCAGCTTCGCGGCACCCGTATTGAGAACGACGGTAAGCTGGAAGGTCAGTCGGCGGTGATGTCGGCGGACAGCCTGCGCAATGGCGGCACCCTGCAGGCACAGGATAGCCTGAAGCTGACAACAACTGGTCGGCTGGATAATCAGGGGGAACTGCTCAGCCAGAACCTGTTTGAGCTCTCTGCCGCACAGCTGTTTAACGACAACACCGTGGCGGCGAAGTCCCTTACGCTCACGACCCCGACGCTGACCAACAACGGCACCGTGCAGGGGAATTCGACATTACAACTCACCACCCGCCAGTTGCTGAACGGTCAACAGGGCCAGGTAGTCAGCGGCTCGGGGCTGGATTTACGCCTCGATAGCCTGGAAAACCACGGCGTCGTGCTGGCGGACCACGGTTTTACCCTGAACGCTGGAACGCTGACGAACAGCGGCGATATTCAGGCCGACAGCCTCAGGCTGGAGGTGAGTGAGGCGCTGCATAACCAGGGCAATCTGCTGGCGAAACAGGCCGCGCAGGTGAAGGCGCAAACCCTGGAGAACGGCGGTACGCTGGCCGGACAGACCGTCAGCGTGGAAGGTCAATCCCTGAGTAACCGCGGGCTGGTGCAGGGTAAAGACAGCAACGTGGTGAAAGTGGAGACGCTGAACAGCGATGCCACTGGTCGATGGTTAGCCGGTAATGCGCTGACGATAGACGCCGGGACGGTGGGGAACGCCGGTGTGATGCAGGGGAATACGGTTGCCCTGAACGCCAGCTCGCTGAACAACAGCGGTGTGCTTAATGGCTTGCAGGGGCTGGAAGGCAACGTTGCCGGACTGCTGAGCAACCAGGGGACGCTGCAGAGCGGTGGTGCCGTTGCGCTGACCGCTGGCACCGTTTCCAGCTCAGGACGTATTGCAGGCGATACACTCACCCTGACCGCTACGACCTTAACCAACGACGGTCTGTGGCAGGGAACGCAGGGTCTGACGCTCTTTGGCGATACCCTCACCACCGGAGCCACATCCCGGACGCTGAGCGGCGGCGCGTTGACCCTCAATGCGGGCAATATCACCACGCAGGGAACCCAGCAGGGACAAAAGGTAGCGGTCACGGCGGATGACTGGCAGCACCAGGGATCGCTGGTAAGCCAGGGGGAACTGACGGCGGATGTCGGTCACAACCTCACCACCCCGGGTGAGATGATGAGCCAGGGCGCGACATCGCTGACCGCGCAGCAGCTGGATAACAGCGGAAAAATCCTCAGCGAAGGCGATGTGACCCTCGACGGCACGCAGCTGACCAACAGCGGCAGCGTGCAGGGGAAAAGCCTGACGGCGTACCAGGACCGTATTCACAATCAGGGCACGCTTATCGGCCAGCAGGGTCTGGCGCTGGAAGGCAAAACACGGCTGATGGCGCGCATGGCGATGGCCTCGCCGCAGCGTGAACTGATCAACGCCGCGGGCGGTTCACTGCTGACGCAGGGCGCGCTGAAGGTTACCTCTGGTGAGGTGAACAACGCCGGTGCGTGGCAGGGGCAGTCGATTCTGCTCAATGCACAATCGCTCGCTAACAGCGGGGCGATACAGAGCGCTGACGCGCTACAGCTTACTCTTGCGAAGCAGTTAACCTCCGCAAGCGGGAGCAAAATCACCGCACTTGGCAACGCCACGCTGCAGGCGCTCTCCCTCACCAACAACGGACAATGGGCGGCGAAAAACCTGACGCTGAAGGGGGAGAGCCTGGACAACGCTGGAGCGGTGAGCGGGGTTAATGGCCTGACGCTGGCGATGAGCGGCGCCGTGAACCAGCAGAAAGCGGGCAGTATGCTGACCGCCGGGGCGTTGAGCCTGAATGCGGCCTCGGTAGTGAACGAGGGCAACATTCAGGGGACGACGCTTGGGATCACCTCCGGATTGCTGACCAACTCAGGGCGACTGCAGGGGGATAATGGCGCCACGCTTTCGCTGAGCGATACGTTGACCAATAACGCCGGCGGCGAGATTGTCAGCCACTGGGGACTGAACGTCACCACGCCGACGATGCTGAACTACGGGCTCATTCAGGGCGGCGCAGAGACCCGCCTTAACGCGACGACCCGGGCGCTTAACGAAGGTAAAGTGCTGTCGGGCGCGGCGCTGACGCTAACCACACCGCAGTATTCCGGCGCAGGCTGGCTGCAGGCCACTCAGCTCGTTCTCAATGCCGCTACTGCAACGAATAGCGGCAACTGGCTGGCCGACAGCGCAACGCTGACCGGCAATACTTTTACCAACCAGGGGATCACGCAGGCGGGCCAGCTGTCGGTTAATTACGCCCAGTTGAGCAATAACGGCACGCTGCTGGGCAAGACGCAGCTTGCGGTTAACGCCGACCAGGTCAACCAGAACGCGGCAGGTAAGCTGTTTAGCGGCGGTAATTTATCTTTGCAGAGCAAGGGGCTGAATGCGCTCGGACAGGTGGTTGCGCTGGGCGATCTGACCCTGAAGCTGGCCAATGCCTTTAGCGCGAACAGCACGCTTGCTGCCGGTAAAACGCTTTCCGTGACCAGCGATGGTGACATTGATAACCGCAGAGTTATGCAGGGGCAAGCCGTTAATCTGACCGCAGGGGGTCAACTCAGCAACAACGGACAAATCACCACCGGCAGCGGCGCGAGCACGCTCAGCGGCAGCAGCGTGGCGCTGAATACTGGCGGCACGTTGCAGGGCGGTGGTGACGTCACGATAGGCAGCCGCGGCAATATCACCGTGGACGGCTTTACCGGTACCCGCGGTACGCTCACGCTTAACTCACCGGGTGCCATCGTCAATACGGCGCTGCTGTATGCGGCGAATAACCTGGCGCTGTATGCCAACAGCATCACCAACCAGCATGGCGATATCCTCGCCGGTAACAGCCTCTGGATGCAGAAGGATGCGGCGGGCAATGCCAACGCTGAAGTGATTAACACCTCCGGCACTATCGAGACGCAGAACGGTGATATTTATATCAATACCGCCCGGCTGCTGAACACCCGCGATGGGCTGAAAGTATCTACTACTTCGCAAGAGTTTATGCCCGCTGACCAGGCGCAACTGAACGTCAGCTTTGCCTCAATGGGCAAAGAGAATCTTGGGGTGACATCTGATACGCTGTGTTCCGGCGGGGTGAATACGCACTGCACAACCTCATACTGGCTGGTGCCGACCTTCAAATCTGACGAGAAAAAGGTGCTGATCAGCGAGCAGGAAACCGCAGTGAGTGCAAACGGTGGTGCTGCCCGTATTGCTGCTGGCGGTAATCTCACGGCGAATGCCGACACGCTGAACAATGAATCCAGCTTCCTGCTGGCTAACGGTAATATCACCCTGCGCGGTCAGTCGCTGAATAACGCCTCTGCCGAAACCGGTAAACAGTCGGTCTGGCAGAAATTTACCTGGTCCTGTGCTCCGCGCTGTGAAACTAAATACGATCCTTTCCCGGCATTGACATCCGTGGAGAACTGGCTGAAGGGGAGGAAGCGCGATCCGGACTCCGGCATTAAATATACCTTGTCTGATACCTGGACCGAGTACACCCCGGATGGACAGCAGTACCGCTCGGTTATCCAGGCCGGTGGTAATGTAACGGCGTCTTTTGCCAGCGACATCAGCAATACCACTACCTCTGCGAACAGTGGTCGCATCAGCAACACTCTCGTGGCACCAACGCTGAACAGCCTCAGCAACCAGACCATCGGCGATGGCGTGCAAAAACAGGCGCTGGAAGGACGTGACTCAGTCAGCGTGGGTACTCCGCAGTGGAACGACAGGTTGCAGAGTGCCTTACAGCAGATCAACGGTGGCGGCGCGCTGGACGGCGGCAGCGTACCAGACGCCGCGCTCAATACCCTTTCCGGTGTGCAGAAAAGCGATGCCAGCCTCGGGACACTGAACGGCCCGGTTAATCCGGGTTCGAATGGCGTAAACGTCTCCGGACAAAACCACGGTAAGACGGTGGATACCAGCGCGTATCCGCTGCCTTCCGGTCAGAACGGCTACTTTGTGGTGTCTGACGATCCGAAAAGTCCTTACCTTATCAACCTCAACCCGAAACTTAACGGCCTTGGTGAGCTTGATCCTAACCTGTTTGCCGACCTGAATGCGCTGCTGGGGATTAAGCCCGACGCCATGCCGCGGGAAACCAACAGCGCTTATACCGATCAGAAACAGTTCCTGGGATCGGCCTGGATGCTTGGTCGTCTTAACCTGAACCCGGATCGTGACTATCGTTTCCTCGGCGATGCGGCGTTTGATACCCGCTACGTCAGCAACGCTATGCTGAACCAGACGGGAAGCCGCTATCTCAAGGGGATTGGTTCAGAGCTCGATCAAATGCGTTATCTGATGGATAACGCCGCCAGTGTGCAGCAGTCGCTGGGACTGACGTTTGGCGTCTCGCTGACGGCGGATCAGATAGCGGCGCTTGATAAGAGCATGCTGTGGTGGGAAGCCGCGACCATTAACGGTGAGCAGGTGATGATACCGAAGCTGTATCTGTCGGCGAAGGATGTCACCGTAAACCACGGGAGCGTTATCTCCGGGGATAACGTCCAGCTGGCGGGCGGCAATATCACCAATGCCGGCAGCGCGATACTGGCGAATAAGAGCCTGACGCTCGACGGGCAGAACAGTATCAACAACCTTGATAACAGCCTGATGCAGGCCGGGGGCAATCTCGACCTGAGCGCCATCGGTGATATCAACAACATCAGTTCGACCATCAGCGGGAAAACGGTGGCGCTGGAAAGCCTCGACGGCAGCATCAATAACCTGACGCTGGCGGAACAGCTGGATATCAACGCGCAGGACAAATACCGCCAGGTGGTGATTAAAGACACGCTGCTGGGTACAACGGCATCGATAACCGCCCAGGACGGGCTGTCGATGCTGGCGGGCAAAGATATTACCGCCACCGGGGCGAAGATAGCGGCGGGGGGCTCCCTGCTGATGAACGCCTGGGGAGACATTGCGCTGAATGCCAACCAGCTTAACGAGGCGCAGGGCCGCTCCGGGCGCGGGTTAACCGGCACCAGCAGCGGTAGCGTGAGCTGGCAGGGCAACGATATCAGCGCGGGCGGTAATCTTGGTATTAAAGCGGGCCACGATCTCAACGTGACCGCCAGCGACCTGAGCGCCGGGAAAAGCGCCCAGCTGGTGGCGGGGAACGATCTCAACCTTAACGCGGCGGAAACCAGCCAGAACAACCGACGCGGCAGCAGCGAAACGCACCAGAGCGGTGTCGATCGTACCACCGTCAGTGCGGGCGAAAACGTCGTCCTGGCGGCGGGCCGGGATCTGACCAGCCAGGCGGCGGGAATTGCGGCTGAGGACAATGTGGCGATGCAGGCCGGACGCGATGTTAATCTGCTGGCCCAGGAGACGGCCAGCGGCAGCAGCACCCGCGAAAGTAAGAAAACGGTGATTGATGAATCGGTGCGCCAGCAGGGAACGGAAGTTGCCAGCGGCGGTAATACGACCATCGTTGCCGGACGGGATCTGAACGCGCAGGCCGCGCAGGTCACGGCGCAGGGTGATATTACCGCCGCCGCCGGTCGCGATGTCAATCTGACCACGGCGACGGAAAGCGATTATCACTACAAAGAAGAGACAAAGACCAAAAAAGGGTTCCTCAGCAAGAAAACAACCCATACCATTGAGGAAGATAGCGCCACTCGCGAGGCGGGTACGCTGCTCAGCGGCAACAACGTGCGGGTACAGGCCGGTAACGATCTGCTGGTGAAAGGATCTTCGGTGGTCGGTGACGATGCCGTGAATCTGCATGCGGGTAACAACGTGGATATCGTTGCGGCCACCAATACTGATTCGAGCTGGCGCTTCAAAGAAGAGAAAAAAAGCGGCCTGATGGGCACCGGAGGCATTGGTTTCACCATCGGCAGCAGTAAATCAACGCACGACCTGCGTGAAGCAGGAACAACCCAGAGTCAGAGCTTCAGTACCGTGGGCTCGACGGGCGGTAGCGTGGCCATTTCCGCCGGTAAGCAGGCGCATATGGGCGGCGCGGACCTGGTTGCGCAGAAAGATCTCAGCCTCTCCGGCGACAGCGTGATCATTGAACCGGGTCACGACAAGCGTACCCGCGACGAAACCTTTGAGCAGAAGAAGAGTGGTCTGACGGTTGCGCTCTCCGGCACGGTGGGTAGCGCCATTAATAACGCGGTGACCAGCGCACAGGAGACGAAGGAGACCAGCGACGGTCGCCTCAAGGCGTTGCAGGCGACCAAAACGGCGCTGTCAGGCGTTCAGGCCGGGCAGGCTGCGGCTGTGGCTTCGGCTACCGGCGATCCGAATGCGATGGGCGTAAGTCTGTCGCTCACCACCCAGAAATCCAAAACGCAGCAGCATGCCGAGAGTGATGCGGTATCAGGCAGTACGCTGAATGCCGGGAATAATCTCGCCATTGTGGCGAACGGAAAGCAGGGCGGGGCGAACAGCGGCGATATTGTCATTGCCGGAAGCCAGCTGAAGGCGGGCGGTGACACCCTGCTGAGTGCGAGGAATGACATTCTGCTGAGCGGTGCAGCCAATACCCAGCAGTCCAGCGGTAAAAACAGCAGCAGCGGCGGTGGGATTGGGGTGAGCATCGGCGCCGGCGGCGGCGGTGCCGGTATCAGCGTCTTTGCCAACGTCAATGCGGCGAACGGTAAAGACAAAGGAAACGGCACCGACTGGACCGAAACCACGCTCGACAGCGGCAAAAGCCTGACCATCAACAGCGGCCGCGACACGGTACTGAACGGTGCGCAGGTCAGCGCAGACAAGATAACGGCGGATATCGGTCGCGACCTGCTGATAAGCAGCCAGCAGGATAACAACAACTACGACAGCAAGCAGACCAGCGTGGCGGCGGGCGGTAGCTTCACCTTCGGTTCGATGAGTGGCTCAGGCTATATCTCTGCCTCCCAGGACAAGATGAAGAGCCGCTTTGACTCGGTGGCCGAGCAGAGCGGGCTGTTTGCCGGTAACGGCGGGTTTGATATCACGGTGGGCAACCACACCCAACTGGATGGGGCCGTGATTGCCTCCACGGCGACGGCAGATAAAAACAGCCTGGATACCGGTACGCTGGGCTTCAGCGATATTCATAACGAAGCGGATTTCAAAACCCAGCACTCGGGCATCAGCCTCAGCGGCGGCGGGGCTTTTGGCGGTGACCAGTTTAAAGGCAATATGCCGGGCGGAATGATTTCGGCCGCAGGCAACAGCGGCCATGCGGAGGGAACGACGCAGGCGGCGGTGGCGGATGGCACCATCACTGTCCGTAATAAGGATAAACAGCAGCAGGACGTGGCGAACCTGAGCCGTGATACTGAACACGCCAACGACAGCATCAGCCCGATATTCGACAAGGAAAAAGAGCAGAACCGGCTGAAAGCGGTGGGGCTTATCAGCGACATCGGCGGTCAGGCGGCGGATATTGCGCGTACGCAGGGTGAGCTGAGTGCGATTAAAACAGCCAAAGACCGCATGGATAGCGTGACGCCAGAGGATAAGGCAAGGGCGCAGGCACAGTGGCAGAAAGATAATCCGGGTAAAACGGCGAAACCAGAAGATATCAGTAATCAGATATACCAGAACTACTACAACGAAGCCTTCAATGCTACTGGCATGGGAACAGGTGGAACGGTCCAGCGTGGTATTCAGGCTGCAACGGCGGCACTGACCACGCTTGCAGGTGGCGGTAATCTGAGCGGGGCATTAGCAGGAGCATCAGCACCTGAACTGGCACACCTGCTGAAGGAGCCTACGGAAGGCAATACCGCAGTCAACGCCATTGCCCACGCCATTCTTGGTGGTACGGTTGCGGCCATTCAGGGGAATAGCGCTGCGGCAGGCGCTTCGGGGGCAGCGTCCGGCGAACTGGTTGCAAAAGCCATAGCTGAGATATATTACCCCGGTGTTAAAATGTCTGAACTGACGGAAAACCAGAAGCAGACCATCAGTTCTCTGGCGAGTATTTCGGCAGGTATCGCGGGTGGAATTGCCAGCGGTAACACGGCGGGTGCAGCAGCAGGGGCGAGCGCCGGGAAGAATGCGGTTGAGAATAACTCGCTGAGTGGTGACCAGGCTCGTGCAGCGGCAAAACAAGCCGCTGAATCCCTGAAAAATCAGGTCAGGGAAAAGCTGGGTGAAGGGACAACGTCTGCCATCGCGAACGCCATTATTAATGGTCTTGCTGATACCGGCGATGCTGCATTAGGTTCAGCGGACTACGCGGCTGATGCGGCCATGGCGCTGGCTTCCTGTGCTGCGGGCGACAGCTACTGCAGCAAAGCCATGAGCGACCTTGCCGGGAAGAATCAGGCTGTGGCGGATACCGTTACAGCCCTGATGCAGGGTGAAACCTGGTCAGCGGTAGCTGATACGGTTAAACAGGCGGCGGGCGGAAATCAGGCTGCGCTGGAAGCCACCGGCGGGTTGCTGGCAAGTATTATGTTGCCGGGTAAGAAAATACCTGGTTCTAATATTGTTGCTGCTGAAAATGTAACTAAAACAATCATTGACTCTAAGAAGTTTGATTATCTGTTTGGTAATGTGACTAGTGGTTCTCATAATGCAGAACGTTCAACTCAACTTGCTCAGACAATGGATCGATTAGGGTTAGAAACGAACTCAAAAGGTGTAGATATACTAACTGAGCACTTCAATCAGGTAGTTAATACCAAAGGTAATGTGATAGATACATATACTAAAGGAAATCAATCGTTTGAGGTGAGAGAATCATTGCTGTTTGGGCCATCAGGCAAGGCGACTAAGCTAGAAACATCGTTTGAAGTTATGCCTGATGGATCTCGTAGATTTATAACAACTATTCCTAAAGAAGGGAAAAAATAATGTTTATTAAAACATTCCCAGACGAAATAGATCTTTTAGGTTTTTTTGAATCAGAACCGATAGTTAATGAGGCTGATGATCTTCATTTTGCATATAAAAGTGAAGACAGTAATGGTATGGAAATGATTTTTGCATTCTGCGCCACTACAGGGTGGATCAAAGCTCTTATCTCATTCAATGGGAAAGAAATATCAAAATATCTCTCTGAAAATATTAACGAAATAAGTCTAAAAAGAGATAGTCTTGGAGAATATCTTTATACGGAAGTAATTACTGATGAGCTAATTACTAATATTGAAATCCGTGTGAGACCATATATATCAATAAAAAGCACTTCGCTAGTTAGATAAAGAAGGTCTCGGCCGTTGAGCCGGTCAGCACTTAACCGGCTCGATCACCAGTCGTCCCTGCTCCACGCAAACAATGACCGGCGTGTCGGTGCTGAATCCCGCTTCTCCCAGCCAGTTACCGTTCAGACGCAGGCTGGGGCTGCGGGAATATTAGAAATTTTATTGATTATTTTAAACAAAAGAAAAGGAAAGCACATGAATACAAAACTCCTCGCCGTTGTGGCCGCGACATCCATCTTAATGGGCTGCGCGACACCGGTTAAACCCGATACGGTAAAAGCGGCGAATGGCAGTTCTGTTGATATTTTCAGCGTTCCGGCACTGGCAGATCTTAATAAGAACCGGGTAGCCGATAACAAGCTGCGCGAGGTTACGCCGTCGCATGCCACGATGGGAATGGGGATTGCGGTGTTAGGGGCGCTGACCGGGAACGTCAATGGCAGTGATTTTGATAAGGAAAACTACAAAGGGAATACGATTGATTCCCTGACCAATCCTACGGATGCCGGGTTTACGCCGAAAGCGAAACAAAATATCAAACAATGGCTGGAGGCCAACGGTAATGGCTATGCTTACAAGCAGCCACTCTATATTGGCCATGCCACGTGGGCGCTGGTGTATAACGATGCCACGGCGACCGATCCCGCCTATCAGCTGAAATACAAGATAATTTTTTATAAGCGCCCTGAAAATGGCAGTATGTTTTCAGCATTCACGGTAGCGGAATGTACCCCGGCACCCGTGGAAGCAAAATTGTCAGACTGGCAAGCCAATCATTATGCCCGCGTTACGGCTGAAACAGAAAAATATATGAACAGCTGCTTGCTTGAGCTTAATAATCAGCTGCCACGTTTGCTTAAAAAATAAATAAATCTGGTATCGCTTTTTGTCGGATAGCGCTTCGCTTATCCGGCCTGTAAAACCAAATGATTCTGCTGGTTTTGCAGGCCGGATAAGCTTTTAAAGCCCGTTACTCGCTGCGATCGACGTTGTCGAAGCGGCTGCGGCGGATGATGGGGAGATCGCCGGTATCAATCAGCGCACCGGGGAAGGTTTTTAACCAGTCGCTGACCTTACGCTTATTCATATTCACCACACTCATTCCCTCCAGGCACCCCCATAACTCACGCGTATGCTGCGGGGTGATCACAATACAGTCTTTCATCGCCCGGATTTTTACCGGCATTCCGTCCACAAACCCCGCCCGCGTTAACCATGCGCCCTGCAGCGGCAGATAACGGCAGTCGACGTGAGCATACAGCTCACAGCAGGCCGAACCATCCAGCGCAGACTCCGCGCGTGGATGAAGTTCCGCCTCCTCGGTGCGCCGCCCGTGCAAGCGGTTTCGCGCATTTTTGCGCGGCACCTCGTAAATCTCACTCTCCGTTGTCGCAGAATCTGAATCCGTTTGGGTAACGGGCGCAACTGACATAAACTCAACACCAGCCATACACAACTCCTGTTTAGTTGATTGTGGTTAGCGGTATGGAAGTGTTTGCCCACTTTCATACCGCGAAAATAAAGAACAAAAGGATTATAGAATGCTGGATAAGAAAACAGTATATGGGGAGAGGGGTAAAGTGAATTAATGCGAGGAAGCTTCAGGAAAAGATGGAAGTGAATGTATAATTACATTATTAACGCGTTTTAAAACTGAATGGACACCCATCATAATTATATTTAATAAATTCCAGTAAAGCCTGCCAAAAAAATCAACAGGCCTCTGGTTGGAATATAGCCTATTTACGGTCTTTAAATTTCTCGGGAGAATCGACCAGCACCCCGTAAGCCCCCAGCGCTTTTGCCTGCTGATAATCTTCTGGCGTGTTTATGCCAAATAGCACTACTTTATTTTTATTGCCACCGGTAAAGCATTTAAATGCTTCCGGATCCCACTGCAGATAAGAGGTGGAAACGCCTTCGCCCAGCGTGAATTTCTCAATCACCTGAACCTCCCGGCGGAATTCAAAACCATACCATTTACCCTTGCCCTGCTCGGCAGGGAGCGTGCAAAGATGATCCATCGTGATATTAGCCAGCGCGGTGCGGGTGAGGTCCCGGCTCTCAAAGCGGGGGATCGCTTCAGGCAGGGCGCTGGTGTATTTCTCATCGGTTGAATACACCCTGACCCGTTTAAGCGAATGGGTGTTCTTCAGAAGCGTCAGCAGCGTGCTGGCAAACTGCTGGGGAGAGGCGTCCGGGGATTTGATATCAAGATAGAAAAACGTGTCAGGCCATTTTTTCAGGATGCTCTCAAGCGTTGGAACATGAATGCCTTTACCGCGCAGGGGATAATCCGGAGGCAGGTATTTCCAGGCAGCGTCGGCGGCGGCCAGCTCATCCGCGGTAAAAGAAGAGACGGTTCCGGTCAGACTGGTGAGGGACGATAAATCGGATGGGCGGTACAGGACAATAACGTTGTCTTTGGTTAACTGCAGCGTCACCCAGATGGCATCAGCCTTGTTATGGAGCGACTTTTCAATGGTATAGGCCGTGTTCTCCGGCCCATCGCCGGTACCGCCCCGATGCGCAATAATCAGCGGGGCACTGGCGAAAGCACTTAACGTTGTAGATAAAAGCACTGACGCAAGAAAAACCATCGGTGACTTTGACATATAACCTCCTGTAATAATGGTAAGTAGCACAATGATGGTCGTCATGCTGAATCCCTTTATTTAGCATACTGACTGTCCTGGAGGAATACATGATTCACCTTAATTTAAGGCAGGAGATAATGTCATCTGTATTTATCTTTTCGTTTCCAGCCGCAGCGCCTGCGTCGGCTCCCGCAATAATACCGTGCACACCACCCCCCGGCCCGAATCCGCATAGATAAACCGAAATCCATTATTCACCGAAAGAATATCTCCATTGGTAAATGTATAAAAATGATTGCTCTTGCTGCGCCGGGCGTCGGAAATATAAAAAAGGTTGTTCTCCCACAGTACGCTGACGTGCTGGAATAAATGAAAGGTGACTTCCGCCCAGCCTCTGTCCGGGCAACGTAGCGTTACTTTCTCCCCGGCAAGCGCCGACAGCGGTAGCAGTAATAAGACGGCCAGCGCCCTTTTCAGTATTTTGGTCATGGTTATTATCGTTCTCGTCCTGATGTCGTTGTGCGATAAGGTAATTAACCCCGACGCTGACGCATTGGATCACAGCGACATTTTGCATAAGCCAACGGACATCGGCAGAATAAGCGCCTGCATAATCGGCTAAAGGAGGCATGCTCAATGACGAAACCGCCGCGCGATATTTCCTGGCAGTTTATTGATGAGATAGATAATTTGCCCGACGGCTGGCCGAACGGCGGTGCGCCGGAACTGAACGTGGGGATCCTGCTGTGGCCTGAATTTCCCCTGATGTCGCTTGCCGGGCTGCTGGATGCGCTGCGCCACGCGGCGGATATGGGCGACAACAGCCAGCAGGTGCGCTGCTCGTGGACCATCATGAGCCACGATCCCGGGCTTCGCGTGGCGTCGAGTTCCGGCATCACTATTCAGCCCGACTGCGGCTTTCTGCCGCCGGAAACCTTCGACTACGTGGTGGTCATCGGCGGGCTGCTGCGTAGCCTGCATGCTGGCAGCCCGCCAGGCCGTGAATATCTGCGCGGGGCGTACGCCGCGGGCGTGCCGGTGGCCGGGGTGTGTACCGGCAGCTTTGTGCTGGCGGAAGAGGGGCTGATGGCGGGAAGGCGGGCGTCGCTGCATCCGTTCCATATTGCTGATTTCCGCGCGCGCTTCCCGGGCGTGTATGCCGAAACGGGGAGCGATTTTATTGACGACCGGGGCGTGCTGACCTGTCCGGGCGGGATCTCCACCATTGGTCTGGCGAGCGAGCTTATCCGCCGCCACTGCGGGCCGGATCGCGCCACCAAGGCGATTCACCAGATGGCGGTGCCGAACCGCATCGACGCCGCGCCGGTGTCCGTTTCACGCGCGCTCGGCTTCACCCGGGTGGCGGATGGACGCCTGCGCCGAGCGGTGTTTCTTATCGAGCAGTCGCTGGTGCGCCCGGTCAGCACCGAGTGGCTGGCAGGCCAGGTGAACATCAGCGCGCGGCAGCTGACAAGGTTGTTCCGCCAGGAGTTCGACCAGACGCCCGGCGAGTTTATTCGCGCTGCGCGGCTGAAGTATGGCCGCTGGCTGTTGAAGAACTCGGCGGAGAGCGTCACCGAGATTGCGCTGCGTACCGGCTTCAGCGATTGCGCGCACTTTATTCGCGCCTTTCGCCAGCAGTACCAGTGTACGCCGGGAGATTATCGCGCTTCGCGAGAACCGGTCAGCGAAGGGTGTCGAGCGGAAACGGTCTGTCCTGCACCACCGTCTTCATCACCAGCGTAGAGCGCAGGTGCTGCACGCCGGGCATGGCGGAGAGCTGCTGGTCGTAGAGTTTCTGGAACGCCGGCAGATCGCGGGTGACCACGTGCATCAGGTAATCGGGATCGCCGAACAGACGCTGGGCGTGGACAATCTGCGGGATCTCCTCCACCGCCTCTTCAAAGGCGCTGACCGCCTTGCGATCGCCCTCGCGCAGGGTGGCAAACACCAGGGCGACAAAGTTAAAACCCATTTTCCCCGGATCCAGGTTCGCACGATAACCGGTGATAACGCCGCTCTCCTCCAGCGCGCGCAGGCGGCGGTGACAGGGGGAGAGGCTTAAATTCACCCGTTCCGCCAGCTCGGTGACCGACAGCCGACCGTCAGACTGCAGCTCAGCAAGAATTTTTCGATCAATGCTGTCCATTTAGAAGATCCTCTCAATTTGTAACGCTTACTGGCATGATATTGAAAGCTCATTGCGTTGCAATAACGATATTCTTTCTTTGCCGATAAATATCACCGTTGGGAAGGAAGTGCGCGTGGAGATGAGTTTTGTTGCAGGGTTCTGGCTGGTTTCATTCTTGCTCATCATGACGCCGGGGGCCGACTGGGCGTATGCCATCAGCACCGGGATCCAGGGGCGGGGGATTGTGCCAGCGGTGGCCGGGTTGATGTCCGGGCATTTGCTGGCGACGGTAATTGTGGTGGCGGGGGTGGGGGTGCTGATTGCCGGTCATCCGCTGGCGCTGTCGGCGATCACCCTGCTGGGCGCGCTGTATCTGCTGTGGCTGGGCATCGGTATTTTGCGGGATCCCCCCGCGTTGACCGCCGGGGAAACGGCTCCTGCCAACCGCCAGCGGCTGGCGATAAAGGGATTGTGTATCAGTGGCCTGAATCCGAAAGTGTTTTTGCTGTTTCTGGCGCTGCTGCCGCAGTTCACCGATCCGCACGGTAGCTGGCCAGTGGCGATGCAGATGTCAGTGCTGGGGATTATGCACCTGTTCACCTGCACCATTATTTATCTGCTGGTGGGCTACAGCTCCCGTGCGGTGCTTTCCACCCGCCCGCAGGCGGCGCGAATGGTGAGCCGGGTTTCGGGAGCGATGATGATATTGATTGCCGGAATGCTGCTGTACGGGCAGATGGTGGCACAGTAACAAGGATGACAGATGCCGGTGGCTGTTGCTTCCGGCATTGCGGCAGGTTTTTCTGGCAGGAGAGAAAAGCTACTTCTTAAATGTATGAAACACTTTTGAGGTGGTTTTCATCAGCTCAGGGTGTCTGGCGTGAAAGCGCAGGCGCGGCTTCATGTCCATATCGGTAATAAAATTCGAGGCTTTCTTGATCAGATCACAGGTGCGCTGATCGTAATTATAAAAACCGTGGATTTTTTTGTGAATACTTTTTATTTCCACGAAACAGTTCAGAATAACCAGTTTTAACAGCTGCTGTTTTTCTTTATTGTTATCGTAAACGTTGAATTCGTTAATCGTGTACTCAAGGCTGTCAGTCATATTTTTGATATCATCAAAAATGATGTTCTGAGTAATACCGTGCTGGTTGTGACGGTACAAATAGAGAGGTAGCTTAATGGAAACAATACTTTTAGCTTTGAAATAGAGCCACGGCGTAAAATACATATCCTCATATCTGCCCTTCGACGGGAATTTATGATCGCCTAAAATATCCTTTTTGAATATTCTGCTCCAGACGTGCCAGTGTGAACGCTTGAAGCAGCCATGCAGCACCGCCGGGTCGTTCTTGTGGATGCACTTCTGCAGTTCGTCGATGCAGGCTTTCACCGGCAGGCTGGTATCTTCGGTGCGGAACTTGATGTAGTCGAAGTCAATCAGATCAGGCTTGTCGTTCTTCAGAATCGGGTACACGACCTCGATGAAGTTATCAAACCACAGGTCATCACCATCAAGAAACGAGATGTACTCGCCGCTGGCCTGCTCCAGACCAATATTTCGGGTCTGAGCAATCCCCATATTGGTTTTCTGGTTAAGGTATTTAATATGAGCACGATGTTCGGTATTTAATGCTCTTTTTATCTCATCATCAGTGTGGTCAGTCGAACCGTCATTAATAATGATAATTTCCACGCTCTCATCGCACTGCTTTAATGCCGGGAGCAGCGAGTCGTATATATATTTATCATTATTGTATGTCGGAACAATGATGCTGAGAAAAATATCTTTCATTTGCTGCTCGTCAAAAATAAATTTTCACTACTTTAATTATGCACCAAGCACATTTTACTGTCGAATTTTTTCTGTCTAATTCTACATATGTTTAGGTACGATTCATTCACGTCAATTATGAAAAATCCGTTTTTTCGGAACACTCCAGGGCGGTGAGACAGGGAGACAAAGGTTTTTTTCAGCATGTGATTGTACCATGGCGCAACTAACGCAATGATTTTTAAGCTTTTTGTGCTATCTGGGTTTTTTAGGAACTTTTTAAGCCGTTTTTCAGCCGTGAGCTGAGGCTGAATTGTCTCAATTTCTCTTTGCACATGATTTTTGGCCTGGGATGTGTGAGGGAGGCGGGGGGGCGTTTTGACGTCGCCTCTGTAGCGAGCAGATTCACGCAGAAAAACAGAGCGCCATGCTGCACTCGGTTGATTATCTGCGCGAAGCCCAGTCGCGCAGGTGAAAAAATTAATTATTCCGCGCAGGACAGCGATATTTTAACGGCCATTGGATTCCGGCCTGACGCGGCCTCGCGGGATGATAGCCACGAGAAATTCACCCCGGCACAGAACCTGTGATTTACACCCGCCGACGTGCAGAACTGGCTGCACGATAGCACGCAAAAAAAACCGAAAATCCCCCTATTTTTCCTGAAAAAAGCCATGCATCCATAAGGTGCATGGTTTTGCATTCAAATCCCCGTATTTTTTATCCCCCGCAGCATCAGTACCGGCGCGGTCTGAGCCGGTTCATGCACCTGCATTAAAAGCGACCTCTAAAGCGGGCAGGCGTGGCGGGGAAAGAATTGCGCGCTGATATATTAAATACCTAAAAGCAGTTTTTCATATTTCGAATGAACAACTTCGAATTTTTTTGATAGATCGATTTCTTGATTCGGTCTCTTGAGAGCCTCACGCGCATGATATGGTAACTGAAGCATGGATACGCATCTATAATAATGGCTTATTAGTGTTGATTTCGAATCATGCCATATGTTATCTATTGATGTTAGTATTTCTTGTTTTTTATCTATGTAATCCTGCAGTTCATTACTTTTCATAACGTTCAGGAAATATTGAATTACAGGGTAATCTATTTCCGATGATGAAATGGAAAATATGTGCTCGCTGGTTTCTTCGCTAAAACTCCAATCTACCCATGTATTGAATGATTTTTCCCAGCAATAAAATTGAATTTGTGTGGATGAATGGAGTTTGAAATTTGAAAGACAATCTCGCACACACTCTCTAGAGTTGACTCTTGTATACTCTAGGTCATTGCAGTGAAGTTTTATTGAGTCAATATAAAAATCCAACGCCACCGGTTCATTGATTATTGCTAATGCTTTACCTAGTGCTGATTGTATATTTGGGAATCTACATGGATAAGTATTGACATAGGTCACCCAATAATTAAGATCATTATTAGCATATATGAGCTCAAATAACTCCACTATAAAATCATCATTGTTCAATGATGTATTCTTTCTAGGGTTGGATATGGAATTGATGCAATAAAATAATAGGACTCTTGATACATACAGTGAATCTAATAGTTTCATTAAGCTAATGATACTTTCTTGATGAATGCAAGATGATAGATAGTAAATTTTTATTGTGTTTATTGAGTTGGATAAAAGTTGCGACAAAGCAATGGTATTAAATGCAGACAATATGCGAACAGAGGTTTTTATTTCGCTGGGGATAATATCGGGCAATAAATCATTGTGATAAGCTAATTGACGACCGATATGCTCTATTGAATCATCGTTAATAATTTGGCTAATATCTAAAAGATCGGTGCCATATCTTTTTTGATAATGGTCTGAAATTTCATGTGGTATATAGTTTATGATGTCTTGGCAGCATTGGTCTAGTAGTTCTTCTGGAATGGTAATGTTTTTAAATAGTTTGTTAATAATGTCTTCCGGAGGAATGATGTGGCTAATTAATATTAAGTATGATGACCAAGATGTCTTATTCAAAAGGATTTCTTGTAATGTAAAAATTAATTCTGATGTATTAATGATATCTGAAAAAATAATCGATTTTTCAGAGGGGGATACGGAGCTTAGAATGGATTCTTCGATGAGGTTTTTATAATCTTGATTGGTCGGCAATTCTTTGTTTAACTCTATTGTATTGAGTGTTTTAATAATGGCCTCATATAGAGGTGTTTTAGCATTGTTACTCATTGATATTTCTCCAAACTAAGCATTCTGAGTTTTCTAAATCATCCCATAAATTCAAAAATGCATTCGCTATAAGTTGAGCATCTTGAACTTTTTGTAAAATATGATGACTAGTTCCATAAGAGTTAACAGATGTTCCTAATGACCATGCTAAAGTAGTTGAGTCATAATCAGATGCAGGGAAAATAATAAAACGGTCGTGGAAATCCCAACCATTACTTCCTGTTCTACATCTAAATTCCAAGTTAATTGTTTGAAGGGTTTCTGTCGGTAACTGATTAAAACTATCTTTGTATTTATTTATCGTGAGTGAATCTTTTGATTGGGATTTGGTGGTTGCAGTGCTATTTTGAGCGTTAGGTGGTGATTCTAATGAACTAATCGCTTTCATCATTGAGCCAGAGTGCTTATTCTGAAGCAAGGTATCAAATAAATCTTGAAAGCTTAAATATGGATCCCATAACCATACTGCATCATGTCCATGCATATTTATTAAATATATCAAATCATCCATTGCATTCATTTTAGATTCTGATTTATTAATCCCTTTGGGATTGTACTGAACAAAATTTCTACTTTTCTTCAATGCAATACTACTACTATCGTATATCCTTTTCTCAATCCAATTAAGGAGCGGTTGTTTTGAGTGGTTAGATTTATTTTTATCTGATTCTAATATGCTAACTTTTTTTGATTTACTACCATTTGTTAACAACCTTTCCTTAATGATTGAAGTAGTGGTTATGATCTTTGCAGTTGGGGATATAAAAGCTGAAGGTCTAGTTCTTGCTAATATTAGGTTGTTTTCTGGATCCCAGATTGTACCAATATGGGATCTTTTATTGGGTATTGGAAGAGAAAGACTTAGATCTCCACTTTTTAGTATCTTAGTGAAATATCCTTCACAAAGATTATCACTCTCGCTTAAATGGCAATTAATAATTAGATCTCTTTTTTGAGCATTTCTGTGCCAATCGATCTCACAGTTTAAATTGTAGCCATCATGTTTTTTTTCCAATCCGAAATTAGACATTAAAATTCTAGTGGGGATTTGCAATAAAAAATTTCCCACTCTGTCAGAGACGCTTTCTATTGAGATTGGTATTACTTTTCTTAGTTCTTCGGATAATTCTTTTAGTGCTAATGGTGAAGAAAGTAAATCCTGATGATTTTCTTTATTGAAGTCAAACCATTCAAATACATAAGAGCCGTTGTAGTAATTGTTTTTTAATATACTATTAATTGGAACGCTCTCATATGAGTCTGGAGAAATAAAATATTTGTCTAGTGGTTGTAGGTTGTTGATCTCAACTTGTTCTTGACCCCATCTCATATTGGCGTCCAAAGATGATAACTTCGCCATTAGTTCAGAAATACTAATGCAATATCTTTTTACGCCGAATCTCCATTGTTTTAATTTTTTTACACTAATTAAATCCGTAGTTAAGTAAGTAACTTTATTGTAAGCGGGGTCTTGAAAGTCTTCAGCAACCATAATTGTAAGAATATTGCACGGTTTCTTCTCAGGGTTTAAAGAGAATACTTCCGTGATTTCTACAGTATTATAGAATCCTAAAGCTCCGTTTTTAAGAAGTAATTCTACCTCATTAATTCTATCTGTCATTGTCATAGTTCCATTAAAAAGTGTTGGTGCCGTATTTATTAATGCGTACTCCCCACCAGTCCATTAACTCCACTCGTTGAAGTAAATAAGTTGAACGGTTGTAAGCTCGCCTGACTTCATTTTTATCACTATGAGCTAACGCAGCTTCAATAATATCTGCATTAAATCCCGCTTCGTCCATAGCAGTACTTGCGATAGAACGTAATCCATGTGCAACAAGCTTTCCGCCATAACCGATCCGTTTTAAAGCAGAGTTCGCAGTTTGACTATTCATCGCTTGCTTTGGATTATTCCTGCTTGGGAAAATATGTTTACGATGAGCGCTGATTGGCTTCATCACTTCTAGAATATCTAATGCTTGAGGAGATAAAGGTACGATGTGTTCACGCTTTGCCTTCATCCGTTCGGCCGGGATCGTCCAAAGTTTGGCATCGAGATCGATCTCTACCCATCGAGCGCCAGAAGCCTCAGAGGGGCGCACGAGAGTCAGGAGTTGCCATTCAATTAGACAGCGAGTCGAAACAGAGAGATTCGACATTATCAAAGAACGCATGAGTTTCGGTAACTCTTCTGGTCGTAGTGTTGGCATGTTTTGCTTTTTGGGTTTCTCAAATGCCATACCAATACCTGATGCAGGGTTGGTATCAATCAGACCAGTGTTTACGGCATAAATCATTATCTCGTTAATGCGCTGTACTAGGCGACGAACGGTTTCAAGTGCTCCACGCGCTTTGATTGGCTCCAGTGCTTCCACTATCGTTCTAGCTTTGAGTTCCTGAACAGGTATTGCACCGATAGTTGGAAGAACATCTTTATCTAATGAACGCCAGATGTCTTTTGCATAATCTTCTGTGACACTTCTGCTTTTAATCTGGAACCAGCTAGCAGCTACTGTTGAGAAAATGCTGTCTAACTCAATCTGGCGTTGTTCTGACGCCTGCTCCTGTTGCTGTTGTGGATCTATACCTTGCGTGAGCGTGGTTAAGTGCTGGTCGCGTATCTGACGAGCTGCAGCCAGTGTTGGGGCAGGGCATGAGCCAAGACTCAAATTGGTTCGGCTACCACTGACCGGACGTTGATAGCGGAAGCGCCTGAGTTTTTTACCAGAGGTTTTGACGAGTAAAAACAGGCTGTCACCATCATGAAGGGTGAAATCTTTTTCTCGAGGTTTGGCTTTAAGGATTTCGTTGTTAGTGAGGGGATGTATGATGCGAGCCATATCCGGAGTCTTTCCAGAACGAGAACACTTTCGATTACCCACATTGTAAACTGTGGTCAAATTTCTACCACATATCCTTTTGATTTTTGAGAAGAAACAGGCACAAAAAAGCCCGCAGGGCTTGCGCCGTGCGGGCTTTCAGGACTTCGTATCAGGCTCTGGTGACCATCAACCAAGAATTTTGGTGGAGCTGGCGGGAGTTGAACCCGCGTCCGAAATTCCTACATCCTCGGTACTACATGCTTAGTCAGTCTTTACATTCGCCTGGCACCTGCGGACAGACACGCCACTACCAAACTAGCCTGATTAGTTTTAACGCTTCAACCCCAGGCAGGGCATCCACGCGATCTCTTTTGGGTTTGACCTCTCTTTGATCCCCGTCTTAAGAGCGGAAGCTAGGGAGAGAGGGCTCAGAGCAGGTTATTAAGCTGCTAAAGCGTAGTTTTCGTCGTTTGCGACTATTTTTTTGCGGCTTTTTACGAGGCCAACCGCCCCTCGGCATGCACCTTGGGTTTCGCAAATCCCGTCGAATCCAGAATCAGCCCCAATGTGTTATGCCGAGTATAACAGAATTGTCATGAGCAATACCAGCCTGGTTCTGCTCACTTAACGCTCACGTAGCGCTTCTTTTGCGCGGTTGAACGGTTTAATCAGGTACTCGGCGACGGTTTTTTCGCCGGTCTTGATATCAACGGTGGCAATCATCCCCGGCACGATGGAAAACTTGCGCCCGGCCTTGTTCAGCAAGAAATCCTGATGGGTACGAATGAACACCCGGTAGTACACCACTTCGGGCTTCACTTTGTCCTGAATGGTGTCCGGCGAGATGGTCTCTACTTCGCCCTCCAGTCCGCCGTAAATCGAGTAGTCATAGGCGGTTATCTTCACCAGCGCCCGCTGTCCGGGGTGGATGAAGGCGATATCGCGCGGCGAGAGGCGCGCCTCAATCAGCAGCCGGTCGTCGATGGGCACAATCTCCATCATCTCGCCGTTTGGCGGAATAACGCCGCCGATGGTGGTGACCTGGATGTTCTTCACGATCCCGCGCATCGGCGAGCGTACCGTCAGGCGGGTCACCGAATCTTCACGCCCTTTCAGCACCGCAGAGAGCATGTC
Organism: Yokenella regensburgei; assembly: GCF_003634235.1. Classification (NCBI taxonomy): domain Bacteria; kingdom Pseudomonadati; phylum Pseudomonadota; class Gammaproteobacteria; order Enterobacterales; family Enterobacteriaceae; genus Yokenella; species Yokenella regensburgei. The sequence continues at coordinate 62,990 of NZ_RBIZ01000004.1, read as the reverse complement.
GACCTCCGCGTTGGCCTTTGACAGCTCCTCGCGAGCCTGTACGTAATACTGCGAACGCAGGTCGGTAATTTTGAGGCCTAAATCGCTTTTCTGGCGCTGCAGGCGCAGCACCTCCACGTGGCTTGCGGCACCGCTTTTCTCAAGACGCTGGGTGATGGCGAGCTCTTTGTTGACCGACACCAGCGCGTCGCGCAGTTCAGACTCGGAGTCGGCGAGCTGGGCGCGGCGGGTTTTATACAGCCGTGTCTCAGAGGCCACTAAGTCCGGCCACGCCTTCAGCGACGGCGGGAAGACCAGCGGAGCATCGTTCACCTCGGCGGAGAGGCGGGCGCTGGAGGCGAGCGAGGCGCGATAGCGCGCGGCGCTTTCGCCCACGTTTGATTCAGAACGCGTCGGGTCGAGGCGGGCGACGATTTCTCCCGCCTGCACGATGTCGCCTTCGCGCACTTTCAGCTCGGCCACGATACCGCCGTCAAGCGATTGCAGCACCTGTTCGCGCGAGCTGGGCACCACTTTGCCGGTGCCGGTAGAGACCTCATCCAGGGTGCCAAACCACGCCCAGACGAAGAAAATCAAAAACATCAGGCCGCTCAGCATAATAATGCGGCTGGCGCCGGAGTATTCGCTCTCCCGGCGGATGTCCGGGTCTTCCATCGCGGCATCATGCGGACTGGTTTTCATTTTTCCACTCCCGTGCGTTGGCCTGCGCCGCCGTGCGGCCGTTGTTCAGCGCCTGTGCTTTCGGCGCGTCCATCACCAGTTGTCCCTCTTTCAGCACCACGATGCGTTCCACCAGATCCAGCACCGGCACCCGGTGGGTGGCGACAATCAGCGTCCGGTTACCCAGCCACTGGTGCAGGCGTTGAATAAAATCGCGTTCGGTGTGGTCATCGAGTGAGGCGGTGGGTTCGTCGAGCAGGACGATATTTGGCGAGCGCAGCAGCATCCGCGCCAGCAGAATCGACTGACGCTGGCCGCCGGAAAGCCCGGCACCGCCCTCCATAATCGGATGGTCGAGCCCCTTCGCCAGCCGTTTGACGAAATCGCCGCCGCCGCTGATTTCCAGCACTTCGAAAATGGCGTCGTCGGTGGCGTGCGGCGCGCCGAGGGTCAGGTTCTCACGTAGGGTGCCGAAAAAGAGCCGGGCGTTCTGGCTGAGCAGGCCGATGTTGCGGCGTAAATCCGCCGCGTCTATCTGCTCCATGCTGAGGTTGTCGAGGCGCACGTCGCCGCTTATCACATCCACGCCGCCCGCCAGCGCCTGCAGCAGGGTCGATTTACCCGCGCCGTTGCGCCCGAGCAGGGCGATGCGCTCGCCGGGGTGAATTTCAAGACGCGCGATCCGCAGCGGGACGCGCTGATCTTCGCTGTGGTAGCGGAACTGCGCGTTCTCAATCACGTAGTGGCCGTGGAAAATTTCCTGATGCACCATCCGTTCGTCGCGCTGGGTCTCGGTCGGGAGCTGCATAATGCTGTCGAGCCCCTGTTTCGCCGCTTTCACCTGCTGCCAGCGGGCCAGCACGCCGCAGAGGTTCGCCATCGGAGCAATCATCCTTGAGGCCAGCATCGAGGCCGCCACCACCGAACCGGTGGTCAGTTCGCCCTCGATCACCATCGGCGCGCCGAAAAGGATAACCGCCGTGTAGACCAGGCTCTGAATGGTCATTCCCCAGCTGATAAGCCCCTGGGTCAGCTCGCGGGTGCGCAGGCCGGATTCGGCGGTGATGCGAATATAGCTGTTCCACTGCTGCAGAAAGCGGTTCTCGGCCTGCATCAGCTTGATGTCCTCCAGGCCCTGCACGCTCTCCACCAGCACCGCGTTGCGCAGGGTAGATTCATGTGCCGCCTGGTTGGCCAGCATCGCCAGGCGTTTTTGCAGCATCAGCCCCGGCAGCACCATCAGAATGGCGGCCACGGGGGCTATCCACGCCAGCGGCGGCGCGATGATCGCCAGCACCACGATGAAGAGGAAAAAGAACGGTAGATCGACGATGGTAGAGATGGTGGAGGAGGTGATCATCTCGCGCACCTGCTCCAGCTCGCGCAATTGCGAAATAAAGCTGCCGGTGGAGCGCGGCACCGCGCTGTTGCGCAGGCGCAGGGCGTGGCTGAATACCCGATCAGAGATGCGCATGTCCGCGCGTTTGCCAAGCACGTCCATGATATGGCTGCGGGCAATTTTGAGCAGAAAGCCGAACACGGTGGCAACCAGCACCCCGGTTGCCAGCACGTACAGCGTGGGGTAAGACTGCGCCGGGATCACCCGGTCATAGACCTGCATCGAGAATATAATCCCGGAAAGTGACAGCACGTTCACCAGCAGGGCGGCGAACATCACCGGGCCGTAGGGGCGTATGTCCATCATCACCAGCGTTTTCAGCCAGTCGGGGCTGAAGCGGGTGACGTAGGCATCCACGCGGCTGTCCTTCAGCACCGAGAGGGGACGCAGGGCGGCGATAAAACGGATCTCCGATAACAGCTCGTCGTATGCCACGCGGTTAGTCTGGCGATCGCCATCGATAAGGCTGATATCGACGGTGTTCTCGCCGTCAAAATGCTCGATCACCGCCAGTTTACCGTCGTTGAGGCTGACGATCACCGGCAGACGCCAGTGGGCTATCGCCTCCTGCGACGGGGTGAGTAACTTAAACGACAGTCCGGCCTGGCGCGCAAGCTGCGTCAGCGCGGAGACCATACTTTTATCTTTAAACCACGGCGCGTTGGCCTGTAAGGTTCCCGGTGAGCAGGCAACGCGATAGTGCCCGGCAATATGGCTGATGGCCAGCGCCCAGTTGCTGAGGGCGCGTTCGGTGAGTAACTCTTCTACAGGCGGGGCGGCGTGGGTCATGGCTGGATCTCCACTGACTGAATGCTGCGATTCTCAAGACCAAAGGCGCGGCGCAGCTGGCCGGTGTTGTACATGCAGTTGATCTGCAGTTGCCGCAGCTGGCTCTCGGTCTGCTGGCGGGCGAAGCGGGCCTGGTACACCTCCTGTTCCGCGTTCAGCACGTCGAGCAGCGGGCGGGAGCCGAGGTCGAGGTACTGCTGCTGGTACAGCTCACGGGTCTGTTCGCTGAGGGTTTCCTGGCGCTGCAGCACCTGCATGGCGCCATACAGGCTCAGCGCCTGGCTGCGGGCTTCAGCCAGCTTCTGCCGCACGTCGAGGCGGGTGCGCTGAATGCCGGACTGCGCCGCCTCCAGCGCGTGGCTGGCGGCGTTGCGCCGGGCGGTTAAGCCGCCGCCCTGGTAAATCGGCATCTCCACTTTTACCCAGGTGGAGTACTGGGTGCGGTCGAGCACGTCGTGGCTCGGGTATTTGTCGTTGAGATAGTGCTGCACCTGCGGCTCCAGCGAGATGGTCGGCGTCATCTGCGCGTTGGCGTAATCAAGGTTGGCTTTGGCGACGTTTGCCTGCGCCCAGGAGGCCAGCACCGCGGGCACCAGCCGGTCGTCCGGTTTGGCGATATCGCAGCTTTTGTTGAATTTATCCGGGAAGTCGTTGCTGATGCCGTTCAGGTTATCCCAGCCGAGCCAGCTCATCAGCGTGGCCTGGGCACTGTCGAGGCTCGACTGATACTGGATCAGCTGCGAGCGGGCGGATTCAATACGCGCATCGGTTTGCACCACGTCCGAAAGCGACGTGGCTCCTTCGTCATTACGCTGCTGGGTCAGTTTGCCGATGGCGCTCAGCGCCTCGAGCTGCTCTTTGGCGATGTCCACCATCTGCTGCCAGGTCTGCACCTGCACCATGGCTATGGCGGTGTCGTGGCCGACGTTATCAATGCTCACCAGCACGTTGGCCTGCTCCTGCGCGACGCCCGCGCTCTGTGCGCGCACCTGGCTGTCGACCTTGCCGAAGTCATAGAGCATTTGCGAGAGCGAGAGTACCAGCGACGGGCTGAAGCCGCCGTCGGTGTAGGTATTGGAGTAGCCGTTGTTCATTCCGGCGCTGACCTGCGGGTAGTACTTCGATTTGGCGACGTTGACCTGCTCGGATTGCGACCAGAGTTTGCCGATGGCTTCACGAATGGTCGGATGCCACATCACGGCGCGGGTGACCGCGTCGTTGAGCGTTAGCGTGCCGGGCGCAGCGGCCGCCAGTTTCAGCGAGGCGCTGCCGTCCAGTGCGGGGAGCTCCTGCTCTTCGGCGAGCCCCTGAGTGGTGATGAACTGCGGTGCGTCTTCGGCGTAGACCTGGGCTGAACACAGGCAACACGCCAGCCACCAGGCCACGGGCTGTAATTTTCCCATATTTTGTCCCTAATAAAGCAAATCTGACGTTTACGCCCCGGACGTACGTGCGTCCGGGGCTGTAGGTACTGCTGTTTATTCGTTATCCGACAATATGGTTCTGCTGTACCAGCTCATCGAGCGTGGTGTGAACGTTCTCCAGGGTCACAAGGTTAGTGGAGTGGTACGTGGTGCCCGTACCGTCACGGTCGATGGAGATCACGGTGTTGTTCCCGCTGCTGGTGACGGTGAGATAGTTGCCGAGCGATGAGTTCTGCCCGTCCCAGCCGACCAGCAGTGCGCTGACGTCTATCTTGTCGCCCTGCGCCAGTGAGAAGTTGCTCCAGGTATCCGCGGTGCCGTTGCCGCCCGTCGCGTCGTTGGCGCTCAGGAGGTGGTAAATCAACGTATCGCCGTACACGCTGCCCACCAGACGGTCGGCCTGGTCGGTACTCACCACCTGCGGATTCATATCAATCGTCAGGGTGGCGGTACTGGTGTGGCCGCTCTGGTCGTTAATCGTGTAGGTGAACGTCTCCTTGGTCGTCATCGCTGAGAGGGAAACCCCACTGTTAAGCGTGTAGGTGTAATGCCCGTCAACGCCCATGGTCAGCGTGCCGTACTGGCCGTTGATGGTGGCGGTGCCGGTGCTGCTGGTAGACGGATCGAGAGTGGCAGTGCTGCCGCCCGCGCCGTTCACCGTCAGCAGGGTATGCACGCTGCTGATATGGTCGTCGGCATAAATATTGCCGGTGACGCTGTTCACTCCTGAGGTTTCATAGTTCGCCAGCGCCACGGTGGTGCCGTGAACGGTTGGCGTGACGGTGATATTCCCCAGACCCAGCGCACCCACGCTGCCGGTATAGTCAAGGCGATAGTTTCCGGCGTGCAGTTCGACACCGCTGAGGGCGATATCGATATTGCCGCCGAGCAGCAGCCCGCCGTTGAACGACCCGTGAGCCACCTGAACGTTGTTGTTGTCGTACAGCGCCCAGGTGACGGTCAGCCCGCCGAGCGAGAGCAGCGACGCAACGTTAAAGTGCAGGATAACGTTGGTGATCGCCGTACCCGCCGCCACTTCGACCGTCCCGGTCCCGTTCTGCGAGGTCGGGGAAAGCAGTTGTGCACTCCAGCTGGCGTTGCCGACGCTGCTGTCGGTGAACGGCTGCGAGGTGTCCTGCAGGGTGGTGACCGCAATCTGGCTGCTGACGTCGTTGACCGCATCCAGCGCCAGCGGCGTTGCGGTGATATTCAGCGACGCACTGCTGACATCACCGTTCGGCGCGCGGACGGTGTAGACGAAGCTGTCCGGCGTACTGATGGTGTCGGCGCCCACGCCGCTGTTCAGGGTGTAGGTGTAGTGGCCCTGCGCATCGATGGTCAATGTCCCGTACTGACCGGTGATGGTGGTGGTGCCGGTGCTGTTGATCGCCACACCGTTCACCTCCGTCACCACGGTATTTGCCGGCGCCGAGTCGTTCGCCAGAATATTCCCGTTGGTGGAGGCGGTAGTGCTGTCCACCGCGTAGGTGTGATCCGCCTGAATATTCATGGTGTAGCTGGTGGCCAGCGCCAGCCCGCCGGAGGCGAGGAGCATGAACAGATAGTCCCCGCCCGGCAGCGTGATGGTGTAGGCCGTGGAGTTACCGCTGAGCAGCGCGGTTATCCAGTTCGGCTGTACGCGATACTGCTCGTACTGCTGAATGGCCGGGTTGAAGCGGTAGACGTACAGATCGAACCCGCCGACCGTCACCCCGAGCACGCTGGCCTGTACCGTCAGAGTACGGGTGGCACCGGCATCAACGTTGAACTTCACCGGGTCGGTTAAGCCGTTGACCAGGCTCACGTCCAGCACGTTACCCAGCCCGACGTTGGCAAGCGTGAAGCCCGCCTGGTGCGAGGTACCGTTATCGACCGACGCGACGGTGGTGCTGTAGGTCAGCGATGCCGTGTCATCAACCGCCGTGACGGTGCTCGCCGCCGGGCTCTGGCCAAGGGAAACCACCAGCTTCGCCGAAGAGTGATCGGTGCCGTGGGTGAGGGTGTAGGTGAAACTTTCCGTACGCCCATACACCGACGCCGAGGTGTTAGTCAGGGTGTAGGTGTAGCTGCCGTTCTGGTTGATATGCAGGGTGCCGTATTGACCCTGAACATCAATCCCGCCGACCGGCACGGTGATGGTATTGCCGTTGGCATCGGTAATGGAGGTCACCACGGTACCCGACGGCGCGTTGTCCTGGCCGTTGGTCGGGTCGGTGTCGGTGATCACGTTCCCCGTTTCCGAGGTGTTACCGGTGATGGTCCCGGCGCTGGTTTTCACCAGTGCGACATCGAGGCTGGTATAGGACCCGGTGGCCAGCAGGTTGGTGTTGTAGGTCACCACCCGATAGTCGCCGCCGGTTAAACCGCCGTAGTTGAGCGTCACGCCGCTGGAGCCGATGGTCAGCAGGTTGGCGAACTGCGGATTCGAGGTATCAACTACCGTGACCCAGGCGTTCAGACCGGTGTCGAAGCGCTGGATCACAATCTCCATGGTACTGAGCAGCGACAGCACGATCCCGGTGGCGGCGGCGTTAATGGTGACGGAGCCGCTGCCGTTCGGGTCGACGCTGAAGTTTACCGAGGCGGTATTATTGCCCAGCACGTTCGCGACCGTTCCCAGCGCGTTCACCAGCATAAAGCCGTAGTCGTCCAGATGCTGGGTCGTGACGGTGGCGTTGGTTTGCAGCGCCAGAGTGGTGATGTTGTCTTCCGCCAGCAGCGGCAGTACCGGTGCGGTAATCGACGTTGGCGATGAGGTGTTGCCCGCCGAGTCGGTGGCCGTCGCGGAGAGCAGTTGCCCTTCAATCTGGCGCACCGGCAGGGTGACGCTGTACACTCCGCTGCTGTTGGCGATAGCCGTAACCGTGCCACCACCCGGCAGGGTGATAGTGACCGTACTGCCTGCTTCCGCGACCCCGGTAATGGTGCCGCCGTCGGTGCTGATAAGCGCCGTCGGTGCCCCCGGAGGGGTGGTGTCGACAACAACGCTGTAGGAGGTGGACAGAACCCCTGTGCCGTTGACGTTGGTCGCGGTTGCAGTAAAGGCGTGCGCTCCTTCGCTGATAGCGTTGGTTGGGGTGAAGCTCCAGTTGCCGTTGCCGTCGGCGGTAGTGCTGCCCATCAGTACGCCATTGTTGAAGACGTTGACGGTGGCGTTTGCCTGCGCCGTACCGGTGATGGTCGGACGGGTGTCGTTGGTGCTGGCACCGGCGGCCACCGTGCCGAGGATCGGGCCGACGTCGTCAATCACACTGATAAGCAGCGGTGCTGGTGGGGCGCCGGTGAACGGTGCCAGCGCGTTGCCTGCTGCGCCAACGTTGCCTGCGGCATCCTGAGCGGTGACCAGCAGCGTTTGTCCGCTTATCTGCGGTGGGCTCAGCGTAAAGCTGAAGTTACCAGAGCCGTTCGCCGTCGCGGTGCCAAGTACCGTCCCGGTGCTCGACGTAATCGTGACGGTGCTGTTCGGCTCCGCCACCCCGGTGAGCAGCGTACCGTTGGCGTTCACCGTCAGGCCGGTCGGAACCGGCGGCGGCACGGTATCAACGATAATGGCTGCCGCTGCTGACATGCCGCTGGTGTTACCGGCGACGTCGGTCGCGGTGATGGTGAACGAGTGCGAGCCTTGTGCCAGCGCGGTCGGCGGGGTGTAGTTCCAGTTACCGCTGCCGTCGGCGGTGACGCTGGTGACGAAGGTGCCATTGTCATAGATGTTGACCGTGGCGTTGGCTTCGGTAGTGCCGTTCAGCGTCGGCTGCGCATCGTTGGTTAGCTGGTTGTTACCGATCGGGCCATTGAAGATACCGCCGGCGACATCATCAATGATGCTGGTGATCGACGGCGTGGCCGGTGGTGTGGTGTCGACGACGATACCGAAGCCCGCGGTGGCGCCGCTGGTATTGCCTGCGGCATCGGTCGCGGTCACCGTGAAGCTGTGCGAACCGGTGCCGAGCGGGGCGGTTGGGGTAAACGTCCAGCTACCGTTGCCCTGAACCAGAGCGGTACCGAGCAGGGTGCCGCCGTCATAAATATTGACGGTGCTGCCTGCCTCAGCGGTGCCGCTCAGGGTTGGGCGGGCATCGTTGGTCAGACCGCCGTTGGTCAGCGCGGCGTTGAAGACGCCACCCGCAACGTCATCGACAACCGTCAGCAGCACCGGCGTTGGTGGTGCAACGGTATCTATATTGAGGGTGAAGCCCGGCGACGTCGGGCCGACGTTACCGGCGGCATCGGTGGCAATGGCGGTGAACACGTGCTGCCCGTTCCCGAGCGCCGCTGGCAGATAACTCCAGCTGCCGTCCGCCGCTGCGGTAACCGTTGTCAGCAGGGTGCCGTTATCATAGATAGCCACTTTCGCGTTGGCTTCCGCCGTACCGCTCAGCAAGGGTTGGGTGTCGTTAGTGAACGCACCGCTTAGCAGGATCCCGGTGCCAGGCTGCACATCATCAACCGCCTGAATAATCGCCGGTGCCGGAGGAGCTACCGTATCTACCACGATGTTGAACGCCGTCGATGGTGCACTGACGTTACCTGCTGCATCCGTTGCCGTGACGGTCAGCGCATGCGGGCCGTTGGTAAGCCCGGTACCCGGCGTGAAGCTCCAGGCTCCGGTGCCATCCGCCGTGACGGTGCCTATCAGGCTGCCGTTATCGTAGATTTTCACCGTTGAGTTGGCCTCAGCGGTGCCGCTGAGCGCCGGACGGGTATCGTCCGTTGCCTGGCCGCTGCTGAGGTCACCCTGCAGCGCGCCCACATCGTCAACCACCTGACCGATCGCCGGGATCCCCGGCGCGGCGGTATCCACGGTATAGGTAAACCCGGCGGACGGTGCGCTGACGTTGCCTGCGCTGTCCGTCGCGGTGACGGTCAGCGTGTGCGGGCCGTTAGTGAGCGCGGTACCTGGCGTAAAGCTCCAGGTGCCACCCGCCCCCACGATGGTGGTGCCGATTGCCACGCCATCGCTCATTACGGTGATAGTCGCCCCGATTTCGCCGGTCCCGGTCAGACCCGGATGGCTTTCGTTGCTGATGCCACCGCCGGCGATCGGGCCGGTCACCGGCGCGGTATTGTCCTGCACCGTCACAATGGCCGGGGCCGGCGGCGCAATGGAGTCCACCTGAATGGTAAAGGACGCCGACGGTGAACCGGTGTTGCCCGCCGGGTCAGTGGCGACGGTGGTGAATACGTGCGGTCCCTGACCGAGGGCGGTGCCCGGGGTGAAGGTCCAGTTGCCGGAGCCATCGACGACAGCGGTGCCGATAGGTGCGCCATTATCGCGAATGGTGATGGTCGCACCGATTTCGCCGGTGCCGTTAAGCGTTGGCTGGGCGTCATTGGTGAGCTGGCCGTTAGTCAGCTGTACGGTACCCCCCACGTCGTCCACCACCGTGACGATTGCCGGTGGAGGCGGCGGCGTGGTGTCGACGACAATCGGGAACGCCGTCGAGGCAGTACCGATGTTGCCTGCCGCATCGGTTGCGGTGGCGGTCAGCGAATGGTTTCCGTCACCGAGTGCAGTGCCCGGGGTGAAGGTCCAGCTCCCGGAGCCGTCGGCGGTGGCGGTGCCGATTACCGTACCGTTGTCGCGGATGGTCACGAGTGCGTTAGGTTCGGTGGTGCCGGTCAGCGTCGGGGTGTTGTCGTTGGTCACCTGACCTGGGGTGAGGTTCACCACGGTACCGACATCATCGGTTACGGTCACGATGGCCGGAGCGGAAGGTGCAGCCGTATCGATGGTTATCTGGTAGCTACCGGATGCCACGCCCTGGTTACCTGCCGCATCGGTGGCGCGGGCGGTAAAGGTGTGGCTACCGTCACCGAGCGTACCCGTCGGGGTAAAGCTCCAGTTACCGCTGCCGTTCACCACCGTGGTACCAATGGCCACGCCACCATCGTAAATGGTGATGGTGGCGCCGACTTCGCCGGTACCGTTAATGGTTGGCTGCGCGTCGTTGGTTGCCTGACCATTATTCACCGTACCGACAACCGGTGCTACGTCGTCAGTGACCGAGGTAATGGCCGGTGCCAGCGGTGCGCTGGTATCGATGGTGATGCTGTAGGTCGGCGACTGGCCGCTGTCGACCCCGGTGACGGTCTGGGACACCGCAAAACTGTGGGTGCTGCCGTTCACCAGCGGCGTCGGGAGCGTGTAGCTCCACGCCCCGGTGGTGGCATCAGCCGGAACGGAGGTAATCAGTACGCCGTCCTGGTAGATATGCACCGTTGCGCCCGCGGTGGCAACCCCCTGCAGGGTAGGCAGCGTGTCGTTGGTGGTTTTACCGTTACCGACGACGCCGGTAATCGGGCTGACGTCATCAAACACTTCAAGCGTTGGCGGATGCGGGACCGTTGAGATGGCGGAAATAAACGGCGTCTGGAGACTCTGGTTGCCCGCCGTATCCTGCGCGGTCGCCGTCAGCGCCGTTCCGGTGGTTTGCGCCGGAGAGATAGTGACGGTAAATGCCCCGGTGATCGCATTCGCCAGGCCGGTGCCAAGCACATTGCCACCGTTGTCTTTAATAATCACGGTGCTGCCGGGCTCGGCGGTACCGCTGACCAGTGTACCGTTCGGATCGACGATAGTGACCAGCGGAGGGGCCGGCGGGCTGGTGTCCAGATTCAGGACTATCGGGTTACCGGCAGGCAGACTATTGCCTGCGGCATCCTGGGTGCCGAAGGTGATGGTGTGCGGGCCGTTGACCACGCCCAGCGGAACATCGACGCTCCAGGTACCATTTGCCCCCACCGTGGCAACGGCTACGGCAATCGGCAGGCCATCAACATAAACCAGTACGGTGCTGCCTGGTGTACCGGTGCCGCTGAAGGTTGGCGTGGTGTCGTCGGTTACCCCACCGTTACTTACGGAACCGGTAATGACCCCTACGTTATCCTGAATATCGGTCACCTGTGGCAGGGTCAGCGGCACGGTGTTAACGGTAAACGAGATGCTGTTGGAGCTGCCGCTGGGGTTACCGGCCGCGTCGGTGGCGATGGCGGTGATGGTGTAGCTGCCGTCGGCAAGGGCGGTACCAGGGGTAAAGCTCCACAGTCCGCCGACGACGGTGGTGGTGCCGATCACGGTGCTACCGTTGTACAGAGTGATGGTCGCTCCGTTATCTCCGGTCCCGCGAATGGTTGGCGTGTTGTCGTCGGTGATAGCGTTAGGTGCCAGGTCGCCCTGGATGGTACCGACGTTGTCGTTCGCCGCGAGGATCGTCGGGTTACCCGGAGGGGTGATATCGATGTTCAGCGTAATCGGCAGCGACGGCAGGCTGACGTTGCCGGCGGCGTCGGTCGCGGTGATCGTAATCTGATAGCTGTCCGGGTTTATCGCGGTGCCTGGCGTAAAGCTCCAGGTGCCATCAGCGGCCACCAGCGCGGTGCCAAGCGGGGCAGCATTGCCATCGAGATAGACCGAAATAGTATCGCCCGGGTTCGCGCCCGTGCCGCTGAAGGTTGGTGTGGTGTCGTTGGTGTTGCCGTTGGTCACGACCCCGACCACCGGCAGGACATCATCGGTAATGGTCGGCGGCAGCGGCTGCGACGGCGGCAGGTTGTCGACCGTCAGCGTGAAGTCGGCGGATGGAATACTAATGTTGCCTGCCACATCGGTGGCGGTGGCGGTGAAGTGGTGCTGGGCATTATCGGTCAGCGGCGGTGACGGAACAAACGTCCAGGTGCCGTTTGGCTGCACCGTCGTGTTGCCAATCACCGTACCGTTATCCGAAATGATAATTCTCGCTCCAGCCTCACCGGTGCCGGAAATAGTTGGAGCCGTACTTTTGGTGCTGCCGCCGTCAACGAGCGTGACGGTGGTACTGCCGACCAGCCCCTGCGCCGAGAGAATAACCGGTGCGGCTGGCGGGGTGGTGTCGATAGTCAGGGCAAAGTTTCCGGCGGCGCTGGTGTTGCCAGCAGCGTCGCTGGCGACGGCGGAGAGCGCGTGCGCCCCTTCGCTCAGCGGCTGCGTCACCTGGAAGCTCCAGGTGCCGCCGGCGATAACGGTGGTGGTACCGATGGGGGTCGCGCCATCGTAAATGGTAATGGTGGAACCGACGTCGCCGGTGCCTTTCAGCAGCGGCAGGGTGTCGTCAGAGCGCGAGGTGGTCGGCAGATCGCCCTGCACGCTGCCGACATTGTCTGCCGCAGCGATGATAACGGGTGCCGAAGGTGCCTGAGTGTCAACGGTAATGGTTACCGTTGTAGGAGAGGTAGTGACGTTACCCGCCGCGTCGGTGGCGGTGAGGGTGATGTTGTGATCGCGATCGCCCAGCGCCTGACCAACCGGCACCGGGTAGCTCCAGGCTCCTCCGCTGTCGACGGTGACGGTGGCCATCAGGACCCCGTCGTCGTAGATACTCACCTGCGTGCCGGGTTCGCCGGTACCGGAAAGGGTCGGGGTCGTATCGTTGGTCACGTTACCGTTGTTGAGGACGTTGCCGGTAATGGTGCCCACATCATCGTTCACCAGGGTTAATACCGGGACCTGCGGCGGGACAGAGTCGACGATGATGTTCCAGCTGGCGGCGGGGCTGGTATTACCCGCCGCATCGGTAGCGGTCACGGTCAGCACGTGTGCGCCCTGACCCAGCGACGTCCCCGGCGTGTAGTTCCAGTTACCGCTGCCATCAGTACCTACGGTTGCCAGCAGGACACCGTTATCGTAGATCTTCACCTGCGAGTTAATTTCCGCCGTGCCCTGCAGCGTGGGTTTGTCGTCATTGGTCAGTTGACCATTGCCAATCGGCCCCAGGCCGTTGGCCACGTCGTCGATGACCGCGCTGATAATCGGCGTGGCGGGTGGGGTGATATCCGGGGCAACCGCCGAGGCGTTCGGGCTGGTGTTGCCGCTGCCGTCGGTTGCCGTCAGATCTATCGTTTCACCGTTAGTCTGCGCCGGTGAAATTGGGATCGTGAAGTTACCGCCGGCATCTGCCTGGCCCTGGCCGATAGTATTTCCGTGATCGTCTTTAATGATAACCGTGCTACCCGCTTCAGCGCTGCCGGTAACGGAGGCGCCATCACCGGCGACGACGACGCCTGTCGGGGCGTTTGGTGGTGTGGTATCCGGTGCGGTAACCGGCGTGTCGGTGCTGGTGTTACCCGCCGCATCGGTCGCGTTTGCTTCCAGCACTTCGCCGTTAGTTTGTGGTGGAACCAGCGTGGCGGTGAAGGCCCCGCTGCCGTCGGCGGTGGCGGTGCCGATGATATTGCCGTGCGGATCAAGAATATGCACGGTGCTGTTCGGCTCTGCGGTACCGGTGACCTGATCCCCTGCATGGTTTATGGCCAGGTTGGAAGGCGGTACCGGAGCGGTGGTGTCCGGGGCGGTGGCTATGCCCGGTAAACCTGGGTTTCCGGCAGGATCCGTCGCCACCGCCGTCAACGTTTCACCGTTGGTCTGTGGCGGGGCGATGGTAATACTGAAATGGCCATCAGGTCCGGCGGTGCCGGTACCAATCGGGTTACCGTGGCTGTCGTTAATGACCACTGTGTTTCCGGCTTCTGTGATACCGGTGACCGTGACGCCATCGTGTGAGACGGCCAGGTCGGTGGGTGGTGCCGGTGGCGTGGTATCGATGTTAACGGTGAATGCCCCGGAACTCGCGCCGGTGCCCGCCGCGTTGGTGGCGGTCACCGTAAAGGCATGTGGGCCATCCGGTAGCGCGACCAGCGGCGTCCAGCTCCAGTTCCCGCTACCGTCAACGGAGACGCTGACCAGCAGAGCACCGTTGTTATAGATATTAACGGTGGTATTTGGGTCCGCAGTACCTGAAATGGTCGGGGTAGAGTCATTGGTGGACTGATTGTTGCTTAACGGACCCGTGCCCGGTGCAACATCGTCCACGATGCTGACAATCACCGGTACCGTCGGGAGGCCGGAGCTGGTGGCGTTGAACGGAGTATCCGGGCCTGTGTTACCGGCGGCATCGTGAATTTCTGCGGTCAGGGCTTCGCCATGCGTTTGCGCAGGCGTAATACCGATACTGAAGTTGCCGCTGTTATCAACGACAACGGAACCGAGAACATGATTATTGCTGTCGATGATCGTAACCGTGCTGCCGGGCTCTGCGCTACCGGTGACGGTAGTCCCTTCAGGGTTAATCCCGGTGATCGTCGCGGCCAGCGGCGGGGTGGTATCGACAGTAAAGGCTGGAACCGTGGTGGCAACGCTCGGGTTGCCCGCGGCATCTGACTGAATCACCGTCAGGTTATGGACACCGTCGCTCAGCGGTGTGCCCGGGGTGAAACTCCAGTTACCGCTGCTATCCACAACGGTGGTACCAAGCAGTACGCCGCCATTGTCGTAAACCGAAATAGTAAATCCGGCGACGCCGGTACCGGTGAGCGTTGGCGTGGCATCGTCGGTGACGCCGCCGCTGGGGATGGCGCCCTGAATGGAGCCGACGTTATCAATTTCCTGGCTGACGGTCGCCGCCGGTGGTGGGTCGGTATCCACGACGATGGGCCACCCGGCAGAGGTTTCGCTGCTGCCCGACCCATTAGATGCGCTGACCGTTATCTGGTGCGAACCGTCGGCCAGCGGGGTTGTCGGGGTAAATGACCAGTTGCCGTTGCCATCGACCACCACGCTACCTATTTCAGTGCCGTTATCATAGATATGTACCGTGGAGCCCGCGGTACCGGTACCCTGCAGGGTCGGCGTGTTGTCATTGGTTGCCTGGCCGGGTTGCAGCGTGCCGGTTACCGGGGCGACGTTATCGGTAATGCTGCCGAGGACAGGTACAGAAGGGGCTTTAGGATCCGGGTTGGAGGGATCAGGATCTTTGCTGCCACCAGGGTTGACGCTTCCTGGATTGCCATTTCCGTTGCCATTTCCGCTACCGTTATTGCCTGAGTTGTTGTCACTTCCTCCGCCGCCACCCCCGCCGCCGCTGGCTGCCAGAGCAACACCACCGCCAACAGCGAGTGCACCCAGCACCCACGGCCAGGCGGCAGCGCCGTCATGACTCCCTTCGGCGGCCATCAGCGAGGTTAAATCATCAATATGTTCGAAGTGGAAGGCACCGTCGGTGTCCTGAACCCACCACAATGCACCGTGGTTATCTTCAAGCACCAGCTGACTGGGATCCTGATTACCACCGGCATAGAAATTATGAATGGTGATTTTTTCACCAGAGTGCAGGGTGATAATCATGTCCTGACCGGAGCGGACAATGCTGGTGATGTCTGAACGCTCAAGCTGCAGCTTGACGATAGAAGGTGCACTTAGCGTAATTTCAGAGGCTTCAACCTTGTTACTCACGCCAGTTAATTTTGAAATTATAGATATAGGACGCATTGTTATCACTCCGTCATTGAGAGCGTGGTTGTACTGCAATCGCCGTGTACTGGCGTGCAACAATGACCCTGATGACAGGGCTTAAAACAACAGGTCCATTTGCAATTTAAAATGTGTAAAAAACACTTCACCCGCCGTCGTTGGGCGGATATTTTTATCGCTCAGATGGTAAAAATAACGCTGTGTGATTATCCGTAACGACGGATCTTAAAATCGTCTTTTTAATCTGGCAGTTAAAAAAGATATAGTCAGGAATGGGTAGGACCGCAACTTAAGCCAAAGTGAAATAAAGATTAGATAGAGTTAAATACAAATCTTGCAGGTATGAGAAAAGTACTAGTTGTAGTGATAGAATTTTTTTAAAGTTTAAGTTTTATTTTTATCTTTTTGATTAATATGGATATTTCTGCTGACACTTGCCCCTTCTTTTTATGGGCTTTAAGTGCAGGGATAGTGCTAAACCCTACGAAAACTAAGGAGAGAATATTGTGATATTTGTCGCAATAAATAATGTACGGCTTATATGAGCGGAATGTGTTAATTAAAATTCCAGGTCCTGTTGAGCTGAAAAAATGATTAACTGAAATATGATATATTGTGATAGATGTCCCAGCTAATTATTAAATATAATTGCTGACGACTATCTGTCAATATTTGCGCTGGAATAGAATCTCAGTAAAAAAACAGGTGGCACCTGGCCACCTGCTGATTTGGGCTGTTTTAGCGCCCGGCATTTTTCATAATACGGGCTTTATCAACCTGCCACTCACGCTCTTTCACGTCAGAACGTTTGTCGTGCTGTTTCTTACCCTTCGCCACGCCGATTTTGACTTTGCACCAGGCGTTTTTCCAGTACAGCGACAGCGCAACGATGGTGTAGCCTTCGCGGTTAATCCGGCCATACAGGGTGTCCAGCTCGCGCTGATTCAGCAGCAGCTTACGGGTGCGCGTTGGGTCGCAGACGTAGTGAGTAGACGCGACCGCCAGCGGGGTAAAGTTAGCGCCAAACAGATACGCTTCACCTTCTTTCATGATCACGTAGCTGTCGCCAATGTTGGCTTTACCGGCACGCAGTGATTTTACTTCCCAGCCCTGTAAAGACAGGCCTGCTTCGAACTCTTCTTCGATAAAGTATTCGTGACGGGCGCGTTTATTCAGCGCAATGGTGGCTGATCCAGGTTTGTGTGTTTTCTTCTTAGTCATAATTTCCTGAAGTCATCGCTTATCTGGTACTCATTAACCCCGGTCCATCCTGCGGGTGTGATGCGCTATCTTAGCACGAGTTGTGGGCGAGCGTGTTTTTAAGCAGGGATAAATGGTATTATTTCGGCGTGTTCGAGAATGGAAATTGTTATGCCTCAGATTAGCCGCACTGCGCTGGTGCCCTACAGCGCGGAACAGATGTATCAACTGGTCAACGATGTACAATCCTATCCTGCGTTTTTGCCCGGCTGTACCGGAAGCCGGGTGCTGGAAGCCGGTCCTACGCAGATGACGGCGGCAGTTGATGTCTCGAAAGCGGGAATAAGTAAGACGTTTACTACCCGCAACGTCCTGACCGATAACCAGAGCATCCTGATGCATCTGGTCGACGGGCCGTTCAAAAAACTGATTGGCGGCTGGAAGTTCACTCCGCTGAGCCATGACGCCTGCAAAATTGAGTTTCATCTCGATTTTGAGTTCACCAATAAGCTGATTGAGCTGGCGTTTGGTCGGGTGTTTAAAGAGCTCGCGACCAATATGGTGCAGGCGTTTACCGTACGTGCAAAAGAGGTTTATCGTGTCGCCTAAGATAGTTGTCGAGGTGGCCTATGCGCTGCCGGAAAAACAATATCTGCAGCGTGTGACCCTGGAAGAGGGGGCGACGGTGGAGCAGGCGATCCTCGCCAGCGGCATCCTGGAGCTGCGTCCGGACATTAATCTTAGCCAGAATAAAACCGGTATCTATAGCCGCCCGGCTAAGCTGCAGGATGAAGTCCATGACGGCGATCGCGTTGAGATCTATCGTCCACTGATTGCGGATCCGAAAGAGCTCCGTCGCCAGCGGGCTGAGAAATCCAGCGGGAAGTGATGCCCTGGTTTCAGAATAATAAAAAAGCGCTCAGAAGAGCGCTTTTTTGCATTTCAGCCAGCGGAATTACTTACTCAGCGCCGGTTTGTTGTCGATGTTGGTCAACACGCCGCTACCGTTAAAGGTCAGAGTCAGGGTCTGCTGCGTCGGGTTTTCATGGCCCGGCTGCTGACGGAAGACGTAGAACCAGGTGTTGGAGCCAAACGGATCCGACATCATCG
Organism: Yokenella regensburgei; assembly: GCF_003634235.1. Classification (NCBI taxonomy): domain Bacteria; kingdom Pseudomonadati; phylum Pseudomonadota; class Gammaproteobacteria; order Enterobacterales; family Enterobacteriaceae; genus Yokenella; species Yokenella regensburgei. The sequence goes on along the minus strand of NZ_RBIZ01000004.1, from coordinate 45,127 downwards.
GGGTTCCCAGCGCATACGCAACCTGCTGTTGCGTCATACCCACACGGATTTTTGATACATCGTTCGGTGCCAGGTAGTTGCCCTGGTTGATATCAGGACGGTAAACCACTCGCTCCAGAGTGGAACAGCCTGCGGTCAACATCAGAAGAACTGCTGCGGCAGCAGTCAGCGTTTTACAGCGCATAGTGATTTGATTCCTTTTCGGGTCCGGGCAGTACGCGGCTCATATGTATTATGCCGATGATAATAGACCTTTAGTCAGTTTAAAACCTTTGACGTTATGTCTGACGGCGTTTTTATTGTGAACTCAGACTCCGGGAAGCCCAAAAAGTTTATGCCGCCAGCAACTCTTTGGCATTCGCCAGGGTGTTGCGAGTGACCTCGCTGCCGCCCAGCAAGCGGGCCAGCTCCTGTAAACGTGCCTTTTTGTCGAGCGGCTGCATGTGGGTTTCGGTCATCGCGCCGTCGGTCTCTTTGCTGACATAAAAATGATGATGACCACATCCCGCAACCTGCGGAAGGTGGGTTACGCACATGACCTGGGTAGATTCACCCAGCTGGCGCAGCAATTTGCCGACCACGGCGGCGGTTGGTCCGCTGATACCGACATCCACTTCATCGAAGATCAGCGCCGGGGTTTCCATTTTCCGGGCGGTGATCACCTGAATGGCGAGCGCGATACGGGAGAGTTCACCGCCGGAGGCGACTTTGGCGATGGGCTGCAGTGGCTGCCCCGGGTTGGTGGTCACGCGAAACTCGACGCGATCTGCCCCTTCGGCGGTGAGGTGTTTCTCCTCAAAGGTGACGTCGATAGTGAACTGCCCGTGCGGCATAGCGAGCATATGCATGCTGTCAGTAATGAGTTCTGACAGCTCCTCGGCATTAGCCTGACGCAGCTCGTGCAGCTGCTGTGCGGTTTCCAGCGCCAGCTGGTGATGCTTCGTGACCGCAAGGCTCAGGGTTTCGAGAGAATCGGCCTGATCGTCAAGCTGTTGCTGCTCGTCGAGCAGCGCCTGGTGGAAATCGGGCAGCGCCTCTGGGCTAATCTGATGCTTACGCGCGAGGGCAATCTGGCGCGAGATACGCTGTTCGAGCTCGAACAGGCGGTTGGGATCGAGATCGAGGCGGTCGCAGTAGTGACGCAGTTCGTCGCTGGCTTCGCTGAGCTGAATGGCGGCTTCCTCGAGCATATCGAGCACACCGGCGAGTTTGCTGTCCATACCGGCAAGCTCTTCGACCAGCTGCTTCGCCGTATAGAGTTGGCTTTGCAGGTTAGCTTCTTCGCCATCGGCGAGGATCGCCAGCGCGTGCTGGCTGGTGGAGAGTAGCTGACCACTGTTAGCGAGGCGCTTGTACTCTTCATCAATCTGCTCAAATTCGCCGGGCTGCGGGTTGAATTCGTTGAGCTCTTTCAATTGATATTGCAGCAGCTCCGCGCGGGCGATGCGCTCCTGGCTCTGCTGCTGGTGCTGCGCCAGGTCGCGACAGCTCTGATGCCACTGCTGGTAGCGTTCCGCCATTTGCTGGGTAAGCTGGTATTCACCGGCATAACCATCGAGCAGTGATTTCTGGTGTTCGGGTTTTATCAGCAACTGATGGGCATGCTGGCCGTGGATCTGGATAAGCAACTGGCCCAGCTCGCGCAGCTGCGACAATGGCACGGCGGTACCGTTAATGAAGCCACGGGAGCGGCCGTCGGCGCTGATGACGCGGCGCAGCAGGCATTCGCGGCCCTCTTCAAGCTGGTTATCTTCGAGCCAGCGCAGGGCAGCAGGGGTGTCTTTCAGCGAGAAACGCGCGCAGAGGTCAGCACGGCTGGCACCGGCACGAACCATGTCGGCGTCGGCACGACCCCCGAGGCAGAGCCCGAGGGCATCGATGGCGATGGACTTACCGGCACCGGTTTCCCCGGTGATGGCGGTCATGCCGTGGTGAAAGTCGATTTCCAGTTCACGAACGATGGCGAAGTTGCTGATGGTCAGTTGTGCCAGCATAGCTGTTTTCCTGTATGAAAAACCATAACTGTGTTTTAATACAGTATAAACTGGTTTTTTATACAGTAAAGCCCCTGGTCCGAAATCAGAATAATTTTTTTGACCAGCCCAGTTTGGTGCTCAACGTGTTGAAATAGCTGTAGTCCTTCGGGTGGATAAGATTGAGGTGGTAGTCGCAGCGGCGAATCAGCACATCTTCTCCCTCCTGAATCGGCAACGCAATCTGGCTGTCGCAGCTGATTTCAAGGTCGCTGCGACGGTGCGAGAAACGCAGACGGATGGTGCTGCTGCTGTTGATCACCAGCGGCCTGGCCGAGAGCGTGTGCGGGAACATCGGCACCAGCGTGATGGCGTCTAACTGTGGGGTAAGAATAGGGCCACCCGCCGAGAGTGAATAGGCGGTGGAACCGGTCGGAGTAGAAATGATCAGGCCATCAGAGCGCTGCGAGAAAGCGAAGATCTCATCGATATAGACTTCGAACTCAATCATATGCGCCACTTTTCCCGGATGGAGCACCACTTCGTTAATAGCGGTGCTGATGCGCTTCTGGCAGTCCTGCTGGCAGACCTGTGCCTCCAGCAAAAAGCGTTTCTCGGCAATGTAGTGGCCTTCCAGCACGTCGGCGAGCTGCTGATGGGCGTTGTCCGGATCGAGGTCGGTCAGGAACCCCAGGTTGCCACGGTTGATACCAATGACTTTGATATCGTAGCGCGCGAGGGTGCGCGCTGCGCCCAGCATGTTGCCATCACCACCGACCACGACGGCCAGATCTGCCTGCTGGCCGATTTCCGCCAGCGTGCCGGTACGCACGTTGTTCAGCTGCAGTTCCCGGGCAATCTGTTGCTCGATGATGACTTCGTAGCCTTTGGTGTTCAGCCAGCGGTACAGCATTTCATGTGTCGTCAACGCAGTAGGGTGACGCGGATGTCCCACAATCCCAATACACTTGAAATGATTATTCATTCTCTCGAGGTCCTTGTAGCCAATGTGTGATGACAATGTGCCTGCTTCCCTTGAATCCCGGAAACTGATCCCCATAATAAGCGATGTTAGCGAGACGAAAACGAAAAAACGCGGAGAAATTCATGAGTAGTAAAGAACAGAAAACGCCTGACGGGCAAGCCCCGGAAGAAATTATCAAGGAACAGCACGATGAAGTTGAGGCCGTAGAGGCTGATGCATCGACTGAGCAGGTGGATCCGCGCGAGGAACAAATTGCGAATCTGGAAGCTCAGCTTGCTGAAGCACAGAACCGTGAACGTGAGGCGCTGCTGCGCGCGAAAGCGGAAATGGAAAACCTGCGTCGTCGTACCGAGCTGGACGTTGAAAAAGCGCACAAGTTTGCGCTGGAAAAATTCGTCAATGAACTGCTGCCGGTGCTCGACAGCCTCGATCGCGCGCTGGAAGTGGCTGACAAAAACAACACCGACATGGCCGCGATGGTTGAAGGTATCGAACTGACCCGTAAATCCATGCTCGACGTGGTCGGTAAGTTTGGCGTGCAGGTGGTGGGCGACATCAATGTGCCGATGGATCCGAACGTTCACCAGGCCATTGCGATGGTGGAGTCTGACGACGTGGCGCCGGGTAACGTGCTGATGGTGATGCAGAAGGGGTATACCCTGAACGGTCGTACCATTCGCGCGGCGATGGTGTCGGTTGCCAAAGCGAAGGGCTAATACGCGCTTTACGCTAACCCTCTCCCCGCGGGGAGAGGGTATCATTCCTTAGCTACTCTGCCACGCTCTCACGCAGCGATTTCACTGGCACCACTTTCACCTGCTTAATCATATTGTCCTGTACGTCGAGAATATCGATATCGTACTGCTGAATGCGCACGCGCGTGCCAACGGCGGGGATCTCTTCCAGTGCTTCCAGAATCATGCCGTTCATGGTGCGGGCTTCATCTTCCGGCATATGCCAGTTGAAGGCCTTGTTGAGTTCGCGAATGTTGGCGCTGCCGTCGATAATCACCGAACCGTCGTTCTGCGGGGTGACCTCTTCGGCAAGCGACGGGGACATTGAAGTAGTGAAGTCGCCGACGATCTCTTCCAGAATATCCTCAACCGTGACCAGCCCCTGAATGTCGCCATATTCATCCACCACCAGGCCAACCTTCTTTTTATTGCGCTGAAATTTTACCAGTTGGGTACTGAGCGGCGTACCTTCCGGAACGTAGTAGATTTCGTCGGCGGCGCGCAGCATGACTTCTTTGGTGAACTCTTTTTTCTCGGTCATCAGACGATAGGCTTCGCGCACGCGCAGCATGCTGATGGCGTCATCCAGCGAATCGCGATACAGCACGATGCGGCCATGCGGCGAGTGGGTGAGCTGGCGCACGATGGCTTTCCAGTCGTCGTTGATGTCGATACCGACGATTTCGTTGCGCGGCACCATGATGTCGTCGACGCTGACCTTTTCCAGATCCAGCACCGACAGCAGCATGTCCTGGTTGCGGCGGGAAATCTGCGAGCGGGATTCGTTAACGATGGTGCGCAGTTCGTCTTTACTGACCGCTCCGCTGATGACGGTGTCGGTTTTAATGCCCATCATGCGCATCAGTACGCGGGTGATGGAGTTCAGCAACCACACCAGCGGCATCATGATGACCTGCAGCGGGGCCAGCAGGAAGCTGCTCGGGTAGGCGACCTTTTCCGGGTACAGCGCGGCAATGGTCTTCGGCAGAACTTCGGCAAACACCAGTACCACGAAGGTGAGTACCCCGGTGGCAATCGCGACGCCAGCGTCGCCATACAGGCGCATCCCGACAATGGTGCCGAGAGCCGATGCGAGGATGTTGACCAGGTTATTGCCGATAAGTACCAGGCTGATTAAGCGGTCGGGTTTACGCAGCAGTTTTTCCACGCGGCGGGCCTGACGATTGCCCTGTTTAGCGAGGTGACGCAGCCGGTAGCGGTTCAGCGTCATCATGCCGGTTTCGGAACCAGAGAAGTAGGCTGAGATGACCACCATGATAATCAGCGTAACGATTAGCTCGGTGGTTGAGATGTGTTCCAATGAGAATTCCTTTGTGACTTAGCCTGCGAACTGCTGGATAACCCGGCTACCAAAGTAGGCCAGGGTCAGAATGCCGGCACCCGCGACGTTGAACCAGACTACGCGGCGACCGCGCCATCCTTCATGATAGTGGCCCCACAGCAGAACGATATAGACAAACCAGGCGACAATAGACAGCACGGCTTTATCGATGTTCTCCATGCTGAACAGGTTGTGCATGTAAAACAGGCCGGTACAGAGCGTTAATGTCAGCAGCACAACGCCTACCTGGGTGATGTGGAACATTTTACGTTCAATACTCATCAGCGGCGGCATTTCGCTGCTGAAGGCGAGCTTTTTATTCTTGAGCTGGTAGTCAATCCAGGCGAGCTGCAGGGCGTAGAGGGCGGCGATAATCAGCGTGGCGTAGGCAAACAGCGACAGGCCAATATGCACCATCATCCCCGGCGTTGCCTCGAGATGGGTGATGAATTCGTTGGGCATAAACGTTGCGAACGCCAGATTGATGAGCGCAAAGGTATAGACAATCGGCAACAGCAGCCAACCGCGGTTGCGTGAGGCAACAATCGTCATCACCGTACAGATCATCAGACTCACCAGCGAGCCGACGTTCAGCAGGCTCAGGTTCTGCCCGGATTCGCCGCCCGGGAAGATGCGTGATTCCAGCGCGAAGGCGTGGCACACCAGCGCAATGACCGCGGAGAAAATAGCCATTCGCCGCCAGCCGCTATTTTTTTGCAGCAAACCGGGAACGATCAGCGCAAGGCTGATGGAGTAGGCGACCAGAGCAAGCAGGGCAAAAACAGGCATATAGGCGTCGATGGTTGGTTCATAAGAAAGAGAAGCAGTATAGCGTTAGCTGACGTCTGCTCCAACCGTTGCATCACATCTCAGGGCGGGTCGTGTTATACTGCGGCAAAATTCTGGCTTATCGTCGCGCTAGCGACTGAACGTTTCCACCTCAGGCGAGAGACAATGTTTGATAATTTAACCGATCGTTTGTCGCGTACGCTGCGTAATATCAGCGGTCGCGGCCGTCTTACCGAAGACAACGTAAAAGAGACGCTGCGTGAAGTGCGCATGGCGCTGCTCGAAGCCGACGTGGCGCTGCCGGTCGTGCGTGAATTTATCAATCGCGTAAAAGAGAAAGCGGTTGGTCACGAAGTGAATAAGAGCCTGACCCCGGGTCAGGAGTTCGTCAAAATCGTTCGCAACGAGCTGGTTGCGGCGATGGGCGAAGAGAACCAGGTGCTGAATCTTGCCGCTCAGCCGCCGGCCGTGGTGCTGATGGCGGGCCTGCAGGGTGCCGGTAAAACCACAAGCGTGGGTAAGCTCGGTAAATTCCTGCGTGAGAAGCATAAAAAGAAAGTGCTGGTGGTATCGGCAGACGTTTATCGCCCGGCGGCGATCAAACAGCTGGAAACGCTCGCAGAGCAGGTTGAAGTTGATTTCTTCCCGTCAGACGTCGGACAGAAGCCGGTTGATATCGTCAACGCGGCGCTGAAAGAAGCGAAGCTGAAATTCTACGACGTGCTGCTGGTGGATACCGCCGGTCGTCTGCACGTTGATGAAGCGATGATGGACGAAATCAAACAGGTACACGCCGCGATTAACCCGGTAGAAACCCTGTTTGTGGTCGATGCCATGACCGGTCAGGATGCGGCGAACACCGCAAAGGCGTTTAACGAAGCGCTGCCGCTCACCGGTGTGGTTCTGACTAAAGTGGACGGTGATGCGCGCGGCGGTGCGGCACTTTCTATTCGTCATATTACCGGCAAACCTATTAAGTTCCTCGGCGTCGGTGAGAAAACCGAAGCGCTGGAGCCGTTCCACCCGGACCGTATCGCTTCCCGTATTCTCGGCATGGGCGACGTGCTGTCGCTTATCGAAGATATCGAGAGCAAAGTTGACCGCGCTCAGGCGGAAAAACTGGCGACTAAACTCAAAAAAGGCGACGGGTTCGACCTGACCGATTTCCTTGAGCAGCTGCGCCAGATGAAGAACATGGGCGGCATGGCAAGCCTGATGGGTAAACTGCCGGGCATGGGCCAGATCCCGGACAACGTGAAATCGCAGATGGATGACAAGGTTCTGGTGCGAATGGAAGCCATCATCAACTCGATGACGCTGAAAGAACGCGCTAAACCGGAAATCATCAAAGGTTCGCGTAAACGCCGTATCGCCGCAGGCTGCGGTATGCAGGTGCAGGACGTTAACCGCCTTCTGAAACAGTTCGACGACATGCAGCGCATGATGAAGAAAATGAAGAAGGGCGGAATGGCGAAGATGCTGCGTGGTATGAAGGGGATGATGCCCCCAGGATTCCCGGGGCGTTAATCGCTTTATAGATTGCAATTTCCCCAGAAATCAGTAAAATTTTCGGGCTTTTAATATGACACCGGGCTCCGTTCCTCGATGGGGCCCGGTGTTTTATTCACACAAGAGGATGTTATGGTTACTATTCGTTTAGCACGTCACGGCGCTAAAAAGCGTCCGTTCTACCAGGTTGTTGTTACCGACAGCCGTAATGCACGCAACGGTCGCTTCATCGAGCGCGTTGGTTTCTTCAACCCGATCGCTTCTGGCGCGGAAGAAGAAACTCGTCTGGATCTGGATCGTATCGCTCACTGGGTTGGCCAGGGCGCTACTATTTCCGATCGCGTTGCTGCGCTGATCAAAGCCGCTAACAAAGCAGCTTAATCTGTCACGGTGGTCATGATGAGCAAGCAACTCACCGCAAAAGCGCCCGTCGACCCGATCGTATTGGGAAAAATGGGTTCTTCCTACGGTATCCGTGGTTGGCTCAGAGTGTTTTCCTCCACCGAAGACACCGAAAGCATTTTTGACTATCAGCCCTGGTTTATCCAGAAGGCGGGTCAGTGGCAAGAGGTCGAGCTGGAAAGCTGGCGTCACCACAATCAGGATATCGTCATCAAGCTGAAAGGCGTTGACGATCGCGATGCCGCGAATCTGCTGACTAATTGTGAAATTGTCGTGGATTCCTCGCAGTTGCCGAAGCTCGAAGAGGGTGACTACTACTGGAAAGACCTGATGGGCTGCCAGGTAGTGACGACTGAAGGCTACGATCTGGGTAAAGTCATCGACATGATGGAAACCGGGTCAAATGACGTTCTCGTCATTAAGGCAAACCTGAAAGATGCGTTTGGTATCAAGGAGCGGTTGGTTCCGTTCCTCGATGGGCAGGTTATCAAGAAAGTCGATCTCACTACTCAAACGATTGAAGTAGATTGGGATCCTGGTTTTTAAATTCTCCGGATAAACGGTGAAAGACGGTTCAGTGGGGATTGGCTCGTGTTTATTGGTATTGTTAGCCTGTTTCCAGAAATGTTCCGCGCGATTACCGATTACGGGGTAACTGGCCGGGCTGTAAAAAATGGCCTGCTGAACATCCAGAGCTGGAGTCCTCGTGATTTCGCTCATGACCGGCACCGTACCGTGGACGATCGTCCTTACGGCGGCGGACCGGGGATGTTAATGATGGTGCAACCTTTACGGGATGCTATTCATGCAGCAAAAGCCGCGGCAGGAGAAGGTGCTAAGGTAATCTACCTGTCACCTCAGGGGCGCAAGCTTGATCAAGCGGGCGTCAGCGAACTGGCAACGAATCAGAAACTGATTCTGGTGTGCGGTCGCTACGAAGGCGTAGATGAGCGCGTGATCCAAACCGAGATTGACGAAGAATGGTCTATCGGCGATTACGTTCTCAGCGGTGGTGAGTTACCAGCGATGACGCTGATTGACTCCGTCGCCCGGTTTATTCCGGGTGTTCTGGGACATGAGGCTTCGGCAACGGAAGATTCCTTTGCCGATGGATTGCTGGATTGCCCACACTATACGCGTCCTGAAGTGCTGGAAAGTATGGAAGTCCCGGCAGTTTTACTGTCTGGTAACCACGCTGAGATTCGCCGCTGGCGCCTGAAACAGTCGCTGGGCCGTACCTGGCTGAGAAGACCTGAACTTCTGGAAAACCTGGCTCTGACTGAAGAGCAAGCAAGGTTGCTGGCAGAGTTCAAAACTGAACACTCGCAACAGCAACATAAACATGATGGGCAGGCGTAAGCCCCCAAATATCAGTTTACCCAGGATAAGAGATTAAATTATGAGCAACATTATTAAGCAACTTGAACAAGAGCAGATGAAGCAGGACGTACCTTCCTTCCGTCCGGGTGATACCGTGGAAGTGAAAGTATGGGTTGTTGAAGGTTCCAAAAAACGTCTGCAGGCATTCGAGGGCGTGGTTATCGCTATTCGTAACCGCGGTCTGCACTCTGCATTCACTGTTCGTAAAATTTCCAACGGCGAAGGCGTTGAGCGTGTCTTCCAGACTCACTCTCCGGTAGTTGACAGCATCTCTGTCAAACGTCGTGGTGCCGTTCGTAAAGCTAAACTGTACTACCTGCGTGAGCGTACTGGTAAGTCTGCTCGTATCAAAGAGCGTCTTAACTAATAACGCACTCACGCTGCATCCTAAGCGTGTTATGAAACAAGGGGTTAGCAATATGCTAACCCCTTTTTTATTGGCGATGGCGGCAAAGTGGCGATGGAGAAATCCGCCTTTGGCGGCAGGCATAAAAAAACCTGCCGAAGCAGGTTTAAAGCGCCAGTTTCTGTTGTTGGCTTTTCGCTGGATGAGGTGGGGCGGGTTCAACCTCTCCAGGTCTGACGATAAAGCGTGAAAGCGTTTCGAAGGTGATAAACGTACATCCACAATTGATGTTCTGACACTGGTGGTAACGCTCTTTTGTTTCGGCGCTCAAATATCGGCTGGTACGTGCATGTGCAGCATTCTGGCATAGCGGACAGTGCATCATAGTCGTTTCTCCCTGCAGTAATTCTAAGAGAGATAATAAACTCTTAACTTGCATTTGCAAGTTTAAGTGTCATTTTCAACATCGGCCGCGTCATACTCTACCTCTGTGGTCCTGACCTCAAGCTCTAAACTCGTCGTAAAACCCTTGTTGTTGAGGCTATGCGTGACCTTACTGATTAACCAGTCCTGTTCATCGATGACGCTCTTAAAACCGGATACCTGGATTGGCGTTTCGGGGTACAAATCAGCTCGACCGAACGCCAGCGTGACAGAGAACTCTGCAATGCCTCGCTGAAGCTCGTCCCACTTTGCCTGAGCGGCGCGCATGGCTTGTTCCTTTGAAGCAAAGACCGTCGTTAGCGCCAGCACATTTTCAGGCTCGCCGGCCATGTATTCGCGCGGCTTAGCTTCCTGGTCCTTTTTGTCTTTCGTTTGTTTACTGACGGGTTTCGCATTCGGGTGTTCCTGTGTACCCGTGGCCGGTTGCTCAGGCTTACGCTTGATGGCGACCTCCGGTTGTTGCCGCTTCGGATTCCTGGTCTGCAGCCATTTTGCAGTCACGCCGGTGTACGCACTTCGGTCGGCAATTGCAAACCTGTGACGATCGCCATCGCTGCGGGTCAGCGTTAATTGTGCAATAGGCTTACCGCTGGCGTTCACTGCGCTACCCGCTTTCAACATCAATAACTTCCCCGCTTTCACCGACACGCTGGCTCCGTTGCGAACGGCCAGGCGGCTCAGAAATGCCGCATCGGACTCCTGCGACTGGTCAATGTGGGGGATCGGTATTTTCTGCAGTGGCGCTGCTACCCTTGCCGTTAACTTGTTACGTCTGGCAATCGCATCAACCAGTTCTCCGAGCGTGGTGTCGTGCCATGACTCTTCCCGACGGGAGTTGAGCGAACCACGGAAATCAGCACTGCGGGCGCGAATGGTCAGCGTGTCCGGAGCCCCACTATGTTGTACTTCATCTACGGTAAAAACCCCCATTTTCAGAAGCGCCGAGTCCTTCCAGCCGAGGTACAGCGTCAGTACAGCGCCGCGTTGTGGGAGCTCGATTTGCCCGTCGATGTCATCAAGCGCTATGTCGAGCAGGTCAGCTTCAAACCCTCGGTTATCGGTCATTGTCAGAGAAATTAGCCGGTCGTAAAAGTTGTGGGTAATATCCTTGTCGTTCAGCTCTAATATGAATGCGGGGGCGATCCTGGCGCCAGCATCAATCGCCATGCCGATTATCATCCTGCTATTCCTCCGAATGAACCCTGCCATTTTTCCGCCTGCTTAATGGCGGAATCGAGTAGCTCGCTTGCCTGGTTCTTCAGGTCGCCAAACATTGCAATCATTGACTCATCGACGCGTTTCAGCGAAATCGTGAAATCAATTTTCCTGGCCGCGCCATTGCTGAGAAGTTCGGTGTTTGCGGCCGTTATCTTATCGACGATAAACATCCCAAGAATGTTGCCGGTCCCTTCGATGAGTGGCCAGGCTCTGGCTTCATTTGCCATGAGCTCGAGTGCCTGCAGGGAGATTCGGCCGCCGGTTATCTCTGGATAAAGTGTTCCTGAAAGTTGAAGAGCACTTTCTCCGTCACCAAGAAACTGATACGCCGGAGGTCTGCCAACCCGGTCATTAGACGCCCAGCGATAATCCTTCGAGTACTGTGTCGATTGATAGGGCAGGGTTCGCCGTTCAAATACAAACATACCAAGTGCAAGCATCATTTTCGGTTATCTCCTTAGCCGTTTAGCGCAAATTGGCTGTTTCTTCTTGCGCGGCTTTCTTGCTGACGTTTATCGAGCTCATCAGACACTATTCGGGCAAGCTCCAGGGAGGGGGTATTTCCAGCCTGTATTGTGACGTTGTAGGTGTGATGGCTTTGATCGGAATATGAGTTAGCAACCGATGTTTTCACCGGCTGATAATTTTGGTTGCCATTATTTGCAAAGGAGGGCTGGGAGTCGGCGTTATCCTGCTGTTGGGCTCTGGCGTTCTCCGTTTTTTTGTCGAGGTCGTTCGACTCTTTATTAATTACTCCGATTTTTTCGAGGAGCCAGGAGACACCGCTGCGCAGTTTATTAAACGCATCAAGAGGGGCCGTGAGCGCTGAGGCCAGCGCTTGCCCGAACATGACTCCTGCATTTTTGCAGCTGTCGAGCGTCTCCTGGGTAGATTTGACGGGTTCAATCAGTTTTGTGAACCAATCCCAGATGCCGCTCAGCTTTTCACCTAGCCAGTCAAAAACAGGCAGCAGTGGCTCGAATAGAGTGGCTATGGGGGCAAAGGCGGCGGAGATACCCTCTATGACGCCGGAGAAAAAGGCGCTTATAGGCTCCCAGTATTTGCGAATAAGTAATGCTCCGGCGACGATCGCTACGCCAACGGCGACAATCGGCCAGGTCATAGCACCAAGAACCGTTGCAATGGCACCACCAACCGTACTGAACACGATGCCCAGCATGTTGGCTCCCAAAGTAATGGCGTTAATGCCCATCAATATTGGCCCTGCGGCCAGCGCAATATTGCCAATGATACCAATCAGCATCATTGCCCCGCCGGCAATGACGCCAATAGTTTGCGCCAGGCCTTTGTTGTTGTTTATCCAGCCGTCAAGCTTTAACACATACTGCGTGGCGGTTTGCGTCAACTTACGTAGCGAGCCTTCCTGCTGGTCAAAAACATCCGTGCCGATTGACTGATAAGCGGACTGTAGTTTTGCCAAATCGCCGCCAAGGTTATCCTGCAATACGCTGATTTTCCCTGCGGTTTTGCCGTCAGAGGTTTTATTCTGGTGGGTTAAACTCTCGAGCTTTCCGCTGGCAGCCGCATCCATCAACACCCCGGCGGCGGGGCTCCCCTCGGCACCGAAAATGGCGTTTGTATATTGGTCTTGCTGACCAGCGCTGAGCTTATTACGCACAAAACTGGCCTGAATATCTTTCAGGATGGAGACGATGGAGCGAGAGTTACCCTGGCTGTCCGTGGTGTTAACGCCGAGTGAGTTAAGCGCATCGCTGGCTTTACCGGTGGGAGCCTGCAGATGCTGCAATACGGCATTGCTACCGGCACCTGCAGCTGAGCCGGTGATGTTTTTATCATGCAGGACGCCTACCATCGCGGCGGCCTCCTCCAGGCTTACGCCGGCCTTTTGTGCAGCTGGTGCAACGAGCGCCAGTGAGTCACTGATTCCTTCAAACGTGGCCTGTGTTTTTTCCATCGTCATCGAGATAACGTCGGCGATATGCGAAGCCTTGTCGTCGGTCAGCGCAAAGGCTGATTTCGTACCGATGATTAAAGCGGCACTTTCCTCCAGCGCTTTTTTGTTCGCCAGCGACATATTAAGGATCGCGGGGGTTTGCGCCAGAATGCCATTCGCATCCGCGCCAGAATTCGCGACGACCAGCTGCGCCGCAGCCGCATCCGCTGGTGATACCGTGGTGTTTGCTCCCAGCGATTTTGCCTGGCTTTTTAGCGCCGCCAGTTCTGGAGATTGCTTTTGCAGACCCAGAACTGCCTGTAGTTCAGCGCTTTTCGTTGACAGTTGGTAACCAGGTTTGAGCAGACCTGCACCTGCGGTTACTCCGGCAGTGGCGACCCCAGCTGCGGCACTACCCGCCGCGCTTATCTTTCCAGCAAGCTGTGTACCTGACTGATAGCGCGATTTTACCCGACCTAATCTTTCCTGCTGCGCATTGACCCGCTGCAGCGACTCTTGCTGGCGGTTTCGTTGCGCCGTGGTCGCACTAATGTTGTTTTTCAGCCGGCGCTCGTCAGAAGACAGGGTACGGGTATTGATGCCCGTCTGGGCCAGTTCCGTGCGTTGGCGCTGAAGTGAGATCTTCAAATCGTTGTACTGGTTTTTCAATCTTGAGGAGGTGTGAATTGCAGCCTCCAGAGCCTGCGCCTGCGCCCGGGTTGGATTGACGGTGCTCCTGAACTGTACGGCAAGCTCGGCGGCTTCGTGTTTCGCGTTCGCAAGTGAGCGGCCAGTGGTGGCCAGCTGCGCGCTTGCAGTGCGAAAACCAGTGATTTTCGCGGCCTGAACGTTCAGGTCGCGTAGTTTTTGTTCGGTATCGCGAATATCACCCGACAAGGACTGACTCGCGACCCGGATGGAGTTAAACGGTCGGGTCGCCTGGTCGACCGCTTTCAGCAAAACCTCAAGTCTCAGATTTTTACTCATTGTGGTTTCCGCTACGCTGTAGCGCCTTTTCGCGCCATGTGATGAGCTCGGCCAGACTCAGGGAATAGAGCTCTGACGGCGGCCAGTGAAAAATCACCGCGATATCCGCCATCAGATCATCAACCGACATAGTTGGGGGAAAATTCAGTCCGCCGAAACCGGTGACAAAAAACCGATCACCTTGCCGGCAAGCTGCAGCAGGTCCGGCAATTTCATCGCGGCGACTTCGGTTTCGGTAAGCGCAGGATAGGTCATGCGCGGCAGCACCTTAATCAGTGCATCAACTTCGGATTGTGCGACGGCAGCCAGGCTGACCCCGCGCAAGGTGCCGGCATTCGGCTCTGTCAGGGTAATGCTTTCGAGCGTCTGACCAGCACGCTTAATCGGCGTATCGAGGAAAACCGTATTCGGGTTTACCGTCGCCATGTCTTCCGCGGCGGTCTCTACGGATCCCGGCGTTTTGTTTTTTTCTTTAACCATGATGTCTACAGCTCCGAATATGGGCAGGATAAATAACCGGCCAGCAGTACTGGCCGGTCAGGGGTTACAGACCGATAGCGCGGCGGTGTTGCTCCAGACGGTCGATACCGTTCACCTTTTCAACCATGTTGATGGTGTCGATTTCGATGATGTCGCTACCGTCGATAGAGAGGCGGTAGTAGGTGCAGACGGTCGACATTTTGGTCGAGGTATTCTCACCTTGCTTATTTTCACCGCCGTCGATCTCTTTGTGACGGCCACGCATGACCACTTCAACCGCCACAATGTCACCGGTGTCATCGCGTTGGTAAGAGCCTGCAAAACGCAGCGGTACAGCATCTGCACCCGGGGCCGCATATTGTGCCCACAGTGCAACATCCGGCAGGCCACCGACGGACCACTCGAGGGTTAGCGCGTCGTCATCAAGACCCAGGTCAATCGACGCTGCACCATTCATACCGCCTCCGCGGTAGTTCTCGAGCTTGCGGGTGAGCTTCGGCAGGGTCACGGATTCAACAACGCCCATGTAGCTCAGGCCATCGTTGAACATGTTCAGGTATTTAAGTTTGCGAGGTAGTGCCATGTGGTTTCAGGCTCCTTAGCTGTTGACCGATTCGGCCAGATTCACCAGGTACTTATCGGTGATACGCTGACGCATTGTCAGGCTTTCCAGTGGTGGGACTGGCGTATAGTCGTAGTCGATATACAGTTTGCCTGCCTTGAGGCTCTCTTTATCGTTGGACTCCTCATCGAACCAGCACTCGCCGTCAACGATGTAACCGTTGGTACGCAGCTCGCGGAACTTGGCGTTGATACCATCAACAATGTCGCGAATGAGCGTCGCGGTGATCGGTTTATCAACCGCCCACATATGTGATTCGGCCATTGTGTCTGCCAGCACCTGGGCAGTACGGGTGTAGTTCTCGAAGAGGAATAACGGATCGTCAGAACAGGTACGGTTACCCCAGAAGCGGAAACCATCCTTGCGTACAAGCGTGGTGACGCCGGCTTCGTTCAACAGATCTGCATCAGTCCCGGATGCCTGCAAATCCCAGAATACGGAGGCGCTGATGCCGGTGACACCCTGCACGCCAACGTTGGACAGCGTTTTATGCCAGCCGACGGTCTGGTCGATTTTGGCTCGCAGACCGAGTGCCCGTGCGGTGGCGAAAGCCGTTGCGGTGGCGTTTGCTGTGGTGTCCCATGCGAGGAAGTCAGGCCAGATGACCATCAGTTCGCGCTGACTGAAGTTTTCGCGATATTTGATAGCATCAGCGATGGTTTTACAGCCCCAGGCACTGATATAACCAAACGCGCGCAGGTTAATACACACAGATGCAAGCGCGGTGGCGACCTCCTGAGTATCAAGACCCGGCACGCCGAGGATGCGCGGCTTGACGCCGGTCACCGCTTCGGCGGTCAGAAGTGCTTTAATACCGGTGTATTTACCATTTTCATCCGTACCGCCGATGATGTTGGAGATGGTTTTCTTCTGCGCTTCTTCCGGGTTCTCGTCGGTGCCTTCTTCGACTCGGACGACGATGGTGACCGGTTTTGACTGGTCGGCGATCGCCTGCAGGGAAGTTGCCAGGGTGCCTTTTTTACCGGCTTTCGCAATGGCGCTCTGGACATTGGTAATCAGAACCGGTTCATTGAGGGGGAATAGCTTCGCGTCAGCATCGCTGGCCGTACAGACCATGCCGATGATAGCGGTCGAAACTGTGGAAATGACGCGGGTGCCGTCGTTAATCTCAAGCACCTGTACGCCGTGGTGGAAATCACTCATCCGGTTAACTCCTTGGTTAATGGGCGAGGGTTATTTTCCTTACTGGGTGGGCGCGAGGCTATTGATCCGCGGTGGGTGGGTACTGGTACAAAAGAAAGGCGGGCTTGAGCCCGCCAGGAATGGTTATCGAATAAGAAAACGCTTTGGCTTAATTACTCCGGCTTCGGCGGCCAATCGATTTTTGGCGCATCTCCGGGGTTAATTCGATTCAGTAAAACGCTGTATTTTTCCCATTCAGTAAGTCGTGCCTTTTCCTCAGCCGTCGCCATATCAAGTTTAATGGCTCGTTCCAGAGGACCCATCACGCGCTCAGCCTCGCTCATGAGCCTATCTTTTTTTCGTTCTGCCACAGCAATGAGTTGCTCAGGTGTCGGCTCTGGCTTGTCGACCCAGCAAGGATTGTCTTGAACATCCGAACTCAGTACTTTTCCTTCCGGAGGAACGGCGATAAATTTTGCATATATTTCATCAGTAACCGGTTTAGCATCCTGCGGCCATGAACCCGCTGTGATGTAATCCTTTTTCCAGGCACTTGCGACGAACACAAGTTCAGAGGGTGAAAAATTAAAATTTGCTTCCATTTTCTCTAAGTTTTCTCCCATATCATCTGAAGGTTGAATCGCTGAAAAAGCCATCGCTCTGGCACTGAACTCTGTTGCTGGTATGTTGAGATCAGTCATTGCTACCTCCCAATCGCAAAAATGATTGCCCGCATAGGCTGCCACCATGAACTATCACCAGGAATATTCATTTGTACCCGACAGATTTCCTGATTCCAGCCATAAACCACAGCATTGGCATCGCTACGGTTACCCTCACCCTGTCCATTAGTACCCACGTTTACCGTGCAGCATTGATTCGGGAAACGAAGAGGGAACCCCACTGAGTAAACGGTCTCGTCATCTTTGACCCAAGGGCCGACAGTCCACTGGTAGATCAAACCGGTGTTTTCATCTTTCCACCAACCGCGTTCGCCGTCAGTCCACCAGTGCGTGCGGCCATTAACGTAGTCCCACGTAGCGCGGGTATTAATATTGACATCGCGAGCGGCATACTGATTATTCAGCCAGCCGCTTAACCAGCCGTTCCATACAGTGCCGTTAACATCGCCGTTAGCGTTAAGCGTGGCACCACCTGCATGGATGTGAGACGGAGAGTAGAAATTGTTATCTACACCAAAAACAAACTCTGAAGCACTATCCACACCGTTATTAACACGGATACCGGTATCGCCTTTATCCTTGTAGATATAAGCCCGTGCCGTACCATCTGCATTGAACAAGGCAAAGTGACCACGACCATCGCCCCTGAGAGCTATGAGGTTGCCAGCGGAATAGACGTTTCCGGTAAACGAGGCGGTTCCTTCTGGGGTGATATTCACTAGGCTGTTGCCGTTCAGCGTAATAGCTAAGCCGCCTGTGTGGTCATCGGCGGTTCTGACAATACCGACCTGAATTTTGTTTGCGTGCCAGTTGAACTCTGCGCCAGAAACTATTCCACCAGGTGTTGTCTCCTGACTGAATAGCGCCGTGGCGTTTTGATCCTGCGGCAGGGTTTCAACCCGACCAAATTTGAAAGTGTGGTTGTAGCTTCCACCATTCGCCGATACTGCCCCAACATCAGATGCAGACGGTTTATTCACGGTGTTGTAATCACGTCGCCAACCTGGTGCATAGGCATCACTATGATTGATATAGGTGAATTGTGCATTAGCAACGCCTCCACCTGATGTGGTTGATGGTGTGGTGATACGAATAGTCATTGCCCCACGAGTACCCATCACCTCAACAACCGCACCAGCCAGGCAGATATCCCCGCATCCTGTGTCTGTAATGACCTTATTGTTGGCATAAGCCCATGATCCCTTACACATCCAGTACGGGTGATTAAATGCTCCCTGGCTCTCCAGCCAGGCAATCAATTCAGCGGTAGTCCATGGATTGCTGTCGCCGCCAATACTGATTCCGGCACTGTACGCCCTTGCGGCACCAGCGGTACGCACGAATAAATCTTTATCTGGAATATCTGCGCCGTTCTGGCCTTTTTGCATAGCGTCAACGATACGGGTGTCATCACCTGCGGCAACGGTATTGGCCGTTGTGCCGGTGTTTTTGGTCGCACTGTCACCCAGTTGCAGGCTCTGGCGTGCCTGTGCTGGATTCGACAAATCAGCGAGGTTGCTATCTTTAGCCAGCCTCACATTCGCGTTATCCATCGCTTTTTTTACCGCCTTTGGGGTGGCTGCGGTAGTTTCGTCTTCGCTGTCGACAGCGCTGTTCAACCGCGTGAATCCTTTTTCGGTCAGGCTGGCATCTGGGTGGCGGCGTGACTTCTCGTGTTCGGTGAGCAGATCGTCCACGTAGTCTTTCGTTGCCATCACCACTGAGCCATCAATCGACAGTTCGACGGATTCAAGATCGCTGACCACAATGACCATACGCACGGTTTGCGCGCGGCCGGAGCCTTCAGCCAGCTCTGGCTTATAGCTCTCCGCCATGTTCGCCACGGCGACCAGGGTACCGGTATCGTCGTAAAGCCCCATTTCCCGCGACCAGAATCCACCCACTTCCGGTGGGATAACCAGTTCGGCCACGATGTAATTCTTTCTCTTGTTATCCTGGCTGATTTTATTCAGCGTATGGCGCCAGACCTCATTAATGAGTTTTGTTTGCCCGGCGTTTGGCTCCGGTAAGCTCCCGCCGCCGTCGCCGATGGCCATCGCGGTAATGTTGACTTTTTTCCCACCCGGAAGCGTTGCGGCAGCAAATTTCTCCGCACCGGCGTGGGTGATAATCGTCTTATATTTAGTGCTCATAACGCCTCGCTTTCAGGATAAACCGTAATAATGTCGCCATCCCAGGCCACGCCGCCGGTGTACATTTTACCGATGACGTCCTGTGTAATATTCAGGCCAATAAGATGACGGCTGGCTGATTTTGCATCATCAATCAACCGTTCCATTTCGAAATACATTTCCTCCGTGATACCGCTTTCCAGTACGCCGATATCAAGGCGAAAGGTGCCTGGAGGATCGCTGGTTTCCCACCACTCAGCGACGTTGATGATATAGCCGAGCGGCTCGACAACGCGTCGGATTGCCCCAATCGTGCCTTTACGGCGGTGGATGAAGTAGGCGCTGCGCACCACGTCTCGCTTGGTCTCTTCTGGCCAGTTTTCATCCCAGCGATCGACGGAGAACGCCCATGCCAGATAGGGCAAGAGGCTGACCGGGCAGGTATCAGGGTTCCAGAGCACGCGCAGAGTCACCGGCGTTGCCTGAATTTCTGCGCAGGCTCGCGCGGCCGCTACCTCAAGTGCCGAAGAGCCAACCGGCAGCAAGCGCGAATCACTCATCAGAACCTCCGACCGTAATGTGGTATTCGGTGCAGAAAGAGGCCTGAGTCTCATCGAGAACAATATCGTTAGCCGGCGCGGTCAATTCGACGCGCTGGACGCCTTCAACGTGCAGTGCGGCATAGATAGCCGATTTACGAATATCCCGCCCGAGCCGGTGCTGTGTGGAGATATACGTTTTTAGCTTCTGCTCTGCGGCTTTGCGGATGGGTTCGCTCTCAGGGCCTGGATAGAGGAACAGCGTGGCGTCAATGGTGTAGTTGATGATACTCGCTGACTGGACCGTGACACGATCGGCGACGGGGCGTACATCCTCACTGTTGAGGGCGTTACGCACCACGCCTAGCAGCGATTCAGAAGCGATACCGTTGTCTTCTCGCGATAGCACCGAAATCGTCACACAGGCCGGAGACGGGCTGATGACCGAGATATCCGCGACGCGACCGTCGGCGCTACGGCCGTGATATTGATAAGCACCAACCGGTCCCGCTACGCTGAATCCTTCAAATGCCTGTTGCGTGCGCAGGCGTAAATCGGTGTCTGACTCCATGACCGCGGGAGTTGGAGGAATGGTCGAGTTATCCGCCGGTGTGATAACCAGGCGCTTAACGTTCGAGTTTGCACAAAGGACATCAAGATCGTGCTTTTCTGCATAAGCCAGCATCACCGCCCGGGCGGCTTCGTTGACGCGCTGGCGCCAGATAACTTCCCGATACGCATTTTCTTCGAGTAGCTTAACGAGAGGTTCCGACTCAAAGGTCAGCGTTCGGGCGATGGCCTCCTGCTGATCCTCCGGATAGAGGGAAACCAGCGTTGCTTTGCGTTCGGCGAGAATGTTTTCAAAATCAAGCTCCTCAACGATATCCGGGGCAGGGAGCAGGCTCAGGTCTACGGTTGCCATAGTGATTTAACTCAGTGAAACGGTGGAAGAAAACGGCAGGCCGGTGTCTGTCCGGGTGCCAGTAATGTCGACATACATCGCCCCTGTTTCTGCGCGTTCGAAGGTGATGTTTGAAAGCCGCATGCGTGGCTCCCATTTCTGGACCGCCGAATAGCACGCCACCATGATTTGCAGTCTGAGCGCCTCATTTTGCGGTTGGTCAATCAGGGCGGAGAGCAGGGAACCATAGTTGCGCCGCATCACGCGTGAACCAATCGGCGTTATCAATATGTCGCGTACGCTCTGGCTGATATGTTCACCATCTGTGATACTCATTCCGCTGCTGCGGTTCATCCCCAAAAATCGCTCGGTCATTGTGTGCCCTCCGTCCAGCTCCCGCCTGATTCCACGCCGCCGTGGCGGTGGTTATCCACTTGCACGCCGTTCGATGTAAAGTTGCCACCGGTGTGTTGAATGCTGCCGCTCATCGTCCCGCCTTTCTGTACCTCAAGCGATGAGGTGGTCAGCTTATTGGTGCAGATGACTTCCGGGGTATCGAGGGTAATGCGCTCCGAGGCTTTAACCAGAACGACCGGGACGGTGGCGGTAATCGACGCTGAGGCGGTGACGTCAGCCGTTTTAATCCCGCTAGCGGTCAGGGCGCCCGTTTCGGGCTCGTATTCGATAACCGCACCATCAGGGAATACCGAATGCCAGGCATCCGCCGAGGCTGAAGGTGCAGGGTGGTCATCGGAGAAAATTCCCGGTAGGACAAAAGCGGTATCCAGCTCGCCGCCAACGGCCAGCAGCAATACTTGCTCACCGACAGAGGGAGCCCACCATGTGCGGGAGCGACCCGCTCGCGCCGACAGCCAGTTAAGCCAGGTCGTCTGAAGCCCGCCGCTCTGGACGCGACAGAGTGCCTGTGAAGTATCAACCTCAATAACCACACCGGTACGAATGAGGTTGCGTACCGCGCGGGCGAGTTCCTGTATCGAAGATAATGTATTCATAGTGGAAGGATGCCTTTGGTCTGCAGCGGCGCCAACCGTAGCGCCTGCGGTGATGGCTCACACAATATTTACTTGCTCAGAAGGTTGTTTCACTCAACCCACTTACTGATCAGTTCGCCGTTGATGTAGAGCTCAACCGGTCGGGTAACCGGCTCCGGCAGCGCTGGCTCAGGTGAATAGCTCGCGTGTAGCTCACCATTCACTTCTTTGACTAGGGTGCGCTCGGTAAGCTTCAGGGTGAGGGTGATGTTGAGTGAGTCGTCGGTGTTGACAGCAACAAGCCAGGTGAACCCGTTTTTCTGCCCCTCATCGGTGGTCATCAGGTCTGGCTGATGCTCACGTAGCCACACCAGGACTGGCACGAAAATCGCGTCAAGGTCGCCGGTGAAGTTGGTGATATGAATATTCAGCGTGTAGATCTTCTCAAACGACAGTGAGCTGGCCAGCCGGGAGTCTGTGCGCCCGCTTTCAACCGAGAGTTGTAACATCTCCGGGTGGGTACTTAGCTGCGGTACGGCGTTAATCAGCGCGTCGCGCAGGTTTTTCGGTTTCTGCATCGAGTTCATCCTGACAGTCTTTGATAGTTTTAACCTGAAGCGCACAGGCGGTCAGCCCGCTTTCAAGGCGGCGAATATCCGCGCTCAGGTCGCCATTGGTTTTCGGATCACTTTCCGGCATTGGGCACAGGCTCACCCTTGGGCAGCCCTGGATGGCAATCACCGGCGCTGGCACAGGCGGGGCGGATGTGCACCCGACGCACAGCATCAGGAAGCTGAGCGTTGTACCAGTGCTGAAATGCTTTGTTTTCATTGAGTAACCTTGTGATGTCCTGTTCGCGGCGCCGGGCCTCCTCGTTGACGTTTGCGAGTTGTTCGCGCAGCGTGACCTGAGCAGATTCATTACGTCGGGCAAGTTGGCCAGCTGCCCGGAGCTGTGAATTCAGCAGGACAATCTCTGATTTCTGCTGACTGGTGATGTGATTTGCTGACGCCAGTGAGCGGGTTAGCGTGCTGTTTGTTCGCTGCATCCACAGGAGTCCGGATACGGCCAGCGCCAGTAAAATGGCCAAAATCTTCATGCCATTACCCCACCTGCGTTGCGCCAGACGGTGATAAGCTTTTCGAGGTTGTGTTCACGCTGCCCGTAACCGGCACCTGGCAAAGAGGCCCAGATATTGCAACAACGTGAAATTGCGCTCTCAATCCTTCCTTCTCGTAGATCCTCAAGCGCACTACGTTCGCGGATGAGCTGAATGGCGAGTTTGTCCTGTGAAAGCGGGCTAAAGTCTGGCAGCGAGAGCTGCTGCTGATAGTGTGGCCAGTAGCGATAAAGCTGCTGGTAACGGCCTGAGGCGGTAGATTTTTCACCGCGACGGTTAAACACTTTCGCAGGCCGGCCTTGTGCAAAAGGGTGATCGCGGTAGTCAGTGAAAATCTCCGGTTTGCCATCAATCCCGGTGACGATCACGTCGTAGCCGCGATCTTTCGTCAGCGGATGCGTGGCGGTCCCTTCGGAATAAGCCAGCATATCGAGGAAGGCCGCAATATTCGGGTGTGTATTAATGTTCGGCATCCTGTTTTTTCCTCGGGGATTTGAGACGACGCTGAATGGCAATTTCAACGGTCTGATAACCGGCAATGCCCAGCATGGAACCTATTCCGCACACGGCGGGTAACGACATGTCGGGAAACTGCACCAGCACTACGCCCGCCACCATCGATACAAACCCGCCAAGCAGCATGCGACCGATGAACAGGCGCGGAGTAATAGGTTCACCACCTGACAGTACTTTCCCGACGACGATCAGTGCTCCAATGACAAATAACGACAGGACACCTTTTTCACCTTCTGTCATACCTCTCAGTCCCACAGGTTAAGCGTGGCAGCAACAGGTGATGACTGGACGTCAGGCAGGTCAATGGCGGTTCCGTGCGGCAGGACGACGTCCAGCTCAGATAATCCGGAATTAGCTTGTAATACAGTCTCGACCACACCCTCAGTACGTCCGTAGTAGCGGGCGCATAGTGCGTCGAGGGTGTCGCCCTGCAGAGCGTAAACTTTCATCGGCGTTGTCCTGGATTGTTGAATGGTGTGTTATTGCCGGCCGCTATCATGTTGCCGTTGCGTCCAGACAGGGTGGCCGTTGCCAGTGCGGTCACGGCCTTCAGGTAGTAGAAAACGCGTTCGCTCTCATCATCGATTTTTACCGCCGGTACGTCTGCCAACAACTCAAACCCCGCCGCCATCTGCTGCGCCCGGTAGTCGTACAGTTCAGCATTGATTTCTGCCATAACGGTTTTTATGACCTGACGAAGGCGAAGAGGAGAAACGCGCTGTTTCAGCCTCATCAGCTTGCGGATCCGTGCTGGATCTACATCAGGGAAGAAGAACGTGTTTTTAATCACTGCATCACCGATGTCAGAAGAGAGGTTGACCACGCCGGGGGCATCCTGCTGTGCATCGGATTTTTTCAATACTCGTGTCGCCATGACAACCTCATCAGACTGAGCGGTTATCGCCAGTTTCCAGACTCCGGGTATGTCAGGCCACTCATGACGGCCTGCTGATGTCTTGCACAACATCCGCGGTGAAGGCGCTACGGCGTGGTGTCTGGAGAAATGGAAAATCAAGCGGGATCAAAAAAACTGGCATGCAGGGCGCCAGTACGGGAAAGGAGTGGGGGAACGCGTTTTTGTGAGGTCAGGATTCAACCACACCGACGCAAAAGGGCTTTCTTTGCGTCAGCGCGATTAGGTCATTACTGTTTGCTCTCGTTTTTCAGGGGGTGTTGAAATCTACCACCTGGCGCTTCCCTGCCAGATATGTGGTGAAACCCCATATTTTATTCAGCCTTATAAAAAATTTCTTTTTCTGGTTCGATATTCTCGCTGTTTGCTAAATCAGCAATAAGAGTCAGTGCGAGCTTAAGGTCTGACGGTTTGCAGTTTGCAATCAGAGACACCTCTGCGATGAATTGCACGCAAGCCCATTTTTGTTGCGTTCGGCTGAAATGCTCCCCAACCATGAAATCCCTCCCAATACGAATTACTGTATATTTATACAGTAGCACGTTCTGGCAAATGATGTGAAGTAAAAATGTCAATCAGGCAAATGATGTATGTGCATGATATGGATGTGAATTAGCTCACTATCGGTTTTGTGGCTACTGACACGTTCGCTGCTCTTTTGAGGATATTCCTGGCGCCGAAACGGGTTTTAGCACCTTCAACCGGTTTGTGAGTTTCCGTCTTTCGTATCGGTTCAACGGTTTTGTTAAATCGATAAGAGGCGGATCAGAATCACCTGCCGTACAGTTATTGACAGAACTCCGAGAGGGCGCAGGAGCGCCCTTAACGTCAACGGCCCGCTTTGGCACAATTTTCCACTGCGTCAGTCGGGTTAAAATCGGGGTGCCAGCCCCGATGCTGGGATCGTACACGCCGCGGATGCAGACCATTTCCTCGCCATAGCGGTTGAATTCGTTGCGGGGCTCATAAAGAGTGCGTACCTGCAGGTTATCGCGGCGCACGAAGGGCCCCCCCTGTGCATTTACATAGCCAGCCCAGTCACCGGCGTCGGCGGCATCATGGACGGCGGCAAACTCAACGCTCAGGCCGTGTGCCGTCTCACTATCAGCAAGACGTCGCAGTTCACGGTAAACCGTCACCGGCGCACCACCGATAAACTGAAACTGACGAATGTGCCAGCGCGCGGCCCAGGCTGAAACGGCGGGTGCGGTCTCTTTCAGGAGTTCGCCGCTTTCGGCGTCGGTTTCGCCATCAAGGGCATAGCCGTCGATGTTTTTGGAGATGTATTTAGCAACATAACCCGTTGCGCTACCTTTTTCCGGATCGATGGTTTCACTGTGAAATCGCGCTTTTTTCGCCTTGTCGCTTTTCAGTTCGTAGTTGTCTTCTTCCCACGCGTAGTCACGAATGATGCGGCGAGCGCGTTGGGCGTCCTCTGGCAGCATAAACATCAGCATATGCCAGTGCGGGGTGCCATCGTGATGGGGTTCGGCAACGCGGATGCCGAAAATGCGGATCTCCTCCCGATGTAGCCTGGCTCGAATACGTGCCCAAAGACGAGTGAGATAACCTTGCGTGTCTGACGGGCTGGCGCCGTTCCATTTGCTGTTGCGATAGCCGGCTTTAGTGGTTGCGTGGTATTTAGACGGGGCGGTAAGGGTGTAAAACTCGCCGACATAGCCAAGCTCATTGCAGATGTTTTCAAAACCACGAATACGGGTCATCAGCTCACAGCGGCGTATTGCAGGGTTAGCGACCGAGCCGTCGTATTTTTCTATCAGGCTAATACGGTTGCCATCTTCATCCTCGAGCTCCATTCCTTTAAGAAATTCGCGCGTGCGGCGTTTCTGCTCACGCCACTCCGTCACGCATTTTTTACTCGCATAGACGTGTCTTTTCTTGCTGACATTACCGACAGCGATTTGCAGATGTTCACGCCATGCCGCTGCTGCGCGACGCAGGCGGCCACGCCACCATATTTCGTTAAACATGCGCATCACTGCCGGAGCGATTTCCTCCTCACCGACATATTTCTTCGTTACCCGTTCCCATTGTGGCGGGGGAACATTGAACTGCTGTGAAATTAACGCGGCTCGCATGTACCAGCTGTGCAGTGTTTTAAGCTCACTTAAACCGGAGTCATTAATGTCGGCCAGTTCGGCACGAATGAAATTAGCGATGTCTGCGGCCAGTAGATCAATATCGGCGCGAGACATATCCGGGAGACGGTTATATCTGGCGACCAGATTGACCATGCGTGACGCCAGGTACTGCATAAGTCTGCTATCAAAATGCCCGCCAAAAACAGCGGCGGACACGTTACAGGTAATTCCCGCGCACGCGTATTTTTTTGCGACCAGTTCAAGACGCGGCAATGCCTTTTTGCAGAAGCTGATTAAAAAAGCATTGGCTCGTTGACTGCCGTGATATTGCTCCAGCGCCGCTGCGCTGCGATAAACATCGAAGCGGATGCATTCGGGCTGGAGAGAAAGCGCTTTTCGCGCATGCAGCAAAGCCGCGAACATACGTTCGCGGCGCTGCAGTTGGTCGTGAGTAAGATAAGGTGTGGCGATGGCCTGCCGCGGAGCATTCCACGGGTAAGCATATTGAATGGCCAACTCATACCCCACGGTAATGTTTACTTTTTAGCTCTGCGATTTGCTGGCAGGTCACGCATAACGTCACCCCGTGAATGGCGATTCGGCGAGCTTCCGGGATGGGGGCGTCGCACTCCTCGCAAAAGAATCGAGAGGGCGCAGTAATACGACTTCGCGCGTTATGTATATGGCGCTCGCGGTCCTCCTGCTCGCGCTGTTGTGCAAAATCCATCGCGTCCGCCATTAGTGCAGCTCCTGTGATTCATTTGCAAAGCGCACAGCCTCATGCCGCAGGAGTTCTGCGGCTTCTGTACTGTTCAGTTCTCGGTTGGTAATGTGAGAGGCCAGCGTTTCCAGACGCATTGCAACGGCGCGAGCGCGGTCTTTACGTTCTTCATTTTTGGCATCGGCCAGTAATACGCTCAGCGTGTCGCTATCGGTTTTAACGTTATGGCTTTCGTTATTTCGCATGGTTAATTTTCCTGATTTTGGGCAATAAGAATCCCGGCGGGTTTACGCCATTTGTTTGCGGTTAGGGTTAATTCGGCATGGTTAGCCGTTTGGGGAATAAACTCACTACTGCGCGAAAATGGTTCATGGCAGTAATAAGCGCTTTTTTCTCCTCAGTAGTCAGTTCACTTAATTCGAGCTCATGACGAGCCGCCGGTATTTTTGCCAGAAAGAAAATGGCGGCCATCGCTCGGGTATTTTCGACAACGTGCGGGTCACGTTTATCACGCATATCATCGACAAATTGCTCAACGTCTTTCCAGCTATCGCTCCAGTATCTGGCACGCAATTCAGCGACATGATTGAGGCCGTTCAGGCGTTCTCCCGCTGTCAGCGGGGTCGTTACCGATGCAGCTTCGATAGCCATGATTCCCCCTGTCTCAGGTTAGAGAGGCTAACCGGTGGTGAGGTTGGTATATCGTCAGATAGTGACAATGAAGTTTGCATATTCAAACTAAGTTCACCGCGGAGCGGTGATCGATGTAGCGGCAATCAATCGCCTGTTGAGTCAACTTGTCGCGCCATGCTTTGACGTTGATGAGTGTGCGGCTACGTTTGCCAGCTTCTTCTTTGTTCGAGAAGTCTTTGGTTGGGGCTTTGAGTAAGATGCCCTCATCCAGCCATTGCCAGACCAGACGCTCACTGACACCGCGTGCGGCCGCAAAATCTTTCACGGTCATGGTGTCGGACATTGCTGAGCGGATCATGTTTTCCATTGCGGGAAGCATGGCCGTGACGATGGCGCTGAACTGTGCTGGATCTAACAGCACAGTTTGATTTTGTAAGTTCTGCGAGTCATACGCCGAGATTGATTTTGCATCTGACATGTCGCATTATCTCCTGTTGTGTGAAATGAAGTGCAATGGTGTGCATCCTGGCCGATGAACATCAATATAGATCGCTAAAATTTTGATGTAAACAAAAATATTGTTGGTGGTATATGTCTAAAAATGATGTTAGTGCGCCAGCAGCCCTTGAGCGCGTGCTTTCCGCGTACGGCTTTAAGCAGCAAAAAGAACTTGCTGAAAGGCTTGGCATTCATGCGAATAACGTCAGTAGTTGGCTTGCAAGAAACACAATCCCCAGTAGTGTTTTTGTTGAATGTGCGCTGGACACTGGCGCTGATGTAGGCTGGCTGGTGAATGGTGAGTTTGCAAATGCAAATCATGGTGGGCGCGAGAACGACCTCAAAGGCAAACCGCTTTATGATGAGATAATGGCAAGCGGTGGGAAGCCGGTTTTACGCCGGATCCTTGATGCCTACGGATTCACCATGCAGAAGGAGTTGGGCGATTTACTGGGTATCTCTTCTGGCACTATCAGCACATGGGTCCGGCGTGAATTTTTCCCCGGTGATGTGGTGGTAACCTGCGCCCTTGATACCGGAGCGTCTTTGGCCTGGCTTTCTACAGGAAAAGGGAGCATGTGGGAAAACAAAGAAGCGCCGGCTGTCAGCCGCCCTGAGATTAATAAATTCCGGCTTGAGGCCGGGGAGCTCAAGCCGTCAGGACATTGGTGCCCGGATCCGTCAATGATCCCTGAGAACCACGGTGAGCTGATGTACATCGATGGGGTGAGTTCGTCGTGGCTCGTCGATAAATCTGCGTCAAAAATCAGCAACGGGCGCTGGCTTATCAGTATCGATGGTGCTCTCGACGTATTTGACGTTATTCGCCTGCCGGGTAATAAAGTCAGATTGTCTAACCGGACGGCAGAGTTCGAGTGCAACATCGCGGACATTACGCCATCCGGAGCGGTGATTTTCTCGCTGGAGAAACATATTTAAGGGGGAGGGAACACCTCAGGTTTAGCGTTACCCCTATTTGAGCATCTTCTGCGAGTCCCTCAGTCTGGAATGCTATGACGGTAAGTAAACAAAAAAACGGCAAGTGGTTATGCGAGCTCTATCCGAACGGTCGGGAAGGGCGGCGCATTCGTCGCCAGTTCAATACTAAAGGCGAAGCTGAGG
Source organism: Yokenella regensburgei (assembly GCF_003634235.1). NCBI lineage: Bacteria > Pseudomonadati > Pseudomonadota > Gammaproteobacteria > Enterobacterales > Enterobacteriaceae > Yokenella > Yokenella regensburgei. The sequence goes on along the minus strand of NZ_RBIZ01000004.1, from coordinate 15,986 downwards.
CGTTCGAGTCATTCACCAAAAATGAGAGTGACGACAAGCCGTGGCTCGCTAAGAAAGAGGACCGCCGGCGCTTAAGTGAGATTATCCAGCTTTGGCATAATTTACATGGGCAGGCGCTAGTTGCCAGCAAGTCACGGCTGGCAAAACTTCAGATCGTGTGTAACGGGTTGGGCGACCCTGTCGCATCCCGTCTTACCGCTAAAGACTGGGCGCATTATCGTGACCGTCGACTGCGTGGCGAGATAGACAATGGATACCATAAAGATCCGGCGAAATGGGTCGCTAAGCCGATAACCGTCAACCGCGAGCAGCAGTACCTTGAAGCGGTGTTTAATGAGTTGCGGCGGTTAGGGGAGTGGAGTTTGCCTAACCCGCTAGATGGGGTTCGGGTGTTCAAAGAAGCCGAGAAGGAGATGTCCTGGCTGACGCTTTCGCAAATCTCCGAGCTGTTCCGAGCGTGCGAGCAATACGGTAAAGAACATCTTACGATAATTGTTAAAGTGTGCCTTGCAACGGGCGCGCGCTGGGGCGAGGCGGAGAGACTTACACGCCCGCAGCTCTCACCGTGCAAACTGACGTTCACCAAAACAAAAGGCAAAAAGAACCGAACGGTACCGATACCTGAATGGCTCTACGATGAGTTATCCGGGCGGCAGGGCAGGATGTTTAAACCCTGCTATCAGGAGTTTAAAAAGATGCTCAGGCTGACGAATATCGAGCTAAGCGAAGGGCAGAAAACACATGTCTTACGCCATACCTTTGGCGCGCATTTTATGATGAATGGCGGAAACATCCTGGTTCTGCAAAAAATACTCGGTCATGCCAATATTCGCGAAACGATGAAGTATGCGCACTTCGCCCCTGACCATCTCGAACAGGCGGTTACCCTCAATCCACTTTCTCTCTATGTTGGCGACAAGGTGGCGGCAGAGGTTGCATAACACTGCAATTCACTGCACCAAATATAACGTTAACCTTCTGTTTGATAAGATAAGTGTATGTTTTTTTCTGAGTGATAAAAGGAGCGTCTTAACTAAGTGTTACTCTTCTGACTGGCAGCCAGAAAAAGGTATCAATAAAGCGATTTTTATCTCTACGTTAACAGTTTCCCTGTAATTCATTTACACTAGGCCTCCGCAACCGGAGGTGTCGTGACCCGCAATCCCCTTCAGCATCTACGCTTACAACGCGCTGCCGCCTGGCTGGCGCTGTTCGCCGTTGCGCTGATTATCATTGCGCCACTTATCTCCGTCTCGTTGCAAAAAGATCCCATGAGCGCCATGCCGGGTATGCATCACGAAATGAGCATGCCGATGGAGCACCACAGCGGTGCACCGGTGATGATGCCGGTCGATCACGCTGAGGCGTGCGGCTACTGCGTTCTGCTGGTTCATGTGCCGGGAATGCTGATGGTGCTTACGCTGCTGGTGTCAGTGCTCCAGCGTTATACCCGCCGGCGCATCGCGCGTGCGGTGGTGCAACTCTGGCACTTCTTCCCCTGGCTCTACCCGCAAACCCGCGCTCCGCCTGGTCGTCCTGCTTTTTCCTTCACATAACAACAATCTTAATCTGCTTTCTAAAAGGAAAAGTATGACGACCTGCACCTCGCGTGCGGCATGGGTGAACCTGCTGCGGCGCTTCCATTTCTATATTGGTCTGTTTGTCGGACCGTTCATTTTTGTCGCGGCGCTAACCGGCACGCTGTACGTTGCCGCCCCGCAGCTGGAGAGCCTGATTTATCGTCAGGCGCTACAGGGCGAATTACAGGGGGAGCCGAAACCGCTGGCCTCACAAATAGCCGTAGCCGAGCAGCTTACCGGCGGGCATCTGCGCCTGCATGCGGTACGTCCGGCGTTAACGGCCGGGGAAACCACCCGGGTAATGTATGCCGATCCGTCTTTAGGGGAGTCGGAGAATCGGGCTATTTTCATTGATCCGGTAACGCTGGCGGTGAAAGGCGATCTCACGGTGTATGGCACCAGCGGGATCCTGCCGCTGCGCCAGTGGATTGATTACGCGCACCGCTCGCTGCTGTTGGGGGATGCAGGGCGGAACTACAGCGAGCTGGCGGCATCGTGGATGTGGATTGCGGCACTCGGTGGCATCGCGCTGTGGTGTTTTACCCGCCCGAAACGGCGTATCAACAATCGCTTCCAGAATACCCGTCGGCTGCACGTGACGCTAGGCTGGTGCCTGCTGGCCGGGATGCTGCTGTTCTCTGCCACCGGGCTAACCTGGTCGCAGTGGGCGGGTAATAACGTCGATAAGCTGCGCGCCACTATGGGCTGGTTGACGCCGCAGGTGAATACCTCGCTACAGGGCCAGGCAATGGCGCATAACCCGCATGCTGAGCACATGATGAATGGTGATGAGATGTCGATGCCGGTAGACGGCGCGCTGTTCGATAAAGTGCTGCATCTTGCTCAGCAATCCGGTATTGATGCCCGTAAGCTGGAGATCCGCCCGGCGAAACGTAGCGATAAAGCGTGGACGGTGACCGAAATTGACCGTAGCTGGCCTACTCAGGTGGATGCGGTGGCGATCGATCCTGAACAAATGCGGGTGATTGACCGCACAGAGTTCGAGCGCTTCCCGCTGATGGCGAAACTCACCCGCTGGGGCGTTGATTTCCATATGGGTATATTGTTTGGCCTGCTTAACCAGTTGCTGCTCATCGCCTTTGGCGCGGCGCTGTGCGTGGCTATCGTGCTCGGGTATCGACTGTGGTGGATGCGGCGTCCGGCGCAGGGTAGCAATAGCCCTCTGCAGACGCTTTCTCAGGCCTGGCTGGCGCTGTCATGGACGGCCCGGACTGGTGTACTGGCCACGGTAGTGGTATTTGGGCTGGCAATGCCGCTGATGGGAATAAGTCTGGCGCTGTTTATGCTGGTTGACTGGCTGCGCTGGCGACAATCGGTAACAACATCGCTGGCGCAGTCAGTGGAGTAAGCCTTATGGCTCGCTGATAACAACCGCAACACGGCGGTTCTCGGCGCGGCCCTGGGCGGTTTTATTACTGGCGACCGGGAACTGTTTCCCCAGGCCCCGCGTCGTCAGGTTGCTGCGTGGAATTTTTGCGCCTTCAGCCCAGGCGTCGGCCACGATGTTGGCACGTTTGAGCGACAGCGCTTCGTTGTAGCTGTCTTCACCGTAGTTATCGGTGTGACCGTCCATGCGTGCATGGGTGATCCCGGTTGCGGCCAGGCGGGAGGCCATTCCGGCAATCTGCTGCTGGCTGTCGCTGTTAAGCTGGTAGTCATTTTTGCCAAACAGAATTTTGTCAGAAAGCCCCAACGACCAGTCACCGTTCAGCTCGTTAAAGCCGTATGACTTCATGGCGGCAACCTGCTCGGGTGAGAATTTGCCTTGCGGCGCCTGGCAGCCCGTCAGAAAGAGCGTTGCCAGCAAAGCCGGTGCGATATAACGGCTGAGCATAATAGATTCCTTATTGCTTATGTAGTTTTCTTCGCGCGTTGGTTTTTCATTAAATACATATTTCGATCGGCCAGTTCCTGCAGGCTTTCTACCGAATTATGTTCCCACGTCAGGGCATAACCGACACTCAGGCTGAATGGGGTATATAGACCATTACGCAGATCAAAAGGATGAACAAAGTGCTGTGCGAGGGCAGTGCAAATACGCTGAACCTCATGCTCGCTATGTACACCATAGAGGATCATAGCAAATTCGTCGCCGCCGAGACGATAGGCAATATGGCGTTTACCGCCAAATTCTATCAGCCTTCTGGCCACTTCGATTAATACACAATCCCCTGCGGCATGGCCCCAGGTATCGTTAATATATTTAAAATTATCGCCATCAAGGAACAATAGCGCTGAGCTGGTCTTCGCGTTGCTGTCATTCATCAGTGCGGCAATGCAGCTGAGGAAAGAGGCACGGTTGGCAAGCCCGGTCAGCGGATCATGCAGGGCTGTACGCAGCAACTGCGCGTTCTTGGCCTGCAGTTTCAACTGCCATTCCTCCATTTCGTCCAGCAGGCTGTTGAAGTCCTGGGCGAAATGGTGAAATTCTTCAATGGGTTCTTCAGGAACCCGGCGTGAAAAGTTACGGTTGGTGCGCACATCGTGCACGACGTCGTTAATGTTTTGCAGCGCGGTGACCACGTCGGAATGCAGGTGCCGCGTCACCAGCAGCGCTACCGCCGAGGCGAGCAGGATACAGGCGGTTAGTACCGCCAGCGACATCCAGATAAAGTGGCTTATCAGACTCGCTCGGGCCGTCAGGTGCAGGGCTCCGACAAACTGCTCATTGTGCCAGATGGGCTGAGAGACCGGCACCGGGAACAGCCAGCGGTTGATCAAATGGTTAAGCGTGTCCTGCTCTTCGCCCGGGCGGTAACTCCAGTAGGCGAAACGCTGGTGATTGCGGTCCACGACCTCGGCTTCAGAGAATTGCCCCTGTTTGCCAAGCGTTGCAAGCGTTTCGTTGGCGACCGTGTTATCCCCAAACACCAGCGCGGCTTCAAGGCTACGGCTCATGGTGGCGCCGGTCAGCTCGAGGTTTTTTTGGGCATACTGTTTTAACGTCAGGACAGAAGCAATGCACAATAGCAGCCACACCAGCACCATCGTAATGATGACGCTAATGACGCTGATTCGTCGCAACGTTCTTTTAAACGTTGGACGTTGAGGAGGGATAATATCCTTATTCATGCTTTTTAGTCCGGGCAAGCATTAACACATCAGGGTTAACCCTGACACCGCTGCGGGAGAGCACGTCAAGGTTTACTGAAAATCTCACTTCGTTTGCATCAAATATCAGGCAGAAAGCACTTCCCGCCGTGCAATCCTGGTTCTGCTCGGCGATGGTTAGCAAAGGCTTTGGTTGGTACTTTCCCACCAGCGCTATTTGTTGTGACGGCGATTCATGACCGAAATATATCGCGTCACAGCGCGCCGTTAGCGCTTCTTGTTCGCTGTGAATAAGCACAGGGAAATAGGGTTGCGGGTCGGCAGTTGTTCCGGTAAGCACACTCACATAGCGTGATGATGAAAAAACGCATAAGCGTGGCTGTCCGGAGAGCGCCGGCCAGCGCGTGTAGCTGACAATGCCTGAAACAATAGCACGTACTGATTTCTCCGGGACAGGCTGTGTCCCGGCAAACAGTGGCGGGCCAATAAATATAAGGGGCAGCATCAACATCAGTTGGCACAGAAATTTCAACAGTTGGTTGCTCACCAGGGTCCGCCGTACAGCCTGAAATAAAAACATAAGTGAATGTAATATTAAGGATATCATTATTGCTCCAGGCAGTCATTACGTCCTGAAACGGTTTGTTTGTACTTAAGTTAAATCTTAAATGCCGAAAATATCGCAGTTTGTGCTGTTAAATTTAATTAAGTCGAGAATTACGACTGCCATCATCGAGTCCTTTTTGCCATGATGCGCGCAACTCACGGGCATTTTCGCGCGAGTCGCAGCCATCAGGATATATTTTCCCATTCATTCCCCAGCCATACAGAAGCTTCTCCTGACAGATATGTGACAGACCCTCGTTATAGCCTTTCATGTAGCTAACGCGATCGACCTTTTTATCATTCCAGTCATCGGCAAGATCGTCGTCACTTTTAGCATTAATACCCGAAAGTCCATCTTCCCGGCCTGCTTCGTACCAGTTGGTGCTTGTCCAGTGAGGTGAAAAGGTATAAGGATTGATCTGACAGCCGCTCAACAACAGCAGCATCACCACCATCATTATTCGGATCATTGGGTTCTCCTTGCGCTGATCTCAGCATAGTTGAACTGACGAAAATGGAGGGTGTAAATTAATGTGTACATAATAATGGGTAATTAAATGGCGATAAATTGCCTGCTGTAAACTTATGTGTACGCATTGTGGCTTGTAATCTTTACTGTCTGTGGTATTGTGACTTCATCTTCACTAAGACATGACTATCGCAAACGAGCTACACAGGACACCATCATGCAAAAAGACGCGCTGAACAACGTACATATCGCCGACGAACAGATCCTCATTACGCCTGAATCGCTGAAAGCAGAATTCCCGCTGACAGCATCACAGGAAGCGCAGATCGAGCAGTCGCGTAACACCATCTCCAATATTATTGCCGGGCGCGATCCGCGCTTGCTGGTGGTGTGCGGTCCTTGTTCTATCCACGATCCAGAGGCGGCTCTGGAATACGCTCGTCGTTTTAAAACGCTTGCAGAAGAGGTCAGCGATAGCCTCTACCTGGTCATGCGCGTCTATTTTGAAAAACCACGTACCACGGTGGGCTGGAAAGGGCTGATTAACGATCCGCATATGGATGGTTCGTTTGATGTTGAAGCGGGTCTGAAGATTGCGCGTCAGCTGCTGGTGGAACTGGTGAGCATGGGGCTACCGTTGGCGACGGAAGCGCTGGATCCGAATAGCCCGCAGTACCTGGGGGATCTGTTTAGCTGGTCCGCGATTGGGGCGCGCACCACGGAATCACAAACGCACCGCGAAATGGCCTCCGGCCTTTCGATGCCGGTAGGCTTTAAAAACGGTACTGATGGAAGCCTTGCGACGGCGATTAACGCGATGCGTGCCGCTGCGATGCCGCACCGTTTTGTCGGCATTAACCAGGCGGGCCAGGTGTGCCTGCTGCAGACCCAAGGCAACCCGGATGGTCATGTGATCCTGCGCGGTGGTAAAGCGCCAAATTACAGCCCGGCGGACGTTGCGCAGTGCGAAAAAGAGATGGAGCAGGCGGGACTCAAACCGTCGCTGATGATCGATTGTAGCCACGGAAACTCGAACAAAGACTACCGCCGTCAGCCAGCGGTGGCAGAATCCGTCGTCGCGCAGATCAAAGACGGAAATCGTTCTATCATTGGCCTGATGATTGAAAGCAATATTCATGAAGGCAATCAGTCTTCCGAACAGCCGCGTTGCAATATGAAGTACGGCGTCTCGGTTACCGATGCCTGCATCAGTTGGGAAACCACTGACGCGCTGCTGCGTGAGCTTGATAAAGACCTGCGCGGGCATCTGTCCGCTCGCCAGGGGTAAGAGGATAGTTATGGTTGCTGAACTGACCGCATTACGCGATCAAATTGATGAAGTGGATAAGGCGCTGCTGGGATTGCTGGCGCGCCGTCTGGAGCTGGTTGCAGAAGTTGGCGAAGTCAAAAGCAAATACGGCTTGCCGATTTATGTGCCAGAGCGCGAAGCCTCAATGCTGGCATCCCGCCGCGCGGAGGCGGAATCGCTCGGGGTTCCTCCCGATCTTATTGAGGATGTCCTGCGTCGGGTAATGCGGGAGTCTTACTCCAGCGAAAATGATAAGGGCTTTAAAACACTGCGGCCGAACCTGCGTCCGGTGGTGATCGTCGGCGGCGGCGGGCAGATGGGGCGTCTTTTTGAAAAGATGCTTACGCTCTCTGGCTACCAGGTGCGCATCCTCGAGAAAGAGGACTGGGCGCGGGCAGAAGAGATTGTCGCCGATGCCGGGATGGTGATTGTCAGTGTACCGATTCACGTGACGGAGCAAACCATCGCGAAGCTGCCACCGCTGCCAGCTGATTGCATTCTGGTCGATCTGGCTTCGGTAAAAGCGGGGCCGCTGCAGGCGATGCTCGCGGCGCACGGTGGTCCGGTGCTCGGGCTGCACCCAATGTTTGGCCCCGACAGCGGGAGCCTGGCAAAGCAGGTGGTCGTCTACTGCGATGGCCGCCAGCCTGAGGCTTACCAGTGGTTCCTGGAGCAGATTCAGGTCTGGGGCGCGCGATTGCATCGCATCAGTGCGGTTGAGCACGATCAGAATATGGCCTTTATTCAGGCGCTGCGTCACTTTGCCACCTTCGCCTATGGCCTGCATCTGGCGGAAGAAAACGTGCAGCTTGAACAGCTTCTGGCGCTGTCATCGCCGATTTATCGCCTTGAGCTGGCGATGGTCGGACGGCTCTTTGCCCAGGATCCGCAGCTTTACGCCGACATCATCATGTCGTCGCAGAGTAACCTGGCGCTGATTAAACGCTACTACCAGCGTTTTGGTGAAGCGATAGGTTTACTGGAGCAGGGCGACAAGCAGGCGTTTATCGATAGTTTCCGCAAGGTCGAACACTGGTTTGGCGATTACGCGAAGCGCTTCCAGAATGAAAGTCGGGGATTACTGCGTCAGGCGAATGACAGCCGGTTGTAATGCTTCCTGAAATAATAAAAGCCAGCGGCATTTCCGCTGGCTTTTTGCTTTCTGTTTCTCGCTTAAACCGGGTCGACCGGGACGACGTTTTCGCTGGGGTAGCAGCCCAGCACCTTCATCGAGCGAGTAATGTCTGAGAGCTCTTTCAACGCGTGCTGCATCGACCCGGCTTCCAGGTTGGCCTGGATATCCAGATAAAACATCTCTTCCCATGGATTGCCGTAGATGGGGCGTGACTCGAGTTTGGTCATGATGAGGTTGTGGTTGCGCATGACCAGCAGCGCTTCAACCAGAGCACCGGCCTGCTGTCCGGTGGCGATGAGCAGCGTGGTCTTCGCCGGAACCTGGTCAGAGACGTTAATCGATTTACGCGCCAGTACGATGAAGCGGGTAATGTTCTGCGTCTGGTTTGCCAGGTTACGCTCAAGCACCTGTAATCCGTACAGCGCACCCCCCGCTTCGCTGCCGAGAGCTGCCACGTGCGGAGAATTTGCCTGCGCGACTTTCTCCATTGCTGCCGAGGTGCTTTCGGTGTACTCAATTTTCCAGTTCGGATAGCGGTTGAGGAACTGGCTACACTGCTGGAAAGGCTGCGGGTGGCTGTAGACGGTTTCAATTTTGCTGAGATCGGTAGAGCCGGACACCAGTACGCAGTGATCGATAGGGATAGTCATCTCGCCGACGATAGACAAGCTGGTGTGCTGCAGCAGATCGTAAACGTCGTTGATGGCGCCGGAGCTGGTGTTCTCAATGGGGACAACGGCGTAATCAGCCTGTCCGGTTTCAACCTGATTGAAGATGTCGGCAAACTTCGCGCAGCCGCTCTCAATAAACTGTTCGAAATGACGCGCGGCGTACTGGCGGGCTGCCAGGTGTGAATAGGAACCTTTCGGGCCGAGGAACGCTACGCGTGCGGAATGTGGATTGGTTTTATTCAGATGCTGCTGAAGCAGAGCCTGCTGGGTCAGCACCGAGTCTTCAATGATGAGCTGAAAGAGACGGGTGATGTAGTGGGCATCCAGATGATGAGCTTTCCCGAGGGCAATCAGGCGCTCCAGCAAATCGCGCTCGCGGTCGATATCGCGCACCGGGCGATGTGAAGCCAGCTTCGCTTTACCTACCTCTACCGCCAGCTCACGGCGTTCTGCCAGCAGTGCCAGCAGTTTTTCATCCAGGGCGCTGATTTTGTCGCGTAACGCCAGTAACGGGTTTTCAGATGTCATGTCGTGTTGCCTTTATCGTTATCAATAAAAAAGGCCTCCCGCTTGGGAGGCCTTATTGTTCGTCTTCGCATTCTTTCTTATACGACGAAACGCCTCCCAGTCAGGGGAAGGTAAAAAAGAATGCGAAGAAGAACGGTGTAGATTTCACGGCGATTTCCTTGAGTTGCCTGACTTAACAGTACCCGTACTGTTTTCATGCTGTCAACAAAAAACGCGCCCGAAGGCGCGTTGGCGATACACTCAATTGTGAAGGTTACTCTTGTTCAACGAAGTTAACGTCTTTCACCGATGCATTGGCGCGACGTGCTTCCCCTTTGTGCTGTACCTTATTGAGCTGCCGTTCCAGCTTGTTGATCAAATCGTTAATCGCGGTGTACATATCTTCGTGTTTAGCGCTGGCGACCAGGTGTCCGTTTGGCGTATTTATTGTGGCGTCAGCGATGAAGCCCTGTGGGTCCTTCGACAGAATGATATGTGGGTTAATTAAATGGGTCTGCCATTTTTCCAATTTGGTGAGACGGTCTGCGACATGCTGGCGAATAGCCGGGGTGATTTCCATTTGCTTGCTGGTAATGTTCATTGTCATAAATTATACCTCTTGTCTTTCCCGTCTTGGTGATTCCAGCATACCGTTCCTAATGTCAAAATGTGTGATGTAAATCACATTATTTTGTCACTTTTTGTCAATGGATTCTTTTTGTGAGAAAGGACAGGAAGAAGTGATTTTTACCTTGTCGGATTGCGAAAAGAGAGCCATATTTGATGGGATGCGCTGACGAAACTACGCCTCCGTCAACGCCAAAATCGCATAAAAAAACGGCAGCCATCTGGCTGCCGTTTTTATGTTCATCGAGTGACTCAGGTTTTGCTGCCGTTAGCGGCAATAATCTTCGCGACTTTGTCGGCCTGCGCAGTCATCTGCATCTGGCGGTAGGCGTTTTCCATCTTCGGTAACGCATCGCGGGTTGCCTGCGTATCCGGGTAGTCACGCAGCATGCCTTCGGTACGGTTCACCACCGCGACCCATGCGCCACGTGCCGTGTAGTAATCTACGACGGACAGCTCGTACTTCGCCAGACGGTCCTTCAGGAATACCATGCGCTTATAGGCATCAGTAGAGTACTGGCTTTGCGGGTAGCCGCGAACCAGTTTCGAGAAGTCACGGAACGCGTCACGAGCGTGCTGCGGATCGCGATCAGAACGATCAACCCCGAAGAAGCCCTGCAGCGCACTGTCATCCAACGCCATGTTGGTTAAACCACGCATGTAAATGACGTAATCAATGTTAGGATGAGTCGGGTTCAGGCGCATGAAACGATCGATAGTGGCCTGAGCCAACGGCAGATCGGCGTTTTTGTAGTAGGCGTAGATCAGATCGAGCTGCACCTGCTGCGAGTACGGGCCAAACGGATAGCGGTTATCCAACGCTTCCAGTTGCGTTATCGCCTGTTTCCAGTTACCGTCCTGCAGCTTTTGCTGGGCGGTGGCATAAATTTCATTCGGCGGATTATCAGGCACCACTTCCTTTGAACCCGAGCACCCCGCCAAAGCCAGGCTCAACGTGGCAGCTGCCACCAGATATTTCATGCGCGTCATGACGTTTTGACTTTCCTCAAAATGTTTATACGGGAGATTCTCTGTTCCTGCTCCCGGTTAAGACCAGCTACAATAGCACACTATATTAAACGGCAAAGCCGTAAAACCCCAACGATAAACGAAGAAGCTGTATATGGCACAACGAGTACAACTCACCGCAACGGTGTCCGAAAACCAACTCGGTCAACGCTTAGATCAGGCTTTGGCCGAATTGTTCCCGGATTATTCACGTTCGCGGATAAAAGAATGGATCCTCGACCAGCGTGTGCTGGTTAACGGCAAGGTCACCGACAAGCCGAAAGAGAAAGTGTTGGGTGGTGAAATCATTGCGGTCGACGTCGAGATCGAAGAAGAAGTTCGTTTCGAAGCGCAAGATATCCCCCTGAACATTGTTTATGAAGATGACGATATTCTGGTCATCAACAAACCGCGTGATTTCGTGGTTCACCCGGGTGCCGGTAACCCGGACGGCACGGTGCTGAATGCGCTGCTGCATTACTATCCGCCTATTGCTGACGTGCCGCGTGCGGGGATTGTACACCGTCTGGACAAAGACACGACGGGGCTGATGGTGGTGGCTAAAACCATCCCGGCGCAGACTCGCCTGGTGGAATCGCTGCAGCTGCGTGAAATCACCCGTGAGTATGAAGCGGTGGCCATCGGTCATATGACTTCCGGTGGCACGGTGGAAGAGCCTATCAGCCGTCATCCGACCAAGCGTACCCACATGTCTGTTCACCCGATGGGTAAACCGGCGGTTACTCACTATCGCATCATGGAGCACTTCCGTGTGCACACGCGTTTGCGGTTACGTCTGGAGACCGGTCGTACACACCAAATCCGCGTGCATATGGCGCATATCACTCACCCGCTGGTGGGCGATCAGCTGTACGGTGGCCGTCCGCGCCCGCCGAAGCATGCCTCTGACGAGTTTATTACCGAACTGCGCAAATTTGACCGTCAGGCGCTGCACGCAACGATGCTGCGTTTGTATCATCCTATCACCGGTATTGAAATGGAGTGGCATGCGCCTATCCCTCAGGATATGGTGGATCTGATTAACGCGATGCGCGCCGATTTTGAAGCTCATAAGGATGAAGTTGACTGGTTATGACTAAGGTAATCGTTCCACAGTGGCCTGCTCCGCAGGGAGTTGCGGCCTGTAGTTCTACACGTGTCGGAGGCGTAAGCCTGCCGCCCTATGATTCGCTGAATCTGGGTGCCCACTGTGGCGATAACCTTGAGCATGTTGACGAAAACCGCAAGCGCCTGTTTGCGGCAGGTGCCTTGCCGTCAAACCCGGTCTGGCTTGAGCAGGTGCACGGGAAAGATGTGCTTAGATTACACGGTGGATCTTATTCATCGAAGCGGGCGGATGCGTCATACAGTAATACGCCAGGGTTGGTGTGCGCAGTGATGACCGCTGACTGCCTGCCGGTGCTGTTTTGTAATCGTGATGGGACGGAAGTGGCTGCAGCTCATGCCGGCTGGCGTGGGCTGTGTGAAGGTGTACTGGAGGAAACGGTAGCCTGTTTCGCTGATAAACCGGAAAACATCATGGCCTGGCTCGGGCCTGCTATTGGCCCTGACGCGTTTGAAGTGGGGCCAGAAGTACGTGAAGCGTTCATGGCTAAAGATGCCAACGCGAACCGCGCATTTCGTCCGGTCGGTGAAAAATTTTATGCGAATATTTATGAGCTTGCACGTCAGCGTCTGGCAAACGTCGGGGTTGATAGCGTCTACGGTGGAGACCACTGTACGCTCAGTCAAAAGGATGATTTTTTCTCTTATCGCCGCGACAGAACGACAGGTCGTATGGCAAGTTTCGTTTGGCTGATATAACCTAAAGAATCAAGACGATCCAGTACGCAGATTTATTTTTCGCATAGTCCAGGTCTTTAACCTTGAATAATTGAGGGATGACCTCATTTAATCTCCAGTAGCAAATTTGACCTGTTATGGGAGGAGTTATGCGTCTGGATCGTCTTACCAATAAATTCCAGCTTGCTCTTGCCGATGCCCAGTCATTGGCACTGGGGCACGACAACCAATTCATCGAACCTCTTCATCTAATGAGCGCCTTGCTGAATCAGGAAGGGGGATCGGTACGTCCTTTATTAACCTCGGCGGGCATTAATGCGGATTCGCTGCGTACTGCTATTGAGCAGGCGCTGAGCCGTCTTCCACAAGTGGAAGGCACCGGCGGCGACGTCCAGCCTTCACAGGATCTGGTCCGGGTCCTGAACCTTTGCGACAAGCTGGCGCAAAAACGAGGTGATAACTTTATTTCGTCAGAACTGTTTGTTCTGGCCGCACTTGATTCGCGCGGCACGCTGACTGATTTACTGAAATCCGCTGGCGCGACAACGGCCAACGTGACTCAGGCGATTGAACATATGCGTGGAGGTGAAAGCGTGAACGACCAGGGGGCTGAAGATCAGCGTCAGGCATTGAAGAAATTTACCGTCGATCTGACCGAGCGTGCTGAGCAGGGCAAACTCGATCCGGTTATCGGCCGTGATGAAGAGATTCGTCGTACCATCCAGGTACTGCAGCGTCGTACCAAAAATAACCCAGTGCTGATTGGTGAACCTGGCGTTGGTAAAACCGCTATCGTTGAAGGGCTGGCGCAGCGGATCGTCAACGGCGAAGTGCCGGAAGGGCTGAAGGGCCGCCGGGTGCTTTCTCTCGATATGGGGGCGCTGGTGGCCGGTGCTAAGTATCGCGGGGAATTTGAAGAGCGCCTGAAAGGGGTGCTGAACGATCTGGCGAAACAGGAAGGCAACGTTATCCTGTTTATCGACGAACTACACACCATGGTTGGGGCCGGTAAAGCAGACGGCGCGATGGATGCCGGTAACATGCTGAAACCGGCGCTGGCGCGAGGGGAGTTGCACTGTGTGGGGGCGACTACGCTTGATGAGTATCGCCAGTTTATCGAGAAAGATGCTGCCCTTGAGCGTCGTTTCCAGAAAGTGTTTGTTGCCGAACCGACGGTAGAAGACACCATCGCCATTCTGCGTGGTCTGAAAGAACGCTATGAGCTGCACCACCATGTGCAGATCACTGACCCGGCGATTGTGGCAGCGGCGACGCTTTCGCACCGTTACATCTCCGACCGTCAGCTGCCGGATAAAGCTATCGACCTTATCGATGAAGCCGCGTCCAGCATTCGTATGCAGATTGACTCTAAACCGGAAGAGCTCGACCGGCTTGACCGCCGCATCATCCAGCTCAAGCTGGAGCAGCAGGCGTTGAAGAAAGAGTCCGACGAAGCGAGCCGTAAACGTCTGGATATGCTTAACGAAGAGCTCGACGACAAAGAGCGGCAGTATTCGGTATTAGAAGAAGAGTGGAAGGCAGAAAAAGCATCACTCTCCGGTACGCAGACGATCAAAGCAGAACTTGAGCAGGCGAAAATTGCCATTGAGCAGGCCCGCCGCGTGGGTGACCTCGCCCGTATGTCGGAGCTGCAGTACGGTAAAATTCCTGAGCTGGAAAAACAGCTTGCTTCGGCGACGCAGTCTGAAGGTAAGACCATGCGTTTGCTGCGTAACCGTGTGACCGACGTTGAAATTGCTGACGTGCTGGCGCGCTGGACCGGGATCCCGGTAGCTCGCATGATGGAAAGCGAGCGCGATAAGCTGCTGCGCATGGAGCAGGACCTGCATCAGCGCGTGATTGGCCAGAACGAAGCGGTTGAAGCGGTATCAAATGCGATTCGTCGTAGCCGTGCCGGGTTGTCTGACCCGAACCGTCCGATTGGTTCATTCCTGTTCCTCGGGCCGACCGGGGTCGGTAAAACCGAGCTTTGCAAAGCGCTGGCTAACTTTATGTTCGACAGCGACGATGCAATGGTGCGTATTGATATGTCCGAGTTTATGGAGAAACACTCCGTGTCTCGTCTGGTCGGTGCGCCTCCGGGATATGTCGGTTATGAAGAAGGGGGCTATCTGACAGAAGCTGTGCGCCGTCGTCCGTATTCCGTCATTTTGCTGGACGAAGTAGAGAAAGCGCATCCGGACGTGTTCAATATTCTGTTGCAGGTACTGGATGATGGTCGTCTGACCGACGGGCAGGGGAGAACGGTCGACTTCCGTAACACGGTTGTCATCATGACCTCTAACCTCGGTTCTGATCTGATTCAGGAGCGTTTCGGCGAGCTGGACTATAGCCATATGAAGGATCTGGTGTTAGGTGTGGTGAGCCACAGCTTCCGTCCGGAATTCATCAACCGTATTGATGAAGTGGTCGTGTTCCATCCGTTAGGTGAAAAACACATTGCTTCTATTGCCAGCATTCAGCTGCAGCGTCTTTATAAACGTCTTGAGGAGCGTGGCTATGAAGTCCACATCTCAGATGATGCGCTGAAGCTGTTGAGCGAGAATGGTTACGATCCGGTGTATGGCGCGCGTCCGTTGAAACGTGCAATCCAGCAGCAGATTGAAAACCCGCTGGCGCAACAAATACTGTCCGGAGAGTTGGTTCCGGGTAAAACGGTGCGTCTGGAAGTCAAAGACGACAAGATTGTGGCAGTGCAGTAAGTCACAAAACAAAAAAAACGGGCCCTGCGGGGCTCGTTTTTGTTTAAAAACCAGGCAAAACTTACTGTCCGGCGCATGATTTGAGTGAAAAGTGAACGAACGAAAAGTTTTTTTGAATTTATGCTTGTCACTTCAGAATTACTCCCTATAATGCGCCACCACTGACACGGAACAACGGCAAACAAGCCGCCGGGTCAGAAGAGAAAAGCGAAATTAATCGCTTGACTCTGAAAGAGGAAAATGTATTATACGGGACCTCGCAACGGTGAGCGAAAGCCGCGTTGCACTGCTCTTTAACAATTTATCAGACAATCTGTGTGGGCACTCAAAGTGACATGGATTCTTAACGTCCTCGGACGATAAATGAATACCAAGTCTCAAAGAGTGAACACGTAATTCATTACGAAGTTTAATTCTACGAGCATCAAACTTAAATTGAAGAGTTTGATCATGGCTCAGATTGAACGCTGGCGGCA